>NZ_LMJQ01000028.1:0-7333 GCF_001429475.1 Bacillus sp. Root131
TACTCCATCACCAATTGGGAAAATCGTTGTATCGTATCCTTCATGATTAAGGGCACAATCTGCCCAAAATCAGAATAGATGTATTCATCAGTTATTTGGATTAACTGCTTAGGAGTGGATTCCAGAAGGAATCTATGCCTTTTTTGCGTTTGTCCATTATTTGCACCAGAACCCATATGAGCAAATAGAATACACAACGAAAACCATAGAACTTTTCCCAGATACAGATCAAGTTCGTGTTGATATAAGCGAAACGGAAGGGATGTTTAAAGTAGAAAGTGTAGAGCTAATATGTCTGGAAGGTTGAAATAAAAAATACCCTTAAAAAAGTATAGATTAATTGATCTGTACTTTTTTAATTAAGTATAGGAGAACAAGTATCCTGATCTGAGGATGAGTAAACTTCGCACGAAATACCGTTTTTACGAACAATAAGATGTATAAATAAAAATCTAATACAGTATTTAGGGATTTCGAGCAAAATTGTATGAATCTCTGCATATTGTTATGTGTCTATATAATTCATATTTTATATAGGAATCATTAAATACTGAACGATTCATTGAAAAATTTTAAAGTAAATTACCTTTTAATATATAGAATTTTTTCTTATGTTGATCTAATTACCTCCTCATAATCATGATTAAATTAACCAATTCATGTTAGATAACGAATTTTAAACAGTTTTCATATATTGATTTTTTGTATGAATTTATATATAAAATTGTTTTATTTTACATACATTTATATGTAGTTTTTGCACTAATTTTCATGGTCTTATACAAAATTATCACTTAGTTATAATTTTTATTTGACTAAATACACTATACCATTCAGTTTTGAGTATATTTTAGTATTTCATAATTTAATTATGTAAATAAGTTTGTGTAAAAATTGAATTTCATGCGAATTTATGTTTGCTATTTGTATTAGAATAAAATGAAATACAAATAGCAAACAATGTCAAAAACAAATGCAATATATAATATACGGTTTTAATGACAGGATATATTTTGGATTGAATATTTATTCTTCACCAGGCTATCTATTTCCATTGAGATAAATGTACTAATACGGTATCGTCCCTTATATAATCAATACTATTGCTGTTAAAGTCATTATTTGTAATTTGAGCTTTTAATCATACAATCATTTACGTGCCTTATACTAATAAATAATATCTTTTATTAATTAATCATGTCCAACAAAAATTTTTGATTTAAATTTCCGTTTCGTTTATTGATTGTAAGTATCGTTCCATTAGTGGTACTAGAACTAGCCACTTCTAAAACATATCGGGTGTCTGTCATATTTACAAAATAATAGGTACCCGACCCAGCATTTTGAAGAAACCAGAGATGATCATCGTTATTTGGAATAGGGAGTTTAACAGTAGGTACACTCCAAGTCCATGCTAGTACTAAGGAAGGATCCCTTTGACTTTTAATTTGATACGCAGATTTAGTGCTATCAAATTCAAAAATCCATTTTTGGTTAATATCATTATTATTGTTGGTCCATAATTTCACAAAGTAATCTGACGTATAACCAAAATAATCTTCAGACATCTGCAGAACGCTACTATTGTTTAGGGCAGTCTTAATCTTATATACACCATCCTGAAACTCTTGGTTTACTTTATTTAAGTAAAATTTTTGCTGTGCATTATTATTTTTTCTATTGACTATAACATTTGTCCCATTAGTAGTACTAGAGTTTTCTATCTCTAATACAAATTGAGTGTCTTTCATATTTGTTAAAAAAATGGAACCATCTGCTGTACTTTCAAGAATCCAGAATTGTGAATCGTTCCAACGATTAGTAGAAGCAAAAACTTTATTTGATCCAGGAGTAGAATCCCATGTTAGTACTAAATAGCGAGCTATTAGGTTTTGAATACTGTAAGCACGGGTAGTTTGATTAAAAACTAAAATCCATTTTTGATTAATAATATTATTATAGTCCCATAACTTAACAGGATAATCATGTGTATTTTCGTCATAATATTCAGTAATTTGAATAGCACTTCTATTATTTACGGAAGTTATGATATTAAATATGCCTCTTAGGGGTTGAAAACTCTCATGAATCAATGGCTGCATAACTTGAATTGCGTGTATTTTGACACTATAGCTTGCATAATCTTGAATATTAAAAAATAATAAGCGTTCCCTTGCAATATATGCAGATATCTCAAACCCTATAGGAATAGCTTTCATAAAACTACCTGTTTGGGCATTTTGGATTGCAAATACGATATTATAAGTATAATTGGTTTGTGATGATGTTTGGCGTCCCCAAAAAAGCCAAGCAGATTGCTGTTGTACGTAGAGGTTTGTAAAAGTTTCTGTAATTACAGTGGTTAATTGTTGTAGCACTGAATTAGCCAGATTAATTCCTAATAAAGATTTAAGCTCTTCTATCACCTTATTTATCATGGACTGTACTTGATTATTAGTTTGTGATAAAGTACGTGTTACATAATTCACATTTATAGCTCTAGGATAAACGTGAGTAGCTATTCCTAATCCCCTTTCTACATCAAATCTTAATGTGTCCTCCCCGAAGTTGGATGTAGTAGGTACTAGTGCAGATTGAAATGCATTAGCTAACTCTATAGCTTGAGGTAAATGAATGATATCTTCTATGTCTGCGATGTCTAAAGTATTAGTGTTGTATCCCGGATTATTCACACGTAGAATAATAACTCTTGCACGTGATTGCCCTTGCTCCCGTAGATTTTGGTTAAATTCTGATTGAGCCATGCACTCGCCCCCTGGATATCCTCTGTAAATAGATAGAAATTGACACTATTATATAATATTTAAATAAATGAAAAATCATGAATAAAGTAATCTCCTATTTTTGAAGATAATCATGTAGATTTAACGTTGGGGTTTTATGAATTTTTAAAACTAATCCTATGAAAGTATTCTTTGATTTCTATGGAGTGGTACAAGATTTAAAAGTAAAATAGCGATACTTAAACCTGGATAACTCTTAAAATTTATATATATGTGAAGTTAAAGGTAACAAAACAGCATTCCTCACGTTGGAATGCCGTTCAAGGAAAAATAAAAGAAAAAAATATATATGATTCCGTGCTCTTCTCCATTTTTATCAATAATAGCTATCATAAGGCTCTCTTTTTCAGCAAATTAATCTTTGAAATATGCTTATTTTTATTTAAGCTGATTGTTATTGTGGCTACGTCCACACGTACAACCTGTATAATAATTATTGTTATATCCATGCTCATGCGAACTACTTGAATTATGGCCATAATTATTATTATATCCATGCTCATGCGAACTATTTGAATTATCGTCATAATTATTGTTATATCCTCGTTCACAAGTAGCACGTGTATTTTGTAGATACGCTGTATTTTCATTTATTGTTTCTACACTAATTCCATTCAAATTTGTATATACTTCATTTCCATTATGCTTTCTCCAGCATAAAAATAATTCATTTTTATCTTCAACAACATGAAGGTATCTACCCTGTGCTTCTAAAGTCCCTCCAGAATATACATAAATACAGTCCCCTCTTTTCAAATTCAAAAATGAACGATTATTCATCAGCTATTCTCCTCTCTAATTTTCAGATCATTGATCCATTAAAAATAATATTTCACAATACACTAAATTCGCTTTAAGAAAAATATTTATTTTTTTAGAATATTACCTAAAGAATGTCTCATGTATAGAAATATTTTAATCAGTTATGATATAGGGAGTCTGATCGTACGTGCTAGTCTTTTATTTTTCGAATCATTACAGGTTACATTATAAATATCTAATCTAACTGAAAACTGTTCTAAAATTAAATATGTGCTCTGAGATGCACCACCGGATAAAAAGATAGGTATACTACCAAAATAATCACTATACCAGTTAGGAAAATCTCTATACCTTGTATGATAATGACCACAAAAAATTTCTGCAACGCTGTATTGTTGTAGTGATTTTTCGAATCTTGTATTAGGTCCTCCAGCCCAAACATCTGGTCTGTTAACATTTAAAACAATGATTTTCCCGTTTCTTCTAGCTGTTTCTAATTGATTTTCGAACCAATTCAGATTTTAAAATATATGATACTCAGTAAGACTAGTAATAGTCGGGCCAGTTTGCTTATTCATTGTGGGGAAACTTTGCAATTGTATAGAGTATATTGATCCGA
Organism: Bacillus sp. Root131; assembly: GCF_001429475.1. Classification (NCBI taxonomy): domain Bacteria; kingdom Bacillati; phylum Bacillota; class Bacilli; order Caryophanales; family Bacillaceae; genus Bacillus; species Bacillus sp. Root131. The sequence continues at coordinate 4,186 of NZ_LMJQ01000028.1, forward strand.
AATTTACTGTATACGCAAACTTTCTAGGTGTCATGTAACAGCAAAACCTAAATAATATCCCCCTGATTCTGTTCTATAGTCAAATTGAGATGATGGTATACCACGCCCTTGAACATGATAAATTAAATTCACAAGAGAACTCTTAAAACACCCGTTATTTACGAAGTCATCAAAATTATTTTCAATATTATGGTTGCCTAATCGATAATAATAGGATCTTCTTAATGTTCTAAAAAAATCTTTTATCTTACTCCATTCAGGATTAAACAAATCATCATGTCCAAAGGAAGTCATATCTCCATTTATCAGCACAGATGTATTTGGTACAGTATCCGTATACAAATTTATATTATTATATTGTTCACGTATCAATGCTTCGAAACGTCTTTTTTTCGCAAATTGATTTTCTGGACGACCTGGGCAGGGGTATTGCAGTTTTGACATGAGCTATTGTCCTGACAATCTGTCCAAGGATATTGAGGATCAGAAGTGATGACTAAAGATTGTATCAAGTCAAGCGGCGCAGCAAAATTTAAATTTTGTTGTTGGTTTCGCCACATTGTATGTCCCTCACCTTATCTATTTACAAAAGCTATGTTAATAGATATAATTTTTCATATTTCAATCATTATAGTTCGGATCACAATTACAATTTGGGTAATTGTGATGACCACAATTATCGTCGGTTGATAATTTTTCTATGCTAATAAAATTAATATTGGTATAAATTTTATTCCCTTTTTCATTGCGCCAACATAAAAATGTCTGATTGTTATCTTCAACTAAACCAACATACATTCCTTGTCCTTCTAGCTTTCCAGAAGAGTAAATTTGAAGATATTCATACTTTCTAAGATCCAAAAATAAATGTTGTAACATAATCACACACCCCTTTTTTAAATTATAAATACATTTAAACAATAAAGAATAGAAATGGGACTAAATAGAACTCACTTAGAAGCCTTTTCACGCTCGTTCCACAAATTTAAGATAAAAATAATAAATTGGTGTAATAAAGAAAAAGTGTGTATACAGTCTAAGAAATCTTAAATTCAAAAATGATAATATTTAGAATGCCTTGAAAAGAAGATTAACAGGAACAGTTTTAAAGATATGCTATGGGGCAAAAATTTATGCCCATTTAGATTAAAGGGAAGGATTTCCAAAAAGCAATACATTTAGAAATGCAGTTGCCCACTTGTTATTATTTTTTTTAACTAATTAAAATCAATGCATAGAATTTGATTATAGAAAAATAATAAAAAAATCTTATATATAAAGGTGGGAGGCGCATGTCTTTAGATATGAATAAACTTGAGAGAATAATGAATGAAAATATTGAAACCATCCAAACAAATAACTTACAAGAACTAAAATGTACATTAGTAAAAAAATTTGATATTTGTGCAGATTTAATAGAACATTCTTTGCAATTGAAAACAAAAACGAATGTATTACTATATTATCTTGAGGGCCTTACAGATGGTGTTGCACTAAAAGGGAGTGTCGTTACCCCATTATTACAAGAAGTTAATGAAGACATGCAAGTATTTAATTCTAATATTATTACTACTCATACCAAAATAGTATATACATGGAATGAAATTAAAGAGGGATTGCTCGCGGGGCAATGTGTATTGTTTATGGAAGGAGAACAGAGGTCCCTTCTTATCAACACAAAAGGATGGGCAGAAAGAGCGATTCAGGAACCTATTTCTGAAGTTACTATTAAAGGCTCACATGATGGGTTTATTGAGAATGCCACTAAAAACATAGGCCTCATTCGAAGGTATATTCCTTCTGCAGAGTTGAAAATAAAAAAATTGAAGATTGGAGAGCGGGCCACTACTTTAGTATATTTACTTTACTTAGGTGATGTGGCAAACGAAGATGTAGTACATGAAGTCAAGACAAGAATTTGTAAAATCAAAACGGATACAGTATTGAGTATTGGTGATTTGGACTCCCTTTCCACAGTCTTATATAAGTGAGCGTCCAGATGCTATTTCTAATCAAATCCTTGATGGTAAAGTGGCAGTTTTAGTTGATAGATCCCCTAGCGTAATGATTGTTCCAATGAATTTAGTTGGTTTTTTCAGACCCCTGATGATTACAATGTCCATTGGTTAATTGCATCGTTTTTCCGCCTATTAAGATTTTTAGGATTTATTATTGCTATTTTTTTACCCGCAATATATATTACAATGGTTTCATTTCACTTTGAAATTATTCCTTTAGATCTATACATTTCTATTGCAACATCAAGAATTAAAGTCCCCTTCTCACCTTTATTGGAAGCTTTTATTATGGAAATCACATTAGAAATGCTTCGTGAAACTGGAATTCGTCTCCCTCAACCGATTGGGCAAACAATTGGAATTGTTGGAGGTATCGTAATTGGGCAGGCTGCTGTTCAAGCAGGACTTGTGAGTAATGTTATGGTTATTATCGTATCTATTACTGCTATTTCATCATTTGTCGTTTCTAATTATGATTTATCAAGTTGTATTCGTCTTATTCGTTTTCCAATGATGTTATTTGCCTACTTTTATGGAATTGTAGGTATTGTTAGTGGATTAATGCTCCTATTTGCTCATTTTGTCACAATAACCTCATATGGTTCGCCGTATGGGCTACCAATTGCACCTTTTCGTTTACAGGAACTAAAAGATTCTTTTGTAAGATTTCCTAATCATCTGATAACTGATCGATCTAGTACAGGACAACCAAAGCAAACAAGAAAACAGAAAGGGAATTAAAAGGAGGTAGTTTCTATGAGGAAACATAACTTTCAATACTTAACTTCATTTGAATATATTGTTTTTATTCATTCGCTACAACTTGCATCAGGTATGTTAATTATGCCAAGCCCACTTGCCAATATTGCAGGTACAGATGGTTGGATTGCTATTATTTTTGGATGGATGATAACTTCGGTAATCGGAATAGCTATAATATTGGTAATGCAAAAAAATCCTAATAAAAATTTCCCCCAGATTCTAACGAGTTATTTTGGTAAATGGCTGGGAACATTCTTTATTATTATATTTGGTTCTGGTGCAAATAATGGACAAACGCAAAAAAAGGCATAGATTCCTTCTGGAATCCACTCCTAAGCAGTTAATCCAAATAACTGATGAATACATCT
>NZ_LMJQ01000028.1:7368-10748 GCF_001429475.1 Bacillus sp. Root131
TTGTGACATGAAAAGAAGCCAAGGCTTTCTTTAAAAAGCACTTGGCAGCCTTCGCATCTCGTTTCTTACTCAAATAAAAATCAAGCGTGTTTCCTTCGGAATCAACAGCACGGTATAAGTACACCTTTACGAACTGCTAGATTTATTCTTTGCTTAAAAGAAACATAACCATAAAAAGAAAATTGTATGTTAAGGAAGTTTTTTACATGAAAAAGATTATTCTTTTTATAGTGGTTTTCTTTATCCTAACTAGAAATTATTTATCAATATCTATCTAGGAAGGAATTTGGAGGTATTTGTAAAAAGAAAAAGAATGTTTATAATTGCTAGATAAAAAAATTGAAAATGTAGGAGGATGTTAAAATGGAAAAAACAATGATGGTAGGTACAACAAATATGATGATGTCTATGGAAAAAATGATGTGTGAAATGAAGTGTATGAAGATGATGATGAACAACATGATGCAAATGAATGTAAATATGGATAAAGCTATGGTCAATACAATGCATGAATGTGATGAAATGATGACTTCTACTATGTCTATGATGAAAGCTATGAAAGAGAAATGCTGTTAAAACATATTGGTATTTCATTCCGTATGGCACATAGTCTTCAATATGGTTTTTAGCTGTCATATATGAATGTACATTTGCATTTTATTTCTTAGAAGACGGTTCAATATTGACCGTCTTTTTCGTTTGTAGACCTCACCTGAGGTAAGGCAACATCGCCCTCAAACTAAGGGGAACAAAATATATAAAAGTGTAAAATCCCTTTCATAGTACTTCAATAAAAAGAGCTGTACGAAAAAAATGGAACAATCAAATAGAAGCGAAGAAACAAAAAAGTTGATCCGTACAGTTATATAATAAACCTACACCTTTTTGAAATTCAGTCGAGAAAGTTGGGGAATTAGGTATAATCATGTCCTCAACTTTCTATTATCTACTACTATTGTGCACATGAAGTGCAAAAGGACGTGCTATGTACATGATTTTCTTATATCGGTTTGATTTAAAGGAGAATGGAATCGATTTTGTGCTAAATGAGCAAATCGCTGCAGATATGCTTCCACACTATGATGCTCTGTTGAGACCATTAGTGGCATCGTTAGCTGATACGTTACAATTGTATCGTTCATTAAGTACACATCCCACCATTTTAACGGGGAAAATACTGGATAATGGGCAATTAGAAGTGATGTTAAGTGAAGGATTAGGACAATATATAGATATATATACAAAGAATCAAATTATTTTTGAAAATGGAAAACGTATTGCGGATATTTTAGTAAACGTAATGGACTCTCATACGAGTAAAACATTGAAAAGAACGCATTGATGAGATAGAATAATAGAAAAGAAGCCTATCCCTTGAAAAGGTTTGCTTATATTTCTGTATAAAAACAAAATGGTATGTACTTACTCCATTCTTTTGCTAGCAAGTAACTTTATTTTTAGGAAATCATTTCTTGTATAGAAATTTACTGATAAAAAGACCGTAGAACATACGAAAAGCTCCCTGATTTGTATAACAAATCAGGGAGTAAAAGATAGTACAGTATATCGGTTAAGCTAATTATAACATAACTGGATTTATTCGGTTTGTTTTTTCTGAATATTCGATTTATTTTTTGGTATTAGTTCTTCAGGTTCAGATGGCCCTAAAGAATCATCTAACCTTTTGAAAAAGTGTACGGTACACTTTACTTGTCTAAAATATTGCGTATTTCCGACAGTTCCATATTCGTAAACTTCGCAATATCTTCGATATCCATGCCATTTTTATGCATGCCTCGGATAAGTTGGATTTTTCCTTCTTGAATGCCTACTACTTTCCCTTTTTCCATCCCTTCTTCTATACCAACCTCACGAGCATGTGCTAATTTTGCTTGTTCATCAAATAACACTTTTTCCCGTGCTTCATATGCGAGACGGAAAGAGCTACTCTGACTCATATTTTCCCATTTGTGGATTGCCTTCTGTAACATTGGATCTTGTTTCATGGCTATATCCTCCAACGTGTGGGTTAAATGCTCATCTTCATGCGCTGGTAGTAAAAGTAACCAACGAGCAAATTCATTTTCCCACGGATTAATCTTTTCTTCTCTCCATTGCTGTAGCAATTTCGGAATTTCAATGAAATGGATTTCTAAATCTTCGAGTAACACTTCCTTGTGTTGTTGACTCCAAAATTGTCCGACTGTATGCATGTCATCATATTGAGGAAAGAGATCAAAATCTAATAGATTAATCGCAATCGTTTTTCGTAAAGAACGATAGGGCATCCCTTGCTCCAATTGAGATGTATACAGTTTACTCCAATAATACAGGGAACGTTTTACTATCTCTTGTGTATTTCGTAACTGAATTTCCACGTTCACCTTGGTTTCATCTTGAAGTGTAGCTAATATATCTAGTATGGATAATTTATCTTCTTCATATTCTTTATGGAGATGTGGGTCTTCAATTTTTAAGGATACAATCGGTGTAGATAAGGATTCATGCAAGATTGCATTTAAAAAAGAAATCAGTAATTCCTCTTGTCCTTGTACACCAAATAATTGCTTAAAAGCAAAATCGACTCGTAAATTGACTAAAGGTTGATTCATAGAGTGAGTCACCTTTCTTATTTCATATTCTGTCTTTTTTGTTATTCCCCTTTTTCGGGGGAATGGGCAAAGAAAGTATATATCTATTGTAGCGGAGGAAGGAGAGAAGAAGCAACCCTTGTTGTTATTTTTACTGTGTTTTGTTTTTATAAACATTATGATACGTGAAATTTTATATATTTCTTGTATATGCACCTATCCTCACTGATTTATCTCCCTTTCTACCTAAAATATTTACTACCCATCTTTTCATTATCTTATCTCCTTGTATGGTAGCTATTTGCCTTCCAAGACTCAAACGTATTCAGAACCTCCTTATCTTTCGTTAGAGAGGAATCTGGGCGTTCGTTTTTATCCCTCTCGACTAATTAATTGGATATAATAACCATTTTAGTGGTATTTAGGTGATCAGGGCATTCTCCAGTGCTTCCTGAATTACATGTGAATCATTAAATGAGACGAACAGTAATACACCGCTCGGTGTTTCAACTCTTCATACGTGTATAATCTTTGTTTCTCAAATAATTTCGGATGTTTCTGTCTATAGTATTGGAACAATTCTTCCCCATTTTTCCGTATACGATACCGACGTGTTTCTCTAATTGTGCCTGATATTTCTTCAGAATCAAATTGTCCTAGAATCTGTAATGCTTGTGAAGAGGGAATTTCTGGTTCTGTTGCAAAGTTTTTGGAGTGAAGTTAAAATATAGAGAAAATGGGGCGAGGAGAAGGATGCATGGGATATTTTAAAGGGAAACAATTCAAAAA
>NZ_LMJQ01000029.1:0-6979 GCF_001429475.1 Bacillus sp. Root131
CCAAACCCCACAAGGGGAACTCTTCCCCTTGCCAAACCCCACAAGGGGAACTCTTCCCCTTGACCCCACCAATCGAACTCCCCAACCCCTCAATCCTTGAGGGGCTCCCTCGCCGGTTGGCGTCCCCAAAACGATTCGTTTTGATGAACTGCCAAGAGGATGGAGAAGCGGCTGCACGTGTCCATTCCTTAATGCTCCTTTCATAGGTCAGCACAAACCGCTGACCCATTCCAGTCCGCTTACCATGGACACTTACCGCTTATTTTTCTTCTCCCAATAGTCGTTTTGCGAGTTGTTCCAATCGCTCGTTAAATGGATAACTTTGCCCGTCCCCCGAAAAGGGGTATTAAGACAAAATATTCCATATCATTTGTAGACGACTTTATGGTTCAACCTTAGTTATTCGATTTGTAACATAAATGTTATGTTTATGGACAGACGATAAAACCTAATAATATCAACGATTTTTAGCTGTAATCGTGTTCATAAAGTGTGTATACAAATCAGTGTTCAATTAAACTTAGGGTTTTATCTTTGTGAACATATACTTATCTTTAAAAAACATTGTAATGATAAGGGTTTGTAGTCCTTAGCGTACAATTTTCCCGAAATGGTGTCGTGAGGCCTATTAGCTCGTTATATTCCCTAAAACCCTAAATTTAGGGAATCTTTTAGGAACCCCGATTTTCCTAGTCTAGAATGCTCCCTATTTATTCTCCCTAAATTTAAGCAGATCAAGAAAAAGAGGACTGTAACAAAATCAACGTTATATCATAAAATCGAAAAATGCGGGATAGTGAAGGAATCTTAACTTTGCTGTATCTATATTTACGAATAGAATTACTAAAATGTCTCTGAATCGAGTAGGACAGACTGATTTAGAGACATTTTCTTGTATGGAACCATTCCTTAATGTACCTTTTGGCGGCGATGGACAAGAACCCCAATATTTCACTATACTAGCCCTATACACATACATATAATATGTCTGTTGTTGTTTTTAAAAATGTTAAATAATCCCTATTTTTGTTTATTAGGCTTAATGAAAAAAACTCCGATTGAAAAATCGGAGTTTTTTTCATTAACCAATTCGAAATACACCTATAGATACATTTCCAAATACAGAATTTTCAACATCATTATTTACAACTGTTATTACTTGAGATGCTGAAATATTAACAATTGCATATGTCATAACTTGTGTCCCTGATATTGGAGTAGAACCAAATGGAAGATTAGCTAAAGAACTAGTTTGTGGTATCAATATTCCATTTAATGCAAGAGCTATAGCTGCCCTAGCATTTACTGGGGATTCTATAGTCCCTTTAGCAATTATATAATACGTTCCTGTTGTTGATACTGAAATACCTGGGGAAGCTAATGTTAATATCGTTCCATTACGAGTTACAGTAGTAGTCATAGGAATAGGAGCATTTCTACCTGGTGAACCTACAACATTAATATTTGTACTAGGATTTGCTACATAAATATTATTAGCAGTTAATGTAGGACCAACAGGTCCTTGAGGTCCTTGAGGTCCTTGAGGTCCTTGAGGTCCTGTTGGTCCTTGAATACCTTGGTTTCCTTGAGGACCAGTTGGTCCTCTAGCTCCAGCTGGTCCTTGAATACCTTGAGGTCCTTGAGGTCCTGTTGGTCCTCTAGCTCCAGCTGGTCCCTGAATACCTTGGTTTCCTTGAGGTCCTGTTGGTCCTTCTGGGCCAGGTTCTCCCTGAATGCCTTGATTTCCTTGAGGCCCTGTTGGCCCAGCTGGGCCAGGCGGCCCTTGTAGCCCAGTTGCACCTGTTGGACCGGTTGCACCACCACCAGGTCCAGTTGGACCAGTCGGACCGGTTGCACCACCACCAGGACCTGTTGGGCCTGCAGGACCTGTTGGGCCCGTTGCACCAGCTCCTGGACCTGTTGGACCTGGCAAACCAGTAGGCCCTGTTACACCAGCTCCAGTAGGTCCGACTGGTCCAGTTGGACCTGGATCTCCTTGTTCGCCTTGAATACCTGGTACTCCTTGTGGTCCATCTGGACCAGGATCCCCTTGTTCGCCTTGAATACCTGGTACTCCTTGTGGTCCAGTCGGACCTGGATCTCCCTGTTCTCCCTGAATACCTGGTACTCCTTGTGGTCCAGTCGGACCTGGATCTCCTTGTTCACCTTGAATACCCGGTACCCCTTGTGGACCTGCTGGACCTGGATCTCCCGTAGGTCCTGGTGGTCCTGTTATTCCTTCTCCTGTTCCAGTAGGTCCAGTAGGACCTACTGGACCTGTTGACCCCGTAGGTCCCGTTGGCCCTTCTTGCAAAGGAGGAAACGCACAGGGGAAGGGAATATGATTACATTTATCAAATTTATTAAACTTACTCATCTTTTCACCAACTTTTTTTCAAATTAATTGCAATTAATTGAATAAATACATACTTAATATGCTTATGAAATGAATCTGACAACGGTTTGTGTAGATACCAATCTTTTTTATTTTTCTACTTGAAATTGTATACAGGATTTTATACAAAAAAAGTAAAAAACAAAATGAGTAAGAATTTCTAGAATCCTCGATCTATCCACAATATATAAAATCCCGTATACAGATAGCGAGACAAAAAAAGAAGAATCTCTGTACATACAAGGATTTTATAAAAAAACTCGCTACCGATAATAGGGGTAAACCCAGCATCTTCAAATGAATCGATAATTTTGAAATTTACTGACAATTAACAGGTGTTTTTATGTTTTCCGAGCTTTAAATCCAAATTTTTGAGTTTTATGCCACTTTTTGTTAATGCATCTTTTCAAGAAGGTAGGACATGGCAATACCTAAAATTAGGTTGTTGCTCTGGACGATTAAATTATTTAGGCGTTTGGACTAAAGATGAACCACTTTAATAGTCATTTAATTTTCCGAACATTCAAAAAAATGTCCGTTTCACTCGGAGATGCTGGTTCTACCCCTACCATGGACTCTTATCTTTTTATAAATTTCATATTCACTCAAATAACTCTGTAAACATAAATATAATATACCTATTGTTGCTTTTGAACTTGTTGAAGAATGCCCGTTTAAAAACGGACATTCTTTTATTTGTGTCCCATGTTTTTGGGTGTGAGTGCTGGCTAGTCGTGTGGGGGCTAAACCCCACATAGCGTTGATCTGTATGAAAAAGAATCATACTTTGAACGGAAGAACTGGCGGTTCGGCTGGTACAATTCCTGGTCCAAGTCGAACAACTTAACCCCGTTTTTGGTCTGTTCGGCTTGGCAAAAGCTAAAAACCAGCCGAAAAAAGTTTAGCAAGGATGAAACATAGTGAAAAAGGTGGAGATTTTTGAGTGCTTTTTACTCAAAAATACTACCTGTTCCTTGCGGAACTTTTAGCCTTTATATATAGAGTGAGAAGAGAGAGGGTTTTAAATAGGGCATAAACGGTTGATATAACTAGGTTTATGATGTTTTTCGTGTGTATCGAAAACAATACACATTCGTATCGAAAACAATACACACGAAAATAAGTAAAAAAATAAGATTGACCAATTGTCAATCTTAAAATAATTTATCTGGCAAATCTTTTAATATTTTCATTTTCATCGATTTATAAAAGATTGCTTTAAGTGCTTCATTTACATTATCCTTATCTCCTGCATAAATAATGTGTGGATTTACAAATAATGAATAAGCTTTTGCATTATTCCCGTCAATTCCACTTTCAGCTTTCGCTAATATCCCTTTCTTAACTAAAGAATTTACTGAAAGACTAGTATTCGCTCGTGTTAATCCAATTTTTTTTGCAAGTCCTGAAATATTCAACGGAACTGGATTTTTTGATTTCACATCATCAACAATACAGTTTGAATTAAAAGCAATCGAAGAAACAATATCAATTAAAAATGTTTTTTCTTTAGCCGTTAAGTATTCCCTTTCCCTTAAAAATTCATAATTACTTTGCAAAATTTGAGCAAACCTCACTTTCGAATGTAGGCTTTTTTTAGTACCTATGTAAAGTTCTTTACCAGTTGCTTTTGCCATAGTTTCCATCGCTTTTTCTAATTCAACTTTGGAAACTTCATTATGATCTTTCTTAAATTTTTCATTTTCCATTTCTAAATCACGTATTCTTGCATTTTTCTCAACTTGTTTAAATTCAATCGTATTTGGCATGTTATTCTCCTCATTTCTAGTATTTACAACTAGCGAAGAGGCTTTTATTTTGTTATTATGTATATAGAATGTTTTCTATGAGTCTAATACTCTAATAATCTTTTATAAAGATACAAAAAAGCCTCTTCACTATGATTGTTGCGGACACTCCAATTATAGCATGAATGGCTTTTTTTGTTTTATCTTATCTGACTTTTTATATTTATTTCAGCATAATGAATGTATACTTTCCTTACCGGAATGTCTATTTTTCTGAAAACCTCTTAAAATCCAATAAAATCATTACTTTGAAAGTAAACTTCTATTCACAAGTTTACTTTCGATAAAGATAAAAAAGAGAACCAACTCTGTATAACAGTTGGTTCTCTTTTTTATCTTTTGTTCCTACTAGGGTAAGGATACACCAATTTATTTCGTCCCAACTTTATGGCATGGGTACTCCAAAAAAAACAGCTTCTATCTTTACAATTATTGTAGCATATTTTATTTTTTTTGTGTATTTTAAACAGCCACTAAACGACCACTGAGGGCAACTGGAAGACCACAGAACGGCTATAAACGACCACCAGACGACCACAGATCATAGAAAAAGCGTACCAGCTAGAAAGCTTTAGAAACCTAATAGGCACAGCCTATTTTCCCACTTTTTATACAAAGTGGGATTCGGTTTCCTTATGCTCTTTTTAATACTTATATTTTACTCTCCAAAAAAAAGTGCAAAATCTATTAATAGATTCCGCACCAACAACAGATAAAAATACAGTCACTAGAAACATAGGAGAGTGTTTCACCACTTATTATAAACCATATCTTTACATTTTTGTGTTCGAATTTGAAAATATGTAAAGATTCATCCTTTTATTTTTTGAATTTTATTTCAATTTGTAGTATACTAAATTTATACAAACTATTAATCTCCTTACGCGTTATCTGATAGTGCACAACAAAAAAACCAATTCCCGTGTAATGGAATTGGTTTTTTTGTGCAATTCAATCAATACAGCAACTTGAACCCACATTTTCAAATGTAGTCTTATCAATCTTAACATAATTTTAATTACATAAACGCAAAAAATCTCTTTATATGCACACATATAAAGAGATTTTTAAATGGATGAAACCCATAAATTAGTTAGTGATGAATAATTATAGTATATCACAAAACGTTTCTAACGTTCCATGTCATATCCTTTCTGTCTACTTCTTATTTCTCTTGTATGTTCACGTTCAAATTGATTATCTACACCCTTCATATCCAGTTCGTTTTTAATAAGTCCTCTAAATGCCTTAAATTGCTCTTTAAAGACTTTTTTCGTCTGTTGATATAAAACCTTTATATTCATCTGTAAATCTCTTATATGAGCCTTTAAAGTGCCTATTTCAGTATGCAATTCTTTATTTACTTCTTCTAATTTCCGATTTTGTTTATAAGAATGTTTTAAAGCAAGATTATTCCCCTCTATTGTTTCTTCTAAATATTTATTATCTTCTCGTAAACTTTGATTCTCTTTTACAAGATCCGTCTTCTGTAAACGTTCATAATCTTTTTTAACAATAACGGCTGCATTCACTTTTTCTGTCATATCTCTCCATTGCTCACGTGTAACCACAATGTTTCCTGTTTTCTTCTCAGTAATTTCTGGCTTTCCAAACAGTTTCGTTGTTACTTCTGTTTTTGTTTCTTCTCGCAAATAAGACATTGACACTGGCTTATCCGGAATTTGATTTCGAAACGTTTCAAATTCCTGTTTCTTTTCTTTTATTTTTTTATCTAAACTCAAAAATTGTTGCTGAATTTTTTGTAACGTTTCATTCTGTTTTTCGATGTAGTTTGTGGTTTGTTGTAATTGATTATGCGTTTCCACTACTTTTGTCTTTAAATGCGTTTTTACATTGGATAACTGTTCCACTTCTACTTCTAAATCTTGTTTTTCCTTAAAGGCTTGGGGCGATAAATGTTTTTTCTCAGAACCTTCTCCCCGCTCTACATCAAAACCTTTTTCCCGCATTTCCAACGGGAAGTCCTGTTGTAAAGATATGAGCTCTTTTCTCATAAACATATCTTTTGCCGACAAACGGTTGTCTTCTGTAATTGGCATCACACCAATATGCATATGTGGTGTTGCTTCATCCATATGAACCATCGCATACAACGTGTTTTGTTTGCCATAACGCTTTTGAATAAACGCTAGTGAACTCTCAAAATAACGTTTCTGTTCTTCTAAACTTAATGAATGCATGTAATCAGGCGAAGCTGTTACTACAAATTCTGAAAGCACAACAGAATTTGCCCGTGGCTTTCGTTTTACTCGCTCACTGATCTCTTGTTTAATTGTGCTTTCATATCTAATTTTTTGTTGATTCAACAAATCATAATTCTGTTCACTTTTCGAATAATCGATGTCTAAATTTGATTTACTTTTTCCTTGTCTTTGATTATGTTTTTGAATCCCTTGCACATCAGAAATTTGAAATTTCTGCATGTGAATGATTGCGAATTTGTTCATGTTTTTCCCTCACAATTGTCTTCCGTAAGAGGACTACTTTTAAGGTTATTATAACATATCGAGAGAGCGAATCCAAAGTTTTGGTATAGCCTACTATACCAAATTTCATTTGGTGTGGGCTCTGCGAGACCTTGTTGGCTTCGCCAAATCACGCCACAGCGTGATAAAAACCAGGGGCTTTGCCCCAAACCCCACAAGGGGAACTCTTCCCCTTGACCCCACCAATCGAACTCCCCAACCCCTCAATCCTTGAGGGGCTCCCTCGCCGGTTGGCGTCCCCAAAACGATTCGTTTTGATGAACTGCCAT
>NZ_LMJQ01000030.1:0-6230 GCF_001429475.1 Bacillus sp. Root131
ATATGTTTTCTTTTTCCATCCTGATCACGCACCTTTTTTAAGTAGTAATACCAGTATGGCCAAGTTTGAAAGAATATTTTCAAATCATTTAGCTTTTTTGCACCAGAACCCTCGATACTTTCTTCTTCTGACAAACTTTTCTCAGCAAAATGTGTCCAGGCTTCTCTAAACTGAACTCGCATAAATGCTGGGATAGAGAATATTTCTTGATCTTTTGTACAACTTTCAACTTGATCTAATGCATGAGTCATTGCATATATTAATAATTAATTTTGTTTTTGTTTTGTTGGTAAATAGATTTCGATATCAACAATTTCTTGTCTAAATGCAGTCATTATATTTTCTTTATCTTTTTTTCTTAACGCTTGTCCCATATGTTTCAAACGAGATACTGCTTCTTTTCTACACTTCGCTATAGGTCTATGTAATTCTTTTTTATCATTTTCAATAACACAATTCGAAGAAAAAATGACATTAAACTTTTCAATAATAACTTGTTGTACCTGCCTTCTAACACGTGTAATACGAGACTCACTTGATTTCTTATCTTTAAGATCTACTGCATTAAATTTAATAGGCTTTACAATCTCTATGTATTGTCGCACTTTCTTTGCATTACGATTCAACTTTTCCTTTAGAAAAGCCATTTTTCTCGTAATCTCGAAATCTTCAATCTTGTGCTTATAATGTTCCATACCAATTTTTCTCGAAAATGTGTTGATTAATTCTAAAAGAATCATAATTCCTCTATTATCTCGAGCCTTTACAAGGCTACTTAGTATAGTTGTTTGAATTAAATAAAATGGAATACGGAAATACGATAACGATATATTTATCATATCTGTAGTTTCTGCAGCAGTGTGGTTGTATAATGCATAATCTACAATTTCATAAACAGTACGATTTCCAACAGGTATTTCTCTTACGAGCTTACGCTCCAAGCAAACTTGAAATCCTGTATAAATTGTTGTGTAGGGAATCCCACTTTTTTTAGCAAGATCCATTATTTGAAATTCACGTGGTAGCATTCCTATATCATTGCATTCAAAGTGAAGCATGATATAAGTCGCTAATGCTGAGGATGGTAATTCTTTGCGTTCATTTTCGAGTTTTATAATATTAAAAAGTCCATCAAAAAACTTAACTCCATGGACTTTAAAATTCTGCTGAGAAAAATTTAAATGTGTACTCATTGTTTAAAATGAATCCTTCCGAAAAGAGCACAAAAAAAGACACTGTAATATCACATATACAAAAATCTTCTCAAATCTAGATGATTTTTGTATATTTCTAGATAAACAATGCTCAAAATACGCAAGAAAATCGCCTTTTTCAGTTGCACAAATTTATAAGATCAAGTAAAATTATCTTATAAATTTATACAAATCAAAAAAGGTTTTGAAGCTAAAGTTTAATCTAGGTAACATTGTAAGTTTAACTTTCAATCAATAAGAGTTTCGTGGGTTCCTAGAGATTAACCTCGATGAAATAGTTGACGCTATTTCATCAAGCTGAAAGATCTTTTTTTTGCTTTTTTATGTTTATTTTTAGTCAATTGCGGCAAAACTATAACTATAGCTAAGATTTGGCGCATTTTAATGTAATCATATATGCATTTTTTGGTACTTGCAAGACGATTTTTTATAAAATCGTATTTTTTTATATAACAATTTAAAGTTTAATACAGTTATTCTATAGTTCTATTTTCGAAAAAAAGCTTTCTAGTTTTTTAATCTCATTTATAGACAAACCTTTCAATATATCGAACTATATGTAGAACATAAAAATTATTATAAAATGGTTTTAAAACTAGATAAAGTGTATTAAAATATTAATAAAAACCCTTTTATAACAATGATTATGAGCAATAATTACAATTCTAATTTAACATAAATTAGCATATCAAACAAAGAAAAAAACATAGAAATGATATAACAAAACGATCAACAAAAACATAGAAACAATACTAGAACATATTAATTCTAATTTTATAAATTCAAGAATCCATAAATATATACCGCATTAAACTGATTTTCTCTTTTTTTGCACGATGAATATGACTTTTAAATCAAAACAAAAAACATTACTGGAATAAAAGTTAAAACGAGATATAAACACGAATTAAAACAAGTTAGATTTAAATCTAGAATAAGTTAATTCGAACTTTAATAAAACCCTTTATTTAAAAGGCTTTTATAACGATATGCGCATTCTAATTTTAAATAAAAATATTTATGTAGACTTAAAAACTTAGTAAGAAAATAGGTGTTCATTTAAGTGCAAATACAAGAGTTGTTTGTAGCTTAATAGCATATTGTTTAGGTCACTTGGTTCTTATTATACAGTTCATATTTATTGTTGCCGCCTATGAATCACTATATATACAAAAAAATAACTCTATATATTTTCTATTAATAGCTAAATTTTGTACTATGTTTTAATTAATTTAAATGTATAGATATATTTTCCTATTCGTTTTCCACAATTTTATAATACTCAAGGAAAATTATTTTTAGTGGACGAGAGTACAATTTAAGAAGAAAAACTTGAAGAAATAACCGGTAAGTTTAATTTAGTAAGTTGGAACATAAATTAGCATAAGTTCATTCTAACTTTCCAAAAAACCTTGATACATCAATGTTTTTCTTCATTTAATCTTATCTAAGTTTTGCTAAATAACCATATAGAAGATATATAAAAGTAGAATGAATATTAGAATGTAGAATACTATAGATAAACAATGTAATCTATAGACATAAAAATACTAGATTTTTAGTGAAATTATATTAAGATTTTCTAGTTTTTCTATGGTAGAGTAATCTATAGGAAGATAATGCCCATTCTATGTAGAATATAACATGGAAGAGATTTTCTAAGTTTTT
This sequence comes from Bacillus sp. Root131, assembly GCF_001429475.1. Classification (NCBI taxonomy): domain Bacteria; kingdom Bacillati; phylum Bacillota; class Bacilli; order Caryophanales; family Bacillaceae; genus Bacillus; species Bacillus sp. Root131. The sequence continues at coordinate 2,883 of NZ_LMJQ01000030.1, forward strand.
CGGTTGTAAGGAGGTGTTGTTTCTATGAGTGAGAGTAAAACAAACGAAGAACAAAATGAGTATAAAATGAAAGAAGTATCTGAACTTACTGGGCTTTCGAATGACTTATTAAGAGTTTACGAGGAAGAGTTTAATCTACAAATAAATAGAACTAATGGTGGGCATCGTCGCTACACGGAAGATGACATTAATAAGTTTATATCTATTAAGAAGAAGATCCAAGAACAAAATTGGAGCTATAAGAAAGTTCGCTCTTGGTTAAATGGTGACGAGCTACCAGTAGCATTAGAAGAACACCAGGTTAAAACAAACCTAGAGAAAAAAGTAGAATATCAAACAGAATTAATTCAAGATTTGACTGAAAAGTTGGATCAAAGTATCAAACTACAAGTGGAAATGGTAAAACAAATGCATGAGCTGAAGACCGAGAAACAAGAACTTGAGCAAATCGTGGCACGTAGAAATCAGGATCTTATAGATACTTTAATTCAAGAAAAAAGAAAAGAACGTCAAGAACGAATTGTGACAGAATCAAAAAAATCATTCTTACAAAAAATATTTGGAAAGTAAACTTTGAACTAGATTCTAAGTTTGGTTTATTTAAGTAGCAAGTCTAAAAATGGACTTGCTACTTTTTTATTTTAATAATTTTAAAGATGTTATTTTTAATACCTATGAATCTATACAATTATTAAATTTAGACATTAAGTTTATATAAATATAGAAGAATTTTAATAAAAATAAATAACGGTTTAAATTTAAATTTAATTTTAGGTTTAAATTTCTGGGGGTTATAGAAAGATATATGTATATCTAGTGTGGCTAAAGGTTTAAATAACAGTTTAAATTTAAGTTTAACTTTCAGTTTACATACCATTCCCAGTGTGATATAAATAGGTTAGGTGAATTTTTCCACTCTCAAGAATTAATTAAACAGATGGGAGTTAAACAATGAATAGGGATCACTTTTATACGTTAAACATTGCAGAAATTGCAGAAAGAATTGGTAATGATGATTGTGCCTATCAAGTATTAATGGCATTTATCAATGAAAATGGTGAAGCGCAAATGCTGAATAAAACGGCTGTGGCAGAAATGATACAGCTAAGTAAACCGACTGTTTTTGCAACCGTAAATAGTTTTTATTGTGCAGGATATATTGATGAAACTAGGGTAGGAAGGTCTAAGATTTATACCTTATCGGATTTAGGTGTAGAAATAGTAGAGTGTTTTAAACAAAAAGCAATGGAAATGCGTAATTTATAAGTATAGGGGAGGAATTTTATATGTTATTAAACAGTAATGAACTAGAACATATCCATTCAACTAACCATAGTGTAAATGATATTAGTATACGATGGGGAGTTATTGGTGCTGGTCAAAAAGGTAATAAAGAGGCTGATTTATTCGCAGGTTACAAGTTTTCGAATGGAACTACTTGCTATCCGACATTAGCTGTTAACTTTGCAGAGTCAGATATGATGCATTTACAAAATATTATTAAAGAAGATCGTATTCATTTTGACGGTTTAAAGGGGGCTGCACGTACACCTTCTGTAGTTACTGACTTATTTGACCCTGAAACTAATCCTAATGCTAATGGATACCTTGATAAATTAGCCCAAGAGCTCGGTCGAAAGTTTACAAATGAAGAGGGAGAAGTAATTGTAGACCAATTCTTAATTTGTCTTGGAGCTGGTGGTGGCGTTGGAACAGGTTGGGGTTCACTTGTTTTACAATTAATTCGTGAACAGTTTTTCCCTTGTCCAGTATCTATGCTTATTTCTTTACCATCCGGTGATCCTGATGAAATTAACAATGCACTTGTATTACTAAGTGAAATTGATGAATTTATGAGAGAGCAAGACAGATTATTTGGAAATTCTGATATAAAGCCTTTAGCAAATGTAATTGTTAATGATAATACGCAAATGCAACGTATAATTGAGTCACAAAAAGGCACGAAAGATCTGAAAAACAGATATGTAAACTGGAAAGAAGTTGCGAACGATAATGTAGTGAGTACTTTACATGAAATAAACATAATCCCAGAGAACTATGGTTCTGATAACGTTACATATGACCCATCGGATTTAATAAAACTATTAAGTATTCCAGGACGTTTCTTAACAATTGGAAAAGCGAGAATTGCTAAATTCGATTTACATTCACTTGAAAATAGTATTAAACGAAGCTTAGATGAGGGATTCTTCTCAGCGGAACATCAATTTGAAACAGCAACAATGTATGGTGGTTTCGTTTTAAGACCTTCTAACGCAGACTTCTTCAAAGATGTTAATACGGAAAATAGAATTCGTAATACCTTAGGAGAGTATAAACGATTAGATGAAATCGCTGGTAAATTTGGAGATCCAATTTGGGATAATGAATATGCGGTTTGCTACACTATATTTGCTGGTATGACAATGCCTAAACGCTATATATCTCTTGCGCGAGAAGGAAAAGAGTTGGCTGAAAAACAAGAGCAATTAAGAGCAGAAGCTCAACGTAAACAGGACGAAGAAAAAGTAGATATTTCTTTTGCAACAAATCGTGTTCAAAAAAACACATTCAATCCTTATAATAAAAACCAAGGATTTGGCGGGGCATCAAGATTCAGTGGTGGTAAAAACTCTGCATTTAAACGTCAGACTAGTGAAGCTACTTCAACACAAAATCAACAAGAAGAAGAGAATATTATTAGCACTCTTAAAACTTCAAATCCATTTAAAAAACGTTAAAAAAGCAGGTCTAAATGACCTGCTTTTTTTATTAAAATCACAACCGATTACAAAAAGAATCTACAATGCTACAGTGAATAATCTATTATATTTTCTGTATGTGTAACATGGCATTACATAATGTGATAGTTTAAATAAATTGTTAGGCCGTCCTAACAATTCTATTCGTATACTTTATCCTTTAATAAATTGTTCGGTTAAAACATGTCTTCCGTCCGAACAATTTTAAAAGAACCAAAAGACTATTTAAATCAATGTTTTTAGCGAATTTGAAGGTAGAGAAGTAATCCAAACTTCAGCGTACGAGTTTTAGTATCTAGATTAGCGTAAATTCAGTTTAAAATTTTAATAATTTACAACAAAATTTTGCTGTAATAAGATATATAGAAATGGTTGTTATTTATCATTTTAGCCAAGAAGACTCCTTCCTCAAGGAACGCGAAGTGAGTAGGTGGGAGATGAATTGGCTTCGAACAAGGGATGGCAGGAAGCCATCTGGTTCTGGTGCAAAAAAGCTAAATGATTTGAAAATATTCTTTCAAACTTGGCCATACTGGTATTACTACTTAAAAAAGGTGCGTGATCAGGATGGAAAAAGAAAACATAT
>NZ_LMJQ01000031.1:0-6051 GCF_001429475.1 Bacillus sp. Root131
AATCAGAATAGATGTATTCATCAGTTATTTGGATTAACTGCTTAGGAGTGGATTCCAGAAGGAATCTATGCCTTTTTTTGCGTTTGTCCATTATTTGCACCAGAACCTTATTTTGTTGTCTTATTAAATCTTCTGAAATGCGTTCTGTGGCAGATCTGTCTTCTGTAGGGGCACGACAACGATTCCTTCTTTTTGGGGCCACTCAAAATAGCCACAACCTATTTATTAATAGACTGTGGCTATTTTTGTCTAATTTGCAGCGTTTAATCTATGAGGTGAAATAGCCATATCAAATTGGATATCGGGTGGTTGCCGATTATCGTCCAATCCATATTTCCCGAATCGATTGATATGAAAGGTAAGGTATGGACTCAAATCAGATAGTACTTCTTCGTCTAATTCATTTCCTTCCTGGATGTATTCATGCAGGATACGGGTAAGTTGAAAAACGTTATAGAAAATAACACAATTTGCAATAAGATGATTGTATTTTATAATTTTCCGTTGTCTTTCCCGATGATTTTCTGCAATAATTCCATCTCCTCCGAAGAATAACCATTTTGTAAATCCATTAAAAGATTCGCTTTTATTTGTAGCCGCTTGAATAGTGCTTCTTAACTCCTCATCCGATAAATATTTCAATAAAAATAATGTGCGGATTGCACAACCTAATTCACGGAATGCTTGATATAATTTGTTTTTCTTGCTATATCCACTAAGTTTATTAAGAATAGTCGAAGGATGAATACGTCCCGTTTTAATAGACATCACTACACGTAACATATCCTCATAATGTTTTTCGATTATGTTCCAATTCACCGAAGTTGTAAATAGTTCATTAATATGCTGATAATTCGAGTTGTTATGCGGTCGTAATAATTTTAAATTTTTCCAATTTCGAATCCGGGGCATCAGTTGGATCCCTAATAAGTAGGATAACCCAAATATCGGTGCATTTTGTCCTTGCGTGTCAGAATGTAATGTATTAGGTTGAATATCAGATTGATTTTTCATTAGAATATCCAAAATATAAACCCCTTCCCAGACACCACAAGGTATAAAGTGACTGAATAAGGCAATATAATTATCTGAAACATGGTAATATCCAATTCCACCATACCCACCGTAACGAATATGATTTTCAGATAATAAGTTTTGTTCATAGAGATCCCATTTTGTACCATCAGCTGCAGCACTGTTTCCTGTTCCCCAATATTTTGGTAAATTAAATTTATTATAAGCATTAATTAACCATTCAATGGCTTTTTGGATATTTTCTTCAGTGACGTGTCGTTCATTAATCCAAGAAATTTGCCTTCGATCCACTGTACCAAGGGAACGTGCAGCTTGAGTAGGACCTAAATTACAACCATAACAAAAAGCAGTTGTTAAATATCTTTGAGTGGGTTTAGTAATTTTGGCATCATAACCAGAAATAGGACCAAAAAATCTTGTCCAGTTTAACCAATATTCTGTATCACTTAATAAATCTAAAACATTAATAGGTACCATTCTTTCTTCAATTCGTTTTCTAACAGCCTTTAATAACGGTGAAATCTTCTTCTTTTTTAATTTTGTGATAAAAGGTTCTCCGTTTCGAATGGTAACGGCTTTATTTTTTGGAAAAGAAGTATCCACTTTTTTCGCAAGTGATTCAAGCTTATTACACACCTGTGTTTTAAATGCCTCAGCTGTTGTTAGAAGGCCTGCCTGTTCACAAAATATATGTAAGTTTTGTTGATATTCATCCCAGGATATTAATTGCTCTCGATAATCAGCATATTGTTCGCTACCTTCAATACATAAATCTCCGGATTTCAATTCATTTCTAACTTGATAAAATACACAAGCTTCAAAGTGTCTTCGATTAATTTTGTCTGGATATACATTTCTTCTACGATTGGAGCTAATCCAGCGCCACCATCCTTCAGGAATCCAGGTTAAATCAACAAGAGGAACTGATTCCCAATCATTTTTATTCATTCCATTCTTACGTGTATAGATTGTTGAAATCCATTCGGATTTTTTAAGTTTATTTTTTAATAGGAAAGTAATAGCTTGTTCTAACCCTTTACTTTGTGTCGTAGATTTAAATCTTAATGATTCAAGCATATTAATTAATTAATTAATTAATTCAGATCGATTACTCTTTAAATATTTCCACATAAAAGAAAAGTAGTTATTTCCAGTATAAGCTAAATATTCGTCACAATTCTCTAAAATCTGTTGACCGCGATTTCCACCAATTAATGTTTCCAATGAGTGTAATCGTGTTTCTACATCAACGTCTAATTGATAAGTGGTGATGGTATCACGTAATGTAGTAATGAGTTCGTCTGTTTGTTTTTCTCGTTTTTCTTTTAAAATATGGAAAGCTCTTTCCGCTTTATTTTCAGCTTTTGCAACTCGTTTGATATACATCGTTCCAATATCGTCAATCGTTTTGGCGTGTTGAACATGCAATAAAGATATAGCTAGTGTATATCGTTTATGGGGTTCAAGTTCTTTCATACGAGCTGCATCTAATGTTTTTGCTTCTGCCGCTAATCGTTCTACTTTCGCAGGAGGAATATGTAAGTTTTGAAAAAAATTACTTCCCACCTGTCGGTCACTAATCCAATTTTTTCTTGCAATCCATGTCCTAATTTGTTCTAGTGTAGGACGACCGGGGTCTCGTTTTATCGCATGCCAATCAGAATAAGTGGCCCCATCAATCTGTTGAAATAGTGCATCTACTTTTGATTTTTCTTCATTACTTAATGAATCTGCAACTTGCTTATACAAAGTACGATAAGCTGTACTATGAATATGATCTACCGATTTTACTAATGTCTGAAATGCAGGCAATTCATAACTATGTTTAACTAATTCATCAATTGCAACATTTACAATATCACTTTTTGCGTCTTTTTCTAATACTGCATTTTCCATTGCCGATAGCATAATTTGACGAGCTTGATTATCAAATATCTTCGCTTGTCGGTAATTACGAATCATAGTAATTTGCCGTTTCCCAGTACCTGTCCGATGATAAGAATCCCATTTTTCATCACCCGAAAGGCTAATGTTAGATATTTTAGCGATATGCTTAATAATAACAAGTGGAACATCTGTAATGGGAACAAAATAGTTTAAACACTGAAAAACTTTTAGCATTATTAAAAAGTTTAGCTGAGAAAATGGATTACGAGAATGCATTTTAGTCCAATTTAATTCTTTTAATATAGGAGAAAATAGCTTATCTAGCTCTTTCGGTGTAGGATTACTCTTTAATCTTGGATAAGCTGTTTCTTGAACAGTCAGCATAAGGGGGCTCCTCTCTATTCATAGTAGGGTGTTTTTGCCCATTCCCTCGAGACAAAATGTTTATCCCAAATCGTGTATCTTCCTATATAAAGAGGATCTAGATACACTTGTAATTTCACAAATTTGTTTTACTGTCATATTTCCTTCTTCGTAAAGCTTCATCGCATAATTCATTCCTGCATGTTTCTCATGATATTTTTTTACTCGCCCTTGATATTTCCCCTCTTTTTTAGCAAGGGTAATTCCTTCACGCTGACGCATTCGAATTAAGTCCCTTTCTAATTGATTTACTCCTCCCATTACTGTCATTAAGAAATGACTATATGGATTTTCTTCTGATAAGTCTAACCAAGTATCTTTTAATGATTTTAAATTGGCTTGTTTATTTTTTATGTAATCAACTAATTCAAATAAATCCCTTGTACTTCGAGTAATTCGTGTTAAATCTGTCACATAAATGATGTCTCCTTCTTTAAGATTACCTAACATATTTTGAAGTTCAGGTCTATCTTGGGTGGCACCTGATACTTTTTCTTGATATATGATATCCACTCCGATTTCTTCCATCTGTTGTAATTGCCTCTTTGGGTTTTGATCTACAGAACTTACTCGTACATAACCTATCTTTCTCATATGTCACTCTCCTTTTTGAAACAAGTCATATGGGACACTCCGAGATACCATTATACCAGACTTATAAGAACATCCCAATAGAGTCTACTCTATTGGGATGTTTCTGTGATTATTTAATGAAAAGAGATAGAGTGAAAATCATGTACGAAATACATGTAAGTAAAACCAGAAAGAATATAAGCTTCGTATGAGATACATATCGTTCTATTCTTTTTCTCATCTCAATTAGTTTTATTTTTGCAACTTGGAAGAATCAATTAGAATTTGTCCCTTCCAAGATCCGGATACCTTTCCAATTTTATTTATATTTACATCTAATGTAAGTGGCTGCTTAAAGGAATCTTTTCCCTCAGGACCTTCCACAAATGTAAGGACACTTTCTGGTCGATCTTTATCACGAATACCTACATGATCTAATTCTTGCCCTGCCGCTTTTAGCTTGAATGGTAAGCCATTTTCTCCTTGAATAAATGGTAATTGTGAGAAGCTACCATCTTTTCCGTAGTACTCTGGGTTTTCCTCTTGTTGTCCATTTTCCTTGCCTTCACTTTTAAGATTTAATCCCGTTGTATCAAATTCATACGGTACTAAACTTCCATCTGCTTTTTCAATTTTATAATGAACAGATATACGTGAATCTGCCACATATAATTCTTTGAAATGTACCGTAACACCTTGATCTGTGATTTTCTCATCAATCGGAATGTATTGGCCATTTTTCATCATATCTTGTGTGACACCATTTTCATCTTGCATACCTTCATTTACAACCTTATCATTTGAAACTTCATTCGAAAAATAGGAAGCAACATTCGTCGCTGCCACTCGTACTTGTGGAATCATAGCTGTTGTGAAAAGTCCTGCTACAGCTACCACCGCATACATAAAGCGTTTTGATTTTTTATCCATATTCGTAAACAATCCCTTCTTCTGTTCAGTTTTTTCATTTATATAAGAAACATTTTCTAGTTTTGTGCGACTTTCAAATGTTTTCCACGCTTGATCAATATCAATGTTGATATCTTGTGATGAGTGTATAGTTTCATCCTCTAACATTACATGTTCCCATTGATTTAATTTACTAATTTCAAGTAATGTATTTTGGCATACTTCACATGTATCTAGATGCTTTGTAAATTCTTTTCTTTTATCATGAGGAAGCTCCCCATCTATAAACGCTTGAACAAACCCTTTATCATAACAATTCATTTGTTATGCCTCCTCTACTTGTTTATACATTTTACGAAACTTCTGTTTGGCTCGGACCAATAGTGTTCCAATAGAAGATATGTCAATATGAAGTACGTCTGCGATTTCTTTGTATTGAAAACCAGAAAATTTCATTAACAATATGGTTCGATCTCGTTCATTCATATTACTAAGTACGTTTTGTACTTTTGTAATCTCTTCTTTTCTAATCCAATCATCATCTAATGATGAGATAGGTTGAACCTCATGGTGTTGTATCGTTTTATCTATTCTCGCCTGATGCCTTTTTTCGGATCGTAAATATTTATATGCAACATAAGTAGAAGATTTTATGAGCCAACCAGGTAAGCTTTCAATTGTTTTCCAATCATTTCTATATAGCTGTAAAAATACTTCTTGTGCTAATTCTTCAGCAATAGGCTGATTTTTAACAATCCATAGAATTTGTTTCACAACGTAAACGTAGTATTGTTTAAATAAATCTTCAAATGTCAGATCCGAGACAGGCCTTTCTTCCTTTTTTATTTTTAACATGTCAGTTAAAACCTCACTCTCATTTGATGCCTGTATTATAAAGAACCCAGAAAGACGAGTTTTGTGACAAAAATGTTTATTTTTTTATTATGTACGAAAAAAAGCATTCATCTTTCAAGTAGATGAATGCAAAAATTAATTTGAAATTTAATGTATTTTTATAAGTGGCCCCAAAAAGAAGGAATCGTTGCCGTGCCCCCTGTACAGGCAGAACCACAATCTGATAAAGGACTCCATGGAAATTGAGGATCGGAGGTAATCGCAAAAGCTCGAAGTATTAAGATTTGAAATCGATTGTTGATTTCCCTGCATATTCTTTCCCTCATTTTGTTTGATGAAAATCTATTTTCAAATCCTAAATCAGTTCAT
>NZ_LMJQ01000032.1:0-5742 GCF_001429475.1 Bacillus sp. Root131
ATGATGGCAGAGAGGTCACACCCGTTCCCATACCGAACACGGAAGTTAAGCTCTCTAGCGCCGATGGTAGTTGGGACCTTGTCCCTGTGAGAGTAGGACGTCGCCAAGCAACTTTAAGACAAGTCAGAATGACTTGTCTTTTTGTGTTTTATAAAAATAAGAATGGGTGGTAAATCTCAGTTTTTTATAATTTCACTTTATTGTTCACATCAACAAGTTCAAAACGCTCACAGACGAGTAACATATCTTCAGAGAAATTAAGACCAAGCTCATTTAGTTCCTTTGTAAAAAAACGAACATGGGTGTCTCTCCAGTAATTATAAGTACGATCTCCTTCGCCTTCAGCGATAGCGAATTCTTCGCTTACTTCATTCATTGGTGTTACAGTTACTTCTATTATCTTAATAATAGCTACAGGTTCATCATTACTATTAAGTATAATACTATAATCATTAGTGGTCGGTAGCGGTTCATTTTCTAATTCATAAAAAATGTGACCGGAGCATGTAGCAGTTTTAATACCGTCAATTACTAGTTGTGCAAGATAATTAGGGGAATCTCCAAATTGCCAAGCTATAACAGATTCTGGTTTTTTGTTGTTTCCCCAATAAGTATTCCAATATGTCTGTGCTAATTGATTCATTTTATCGTCACCTCACTCTAATTAAATTTAGTCGCTTTATAATTCCTAGGAAATTTATTTATTTACTTATTCTGTCTTTGTGCTCATTTGAAATTTGTATCAGTGTGTTGCAAATTAAAAAGATACTATGTGGAATGAATATGGTTTGTAAATATGTTCTGTATATATATGGAATCTTTAATTTTCCAATTGCATTTTATGATAAAGGATATAGTTACTTAAAGAACGTTCAGACTATTAATGGTAGCTTATTATCACTATGCCATATTGAAGTGAGTAGTACTAGAGTTGAAATAGATAAAAAACCGATATTCTAAAATTGAATATCAGTTTAATGATATGTGACTTATATGAATCTATAGTAATACGAAAAGCGTAAATAAGATAGCCAACAAAATACGATAGTATGCAAAAGGTTTTAAACCTATCTTCTCTAAAAGCTTTAGAAAAGTTACTACCGCTAGCATCGCTACGGTAAAAGAGGTAATGAATCCTACCGCAAACATAGGGATGTCATCGACACTTAAATACTCCCAGCTTTTTAGTAAGTCTAAGCCTGTAGCTCCAACCATTACAGGAAGAGCTATTAGAAAAGAGAACTCGGATGCGGTTTTATAATTTACTTTTGCTAATAGACCTCCAGAGATAGTAGAGCCAGCTCTAGAGAAGCCAGGGTATACTGCTAAGCACTGAAATAATCCAATTGTTAAAGCTTGACGGTATGTTAAATCGTCCAGTGAATAGGCGGTTGCCTCTTTCTTTTTTACTTCTGCAAAGATCATAAGAATTGCCCCTGCTACAAGTCCAATCACAACAGTGTATGGCTGAAATAAGTATGTTTTAATAATATCATGTAGTAGCAAACCAGCCACTACTGCCGGAAATACGCCAAGAAATACATGAAACGCGTTGAATTTTTTCTCTTTCCGTAGAAGAGGCTTAATATTACATAGAGAAACGAGACGTTTATGATATAAAATTGCAATAGCTAAAATTGCGCCTAGCTGAATAACAATTTCAAACGTTTTTGCTCTTTCTCCTTCAAAGTCTAATAAATGCCCGACTAATATAAGGTGGCCAGTAGAAGATATAGGTAAAAATTCAGCTAATCCTTCTACAATACCGAGTATGAAGGCAATAATGATATCGCTCATAGTTTCACTCCTATAAATTAATGAATGTCTACTTTTTTAAAATAGAATAGTGTTGCAATAAATCCGGAAATTGTTGTTACTGCAATGATGATATAAGAATACTCTGGTGGATATGTCGGTTGTAATTCATTATTTGCGATATCTAGAGTAGCGGTCCACGGAAATAAATCTTTATGCTTGGAGTTTACGAGCATAAGATTGGTCATTGTAATAATGACTGTTAATATAATGGGCGGTACATAGCTCTTCATGACAAGAGTTAGTAGTACAATAGGTGAAGACAATAGAAAGAGAAGTCCACCACATATTAAAAATTCTAGGAAAGAACTTAAAAGTAAAGCAATGTTAAAACCAGGGAAATTCCCCAATAGCCCTAATATTAAAGTAAGTGTCCAAGCGACTAAAGTTAGCATCATGATCCAAAGAAAGAGAATGATGAATTTACTTATAATAAAGCTAATGCGCGACACGGGGATAGTTAGTAAATTTTTTAGTGTATCTTCTGCATATTCGCGGGTAAGCAAATATGCAACCACTACTCCATATAAGGGGAATCCTATAACTAAAGTAGTATATAAGTTAACATCAGTGAATAATTGATGGAACCAAATAGTCGGAGTTGGCTCTTTTGTTTTTATATGTATATAAGAGGCTACTACAACTAAGAAAGGTGCGACACCAGCACCAATAATGCTAATTAAAAACATATTAGAGCGTTTTAATTTTAAGAGTTCTGTATAGAGTAGATTAACCAATTGTTCCACCTCCAACTAGCTTGGTGAAATAATCTTCTAGTCTATCTTCACTTATCATCATTTTTAATACTTCAATACCATTAAGAACTAATGTTCTATTTATGTATCCTTGTTGTCCAAAATGAGAGTAAATACGAATATTCCCTTCATCGTGTACTTCATAATCAAAAATTTGAAGATGATTTTCTAATAACATCACAGCTTTATTGTCATTATTCACTTGAAACTCTATGTACTTACGATTTGCTTTACGTAGCGTATCAAGAGAAACTTCTTCTAGTAACTTTCCTTCATGAATAATTCCGATACGATCGACTAACTGTTCTACCTCGGCTAATATGTGACTAGAAATGAGTATGGTTATATTTCTTTCTTGAGCTAAAGAATGAATAAGTTTTCGCATTTCTTTAATACCAATAGGGTCTAGTCCGTTAGTTGGTTCATCTAATATGAGTAGCTCGGGATAATGGAGAAGAGCGCGTGCAATTCCTAAGCGTTGCTTCATTCCTAAAGAATACTTTCCTACTAACTTTTTTGTCTCATGCTGCAAGCCTACTATTTCTAATGCTTCTTCGATAGCATTCTTTTTGTGAACCCCAATTATCTTTGCGTTAATTAATAGGTTTTCTTTTGCAGTTAAGTTTTCATAAAATCCTGGAACTTCAACTATAGAACCAATTCTGCTTAAAATATCTTTTTGATTTTGGAATAAGTTCTCTCCAAATATTTCAATCGTTCCACTTGTAGGCTTTATAAGACTAAGCAGCATACGAATGGTTGTTGTTTTACCAGCACCGTTGCGGCCTATGAAGCCATAAATCTCCCCTTGTTGAACATTAATATTTAAATTATCTACTGATTTTTGATTGCCATATACTTTAGTAAGGTTAGTCGTTTTTATAATTGTATTTATAGGAGACACCTGCTTTCTATAAGTTCTTACTTACATCATAAAAAGGAAGGCTTAACTGCATATTAATCATTTCTTAACTATTTCTTAAAAGTATTGTGTTTTGGAATAGAAAAGCCAAAAATAGTTCGTTTCCATGGAGTGCTTTCAACCCATATATGCCCACCATTTCTCTCAACGAGCGCTTTAGAAATAGAGAGCCCGAGACCACTACCACCAAACGAGGAGTTTCTTGATTGTTCGCTTCGGTACATTCGCTCAAACACATTTTGTAAATCATGCTTTGGAATACCAGGGCCTTTGTCCCAAATATGAAGTTCATATTCTCTATCGGTTTCTAGTAGTTCGACTCCTACTATTTTTCCATCCTTTCCGTAATAAATGGCATTTTTCATTAAATTACTCATAATCCGCATAAGGCTCAGATGGTCTGCGATAATAGGGCAAGTAGATTCTGGTATGAGAACTTGCAGTTCGATGTTATGTTTTGAGAGCTCAGGTAAAAATTCAATCAAAACTTCTCTAGTAACTTCAGAAAAGTCGAGTTCTTCTTCTTTTAGTGGAAATTCATTAGCGTCTAGCTTCGCCATATTGAATATTTCATCAACTAGGTGCTTTAAGTTATTTGATTTCATATAAAGTATTTTAAGGTATTCTTGTTTTTCTATTTCAGAAACAGCAACCCCATCTTTTAAAGCATCTATATATCCGATGATGGAGGTGAGTGGTGTTCGTATATCGTGGGAGATACTAGACAAAAGTTGTTTTCTGGATTCCTCGGATCTTTTGGCTTCAATCTGAACTTGCTCTAATTTAGCTATTAGCTCGTTTATTGAAAAAACGATATTATGTAATGAGTGGTCATTGCTTGTGAATAATCTCGTTTGTAAGTTTCCTTTTAGTACACGACTTAATTTAGTATCCATTGCCTTGCGATGTTGAATGAATTGTATTCTTGAAAAGAAGAGATAAATTGTAATTAAGATAAGGATTATAAATAAAGACATTTTTAATCTTGGTTCCATTTGTATGTTTAAAATCCCACAAATGATAAGTTGTAATGTAATAAGGGAGAGGGTTTTATCAGTCTTCAAGCTTTTCACCTACAAACTTATAACCAATTCCCCATATAGTCTGAATGAATTTTGGATTGGAAGGGTCGATTTCTATTTTCTTTCTAAGTTTTCGAATATGTACCATAACGGTATTGTCATCTTCTATATAATTATCGTCCCACACATTTTGGAAGAGCTGTGTTTTTGTAAATACTTGTCCTGGGTTTGAAGTAAAGAATTTTAATAGTTCCAGTTCTTTTCCGGTTAAGTTAATTTCTTCTTTATTTGTATGAACTGTGTATGTATTTAGATTGAAAGTTAGTCCTTTAAAAGATAAAGTTGTTTTTTGTTGAGCAGTATTGCTACTTCCAAGAACTAAAAAACGCCGCATAAGAGCTTTTACTCGTGCAATTACTTCGTGAATGCTGAAAGGTTTTGTAATGTAATCATCAGCACCAATGCTTAAGCCTAAAATTTTATCAATTTCGTGATCTTTAGCGGTGAGCATTAATATAGGTACGTTAGTTTTATATCTAAGCTTTTTACATACCTCGATTCCATCTATTTTGGGCATCATAAGATCTAATATAACGAGGTTATAGTTATTTTGATTAAATAAATGTAAGGCTTCTTCGCCGTTGATTGCAGTGTCTACCATATATAATTCTCGTTCTAAATATATTTTTAATAAATTTCGGATTTCTTTATCGTCGTCTGCTAAAAGGATACGTATATCTTTCATATTTTCACCTGCTTCTAATAGAGTTTTATTGATAGTACAACAACTCTCTAATTATATACTAGTATTTGTTAAAATAAGGTTGCTAGTTTTGTTGGAGGGAAACGTCCGCACGAGTTAAGTCTAGAGCTCAAATTAACTCGAATATGTTTGGAAGAATAAATTAAAGAGAAGCAGAAAGCGTGCTCCGATAATGAAATCCTATAGAGACATGTCTAGTTAAAAGAGCATAAAAATATTAACTTGAATATCTTTATAAAAAGATGTTGACGATTATACAAATGAAGTGTAATATAGAACAAGTCGCCGATGACAATAACGTCGAAAGCGACAAACGAAATAAAAAACTTAGTTGACATTAACTAACGAAGATGTTAACATAAGGAAGTCGCAAATGAGCGACCAAGTAGTTCTTTGAAAACTGAACGAAACAAACAACGTGAAACGTCAATTTTTATTTTTAGATGCTAGACAAACTAACTTTAT
>NZ_LMJQ01000033.1:0-5735 GCF_001429475.1 Bacillus sp. Root131
ATGAACTGATTTAGGATTTGAAAATAGATTTTCATCAAACAAAATGAGGGAAAGAATATGCAGGGAAATCAACAATCGATTTCAAATCTTAATACTTCGGGATTATTTCGGGGTACAGCCGAGATACGTGTAAGAATAGACCGTATCCTTACCTTTATTTCTATATTGGATTTATTGAGCTTATAAATATTGTTTCTGTGGTTTCGTCTATTTTTATTAAGTAAATTGTCTATTATGGGTTAACCCTAATCATTCATTAGTTACTGAAAACATTTTATTTCATTTGTGTGATTAGGATGAGTGATAATAGATTCAAAAACAAAAAAGCTGGATTAATGCCAGCTTTTTTTACAATTATAATTACCCATAAATATAAAATATTATTTTTGTGTTTCTCTTTCACCTACAACCTAAGCTAATAATAAAATAGAGCTAGTTACTAACAATGCTATAAAAACTCCCATTAAACATTTCTCCTTTTTACAAAAAATATTTTACCATATTATACCGCATCAGGACGGATCAAATTGTAATAACAAGGAGCATTTATGTTGCAAATGTCACAGAAAAATATTTTTTGGAAAAGAATATATAAAAATGACCTATTTTTACACGTATCTCGGTTGTACCCCATACACAGAAACAGACATAAAACAGACATAAAACACACCTTCCTTTCCTATGATTTTACATAAAAAATAGCGTGTTTTTTCATTTTAAGAAAATTTAATTTTGTTAGCGTAATAGCGATATATGTGCTTTTTAAATAAATTATTAAAATCTTAATGCTTTAAGTAGAAAATTATATAAAACATAGAAAAATTGAGCTATCAAGGCACCTTGCCATAAACTTAAGTTAGAAGAAAGATAAGGGTGTTTTTTAAGATACATATGTAATATACAGAGATTCGTTCCACTGGCTGAAAGAACGATTATTAGGCCTCTTTGAAGGTAGTCTCGGAGCTTTGCTTTTGAAAGAGTGAAAATTGTGCCCAGTAGAAAGCAACGATTTGGTTCTCGTTATCGAACTAAAGTCATAGGACTTATTGAGTTTATTTACCGTGAGGAAATAGAGAAACTGAGTGGTACCGCAATAATCACGCCTCAGGAATCAAGCGTATAATGCGTATTTGATTGTGGAGGTGAGATTTTTTATTGTTTAAAGTAAGAATAATATTTTAAAAAGATCATAGAAATTCAAGGCAAAACAGGAGAGAATGATTAAGTTATTTAAAATAGATTAGAAAAGGAAGGGATAATAATGTTTTAAAATTCTTTTTTTATTAATCTAAGAAAAACCGTGCAGGATGATATCAATGGTTCTGTTGCAAAGTTTGAAAAAAATTATAAATGGGTGGATAAATAAGGGGAATAACTTATGCAGTGGCCATTGATTGTTGTAATTCATTGTACACTGAAAAGGCAAGATTTGTTTGGAAATTTCGCCTCTGTTTATATATAGCCTGAATCGTTTCGATTCCTTTTATGGTACGAGAAGCATGACGAGGAGTTTGAAATCCAGCTGATTTCACAAACCGACGTTTGATATGTCGATGATCTTGTTCAATAAGATTATTACGATATTTAATGGTACAGTGATTGGTATGTACATAATACTCAGCTTTCTGTAATTTTTTGAATGCACAAAGTAAAGCTGGGGCCTTGTCTGTCGTAAGAACCGATGGTTCTCCAAAATGTTTGACCAATCTTTTCATAAAGGCATAAGCAGCTTGATGGATTACGTGTTTTTCAAACTTGAAAGTCCAGTGTATGTCCATCACTATCAATCGCGCGGTATAAATAACACCATTCTCCTTTGACTTTGATATACGTCTCATCTAAATGCCAAGTATGGAGTGCCGATTTGTTTTTTTTCTTCCATATTCGATAGATTAGCTGGCCATATTCATGAACCCAACGCATGATCGTTGTGGGATGATCTGACACACCACGTTCCTGAAAAATCTCAGATACATCACGATAGCTTAAAGAAAAACGACAGTAATAGCCAATGGCTACTAAAATAATGTCTTTCTTGAACTGTTTTCCTTTAAAATATCTCATGTAGCATTCTCCTCAGCACATTTTCCCTACAGTCTCCTTTTTCGTGGAATGGGCAAAAACATCCTGCTACCGAAACGCTGGATTGTGGAACAAACTTTTTCTTGGTTAGAAAACTACCGCAGACTACGGAAGAACTGTGAGTAAACACTTGAAAATAGTAGACAGAGTTGCTTATTGGCATCTGTGGTGATTTTATTAAAAAGATTCTAGATAGGTTCTAAGGGTGAAGTAGGGAAATGGATACCTTTGTGCAAACAGGAGGGGTTTATGAACCGCTGTGGTCTGGAGTTAGAACGTGGATGGATGAGAAGGGCTGGTATTATGAAGTGAGACAAACAATGTGAACAGGATATCTTCCATCCAAGATGTCCTGTTTTTCTGTACTCTCTACTATGGTTGGACTCAAAACGCTTATAGAAGAATTTGAGGATGTTGAAGGGGGATAGGAGGTGATTTGATATATTTTTGGGAAATGTAAAGGTTGATTGTCGGAAAATGATGAGGTTATTTGTAGAAAAGATGTAACAGGAATACATATAGAAAATTACGAATACTTTAAAATGCATAAGACATATTGAAAAAAGAATGATCAATCACTACATAGGAAGGAATATCTATAGGATTTGCGAAAATGATAAATTATGTACAGATAGGTTCTTGTTAAGTCATATGAATTAAAAAATGCTTTAAAATAATCTTTGTTGCAACAGAAAAGAGTTGTGTCTAATTTGAGTATGGGAGGAATAGATATGAATCCATATCAAAATAAGAATGAATATGAAATATTCAATGCTCCATCCAATGGTTTTAGCAAGTCTAATAACTATTCTAGATATCCATTAGCAAATAAGCCAAATCAACCACTGAAAAACACGAATTACAAAGATTGGCTCAATGTGTGTCAAGATAATCAACAATATGGCAATAATGCGGGGAATTTTGCTAGTTCTGAAACTATTGTTGGAGTTAGTGCAGGTATTATTGTAGTAGGAACTATGTTAGGAGCTTTTGCTGCCCCTGTCTTAGCTGCAGGTATAATATCTTTTGGGACTTTGTTGCCGATCTTTTGGCAAGGATCTGACCCTGCAAATGTTTGGCAGGATTTGTTAAACATCGGAGGAAGGCCTATACAAGAAATAGATAAAAACATAATTAATGTACTAACTTCTATCGTAACACCTATAAAAAATCAACTTGATAAATATCAAGAATTTTTCGATAAATGGGAGCCAGCACGTACACACGCTAATGCTAAAGCAGTACATGATCTCTTTACTACCTTAGAACCTATAATAGATAAAGATTTAGATATGTTAAAAAATAATGCTAGCTATCGAATACCAACACTCCCTGCATATGCACAAATAGCTACTTGGCACTTGAATTTATTAAAACATGCTGCTACCTATTACAATATATGGCTGCAAAATCAAGGTATAAATCCAAGTACTTTCAATTCATCTAATTACTATCAGGGCTATTTAAAACGTAAAATACAAGAATATACTGACTATTGTATACAAACGTACAATGCAGGACTAACTATGATTAGAACTAATACTAACGCAACATGGAATATGTATAATACTTACCGTTTAGAAATGACTCTAACTGTGTTAGATCTTATTGCTATTTTTCCAAATTATGACCCAGAAAAATATCCAATAGGAGTTAAATCTGAACTTATCAGAGAAGTTTATACGAATGTTAATTCAGATACATTTAGAACCATAACAGAACTAGAAAATGGATTAACTAGAAATCCTACATTATTTACTTGGATAAACCAAGGGCGTTTTTACACAAGAAATTCTCGAGACATTCTTGATCCTTATGATATTTTTTCTTTTACAGGTAACCAGATGGCCTTTACACATACTAATGATGATCGCAACATAATCTGGGGAGCGGTTCATGGAAATATTATTTCTCAAGACACATCCAAAGTATTTCCTTTTTATAGAAACAAACCTATTGATAAGGTCGAAATTGTCAGACATAGAGAGTACTCAGATATAATATATGAAATGATATTTTTTTCGAATAGCAGTGAAGTATTTCGATATTCATCCAATTCAACAATAGAAAATAATTATAAAAGAACTGATTCTTATATGATTCCAAAACAAACATGGAAAAATAAAGAATATGGTCATACTCTATCGTATATAAAAACTGATAATTATATATTTTCAGTAGTTAGAGAAAGAAGAAGAGTTGCATTTAGTTGGACACATACTAGTGTTGATTTCCAAAATACAATAGATTTAGATAACATCACCCAAATCCACGCTCTAAAAGCTTTGAAGGTAAGTTCTGATTCGAAAATTGTGAAAGGTCCTGGTCACACAGGTGGAGACTTGGTAATTCTTAAAGATAGTATGGATTTTAGAGTTAGATTTTTAAAAAATGTTTCTCGACAATATCAAGTACGTATTCGTTATGCTACTAATGCTCCAAAGACAACAGTATTCTTAACCGGAATAGATACTATAAGTGTGGAGCTCCCTAGTACCACTTCCCGCCAAAACCCAAATGCTACAGATTTAACATATGCAGATTTTGGATATGTAACATTTCCAAGAACAGTTCCAAATAAAACATTTGAAGGAGAAGACACTTTATTAATGACCTTATATGGTACACCAAATCATTCATATAATATATATATTGACAAAATCGAATTTATTCCAATCACTCAATCTGTATTAGATTATACAGAGAAGCAAAATATAGAAAAAACACAGAAAATAGTGAATGATTTATTTGTTAATTAAAACAAAGTTCTTACTAAAATAGATAGTATGGCTGTTAAAAAGTAAGCGAGAAAGGTCGTGAACCCTATGTTTACAAGTGGTGCGAAAAATAGGTTAAAGCTAGAAACGACAGATTATGAAATAGATCAAGTGGCTAATGCTATAGAATGTATGTCAGATGAACAATATTCAAAAGAAAAACTGATGTTATGGGATCAAGTAAAACATGCAAAATACCTTAGTCAGTCTCGAAATTTGCTTCAAAATGGTGATTTTGAAGATGTATTTCATGGATGGACTACAAGTGATCATATGTACATTCAGTCGGATAATTCTACTTTTAAAGGAAATTATCTGAATATATCTGGGGCGCGAGACATATACTTAACGATATTTCCAACATACATTTACCAAAAAATTGATGAATCAAAATTAAAACCGTATACACGTTACCTAGTAAGGGGATTTGTAGGAAGTAGTAAAGATGTAGAACTAGTGGTTTCACGCTTAGATACAGTCATGAATGTACCATTTGATATCCCGTATGTATCTTCTAGGCCTGTTTGTAATGAATTATATGATGGTGAACAACAACCGTATCCAAATGGGAATGTAGGATATTATAATCCAATGTCAGCTTTTACGCCTTCTTACACATCTGATGCTCGTCAGTGTATGCCAGGGAAAAAACAGATAGTCTGTCAAGATTCTCATCAGTTTAAGTTCCATATTGATACAGGTGAAGTAGATTATAATACAAATATAGGGATTTGGGTCATGTTTAAAATATCTTCCCCAGATGGATACGCATTATTAGATAATTTAGAAGTAATTGAAGAAGGGCCAATAGATGGGGAAGCACTGTCACGCGTGAAACACATGGAGAAGAAATGGAACGATCAAATGGAAGCAAAA
>NZ_LMJQ01000033.1:5824-7527 GCF_001429475.1 Bacillus sp. Root131
TGTATTGGTTCTATCTAATTGGAGTGCTGGCGTATCTCAAAATGTCCATCTCCAACATAATCATGGGTATGTCTTACGTGTTATTGCCAAAAAAGAAGGGCCTGGAAATGGGTATGTCACGCTTATGGATTGTGAGGAGAATCAAGAAAAATTGACGTTTACGTCTTGTGAAGAAGGATATATTACGAAAACAGTAGATGTATTCCCAGATACAGATTGTGTACGAATTGAGATAGGCGAAACCGAAGGTTCGTTTTATATCGAAAGCATTGAATTAATTTGCATGAACGAGTAATTGATTAATATTAATAAAAATAAGATTTCTAGCTAACCAGTTAGAAATCTTATTTTTTGACTTAAAACCAATTACAATAATAGCTTTTCAAATGGGACATATCATAACTTTTTATATTTGAATTCGTCACGAAAATTAAAGGAAAGTGGTTATTGTGATTTATAATGAAAATTGTGGGGAAATGTACAAATTCGAATCTAATCATGGTGGATTAGATTCACAGTCATACGAATATTACTAATTTCTTGTAATGTATATAAAAGTATGGAAATCAAATTAGTATTAGTAGCAAAATCTTTCTTTGTAACACGGGAAATTATTTTAGAGCAACAATGAAATGAACTAGGCTATATGTAAAAAATAATACATTAAGGGGGTATTATCACACATCCATCAACTTAAGGATTTGGGTTATTCTTGAAGTTAAAAGCACGTTACTATTCTCTTATGTTAATGAGAAAGGGTGACGTGCTTTTTATGAATATGCATCAAAAACAAGAGCTGTCTTTATTTGCCGAAGAGTTATATCGGTATATGTCCCCCGCTACACTGAATCAATTAGCCATAGAAGCAGGTGGAATGAAATGAAAACGTAAGTGCCATGGGCACCATTTTTTATCTTTGTGTGTATGGTTAAATCAACAAATCGCTACAACCTCTCTTACTCAACTTTGTAGTCAATTAGAAACTTCAACAGGAATTTTATTAAGTCCTGAGGGAGTTAATCGACAATTTAACTCGGCTTCTGCAGCCTTCTTTCGAACTGTATTTACTACACTTCTACAAGCTAAAATTGGAGGATCATCTACAATTTCTCATTCTCTTTCTGCTTACTTTGAGCGGATTTGCATCCTTGATTCTACAATCTTTCAAGTTCCAGATCGATTCGCAGCTACTTATCCTGGTGCTGGAGGCTGTAGTCATACAGCTGGCGTGAAAATTCAATTAGAGTATGACTTGTTGAGTGGAGAGTTTTCTGATGTGAAAATTGAACCAGGAAAACGAAGTGATCAGGCATATGGGGCGACTCGAATGGACATGACACAAAAGAATGAACTATATATTCGTGACTTAGGGTATTTTCGTTTACAAGACTTTAAATCGATCCAAGATAAGGAAGGGTATTATTTATCGCGTCTTAAATTACCAACTAAAATATATAGAAAAGAATTCGAAACAGTGGTATTTAAAACAAAACCTGCTCAATTGAGACCGGTATATATACAAATTCATTTGGAAGACATCATGAACCAATTACAACCTGGCCAAGTGTATGAATTACATGATGTATATGTAGGGGTTCTGGTGCAAAAAAGCTAAATGATTTGAAAATATTCTTTCAAACTTGGCCATACTGGTATTACTACTTAAAAAAGGTGCGTGATCAGGATGGAAAAAGAAAACATAT
>NZ_LMJQ01000034.1:0-251088 GCF_001429475.1 Bacillus sp. Root131
AATTCAAGAAAAATTAAACCACCTATCCCCTAAAGAATTTAGGGAACAAGTGGTTTAGGTGTTTTGATTGGTGTCCCGTTTTCGGGGTTCACTTCAAAAAAGCAGGGGATTTTTATGTTTGAGTGATGGCAGGAATCGAGCCGCCTTGCTTTTAAATATATCCAGATCCAGCGGCTAGAATGGTCGGTGGCTTCGCGTCTTCCTATGAGGCAAAAAGCGCCTCTGCGTCAGAAGCTCCATCCCCCTCTCATTCTGAGCGAGCCGCTTCCGCTTTTAGATATATATCCAGCTCCAGTGGCTAGAATGGTCGGTGGCTTCGCGTCTTCCTATGAGGCAAAAAGCGCCTCTACGTCAGAAGCTCCATCCCCCTCTCATTCTGAACGAGCCGCTTCCGCTTTTAGATATATATCCAGCTCCAGCGGCTAGAATGGTCGGTGGCTTCGCGTCTTCCTGTGAGGCAAAAAGCGCCTCTACGTCAGAAGCTCCATCCCCCTCTCATTCTGAACGAGCCGCTTCCGCTTTTAAACTGGCCTAACCAGTTCAAATTGTTCTCCTAATTTTGCATAGTTGTGTCCTGCTAGGCGGCTTATTGGTTTGAGTCCTTCTGCGTGAATGCGCCCTTTTTCATATAGATGCTCGGCAACGTGGAAACGAACGACGCGTCCAATTAGTAGATCACAAGCTGGTGAGTCTTCTGTTCCACCAAGTGGAATTGCACGTTCTAATATACATTCCATTCGAATATTTGCTTCTTTTACACCTGGAACAGAGATGACTTCACTTTCAATTGGTGTTAGTTTTGCTAGTTCAATTTCACTTTCATTTGGCGGGAGATTAGCTGCTGTTTCGTTAATTGCTGCTACATATGATTCGTCAGAAATATGTACGACAAATTCACCTTTTTCAATTGCGTTTCGGGAAGTGTCCTTTCTTTCTCCGGCTTTTCGTTGTACAGAAACAGAGATAAGTGGTGGATTAGCAGCGACAATATTGAAATAACTATATGGTGCGCCGTTTAATACACCGTCTTTTGTTACAGAAGTAACGAATGCGACAGGGCGAGGGATGATACTTCCAGTAAGTAATTTGTAATTATCTTTTTCAGTTTGTTCATTTGGATTAATGGATAACATGCTTGTAATCCCCTTTCTAAATATGAATACTTATTGTTTGTTTACAAGATATCGGTGAGAAAATCCTGCTGGAAATAATATTTTGTTTCATAAAAAGAACTTACTTCAATTGTAATGAAGTAAGTTCTTTTTCAAGAATCTCAAGATTGAGATGAAAATTAAAGTAAAACGTATGCGCCAGGTCCGATTAAAGCTACACCAACAGCAACAGCGATTAACATTAAATTATATTCATATCCGTTTTGTGTCACCCAGTAACCATTTTTCCCGTGAACAGTGAAGATAGCCATTAACATTGTTCCAACGATAAATAATGAGCCAACTATAATGAAAATACCTGATGCGAATAAGAAACCACCTAGTAATTCAGTTGCACCAGCCATAAATGCCATAAATACACCAGGACGTAAACCGATTGATTCCATCCAGCCACCTGTTCCTTTTAAACCGTAACCGCCGAACCAACCAAATAATTTCTGAGCACCATGACCCATGAATGTAATTCCTATAATAAGACGAATAATAAGAAGACCGAAATCCATCATTTTTAAAAACCTCCTAAAAGTTATTAACTTACCTTATGTAAGTAATGATAAAATAGTTACTTACTTTAGTCAAGCGGATTTTGAAAAAAGTTTGAATTAAATTTTACAAATTAACAACAAAAAACAAAATGTAGTAAAGACCTCTAGACAAGTTGGGCAAAAAAAGAGAAAATATAAATAGAAGTTAACTTCTTATTGTTATTCAGACAATCAGAATTGACTGGAATTTTGTGAAGCGCTACAATAAGAGTCTATTAGTAATGACGTAATTTATTTCGAAAGCGTTTTTACAGTATAATATTCGAAGTATGAAGTCTTACATGTATCCCGAGCTTTACTAGGGATTGCCCTATAAACTTTTAGGTAAATTATAAGGAGGACTATCCTATGTTTAAAAAATTATTTGGTCTTGGTTCAAAAACAAATGAAGAAACAATCGTAGCTCCATTAACTGGAGCAGTGAAAAATATTGAAGAAGTACCAGATCCAGTATTCGCTGGTCGTATGATGGGTGACGGTGTTGCAATCGATCCTACTGAAGGTGTAGTTGTATCTCCAGTTGATGGTGAAATCGTACAATTATTCCACACAAAACATGCTATCGGAATTAAAGCGAAAAACGGCACAGAAATTTTAATCCACGTTGGATTAGAAACTGTAAAAATGGAAGGCGAAGGTTTCGAAGCTCACGTTTCTGAAGGCCAAGCTGTAAAAGCTGGAGATAAATTAATCTCATTCGACTTAGAATTAATCCGTGAAAAAGCGAAAAGCACAATTACTCCAATCGTTATTACAAACACAGATGCAGCTGAGTCTATTAAGACAACTGTAGGCGTAACAGCTACAAAAGGTTCAACAGAAGTAATGAAAGTTACAATGAAATAATTGCTGTATAAGAGGAATCCGTTTCGTATGAAATGGATTCCTTATTTTTGTTGCATATTCAGTAGGTATGTTAAAATACTCTGGGCACTTGGAAATAGGGTTTCACATATATGTGGATAAGGCGCATTTTTCTTAGAAAAAATATAAGAGAACTGCGCTTTTTGTATATTCACATTTCTTTTGTTCTATTCTAATGTAAGTTATGATGAGTGGTAAGAAATCGAATATAGGGGTGGGGTTGGATGAAACGAGTGTTATTTGTTTGTACTGGCAATACATGTCGTAGTCCGATGGCTGAGGCGTTGCTTCGTCATCACGGAGGAGATAGGTTTGAAGTGCAATCTGCCGGTGTTTTCGCCTATCCTGGGAGCGATGCATCGGTATATGCTAAGGAAGCTTTAGCTGAAAAAGGGATTTCAATTAATCATGCCGCGCAGCAAGTAAACGAAACTTTGCTTGATTGGGCTGATATTGTCGTAACGATGACAGAAAATCATAAACACATTGTACTTGGGCATTATCCGAGTGTTGAAAAGAAATTGAATACGTTATATGGATTAACTGAAGGTATAGGTAAGGACATTTCAGATCCATTTGGAGGCTCGCTTTCTATTTATAAAAAAACGTTAGATGAGATGGAAAAACTTGTACAAACTTTACTGAAAAAACATTCAGTAGGTTGATGTTTCGTGTATAATACGATATTGGAGATCACTTCGTCCTATTGAGGTAGCGAGTGTGAAATGAAGATAATTGATTGAAACTTTGGAGGGGTAAAAATGAAAGTAGTAATAGCATCTGATCACGGCGGTATGAATATCCGCAAAGAACTTGTAAGTTTATTAGAAGAGTTAAATATTGAATATATTGATTTAGGTTGTGAATGTGAAGCTGGTTCTGTTGATTACCCTGACTTTGCGTTTCCGGCAGCTGAAATGGTAGCGAACGGTGAAGTAGATCGTGGTATTTTAGTTTGTGGGACAGGCATTGGTATGTCAATCGCAGCAAACAAAGTAAATGGTATCCGTTGTGCGTTAGTTCATGATACTTTCAGTGCGAAAGCAACGAGAGAGCATAATGACACTAACATGCTAGCAATGGGCGAGCGTGTAATTGGTGCTGGTCTAGCGCGTGATATCGCAAAAATCTGGTTAACAACTGACTATGAAGGTGGTCGTCACGAAAACCGCGTAGGAAAAATTAAAACATACGAAACAAAGTAATAGATTCTAACTATTAGTAGTGTGAAATATAATTTGGTGAACCAACCTGTGAAAGGAAGAGGCGTAATGACAGAAATCGTAAAAGTAAGAGAACAGCTACAAATGTCGCTTTCTGATTTCCAAGAACAAGCTTCATTACAAAGCGGTCAAATTTTTGTAGTGGGTTGTAGCACGAGCGAAGTGCTAGGCGAAAGAATTGGAACATCAGGAACGATGGAAGTAGCAGAGGCGATTTTTTCTGAGTTAAAACAATTTCAAGAGCGAACAGGTATTGAATTAGCGTTTCAATGTTGTGAGCATTTAAACCGTGCTTTAGTAGTTGAGAGAGAAGTAGCGATAAAATATCAATTTGAAATTGTAACAGTTACGCCTGTTAGATCAGCAGGTGGTGCATTGGGGACATATGCGTATCACAATTTGAAAGATCCGGTAGTAGTTGAGTTTATTAAAGCAGATGCAGGAATGGATATTGGTGATACATTTATTGGTATGCATTTAAAACATGTAGCTGTTCCGGTTCGTACAAGTGTGAAGGCAATTGGAAGTGCGCATGTAACGATGGCCAAAACACGTGGAAAACTAATTGGTGGAGCACGTGCTGTTTACGCGGTGACGGAAGAGACTACCACTTGCCGTTAAATATGAGAAATTAGGAAGTCATATAGTAGCTGTTTATCATAAGATAAAAGGTATGTTGTCTGACTTTATAGTAGAAGAAAGAAAAGACCGATTTTCGGTCTTTTTTTTCTTTTATGATATAGAAAGTCATGTTAGAATGTAGTTGAAAACATGAAGGTTCGAAAGAATTACAACCTGAATTTTCGTTTTTTCTGAATAAATGAGAAAAAACTGTTGGGAATCGATGTAATTCGTTCAGAAAAGGGGGATTTTGGTGGATCATTTAAAACGTCAAGATGAAAAGGTATTTGCTGCAATTGAGGCAGAACTAGGAAGACAGCGTTCAAAGATTGAGTTAATTGCTTCGGAAAACTTTGTAAGTGAAGCGGTAATGGAGGCGCAAGGTTCTGTTTTAACAAATAAGTATGCTGAAGGATATCCTGGAAAACGTTACTATGGTGGCTGTGAACACGTAGACGTAGTAGAAGATATCGCACGTGATCGCGTAAAAGAAATTTTTGGCGCAGAGCACGTAAACGTTCAACCACACTCTGGTGCACAAGCGAACATGGCAGTATACTTCACAATTTTAGAGCAAGGCGATACAGTACTTGGTATGAATTTATCTCATGGTGGTCACTTAACACACGGAAGCCCTGTTAACTTCAGTGGAGTACAATATAATTTCGTAGAATATGGCGTGGATGCTGACTCTCACCGTATTAATTACGATGATGTATTAGCAAAAGCGAAAGAACATAAACCAAAATTAATCGTTGCAGGTGCAAGTGCATACCCTCGTGTTATCGATTTCAAACGATTCCGTGAGATTGCAGATGAAGTGGGTGCATACTTAATGGTGGATATGGCACATATCGCTGGTTTAGTAGCTGCTGGCTTACATCCAAATCCAGTACCACATGCACATTTCGTTACAACGACAACACATAAAACGTTACGTGGTCCGCGCGGTGGTATGATTTTATGTGAAGAGAAGTTTGCAAAACAAATTGATAAATCAATCTTCCCTGGTATTCAAGGTGGTCCACTTATGCACGTAATCGCTGCAAAAGCTGTTGCGTTTGGTGAGACACTCCAAGAGGATTTCAAAACGTATGCACAAAATATCATTAACAATGCGAACCGCTTAGCTGAAGGTCTTCAAAAAGAAGGACTTACACTTGTTTCTGGCGGAACAGACAATCACTTAATCTTGATTGATGTTCGTAACCTAGAAATCACAGGTAAAGTAGCAGAGCACGTATTAGATGAAGTTGGTATTACAGTGAACAAAAATACAATTCCATTTGAAACAGCAAGCCCATTTGTAACAAGTGGTGTACGTATCGGTACAGCAGCTGTAACATCTCGTGGTTTCGGTTTAGAAGAAATGGATGAAATTGCGTCACTTATTGCTTATACATTAAAAAATCATGAAAATGAAGCTGCATTAGAAGAAGCACGTAAGCGTGTAGAAGCGTTAACGAGCAAATTCTCAATGTATCCAAATCTATAATAGATTGAAGAAGACTGCTGAAACGTAATTGTTTTGGCAGTCTTTTTTGTGGACATATATTATTTTTAAAGTATGTATACAAATGATGAATAAATTTTGGCGATATAATGAAGGATACAGCTCCCATAATTGGTAAAGATACTAGATAGATTCATCGTAAAATCATGATTTTGCCAAATTTGCCCTTGAATATTAGTAGCGTTTTCTTTACAATCGTAAATAGTGTAAAAAAGCGTGCAAACGCATGAATATCATCTAAAGGAGAGATTCACATGGGAAAACTGTATGTATTTGATCACCCGTTAATTCAACATAAGATTACATATATTCGCGATAAGAATACAGGTACGAAAGATTTTCGTGAATTAGTGGACGAAGTAGCAAGCTTAATGGCTTTCGAAATTACTCGCGACCTTCCGCTTAAGGATATTGAAATTGAAACGCCTGTAAGCAAAGCGACAACAAAAGTGATCGCTGGTAAAAAACTTGGTTTAATTCCGATTTTACGTGCAGGTTTAGGAATGGTTGATGGAATTCTGAAATTAATTCCAGCAGCAAAAGTAGGACACGTTGGTTTATACCGTGACCCTAAAACATTGCAACCGGTAGAATACTATGTGAAACTTCCAACGGATGTAGAAGAGCGTGACTTTATCGTACTAGATCCGATGCTAGCAACAGGTGGTTCTGCGGCTGAAGCAATTAACTCTCTGAAAAAGCGCGGTGCGAAACAAATTAAATTAATGTGTATCGTTGCAGCTCCAGAAGGGGTAAAAGTAGTACAAGAAGAACATCCCGATGTTGATATTTATGTAGCAGCATTAGATGAGAAATTAAATGACCACGGATATGTAGTACCAGGTCTTGGTGATGCTGGTGACCGTTTATTCGGAACGAAGTAAGACAACTGACGAGCAGGGGAGATTCCCCTGCTCGTTTTTTTTTTTGCTGTAAGCAAGTAGGGGAGGGGAGAGGATAAATATACATCGTATATACAACATAAGTTGCATACACATCACATATAATATAGAAGTCTTACGTCTGAGGAACACTATATTATGGAAGAAAAGCGTTATATCTCGAAAATATAATAGTGACAAACTTGTGAACATTTCCTTCTATTATAAAGAGAAAACTGTTAGAAATTGCATATATGTAACCAGTATTTAGAAGGGGAACGTTTTCATTTTTGGGAGGAAATGCCTAATACTCAAATTTTTAGATTTTTTACGATTTCTCGTTGACACTGTTAATACCCTATTGTATGCTAACAACGGGGATAGATGGTAGGGCTTTCAGTGACAAAAATACATCTATTCCGTGACGAAAATGTAAACTTTTTGTTTTGTATAGGATTTATGCAAAAAAATGAGTTATTATTAACACATCGTGAATGAGGGTTACGTATTGGAGGGATGAATCCTTGCAAAAAAACGATCGCAGCCATATAAAAGCATATGCTTTAATGTCAGGAATTCTTGCTCAATTAGTCGGTTCTATACTTGTTGGAATCTTTGGTGGGCAGTGGATTGATAATAAGGTTGGAACGTTTCCATTGTTTCTTATTATAGGGTTATTACTCGGGTTAGGAACAGGGGTATACGCAATGATTCGACTCATTCGACATTACTATTCGGGAGAGCAATGATGATAGACGTACATGGACTTGTCCAAAGACAAAAGAAATATATGTACTACTTGCTTGCGCTTCTAGTGCTAGGATGGGGATTTACCTCTTACAAGGATGTATTTCTTGGGCTGATTATCGGAACGATTTTCAGTTTTCTTAGT
The DNA here is from genome assembly GCF_001429475.1 of Bacillus sp. Root131. Lineage (NCBI taxonomy): Bacteria > Bacillati > Bacillota > Bacilli > Caryophanales > Bacillaceae > Bacillus > Bacillus sp. Root131. The sequence goes on from NZ_LMJQ01000034.1 coordinate 7,712, forward strand.
TTGCGCATCATTGCACGTAGAACAGACAAGCTGTTAGATCGCGTAACAAATGGAGAAAACGTGAAGTTTAAGGCGACAGCTGTAAGTACATATTCAAGATTCGCCACGATTGGGTTATTAATTTTATTTGCAGCCAAATATCAAGAGTTAATTGCGATGTGGGGCTTAGGTGTAGGATTGCTGACAGGATACCTTGTCATGATCATAGATTTTCTTTATTTAGAGTATAAGAGCAGGGAAGAGAGGTGAATTACTAGTGGAACACGGTAAATTAGTTGAATTTCTAGGTTTAACGTTCGATTTGTCATCAGTTATGATGGTTACTGTAGCAGCAGTTATTGTTTTCTTAATCGCTGTTATCGGAACTCGCAGCTTAGCCCTTCGCCCAACCGGGATGCAAAACTTCATGGAATGGGTGTTTGACTTCGTGAAAGGGATTATCAATAGTACGATGGACTGGAAAACAGGTGGACGTTTCTTAACGCTTGGCGTTACGCTTATCATGTTTATCATCGTATCGAACTTCCTTGGTTTACCATTCATGTATTCAGCAACTGAAGCTGGCGAACATATTGCATGGTGGAGGTCACCAACGTCTGATCCAGCAGTTACATTAACATTAGCCGTGATGGTAGTTACCCTCACCCATTATTATGGAATTAAGATGAAGGGTACGAAAGAGTATGTTAAAGGTTATTTCCAACCTATGAAATTCTTATTCCCATTAAAGGTTATTGAGGAGTTTGCTAACACATTAACGTTAGGTCTTCGTTTATTCGGTAACATTTATGCAGGTGAGATCTTATTAGGATTACTTGCTAAGTTAGGCGGGGCATCATTCCTTGGAGCATTAGGTGCGCTTGTACCGATGTTAGCATGGATGGGATTCAGTGTATTCGTTGGATCAATCCAAGCATTTATTTTCGTTATGTTAACGATGGTTTATATGGCTCATAAAGTAAGTCATGACCATTAATATAATTTAAGTAAGAAAAAATTTATTTTTTTATAATACAAAGGAGGACAAATTAAATGAGTTTAGGTGTAATCGCAGCTGCAATTGCAATTGGTTTATCAGCATTAGGTGCAGGTATTGGTAACGGTCTTATCGTATCACGTACAATCGAAGGTGTTGCTCGTCAACCAGAATTAAAAGGCGCACTTCAAACAATTATGTTCATCGGGGTTGCTTTAGTTGAGGCACTTCCAATCATCGGTGTAGTTATTGCATTCATCGTAATGAACAAATAAGGGAGACTCCCCTTACATAGATGGCGAAGAGTGTTTTTCCGAACTTTCTTCGCCATTGCTTTATGAACGAAACGTATGTCTTTTTTTTTCATATGATCAATTTAGATATTTTGAAGGGAGTGAATCCTTGTGCCAACTTTATTATTAGGAGCTGCCATTCCATTTGGAACGATTGCTTATACATTGTTCATTTTCTTAATTCTATTAGTAATGCTACGCAAATTTGCGTGGGGTCCTTTAATGGGAATTATGAAAGAACGTGAAGAGCATGTTACTAATGAAATCGACGCTGCAGAAAGAAGTAACGCTGAAGCGAAGAAGTTAGTAGAAGAACAACGTGAAATGTTAAAACAATCGCGTGTTGAAGCACAAGAGTTAATCGAAAGAGCGAAAAAACAAGCTGTAGATCAAAAAGATGTGATTGTTGCTGCTGCGAAAGAAGAAGCAGAATCAATTAAAGCATCTGCTGTACAAGAAATTCAACGCGAAAAAGAGCAAGCAATTGCTGCTTTACAAGAACAAGTCGCTTCTTTATCTGTTCAAATTGCTTCTAAAGTAATTGAAAAAGAATTAAAAGAAGAAGATCAAGTTAAGTTAATTCGCGATTATATTAAAGAAGTAGGAGAAGCGCGATGAGCAATGGGATTGTAGCAAAACGTTATGCTGTCGCTCTTTTTAAAATTGCAAAAGAAAAACACGTATTAGAAATGTTTGAAGAAGAATTACGCCTTGTACAAAACGTTTATGTAAAGAACGGGGAACTACATAGCTTTTTAACGCAACCAAACATTTCAAAAGAGCAGAAGAAAACGTTTCTTGCAAACGTATTCGGATCTGTTTCTGAATCAATTTTAAATACGTTATATATTTTAATTGATAACAAGCGTATTGATATCTTACCTGAAATTGCAGATGAATATGTTGTTCTTGCTAATGAAGAACGTAACGTAGCGGATGCAACTGTATATTCTATTCGTCTTCTATCTGAAGAAGAGAAGCTTAACATTGCAGAAGCATTTGCAAAGAGAACGGGAAAAGATGCAATTCGCGTGAAAAATGTTGTAGATGAAGATTTACTAGGCGGAATTAAAGTACGTATTGGAAATCGCATTTATGACGGAAGTTTACAAGGAAAATTAGCACGTATTCAGCGTGAATTAATGAAGAATAGATAGGGGTGAAGCACATGAGCATCAGAGCTGAAGAAATTAGCGCACTGATAAAGCAACAAATCGAGAACTATCAGTCTGAAATCGAAGTTAGTGATGTTGGTACAGTTATCCAAGTTGGTGACGGTATTGCGCGTGCTCATGGTCTTGATAACGTTATGGCTGGTGAACTTGTAGAGTTCTCTAACGGCGTTATGGGACTAGCACAAAACTTAGAGGAAAACAACGTAGGTATTATCATTTTAGGACCTTACACAGAAATCCGTGAAGGTGACGAAGTTCGTCGTACTGGTCGCATCATGCAAGTACCAGTAGGAAAAGAACTAATTGGTCGTGTTGTAAACCCATTAGGTCAACCAGTTGATGGTTTAGGCCCAATCAATACAACAAACACTCGTCCAATCGAAAGTCCAGCACCAGGTGTAATGGATCGTAAATCTGTTCATGAGCCACTTCAAACAGGTATTAAAGCGATCGATGCTCTTGTACCAATTGGCCGTGGTCAACGTGAGTTAATCATCGGTGACCGTCAAACTGGTAAAACAGCAGTTGCACTTGATACAATCATTAACCAAAAAGATGAAGATATGATTTGTATCTATGTAGCTATCGGACAAAAAGAATCAACTGTACGTAACGTAGTAGAAACACTACGTAAGCACGGTGCATTAGAGTACACAATCGTTGTAACTGCATCTGCTTCTCAACCAGCTCCATTATTATACTTAGCTCCTTATGCTGGTGTAACAATGGGTGAAGAGTTCATGTACAATGGTAAACACGTATTAGTAGTATATGATGACTTATCAAAACAAGCAGCGGCTTACCGTGAGCTGTCATTACTATTACGTCGTCCTCCAGGTCGTGAAGCTTATCCAGGGGATGTATTCTACTTACATTCTCGCTTATTAGAGCGTGCAGCAAAATTAAGTGATGCAAGAGGCGGCGGTTCTTTAACTGCACTACCTTTCATCGAAACACAAGCAGGGGACGTATCAGCTTACATCCCAACAAACGTAATTTCTATTACGGATGGACAAATCTTCTTACAATCTGACCTATTCTTCTCTGGCGTACGTCCAGCGATCGATGCAGGTACTTCTGTATCTCGTGTTGGTGGATCTGCTCAGATTAAAGCAATGAGTAAAGTATCAGGTACACTTCGTCTTGACCTTGCATCTTACCGTGAGTTAGAAGCGTTCGCTCAGTTCGGTTCTGACCTTGATAAAGCAACTCAAGCGAAACTAAACCGTGGTGCTCGTACTGTTGAGGTATTAAAACAAGGATTACACAAACCGTTACGTGTAGAGAAACAAGTTATCATTCTTTACGCTTTAACACGTGGATTCCTAGATGATATCCCAGTAGTAGATATCACTCGTTTCGAAGAAGAATTCCATGCTTGGTTAGATTCTAATGCGACTGACTTATTAGAAGAAATCCGCACAACTAAGAAACTTGCGGATGACGACAAATTTGCAGCAGCAATTAACGGATTTAAAAAAGTATTCGTAGCTTCTGAGTAATAAAAGCGGAAGCGGCTCGTCCTGAATGTGAGGGGGAAGAAGTGAAGCCACCGAACATTCAAGCCGCTGGAGCTAGATAATAATATATATAGGCATCTCAATCTTTGAGATTGCTGACGGTTATGTAAAGGAAAAGAGTAGGTGCACCTATTCTTTTCCTTCAATCATGAGCAAGAATATCTTGCAACGTAGATTAGGAAGAGGATTCTTACTAATCGTGCCAACTTCCGGAAAAAAGGTGGTGAAAACCTGTGGCATCTTTACGCGATATAAAAGCGAAGATTACCTCGACAAAGAAAACGAGTCAAATTACGAAAGCGATGGAGATGGTATCTGCATCTAAGTTAAACCGTGCAGAACAAAATGCTAAATCTTTCGTTCCGTATATGGAAAAGATTCAAGAAGTAGTAGCGAGCATTGCGCAAGGAAGTAAAGGAATTAATCATCCGATGCTAAATGCGCGTCCTGTAAAGCGTACAGGATACATCGTTATTACATCTGATCGCGGACTAGCAGGTGGTTATAACAGTAACGTATTACGTACAGTGAGTAACGTAATTCGTGAACGTCATAATATGGATTCAAACCAATATTCAATTATTGTGCTTGGACGACTAGGACGTGATTATTTAAAACGTCGCGGCTTTAACATCATTGATGAAGTAGTTGGATTATCTGACCACCCATCATTTACTGATATTAAAGATCTTGCTTCTCGAGCAATTGCGATGTTTGCAGATGGTGCTTATGATGAGCTGTATATTTACTACAACCATTACGTAAGTAAAATTTCACAAGAAGTAACGGAAAATAAAATTTTACCGCTTACTGATGTGGCGTCTGATAAACCGACGACAGCTTATGAATTCGAACCTTCTGAAGAAGAGATTTTAAAAGTACTATTGCCACAATACGCAGAAAGCTTAGTGTACGGTGCATTACTAGATGGTAAAGCAAGTGAGCACGCAGCGCGTATGACAGCAATGAAGAGTGCTACAGACAACGCAATGGAAGTTATCGATTCACTTACACTTTCATTCAACCGTGCGCGTCAGGCAGCGATTACGCAAGAAATTACGGAAATCGTTGGTGGAGCAGCAGCGTTAGAATAGTATTAAAAGCGGAAGCGGTTCGTTCAGAATGAGAGGGAGATGGAGCTTTTGACGTAGAGGCGATTTGTGCCTCGTAGGAAAAAGCGAAGCCACCGAACATTCTAACCGCCGGAGCTAGATTCAATAAAAAGCGTAGGTGACTTGCTCAGAAGGGAAGGGCATTGGAACTCCTGACAAAGAGGCGTTCTTTGCCTCGTAGGAAGGGGTGAAATGACCGACCCTTCTAGCCACCGGAGCTAGATTCAATAAAAAGCGGAAGCGGCTCTTTCAAAAGAGTCGCGTAAGCTAAACTAATAAAAAATTAAAAGCCAACTTCTCTTAGAAAGCTGGCTAATTAAAAGAAAGCTAGGAGGGAACCCGATGAATAAAGGGCGCGTTACGCAAATCATGGGTCCGGTTGTAGACGTTAAGTTTGATGGCGGAAAGCTACCAGAAATCTACAACGCCCTTACGGTAAAACAAAGCAACGAAAACGGAAGCATGAACTTAACATTTGAAGTTGCACTTCATTTAGGTGATGATACAGTTCGTACAGTTGCGATGTCTTCCACAGATGGACTTGTTCGTGGCACAGAAGTAGAAGATACTGGTAAAGCAATTTCTGTACCAGTTGGTGATGTAACACTTGGACGTGTATTCAACGTATTAGGTGATGCAATTGACTTAGATGGTGAACTTCCTGCGGATGTACACCGTGATCCAATTCACCGTCAAGCACCTGCATTCGAAGAATTATCTACTAAAGTAGAAATTCTTGAAACTGGTATTAAAGTAGTAGACTTACTTGCTCCTTACATTAAGGGTGGTAAGATCGGCCTATTCGGTGGTGCCGGTGTAGGTAAAACAGTATTAATTCAGGAATTAATTAACAACATCGCACAAGAGCACGGTGGTATCTCTGTATTCGCTGGTGTAGGTGAGCGTACTCGTGAGGGTAATGACTTATACCACGAAATGAGCGATTCTGGCGTAATCAAGAAAACTGCGATGGTATTCGGACAAATGAACGAGCCACCTGGAGCACGTCAACGTGTTGCATTAACAGGTTTAACAATGGCTGAGCATTTCCGTGATGAGCAAGGACAAGACGTACTTCTGTTCATCGATAACATCTTCCGTTTCACGCAAGCGGGTTCTGAAGTATCTGCCCTTCTTGGTCGTATGCCATCTGCGGTAGGTTACCAACCAACACTTGCAACAGAAATGGGTCAATTACAAGAGCGTATTACATCTACAAATAAAGGGTCTATCACGTCTATCCAAGCGGTATATGTACCAGCCGATGACTATACTGACCCAGCACCAGCTACAACGTTCGCTCACTTAGATGCAACAACAAACTTAGAGCGTCGTTTAACACAAATGGGTATTTACCCAGCCGTAGATCCATTAGCATCTACATCTCGTGCACTGTCTCCAGAAATCGTAGGAGAAGAACATTATGAAGTAGCTCGTCAAGTACAACAAACTTTACAACGTTATAAAGAACTTCAAGATATCATCGCTATCTTAGGTATGGATGAGTTATCTGAAGAAGATAAGTTAGTTGTACATCGTGCTCGTCGTATTCAATTCTTCTTATCTCAAAACTTCCACGTAGCTGAGCAGTTTACAGGTCAAAAAGGTTCTTACGTACCTGTAAAAAATACAGTTAGTGGTTTCAAAGAAATTCTAGAAGGAAAATATGATGACCTTCCAGAAGATGCATTCCGCTTAGTAGGTGGCATTGAAGAAGTTATTGAAAACGCGAAGAAAATGATGGCGTAAGGCCTTAGGAGGGACGAAGTATGAAGACATTTCCAGTCAGTATTGTAACTCCTGATGGACCGGTTTACGAAAAAGAAGTAGAAATGGTAAGTGTAAAAGCAGAGAGTGGGGAAATGGGGATCTTACCAGGTCACATTCCAACTGTTGCACCATTAAAAATTAGTGCAGTTCGTCTGAAAAATGGTGGACACACTGATTATGTAGCAGTAAGCGGTGGCTTTATCGAAGTTCGTCCAGATAAAGTGACTGTATTATCATCATCTGCTGAAGAAGCAAACCATATCGATATCCATCGTGCAAATGAAGCGAAGCGTCGCGCTGAGCAACGTATGCAAGATAAACAAGCACATGTTGACTTTAAACGTGCAGAAATGGCCTTGCAACGTGCCGTGAACCGTTTAAACGTTTCTGATATGAAGTAAAAAAAATCCGTAAGGGCCCTTGCCTTTACGGATTTTTTTGTCTATTTTATGGAGAATTTTACAAAACTGGTATAATTATATTGATGCTTGTATAAGTAGAAGTGTACAACAATTTATATTTTATGAAGGGGATGAATCAATGATTGGTGAAATGAAACGAGAAGCATTGTACTCTTTAAAGGGAAAATGGGGACTAGGTGTTGGGTCAACAATTTTATATTTTATTTTAAGTTATGTCGTTTCGATGGCTGCAATGCTTATACTATTAATTCCAGGAATTATTATATTTCTCTCAGTTGTAAGTTTAACTGGATCATTTGAAGAGGAAACGATGTCAATTGGAGCAGGTATTACCTTTGGGATTTTTTATTGCATTATGATAATTTTGAGTAACGCATCGTATGGGATTACATCATATGGTTATACAAATGTATTTTTACAGATTAGTAAACGAGAAGATGCTAAAGTAGATCACTTATTTGAAGGATTTCGCGGTTTTAAAAGAATGATGAAAACAATGTGGGCAATGCTTGCAATTTTGTTATATACAGGTACATGGATTCCGATGCTGTTAATAGGCTTATTTGCATTGTTAGGTGAAGAAGGGAATACGTCATTTGCAATAGCTTTCTTCGTGCTATTAGCGATTTCAATTGTTGGTATGATTGTGATGTATTTTTCTTATGCGCTGACGTACTATGTAATGATTGAAAATCCAGAATATAGTGTTTCGCAGGCGATGAAGGAATGTAAGAATCTTATGAAGGGGCATAAGTTAGATTTGTTTCTTTTATGGCTGAGCTTCATAGGATGGGCTATTTTAGCGCTTCTTACTTTTGGAATAGGCTTTCTTTGGCTTAGTCCGTATATGAGTACAACGACAGCACACTTTTATCGCTACATCTCAAAAGGTGAATTGCAATAGAAACATGCTATACTAATAGAATTATTGTGTATAGGAGGCTAAATATGATTAGTGATCTAAAAGGAGAAGCACTAGATTCATTAGAAGGGAAATGGGGATTAGCAGTCGGAGCCACATTACTTATTTCTGTTATAATGATCACTTTTAACTTTATTGTTGATTTTTCGTTTACACAAATTTTGGGTTGGGAAGATATGAAAAACTCCATGATAGTAGATATTATTACAACTTTTATGGTAGGTCCATTAACGTTAGGTGGCTATTATTTAGCGCTACATATAATTCGAGAAAAAGACGCGCGTATTGGGCATATATTTAGATGGTTTACAGCAGGAAGTAAGTTTATAAAGTCATTTTTATTATATATAGTAGTGAACATTTATATTTTCTTATGGTTTTTACTATTTATTATTCCAGGCATCATTAAATCATTCTCTTATGCGATGACGTACTTTATAATAAATGATCATCCTGAGTATTCCATAAATCAAGCTATTACAGAAAGCCGTCGTATGATGGATGGGCATAAGATGGAGTATTTCATTTTATGTTTAAGTTTTATCGGTTGGTTTATATTGAGTTGTATTACGTTAGGGATTGGATTCTTATGGTTAATTCCATATTTCTACACAACATCTGCGGCTTTTTACGAAGAAATCGCAGAAGAATATTATGAGAAAAAAATTTAGCACTATAAAACCCCCAGTATGAATTATTTGTTCATACTGGGGGTTTTTTGTAGAAACTTTATAAATTGATTACTAGTAAGTGGTTTACTGAAATAGTAACCTTGCATATATTTACAGTTATGTTTTTGCAGAAACTTAAGCTGTTTTTCGGTTTCAATTCCTTCGGCAACGACTGAAAGATTTAAAGTATTTGCGAGGGAAAGGATTGTAGAAACGATGGCTCGTTCTTCAGGACGATGATCGGCTAATTGTGTGAATTCTCTCGGTACTTTTAATGTGTCGATTGGAAAAATTGATAAATAAGCAAGAGAAGAATACCCAGTACCGAAGTCATCAATGGAAGTTTGGATACCGTATTCTTTTAATTGCTTCAGTCTTAATAACGTTTCTTTCTCGTCAATCATTGCAATTCTTTCTGTTAACTCAAGTGTGACATATTTTGGGTCGACGCTTACGTTGTTTAATATTTGTGAAATGTTTTCGATTAATTGATCTTGCCGGAACTCTTTTGCGGATAAATTAACACTTATTTTTAAATTTTGGTAGCCAAGGATATGCCATATTTTTAATTGGAGACAAGCTTCTTGTAATACCCAATGTCCAAGTGGGACTACTTGTGGCGTCTCTTCTACAATTGGAATAAACTCACATGGTGAAATATCACCTAATAGTGGGTGTTTCCAACGTATTAAAGCTTCAGCGCCGATGATTTTATTTGTTGTCGTATCAATTTGTGGTTGATAGACGAGATGAAATTCTTTGTTTACTAAAGCAATTGGCAGATCTTTTTCAATTCGAGCTTTTCGTTCCATTTTTTTATATAGTTCTTTCGTGTAAAGAGAGCTACCGTTTTTTCCTTTATTTTTTGCTTCGTACATGGCCATATCAGCATGCTGCAAAATGGATAGCGGATCTTCACCTGCTTCAGGATATATTGCAATTCCGATACTCGGTGAGATTTGTAAATGTTGATTTTCGATTTCAAATGGCTCATTCATGGCCGCTACAATTATATCAGCCATTTTTTGAACATCTGGCTTTTTTTTGTAATTTTCGATAAGGATTGTGAACTCATCTCCAGCTAGCCGCGCGAGTTTCATATTTGATGTTGATATTCTTTCGAGCCTTTTTGCTACTGCGATGAGCAATAGGTCTCCTACTCGATGACCGAGGGTATCATTAATAACTTTAAAACGGTCTAGGTCGAGAAACATAACAGCAAAAGGCTTTTTCGATATTTTTGCTCGTGCAATTGCCTGTTCCAAATGTTGATGAAATGCACGACGATTTGCAAGTTCTGTTAAAGTATCATGGTATGCTAGAAAATTAATCTGTTCTTGCTGTTGTTTGCTTTCCGTAATATCTTTAATCATTAAATAAACCCCAGAAATTTTCTCTTTTAAAAAGATCGGTACGGCGGTAACGTGCAAGTAGTAAATATCTCTGTTTTTATGATACGCCCGTATTTCTAAAGAGATAGAATGTCCCTTTTTTACACGATGAAAGGAATTAATCATTTCTTCTAAATCTTCTTCGTATATGAGTGAATAGTAAGGCTGGTTTAATAATTCATTCGTTTGATAACCGAGTAAAGTAGTACCAGCGTTATTTACTTTGAGAAAATTGCCGTATAAATCTAATGTGAAGATTGGATCTGGATGATGCTCGTATAAAGATTTAAACATTTGTTGATTATGATAGAGTTCATTTTTCTGTTCTACTAAATCTTCTGTACGTAGTTTAATTTGTTTCTCGAGTTCTGAGTTGAATTGCATTTGAGCTAGCAATAATATTTTATTTTGTTTTCGAACTAAACTATGACGTATGAGAACGAAAGAGAAAGTTATTATAAGACCAATTACTATAATAGGCCCAAAGACGTATTCAACTAATATAAAAAGAATAAGTGTTATTACTGAAATATAAGGCAATGATAATCGGATTGATTCACCAATTTTAGGTGTTAGTAGTACTTGCTCTTGTTTTTCAGGTTCTTTTGTATGGAGAATACAGGCGATTGCTACTAGTACTAAGGTTACTTGATAGAAAGGAGTAACTGTAAACATAGAATACTCTGGTATGAAGTATTTTATATAAGCATAAATCGCATCTGTAGTAGCATATAAAATTAAAGCACTGCTAAGAAGCGCACCAACCTTTTTAGGTAATAAGGATAGTGGTTTGAATAAAAGATTGATTCCTATTAAGAGAAAGAGTAAATCAACCATTGGATAGGTAAGTTGAACAAATATGTCGATATAGGATGTTGTAAAAACGTGAATGGTTCGTTCAATAAGTAAGTAGTAACTTAAAGTAAATTGGGCTGTAACGATAATACAAATATCACATAGCATAAAAAGTTTTTCTAATAAATCTCGGTTATAAATGATTTCGTATAGAAAGGCAAATGCAAAAGTAACTAAAAAAAGTAAGTAAAAAAGGTCAGATGGATCAACGAACGTATAGAAGTCCTTTACAATTAAACGCTGATAGGCAACGACTATATCACCGATAAAATAAGAGAGAGCTCCAACAGATAATATAATCCAAAATAAACGAGATAGCCCTTCTTTCATGTTTGAAAAGTAAAGTATATAACTACAAGCGATAATATCAATTAATAGGGTACTCATTCCGATTAATAGCTGAAAAGGAAATGAATATTCATATAGAAAAGGCATCGCTACGTAGTGAATCGTTATAGACAGCAATACAATGCTTATAAGAATACTTACATGTGTTTGTTTTTTCATTTATATCACCTACGGTTTCTTGAAAAGCGTATATAAGTTTTATATTTATTTTGCACAGTTATAGCGAGTTGTAAAAATAGATTTTAATAATTCTTGTTTCTGTCTCCCAACATATCGACATAGGAATTTGAAGTTTGCTATAATGATTAGAATAGTTGTATTATTTAGAAAAATTTAAAAATAATAATTACTGCAACTAGGACATATTGTTTACTATGTGAACTTGTTCTTAATTTAGGGGGGAGGGTTTCACAATGGCAAGTGTATATGAAAATAGTTATATGATCGTTTTGATTTTCTTGCTATTAGGTATATTGCTGCCGGTAGTGGCTCTTACATTAGGAAGGATGCTGCGCCCAAATAAGCCAAGTGCAGCAAAGGCGACGACGTATGAGAGTGGAATTGAGCCGTTTCATGATGCAAATATTCGGTTTCATGCTCGTTATTATATTTTCGCTTTATTGTTTGTGATCTTTGATGTAGAAACTTTATTTTTATATCCTTGGGCTGTTGCGTATGACAAGCTAGGTTTATTTGCATTAATTGAAATGCTCATCTTTGTTGTAATGTTGCTAGTTGGATTAGCGTATGCTTGGAAAAAGAAGGTGTTACAATGGTTATAAATTTTGAGGAATTACATCCAAATGAGCGAGCAGAATTAGAACGAAATATCTTTTTTTCTACATTGGAGCAGTTGAAAGGATGGGCGAGGAGCAATTCTTTATGGCCGATGACATTCGGACTGGCGTGCTGTGCAATTGAAATGATGGGAGTAGGCTCATCACATTACGATTTAGATCGATTTGGGTCATTTTTTCGGACTTCACCAAGACAATCGGACGTCATGATTGTATCGGGAACAGTAACGAAGAAGATGGCTCCTATTGTTCGGCGCTTATATGATCAAATGCCCGAACCGAAATGGGTTATTGCGATGGGATCTTGTGCGACAGCAGGTGGTCCGTATGTAAATTCATATGCTGTTGTGAAAGGTGTAGACCAAATCGTACCAGTTGATGTGTATATTCCTGGTTGTCCCCCAAATCCGGCTGCTTTAATTTATGGAATTAATAAATTAAAAGAAAAAATTCGTTACGAAGCAAAGACCGGGAAGCAGGTGACGAATAAATGAGTAATCCAAACAAAGACTTAGAGGATCTGAAAAAAGAAGCAGCTAGAAAACGCCTTGTAGCGAAACACGAGGCGGAAATAAGTGAGCTTGAGGCAAAAAATCAAGAAAAAGAGAAAGCGCTACCAAAAAATAATGATATTACTATAGAAGAAGCAAAACGACGTGCAGCAGCGGCTGCAAAAGCAAAAGCGGCGGTGTTAGCGAAGCAGAAAAGAGAAGGAACAGAAGAAGTAACGGAAGAAGAAAAAGCAAAGGCAAAGGCAGCGGCAGCAGCAAAAGCAAAAGCGGCGGCGTTAGCGAAGCAGAAAAGAGAAGGAACAGAAGAAGTAACGGAAGAAGAGAAAGCGAAAGCGAAGGCAAAGGCAGCGGCAGCAGCAAAAGCAAAAGCGGCGGCGTTAGCGAAGCAGAAAAGAGAAGGAACAGAAGAAGTAACGGAAGAAGAAAAANGCAAAGGCAGCGGCAGCAGCAAAAGCAAAAGCGGCGGCGTTAGCGAAGCAGAAAAGAGAAGGAACAGAAGAAGTAACGGAAGAAGAAAAAGCGAAAGCGAAGGCGAAGGCAGAAGCGGCTGCAAAAGCAAAAGCGGCGGCGTTAGCGAAGCAGAAAAGAGAAGGAACAGAAGAAGTAACGGAAGAAGAAAAAGCGAAGGCAAAGGCAGCGGCAGCAGCAAAAGCAAAAGCGGCGGCGTTAGCGAAGCAGAAAAGAGAAGGAACAGAAGAAGTAACGGAAGAAGAAAAAGCGAAAGCGAAGGCAAAGGCAGCGGCAGCAGCAAAAGCAAAAGCGGCGGCGTTAGCGAAGCAGAAAAGAGAAGGAACAGAAGAAGTAACGGAAGAAGAAAAAGCGAAAGCAAAGGCAAAGGCGGTGGCAGCAGCCAAGGCAAAAGCGGCAGCATTAGCGAAGCAGAAAGCTTCGCAAGGTGATGGGGATTCGGGAGATGAAAAGGCAAAGGCAATTGCAGCAGCAAAAGCGAAAGCAGCAGCGGCTGCAAGAGCGAAGACAAAGGGAGCTGAAGGTAAGAAAGAGGATGAGCCGAAGCGGGAAGAAACGTCCGTAAATCAGCCGTATTTAAATCAGTATGTTGAGGCTATTAGGGAGAAGGTAGGAGAGGGTGTATTAGTAGATTCCTACATTAATAAACTGTCAAAGGATGTGCCGACTCTTGTGGTGGATCCCGAAAAATATTATGAAGTGATGGAGTCACTGCGATTCCATGAAGGACTTGCTTTTGATTATATGTCAGAGCTACATGCGACGGATTTTGTGACACATATGGAAGTATATGTTCATTTGTTTTCATATGGTAAGAAACAATCGGTAGCGGTGAAGGTAAAGCTAGACCGGGAAGAACCGCAAGTTGAATCTGTGACAGCGCTTTGGAAAGGGGCTGACTGGCCGGAGCGAGAAGCATACGATTTGCTCGGCATTATATTTAAAGGGCATCCGAATTTAACGCGTATTTTAATGCCAGATGATTGGGTAGGACATCCGCTTAGAAAAGACTATGAACCGTATGATGTGGAGGTGTAGCTATGATCCGTACGGAAGAGATGCTTTTGAATGTAGGACCTCAGCATCCGAGTACACATGGTGTGTTCAGGCTCGTAATTAAGATTGACGGGGAAATTATTAGAGAAGCTACACCGGTTATTGGGTATTTGCATCGCGGGACGGAAAAAATCGCTGAGAGCTTACAGTATACGCAAATTATCCCTTATACAGATCGAATGGACTATTTATCAGCCATGACGAATAATTACGTCATTTGCCATGCTGTAGAGACGATGATGGGGCTTGAAATTCCGGAGCGTGCCGAATACTTGCGAGTACTTGCGATGGAGCTAGGGAGAATTGCAAGCCATCTCGTTTGGTGGGGGACGAATCTTCTTGATATAGGAGCGGTCAGCCCGTTTTTGTACGCGTTTCGTGAACGAGAGATGATTATAAATTTATTAAATGAATTATGCGGGGCACGGCTTACTTTTAACTATATGAGAGTTGGCGGTGTGAAGTGGGATGCGCCAGATGGTTGGATTGAAAAGGTGGAAGAGTTTGTTCCGTATATGAGAGAGCAATTGGCAGGTTATCATGATCTTGTTAGCGGTAATGAGATTTTCTTAAATCGTGTGAAAGGCGTTGGTATATATAGCGCGGAAGAAGCGATCTCGTATTCTTTAAGCGGAGCAAATTTGCGGTGCACTGGAGTAAACTGGGATCTTCGCAAAGACGAGCCGTATTCGATTTATGATCGTTTTGATTTTGATATTCCTGTTGGAAGCGTGGGAGATGCTTGGGATCGCTACGTTTGCCGAATGCAAGAAATCGAGGAGTCTTTAAAGATTGTTGAGCAAGCAGTTCAGCAGTTCCCAAAAGATGGAGCAGTGCTGGCAAAAGTACCGAAAATTATTAAGGCACCTAAGGGAGAAGCGTTTGTACGTATCGAATCGCCGCGCGGAGAGATTGGTTGTTACATCGCTAGTGACGGAAAGAAAGAGCCGTACCGTTTGAAGTTTCGTAGGCCATCTTTTTATAACTTGCAAATTTTACCGAAGTTATTGAAAGGTGAAAACATCGCTAATTTAATTACGATTTTAGGTGGAGTTGATATTGTACTTGGGGAGGTTGATGGCTAATGATTGAGACGCTCTTACAATCACCTTCAAGCTGGACGAATTTCTTCATTTTTTTCGGATTAGCGGTGCTTCTACTATTTGCAGTCCTTGGCTTCGTTACATATGGAATTTTGGCAGAACGGAAAGTGATGGGATTTATGCAAGGGCGGATTGGACCAAACCAGGTTGGAGGCCGATTCGGTTTACTGCAAACGGTAGCTGATGTTTTAAAACTATTATTGAAAGAAGATAGTATTCCGAAAGCAGCAGATAAACCACTGTTTATATTAGCACCTGTCATTGCATTTGCGCCAGCATTTATGGTGCTGGCAGTTATACCGTTCACTGATAAATTTCAATTTGCCGATATTGGAGTCGGGCTACTTTATTATATCGCTGTTTCCGGTATTACGACGATAGGTGTTGTAACTGGGGGATGGGCATCGAATAATAAATATTCCCTTTTAGGAGGGATGCGTGCGGCGGCGCAAATGATTTCTTATGAGATTCCGCTCGTAATGAGTGTAATTGGTATCGTGTTGTTGGCTGGTAGCCTGAATTTAAATGAGATTGTAGCGGCGCAGGAGAAGGTTTGGTACATTTTCGTGCAGCCAATTGGCTTCGTCGTTTTCTTAATTGCAGCAGTTGCAGAGTTAAATCGGACGCCATTCGATTTGCCAGAAGCGGAGTCAGAACTTGTTTCTGGATATCATACGGAATACTCAGGTTTTCGCTGGGCGTTTTTCATGCTTTCAGAGTACGTATATTTCTTCGGGATGGCATCGTTAATTACAGTGCTCTTTTTAGGCGGATGGAATCCAGTCATGTTTCTTGGATTTATCCCAGGTGCCGTATGGTTTGCTTTGAAATTTAGCAGTGTAGTCTTTCTATTAATTTGGTTCCGCGTTACGTTCCCGCGTATAAGAGGTGACCAGTTAATGGAGTTTGGATGGAAAGTATTATTGCCGATTGCACTTGCAAATATTTTCTTAACGGCATTGATTAAGGAGTTATTCTTCTAATCTATGAGGGGGGTGCCAGTAAGAGATGAAGGGACTATTTAAAGGATTAAAATATACACTAAGTAATTTGAGCAAGAAGAAGGTAACGTATGATTATCCAAATCAACCGTTGCCGTTGCCAGACCGTTTTCGGGGGATTCAAAAATTCTATCCGGAGAAATGTATTGTTTGTAATCAATGCTCTAACATTTGTCCGACAGACTGTATTCAGTTAACAGGAAAGAAACATCCGGATCCTACGAAAAAAGGAAAAATTATCGACACGTATGATATTAATTTTGAAATTTGTATTCTTTGTGATTTATGTACAGAAGTTTGTCCGACAGAGGCGATTGTCATGACAAATAACTTTGAGCTCGCGGAATATTCACGTGATGACTTATTTAAAAATTTGCAGTGGCTTGACGAAAACGACGAAAACGTCAGGAAGGAGAATAAGGCATGAATGGCGAGTTTGTAGCATTCTTTATACTATCCTTGTCTGCAATTATCGGCGGTGTTCTTATGTTGAACTTAACGAAAGTTATGCACATGATGCTAGCTCTCGTTCTAACATTTCTCAGCATTGCAGGTTTGTATTTTCTTTTATCAGCCGAATTTATAGGCGTTGCACAAATTTTACTTTACTCTGGTGCAATCACAATTATTATGATTTTCGGCATTATGTTAACGAAACATAACGCGGAAAATGAATCGCGTCTTACTCTTCGAAAATGGATTATCTTCTTTGCGGTTGTAGCATTTGGAGCGGTTATGTATTTCGCTGTTAATAATATTGATTTTGCAAATGAGAGCACACAAGGAAGTTTACCTCTCCATGAAAACAACACACTTCAAATCGGTACGCTTCTCTATTCAAAATATATTATCCCATTTGAACTAACTTCAGTTATTTTACTTGTAGCACTCGTTGGCGCGATTATACTTGCGAAAAAGGACGAGAAAGAGGAGGATTCCAATGAGTAGCGTTCCGGCTTCTGCATATTTAACACTTGCGATTATTTTGTTTTGCATCGGCCTATTTGGAGCTTTAACAAAGCGGAATACAGTAATCGTATTAGTTTGTATCGAATTAATGCTAAATGCTGCCAATTTAAACTTAGTGGCGTTTAGTAAATTAGGCTTATTTCCGAATTTAACAGGTCAAATTTTCTCACTGTTTACGATGGCTGTAGCGGCAGCGGAAGCGGCGGTAGGACTCGCTATTTTAATTGCTTTATATCGTAATCGTACGACAGTTCAGGTGGATGAAATGGATACGCTCAAAGGATAGCATTGTGACCGAAAAAGGGGGAAGGAAACAATGATCGATTATGCATGGCTCATACCGCTTTTCCCACTCGTTTCGTTTTTGTTACTTATTATATTCGGGAAGAAAATTAGAGAAGGAAGCAGTGTACTTAGTATTTTTTTCGTCTTTCTCTCCTTTATACTTGCGGTACTTGTGTTAATAGAAAGATTTTCAGAAGCAAGCGTGAAGCATAAGTGGGTGTGGCTTAGAGCTGGAGATGTGGATATATCATTTGGCTTTGAAGTGACTGCATTAGGAGCTTTAATGTTGTTTATCGTTACGCTTGTGAGTCTGCTTGTACATGTGTATTCGAAAGGTTATATGAAAGGTGATGAACGATTACCAACCTTTTACGCATATTTAGGACTCTTTACATTTGCGATGTTAGGGCTTGTTATATCAACGAATTTATTACAGCTTTATATATTTTGGGAATTAGTTGGCCTTGGCTCATTTTTACTTATCGGTTTTTATTTCTTTAAAGAAGAAGCGAAGGCTGCTGCAAAAAAGGCTTTTATTATGACCCGTATTGGGGATGTTGGTTTATTTATCGGGATGATTTTAATTTTTTGGTACGCAGGTAGTTTTGAATATGACGCAATATTTAGGGCGATTTATACAGGGGCTCTACCTCCTTACATGATTACAATAACGGCGATATTAATTTTTATCGGGGCGATGGGGAAATCAGGTCAGTTCCCGCTTCACACGTGGTTGCCAGATGCAATGGAGGGGCCAACGCCCGTTTCGGCACTTATTCACGCGGCGACGATGGTTGCAGCGGGCGTATATTTAGTAGCGACGATGTTTCCATTATTTTCGGCAAGTGCGGTAGCGATGCAGACAGTGGCAATTGTTGGAGCTTTCACTGCAATCTTTGCGGCCTCTATCGGCCTTGTACAAACAGATATAAAGAGAGTACTTGCTTATTCTACAGTTAGCCAGCTCGGGTATATGATGCTCGCGTTAGGTTCTGCTGGTTATGTAGCTGGTATATTCCATTTGACGACACATGCTTTTTTTAAAGCACTACTATTTTTGGCAGCAGGAAGTGTAATTCATGCCGTGCATACGCAAAACATTAACAAAATGGGCGGTTTACAGAAGAAGATGAAAGTAACTGGTACGCTATTTTTGATAGGTACACTTGCAATTAGTGGGGTTCCACTCCTTTCTGGGTTCTTTAGTAAAGATGAAATTTTGGCTGCGACTTGGATGAATGGTAATTACTTTTTATTCGTATTAGCAGTAATTGCGGCATTCTTAACGGCATTTTACATGTTTCGTCTATACTTCCTTGTCTTTACTGGGGAAGCGAAGACGAAGGAAGATGTGCATGAGTCGCCCCGCGTTATGAAGTATCCAATGATTGTTCTCGGCGTTCTCGCAGTAGTGGCAGGATATATAAATACACCATGGTTTGGGACGTTTCTCGGAGATTGGTTGACGAAAGATGTAGGGTTTAAGGTTGAAGAAGCGCATGGACCAGTTTGGATTATGATTGTTGCGACGCTCGTTTCATTTGCGGGAATCGCTCTTGCATATTTCATATATGGCAAGAAATCAATTTCTAGAGAGTGGGCTGGGGGTACGGGAACCTCGTTTTATAATCTTTTGAAAGAAAAATATTATGTGGATGAACTATACAACATGACGGTGATCCCTATTACGAAAGGAATCGCTCGTGTGCTTCGCTTATTTGAAGTGTATGTAGTCGAAGGAATTGCAGTTTTAATTGGAAGTGTAGTTAAAGGAACAAGTAATCTTGGATCGAAGCTTCAAAACGGGAATGTACAAGTGTACGGTACTGTAACGGCTGTTTCGCTCGCTGTACTCGTCATTATTTTGCTCTATACGGGAGGGGATTTACGATGAATGATTTGTTGTTAACGTTCTTCATTTTTTCCCCGCTTTTAGGAATTTTATTGCTTGTATTAACATCGAAAAAGGAATTGCGTACAGTGCGGGCGCTTGGCTTATTTGGGACGGCACTTCCATTTGGAATCGCCATCGTCCTCGCTTGTACATATGCTTCTGGAAAGAGCTTGTCACTATTTGATGAAAAGGTGAAATGGATTAAGTTCGGAGATTTTACAGCGGTGGATAAAAGGTGGTTTTCTATTTATTACGAGCTCGGTATTGATGGTTTGTCGCTTATCATGATGGTACTGACGGCTCTTCTAGCGATGCTTGCAGCAATTGCAGCCTTTTCTATTAAAAGCAATTTAAAAGCATTTTATATGCTGTTACTCATGCTAGAAATAGGGATGCTCGGCGTCTTTGCTGCTCAAAATTTAATGTTGTTTTTTATCTTCTTGGAAATTACGTTGCCACCAATGTTTTTATTAATTGGGAAGTGGGGAAAATTGTCGAGTGAAAAGGCTGCTTATAGTTATTTAATATATAACGGCATTGGCTCAGCTATTTTGCTCATTGTTTTCTCAATTTTGTTCGCGAAAACAGGTACAACAAATATTGTGGAGCTGAAAGAGATATTAAGAAGCGTAAGCGCAGGGGGAGAACTCGTCATCCCAAGTAGCTTGCAGCTTGGTGTATTTATTGCCATAATGATTGCCTTTGCAATTAAACTACCTGTTTTTCCGTTGCACCGCTGGATGGTCAATGTACACATAGAAGCGCATCCAGCTGTAGTTATGCTTCATGCGGGTGTTTTGTTAAAGATTGGAGCGTACGGTATTATTCGCTTCGGGAAAGGGTTATTCCCGGAATATTTTCACGATGTTGCAACGCTAATTGCGATATTAGGCGTAATTAATTTATTATACGGTACCTTTTTAGCGCTCATCCAAACGGACTTTAGGAAAGTCCTCGCTTACTCTAGTATTTCGCATATGGGAATTGTGTTAATGGGACTTGCGTCACTTAATGCACCTGGTACACAGGGAGCGTTATTCCAAGTTGTATCACATGGTTTAATTGCAGCCTTGCTCTTCTTCTTACTAGGTGTTATAGAACAACGATTTGGAACTTCGGATATTATGGTGCTAGGCGGACTTGCGAAAAGTGTACCGATACTTAGCGGATTCTTTTTAGCAGGAGGAATGGCATCGCTTGGACTACCAGGGATGTCTGGGTTTGTTAGTGAATTTCTTGCCTTTCTTGGTTTATTTCAAGGAGAGCCCGTCATTGCTGCAGTCGGTGTGATTGGCATCATTTTAACCGCTGTATACGTATTAAGAGCGACACTTCAAGTGACATTTGGAAAGAAAGAATGGGAAGCAAAATCTGATATACACGGATGGGAGTACGTCCCTGTTTTACTACTTATCTTTTGTATTATTGCAATTGGAGTTATGCCAGAGATACTAGGGGATCCGCTTCAAAATACATTGAAAACATTGGGGGTGAAGTAGGATGGATATGAATACGTTACTTAGCTTATCGTGGCATCTAATGGTGCCAGAATTTATTATTCTCGGGGCCGCCATCCTTCTTTCCATATGTGATTTGTTTTTTAAGCTGAACCATAGATATGTAGCTCTTGGTGCGATCGCTGCCATCGTATTAGCAATTGTTTCATTAATTACGCTATATAGCGAACCAGCTGGAGATATTTTAAATGGATCGTTTGTGTTAGATGGATTTTCAAAAGGGTTTAAAACGTTGTTATTAGGCGCCTCAGCTCTCATTTTATGCATCGCAATGAGCGATGATAAGAAGAATCCGATTGAAGATAAGGGCGAATATTATTACTTATTTTTAATGGCACTTCTTGGCGCGATGTTCATGGCTTCTAGTGTTGACTTTATCACCCTTTTTGTTGGTTTAGAGTTACTTTCACTTTCTTCTTATATTTTAGTCGGAATACGAAAAAAGAACCGTGCATCAAATGAAGCGGCAATGAAATATGTCATTAGCGGAGGAATTGGAACGGCGATCACGCTCTTCGGAATGAGTTATTTATACGGTATTACAGGTTCAACTAACATTGTAGATATGCAAAAGGTACTCACTGGGGAGCTCGCTAGTGGTATTCAGTTATTGTTAGCTCTTGCATTTCTTTTATTGCTAGTTGGTCTCTCATTTAAAATTGCCACAGTGCCGTTTCATATGTGGGCACCTGATGTGTATGAAGGAGCGACTACACCTGTTACCGCTTTTCTTGGAACGATTTCTAAAATTGCTGGGTTCCTACTCATTATTCGTTTGTTCCTTATGGTTTTTGCAAGTGTATTAATACAAGGAGATATGCAATCTTTATATGGGCATATGAGTATATATATTGCGGTGCTAGCAAGTATAACGATGATTGTTGGGAATGTAGTCGCGTTAAAACAATACAACATAAAACGTTTATTTGCTTATTCAGGTATTGCGCATGCTGGGTATTTGCTCGTTCCACTTGTGGCATTATCACCATTTACGCTGGATAGCATGTGGTTTTATATGCTGGCATACATGCTTATGAATATAGGCGCGTTTGCCATTATCCACGGCTTAATCTTACAAAACGATAAGGAAAACATAACGATTTTCACCGGATTATATAAGAAATCACCATTTGCAGCGATCATGATGACAATCTTTATTTTATCGCTGGCCGGGATACCAGGGACGGCTGGCTTCATTGGAAAGATTAACATCTTTTTAGGCGCGCTTCATGTAGAGCCAGCACATTACGTACTAGCTTCGATTATGATGGGTACGACAGTTGTTTCATTCGTATATTATTTCCGTATTTTACAACAAATGTTTTTCCGCACCGGAGAGACAGAAGAGAGGATACGGTTACCGTTAAATATAAAGGTTGTTATGAGTCTTTGTGCAATTTCGATTGTAATACTAGGGATTATGCCGATGATTGGGTACAATTTCTTTTATGAATATTTTCCATTAATGAAAGATTTCTTCTTCTTAGGGAACGTGGTACAATAGTGAAAATAAAAGGTGTGGAGTCAGTACTCTGCGCTTTTTATTTTGTGTTAACTTGTAATGTAGATATACGTTTTTTGAAAGAAAATCACGATGTAAAATGTAAGATGTCTATTTGCATTTGAAAAAGTGTGGCTCCTACTTATTATGGTATCGTTTTTATATTCTTTCATAAGTAGTAGCTGAGTAAAAAGGGGTCGATTTTTTGGCACAACTTTTAGGGCAACAAGCACTGATTGCCATTGTTTCGCATTTATTGTTTATTACCATTACGTGGTGGGCTTTGCAAGGCATTCACATTGAGCGTTTAATGAAGTCCGGAAAAGTGCTGCAGACGCGAGTATTACTCATCTTAATTACAATTGCAATTGGGACATCTGTAAGTAACTTTTTCCTTGATTATTTAGGCTATTCGAAGAGTTTAACGTATTTAGTAAAGTAAGTGTATAGAACCTCAAATCTCCGTTAACAATGGGGATAGGAGGGGATGAAATTGAAGCTTAAAGCCATTCTTATTGTTGCACTTAGTGTTGTTTTATTTTTGGTTGGATATAGAGAGATGAAACCGATAAGCGATGAACAGAAAATGGAGAGCATGATTAAGGCTTTAGAGAAAAATGATGCTAAAGTAGAAAAATGGTCATGGTTAGCTAGAGAAACAAAAACAATTTCTAATATACATACGTTTCAAAAGTTGTTAAACGATGTGAAGGACAAGGCAAATATTCAAAAGTGGGAAGTAGAGCAATCTCCAGATGGATATAAAGCTACATCCTATAAAAAGTTTGCTTCTCATGAAGAACGAGTAGTAGTAACTTGGAGTAAAGAAAATACTAAAGAAAACACTTTCATTATCTTTGAAGTAAGTGGGGCGAAATGGGACCCGAAGTATGTTCAAAAAGTGAATAAAATTTTTAGTGAAAAACCTATAATTTACACTTGTGTTCAAGGTGTACTGAATGATAAGATTGAAGGTGTTTTGCAAAATAAAACCAATCAGGTTTTGAAAGATCTTTCAGCAAGAGCGATCGAACAAGTAGAAGAAAGAGCATTTGTGTCAGTCTCCGCATACAATAAAAAGTGGGATGACGCTCTTTCAACAAATAGAGAGAAAATAAATGTGCAAATAGCAATACGTTCTACAGACAACAAAGATACAATTGTGGTTGGCACACCGATCATAACTTCTGAGTATTGAGTGAATAGATACTGAAAAAAGGACACGGAGGGGAATAATTTGGAAAAGATCATCGTCCGTGGCGGAAAGCGGTTAAACGGCACAGTGCGTGTTGAGGGCGCAAAAAATGCTGTATTACCTATAATCGCTGCAGCCCTATTAGCGAGTGATGGAAAGAATGTACTATCTGAAGTACCAGTTTTGTCTGATGTATACACAATTAATGAGGTATTACGTCATTTAAATGCTGAAGTCGTATTTGAAAATAATCAAGTAACAATCGATTCTTCTAAAGAACTAAACATTGAAGCACCATTTGAATATGTACGTAAAATGCGTGCATCTGTTCAAGTAATGGGACCATTATTAGCACGTAATGGTCGTGCTCGTATTGCACTTCCTGGTGGATGTGCAATCGGTTCACGTCCAATTGACCAACATTTAAAAGGCTTCGAAGCAATGGGAGCAAAAGTACAGGTTGGTAACGGTTTTGTTGAGGCATATGTTGAGGGAGAACTAAAAGGAGCTAAAATCTACTTAGACTTCCCAAGCGTAGGCGCGACAGAAAACATTATGTCTGCAGCTACATTAGCAAAAGGGACAACAATTCTTGAAAACGCAGCGAAAGAACCAGAAATCGTTGACTTAGCTAACTTCTTAAATGCAATGGGAGCGAAAGTACGCGGAGCTGGAACTGGAACGATTCGTATCGAAGGCGTTGATAAATTATATGGTGCAAACCACTCTATTATTCCTGACCGTATTGAAGCGGGAACATTCATGGTTGCAGCAGCAATTACTGGTGGAGACATCTTAATTGAAAATGCTGTACCTGAACATTTACGCTCAATTACAGCGAAAATGGAAGAAATGGGTGTTAAAATTATTGAGGAAAACGAAGGTGTACGTGTTATCGGCCCAGATAAGTTAAAAGCGGTTGATATTAAAACTATGCCTCACCCAGGTTTCCCAACAGACATGCAATCACAAATGATGGCATTATTACTACAAGCTGATGGAACAAGCATGATTACAGAAACGGTATTCGAAAACCGCTTTATGCACGTTGAAGAATTCCGTCGTATGAATGCTGATATTAAAATTGAAGGTCGTTCTGTTATTATGAACGGTCCAAACAGCTTACAAGGTGCTGAAGTAGGCGCAACTGATTTACGTGCTGCAGCTGCATTAATCTTAGCTGGTTTAGTATCAGAAGGTTATACTCGTGTAACTGAGTTAAAACATCTTGACCGTGGTTATGTAGATTTCCATAAGAAATTAGCTGCATTAGGTGCAACTATTGAACGTGTAAACGAAAAAGTAGAAGAAGTGAAAGAACAAGAAGTTTCTGATCTTCACGCTTAATTGAAATAGTCTCTATGTCTTTTGACATAGGGGCTATTTTTTTGGGGTTATTACTGTTATAGTCAATAAATTCTATACTTATGCACGTACCAGTAAAAATATTTAGAAAATTTCCGTTTTATGCTCTTCCTCCTTAAGTATGTTCTAAAAGAAAGAGTTGTTCCATAAGAATGAATGGAGTAAAGCTTTTATATTGGGGGAAAATAGGATGAAATTTTCAAAGCCACTTTTTATTACAGTAGCGCTCTTAATAGCGCTCGTTATCATTGTACCTGCAGCCCTTGTTATCCCATTTGCGAAAGCAAAAGTAGGGGAAGAAACGGCCTCTAAAACTCCTCCAGCGATAGAAAGTATACCAGCTCCAGGAAAAGTAGATACAGCGGTTCAAGTTGCTGTATATCGTGAGAAACAGAAGAAGGTAGAATCATTGCCTATGGAGGAGTATGTGACCGGTGTAGTAGCTTCTGAGATGAATGCCAGTTTTGAAATAGAGGCACTAAAGGCACAGGCATTAGCAGCGAGAACATTTGTAGTACAACGTATGCTAAGCGGAGGAAAGAAAAATAATGCGGACGTGACAGATACGGTGAAAGATCAAGTGTACAAAAGTAAAGAAGAATTGAAGAAACAATGGGGTAATAACTACGAAAATAATTTGAAGAAAATCGAAGAAGCCGTTTCGAAAACAGCAGGACAAGTTTTAACATATGATGGAAAACCAATTTCAGCATCCTTCTTCTCAACGAGTAATGGCCGGACAGAAAATGCAGCTGACTATTGGGGAAATGATTATCCGTACTTGAAAAGTGTAGATAGTCCGTGGGATCAAGCCTCTCCAAAGTTTACGAGCGAGCAAACATTTACAGTAGCTGATTTTCAAAAACGTCTCGGTGTGAAAGTACTAGCAGACGGGAAGGTTGGAAATATTAAAGACCTTACGGAAGGAAAGCGCGTAAAGGATGTAGCTTTTCAAGGAAAAACATTAACAGGAAAAGAAGTTCGTGAAAAGTTAGATTTACGTTCTTCTGATTTCACGTGGAAACAACGAGGGGATAAAATCATCATTACAACGAAAGGCTTCGGTCACGGCGTTGGTATGAGTCAATACGGAGCGAACGGTATGGCAGCGGAAGGAAAGAAATATACAGATATCGTCGCTCATTACTATAAAGGCGTTGAAATAAAGACGATGAATGATTATGAAGGAAAATTGATGGTGAAGAAATAGGTGTCAGAACTCTGGCACTTATTTTTTTGTTTAAAATATCATAATTTTCCATTAACTGTTTGATATAATAGGATAAAAAGGCATTTGGGGGAGATGAAATGGTGCTACTGGAGTTGAAACAGTTAGGGAAAACGAACCAATTACCGGTAATTGACCTAAAAGTCGCGAAAGGACAATGTGTTGTTTTGCAATGCAATAATCATACAGCTAAAGTGTTGCACCGCATCATTATAGGCGAAGAAGAAGCGTCGACTGGCAATGTACTGTTTGAAGGGGGAGCAATTGGAAAGAAAAATTATCCACGCATCGGCTTTTGTTTTTTGAAAGATGAGGCATATGATCGTTTGAAGGTGAAGGAATACTTTAAGTTTTTAATAGGGCTTTATGAATCAAAGATAAGCATAGAAGAAGTTGTGCAGTCTGTTGGTCTCCTAGATAAACTAAACGTTAAAATAGAAAAACTATCGTTTTCAGAGAAGCGTCGTCTTCATATTGGACGAGTGATGATTCATAATCCGGATTTAGTTATTTTGGAAGAGCCAGAGCAAAATGTAGATATAGAGAGTACGATCATTATTCGAAAAGCAATCATGAAAATGAAAGAACAAGGAAAGGCGATTTTTATTACGTCATCTTTCCTATCGGATGCCCTTTCGTTAACGGAAGATGTATACATATTAAACAACGATGGTGTGAAAAAGATAGAAATTGAGCAAGAGGAAGTGGAAGAAGTCGGTGAAGAAAAAGTCATTCAAATGATTCCGCAAATGAAGTTAGAAAGAATACCAGCGAAAGTGAACGATAAAATCATTTTACTTGATCCGATGGAAATCCATTTCATTGAAACGCAAAACGGAGTAACGCATATTCACGTTCGTGAAGGTGATTTCGTATGTGCATTAACATTAAGTGAACTAGAAGCAAGATTAACAGGTTTTGGTTTCTTTAGATGTCATCGCTCGTATCTTGTGAATTTACAAAGAGTACGAGAAGTGATTACGTGGACTCGTAATAGTTTTAGTTTAATTTTGGATGACGAAAGAAAAAGTTCAATCCCGCTTTCGAAAGGACGCATGGATGAATTAAAAGGCGTGATTGGGCTATAAAAAGTGCTCCAATAAGCTCAACATGCGATTCATTCACCGGTAAAAATACTCCTTTTACCGGTATTTTACTGCGTAAACCCTTTGTTTTTCATATGATTGAGTCAAGAAAAGCGAAACAAACGAACGAAAAGCGCTAAAGCGACTTTCATCTATAAAGAAGAAAAACAAAGGGGATGAAGAAATGACATTGGCAATTGAAATGAAAGATGTAATGAAAAGTTTCGATGGAAAAACGGCACTTCGAAATGTAAATATTGAGGTGAAGCAAGGAGAGATTTTCGGATTCCTTGGACCGAGTGGATCTGGTAAGACGACAACGGTAAAAATTTTAACTTCTCAATTGCTTCATAGTGTTGGAACAGTAAGAGTATTAGGGAAAGATATTACAGGACCAAGTAGCATCGATTACAAACGAATTGGTATTTTAACAGATAACAGCGGCTTATATGAAAGACTTAGTATTTATGATAACTTACTATTATTTTGTGACCTATACGATTGTAAAAAAGAACGAATCGATGAAGTACTAGCACAAGTAAATTTATTAGATGATAAAAAAACACCAGTAAAGAAACTATCAAAGGGAATGAAGCAACGCGTCACACTAGCAAGAGCAATCCTTCATAAACCAGATATCCTCTTCTTAGACGAACCAACATCTGCACTCGATCCAGTAAACGTTCAAAACATTCATAAAATCTTAAAAGACTTAAATGAAGAAGGAACGACCATTTTCTTAACGACTCACAACATGGATGAAGCAGAAACGCTTTGTAACCGTATTGCCTTCCTTTGTGGCGGAGAAATTGTAGCGCTTGATACGCCAGAGAACCTACGCTTACAATACGCTAAGGATCAAATAGAGGTCGTATTAAAAGATAAACAAAAAGAAGTAGTGCAAAAAGATGAATTAGGCGCAAAACGTATTTCAGAATGGATGAAAAAGGGCGAACTGTTATCTATTCATTCACACGAACCAACGCTAGGCGATATCTTTATTGAAGTTACTGGGAGGGGATTATAATGACATTTTCAATGAAACGGTTTTCGGCTATTGTAAGAAAAGAAATAAATGATGCAGGTAAAAACTCACAAGTTATATTAATGGCGCTATTACCTATTCTACTTGCTGTATTCTATAGTAATATGGATTCTATAAAAGAGTTCTTTGCAGGTTTTGTTATTGTAATGACGATTACCATGGTGGGAAGTTATGTGCAAGCAATTATTATTGCAGAGGAGAAGGAAAAACACACGTTACGAGTATTGATGTTGTCTCCAGCAAGTCCAATAGAAGTTATTTTAGGTAAAAGTGTATTAACTGTATTTTTTGTACTAGCATCTAGTTTTATTAGTTTAGTGATTTTAGATACTTTTAAAGGAAATATTGGTATGCTAGTTATTATTATTTTAATAGGAACATTGTTATGTGTCGTTTTAGGTACTATAGTTGGCTTACTATCCCAAAATATAGCACAAACATCTATATTGGGGCTTCCGATTTTTATAATATTCATAATGGGGCCGATGCTACAAGAAATGGTTAAGAATGAATTTATTATAAAAGTAGTTAATCTTCTTCCGACAAATCATGTTATGGAGGCATTGCAAAAAGTTATAAAGGGAGAAGGGTTTATTGCGATTCAAGAACATATTTTAAACAATACAATTTGGACTATATGTCTTATCATTCTTTGTATTATTGTGTACAAAAAGAAACAATTAGACTAAAAACTGAGCCGAAACGCTCAGTTTTTTCTTTTTTTCTATCATTTCCTCGGAAATTTTACATTCCTTATACATATTTTTACAGATTTTGTCGAAAAGTAATTAGTTATACGTTGTATAGGATACGTGAATATTGTTCAAAATGATTGCTGAGGTGATGATGGAATGCGAGGAAGAAATAATAAAAAGTCGCAAAAGGTAGTACATTTATTTCAGAAAAGATGGGTGTTTCCGGCACTATACATTGCTTGTGCAGCGGTAATCTTAATGGTTGCGCTATGGTTCCAAGGAGCTAATCCGAAGAAGACTCCAAACCACGATCAAGCAACACCGTATACACAATCGGAAGATCCAGCAGTACCAGTAACGAAATCTTCAGAAGTAGTGAAAATGCCAGCTGCCGCGAATGCGGAAGTAGTCGTACAGAAGAAATTCTATGAAGATGCAGCAACTGAGGCGGAACAAGAAAAAGCACTTGTCTTTTATAACAACACATATTCCCCGAACAAAGGAATTGACATTGCTGCGAAGAATGGGAAAGAGTTCAATGTTGCTGCTGCTTTAAGTGGTACAGTAACGAAAGCTGAAAAAGATTCACTTCTTGGTTATGTTGTAACAGTTGATAGTGGAAATGGTGTAGCGGTATCTTATCAAAGCTTAGGCAGTGTGAAAGTAGAAAAAGGTGCAAGAGTTGCACAAGGTGAAGTATTAGGAACATCCGGTCTAAGTGCAATGAATAAAGAGGCAGGCTCTCACGTTCACTTTGAAGTACGTAAAGACAATGTGGCTGTGAATCCTGAACGTTACTTAAATAAATCAGTAACAGAAATTAAAGCTGATGCAGGTGCTGCAAAAGCTACGAATGCTTCTGGTAAAAAAGCTGACGACAAATCTCAAAAAGAAGAGAAGTCAACGAGCACGAAACCAGAAAATAAAACAGAAGACAAGTCTCAAAAAGAAGAGAAATCAACAAGCGGTTCAACTAGTGACAAAAAAGAAGAACCGAAGAAAGAAGAAAAATCAACAAATGGTTCTACACAATCATCTAACGATTCTTCTTCACAAGAATAAGAAAGTGAAAAAATCAGTTCTCACTAGGAGAGCTGATTTTTTTATTTCTATATAAAAATAATCAATTTCGAGAAAAAAGTTGCAAAAACAAGGAAAAATGACGAGATTCTCGAATATATATTACAAAAGGGAGGGGATACTGTGTCATTTTTATTTGTTCTGTCGACTGCTATTATTTTATTGTTTGTTTTATTCACTTTATATTATTATATTGCCGGTAAGAAAGAGGTTCCCCACCATCAGTTGTTAGAAGAAGAATTGGAACGAGAAGAATGACGCCTTTTATACAAGGTGTCATTTTTTTTGGCCATAATAGTCAGTTTTAACGTATTTCTCACAAAAAAACGTAATTTTTCTTAACTTAGTCCGCAAAAATAGTGAACATGTAGCATATATCAGTAGTGCGGGCAATACAATGGTATAAACCAAAGCAAAGAGAGTGTTTGAGGTGAGAAATCGTGAATCATTTCATTATAAATCCAAGAATGTTTAACGCTTACAAACAGCACTCACACTTACTTCTTAGTCGTATGCAGCGAGGCTCATTTCACCCTTCTCACATCCAAATTAGGGAGGCGAGTGGTGTGCACGATTACATCAAAGAGAGAACTATCAAGATTGGTAAGTATATCGTGGAGACAAGAAAGACAGTGCGTGTCATTGCAAAGGAATTTGGGGTATCAAAGAGTACAGTTCATAAAGATTTAACAGAACGTCTACCAGAGATTAATCCAGAGCTCGCAAATGAAGTAAAAGAAATTCTTGATTATCATAAGTCTATTCGTCATTTAAGAGGTGGAGAAGCAACAAAACAAAAGTATAGAAAAGAAGATGTAGAGAAGCCTGTACGTCAATAATGTTACAGTAGCAAACATTCCGTTCACATTCGGTAATATTTTTCAGAAGAATTCTTTTTGCGAATATTACGTTTCTGTTAAATTTATGATAAAATCAGAAATTAGGTGAAAAGAATTCGGGTGTAACCTGATTTTGAATATCGAGGAGGAAAAAACGGGAATGTTTGCGCGAGATATCGGAATTGACCTAGGTACGGCTAATGTATTAATTCATGTTAAAGGTAAGGGTATTGTATTAAACGAGCCATCTGTTGTGGCAATTGATCGTAATAGTGGTAAAGTATTAGCAGTCGGTGAAGAAGCGAGAAGTATGGTGGGACGTACGCCTGGTAATATTGTAGCAATTCGTCCGCTTAAAGATGGTGTAATAGCAGATTTCGAAATTACAGAAGCAATGTTAAAGTATTTCATTAACAAATTGGACGTAAAGAGCTTCTTTTCAAAACCTCGTATTTTAATTTGTTGTCCAACAAATATTACATCAGTAGAACAAAAAGCAATTCGTGAAGCTGCTGAACGTTCAGGTGGTAAAACAGTATTTTTAGAAGAAGAACCAAAAGTAGCCGCAGTTGGTGCTGGTATGGAAATCTTCCAACCAAGCGGTAACATGGTTGTTGATATTGGTGGAGGTACAACAGATATCGCTGTACTATCTATGGGTGATATTGTTACCTCTTCCTCTATCAAAATGGCTGGCGATAAGTTTGATATGGAGATCTTAAACTATATTAAACGTAAGTATAAGCTATTAATCGGGGAACGTACTTCAGAAGATATTAAAATTAAGGTTGGTACAGTATTCCCAGGTGCACGTAGCGAAGAACTTGAAATTCGCGGACGTGACATGGTAACAGGCTTACCACGTACAATTACAGTATGCTCTGAAGAAATTACAGAAGCATTAAAAGAAAATGCAGCTGTTATTGTACAAGCTGCAAAAGGCGTATTAGAGCGCACACCACCAGAATTATCTGCAGATATCATCGACCGCGGTGTTATTCTAACAGGCGGTGGAGCTTTACTACACGGTATTGACATGCTTCTAGCAGAAGAACTAAAAGTACCGGTATTAATTGCTGAAAACCCAATGCACTGCGTTGCGGTTGGTACAGGTATTATGTTAGAGAATATCGACAGATTACCAAAGCGTGCTTTGAGATAATTTGAAAGAACTAAGGCTGACGCCTTAGTTCTTTTTTTCATTTTTATATTTTTTTATTTTGCTTTTTTGCGAAAATGGAAGGAAAATAGAGAAATATGAAGGAAACAGGTAAAATATTCATATATATGGTTAAATTTAATATTTCCTTATTTGAAAACGTTTATAATATAATGAGTCGAATACGACATTAAGGCAAATAATGTTTCAATACATATTGCCTTTCCCTAATTTGGGCATACACTCTTTTCTACCTCCGTGTCAGTTGCAAAAATGTGCAACTATTTTAATGGAATAGAGTGTGTGCATTTTTTTTAGGAAGTTGTGCTAAATATAAAATGTTACTTTGTAATGACAAATAATAAACAAAATGGGATAATAGCAATATGTCCAAGTGGTAAGACCAATATTACAAAAGGGGCGATTGTTACATGCTAAATATAGAACAAATTAAAGAAATCATTCCTCACCGCTATCCATTTTTACTTGTTGATAAAATATTAGAAGTAGATGAAGGAAAAAGAGCGGTTGGGATTAAAAATGTATCC
Organism: Bacillus sp. Root131; assembly: GCF_001429475.1. NCBI lineage: Bacteria > Bacillati > Bacillota > Bacilli > Caryophanales > Bacillaceae > Bacillus > Bacillus sp. Root131. The sequence goes on from NZ_LMJQ01000034.1 coordinate 40,509, forward strand.
GCAAACGAAGAATTCTTTAACGGACACTTCCCTGACTATGCAGTTATGCCTGGTGTACTTATTGTAGAAGCATTAGCGCAAGTTGGAGCAGTTGCAGTATTAAAGAAAGAAGAAAACCGCGGAAGACTTGCTTTCTTTGCAGGTATCGACAATTGCCGTTTCAAAAAACAAGTACGACCAGGTGATCAGCTTCGTCTAGAAGTAGAAATGACACGCGTACGCGGCCCGATTGGAAAAGGAAAAGCAATCGCAACAGTAGATGGTGAAGTTGCATGTGAGGCAGAAATTACATTTGCGATTGGTGATAAAAAAGAATAGAAATTAAAAAATCTCCTTGTGAAAAGACAAGGAGATTTTTTAATTTCTGCTATATAACGATGAAACGATAATTTACAAACTAATCAGAAAATAACTTGTAAATAGATGGCAATTACCATATACTTACTTTATTATTTATCTAGAAAACAGGATAAGTGATAAAGGTAATAAAGAAATAAGGGCATTGTCATATTGTTAAGGTACTTAAATAAGACAAAGTAGAATGTTATTGATTATGATGAAATGTGGGGAACTCAGCAAGAATATTAATTAGACGTATGAAATCGAGCATAAAAGAGAGAAAAGGGAAATGTCGCATTTCACAAAAGGAGATTATGAATATGTTCGGGAGAAAGAAAAGAAAACCATTACGACAATTAATTACACATAAAGAGCCTAAATCGCGTATTACAGAACAATACCGTAACATTCGTACAAACATTGAGTTTACATCTGTAGATAATCATGTTCGTTCTATCATTGTTACTTCAGCAGATCCAGGTGATGGGAAAACAACAACAATCGCAAACTTAGCAGTCGTTTTCGGACAACAAGGAAAGAAAGTTTTATTAATTGGAGCTGACTTGCGTAAGCCGACGATACAAAACTTATTTGCCATTCATAGTTCAAATGGGTTAACAAACTTATTATCAGGACAAGCAAAACTTATGCAATGCATTCAAAAAACAGATATAGAGAACGTATACTTAATGGCAGCAGGTCCAATCCCGCCAAACCCAGCAGAACTATTAGGGAGCCGGGCAATGGACGAGGCGTTGTTAGAAGCATATAACATGTTTGATATTATATTAATTGACACACCACCTGTCCTTGCGGTTACGGATGCACAAATACTTGCGAATAAATGTGATGGAATCGTACTCGTTGTACGCAGTGAAAAGACAGAAAAAGATAAAATCGTAAAAGCGAAACAAATATTAGATAAAGCATCAGGAAAACTACTAGGTGTTGTTTTGAACGATAAAAGAGAAGAAAAAGAGCAGTATGGTTATTACTGAAATATAAAAAAGCCAATAAGAAATACTTGTTGGCTTTTTTTCTCATTTTGAAATTTATTTCTCAAGTTACATAGCATAAAAAACGTGATATGATAAATAATTTGGAAAATCATTGGAATGTGTTGTCATATTTAAGATTATTTTGTAAGATTAAACTTGTTTCTTGTGAACAAATATAGAACTGAATTATTAAAAATAAAAAATGTAAGATTTATATGTTATAATTTTTCCTATGTGTAAATTTTAGAAAGTTGGAGGAACTTATGGAAGAAACAATTAGTTTAAAAGAGTTATTTCATATTTTTAAAAAACGTTTAGCAATGATCCTCGTAATTGCCTTTGGTGCAGCAATAGTAAGTGCTATTATTAGCTTCTTCTTTATGACACCAATCTATCAATCTTCGACGCAAATTCTTGTTAACCAGAAGAAACAAGAGGGGGCAATGTTCCAAGCTGGTGAAATTCAAACGAATATTCAATTAACGAATACATATAAGGTTATTATTAAAAGCCCAGTAATCTTAGAACAAGTGAATGAAAAATTAAATTTAAATATGACAGCGCAAGAGTTAACAAAAAAGGTTAATGTTGCTAATGAAAAGGATTCACAAGTAATCGCTGTAACAGCTGAGGATAAAGATCCTAAAATAGCTCGTGATATCGCTAATGCAACTGCAGATGTATTTAAAGGCGAAGTTGCAAAAATTATGAACGTTGATAACGTAACAGTAATATCTAAAGCAGAAGTTGCAGAAAATCAATCTCCGATTAAACCAGCTCCTATGCTTAATATAGCAATTGCTTTTATTGTTGGTTTAATGGCTTCGGTTGGTCTTGCATTCTTACTCGAATACTTAGATAACACAGTGAAAAAAGAAGAAGATGTAGAAAATTTACTTGGTTTACCAGTATTAGGTATTGTAGCTCGTATGGATGAAGAAACATTGAACGTGAAATCACACGCTCCATCATCAAGAAAAGTGAGGGGACAAACAATTGGCTCTTAATTTATTTAAAAAGAAAAAAAATCATCGTCAACGCCGTCAATTAATTGCTCATCAACAACCGAAATCACCAATTTCAGAACAATATCGTAATATTCGAACGAATATTGAATTTGCAGCTGTTGATACGAATTTACATTCATTAATGGTAACATCTGCGAACCCAAGTGAAGGGAAAACGACAACGACAGCGAATATGGCAGTTGTGTTTGCTCAACAAGGAAAAAAAGTATTATTAATTGATGCAGATATGCGTAAACCAGCAATGCATCAAATGTTCCAAGTAGATAATATTTTTGGACTCACGAACGTATTAACACATAGTGAACGTTTAGAAAAATGTGTACAAACGACATCTGTAGACAATCTACACTTTTTAGCTTGTGGTCCAATCCCACCAAACCCGGCAGAATTGTTAGGTTCAAAATCAATGAAAGAACTTCTTGGACAAGCATACAGTATGTATGATTTAGTTATTTTTGATATGCCACCAATTTTAGCTGTAACCGATGCGCAAATTATGGCAAATGTATGCGATGCTTCTATTCTTGTTGTTCGTAGTGAATCAACAGAAAAGGAAACGGCAGTAAAAGCAAAAGGATTGTTAGAATCGGCTAAAGGTAAATTGTTAGGCGTTGTTCTAAATGACCGTGAACGTGAAGAGGGCTTATATTATTACTACGGTGCAAACTAATTTTAAAGTGAGATATGGTAAAAACATATCTCCTTTTTTCCCTTGAATATGAGCGATATCTCATATTCAAGGGAAAAAAGATCTTTATAGGAGAGAGGGAGGATGAAACAAATGATAGATTTACATTGTCACATTTTACCTGGTATCGATGACGGTGCACAGACAATAACAGATAGTTTAACAATGGCACAACAAGCCGTTTCAGAAGGAATACATACAATTGTCGCAACGCCGCACCATCAAAATGGCAAATATATAAATGAATATACCTCAGTTATTCATCACGTAAAACAACTAAATGATGAACTACAACAATACAATATTCCACTTACCATTTTACCGGGGCAGGAGATTAGGTTATATGGCGATTTATTAGAAGACTATGAAGCTGGTAAAATTGTTACTTTAAATGAAACAAATAAATACATATTCATTGAATTCCCATCGAATCACGTACCTCGTTATGCTGAACACCTATTATATGAACTACGTGTAAAAGGAATGATTCCAATTATTGTTCATCCGGAACGTAATGCCGAGTTAATCGAGCGGCCAGATAAGTTATATAACCTTGTAAATAAAGGGGCATTAACGCAAGTAACGGCAGGTAGTTTATTAGGGAACTTCGGTAAAAAAATTAAAAAGTTTTCACTTCAACTTGTAGAACATAATTTAACACATATGGTCGCTTCAGATGCACATAACACAACTTCAAGAGGATTTCATTTAGCGGAAAGCTATGAATTAATTGAGAAAGAATTTGGAACGAGTGTTATGAGTGATTTAAAAGAGAATCCGTACTTATTAATTAGCGGGAAAGCAATTTATAAAGAAGATCCAGAACAAATTCGCCGCAAAAAATTATTCGGTATTTTTTAAATAAAGAATTGGTGATGTCTCCTAACCGTTATCAACGGAGGCACTCGGTCGTGCTGTGGGTAGAAATTATATTTCAACCTACCTTAGACGCTTGTCGTCGGGAGTATGGCGTGAGGATGGGTTGGATGCCCATAATTTATTTTTACTAGAAACCCTACCTATAGAGTTATAAAAATAACTCTATAGGTAGGGTTTTTGTTATTGCTACATATAAATATAAGGATGCAGGGGGACTATAATTGAAAAAAGTAAGAAAGGCGATAATTCCAGCTGCTGGTCTTGGGACAAGGTTTTTGCCAGCAACGAAAGCGATGCCGAAAGAAATGCTACCTATCGTTGATAAACCAACAATTCAATACATAGTAGAAGAAGCGATAGAATCAGGAATTGAAGATATTATTATTGTTACTGGAAAAGGTAAACGTGCTATTGAGGATCATTTTGATCACTCTTTTGAATTAGAACAAAACCTTTTGGAAAAAGGCAAGTATGAAATGCTTGAAAAAGTGCAAGCATCTTCAAAAATTAATATTCACTACATAAGGCAAAAAGAACCAAAAGGACTTGGACATGCAGTATGGTGTGCTCGTAAATTTATTGGAAATGAACCGTTTGCGGTATTACTTGGTGATGATATTGTGCAGGCAGAAACACCATGCTTGCGTCAATTAATGAATCAATATGAAGGTACACAATCATCTGTAATTGGTGTACAAACAGTGCCAGAAAATGAAACACACCGTTACGGCATTATCGATCCAATTGAGCGAAATGGCCGCAGTTATCAAGTGCGTCAATTTGTAGAAAAACCAGCAGAAGGAACAGCACCATCCGATTTAGCAATTATGGGTCGTTACGTATTAACACCGGAAATATTTATGTTTCTTGAAGATCAACAGACAGGTGCTGGTGGAGAAATTCAGTTGACAGATGCGATTCAGCGTTTAAATGAAATGCAACGTGTGTTTGCGTATGACTTTGAAGGTACTCGTTATGATGTTGGGGAAAAGTTTGGGTTTATTAGGACTACAATTGAAATGGCACTGCAACAAAAAGAATTAAAAGAACAACTCATAAAATATATGGTTGAACTAGTACATAAAGAAGCGATCAAATAATTGTAAGGGAGAGGGAATATGAAAACTGGTGAAAATATAGCGAGGGATTATCAAATTACACCTGATACTCAAACTATTCAAGTAGAAAGTAATCAATCTAAAATCTATTTAGGAATTAAGTATTTATTAGATGTTATGTTTTCTTTAGTAGGATTAATTCTATTGATGCCTGTTATATTGATATTTAGTATACTTATTATTTTAGAATCTCCAGGGTCTCCTTTTTACCTGCAAGAAAGATTAGGATTGAATGGGAAGAGATTTAAAGTTATAAAATTACGCTCCATGCGGAATGATGCAGAAAAAAATGGAGCAAAATGGGCAGAAAAGAATGATCCACGTGTTACAAAAATAGGATTATTTATTCGTAAAACAAGAATTGATGAATTACCGCAATTATTTAATATTTTAAAAGGTGATATGTCTCTTGTCGGACCAAGACCGGAAAGACCGATATTTACAGAGAAATTTGAAAGAGATATACCTGGGTTTAAGAAAAGATTAGAAGTCAAACCAGGATTGACTGGGTGGGCACAAGTCAATGGTGGATATGAAATTACCCCGAAAGAAAAATTAAACTTAGATGTTTATTATATCAATCATGCAAGTATAATTTTAGATTTTAAAATTATTATTAAAACAGTTAGAGTTGTAATCACTGGCGATGGCGCTAGATGATATAATAAATTCTCTAATTGCTTAAATTTAGATTGAATATAATAAATAAAAAGAGTAAAGATTTGAGGAATAGAATTTGTTGAAAAATGATTTTGTTAAAAATGCTATGAAGTTATTAACAGGTACTACAATTGCTCATGCTATTACATTTTTATTTTCTCCAATTATCACCAGAGTTTATAGCCCAAGTGAATTTGGATTATATACTTTATTTCTGACAATAGGAACATCGTTAGGCCTTTTTGCTACAATGAGATATGAAATGGCTATTTTACTACCTAAAGATGAAAAAGAAGCTGATAGCTTAAAAAAACTATGCATATCCTCCAGTTTAATGATATCTACTATAATATTATTTACTACCTTAATTTATAATAGTATTTCTAATGAAGGAAATAAGTTATTTTTAGGTTTGTTTATATTTGTTTTATTTACGGGTTTATATCAAACATATTATTATTTAAGCAATAGAAGTAACGATTATAAAGGGATGGGTAATTCACGTATAATACAGACGCTACTATTTTCTGTCTTATCAATAGCTTTTTATAAAATAGGTGGTAATGGATTAGTTATTGCACATATATTGTCAGTGATAGCATCTTATATATACTTAAAGAATCGAAGAAGTAATAACTTTTTTGAAATCAATTTTCAGTTAAAAGGTTCCAGAAGTATAATAAAGGTTGCAAAAAAATATAAAGATATGCCAATGTATAATTCTATTCATGCATTTATGGATGTAATTATGAATAATGGGTTATTATTTTTAATTAGTATATTTTATGGAAGTGCTGTTTTAGGATTATATTCATTTGCATGGAAAGTATTGAGGGCACCATTAGCAGTTATTGGATCTGCTGTTGGACAAGTCTATTTGAATAGAGCTTCTCAATATTATAATGATAAACAAGCCATTAAACCATTAATGAACAAAATTATATTTAGATTGTTATTAGTTGCACTTCCATTATTTCTTATTTTGGGGCTTGAGGGAGACGTAATCTTTAGTTTTGTTTTTGGTCAAAGTTGGAAAGAGGCTGGAAGCTATGTTCAAATATTATCACCTTGGTTATTTTTTAATTTTATGAGTTCACCCATTGTACAGACATTTGTTGTGTTAAATAAGCAGAGGAATGCTTTAGTTTATTCATTTATTCAAACAGTTATGACGATATCAACTATAATAGCTATTCCTTTCTTTAGTAAAGACATCTATACATTATTACCATGGTTATCACTGATTGGTTCATTAAGCTGTATTGTATTTATAATATGGATATATAAAATTGTTTCAGAATATGAGAAGAAAATAATAAGTGAGTAAATTTTTATAAGGATACTAAGTCGTATCGTATGCTGGGGGTAAAAGTGATTGGAAAATATTATTTCTTCTACTGAAGTAGAAAAAGTATCAAATAAAATACTATCAATATTACTAAGTATGTTTATTATTTGTGCTATTTTAAATAATAGTGGTATACCGGTCTTAAATAAACTAGGCTTCCTTAGTTTACTGTCTATTTTCGGTATGGGAGCGTTTTTTTTATTATCTTTACTATCAATTAATTTTAGAGTAGGATCGAGAAAAATATATATATATGTTGTGTTTATTGCTTTTACGATTTCTTCATTCTTTAGTTTGCTAGATCATCCAAGTAGTAAAGGTGTCTATATATTTAGCGAACTGTTGTTAATTAACATACTTTTTATTTCTTTAACAATTTATAATTTAACTGAAAATATAATAAAGTATATGTCTATATTTGGAATAGCATATGTGGTTATTTGTTATATATTAGATGTTGCTACTAATGGAAGAATGAGTAATATATTATATACAAACCCTAACACTTTGGGGGCAACAGTATTCTATTTGTATATATTTTTTATATTTAGAGTGAATTATTTTAAAACAGAGCGAATGGGTAATTTATATTTTCTTTGTGTGTCTTTTTTTTCAATAATATTAATTTTTTATAGCCAAGCTAGATCCATTTGGATTAGTCTTGCTGTCTTTTTTATAACTTACTATATATGGGATTTTCTTTGCAAAAGAAAAATTTTAACACATATATATATATGTGTTGTTTTAGCTTTTTGTATGTTATTTAGCTTCTGGTATCCTAGATTGCCAGAATATGACTTTGCACTAGAATGGAATAGTAAGTTATTGGAATTAACAGGGAAATCATTATTCTCTGGACGGCAGCTTGTTTGGAAAGATCTATTGAATTCAGCAATGGAAAATCCATTATTAGGATATAGCTTTGATATGAGATTTAATGGTGGTATGTCAGCACATAACATGTATCTAGAAATTATATTACAGTCAGGAATATTAGGAGTAGGACTTTTGTTAATCTTATTCTATTGTCTTTGGTTGTATCTGTGTCGTTATGGTCATTATGCTAATTCTAGAATTTCAGGAGCAGCTTTAATTGCTATAATAATACATCAATTATTTGAAGTAACGTTAATTCAAAATAATTTAGCAATTGGTATAATGCAATGGATAATTATTTCCTTAGGATTTAGTGGAGGTTTAATTCGAAAAAAATACCTCAAAGGAGTAAAATAATGAAAAAAATATGCTATTTAGCCCCTGCATCAAATATTCATACTGTTCGATGGGTAAATGCATTAGTTGAAAATCAATTTGATGTTACCCTAGTCACTATGCATGAACCTGATATGGATAAGATAGATTCTAATGTCAAGATAGAGGTGTTACCTTTTAAAAAGGGATATGGTTATTATTTAAATGCATGGGCTTTAAAATCTGTATTAAGAAAATATAGTCCAGATTTCTTACATGTACATTATGCAAGTGGTTATGGAACTTTAGCTCGATTAGCTAAATTTGAACCAACAATCCTGTCTGTTTGGGGAAGTGATGTGTATTTATTTCCTAATAAAAGGGAAGTAAATAGACGAATATTAAAGAAAAATTTGAGCCATGCAAAATATATTACTTCAACAAGCCATGATATGAAAAAAGAGACAGAAAAATACTTAGATTATAATAAGGAAATATACATTACACCATTTGGTATTGATACCCAATTATTTAGGGCGAATGATAATAAGAGTAATAATGAAAATAATCAGCTTCGTATAGGAATTGCAAAAAAACTAGAGAAGGTATATGGGATTGATTATTTAATACGAGCAGTAAGTGAATTAAAAAAGAAATTAAAAATCCAGGGATATAATAATATAGCCGATAATTTAAAATTAATTATTATTGGTGAGGGAAGTCAGAGAGAGGAATTAAATTCATTAGTCAAGGAACTTGAGTTAGAAAATCATGTAGAGTTTATAGGGAATATTCCAAATGTAGAAATCCCTAATTATTTGAATGAAATAGATATCTTTTGCATCCCTAGTTTATCAGAAAGCTTTGGGGTTGCAGCTTTAGAAGCTTCAGCTTGTGCGGTTCCAGTTGTTGCTTCAAATGTAGGAGGATTACCAGAAGTCGTATTACATGGGGAAACTGGATATCTAGTCGATGCAGGAAATTCAAAAGAGCTATCTGAGAGGTTATATGAACTAGCATTAAACCCAGAATTAAGAAAAGAGTTTGGAGAAAACGGTAGAGAACTTGTAAGCTCTAAGTACAGTTGGAAAGAAAGTGTAAGGATTATGCTTGAGGTTTATAATAATATAGAGGATTAATTGAGATGTGAAAGCATTGTGATTTACAAGGTACATTAATGAAGTTTTTAAGTTGTATTTAAAATGACCTTTTAATTAAATGTGGAAAGTCTATGCTATCTTCAAAATAGTCTATATTTAGATATAGTTTTACCTAAGCTACTAGTGTTTTAGCATTAGTAGCTCTTATTATGATTTTTAAAGGAGTATTGTAAAAAAATGGATATTGATTCGAATGTATCAGATATTAAACCTTTTATTTCAATTGTTACACCATCTTATAACGCAAGTTCCTTTATTAAAGAGACGATTCATTCCGTACAATCTCAAACTTATAATAATTGGGAAATGATTATTGTAGATGATGTTTCAAAAGATAATACTCGTGAATTAATAAAAGAAGAAATTGAAACAGATAACCGTATTCGGTTAATTGAATTGACAGAAAACAGTGGAGCAGCAATAGCGAGAAATACTGGCATTAATAATGCAAAAGGAAAGTATGTAGCTTTCCTAGATAGTGATGACTTATGGCTACCGGAAAAACTTGAAAAGCAATTAGAATTTATGCAGAATAATGATATAGCTTTTTCATTTACGAGTTATCAAATTATGAATCAAGATGGTATTCTCACTGATAAGGTTGTGCATGTTCCAGAGAAAATTAATTATAATGGATTATTAAAAAATACGATAATCGGCTGTTTAACGGTTATGTTGGATATTGAGAAGTTAGGGAAAGTACAAATGCCTAATATTAGAACACGTCAGGATACTGCAACATGGCTGAAAATATTAAGACAAGGCCATGTTGCTTATGGCTTAGATGAAGTTTTATCTAAATATAGAAAAGTTGAAAACTCTATTTCTAGTAAAAAATTCAAAATGGCTAAAATGAATTGGAAATTATATAGAGAAATTGAGGGATTAAGTATCCTGAAATCTGCATGGTGTTTTATAAATTATGCTCTGAATGGAGTAGTAAAACATTTTGTTAAATAAGCAAAAAAGCCCTTTCTTCAAAGGGCTTTTTTTATTGTTAATAATTAAGGAGGATATAAGATGAATATTGCTATTTTTGGTACAGGTTATGTAGGACTAGTGACGGGGGTTTGTTTATCGGATATTGGCCATCGCGTGACTTGTATTGATATTGATGAAAATAAAGTTGCAAGAATGAAAAAAGGTATTTCACCAATATATGAACCAGGTTTAGATGATTTAATGAGTAAAAACATTAAAGAAAATAGATTGTTATTTACAACAGATTGTCGTCAAGGGATTGAAGAAGCAGATGTTATTTATATAGCAGTTGGTACACCGCAGCAAGCAGATGGTTCAGCTAATTTACAATATATTGAGCAAGTCGCTTTGGATATTGCTAATAACCTTAAAAAAGATTCGATTGTAGTAATTAAAAGTACAGTTCCAGTTGGCACAAATGATCATGTGAAAAATTTAATTCAGCAAAATTTAAAAGCAAATGTGAAAATTAGCATGGTATCGAACCCTGAATTTTTAAGAGAGGGTTCAGCAATTCACGATAGTTTCTATGGAGATCGTATCGTTATTGGGACTGATGATGCTAAAACTGCCGAGGCTATGGAAGAAGTGAATAAACCTTTTAATGTTCCTGTTTTTAAAACAACAATTAGAAGTTCAGAAATGATTAAATATGCAGCAAATGCTTTCTTGGCTACAAAAATTAGCTTTATTAATGAAATTGCTAATATTTGTGAAAAAATAGGTGCGGATGTAGAGCATGTAGCTAATGGTATGGGATTAGACAAAAGAATTGGTACACAATTTTTAAAAGCTGGTATTGGATATGGTGGTTCTTGTTTCCCAAAAGATACACATGCCTTAATACAAATTGCTGGTAATGTAGATCATGATTTTGACTTGTTAAAATCAGTTATTACAGTAAATAATAATCAGCAGGCATCGCTTGTTGAAAAAATAAAAAATGTATTAGGTGATATGGAAGGTAAACAAGTGGCTATGCTTGGTTTAGCTTTTAAACCAAATACTGATGATATGAGAGAAGCGGCGTCTATTGTTATTGCAAATGATTTAGTAAAAATGGGTGCGCAGGTTGTAGCTTATGATCCAATTGCTACTGAAAATGCAAAGAAGATATTACCTAATGAGGTTCAATATGTATCTTCTGTTGAAGGAGCAGTTGAAAATGCCGATGTAACAATTATTGTAACTGAATGGGATGATATAAAGGAATTCCCTATTGAACAGTATATTAAATTAATGAAACAACCTATTGTTTTTGATGGTCGTAATTGCCATGGTTTAGAATATGTGAAGAAGTTTAATGTAGACTATTATTCAGTAGGAAGACCAGCTGTAGTTCGTGAAAAAGTTTCTTTATAATTAGGGGATAATTTATAGGATGAGAATCTGTAAGACTAATTTTTATAAATAAAGAAGTTTTTTATTAACCTAGCTATTTTAAGTTTTAGCTAGGTTAATGTTTACATGTTTATTATAAAGATATGTAATAACTGGGGGGTTTTTAATTATGGCAATACTTGTAACAGGTGGAGCAGGATATATTGGTAGTCATACATGTGTAGAATTACTAAATAGCGGTTACGAAGTTATAGTAGTGGATAACCTTTCGAATAGCTCGGTAGAATCTATAAATCGAGTGAAAGAAATAACAGGAAAACAATTTAAGTTTTATAAAGAAGATGTTTTAAATCGCGAAGCGCTTGACGCAATTTTTGAAGAAAATGCAATTGAAGCAGTTATTCACTTTGCAGGATTTAAAGCTGTAGGGGAGTCAGTAGCGATTCCATTAACCTATTATCATAACAACATTACAAGCACGTTAGTGCTATGTGAAGTAATGCAGAAACATAATGTAAAGAAGATGATCTTTAGTTCATCTGCAACTGTATATTATAATGAATGAAATATGGAGGACTATAATTATGGCAATACTTGTAACAGGTGGAGCAGGATATATTGGTAGTCATACATGTGTAGAATTACTAAATAGCGGTTACGAAGTTATAGTAGTGGATAATCTTTCGAATAGCTCGGTAGAATCYATAAATCGAGTGAAAGAAATAACAGGAAAACAATTTAAGTTTTATAAAGAAGATGTTTTAAATCGCGAAGCGCTTGACGCAATTTTTGAAGAAAATGYAATTGAAGCAGTTATTCACTTTGCAGGATTTAAAGCTGTAGGGGAGTCAGTAGCGATTCCATTAACMTATTATCATAACAACATTACAAGCACGTTAGTGCTATGTGAAGTAATGCAGAAACATAATGTAAAGAAGATGATCTTTAGTTCATCTGCAACTGTATATGGTATCCCGGAAACGTCACCGATTACGGAGGAGTTTCCATTAAGTGCAACAAATCCATATGGTCAAACGAAATTAATGATTGAGCAAATTATGCGTGATGTRGCATTTGCAGATGCAGAATGGRGTATCGCATTACTTCGCTATTTCAATCCATTTGGTGCACACGAAAGTGGGCGTATCGGAGAAGATCCAAATGGAATCCCAAATAACTTAATGCCATATGTAACGCAAGTAGCAGTAGGTAAGTTAAAAGAATTAAGTGTATTCGGAAATGACTATCCAACGANATCCAAATGGAATCCCAAATAACTTAATGCCATATGTAACGCAAGTAGCAGTAGGTAAGTTAAAAGAATTAAGTGTATTCGGAAATGACTATCCAACGARAGATGGAACAGGAGTCCGTGATTACATCCATGTTGTGGACTTAGCAAATGGTCACGTAAAGGCGCTTGAGAAAGTAMTGAGTACAACAGGAGTAGATGCTTATAACCTGGGCACAGGCATGGGCTATAGTGTACTAGAGATGGTTGAAGCGTTTGAAAAAGTTTCGGGCAAGAAAGTCCCTCATAAAATTACAGAGCGTCGCCCAGGTGATGTGGCAGTATGTTTTGCTGATGCATCGAAAGCAAAGCGTGAATTAGGCTGGGAGGCAAAACGCGGATTAGAAGAAATGTGTGCAGATTCTTGGAGATGGCAGTCTGAAAATAAGACTGGATATCAGAAAGTTAGTAACTAGAGAATAGGTTATAGGTGCTAAAACTTTCATTGAGTTATCAATATAGTTTGGCTTAAAAATTGAATTAGATGTATAATGTATTTTATATTTTGTAGTCATAATAATTTGATAGCGGTACCTGAAGAAAGAAGGTTAAAAGCATGAAAAAGAAAATCTTATTTTGGATATTAGGAATCATAGGGGTATTAATTATAGGTGGAGGAGCTTACGCTTATAATATATATTCTTCTGTTTCAAAAACATTAGATGAAGTTCATAAACCATTAAAACGTGATCAAGGTAATAAACAAGAAGAAAAAATCAATAAATCTGAACCTGTTTCAATTTTACTATTAGGTGCAGATGAGCGTGGTGGAGATAAAGGACGTTCAGATTCTTTAATGGTCATTACATTAAACCCTAAAAACAATTCAATGAAAACAGTAAGTATTCCTCGTGATACATATACAGAAATTGTTGGAAAAGGTAAAAGTGATAAAATTAATCATGCGTATGCATTTGGTGGCGTAGACATGTCTGTAGCGACAGTAGAAAAATTCTTAAATGTTCCAATCAATTACTATATTGAAGTAAACATGGAAGGATTTAAAGATATTGTAGATGCAGTAGGCGGGGTCGATGTTAATAATGATTTAGAATTCTCTCTGGAAGGGAAACACTTCCAGAAAGGGAATATTCACTTAACGGGTGACCAAGCTCTAGCATATACACGCATGCGCAAAGAGGACCCACGAGGCGACTTCGGTCGTCAAATGCGTCAACGCCAAGTGATGCAAGCTGTTATTAAGAAAGGCGCAACTTTCTCTTCTTTAACAAGTTATGGTGATGTGTTAACAGCAATTCAAAAGAATGTGAAGACAAACTTAACGCAAGATCAAATGTTTGATATGCAAAAGAATTATAAAGATTGTCTGCAGAATAGTGAAGATATTCAAATCCCAGGTGACGGCCACAAAGCTGCTGATGGTATTTGGTATTACTACGTTCCAGATGCTGCAAAACAAGATTTAACGAATAAATTAAGAGCGCATCTTGAAGTGACTAAATAATATGTAATAACCCAACTCCTTTGGAAGGAGTTGGGTTTATTTTTGCATGAATTTATATTAGTATTATATATTGTGAGATTAATAGATGAGGTGAATCGATGAATAAGAAAGCGGTACTTGTCCTTGTTATTTTTGTATTGTTTGTTGCTTCGATTGTGAGCGGTAAATTGTACTGGAATAAGAAGATTGCGAATGCAACAGGACAAACGAGTGAAGTAACGAAAACAAAGGCTGAAGTGAAAGATAGCGGAGCGAAGAAAGAAGAGAAAAAACAAGATACGAAGTCATCTTTTAATGAAGCATATGCGAAGAATTTGCCAGATGCAGTGAAAGAGAAGTTAAAGAAAGCTGCGGAGGATAAAAAGGCAGTAAATCTTGTTATTGTTGGTGATGAAGGTTCTTCATCTGAAAAAGGTGCTTGGGCAGCTAAGTTAACGGCTAATTTAGAAGCTGCTTACGGTAAAGGTTTATGGAATGTGACTGTAAAGGAATATAAGGGTGAAAGTACAGAAGAGTTAATCGCGAATAAGCGTGATAAAGAGATTGCGAAAGAGAATCCAGATGTGATTTTATTTGAGCCACCATTTATTACTGATAACGGTAAAACTGGTAATGGGAATTCTGTTGCGAGTACACAGAAGTTTGTTCAAGCACTTTCTACTAGTGCAAAGGGCGCTACGATTATGATTCAGCCATCAAATCCAGTGTATGGTGCGAAAAATTATCCGAAAGCGATTGAAGCATTAAAACAATTTGCGACGCAAAATAATTATACATACATTGATCATTGGGGAGCATGGCCGGATGCATCGACAAAGGCTATCCTACCATATTTAAAAGAAGAATTTGGTTTCCCAACTGCTAAAGGTCATGAAGTTTGGGCACAATATGTAACGGATTATTTTGTAGCTAAATAATAAAAGGGTAGAGGGTATCGTCGACAAAATATGTTCGACAATACCCTCTCTTTTTTTATAGGATTTTTGCTATACTAAACTGTACTATAATACATGATGGAAGGAGGAGAGTAATGAAAATACTTGTGGTTGATGATGAATCGAGTATTCGTAATTTGATTCGGATGCAGTTGGAGATGGAAGGTTATGAAGTATTGGCAGCGGCTGATGGGAGAGAAGCTTTAGAGCGATGGAATGAAGGGCCGGATGTATTGATTTTGGATGTTATGCTTCCGGATACAGATGGGTATGAGTTGCTTCGTTTGTTCCGTGAGAGGGATAGGGATATTCCGGTACTTATGTTAACGGCAAAGAGTCAGATGAATGATAAGTTGCTTGGATTGCAGCTTGGTGCTGATGATTATGTGACGAAGCCGTTTAATTATGCGGAGCTTATTCTTCGGGTTAAGAATATGGCGCGGCGTGTAAAGAAGACGGAGGCGGCTGTAAGTCATGAAGTAATTGAGGCTGGAGAGATAGTGATTTGTCCTAAGGAAAGAAAGGTACATGTGAGTGGACAAGAGATTCAGTTAACGTACCGAGAGTTTAATTTATGTCAGTTGTTTGTTTCAAATCCGCAGCGTGTGTTTATGAGGGATGAGTTGCTTGAGAAAGTATGGGGGTTTGAGTATATCGGAAATACGAGAGCAGTTGATATTATGGTGCAGAGACTTCGAAAGAAGCTTGGGACGAGCGGAGAATATATTAAGACAATTTATGGCGTTGGCTATAAACTGGATTGTTAAGTGGTGATGGTATGTCTTTAAAGCGAAATATGGTGTTTGGAATAGTTGGGCTGTTAATTCCGATTTTTGTTCTTTTATATGCAGTTGTTTATATTACGTTAGAAAAGAATATGTATCATAACGCAGCAGATTCTTTAGAAAAGTTAAGTGTAGAAGCACAAATTTATACGATGAATTATTTAGAGAAGGAAGCAGAAGTGGATACGCTTGGTCCTAATTCACTTTTAATTGCGTCGTATTTAGCGAAGCGTATGGATGTCCGTGTGCAGATGATCGGGAAGAATGGCGATGTTGTTGCAGATACACAAAAAGGAGCATTGCTTCACCGTAACATCGACATTGAGAGTTCCTTGAAGGGAAAGAAGTCTTATGTTTTTGAGGAGGCGGATCCGGCTCCCATTCTTTTGTTTTCAAGCCCGGTTTATTATGGAAACGATGTCATTGGAAGTATTCGTTTTATAAATGAGTTAACGGGTGAGAAGGAAGTTTTAACAAATGTGAGCTGGACGTTTTTAATGACATCTCTTTGCCTAGTAGCAACCGGTATTTTCTTTGCAATTCGTTTGGCGAAGTCTCTTCATAAACCAATTGATCAGTTGAGACAAATGGCACAGAGGCTCGCGAATGGTGATTATAAGAGTAAGATTGAGTTAAATGAGTACGTGGAAATCGCTCAGCTTTCAGCATCTTTTAACGCGATGGCCGATGGAATTGAACTGCATATTAAGCAATTGCAGGAGGAGAAAGAGAAGCAGAAAGATTTCCTAGACCGCATTACGCATGAGCTAAAAACACCGCTAACGGCAATTATCGGTTATGTTGATTTAATTCCAAAGTTACAATCGAAAGAAGATGTACAGGAAAGTCTTCGTTATGTGGCGGTGGAAAGTGAGCGTTTATTATCACTTGTAGAGGAACTGCTTAAGTCTTCGAAATATGGGACGAGTACGTTTGAAGTGTCTCCTACAGTTGTGAACATAAAGGAATTGGCAGAAGAAGCAGTTTCAATTGTGAAACCTCGTCTAAATCAGTTTGAAATTGAAGTGATAAATGAGTTAACGGATGTACATGTTGTTGCGGATTTTGATAAGACGAAGCAAATTTTCTTAAATGTGCTTGATAATGCAATTAAGTATAGTGATGCTTCGCACATTCGTATGAATGTAATTATAAATGAGCATGAGGCGAAGGTTTTTGTTCATGATGATGGGATCGGTATAGATGAAGTGGCGCTTGCAGAGTGGAATGAGTCTCCGAAAGGAAAGGCACTTCCGTCTAGTTACGGGAATGGTTATGGTTTGTATATTTGTCAGGAGATTATGAATAAGCAGGGCGGAAGCATGCGGATTGAGAGTAGTGAAGAAATAGGTACTACAATATTCATTACATTTTTGCTTCCGAGAAGGATGGAAGACATAAAAAACTTGAAAGCGGTTAAATGATACATTTATGAAACAATTATGCGGTATTTTCGAAACAACGTTTTTTTATCTTGGAGGTAGGCAGAAATGAAAAGGCTATCATTTCAAATTCTTATGTTTGTCATTTGTATAATTGTTTCTCTTGTTTTGTTTTATGTTATGGAGAAGCAAATCTATAATCGAATCAACATTGTAAATGATAAACAAGCCGTTTTACAAAGGGTGAATGAATCTCTTCCAATTGAAGTGAAAGTAAGACATGAAAAGTGGGGAGAAATTGTTGTAACGGATGAAGTTCGTTTGCATACGATTGTTTCATTCTTTGACCGAATTCGAATAGAACCTGAGGGCGTTAAGAGCCAAGAACAAGTATTTACTGGAGAAGTAACGTACTTGAATGGACATAAGCGTACTTTTGCAGTAGGTGACTTGTTCCAGTATGGGGAAAATGTATACGGAAAGAATGGCATGGATCCGATGATTTCAGCACTTCAAACGTATTTATTAAGCCTGTATTACACGCCAGAGCGTATTAGTGATTTCTTTGCTTCGGCAAAGGATGTCGTAGTACGTCAAGGTGATGTGGTACGTACTATCAATCTTACGCACATACTTGATTCTATTCGGTACGCAAAGCAAATTACAGATTACGGAGAAATTCAGAAGTTATTACAATCGCAGAATGAACCGATTGCTTATATTACAGCTTATAAAACAGGTAAGCGTGTAAAGAGTGATCGTGAAGATATTCTTACGATTTCTGTGTATCCATCGTACTTTGTAGTGCAATATCTCGGTGATAATAACGGGAATGTCATGTATATGAAAGGCTCTCTAGCGGAGTTATTCGTAAAGGAGAATGCGTCATGAGAAAGATAGCCTTTTTCTTCTTTTTGCTAGTAATTGGAGGAGCGATGTCTAGTTGCTCTCGAGATACAACCTCTATTAAATATAGTAAAAATGGTCTCCCTATTTTGGATGATCGTCATATTGTTGCGTATGTAGCGGCTCGTGAGGAAGTTGGTGAAGCGTTACTTTCATCATTTTGTAAGCCACGCGGATGTACGTATGAATTTATTCGTCTTTCAACAGAAGAACTTCTTCGTAGAGTGGAAGAAGAAGCTGGAAATCCGAAGGCGGATATTATTATTGGCGGTACAGTAGATGCGCATCAAATGATGAAGCAAAAAAATCTTTCTATTCCTGTGATAAGCCAACATGCAAATCGTATTTCAAAGACTGTTAAAGATAAAGATGGTTATTGGTACGGTTATGAAGTGGAGAAGCTAGCAATTGCGATTAATAAAGAGCGGTGGAACGAGGAAATAGCGCCGCTCGGTCTCTCGTATCCGTTAAGATGGAAAGATTTATTGAATCCAGTATATAAAGGAAAGATTGTCATGCCCGATCCAAATGTTTCAGGTACAGCATATACGTTTTTTCAATCACTTATTGATACGTTAGGTGAAGAGGAAGCGAAGGAATATGTGAAGAATCTGGCAGAACAAGTTGGAGAAGTAACAGTGAATGGTTATATCCCAGCAGAACTTGTTGCGAGCGGTGAATATATGATAGGCATCAACTTTATGGGAGATCAGAGAATGCTTCAAAAACAAGGCTTTCCTATTTTAAGTAACGAACCTGAGCAAACAGGGTTATCCGTTAATGCGATTTCTAAACTAAAACGTGCACCGAGTGGTATTATTGCGGATTTATTTATTGATTATTGTTTATCAGAAGAAGCGGGTCACATTTTAGAAAAAGTGTCGTTTGGCGTACCAACGATGTTTGCGAAGAATGAGAAAGAAATAGAAGGACAGCCGGTTAGAAGGACGAACCAAAATATATCAAATAGCGGGATAATCGAGATATGGAATAGACAGCGTCTCTCTCTGAAGTGAGAAAAGGAGACGAAAATATATGTTTAAATGGCTCAAGCCAGCACCTGCAATTGAAAGATTGCCAGCGGATATGATCGACCGTGTATATCGATTACTACGTATTCGTGTGTTAATCGGGATTTCAGTTGGATATGCTGCTTATTATTTAGTTCGTAGTAACTTTACGTTATCAAGTACGTACTTAGTACAAGAATATGGTTTTAGTACAGCAGAAATTGGTCTACTAGGTTCAGTAATGGCAATTGTTTATGGATTTAGTAAGTTCTTTATGGGGAATTTATCAGATAAAGCTTTCGCCCAGCGCTTTATTGCAGTCGGTTTATTCTTATCAGGGCTTGTAAATATTTGTTTTGGCTTTGCATCTTCATTTGGGATGATTGTTACATTACTTGTTGTTAACGGTATTGTACAAGGTATGGGAGCACCACCTTGTAGTATTGTTATGACGAAATGGTTCTCGAAGAAAGAACGCGGTACGAAAACAGGTCTTTGGAATATTTCACATAACGTTGGTGGAATGCTTGTGCCACCACTTGTCGGAATTGGTGTAGGTATTTTTGGTGAAAACCATTGGCAAGGCGGCGTGTTTATTTTCCCTGCAATTATCGCAATGGTAATTTCAGTTCTTGTTTGGATTAATGCGAAGGATACACCAGAATCTGAAGGTCTTCCTCCAATTGATGAGTATCGTAATGACTATGAAAATCTTGAAAAAGCAGATAACGCTAACAAGATGTCACCAAAAGAAATTTTAATGAAGTATGTAGTGAAAAATAAATTTGTATGGTTCTTATGTATTGCGAATGCTTTTGTTTATTTAATTCGTTTCGGTGTTATTAACTGGGTTCCACTTTATTTAACGACAGTTAAAGGATTTTCAAAAGCAGAAGCGCATGCGGCATATGCAATCTTTGAAGGTATGGCAATTCCAAGTTCATTAATCGTTGGTTTTTTAAGTGATAAATTATTTAAAGGAAAACGTATGCCATTATGTATTATTAGTATGGTTGGTGTTGTTATTGGTACGTTTATATATTGGCAAGCAACTAGCGTACTTGTTGTAAGTATTGCAGTTTCTATTATCGGTTGTTTAATTTATGTACCACAGTTCTTAATCGGTTTAAGTGCAATGGAATTAGTACCGAAATTTGCAGTAGGTACGACAGTTGGTATGTGTGGTTTATTCGGTTATGTAGGCGGAAGTCTTGTAGCTAACGCAGCAATTGGTGTTATTGTTGATCGTTCTGGCTGGGATGGTTGTTTCATCTTACTATTAACAGGAGCGGTTTTATCAACAATCTTCTTATTTATTGTTCAACGTGGACATGAGAGAAAAGATCCTAAAGTAGCGTAATATTTTGTTTGAAAAAGCTATCCAATTGTGTGTGATTGGATAGCTTTTATATTAGAAAAAACAAACAGTATGAAAAATTGCAGTTTAATATATAAATGATTTTTGTTAATTAATATAATTTTTTTAGATTCCATAAACCAAATAGATACATGGTTATACCGAAAAATCCGCCGCCACAGATGAAAATTACAACCTTAAATAAAGAAATAGAGATTTCCTCTGAACCTACATAGGGAAGGATATAATTCATAAAAACAAACATTTGAAAGCCCCAAAGCACACCTGCTTTTAAGCCAGCTTTTCTTAATTTTTTCTTGTGTTGTAAATATTCTTCTTTTGTTGCACATTCAGTATCACTTAAACCTTTTTTCTTGAATTTAAAGGCTAAGTAATTAGCATAAATCATATTAGATAGAAAAATGAATATTGTCCCTATAGATATTGTGTGATTCATAGTATCAACAAGTAACATAATAAGCATTACCAACATATTTAACCACCACAAACCAATTCCAGCTACAGATAACTCTTTATTGATTTCTTGTTTTTGGTATTCATCTCTCTCACTTAGTGTTCCAACAAAACTATTATAAACTCTTTCTTTCCATTCAATTTTCATCATTTAATCTCCCTCCCAAAATAGACTATTTAAATCTGTTTTTAGTGCTTTTGCTAATTCGATACATAAGGCTAAAGAGGGATTATATTTCTTGTTTTCAATTAAATTTATTGTCTGTCTCGCCACGTTAACTTTTTTAGCTAACTCTAGTTGCGATAGCCCTTCAGATTTTCGATATTGTTTAACGTTATTCAAATATAACCCTCCCATTGATGGTTGTAGACCTCGTGTACCGAAATGTCATTTATATGTGACATTTTATAATTGAATAGATGAAATGTCAAATATATATGACAAAATAGCTATGGTGCAATTAGGAAAATGATTTTAATGATTCATTTTGGCAAGAAGTATGTTAATAAAGAATGGCTTCCATTCAATTAAAATTGCTCTTTTTCCTTTCCTTAAATCTATCTTAAAAGATATAATGTCATATTTCTAATCATTGGAATTTTTGTTACAATATAAATGGATGTGTAAAACTTTGTAAAAATAATGTAATAATATGTAATATATTTTCAGAAAGTTTTATACAATTTTTATATTAAACTATTAAGTTATAAAAGGGAGCGAGAATATGTTACCAAATACGGTTCGTACTCCAAACAAGAAGAAGAAATGGATTATTATTGGGGTTATTGCACTAATTGTTATTGTAGCAGCAATTAATATTTTTGTTATGCAAGGTAAGAAGAAAGGAGCATCAACAAATGCTGATGCTGTAAGTTTTGAGAAGGTAACGGAGCGTAAGCTGAATAATACGAAGTTAATTTCTGGTCAGGTGAAGCCTGGTAATATTGAAAGCTTCTATGCAGATCCAGCCAAAGGGAAAGTGAAAGATATTGAGGTAAAAGAAGGGCAAGAGGTAGAGAAAGGTACGAAGTTATTCTCTTATGATAATGAAGAGATTAATCTTCAAATGAAGCAAGCTGAGCTTGATCAGAAGATGGCGGATATGCGTTATGATCAAGGGAAAAAGAAGATTGATTCATTGAAGAAAGAAATTAAGAAGGCGAAAGATAGCGGAGCTGGGAAAGAAGTAACAGATCCGATGGACGAGCAAGTAAACGAATTAGAAATAGCTCAAAAGACAACTGATCTTGAGAAAGAAAAAGGAAAGTTGCAGAAAGAAGAGTTAAGTAAAAAGCAGAAAGAGCTTACGATTTATAGTAATTTCGCTGGTGTTGTTCAAAAGTTAGATAAAGATGCGGCGCAAAGTTCATCTCAAGCGTTAGGTGGTCAAGGAAAATCGTTTTTACAAGTAGCTTCTAAAGATCCATTCCAAGTTCAAGGTACGTTAACTGAGCTTCAGAAGTCACAAATTCAAAAGGATCAAACATTCACTGTAACAGCGAAAGCAAATAATAAGAAGAAGTGGACAGGTAAGATTACAGAGGTAAGTGAGTTCCCAACGAGTGCAGAGATGGCGCAAGCTGGCGGCGTGGGTGAAGCAACTCAAAATATGTCCCAATATACATATAAAGCTAGCCTTGATAGTCAAGATGGTTTATCTCCGGGTTACCACGTTTCTCTGCAAGTAAACTTAGAGAATAAGACGATGATTGCTGTTCCAAGTAAAAGCATTGTAGAAAAAGGCGATGATGCATTTGTTTATGTTGAGGATAAAGGGAAGCTTCGTAAACAAAATGTGAAAAAAGGTTCTACTGATGGAGACTGGACAGAGGTTGTAGAAGGCGTAACAGTGGGGCAAAAGGTGGTTAAAAATCCTTCCGACGATGTGTATGACGGAATGGAAGTGAAAGAGAAATGATTACGTTAAATAATATTGCTAAAACGTATTATCAAGGAAAATTGGCGGTGCCGATTTTGCATGANAGGCGTAACAGTGGGGCAAAAGGTGGTTAAAAATCCTTCCGACGATGTGTATGACGGAATGGAAGTGAAAGAGAAATGATTACGTTAAATAATATTGCTAAAACGTATTATCAAGGAAAATTGGCGGTGCCGATTTTGCATGGTATTAGTTTAACGATTCAGAGCGGTGAGTTCGTTTCGATTATGGGACCGTCTGGTTCTGGTAAGTCGACGCTTATGAATATTATCGGTTGTTTAGATCGTCCAACTGAAGGCGAATATATGCTGAATGATGTGAATATCTTAACAGCAGACGAGTCAAAGCTTGCTTTAATTCGTAATGAATATATCGGTTTTGTGTTTCAGCACTTTAATTTGCTTCCGCGTCTTTCGGCAGTCGAAAATGTTGAGCTTCCGCTCGTATATGGTGGCGTGAAGAAAGCGGAGCGTCGCAAGCGTGCTTTAGAGGCGTTAGGTAAAGTTGGATTAGCAGACCGCGTGCATCATTTACCGAACGAATTGTCAGGTGGACAGAAGCAACGTGTAGCGATTGCAAGAGCGATTGCAAATAATCCGACGTTCATTATGGCCGATGAACCGACTGGTGCACTTGATACGAAGTCTGGTGAGCAAGTTATGGATATTTTCACGAAGCTTAATGCAGAAGGCACAACAATTGTTATGGTTACGCATGAAGAGGAAGTAGCAGCGTATTCTTCCCGCCGCATTGTACTGCGGGACGGGAAAGTTACAGAAGATAGAAGGTGTGCGGTATGAGTTTACTAGATAGTATAAAAATTGCCCTCTCTTCTATTTTAGCTCATAAATTGCGTTCAGCTCTTACGATGCTCGGTATTATTATCGGGGTAGGTTCAATTATTACTGTCGTTGCGATTGGGCAAGGCGGGGAAGCTGCATTGAAATCGCAGTTTGTTGGGGCAGGTAATCAAACGGTTCCGATTCATTATAGTGCAGATATAAACGATCCTTTCGGTATGGGAATGGTAGAAGCACCGAAGATAACTGAAGAAGACATTTTTGAAATTAAAAAAATTCCAGAAATCGCACATGTGGTAACAACAAATTCCAGCATGGAACCACTTGATATTGAAGATAAAAAAGAAATGGTGAGTATTACTGGATTAGATAGCGAGTACTTTGCAGTAAATAAAGTAAAGTTGTTAAAGGGACGTTCTTTACAAGAATCAGATGTGGATCAAGGTAATAACGTTGTTATGATTAGTAAACAAATGGAAGAAAAGGTGTTTAAGGATGCCAATCCAGTCGGTAAAATTATTGAAATGAAAGGTCAACCGATGCAAATTATCGGTGTCTACAAATCAGATAATGAGTTTATGGGAATGGGACCATCAGAAGCACTAGTTCCAATTTCATTATGGCCGACACTGTATGGAAAAGATGAAATTCAAAACATTTCTGTTCAAGCAAAAAATGTAGATAATCTAGAAAAAGCAGGTAAAAAAGCTGCAGATGTCTTAAACAGTCGTAAACCGACTGATGCAACTGGTAAATATGAAGTTATGAATTTAAAAGAAATTCAAGAAGGTATTTCGAAGATGACCGGTATTATGACAATGATCATCGGTGGTATTGCTGGTATTTCATTAGTCGTTGGTGGAATTGGTGTTATGAACATCATGCTTGTATCTGTAACGGAGCGTACACGTGAAATTGGTGTACGTAAAGCACTCGGGGCAACACGTAGTAAAATTTTATTACAGTTTTTAATTGAAGCTGTTATGTTAACACTTCTAGGTGGTTTAATCGGAATTGGTCTTGGGTACGGCGGAGCATATATCGTTTCCACATTCGCAAAATGGCCACCGCTCGTTTCGTGGGAAGTTGTTGTTGGAGGCGTACTGTTCTCGATGACACTCGGTATTATTTTCGGATTAATTCCAGCAAATAAAGCTGCGAAATTAGATCCAATTGAAGCATTGCGTTATGAGTAATTAATAGTGTAGTAGAACTACACATTACCGTTCTAATGGGCGGTTCGTAGCCTCTTGCGTGAGGAAGTGAACCGCCCGTTAGAACGGGTTATATAAATAGAAGGAGGCGTTATAATGGAAGCAAATATTAATACGCAAGATGTAGGTGCGAAGAAGCCATCATTATTAGGAATGATTACTTCTCCAGGTGAGCAATTTGAGAGAATGAAGACGAAAAGTCCGGTTTGGGGGGCATTTTTCCTTTTCATTATATTAACAGCTGTAATTGCAGGGATTAGCATGTATCAAGTAATGAATCATCCTGATGTAATGAGTGAGGTACCTGATGCCGAAGCGGCTAAAGTTGTTGGTTACTTCGGAATAGGAGCAGGTATTGTTGGTGGACTATTTGGTACTGCGATTTGGTTCTTCATTGCGGCAGCTATTTATAAAGTGATTATGATGTTTATGAGTAATGATACTTCATACATGAAATTATTATCTATTTATGTCTACACATATACGATTTCAATTTTAGGTGCAATTGTGAACTTTATTATTAGAATGATTATTGGTGGAGATATTGAAACTTCTTATACAAGTTTAGCAACTTTATTTGAGCCAGGTACAGTTGTTCATGGTGCTGCTTCATCATTCGAAGTTTTCAATATTTGGGCATTAGTTGTAATGGGATTAGGATTACATATTACGGCTGGATTAAGTAAAAAACAAGCAACGATTTTAATTGTTATTTTCTTTATTCTTTCAGTTGGATTTAGTAGTTTAAGTGGTCTAGCTCCAAAATTAGGTGCATAATTCATTCTTTTAGAAAAAGGTGACTCTTCAAAGGATTCACCTTTTTTATTTTTACCCTTACTTCAAATACCACCAACAAAATTTCAAATACTCTCTAGTGTAATTTCAAATTCCGTCGGTAGTATTTGAAATTACTCACAGTGAAATCTTTTCTTTATTTTTATATTGTGAAGGTACCGCGGAATACTAGAAAGGTATACCTTTTAGAAACGGGTACTGTGTGAAGCCAGCGACTTTTAAAGAGGCAGTTGTTTTGTATGAAGGAATGATTGTAAATCAAATAAAGAAATTAGGTATTCGCCAAGATTATGAAGAGTATTATCAATGTGGTTTAATTGGTCTTTGGCATGCGTATGAAAGATTTGATGCAAAGAAAGGGTATTTCCCTGCATACGCACTTGTAACGGTGCGTGGTTATATATTAGAAAGATTGAAGAAAGAGTTCACAGTGCAAGAAAGGTGTGTATGTGTAGGAGAGTATGAGGATATCTTTCATTTTGAAGATGTTGAAATGAAAGTGAAGGATTTTATGAGCGTGCTAGATGAGAAGGAGAAGTATATTATTTTTGAACGCTTTTTTGTAGGAAAGACGATGGGGGAAATCGCTTTAGAGACGGAAATGACATATTATCAAGTAAGATGGATGTATCGGCAAGCACTCGAGAAAATGCGAGATAGTGTAAGGGGATAAATATTAATATAAGAATGGAAGGCAAGAGATGTTGCTTTCCATTCTACTTGTTAGTTTAATGTAGTAAATGCAACAAGGGGTTTTTAAATTGTAGTGAATCTTGCATGTTCATACGAGATAGTATGTATCCAGCTTTTAATAATTGTTGCTGCAATTTATGGGGACTAATAGATATTGTTGTAGTAGTGCCATTTGAAAAATGTATTTTAGCCTCTTTAATCTTTTGGCAAAACTCTATATCATGTATGTGGTTATAAAATAGCCATATACAGTTTGGAGATGAAGGAGATTCTGTTGGAAAAGTACAAATGTATTCCCGATGATTAATTGGAATTGGAACGTTTTGTTTGAATCTAAAATTTGTTTGGACTGCATTACGCCTGCCTTGATAAGTAGAATGAATCTGGGTTAAGCAAGATTTCTTGATGAGTTGTAGTGCGGTTTGGCAGGAACAAAGATCATTTCCGCTACTGTCAATAATTTTTGTACGGTAATAAGGGTGATTGTATGGAACAAGCATCATAGTAGAACTAGAAATAATAATGTTATTTTCATCATTCATGATTTTAAGTCCTCCCTTATAAAATTTATATTTCGAATATAATTATATACGGAATAAGTAAATTAATTGTTAATATTTTGTTTTGTATTGTAAATCTTGGCTATTCGTTTACAATCAATAGGTGATAGTCTTTCTAATTTGCATCGCTTGTACATATATATGAAAATAGAAAAGAGTAGGCGGTGATATAGTATGAAGAAAAAGTATATTATTATGGCTTTAGTTGTCATTCTCCTAGTATATTTAGCAAACAGCAATCCGAGTAAAGGAGAATATACAGAATGGGCAGCGAAGCAGTTTATGAAGCGTAATGATGTGAGTAAGAAGCTAGATGAAGTTCAAAAAGAGAATGAAGAGGGTCTTCTTGGCGACTTGGCATCGGCCGGTAAAAAGTTAGCGAAAAAGTATGTTGAGCCACAAGTTGGGTTATTAATTGATCATTATACGAAGCGAAATGATTATATATTCTTCTCAACATATACGACTGAGTTTGATATAGGTGAAGAACATTATAAGTACGTATGCGTCGGTTTTTCAAAGATTTTTATTCCGATTGAAATGCCGAAGAAAAAAGACGAATCTGCAAAATGATGCAGATTCGTCTTTTTCATTTTATAGAGTAATTGGAATTTCAGATACATTTTTTTCTACAAGGCGAGCTCCCTTTTTTCTTGTATTTTCATCAATGGATGAAAATACAGATGAGGCAAGGATTGTATCCATTACTTGATTTACGACTTTTGCATCAATTGGTGTGATGGGCATATCGATAGAAAAAACGACTGTTTTTCCATCTTCTTTCGCGAAAATCAATTCCAGTACTTGCATGTGTTATTCCCTCCTTTGTATTTATCCCGCTATTTACGGGATTCGGGTCTGCCGGTTAAATTGCGAGCTAATAATCAGCGGGGATGAATAAAATCCCTACTGATCTGAAGTTTTACTTTATAGTTTAGAAAGATCTGATGTGCTTACAAGTTGTACAGCGTGAAGTGGTGATGCCTGTAAGGAAGCAAGAGCATGAGCTACGTTGTGTACTTGATCTAAGCTCGCATTTGTTTTAACACGTTTAAATTGTTTGCTCTTGAAAACTGTTTTGCCGTTCTTATCTAATCCGTTGTTTAATACTAGACGTAAAGTTAAATCCATTACGATTGTTTCAATTGCCATGTGTATCACCTCCTTTCACTTTATAAATAGGGCGTGAATGTCATGTTTTGGCGTGAAATTTTTTCTTTTTTTTGGTACCCTTAAAAGATTAAGAGAGGAGAATTCTGGATAATGAATCGTAAATGGTTATTTTGGATTCCTGTATTACTATGGATGGGGCTGATTTTCTATTCTTCGGCACAACCATATAAAAAGCAGGATATGCGTTCAGATATTGAACAATATGTAAATGTTGAATTTGTAAAAGAGCATTTTTCATGGGTATCTATTGATTATGGTGGAGGAACCCCTGTTAGTATTGCGAATAAAGGTGTAGGCGGATTTATTGAGTTTTTCCTTCGTAAAGGTGCTCATTTTATGGTGTTCTTTATGCTAGGTTCATTGATTTATTACGCTTTTCATCGATCAGGTCATTCGAGGAAAAGATGTTTTATATATGCCATTCTTTTCGTTGCGGGTTATGCAACATTTGATGAAATTCACCAATGGTATACGGGGGACCGTACACCAATGTGGCAAGATTCATTGCTTGATACGTGCGGCGGATTAACGGGAATTATAATAAGTAATTGGTTTTGGAATAGAAAAAAGCGCTAATCTCATTTCGAGATTAGCGCTTTTTTTGCGGGTAGTAAAACTTCCGGTAAAAGCCCGATTGGTGAGGGCTGATAATCAGTGGGGGATGAACAAAACCCCTACTGATTAAAGTTTCACTTTATACACCAAGTAATTCTTTTAGTTCGTCTGTTGATAGTTCGGTCATCCAGCTATCACTTGTGATGACCGCATTGTTTAGAGATTGTTTTCTTTCTAGCATTTCATCGATTTTTTCTTCTAATGTTCCTGTTGTAATGAGTTTGTGAACATGAACAAATCTTTTTTGACCAATGCGATATGCGCGGTCTGTTGCTTGATTTTCCACAGCTGGATTCCACCAACGATCGTAGTGAATGACATGGTTGGCAGCAGTTAAGTTTAATCCTGTTCCCCCAGCTTTTAAGGATAAGATGAAAATGTCATACGTTCCGTTTTGGAACTCCTCAATCATCTTGTCACGATTTTTTTTCGGTACACTACCGTTTAAGAAGAGGACACGCTGGCCAAATTGTTCTTCTAGCACACGTTTTAGCATGTTTCCCATGCCGATGTACTGAGTGAAGATGAGGCAACTTTCATTTTGATCTTTTATATTTTCGATGAGCTCCATTAACGTTTTTGTTTTCATAGAGCGTTCAACGACATTTTGTGGTTCTTCTTCTTTTAAATAAAGAGCAGGATGATTACAAATTTGTTTTAGCTTGTTCAACATAAGTAATATAAAGCCGCGTCTTTCAATTCCGCTTAATCCTTCTACATTTTGCAGTGTATCTTGAACAAGTTGTTCATATAAGGAAGCTTGTTCACCAGTAAGAGGACAGTAAGCTTTTTGTTCTTGTTTATCTGGTAAATTTAATGCGACTGTTTGATCTTTCTTCGTTCGGCGCAGTAAAAATGGTGAGATAAACCGTTGGACTTGCTGGATTTTTCCTTCATCACGATCTTTTTCAATCGGTGTGACGAAGCGGCGTTGGAATTGTCCTAAGCTTCCGAGATATCCATGATTAATAAAGTCGAAAATGGACCAAAGTTCAGCGAGGCGATTTTCCATTGGTGTACCAGTTAAAGCGATTTTGTGATTTGCCTGCAAGTTTCGTACTGCTTTCGACTGTTTCGTATGTGGGTTCTTAATATTTTGTGCTTCATCCAAAATAACAGCATCCCAGCATAATGAAGTCAGTTCTTCCTCATCGAGTTGAGCCAATGCATAAGATGTTAATACAACATCTGCTGATTGAAGGAAATCTTCAAATGAATTGCCCTTCTCTCTATTACTTCCGTAATGTAATTGGACACATAAATTCGGTGCGAAACGCTCAAATTCTTTTTGCCAATTTCCAAGAACAGATGTCGGCGCTACGATTAATGCAGGGCCTGTTTTGAGATTGTTTTCTTTTATATATAGTAAGTAAGAGATTGTTTGAATACTTTTCCCGAGTCCCATATCGTCAGCTAGCAATGCTCCAAATCCAAGCTTTCGTAAATATAATAACCATTCAATACCATGTTGTTGATACGGACGAAGTGTTGCGTTTAGTGAAGTAGGGACATCTACCTTTGGAATATCTCCAATATGAAGCAGCTTTTGGAATAGTTCCTCATAATATCCATCTAGTTCGATTTCAATATCAGTAAACGGACTATCATCTTCTACAATTTCTGTTTCAGCCGTATTTGATAAATGTTGCTGCAGGACATCTTTCATCTCTAGTCCGTATTTATCGGCACGGTTCATGAGTTTCCTTACTTCTTCGATAAAGGCTGGATCTAGTCGCATCCATTGACCATTTATATTAAATAGACGTTTGTTTTGTTCAACGAGCTCGAAAAATTCGCTTTCTGATAAATCAATGCCGTTCGTCGAAATGCGCCAGTCAAAATTAACGAGCGTATTCATACCGAAGAACGATTGTGTTTGTGCTGTATTTTGCTTCAACTGGACACGTAATTTCGGTTTTGTTGCTTTTAAATTTTGCCACCATGATGGTAGTAAAATTGTAATGCCGGCTGCAAGTAATTCGTTGCTTGCATCTGTTAAGAAGTTCCAAGCTTCTGTTTCAAAGAGCTCATTTCGGAATGTATCTCCTTCTTTTAACCACGGTATGAGCTTACTAAAACCTTCTTGTGTTTCTGTAATCCGTTCTTCGTAATCGTGCCATCTTTTCGGTAAGGAATCGATGTTTTCATATACATATATGCGATGAGCCCCGCGCTTTGGTGTCACAATTGTTTCAAGCTTCCACATTTCAAATTCTTCTTGTGGTTCTTGTAGTCTTAGTCCGATTGTAAACGGAAGATCATCTTCAATATAACCGATTTTTCGAAGCCAATCTTCTTCATGTAGTGCTGTTTCCAATTGTCTTTTCGTAAAGTCGTAATGTTCATATAGCCTTTTAGCATCTTCCCAGCCGTCATTTGAGCGATTATCTTGTAATATGCTTTCATTAACTGCTGCTGAGAAAAGAGATGCTAATGTTTCATCTTCAATTGGTGTATTTTGAACTTTCCAAGATGGCTGTTTAGGCCAATGATTCATATCTGGTACGAAGCTACCACTCGTAAAGGCGTCCCATAATTCATTTGCATCTTTCGTAAGTGCTGTAATAGGTCCGTTTATTTGCATATGTGCAAAGGAATTCATCGGTTTGTTTGCAATGTATTCAAAGGCTTGTGCATTTGTTAGGAGCACACCTTGTTTTCCTTCGAAGGTTGCTTCTTTTAGAGAAGTACCGTAGAAAGAAGTGGAGTGCCATGTGAATGCATTTCGTTTCCAACTTGTTACGGATAATGGAGTACCGCTGTCATCTTCTCCCCAAAGGAACCAACCTTGACTAACATGCTGGAGCCTAATTGTTACTTCAGTTTGATTGATCATCGATTAATTTTCCTTTCCGTAATTCCTCTTGTAGTGCACGCAGACGTGAATGGAGATTGGCGATGTGAATAATGAAAGCATCCCATTCATCGGTGCGTTTTAATCGTTTATACAATGTACGTAATTTCTTTAAGTAACGAACTGCGCGTTTATATGATTTACGATTTCGTTCTTCAATCGCCTCTACAGCAGCAAGATGGTAAAGAGGAAGTGCCACTTCTGGCGCTTCTTTTTCAATATCTTTCAGTGGCTCTTTCAACAGCTCAATTGCTTTAAATCCATATAGGAGATGAAGCTCTGCCCATGTACGATACTGTTTTTTCGCGAGTACGTACTGTTCATAGTTTGTGAAACTATACGGTAATAGTTCTTGTAAGATCATTTCGAAACCAGCTTGTTCATTTGTATGTGTTGCATATGTTTCATACATGATTACAAATAGCCGAACGACATCTTTTATGAAAATCGTATTTTCGTGATCTTGGATCGTTTTCTTTACTTGTTTATACGTAAAGGAAAGCCAGTTTTTTGCACGATCCCAATGCATGGCACTTAATAGTTCTTCTAACCAATAGAAGTATAGACTCACAACAGAAGCAGGCTGTTTTTTTAGTAAGTCCATCGCTAGTAGATCTTCGTCATTTAAAAAGAGAAGATGAGAAGACGCTAACGCTTTAGATAGTGGATTGATTTTCGTATCGATTCGTTTTTCTTCTTCTTGTATTTTCTCTTTATTGTTTAAAAGTTCACTCCATATGTGACGATAAATGAAAAATCGCTCTTGCGTATAAGCGTCGGTAGAGAAGAATACTTCATGAACGAGACGAGCTGTTTCTTGTAAAATTATTTCAGACTCTGAAGGAATCGCTTCTGATTGTAAGTCCCGAACGATGGATTCCACTTTGTCTACAAATAGGCGAATGACATTAACAGGTTGGTGATAAGAATATGTTTTGTTTGCTTCGAATGCCTGAATTTCTTCTAATAATTTTTGAAAGCAGTAAAGTGCTGCGTGTAACCTGAATAATTCATGTATCGCAATGATACGCGGAGCTTTCCGCTCAAGTTTCGTATAGAAATCTGTAAAGATACTCATAAGAAAATACATTTGTTTATAAGTAAGCCGAGCTTGTTCTTTTTTAAATGAATCATATTCTTTTTCAAAATATGATTCCCAACTTTTATAGTCAGTTTCTTCAAAAGCTGATGATTGTAATACTTGTCTTGCAGTTCGAATAGGGGGAAGGGAAGGTTTCGTATTATTTTTAAATAAAGTTAATACATCTCCTACTTGCCCAAAACTAGACGCTGCAGATAGTAATACAGCGAGCATATGCTCACATTGTGTTGGTGCGAAGCAATCACAATAGCTTTCAGCGACGTTACGAATCGGAATATGAACGCTATATACGTTGCCTTCCGCATCTACAGTTCCTGATAGTGTATAACCATCAAAGTCAACGTTATAGACAACACCACTACGATATAGGTGCCGAGCTGTAGCGACATGTTCCTGATCAGCTGTTTGCTGTGGATCTAGTCCTTGAACGAACTCATTCGCAATCATCATAATTTCATCTTTCGTAATTGAGTGTTGCAGCATAATATTCCTCCGTACACATATTTCTTTCCTTTACCATTATAAACAAAAAATGCTCAAAACAGAAAAAATGAAATTTGGATTACATAACTTGAAAATCATGGTAATATATAAAATGTTAATTTCGTATATTACTATATATTTATAGGAGGGGAAGTTGTGTCAGATTTACAAGCGAAGTTTGGGAATGGTATGAACAAGTTGCAAGAGGGAATTGAGCAAGGAAAGATGAAGTTGCAAGTTGCACAAGAGGTTGCACAACTAAAGAAAATTACGCAGGAGAAGTTACAAGCGAAAACTGAAATTTTGTTGGAGCTTGGTCAAACTACATATATGCAACTGCGCAATGATGAAGTTCGAATAGAGGTATTGAAAGGAATTGTAGAACCGGTACAAGAGCTTGATATTGCTATTTATAACATGCGTAAGCAAATTGCTAATTTGCAGAATCAAGGTCAGAAAGGGCAGTGTAGCTGTGGTGGCTCATTATCATTAAATGATAAATTTTGTGGACAGTGCGGGAAAGAAAATGAGTTACTCCTTCAAACAAACAATGTTGAAAATAAATCATGTTCTTCATGTAGTGAACAAATCGCAACAGAAGCTATATTCTGTCCAGTTTGTGGTATGAAGCAAAGTAAGGAGTGAGGAACATGTATTGTAAAACTTGTGGTTTAGAACAGTCTGATGTATCAAATTATTGTACGCATGATGGGTCTAGTACAGGTGGTGTAGCAAGTCATATTATATTAGCGCCTAAAGACTCAAAATATTGCCGAACTTGTGGAGTGGAAAGTAAAGAAACTGCTACATATTGTGAGAAATGCGGCGATTCCTTACTAGTAGGTATTACGAAAAAAGAAATGAAAACGAAATTACCAGACCAGGGTGTACAACTAAATGTGGGTTCATCTGGAATTGCTTTGAAAAAAGGCTTACTTGGTGGTGGTCTGGCAATTATATGCATGTTTTTGGCTGGCTGGATTAGTAGTTTAATTATCGATGCAGCGATGAATGATTTAATGAGAACGATGGTTACAAATACGAACGGTATGCTGGATATGACTACTATTAATCAATCTTTCATTGGCATAGCGCCATTAATTTTAATGTATCATTTAGCGGGTCTTGAAGTCAGTGGAAGTGGTACATACATAATGTCATTTATTCTTCATGTCCCATTGTTCATTTTATTAACTATTCCAGCACTTATATTAGGTGGAATTGGCTTTTTTGTAGAGAAAAAAAACCCGTCTATTGTTTGGCGTGAGAAGCTAGTAACAGCATGTATTATCGGTATTGTATATGGAAGTTTCTTATGTGTTATAAGTTTTGTAGCAAGTTCTTCTACGACGATTTCTCAATTCTATGAAACAATGACAATTAATGTTAGTTATTCTCATATTATTAGTTTGTTGTACGGTATTATATTTGGTTTATTATTTAGCTTTATTGGCATGAGTATTGCAGCGGGACCACATCGTATGCTTTCCGCAATTAGTCAAAGTGTTCCATATGCAGCATCTATTTATTATAGTGTAGTGACTGTTTTAAAAGGATTAATCATTACATTTGGTATTATACTTATTACGATTTTATTTAGTAGTTCAAAATCAATGGGACCAATTGATTTCCCTGAGAAAACATATAAAGCATTAATTTCATTAGAAGCAACACCGTATATGTGGAATATGGCTCACTTTGCTCCAACTGCAATTGAATGGGCGAACATGGAGAAAGAAATACAGAACTATCCAGGAGGAAAAGGGCCGTTACATTTATCATATACATCAGGCATATCATTAAATGGTACGTCTTTAAAAGATGTGGCAATTGCTAATGGTGCTTCTGCTAAAGAAATTAAATATATGGATGATTTCAATTCCTACATGCATTGGTGGGGTTTATTAATTTTAATACCATGTATCTTACTATTTAGAGCTGGAATGAAATTAGCTCAATATCCAATGAAAAATATATATGTAACAATTGCGATGTTTAGTGCGGTTTATACTGTGATGATGCTTTGTGTAAATGGATTAGCAAAAATCCAAATCGAAGCTTCAGGTAGTAAGGAAATTATGAAGGAATTTACGGGGATTTCTGGTCCGCTATTATCGATTCAAAGTAGCACGATGTATTTAATAGTAGGTAGCTTTATTCTTTCTTACGTATTAGTGTTTGCTGGGATGAAGTTGGTAAAAAAATAAGGGGGAGAATCGCTTGAAGTTTTGTGGAATATGTAATGAAAAAGTTGCAGACCATTTAAATTTTTGTCCAGAGTGTGGAAGTAAGATAGAAGAAATAGCTGATCAAACAGCTTCTTCTCGTTCAGAAATACAACGGGAAACAAAGCCGGTGAAAAGTAAGAAGAACATATTTTTACTGCTAGGTTTTCTTGTTATTTTTGCTATATTGTTCGGAGCATATAAATTTGGTGCAAGCAAGTTTTCAAAGGAAAAACAAGTAAACGTTATGATTGAGGCGTTTCAAAAGAAAGATGCGAATGCAATTGATGAGTTTGTAAAGGTAGATGATCCGAGCTTAAAGATTAAGGCAGAGGATATTAAGGCATATATCCGTTATTTAAAAGACAACCCTTCATATAATAAAGAGCTGCTGTCTTATTTACAAAGAGAGACAGTGGATCAAAAACTAGCAAGTGATAAAGCATCGTTTAAAGATGGACAAATTATAGAAGACGGAAAAGAATGGTTTTTATATCCGAAGTATAAATTTAGCATGAAATCGTATTATATGAATGTAAGTACAACTGCGAAGAATGCAGAAATATATGTGAATGATAAGAAAGAAGTAGAATTGTCTAATGACAAAACTTCAAAAGAAATTGGTCCATATTTTCCGGGTTCTTACGTTGTAAAGGCAAAAGCAAAGTCAGAGTTAACTGAGTTAGAAACAGAAAAAGAAGTAGATTTAGCAGATGAAAAAAGTGCGAAGGTAGATGTAAATTTATCATTAGAAGGCAATTATGTAACAATTTCCTCTGATGAAAA
Organism: Bacillus sp. Root131; assembly: GCF_001429475.1. Lineage (NCBI taxonomy): Bacteria > Bacillati > Bacillota > Bacilli > Caryophanales > Bacillaceae > Bacillus > Bacillus sp. Root131. Next base: position 77,085 of record NZ_LMJQ01000034.1, read on the forward strand.
TGATGCAAATGTAGTTGTGAATGGTAAGAAGCGTGGGAAGTTAAGCCGCGGAAGTTATAAACTTGGTCCTGTACCAACAGATGAAACGGTAGAAGTGCATTTAGAGAAAAATGCTGAGTTTGGCTTAATTAAATCAGAAAGCGTTAAAGTTGGAGACCAAAGCACCTATTACTTAAAATTCCCGAAAGAAACATCAAGTTCAGCAGTGGGCGAATTTGTAAAAAATCATATTTATGATAACGTACGTGCAATTTCATTAAATGATTTTAGTTTAATTGAAAATAATTATGATAAGAGCGGGAAATCGTATAAGGAAGACCGTGATTATATACAGTATTTACACAAAAAAGGAATTACAGAAGACTTATTAACGATGGAAGTTCGTAATGTAGAGCGTCAAAGTGATACGAAATATAAAGTAACGACATATGAAGAGTATCATATTCGTTACGGTGATGGATCTGTGAAGTTCAAAAGTTTTAACAACGAACATATTGTAACTGTGAATGGAAATGGAAAGATGTTGTATCATTCTCTTGGTGCAAATAATACGTTGAAATCAGAAGATGTATCTGGTCCAACTCGTTAATATGAGAGAGGCTGTTCAATATTTGAACAGCCTCTTTTGGTAGCTAAATCGATATTTCGTGTCAAACCGTTGATATATCGTAAGTTATGATAGATATAATTGAAAAATCGTTGATATATTGCGATTTATGATAGATATATTCGGAAAATCGTTGATATCTTTTTTTACAATTATGAGTGCGTTTCCTTTAATATCGCTTGTACATATGGATCATGTAATATTTGCTCTATAATTGGTAACATGTTTTGTTCAAATGGAATGTCGATAGGAAATGGCTTTTGAGAGCCTGGTTTTATTCCATATTGCACAATTTTGTAATGTGTATTTTTTTCTGACTTGAGCACAATTAGCTTATAGCGATTATCATCGCCAGCGAGTGAGAAATCAATAGAAGTAGCGTTATATGTTACTTCATCTTTATATATGTACGGTTTTGGCGTACCAATCCAGTCTATTTTTGCTTGTACATTCATGGGCATAGCCTCCTTATATGTATTATAAATAAATACAAGCCAGCTCTCAATAAAGAGAACCGGCTTGTAATTTAGCAGTCATTGGTTATTTTAAAATTTTCACTTTAACAGTTTTGCGGCCCCATTTTTGAGCAGCACTATCTGATCCAAGTAAGATATCGATACGGTTACCTTTAATTGCACCACCAGTATCTCCAGCGATAGCTTCTCCGTAACCTTCTACCCATACTTTAGATCCTAATGGGATTACTTTCGGGTCAACAGCAATCATTTTCATGTTTGGATTCGCAGTTAAATCATGACCCATTGCAGTTAATACACGGCCGCCATATGTGCCACCGTTTTCGCTCGGATGAGCTGTATATGCTGTAGCTACAACTGTTAACTCACGACCACCAGATGGTTCGCTAGTTTCAGCAGCTTTCACAGCAGGCTTAGCAGCTGGTTTTGCTTGTGCTGCAGGTGTTTGAGCCTTAGCTGGTGCTTCAACTTTAGCTTTAGCAGGAGCAGTTGTTTCTTGTTTCTCAATTACAGGTGCTGTACCTGTTAAGAAAGGAACATGAACATAAGCTGTTTTCCCGTTATATTCAAATTGTAACCACTCATTTTGTACTTGGCTCGTTGTTTCGATTACATCGTCTTTCTTCAACTTTCCAAGAATTTCTGAGTTTGTGTTCGCTTCAGCACGTACGTTTAATACGTTAGCTGTTACGTAGTAGATGCTTTTTGTGAACTCTGCACTTACGAATGCGTCTTTACCGTCTAAAGTAACTTTTGACCATCCGTTCTCTGTATTTTGAACATCTATTTTATTACCGTTTAGTAATTTACCGACAACTTTTGATTCAGTAGTAGGGTTTTCGCGTACGTTTAGTACGTCTGTTGTTACAACAGTTTCTGCATTAGCAGATGATGTGAAAATCCCAAGACCAAAAACTGCTGCTGTTGCTATTCCAATTAATTTTTTCATGATAGCCTCCATTGCGTTTGTTTTCGTGTCCTCATTATAGCAACAGATTTTTTCGGATTTGGGGAAAACACACAATTACAAACCATTCGTAATCAGTCGTTAACATCCTGTAATATAACAAAAAATATAGGAAAGCGTTTTTCATTCTATATGACTCATAGGTTGCTGGTTATATTCAAAATATTTAATACAACATATTTTTTTCGACGTAAATAAAAATATTACAGGAATGTTACATGATGTTTACTAAACGATTACATTCCTTGAGTATTTTACCGTTTTATGGGTAATATAGTTATATAAACATAAACATTTTGTTTGTGAAGCTATAAACACGTGCTATATACTAGCAAAAAAACCGCATAATTGTTACAAAACGAAAGGGTTGCAAGGAAGAAATTCGCCCTTTTTTACATATGTAACACATCCTTTTTTAGGAAAATACATTCCTATCCGCGTTTTTCTCACACAATTTGACAGCAGTATTTCTAACTTGTAGCTCTTGCAGAGTGAAAAGGTTATACGAAAGGTAAGGCTGTCTATAAGAATTCGAATTGGTGAAGGTGAAAGTAAGAAAATCACCGCAAAATTATAGTTTTCTATCCGATTTTACATATCGGAATTTATGTTATTTACAAAAGCGAAACCTACGAAGGGGGATTTGATGAGGAAACTGACAAAAACATTCATCGTTTCATTAACATTATGTATTGCATTTACAATTTGGGGGATTATTCCCGAATCTATTATTGGAAAAGGTAGCTTAGGAAATGTAACAACTGCAATTCAAACTGCATTAGTTAGTAAGTTTGGGTGGTTTTATATTATTTCCGTTTCTATTATTTTAGGTGTGTCTATCTTTTTAATTGTTTCGAAATACGGTTCTATTCGTTTAGGTAAAGATGATGACGAACCTGATTATAGTTATATGACATGGTTTGCTATGCTATTTAGTGCTGGTATGGGTATCGGCTTAGTTTTCTGGGGCGTTGCTGAACCATTAAACCATTTGTACGCACCTCCGTTTGGAGAAGGTGCAACTGAGGAAAGTGCGCGCCTTGCATTGCGTTTTTCATTTTTCCATTGGGGATTACATCCTTGGGGACTATATGCGTTTGTAGCGTTATGTATTGCTTATTTTACCTTTAGAAAAGGAAAAGCAAGTACGATTAGTGCGACGGTAGGTCCGTTATTTAAGGGCGGGGAACACGGACGTATTGCTCATTCATTTGATGTGTTAGCTGTTTTCGCAACTGTGTTTGGTGTTGCAACTTCATTAGGTCTCGGTGCAAAACAAATTGCAGGTGGTGTTAGCTATTTAACATCTATTCCGAATTCATTAACGACACAGTTAGTTATTATTGCAATCGTAACAGTTCTTTTCATGTTATCTGCACAAACAGGTCTTGATAAAGGAATTAAATATTTAAGTAATACGAACATTATTTTTGCATTTGCACTTATGATCATTGTATTATTTGCAGGTCCAACAAACTTTATTATGAATTACTTCACTTCAACAATAGGTTCTTATATTCAGGAATTGCCAAGTATGAGTTTCCGTTTAAGTCCATTGGATGAAGGCGGAAATCAATGGATTCAGTCATGGACAATTTTCTATTGGGCATGGTGGATTGCATGGTCACCGTTCGTAGGTACGTTTATTGCTCGTGTTTCACGAGGTCGTACAATTCGTGAGTTTGTTATCGGTGTGTTACTTGTACCGACCGTAATCGGTGCGCTTTGGTTCTCCGTTTTCGGCGGGACTGGTATTCACATGGAGCTGTTTGGTGATGCACATATCTTTGAAAAAATTAAAGAGATGGGAACAGAAGTAGGATTGTTTGCTATGTTCGATCAGATGGGAAGCTTTGGATCAGCTTTATCTGTTTTAGCGATTCTTCTTATTTCTACATTCTTTATTACATCGGCAGACTCTGCAACATTTGTTTTAGGAATGTTAACGACACATGGTAGTTTAAACCCACCAAATCGTATTAAAATGATTTGGGGTATCGTTCTAGCCGCGATAGCTTCTACCTTATTATATATTGGCGGATTAGAAGCCTTACAAACGGCAGCTATCATTGCAGCATTCCCATTCGTCTTTGTTATTTTCTTTATGATGGCAGCATTATTTAAAGAGTTACAAAAAGAAGGACGTATGAAGCGTCATTAATAATAGAAGGAAAAGAGCTGATTTTATATCAGCTCTTTTTTTATCCCTCTATTTGTTGGCTGATTAAAGTTTCACTTTATATAGAAGGAATTTGAAATGCGGGTAAGGGAAATAAAATACTTTACTATATAAGTAGTATGCCTTTTATACGAAGAAAAAACGATGGGTTTCGACAATATTCGATATCTTACGAATTCTATTCGTATTTTTGTCAAAAATATGTCGGAAATGTGTTGTCACTTTTATGTATATGTGCTATATTATTTCCTGTAAGCGATTTCAAATAGTTTTAAAGCGCATTCAAGGGGGACATCTAGAATAATGAAACGTTACGAAAGAAAGTGGAAGCATATTTGTTTGAAACGTGTGGCACATCGTAGTGTCCAAGAAAGCACGGAACCTAAGACTGAAACGCGCAAAGAACAGCAAGAGAAGCAATTGGTTCTACAAAAATAGCAATCACTTTTTCGTATATAAATGAAGGTCGATCGTTCGTTGGGGGATGGACGTGAAATTACTTTCAGCTAAGGGGTATTGTCTGATATATAATTTATACGGCAATAAATAAGCACAGAGCATACGGCGCTCTGTGCTTATTTTTATTTATCTTTTTTAAATCGAACTGTCTTATCCCAGCCGATGACTTGTTTCTTGCTCTTTGCACGTAAATATAAGATTAAGCTGCGAATAAATAAGTACGTAAAGAGCTGTGCATACGTAAAGTACATAATAACGCTAATAAAAATATTAGTCGGTGTAAAGGTTCGTTCGACACTCTGGGCACTAAATAATTGTGAAACATATGTAATATATGCTACATACCACATAAATAGTAGCGGAATGCTATATTGAATTTGGAATATCCCGAGTAGCCCAATTACAAACCAAACGTTTGAAATGATTAGGAATAGCCAAAATACAACATACACTAGAACTTGTTGTAAGGAATGAACGAGCAGTTTTCCTTTAAAGAAACTTAATGACGAGAACATTTTTTCTAAAATGTATAAATTTCCTTGGAGCCAACGTGTACGTTGTTTAATAAGAATTTTTAAATGCTCTGGTTCTTGTTCCCAAGTAACTGATTCTGGGACGATTGGTAAGAGATAACCTTTTTGTGTAATTCGTAATGTTAATTCAGCATCTTCTGCAATTGCATAAGGGTCATAGCCACCAAGCTCTTCTAGTGCTGAGCGACGAAGAAGCATATTTGTTCCTGTTAGTGAACCCGTTTGGAATAGTAACCAGCGTCCAGATTGCATAAGGAGCTGGAAGATTTGAAATTCTAGCGAAATCATTCGCGTCAACCAGTTTCTTTTTTCATTTACAGTACGAACGTGTCCAACTGCTCCAACCCCATCTTCAGTTGTTTCAGCGTGCTCTACAAGCATTCGCAGTGCGTGTGGTTCAGGTTGGTTATCTGCATCGTAAACACAGAAGTATTCACCATCTGAAATACTAAGCCCATAGTTTAGTACACGTGATTTACCCTTCGGTTCACCGGAGGGAACACGAATGTGGCGAATATGAGCATAAGCTTTGTCGAAATCATCGCCGATTTCAGGTGTTTCATCTTGAGAGTTATCATTTAATAAATAAATAGTTAGCTTTCCTGGATATTCAATCTTCGCCATCGCCTCTAAAGTATCTTTAATAACGACCCCTTCATTATGGGCAGGTATGAAAATATCGACGCTAGGATAATGTTCTAGTGTACGATCTTTTCGTTTGCTATTTCGGTGAATTAGGCCCGCGATTGTTAAGAAAGAGTAGTAAACGAGTAAGCCAGAGAATAGAAAGGCCGTAAAAATAAGTACATATTTAATTGAAAATGTGATACTGATCCAAAAAACGAGTACGCAAAACAGAAGAAATAAAAGAAGTATAACGAGAGTCATCATAACAATGTCTGTCCTTTGTTTCCAATTTGCTCGCTTGAAATTTTTATATCTTGGATTGCTTCAGCTGCAAGCCATTTTTCTAATTTTGGCTGTAGACGGTTCATTACTATATCTGCACCAGCCTCATTTGTGTTCTGTAATAAAATAACTAATGTACTCTCATCATATTCAGCAGCAAGGTCAAAATCATTCCTTACCGTTTCAACTAATAAGGAAGCTACACGATCCATAACACTTTCCTTCGTATATTTACTAAAGGAAGTGAAATCAAAGTAAACGATAACGCCTGTTTCATTACGACGATTCATTGCAGTCGTTAATAACGCTTGGCGTCTCTCGAATTCTTGTCTAGTTAATAATTTTGATTCTCCAATATATTGTTCCAACGTTCTCACACGCTCAGTTAAAGTTTTATTTTCATGAATCACTTTTTTCAATAGATGAGTTGTTATATATACAATGAAGAAGTTAGCTACCATCAGGAAGTGGGTAATCATATATTGCCATTGATCTGATGTACTCCATAAATGAAGCCATGCTTGATAAAATAAATAAAATACGGAAATAATGGTTCCTAGTATGAAGAAAATAAATGCTGTTTTATCAGCTAAAAATAAGAATAGTACATTTACGATTACGTATATTATTGTAAAAATGAGCGCATGCTCATAATTCGTCACATGTACAGTAGTAAAATAAAATACAATTTGTAGAATCCACATAGAGAGGATTTTATAGAACTTATCTTTCACAAAACTTTCCTCCTTAAAGCTATTTCATCCATAGATACTTGTAGTATGCGCAATTATTAAGAAATTGACTATGTCGTTAAATTCTTTTGAAGGGCAACAACAAGTAGTATCTCTATTTTCATAAGAAAAATAAAAAGACTTAAACATTATTGTATCATAATGTTCTCATATTTGGGATAAGGTGATTGATAGATACATAAAAGGCGTTTGGAGTGCATGAAAAAAGTCTTCTCTTGGAGAAAGAGAAGACTCTATATAAGTTTATAGGAACATCATACCTGCAACTGCTGCATTTAAGAAGTTAGCTAATGTACCAGCGATAACTGCTTTAATCCCTAATTGTGCAATTTGTTTACGGCGAGTAGGAGCTAGCGTTCCTGTTACACCTAATTGAATTGCAATAGAAGAGAAGTTTGCGAATCCACAGATTGCGAATGTTAAAATTAGATTTGTTTTGTCAGAGAACTCTGCCATATGTGGTCCTAAGTTTGCGTATGCAACGAATTCGTTGATTGCAAGTTTTTGACCGATAAAGCTTGCTGCTTGTACAGCTTCACCTGGAGAAACCCCGATTAAGATTGCAAATGGTGATAATAAGTAACCGAAGATTAAATCAAGGCTAAGTTTAATATGGAATAAAGACCCAACTAATCCTAATAGACCATTTAATAAAGCGATTAATGCAATGAAAGCCATTAACATTGCTGCTACGTTAATAACAAGTTGCATACCTTCAGATGCACCACGTGCAGCTGCGTCGATAACGTTTGCGTCTTCACGTTCTGTAGAAAGTTCAACGTTATTATCTACTTTTTCTGTCTCTGGCATGATTAGTTTCGCAATTAATAAGCTTGATGGAGCTGCCATAATTGCAGCTGCTAATAAGTGCTCTAACGGAATACCCATTGCTGCATAGCCGACAAGAACTGATCCGGCAACAGCTGTCATACCGCTTACCATAATAGTGAAGAATTCACTATTTGTTAAGCGTGCTAAGTAAGGTTTAATTAAGATTGGAGCTTCAGTTTGTCCTAAAAATACAGTCGTTACTGAGTTTAAGCTTTCTGCTTTAGAAGTTCCAAGAAGTTTACTTAATGCACCACCAACGACGCTAACAAATTTCTGCATAATACCGAAATGATATAAGATTGCTACTAATGAACTAATAAATACGATTGGAAGTAGTGCTTGAATAAAGAATACAAATCCCCAAGGTCCTTTTGCGTTGACTAAATCCCCAGCAACGAACTTAATTCCCTCGTAAGAAAAATTAATTAATCCTTGAACACCGTCAGCAGCGTGTTTTAAACCTGCTTTACCAGCATCCCATCGTAATACGATAAATGAAAATGACATTTGTAATGCTAGCGCAATTAAAATTGTGCGCCAATTAATAGCTTTGCGGTTGGAAGATAGTAAGAAAGCAATTGCTAATACTCCAATCACGCCGCCAATTCCCCATAAAAGATTCATGCAGTGTATGCTCCTTCCTCATAGTAAAAACAGTGTATAAACCAGTTGTCTATACATTTACGAATATAACATCTTAAGTAACTTATCATAATGGACATCGGAGGTCAAACGTCTAATGAAAAGTTTAAATAAAAAGAAAATTCTTCAAAAAAACACATATAAAATAAATAGACATGAAATAGGTTATGTTTTTTATGAAAATATATACATTATGATAACGTTATGCATTGTTTTTGCAGAATAAAGTGTATGAAATAGAAGAATGGATACATTATTTTTGTAGAGAGAAACTAGGGGAAAGGGAGTAATGTGTTGAACTCGTAACAAAAAAGCCTTCTAGTAAACTAGAAGGCTTTGAAACTATTAATTAAGGTGCTTTCGTGTATCCTAAGAAGTGGCTCTTCCAATAAGAGTTACTTAATGAAGCGATTGCTACACCTTTATCTCCAGCTTGGATAAATGATCCGCCCCCAAGGTAAATACCCATGTGAGAAGGACCAGATTTATAAGTGTTTTGGAAATAAATTAAGTCACCAGGTTGTGGACTTGAAGTTTTTGGTAGGCTACTCCAATATCCCGCAACACTTTGACGGCTAATGTTATGACCCAATTTCTTAAATACATGGTAGATGTAGCCACTGCAGTCTACGCCGTTAGCAGAAGTTCCGCCCCAAACGTATGGTACACCTTGCATTGATTTTGCATATGCAAGTACGGAAGAACTGTCGCCACTATTATTGCCTGTATTATTATTGTTGTTATTGTTTTGATTGTTATTTTGGTTATTGTTAGGCTTATTATCTACTGCGCCTCCAACTGGTGTTTTAGATAGGTAACGTGTTCCGATATAACCAGTTTGACCGTTGTAGTTAATTTTGCTCCATCCAGAGTTTTCAGAGATTACTTGAACCTTCTGTCCTTGTGGAAGTGCACCTATGATTCTATAATTTGTACCTTCGCCGCTACGTACATTTAGTGCAGAAGCATTAATGTAGTAGTCGCCAATTGCACCTTGGTTAGGTTTTTCAGGTTGTTTTGGTTGCTCAGGAGTAGTAGTACCACCTTTAACGAATTTTACAAATTCGCTACTAACAAAGCCTGTTTTTCCTTGGTAATTTACTTTAAACCAACCGTTTTCAGATCCAACTACGTTTAATGTTGTACCGTTTAAAACACCACCAATTACACTATGGTAAGCAGCAGGGCCTGTACGAACACGTAAAGATGTAGCGTTAACCACGTAAGAACCGCCAGTTTGAATAGTTCCATTATTATTGTTTTGCTCTTGTTTGTTGCCTTCTGTAACGTTTTCGTTAGAACCGCCTTTTGTTACGTAGTCTTTGCTTATATAAGCAGTTTGTCCTGCATAATTGATTTTGAACCAATCTTGAACTTCGCCAACAACTTGTACTACTTGTCCTTTTGTAACAGAACCTACAGTTGTGTGAGAAGTACTAGGACCTGTACGAACACGAAGGGAAGATACATTTACTGTATAGTTTCCGCTTGCTGGTTTTACTTCTTGGTTGTTATTGTTATTATTCGTATTGTTGTTTGAAGAACCCGCATTAGAAGAAACGCCAGATACGAATTCGCCACTTACATAACCTACTTGACCATTATGGTTAATTTTCACCCAACCATTTTCTTGTCCAATTACGTTTAATGTTTGTCCTGCATATACACGTCCAGAAACAGAACTAGAAGTGTTAGGAGCTGTACGTACACGTAATACATCAGCAGTAACTTTATTGTTTCCGCCTGTGCTTACATTGTTGTTTGTTGCTCCACTTTTTGATACAAATTCGCCACTAACAAAGCCTGTTTTTCCGTTAATGTTAATTTTGAACCAACCATTTTCTTCGCCAATCACGTTTAGTGATTGACCGTTATAAACGCGTGAGATGATGTCGTGAGAAATGCTTGATCCCGCACGAACATGTAATACGCTCGCGTTTACCTTATAAGATGAGTCGTTTGATGCAGAAGCTTGGACAGTTGTAGCAGCTTTTTGTGTATTTTGTTCAGGTGCAGCTTGAACACTATCAAGTGTAGGTGCTGCTCCTCCTGCTACAGACACTGCCGCAAGACCGGCAAGATACTTTTTCATAATTTGTCGATTCCTTTCTGTCTGTAATGTAGTGAAGAAATATTTACCAACTGTTAAAAATTCTAAAGAGCATGTCGATTACTGTCAAGACTTATGTAGGAATCTGAATATGACAAAAAGATTACAAAAAAAAATCAAGGCATAAATTTACACCTTGATTTCCATTTAAATGTATATATTGAATATGAAAGGACAGAAATTATTCGTGTTTAAGAAGATGCCATATTGGATTGTAACAAGATTTGATTAAAAGATTTTTGCAGTTTTTTGGTGATAGGCCCAACTTGCCCATCTTGAATCGCGGTTCCATCAAGGTGGGTCATTGGTAAAATTTCAATCGTTGTGCCTGTAAAAAAGCATTCATCTGCTTGATAAACGTCACGAACGCTGAAAAGTTCTTCCTGTACAGGAATGTGAAGAGTATTCGCTAAAGAAAGGACATATTGACGAATAATGCCATTTAGAATAAGGTGATTGGCTGGATGTGTGTAAAGAGTTCTGTTTTTAATTAAAAAGAAGTTGGAATGGCTTCCTTCCGTTACGATACCATTCCTTATGAGAAGTGCCTCTTTACAGCCTTTACGTTCAGCTTTCGTAGCAGCGAGTACGTTTGGTAATAAATTTAATGATTTAATGTCACAGCGTAGCCATCGAGTATCAGGTTCTGATATAGCGCGTATACCATATTCAATCCATAATGCTGGTCTTTCTTTTTTTGTAATATAGGCATAAATTGTCGGAGGGGTGTCATATGAAAATACATGTGTGCGAGCTTGTACACCGCGAGATACTTGCAAATAAATTGTGCCATCTTCGTGGAAATGGTTTCGTTCAATTAATTTGTAAAGTAAAGTGATGAGTTCAGCTTTTGAGAAAGGAAGCGATAATTCTACTTCTTCCATGGATCGATATAATCTTGTTATGTGCGGATCTAATAAGTGAAAGTTCCCTTTATATAGGCGAATAACCTCGTAGACACCATCTCCGAATTGCAAACCTCTTTCTTCAAGTTCTATGTACGTTTGTTGTTTTGTTGTATCAATAACTTCATCATTCCAAAGTACAAATTTTTCGTATGCCAATTTCCGTCCCATCCTTTCGTAAGTACGTAAATAACGTGAAACTTTCATTCATGCGAGATAAAAATCACTATAGTAATTTTTATGTAAGCAATTCTCTATATATGACCGTATATGTATTTGTAAATCATAGAGAAGTAAGGACGATTTCCCCCGCATTAACGGGCTGATTAAAGTTTCACTTTACAGCATTTTGTATATACAAATTCGAAAATAAGAAATGAGAATCCTGCTTTTAAATAAAAAAAAGCAACATTCTTATGGAATGCTGCACAAGGAGGGTAGCTATCTTTCATAGGGACATTGTCTCGTTGAATGCTTTGTGTATGGAAACAAAGCATGTTGAAAGACAATTATAAGAAAGTAGAAACAAAAGATTTACACATTTCTTTAAGGGATCTTACGAAAGATGAGAGGTAAGAAATATGTAGAACCTTGTTTACATATTTTATTATAGAGATTCTTCATTAACCCTATGTGAATATTTGGTAAAGGTTATGTAATTTTAAAGTTAATGAATATAAGCAGTTGTATGGAAGAAAATAAAAAAAGAGGCTGAGATTACTCAGCGCTCTTCTTTTCTTCTTTAATAGCTGTTTTTACTTCACCAGTTTTGATCTTATTACTTTCAGAGAAGCGAAGTAAGTCACCTTCAATGATTTTATCAGACATGTGCAATTCATTTTGGGCACGATCAATTAGTGGTTGAGATTCTTCTTTCGGTAATTGTACAACTTCGCCAGTAGCACGGTCGTAGAATGTACTGTTTGTGTACATGTATTTATCTGTAATGAAGCTACCGTCACGAAGAACAACAAATCCTTTATTATCAGGTGAGAATACATCATGACCGAATCGAACGTCATTTGTAGAATCTACACCAAGTAAGTTTAGAATAGTTGGTTTAATATCAATTTCACCAGTTGGTTTCGAAATTGTTTTACCTTCTTTTTGACCTGGAACGTGAATAAACATCGGTGTTTTTTGTAAGTTCATATGGTCAAATGCAGTGATTTCTTCTTTTCCTAAGAACTGTGCCATTGCACGGTTATGGTTTTCAGAAATACCGTAGTGGTCACCGTAGAATACGATTACTGAGTTGTCGTAAATACCTTCTGCTTTTAGACGCTCAATAAAGTGTTTCATTGCTTCGTCTAAGTAACGAGCAGTTACCATGTAACGGTCAAATACTCCATCACCAGAATTATATTCGTCGATTAATTTTGTACTGTCATCGTAAGTGAATGGGTAATGATTCGTTAAAGTAAGGAAGCGAGTATAGAATGGTTGCTTCACTTCTTTCAACATATCCATAGATTGATCGAAGTATTCGATATCTTTTAATCCCCAGTTTAATTTTGTTTCCGGCGTAATCTTGTAATCAAGCTCGTTGTAGTAACGATCATAACCAAGTGCTGGATACATAATGTTACGGTTCCAGAATGTTGCGTTGTTTGCGTGGAATACCGACGTGTGATACCCTTGCTGACGTAAAATTTCTGGAGTTGCTGTATATTCATTGTTACCGTGTGTGAAGAATACAGCACCGCGGTCTAGTGGATATAAAGAAGTATCTACTAGGAATTCAGCATCAGATGTTTTACCTTGCCCAGTTTGATGGAAGAAGTTATCAAAGTAATAACTTTCTTTCGTAAATTGGTTTAAGAACGGTGTAACTTCTTGTCCGTTAACTGTTGCGCCAATTAAGAATGTTTGTAATGACTCAAGAGAGACAACAATTACGTTTTTCCCTTTTGCAGTACCGAACATATTTGGATCTGGTTTACTTTGTGTTGTTTTCACGTAGTTTTCTGTTTCTTGTAATTTACTACCGTCAGCGAATGCTTTTTGTGAACTTGATTTCGCTTGTAAGCCAAGATCGTATACTTGGTGTACATATAATCCTAAGTTTTTAACAAGCATAACGCGGTCGAATGAACGTGTTAATAGTTCTGGGCGTTCAGCTTCTGCAAGTCCTAAGTTTGCGAAGAAAATAGCAACTGTTGATACGAAGTATAGAGAACGCATCGGGCGTGCTACACGCTCTGTAGGTGCAAAGTTTTTCATTTTCTTCAATAGAACGAAGAATACGATAATGTCTGCGAATGCAAGAATAATTTTGTAGTTAAATAATTCTTTCACACTAGAACCTAAACTTCCGAAGTTAGATGTTTGTCCGAGTACTGGTAAAGTAACGAAGTCATTGTAGAATCCGTAGAACATTACGTTACCAACAAGAACGATTGTTAAGACAAAATTAATTCCAAGTGCTATATAGTTACGTTTTTTCCCTTTTGCAAATAATGCAAGACCAACAAGCAGTAATGATGCTGCTAATGGGCTAAGGAATAAAATGAATTCTTGCATGAAAGATTCAAGTTTTAAATCAAAGCTTGTGCGTGTAATAATGTAAGTTTTCAGCCATAAGGCTAAAGCTACGAATACAGTGAAACGCACATTTTGAAATTGCGATTTCAAGGTTTCTTTCATTCATTTCCACCCTTTCTCTATCAGGCTTGGTCGATTTTGGAGCGAAAAATGCTAAAATAAAAAATACATAGTTTTCTTGGCCATAATTAAAGGTTCTATATTCACCCATATACGACTATAACTATGCATACCCTTTTGGTTTCTTTTGTTGCTCATAAGCATAACGTCATTTCTGTATTATACAACAAAATTCATTTCTGAGAAACACTATAACATTTTACATTTTTTGTATAAGATTTGTCACTACCAGAGAAAACTTTAACATTCGTTTATATGTCCGTCAACTAGAAAATATAACAAAGATAGAGCAGAATGTTAAGTGGAAGTGAAAATTTCTTTGTTGAGAAATAAGAAACGAAGATGGATAAGGGTTATCTAGAAATCTATTATATGAAGGAAATCGTGTAAAAATTAACGAACGCTTGTTCTTTTTTGGTTTGTTTGTTACAATGAAAGTTCATTGATAGGTTTTGTGTAATTTCCATGAACTTTTACTGATAACATATTGTAGCTTATTTCTTTTTAAAAATAGGGAGGCTTTTACATGAAACAAAAATTTTCAGTTGAAGCGTTTTGGAAGAAAGTAAAACATGTTGCAAAGCAAGCAGGGCAGTCGGTCATTTATACAAGTTTATTACTGTTTTACGTTTTGCAAAGACCCGATGTTCCAAAACGAGTGAAAATTATTGTAATTGGAGCACTTGCTTATTTTATTGCACCGATTGATGCGATTCCAGATTTCATTGCTGGAATTGGCTATACGGATGATTTAGGGGCGTTAACGGCCGCACTAATACAGGTGTCGTTATACGTCAATGAAGATGTGAAAGATAAGGCACGAGTGAAGTTGGCAGAATGGTTTGGTTCGGATATAGACACAACATTTATCGATCAGAAATTAGGTCAATAGGTGAAATCTGTCATAAGGTGACAGGACGAACGTAAGCGAGGAAGTGCATTATGCCATCAGGAAGAACGCATACGAAAATAAACTTAATATCCCTTCCGGTTGTTTTGTTTTTGCTCTTTTCGTATGGATTAACAAATTTTGATTTTTTATTAACTTTTGCAATTGGTTTTTTAGTAGGTACTTCATTTTTAACACCAGATTTAGATACGTACAGTAATGCTTATAACAAATGGGGTTTCTTACGTATATTTTGGTATCCTTATAAGAAAGTAATGCCACATCGATCTTTCTTTACGCATACGATTATACTTGGTGATGTGATTCGTATTGCGTACATGTTAATCGTCTTTTCTCCATTTTTATTCCTATTAAATGTAATCGCACTGGATGGTAATTTAATAGAAATTGCGAAGAAACATGAGGTTGAAATTGTAACGTTCTTAATGGGAATTGTTGTGGCAAGTACGCTCCACATTATAGCGGATAAGGTGAATACGCGCCGAAAGAAAATGATGAGAAAAAAGAAGAAACGCAGAAGATAAAGTAACTAATCGGGAAAAGGACCCTTGCAATTTGCAAGGGTCCTTTTTTAAACAAACGTTTGTTTAAAATTAAGCTTTCAGTACTTTAATTCCTTTTACAATGTTCCAGATGAAGTAGTATAAGCTGATGATTCCGCAAATAGCTAAGACAATCATTGCTCCAATTCCAAGTGTTACATCTGGTTGGTCAGATCCTATGCCCATAATTCCTAAAATGGTTAAGCCGATAAATGTAGCGATACTTGGAATGATGTGTGTCCATAGAGCACGTTTTGCATGTGGCTTTGTTTCAGCGTCCCCCACAATCCAAACGATAATTGGGAATAAGATAGGGGCAAATAGTACACTAAAGTATGATAACGCAGCTAATATTTTATTTCCGTTCATATATATCACCTCATGAATAATGTCTGTTGTTATACTATTATTATGCAATAATTTAGTTAAGCTTTCTATCGATGAACATTACAAGAACATGACGATTTTGTAAGATTTTTTTGTTAAATGATAAAATTTTCAAAAAAATCTTTTTTAATGGAAATTGTTATGGTACAGTATAAATGGAAGTTATTGAAAACGTTTTCTTAAACGTTTTTTATTTTTAGGCTTAAAGGTATGATGACCTGATAGTCTATTGATAAGATTGTATTTATTTAAAAGGGGATTCTTTAGGGGGAGAGGACAATGAACACATGGACACAAGTTTATGATCAGTTCGGTAATATTTGGATTTCAGCAGCAGTAGCACTTATTCCGATTATCTTTTTTTTCTTAGCTTTAGCGGTTTTTCGCATGAAGGGGTATGTGGCAGGATTTATTACAGTTGTACTTACAGTTTTAGTAGCATTATTCGCTTATAAAATGCCGTTCACGATGGCAATGGCAGCAACCGGGTACGGTTTTTTGTACGGGTTATGGCCAATTGCTTGGATTATCATTATGTCGGTATTTTTATATAAAATTTCTGTAAAAACAGGTCAATTCGATGTGATTCGTGCATCGGTATTATCGATTACGAACGATCATCGTTTACTCGTTATTTTAATTGGATTTTCATTCGGAGCATTTTTAGAAGGAGCGGCAGGGTTTGGAGCGCCAGTAGCGATTACAGCAGCGCTTCTTGCTGGTCTTGGGTTAAATCCTTTATACGCAGCGGGTCTTTGTTTAATTGCAAATACTGCACCAGTGGCGTTCGGAGCGATGGGAATTCCGATTACAGTTGCTGGACAAGTAACAGGTATTGATCCACATAAAATTGGACAAATGGCTGGGCATCAATTACCGTTCCTATCATTATTTGTTCCATTCTTTATCGTATTTTTAATGGATGGATTTAAAGGGGTAAGACAAACGTGGCCTGCGTTACTTGTAGCAGGTAGTTCATTTGCGATTACGCAGTTCATTACAGCGACGTTCTTAGGACCGGAACTTCCGGATATTACGTCAGCACTTGTAAGTTTAGTGAGTTTAGCACTGTTCTTAAAAGTTTGGCAGCCGAAAGAAATTTATCAATCCGGGCAAGCAAATAATGAGGTAGCAGCAACAACGACAGCAGCATCGATGCCGAAATTAACGTTTGGAAAAGTAGTGAAGGCATGGTCCCCATTTATCGTATTAACGGTTATGGTAGTCATTTGGAGCCAAAATTTCTTTAAGGCATTATTTGCTCCAGGAGGGGCTTTAGCAAGTCTTGTATTTAAGTTTGAAATTCCAGGTTTGCATAATCTAGTAATGAAAGCAGAGCCAATTGTAAATAAACCAACGCCTTACCAGGCAATTCTAAAGTTTGATGTATTATCGGCAACTGGAACAGCGATTTTAATTGCTTGTATCATTTCCATGTTTATTTTGAAAATGAATGTAAAAGATGCAGTAGTGACATTTAAAGAAACGTTAAACGAATTAAAAATGCCAATTCTATCTATCGGATTTGTACTAGGGTTTGCATTTATCGCAAACTATTCTGGCCTATCTTCTACGTTAGCGTTAGCATTAGCTGGAACGGGCGGACTATTCCCGTTCTTCTCACCATTCTTAGGCTGGATTGGCGTATTCTTAACAGGGTCTGATACGTCTGCGAATGCACTGTTCTCGAATTTACAAGCCATTACAGCGCAGCAAGTCGGCGTATCTGAAGTGCTTCTCGTTGCAGCAAATACAACAGGCGGTGTAACAGGAAAAATGATTTCACCGCAATCGATTGCGATTGCTTGTGCGGCAGTTGGACTTGCTGGAAAAGAATCAGATTTATTCCGTTTTACAGTGAAGCATAGTTTATTCTTCGTAATTATTGTTGGTATTATGACGTATGTTCAAGCATATTATTTAACGTGGATGATTCCATAAAGAGAAAAAGAAATAAACTTTTAATTTTTCAGATTATAGTGTATGATGGGAAAGTATTGAAAATTAAATCAGTGATAAACTAGGGGTGCCTAACGTATGCGTAGGCTGAGAGAGAAGCGCGTGAACTTCTTAACCCTTTGGACCTGATCTGGCTCGTACCAGCGTAGGGAAGTTAACGGCTTTACATAATGATGTCTTTATGAGCCAGGTCCTTATTTTTTTATGGACCTGGCTCTTTTTATTTTGGCATGCGCTGGCCATATCTTGTCCTTGTCACGAACAGGGGGGCAACAAAATTTATGAAACAATCTGTTTCAGCTGAGCAAATTGAATTGAAATCGAGTTTACCAGGGAGTAAGAAAGTATATGTGGATGGACCACGAGAAGGTATGAAAGTGCCGATGCGTGAGATTGAACAAAGCGAAACGAATGGCGTCCCAAATCCACCAATCCGTGTGTATGATACGAGCGGTCCTTATACAGATCCTGCGTATAAGGTCGAGCTGGAAAAAGGCATTCCAACGCCGCGCCACTCCTGGATTATGGGGCGTGGTGATGTAGAAGCATACGAAGGGCGTGAAGTAAAACCAGAGGATGACGGTGTGAAAGTGGCTTCGAAACATACACCTGTTTTCCCGCAAATGGATCGTAAGCCGCTTAGAGCAAAGCAAGGTGCAAATGTTACGCAAATGCACTATGCACGTAATGGCATTATTACGTCTGAGATGGAGTATGTTGCGATTCGTGAAGGGGTAGAGCCGGAGTTTGTTCGTAAGGAAATCGCAGAAGGCCGCGCTATTTTACCAGCGAATATTAATCATCCAGAAGCTGAACCGATGATTATCGGGCGTAACTTCCATGTGAAGGTCAATGCAAATATCGGAAACTCTGCTGTATCTTCTTCTATTGCAGAAGAAGTAGAGAAGATGACGTGGGCTACTCGCTGGGGTGCAGATACGATTATGGATTTATCTACAGGTAAAAATATTCATACGACGCGTGAGTGGATTATTCGTAACGCGCCTGTACCAGTTGGAACTGTACCGATCTATCAAGCGCTGGAAAAAGTAAACGGAATTGCAGAAGATTTAACGTGGGAAGTATATCGTGATACGTTAATTGAGCAGGCGGAGCAAGGCGTTGATTACTTTACGATTCACGCTGGTGTATTGCTTCGTTACATTCCAATCACGGCAAAGCGTACGACAGGTATCGTTTCACGCGGTGGTTCGATTATGGCGCAGTGGTGTTTATTCCATCATAAAGAAAACTTCCTATATACTCATTTTGAAGAGATTTGTGAAATTATGAAACAGTACGATGTTTCGTTCTCTCTTGGAGATGGATTACGTCCAGGGTCTATTGCAGATGCAAATGATGAAGCACAGTTTTCTGAGCTTGAAACACTTGGTGAATTAACCAAAATTGCTTGGAAACATGATGTGCAAGTTATGATCGAAGGACCTGGACACGTACCGATGCACTTAATTAAAGAGAATATGGAGAAAGAGCTTGATATTTGTCAGGGCGCGCCGTTTTACACACTTGGGCCACTAACGACAGATATTGCACCAGGTTATGACCATATTACATCGGCGATTGGAGCTGCGATGATCGGTTGGTTTGGAACGGCGATGCTTTGTTATGTAACGCCGAAAGAACATTTAGGTTTACCGAATAAAGATGATGTACGCACGGGTGTTATTACGTACAAAATTGCAGCGCATGCGGCTGATCTTGCGAAAGGACATAAAACGGCTCATCAGCGTGATGATGCACTTTCAAAAGCACGCTTCGAATTCCGTTGGCGCGATCAATTTAATCTATCTTTAGATCCTGAACGTGCGATGGAATATCACGATGAAACGTTGCCTGCAGAAGGGGCAAAGACAGCTCACTTCTGTTCAATGTGTGGACCGAAGTTTTGTAGTATGAGAATTTCACATGATATTCGTGAATATGCAAAAGAAAATGATTTAGAAACGACAGAAGCAATTGAAAAAGGAATGAAAGAGAAAGCAGAAGAATTTAAAGAAGCTGGTAGTCATTTATATCAATAACACGTTACACCTCTTTACTTGATTGATCACACTGTAGTACCTAACTTTATTATAGAAGAATCCCCATTTGCTAAGACGGTAGCAAATGGGGATTCTGTTGTTTATCCCGCTATTTGTGGGCAGTAAGACCCCCACCTCAAAATTCAGCGGAAGCAAAGAAGTTAGGTCGGGGTCGGGCTGCCCGTAAAAGCCCGATTGGTTAGGGCTAATAATCAGTGGGGGATGAACAAAACCCCCACTGATTAAAGTTTCACTTTATAAGGCAAAGAAGAGGTGTACCCAGTAGAATAAGAGGAATAGTGTGACGACTGTTGTGAGCGGGATAACGATAAGGGATACACTTAAATAGTCTTTCCATTTTACTTTAATTTTGTTTTGTTTCAGAATATACATCCAAATGAGTGAAGCTAGCGTACCAATTGGTAGTAATAGTGAACCGATGTCACTACCAATGATGTTTGCGAGATAGATTGTTTTTAATGTGACTGGATCTAGTCCCATTTCTGTTAATGTGATTGTACCAATCATAAGGGCAGGATGGTTATTGAAGACGTTAGAGAGGATGGATACAAGTCCGCCCATCGCAAAGCTAGCATAGAGTAGATGCTGATTCACAACTGGCTCGAGCCATTGTACAAGTGCAGCTGTTAATCCTGCGTTGTGGAGTCCGTAAATAATGACGTACATAGAGAAGGCGAAAATTAAAATGTGCCACGGTGTCTTTTTCAAAATGTCGACAGGATTTGTTCGTAAGTAGTACCATCTCCAAATGAGAAGAACGAGTGAACCGAGTACCGCAACGATTTCAATTGGTATGGATAAGAAGGATGCAACGAATAGAAGACAGCGCATAAGGAAGACAAAACCTAATACTTTTAACATGAATCTTGTCCGTTTTTGTTTCGTATCAACAGAATTATTTCCTTTTAGTGGATGGAAGTTTTTCGTGAAAAAAATTTCTTCAATATCATATGAAGAAACAGGTAATTTTTTCGGAAGTTTTTTCTTCAAAACTGTATACATGAGCCATGACATAAATAATAAGCCTAATGTTGCAGGTACAAACATCATAGCAGTATGCATATAAAGAGTCATATTAACGATATTTAATGCAATTAAGTTTACGATATTACTTACACCAATTGGTGCACTAGACGCAGTAGCGATTAAAGCGCCACTTAATAAATAAGGAATTTGTTGATGTGGTTTTAATTGAAGGTTTTTTAGAAGAAGAATTAAAATTGGAGTTGTAATTAAAATACTGCCGTCGTTATTAAATAAAAGAGTCATAAGAAAACATAGTAATTGAATATACCAGTATAAACGGTGACCGGACCCTTTTGCTAAATTTGCTAGTTTCGCTGCGGACCAATGGAAGAAGCCGAAGCTTTCTAATATAACTGCCATAACAATAGTCGCTAATATTGTTATGGAGGCTCCTCCTATTTTACTAACAATATCTATGACGTCTGGTTTTGACACAAGTCCAGTAATTAGGATAATGCCAGCACCGATTGCTGCTGGCCACGCCTCATTTAAACCTCGAGGCCGCCAAAAGATAACAATCATTGTTAAGAAGAATACAATAATAGTAATCCATATTTCAATGCTCATATTTTGCCTACCTTTCTATTTTCCCTTAAACAGATGTAGCTTGTCTCAAGTTTATATTGGTAGTATATTCAGCAAAAAATAAGAAGAACTAGACGTATAACGAGATGAAGCGAATATGTGTTTTTCATGCTAAAGGACAAGTGTCACTAGTAGTGAAATAACTATTGTGATAGGAGTCTATAAATCGATTGGGCAGTAAGGTAGGAAATGAGATTTATATCGGAAATTTTTAAAATATATCGACTTAACGACAAAATATAACAAGAGGAGTCTATCCCAAAATACCTTTTGGAACAGACTCCAAGGCTATATTATTTTTCCTTCAAAAAAGTACGATCCTTCAAGAATAAATTCCAGAAGAAAATAAATCCTGGTAATAAAATTGCAATCCCAATTGCGTATAGAATGAGCAGTGCATAGAACGTTTCTTTCGTTGTAAAGCTTGTAAATACAGTTACGTCAGGGTAAATAATATACGGTAAATGCGCGACCCCGTAAGCATAGCTTGCAAATGCATATTGAGCGACGACAGCTAAAACAGCAATGCGAGGGAATCCTAGTGTGTTATACTTCTTGTTTGTCCACCAAAGGGACGAGTATCCGATAACGAATAGAACAATAGAAACTGTAAACCATGGGAATTGCTTTATTAATCCTTGCATAAGCCAATGTGTTTCTGGATCCATTACAACGAGAGCGATAATCGCCGTAACAAGTGTTGCAGGGCCAAGTATGATGGCATTCCTTCTATAAAGTTTGTATGCATCTTCTGAACCTTGCTCTCTCGCAAAATCAGCAAGAAAGAGAGAGGAGAGAAATAGTTCAGACGTTAGTCCGAAGAGCATATAACAATAGATAACCGGGCTAGAAAGAAGTTTTCCATACAGGAGTACTTCTCTTCCTTCAGACATTGTAATATACGCTCCCTCTGTAACGGGTAAAACGGTAATTAATAGTGCTGGAATTAAGAGACCAGTAATACCTGAAATAACCCGAAGAAGGTACTGATATTTTGGCAAGGAGTAAGCAAATACCATAAATGTACTACGTACTGCAACGAGTACTAAAATTAACATAACTGGTACGAACATAACGGTTGCAAGAGTAAAGGCCGCTTTCGGAAAGAAGCCGAGAAATGCGACAACGACGAAAACGAGAAACGTATTTGTTACTTCCCAAGTTGGTGATAAGTACCGATTGGCAAGTTTGGCAGCGAGCGTTGGATGTTTTGCGTATACCATGCCCCAAAAACCAGCTCCAAAATCGATGGACCCTAATATACTGTATACGAAAATAAGGGCCCATAAGATGATGATTGCAATACTTTCCTCATGCACGAGAATCGCCTCCTTGGTGTTGTAAATCATTCTTTAATGGATGTCTTCTAAAGAATGTCCGTAGAACAAAGACTGTTAAAATAGCGAGTCCAATATATAAAATGATGAATAAAACAAATAAAGGACCGACGAAATCAGCGCGAGTAGAAGCATCGACTGTACGTTGCATACCATAAATTGTCCATGGCTGACGACCGCTACAACTGAAAATCCATCCGAATTCAATACCGAGCATCATAATTGGTCCGCATGCGGCAGCCCCCCAAAGTAGCCACTTCGGTAGTTCTGTCCCCTTTTTTCGGTAAACGAAGTACCAATATAAGAGAGCAATTGCTGCAACTGCAAAGGTAAACGCAGCAGTGCCGACCATTAAGTTGAACAGTGTATGTGTATAAAATGGTGGCCATGTTTCTTGTGGGAATTCATTTAGACCTTTTACGACAGTGCTAGGGTCTAGTCCCACTAATAAGCTAAGCATGTTTGGAATTTCAAGTGCATAGTTTAGTTCAAGCGTATTAGGATCCACAATCCCGCCAATGGATAGCGGTGCGTGTGATGTCGTTTCAAATAAAGCTTCAGCAGATGCAAGTTTTTCAGGTGAGTGTTTATGTAGGGCGATTGCCGATTCGTGCCCTGAAAGCCACATCGTAGCGCCTGTAATAAATGTCACGACAAGCCCTAATAGTAGCCCCTTTTTATGATAAGCAATTTCACGTGTACTTAAATTTTTCTTCAATAATTTAAATCCAGCGATAGAAGCAATGACAGCCGCACCAGTTGCATAAGCCGTAATAACGACATGGAATGCACTTGTGCCAAAACTCGGATTAAAGAAAGCTTTCCAAGGATCAACGTTAAAAACAGATCCATCTGGATTCATTGAAAATCCTGCTGGTGTATTCATCCATGTATTTGCTGATGTAATAAGAACGGCGGATGCCGTGGCACCAAGCATGACGAAAAATAGCGAGATTAATCTCATAAATGGAGGAAGTTTATCGGCTGCATATACGTAAATCGACATGAATAAAGCCTCCAAAAAGAAGGCAAAAATCTCAATTTGGAAGGGAACAGAAATAACTTGCCCAACAATTTTGGCAAAACCAGGCCAAAGAAGTGAGATTTGCACACCGACAATTGTTCCAGTTGGAATTGCTACACCGAGAAGAATAGCAAACGCCTTTGTCCATCTTTTCGCCATAATGGCATAGTCGGAGTCTTTCTTCCAGTGATAGAGTATTTCGCTTATAAAAATCATCAATGAAAGTCCAACGCCAAGTGTTGCAAAGATAATGTGGAATGCTAATGAAGAACCAAAAAATGCTCTTGCTAATGTTACCGTATCCATATGTAAACTCCTCTTCTTTTTTGCCATTATTTTCTGATTGAATTGGAAGATTTATTCAAAAAAACTACCAAAAATATATATGTATTTAAAAAGTGAATATAATAATATAATGTTGTAATATTTTGAATAGAAAGAAATAAGTAGTTGCTTATATTTTGTTTGTTTTTTGCGCAGGAATCTTTTATAATCTTTTATGCGAACATAAGTTCTGTTTTTCGAAAAAGAAGTTTATGTGAAATGGAGAGGGTGTTTTATGTATCCTGAAGTCATTAAAAAGATGGCATTTTCAAAAGAGCATAGAGATTTATTATTGAAGCTATATAATAAAGAAATTACACGTCGTGAATATGATCGACTTGTACAATCGCTATATAAACCTTCTAAAGAGGTTTGTGGGGGATAGAAATGGGGGAGACAATCTAATAGATTGTCTTTTTTAAATTTATGTATGTTCTGATAAAATTAAGGTTAGCCTTACTAGGGAGGTGAAAAGATTGCGGAAACGTTTATATATAGGGATTGGAGTTATCTTCTTAATCGCTTTAGGTGGAATTGTATTTTGGTCAGCTTTACAAGGAAACCGTACAGAAAATTTTATTTTAAGACATATGGTGAATGAAAATGGAACGCTTGCCACGTATCGTTTAGTAGATACTAAGGCAGGTACGGGTGAAGCGAAGGGACGTGAAGCTTTATCAGAATCGGCGGGATTATGGTTACAATATACACTTGATAAAGATGACCAGGCGTTATTTGATGAGCAAGTAAAGGTTATTCAAGATAATTTCGTATATAAGAATCATATCGTTTTATGGAAACTCTCTGAAAAGGGAGAGAGGCAGTCAGCTACAAATGCACTTATAGATGATCTTCGTATTATAGAACAATTATATCGTGCTTATGAAATGTATAAGGAAGAGCGTTATAAAAACCTTGCCGATCAATTAAGTGATGCTGTACTTCGTTATAATAAAAAAGATAATTATTATGTTGATTATTATGATGCAGATGCAGGGAAACAAAATAATTTTGTAACAACATCATACATAAATCCGCGTGCATTCTCTTATATGAAGAAGTACGGTAAAGTTTCTGCTCAGCAATATCAGGAAATTGTTCAATTTTTAGCGGATTATCCAAGGCATGGCTGGGCATTCCCAAAAGAATATAAAGAAGATGGTACATTTAAGTACGATAAAGAAGTGAATCTTATTGACCAATCATACGTTGCATATCATCGAAGTTTAGGTGGTCTTTCATCAGCTGCTTATTTGGAATTTATAAAGAAGAGATTCCAGGAGGATGGAAAGCTATACGGTCGTTACAATTTAGAAACGGGAAAACAAACTGTGAATTATGAATCGCCAGCCGCGTATGGACTAACGATTTTGTACGTACTACAAACAGGTGATACAAAGTTTGCGAAGGAATTGTATGATCATATGTCCACATTCCGAAATGACAACGTATTTAGTAGATATTATGGTGGATATGTAACAGGTGAAAATAATAATACGCATATTTTTGATAATGTACTACCACTTTTAGCTGAAATGGAATTAAAAAAGAGTGACCAATAAAAGGTGCCACCATATGAGGGTGGCACCTTTTATTGGTTGATATAATTTTGCGTCCTAATATTAGAGAAGTAGTCAATCACGAATTCACGGAATTGCTGAGCTGTTTTTGATAAGTATCGCTTTTTTGACCAACTTAATCCGATGGTTCGCTTACAAGCGGGTTCAATAATACGCAACTTGTTTGCTGCTAAAGTAGAGTTTTTTAATAAAGTTAAATTTGGAACAAAAGCGATGCCGAGACCTTGCTTAATGAGGTCGCTAATCACTGTCGGTTCATCTACTTCAAAAGCAATATGCGGAGTGAAACCAGCTTCTTTACAAAATTCATCCGTTAAGTGCCGAAATCCATAGCCAGTATTCATACTAATAAACGGTTCGTCTTTTACTTCATGCAGGTGGATACTTTCGCGGTTTGATAACCGATGGCCTGAAGGAACGACTAAGAAAATTTCTTCTGTAATAAGTGGTTCCCAAACAATTTCTTCTCCTTCAACTGGTACAGAGGAAAGACAAAAGTCAATTTCCATATTTTCCAGTTGTCGTTTCATAGAAGGAGTAGACGCAAGAAATTGCTGGAATCGAACATTAGGATGTTCTCGTAAAAAAGAACCTAGTAGTTCTGGTAATATTCTTGGAATAGAAACGGCCATTGTAATAGAGCCTTGTTGTAATTCGGCTAAATCTTTAATTTCTCGTTCCCCTTCACTTAATTCATGAAAAATACGTTCTACCCGTTTTAAAAATACTTTTCCGAAAGAATTTAAAGTAATCTGTCGGCCTTGGCGATCAAATAAAGGGACGCCTAAATCCTTTTCGAGTCTAGCGATTGTTTTGCTGAGTGAAGGTTGCGCGATATGCAATTCTTCAGCTGCC
This sequence comes from Bacillus sp. Root131, assembly GCF_001429475.1. Lineage (NCBI taxonomy): Bacteria > Bacillati > Bacillota > Bacilli > Caryophanales > Bacillaceae > Bacillus > Bacillus sp. Root131. The sequence continues at coordinate 103,711 of NZ_LMJQ01000034.1, forward strand.
TTTGTCATATGTTCTAGTCGTGCAACTGTCTGAAAGTATTTTAACTGGAGCAGTTCCATTTCGAATCTCCTTTCTATAGACCAAAAGGAATGAATTGATAATTAAAGATGTATTATACAGTATGGAAAGTGACGTGTATAGTAAATCTGTTAAACCATTGTAATGGTGTGAAATTAGGAGAAGGAGTATGTTTCATGAAAGGAATTCAACTTATATTTAAAGATTGGAAAGCGATGTGGCACCATAAACATGGACGTATCGCTTTAATTTTTTTATTAATCGTTCCGTTAATTTATTCAGGATTCTTCTTGGCTGGATATTGGGATCCGTACGGAAAATTAGATAAATTACCTGTTGCAGTTGTGAATTTAGATAAGGGTGCTGTGATGGATGAAAAAACAATTCATGCAGGAGACGATTTTGTTAAAAATTTAAAAGAGAATAAGGAACTGGCTTTTCATTTCGTATCAGAAAAAAATGCTGATGAAGGGTTAAAAGAAGATAAATATTATATGGTTGTTACGATTCCAGAGAATTTCTCTAAAAAGGTAAGTACACTTATGGATGAGAAACCAGAGCCAGCAAAGTTACAGTACAAAGTAAATCCAGGTAAAAACTTTGTAGCAGCTCAAATTGGAACGACAGCTGTTGAAAATATGAAAACAAAAATCTCAAATAGTATTACGAAATCTTATACAGAGGGTGTCTTTTCAAAGTTTCAAGATTTGGCACAAGGATTGAGTGATGCAAGTAATGGGGCTGAGAAGTTACATGAAGGAACGACCGATGCAAAAAATGGAGCGAATCAGCTTGCGGATGGTATTGATCGTTTAAGTGATGGGACATCGAAATTGAAAGAGGGAAGTGAAAAGCTTGCATCCAGTCAATCTGCTTTAACCGGGGGGGCAAATGAGCTGAGTCAAGGAGTGACATCACTTCATAGTGGTATGGAGTTATTAGCACAAGGTGAAAAAACGTTACAATCAGGAGTTAGTGAATTAAGTGCTGGTACAAATGAATGGGTGAGTGGAAGTGAGAAGCTTGCTGAAGGCCAAGTAAAAGCGGATGGTGCAGCTAATAGTGTAAAACAACAATTAGAAGAGTACGTGAAAAATCATCCAGAAGTGCAGCAAGATCCCGCTTTTCAAAAAATTGTTGCTACGTCTAATGGACTAGCTAAAGCAACAAGTACTTTAAATAATAGCCAACAACAATTGACACAAGGTGCGAAGAAGCTTACTGAGGGTCAACATAAGATTGAAGAAGGCATGAATACATTCGGAGTTAAGTTAAATGAAGCTACTGCTGGAACGAAAAAGGTAGCAGATGGTGCATCGAATTTAGCTGATGGATTTACGAAGTGGGGAAATGGATTTACAACAGTACAAGAAGGTGTAAATCAGCTTGCGAGTGGTGGAACGGAGCTGAATAACGGTGCTAGTAAATTAACAAATGGACTTGTTAAACTTGATGATGGTGCGAAAGAACTTTCTACGAAATTGGGAGAGGGCGCAGAGAAGATAGCGGATGTCCGTAATGATGATGCACGCAATACGATGTTCTCAGAGCCAGTTCAGTTAGTGAAGTCAACAGTTTCTGACGTTCCTAACTACGGTTCAGGCATTGCACCATATTTCTTATCACTTGCATTTTATGTTGGCGGAATTATGGCATCGAATATTTTACCTCTTGGCCGCAGACAAAATATGAAGGTAAGCGGAACGGTACATTTTATTAATAAATTAGGATTGGTATATTTAATTGGACTTATTCAAGCGCTACTCGTAGATGTAGTTGTGCTAGGTGTTATGAAACTAGAAGTTGCCAGTGTGCCACTTTTTGTTTTATCAAGTATTGTTATTTCCTTTACGTTCATGACATTTATTCTTATGTTAGTAACAGTATTTGGTCTTGTTGGAAAGTTCTTAGCGGTAACGCTTCTTGTCCTGCAATTAGCGACGAGTGGAGGTACTTTCCCAGGAGAATTAAACATAGCTGTGCTTAGCAAAATTGGACAGTTTCTCCCAATGTCCCATTCTCTTAGAGGATTACAAGATGTTATCTCTTTAGGAGATTGGTCGCAATTACAAATGCAAATTTTAATATTGTTATGTTATCTCGTTGTTGCCGGTGGAATTGCTTGGATCACGAGCCATATACAGCATAAAGAAACGAATGCAGAACAAGTTTCTTAAAATGAAATAAGCTATCCGATTTTTTCGGATAGCTTATTTTTTATTTACGTTCCATTACTGCAAAGTAATTATTTTCATTATCAGCAAAGTTGAATGCTCTACCAGTAGGTAAATCTACAACCTGTCCAACTGTGACATTTTTCTCTGAAAGATCTTTATATAGACGGTCTAAGTCATTTGAGAAGAACATAAGTGAAGGAGTACCTAAGTTTAATTCAGGTTGCATCTTCGCGATTAACGCTTTATCGTGAAGGACGATGCTTGTTCCTGTTTCTTTCGCCGGTGCAATTTCAATCCAGCAGAATCCGTTTCCGTTATTTTCTTCCGCAATGATTTGGAACCCTACTTTTTCTGTCCAAAATTGTACTGTTTCGTCTTGGTTATTTACATATAGCATAATTTGTCCAACTTGATTAATCATAGGTGTCTCTCGCTTTCTTTTTATATGCGTATCATTATATCAAATATATGGCTTGAATAGTTTTTTATGATTTTTTCGGAATACAACCTTCGCCCATTTCATCTTTGTTGTAGGAGAAGGCCCTGTAATCCAAGTATGAAATGGTATTGTGCTACAAATGACCATTGTTGAAATAGAGATAATAGCCGTTAACACAAATAGTAATAGGCTATATAATATAGTATTTTCTTGCAGTGTGAATAAAGAAAGAAACTTTGTGCATAGTTGCAAGAAGAATAAGTGAGCTAAATAAGCACCATACGTGTAATTTCCAATGAAACGTAACGTTTTATATAAGAAACCACGACGCTGTACTATCATAATAGATAACATATACAGTATGATAATTTCGCATACGATATATAAAAACATAGATGGTTTTAAATAGGTAGAAACAGTTAAATGAATAGAGTTTGCTCCGTGAAAACTAAACAACTCATAATTGATGAATAAAAATAAGATGAAAAATAATATTGTTATAAGCGGGATATGTTTCATGACGAATAGACGCCAAGTTTTTAGTGCTACAGCGGCAATGCCACCCATAACGAAATAGAATGAGTAGAATAGAAATGATCGATCTGTATAATGTAAAATTGTTGAACTTGTTAATTTTTCTCCATTAAAAATATAGTGAGAAGAGAACCACATTAATAGAAAATATAGGCACGCGAAAAAGGTCATATATTTATATATGTCTTTTTTATTTTCTGTTCGTTTTTGAAACCAATAAAAAAGTGTGCATAGTAAAGGGAACAATAAGTGAATTTGGAACATCATAATAACGTACCAAAGATGGGGCGCGGCTGTTCCGAGTAATAAACTTTTTATTCCACTTTGTAACGTAATAAGATCGTTTGTTGTTAATAGGTAAAGAATAGACCAAAAGAAATAAGGAATGAGTAAGTGTGTCGCTTTTTCAGAAATATATTCTTTATATACTAATTGCTTGGTATAGTGCCGAATTAAGTGAAATCCAACGATAAATATGAATGCTGGTGCTGAGAATTTTGCAAGGTTGAATAGCATGCCCATAATGAGAGATTGCTCAAGTAAGACATTTCCTTGATTCATTGTATATAATAAGGAACTTTGCAAAACAACAGCGAGAAATGCAATGCTTTGCAAAACTTTAAATTCTGGTGCGCTTTGAGTCATTATTTCCATCTCCTTTTCCATACATGATTATAGTACGGAGAATGGATAATGGATGTGGAATATTTGTGAAGATTGTAACAAATTTGTGGCGAGAGGAGATATCAACTTATCAACAAATAACGACAAAAAGAGGATGCTCTAAACGAGCATCCTCTTTCTATCTATTAAGCAAATTTGTTTTTGATCCAATTCTTACCTTCTACAAGGCGAGCTGTCATTACCGCACAAGCGTTATCTGCTGTTACGTTTAACATCGTTGCAGGTGGATCAATGATTGTACTAATTGCTGCAATAATTGGCAATGCTTCTGGCGGGAAACCGTATAGAGATACGATTAACATTTCACCAATCATACCACCGCCTGGAATAGCACCCATTACTGTTCCTACTAATAAAGAAACAACAAGTGCGATTGCTAATGTTTTCGGTCCTTCGAATTCCATGTTGAAAATACCGAATAAGAAAGCAATTTTTAATACGCCGCCTAAAACAGATCCATCTTTATGAAGTGTAGATCCAAGAAGGACAACTGTTTCACGAACGTCTGAAGAAATACCCATTTTCTTCGTTGCTTCTAAGTTCGCTGGAATACTTGCGGCACTACTACAAGTTGCAAGTGATGTAACTGTAGGAGAGACCATGTTCTTCCAAAATACTTGTACACCTTGTTTGCGACCTGCAAGGTATGCATAGAACGTGAAGAATACAAAGAAGTAGATAAGAGAAGCTGGATAGTATACCATTGCTGCTCGGAAGTAAGTTCCAAGAAGTTGTGGTCCGAATTCACCAACTAATGCTGCGAAGTAAGCAGCAAGTCCGATTGGAGCGTAGTACATAATGAAAGATACAACTTTCATTGAAATTTCTGCACCAGCTTGTAGGAATGTAGCGAATGGCTTTCCTTTTTCGCCAACTGCTGAAGTTGCAATCCCCATTAAGATAGAGAAGAAAATAAGAGCTAACATATTTTCACGAGATAGTAACTTCGAGAAGTCAGATACTGTTAAAATACCGACGATTTGATCTGCAACACTAACAGCTTTGCCGGCTTTGTCAGGTTGTGTTAGTTCTAGTACAACACCTTGTGCTGGCGGGAATACTTTCACGACAATAATCATAAAAATAGCAGCTAAAATACTTGTAAATAAGAAAGTCCCAGCCATACTAGACATAATTTTACCGAAACGTTTTAATCCATCCATATTAGCAATAGACGATGCGATGCTAAAGAACACTAGAGGTACAACAATCGTAAACATTAAGTTTAAGAAAATATCACCAAGCGGCTTTAAAGCAACTGCATCGGCACCCATGAAATAACCAATGAAACCACCAATTAGGATAGAAGATAATAAAATAAGTGGAAAGCGATATGCCTTCATAAATATATCCTCCTATCAATTAAAAAATCATACTGAATCATTATAGCGAGTTAGAGTCCTCTTTACTAGGAGAATACGGATAAATGGAATAGCGTGAAAACCAAGAAATTTTTGTTTTTAAGCTCGGCATACAGCAGGAAATCTAGACATATATATTTGTAACCTAGTGGTGGCAAGGGATGCACCATAACTTAGGTTTAGAAAAAGGGGGAGGGAAGCGGAATGAATATTTTGCTTTGCTGTGCAGCGGGAATGTCTTCCAGTTTGATTGTTACAAAGATGGAGAAAGCAGCAGAGGCAAGAGGGATAGAAGTGAAAATCTGGGCAGTATCAGGTTCTGAAGTGAATAGTCATATTGATAAAGCTGATGTCCTTTTACTTGGACCGCAAGTACGTTATTTATTACCGAAAATGAAAGAATTATGTAAGGAGAAAGGGGTACCTGTTGATGTTATTCAATCCGTCCATTACGGACTTTGTAATGGAGAAGCTATCTTGCAAGCAGCTTTGTCAATGAAACCATGAGGAGAGTGGGATAGATGATACGGTTTTTAGAGAAGTATGTGATGCCGGTGGCAGGGAAGGTTGCAGAGCAGAGGCATTTACAAGCAATTCGAGATGGAATTATTTTAACGATGCCTTTCTTAATTATTGGATCGTTTTTCCTCATTATTAGTGCACTGCCGATACCGGGATATAACGAGTTTATGGCAGGTTTGTTTGGTGAGAATTGGCAGAGAGCTTTAGGGTATCCAGTTAGTGCAACTTTTAATATAATGGCTTTAATAGCTGTTTTTGGAATCGCTTACAGGCTTGGAGAGTATTATAAAGTGGATGCTTTAGCATCCGGGGCATTGTCGCTTGTGACGTTTTTACTTGCGACTCCATTTCAAGTTGCATATATTATACCAAGTACAAAAGAGAGTGTACTTGTAGAAGGCGCTATCCCAGCTGCATTAATGGGAAGCCAAGGGTTATTTGTAGCAATGATTATTGCACTTATATCTACTGAACTTTATCGGTTTATTGTACAAAAAAAGATAATTATAAAGATGCCAGAGACAGTTCCACCAGCTGTCACGCGTTCATTTGCGGCACTTGTTCCAGGTTTTATTGTTGTAACAGTTATTTGGATTTTACGCTTAATTATAGAAAATACTTCTTTTGGCAGTATCCATAATATTGTAGGACAAATTTTACAGGAACCACTTAGTGTACTTGGTGCTAGTCTTTGGGGCGCAATAATAGCAGTTATTCTCGTTCATGTTCTTTGGTCGTGTGGAATTCATGGTGCTACTATTGTTGGTGGTGTAATGAGCCCTGTTTGGTTGTCGTTAATGGATCAAAATCGAGTTGCTTTTCAAGCTGGGCAAGATGTACCAAATACCATTACGGCACAGTTTTTTGACTTATGGATTTATATGGGCGGTTCTGGTGCAACGCTGGCTCTAGTTGTCGGAATGTTACTATTTGCACGAAGTCAACAATTAAAAAGTTTAGGGAGATTGTCAATCGCGCCTGGTATATTTAATATTAATGAGATGGTAACTTTTGGTATGCCAATTGTAATGAACCCAATTTTATTAATTCCATTTATATTGGTTCCAGTTGTGTTAACAATTGTTTCTTACTTTGCAATGGAATGGGGATGGGTCGCACGTCCGAGTGGGGCGGCTGTACCTTGGACGACACCTATTCTTTTCAGTGGATATTTAGGATCGGGTGGGAAAATTTCAGGTGTTGTTTTACAACTCGTCAACTTTGCGCTTGCATTCTTCATTTATTTACCGTTCTTAAAAATATGGGATAAACAAAAAGTAGCAGAAGAAAAGGGGGAGTGAAGAAGTAAAATGGATACGATAGAGACGAAAGCTTTTCATTTAATTTTGCATGGAGGAAACGCGAGAAGTTGTTCAATGGAAGCAATTGATTGTGCGAAGCGTGGGGAGTTTACAGAAGCAGAAGCTAAATTACAAGAAGCGCTAGAGGAATTAAAAGAGGCGCACCGTGTACAAACGGAGCTTATACAGAAAGAGGCTGGTGGCGAAAAGACCGAAGTTACTCTTTTAATGGTACACGCGCAAGATCATTTAATGAATGCAATTACAGTGAAAGAATTAGCAAGTGAGTTTGTAGAGTTATATAGGAAGATGTCGGTGGATGAATGAACCTTGCTTATGCAAGGTTTTTTTATCCCGCATTAACGGGCAGTAAAACTCCCACCTCAAAATGTGGCTGGAGCAAGGAAGTTAGGAGGGAGCTTAACTGTCCGTAAAGGCCCGATTGGTTCAACTAATAATTAGTGGGAGATGAACAAAACCCCCACTAATTAAAGTTTCACTTTATGTATATGCCTGTACCATCAGTGGAATGTTCATCCCACTGATGGTATTTACAATCCTCCTTTTTCCGGATGAGTAAGAGTTATAATTAATCGGCAGTAACAATTTCTCCTATACCACGAATTAATCTTTTTATATGCATCCGCTCCGGTTTTAATATATTTACGATATAATCAATCGCAATTTGTGGTTCAACGGTTGTACCGCAAGTATAACAGTCAATAGCTGCAAAATTTTGTTCCGGGTAAGTGTGAATGGAAAGATGGCTTTCTGATAATAACACTAATACAGTAACACCATATGGCTGGAATTCTTTTTTACTTACGTTTAAAACATGGGCACCAGAGCAATCTGCAGCTGTAACTAAATGATATTCTAAAAAGTGCGTATCATCTAGTAGAGAAAAATCTACTCCCCATAAATCTACTATTATATGCTTGCCAAAAGTAGAATATTCCATAGGCAACACTCCTTACTATAATATCGTCAAAACTTCATTTCCTGTTTGTAGCATTGATGTAGGATAAGGTTCGATTCTGAATTTAAAAGAGCGAGGTTGCGTTGTTCTAGATGTTCTTCTTTAAATTGAAATAAAGGAAAAAGAAGAGCAGGCAAGGTTCGAGGAGTTGGTACTACATATAATTGTTCAATTTGATCTAGTACATAGGCAGAATTAGCAGCGATATGAAATCCCCAGTCAGTTCCAAAAGAAGGAACGATTGTATGATAACTTTTCACAGTTAGTCCAGCATGTTCAATTGTATTACCGATGCTCCAGTATACTAGAGGTGCATCAGCAGGTGAATTAGATTGGCAGACGAATGCGCCATCTTCTGTTAAGAATGTAGCTATACGAGCAAAAAGTTCGCTTGTATATAAAGTACTTAACAACTCTGTCGCTGGGTCTGGGAAATCAATAATGATTACATCGTATAAAGAGGAAGGAGAGCTTAAAAACTCTTTTGCATCGCATACGTGTGTATTTACACGATTATCAAAAAATGCACTTTTGTTTAAAGAAACTAATTCTGGAACATTACGAGCCATATCAATCATCGATCCATCTAAGTCAACAAGGTCTACATGTAGTACAGTTTCATATTTTAAAACTTCTCGCAGGGCAAGACCATCGCCACCGCCTAATATGAGAACACGTTTTGGATCAATTACTTTTGACATAATTGGATGTACAAGTGCTTCATGATAAATTTGCTCATCGACGGAGCTGAATTGTAGTTGCTTGTCCAAGTATAAGCGAATATCGTTTACTTGGACTAAATTAATATTTTGATAATTACTCTTTTCTTTAAATAAATTTGTATGTTCACCAGCTTGTATTTCCTTTAGAGAAATTTCATCCCACACATCTAAGTTGTGTGAATCTGTGGGTACTATAATTACATTTTCTGATTGTACTTGTTTATCCTGTTCATCTTGTTTGTCTTGTGTATCGTGCTTGTCCTGCTGTTCTAGTTCAAATTTGTCAGAGTCTACTTCAGAACGCTTGTCTTTTTTATAGCTTTTTATTCTATAAATCTTTATTTTGCTTTGTTTTCTATGTTTTGGCATAGGAATCTCCTTTCGAATTGTGTTATTTTACTCTATTCTATGTAATCTAGTAGAATTTGCTTGGACAATAGATAGAAGAGTGTGTTCAAGAGCATGTTGTTTTTTTACTAGATTCTACGATGAAAGATTTTTTTAGTGTTTTTTTATGTTAAGCATAACTAGACAACTAAACACTAATCTATTTTCATACAGTTATGTGTTAAAAGCGTGTTGTTTTATAACACACTGTGTGTTTTTTGAGTAACACACTAATTGAAAGCGTTAACACACAAAGAAAACAGTCGAAAAAGTGCTGATTTTAGTGGTTTTAAAAAGTTGGCACGCTAATTGCATTAATAAATAGCGTAAAGAAAAATAAATAAAACATAAATTTTTTATACTACACAAGGGGGATTTTCAAATGAATATTTTATTATGTTGCTCAGCAGGGATGTCTACAAGTTTACTAGTTACAAAAATGGAAGCGGCCGCAAAAGCTCGCGGTCTAGAAGGAAAGATTTGGGCTGTATCTGGGGATGCAGTAAAAACAAATATCGATCAAGCAGATGTATTATTACTAGGACCACAAGTTCGTTACATGCTTTCTTCAATGAAAACGCTTGCTGACGAGAGAAACGTTGGAATCGACGTTATCAATCCAATGCACTACGGCATGATGAATGGAGAAGCAGTTTTAGATCACGCATTAACACTTAAAAAATAATTAGGGGGGAAGTAAAATGCAAAAGTTTATTGCATTTATGGAGAAGTACATGGTTCCGATTGCTGGTAAAATCGGATCGCAACGTCACTTAGCTGCGATCCGAGATGGATTTATTGCAGTTATGCCACTTATTTTAGTTGGTTCGATGGCAGTACTAGTTAATGGTTTACCAATTCCAGCATTCCAAAATTTTATGAAAGATTTATTCGGTGAAACTTGGACACAAATTGGTGCTGGTATGTGGACAGGGTCCTTCGGGGTATTAGCTCTGATGGTGGCGGTTACCATAAGTTATAACTTAGCAAAATCTTACGGTGTTGATGGATTGTCAGCAGGTATTATTTCGTTTGGTGCATTAATTATTCTTACACCAACAACACCAAAAGAAGCTGGAATAAATATGCTTTGGACAGGCGCACAGGGTTTGTTCGTTTCACTTATTGTCTCCATACTCGTAACGGAGATATTCCGCTTCTTTGTTCAAAGAAACATTACAATTAAAATGCCTGACGGTGTACCACCAGCAGTAATGAAATCTTTCGCTGCTTTAGTTCCAGCATTTGTGATTTTAACAGGTATTGCAAGTATTCAATTAGCAGTAAAACTAGCAGGTACAAGTGTTCATGAGTATATCTTTAATACATTACAAGTTCCATTACAAGGTTTAGCGGGTACGTTACCAAGTGCAATCTTTATTGCGTTATTAGTACATGTACTTTGGTTCTTCGGTTTACATGGTCCAAATATTGTTGGTGGTATTATTGAGCCACTTTATTTACCAGCATTAGAGAAAAATATTAAGTTATTCCAAGATGGTACATCTGCATTTGATGTTCCAAACATTATTACAAAACCATTCTTTGATACTTTCGTATATCTTGGTGGTTCTGGTGCAACATTAGCGTTTTTAGTAGTTGTATTAATTGTAGCGAAAAGTGCACAATTACGCGGTGTATCTCGTCTATCAATTGGACCTGGTGCATTTAACATTAACGAACCAGTAATCTTTGGTACACCAATCGTATTAAATCCAATTTTATTCATCCCGTTCGTATTAACACCTGTTGTGTTAGTTATTACATCTTATACAGCAATTTACTTAGGATGGGTACCAAAAACAGTAGCGATGGTTCCATGGAACGTTCCACCAATTATTAGTGGGTATCTTGTAACAGGTTTACATCCTTCTGGTGCGATTTTACAATTATTCAACTTTGTTGTTGCAATGGCGATTTACTTCCCATTCGTTGTCGCATGCGATCGTTCAGTTATCCGTACTGAGAAAGCAGCACAAGAAAATAACAACTCTGTACCTATGTAACATAGTAATTGTTCTCATAGACAACGATACCTGTGAGAACAATTACCTTTATATCATGTTCAAAAAGATGAAAAACATCTATATGAACACTAAACTATCATTAATAAATTCATACTTTAATAGACATGTTCAAACTGAAGGGGTATTTAAATCGGTTGAACCTTATAGAGAGGGCGGTAATTATGATGACTACAGCAGAACAAATTCCATTCCAATTGATTTTAAATAGTGGTAACGCACGAAGCTTTGCGATGGAGGCACTTCAATTTGCCAAACAGGGGAAAATGGTAGAAGCAGATGAAGCGATGGTAAAGGCGAAAGAAGCGATTAATGAAGCGCATCATTTCCAAACAGAGCTCATACAATCAGAAGCAAGAGGAGAAAAAACAGAGGTTAGTGTTCTTTTAATTCACGCACAAGATCATTTAATGAATGCGATTACAGTGAAAGAATTAGCAGCAGAGTTTATCGATCTTTATAAAAAGCTTGAAGCGAAAGGGGAATAAAGCATGACTGGAATTAAAATTGCTACAATCGGCGGTGGATCTAGTTATACACCAGAGTTAATTGAAGGATTTATTAAACGTTATGATGAGCTTCCTGTTCGTGAAATTTGGTTAGTAGATATTGAGGCAGGAAAAGAAAAGTTAGAAATTGTTGGTAACTTAGCGAAACGTATGGTGAAAAAATCTGGTTTACCAATCGAGGTACATTTAACACTTGATCGCCGTGAGGCATTAAAAGATGCAGACTTCGTAACAACACAACTTCGCGTTGGTTTATTAGAAGCACGTGCAAAAGATGAAGCAATCCCATTAAAATATGATGTAATCGGTCAGGAAACGAATGGTCCTGGTGGTTTATTCAAAGCACTGAGAACGATTCCTGTTATTTTAGATATTTGTAAAGATATGGAGGAGCTTTGTCCGAATGCATGGCTAATTAACTTTGCGAACCCAGCTGGTATGGTAACAGAAGCTGTCCTTCGTTATACAAATATTCAAAGAGTAGTTGGTCTATGTAACGTTCCAATCGGAATCCGCATGGGTCTTGCAAGATTACTTGAAGTAGATGCAAGTCGTGTCCACGTTGATTTTGCAGGTTTAAATCATATGGTATACGGACTAGATGTATACTTAGATGGCGTAAGTGTAATGGATCGTGTGTTAGAGCTTGTAACAGATCCGGAAAAGCAAATTACGATGGAAAATATCGCAGCGCTTAACTGGGAACCAGACTTTATTCGCGGTCTTCGTGCAATTCCATGTCCATATCATCGTTATTACTACAAAACACGTGAAATGTTAGAAGAAGAAAAAGAAGCTTCTGTTGAAAAAGGTACACGTGCAGAAGTAGTAAAACAATTAGAAAATGATTTATTTGAGTTATATAAAGACCCGAATTTAGATATTAAACCACCACAATTAGAAAAACGTGGCGGCGCTTATTATAGTGACGCAGCATGTAGCTTAATTACGTCTATTTACAACAATAAAGGTGATATCCAGCCTGTTAATACACGAAACAACGGAACAATTGCAAGCTTACCAGATGATTCTGCTGTTGAAGTGAACTGTATTATTACGAAAGAAGGTCCAAAACCAATTGCGGTCGGAGATCTTCCAGTACCAGTTCGCGGTTTAGTACAGCAAATTAAATCATTTGAGCGCACAACAATTGAAGCTGCTGTTACAGGTGATTATCATAAAGCGCTGCTTGCTATGACAATTAATCCACTTGTACCATCAGATACAGTTGCAAAACAAATTTTAGATGAAATGTTGGAAGCACATAAAGAATATCTTCCGCAGTTCTTCAAAAAGGTAGAGAAGTAAAAGCGGCGCTATTTAGCCCGCTTTTTTTATTCTATCCCACTTTAATGGGCAGTAAGAAGTAAGACCACTACCTCAAAATTCAGCGAAAACAAAGAAATTAGGTGGGGGATCAACTGCCCATAAAAGTCCGATTGGTTCAACTAATAATCAGTGGGGGGGAGAAAACCCCCCACTGATTAAAGTTTCACTTTATTAGGAGGTATTACGATGATTAAGTTAATTGTAAACGCAGATGATTTCGGTCTTACAGAAGGTACAAATTACGGCATTATTGATGGGCATATAAACGGACTTGTAAATTCAACGACGCTGATGATGAATATGCCAGGAACAGAGCATGCGGTACGCTTAGCCAAAGAGTATGAAACGCTAGGAGTAGGAGTACATCTTGTATTAACGGCAGGAGAACCACTTCTTGGAGACGTACCATCACTTGTAAGTAGCGATGGATTGTTTCATAAACAAGGTGTCGTAAGGGAAGGAAATATAAATCCAGAAGAAGTTGAGAGAGAGTGGACTGCTCAAATTGAGAAATTCCTATCTTACGGATTAACACCAACTCATTTAGATAGTCATCATCATGTGCATGGTTTACCGATTTTACATGATGTTCTTGAGAGATTAGCGGCTACATATAATGTTCCGATTCGTCGTTGTGAGGAAGATAGAGCGGTGCGCCCATTTTCTGATGTGTTTTACAGTGACTTTTATGCGGATGGTGTGACGGAAGATTACTTTGTGAAGTTAAAAGAAAGAGTACAAGGTGAACAAACGGTAGAAATTATGGTTCATCCAGCTTATATTGATCCAGAGCTTGTGAAGCGTTCTTCTTACGTAATGAATCGTGTGAAGGAATTGCGTATTTTAACAGAGAGCAAATTACCAGAAGGAATAGAGCTTGTGAAGTTTTAATAGAAAAACGACGGCTACATCATGCCGTCGTTTTTTATTTATAAAATGGATAGAGCATATCCGCCAAATGCCCCGAGTATAACGATAACCCAAGGTGGTGTTTTCCAAAAAGCGAGCAAGCAAAATAGAAGAGATGCAAAAACAAAATCTACAGCGTTCATAATTGTGCTTGTCCAAATAGGATCATAAAAAGCTGCTAGTAAAATACCGACAACAGCGGCATTGACTCCAAGTAGTGCGCCTTGTATGAATGATATTTTTCTCACGCTGTTCCAAAATGGTAAAACACCAATAACGAGTAAGAAAGCAGGGAAGAAAATTGCAATTGTTGCGAGTAATGCCCCAAGCGTCCCGTCTAACACTGCTCCTATATAAGAGGCGAATGTAAACAGTGGTCCTGGTACTGCTTGTGTTAATCCGTATCCAGCTAGGAACTGTTCTTTCGTCATCATTCCGTTTTGTACGAACTCACCTTCAAGAAGAGGCAGCACGACATGTCCTCCTCCAAATACAAGTGCGCCAGAGCGATAGAAACTATCAAATAAAGCGATGTAATAAGAGAACGGTCTTAATATTGGTAGCAGTAGTAATAGTCCAAAGAATAAGACGAGACAAGAAACTGCTATCTTTTTTGAAATAGGTACTTTTATATGTTGAGATTGGCTAATTGGTTGGTTGCGATATAACAACCAGCCGATAAAGCCACATATTATGATGAGGGTGACTTGTGTCCAACTACTTGGCCATAATAAGGCGATTGCGGCAGTTACAATCGCAATCGTTGCACGATTTCGATCTGGAGTTAACTTCCGCGCCATTCCCCATATGGCATGAGCGACAATAGCGACTGCTACAAGTTTTAGTCCATGAATCCAGCCAGCACTTCCAAGATCGAACTGATTAAGGAATGAGGCGAAGAAAACCAAAACAAGCACAGACGGTAAAGTGAATCCAATCCATGAAATAATAGCTCCTAATAGCCCGCCCCGTAATAATCCAACCCCCATACCGACTTGACTGCTGGCAGGACCGGGAAGGAATTGACATAGTGCTACTAAATCTCCATAGCTTCGTTCATCCATCCATTTTCTTTTTTGCACGTATTCGTGGTGGAAATAGCCGAGATGAGCGACAGGACCGCCGAATGAAGTAAATCCTAATTTAAATGAGACGAGAAAAATCTCTAATAATGTATGAAAAGTGTATTTGTTAGTTTTCAATGGAACCTCCTATAATGTTTTTCTATGTGCATTATACAAGAGACTTTCAATCTACAGGAACAATTACAATGTAAAGATTTTGTGAATCTTTTCTTTGTAATTAAAATTGAAAAAGTCATAAATGATTATGTCTAAACCATAAAGTAGTAGAAGTAGTGCTGGGAAATTTATATAAGGAGAATGCCTTATGACAACACATTTCTTTGCCAGGTTAACAGGTAAGAGGGAAGTGCCTCCTGTAAATACAGAAGCTTTTGGGGTAGCAGAGTTTATTTTTAGTGATGATTTAACGAAATTACATTACAGAGTCATACTAAAAAATATAGAAAAGGTTACATCGTGTCAAATTCATTTAGGGAAGTCTACTCAAATTGGTCCTGTTGTTTTATATTTGTATGGTCCACTGGAGCAAGGTATTAGCTTGAACGAGGGAAGCATTACTGGTGTAGTGAATGTGGAGGATTTTGAGGGACCTTTACAAGGGAAATCATTTGTACATTTACTTCAAGAAATTATTCAAGCAAACGTATATGTTAATGTCCATACGAAATCACAAAAAAGAGGAGAAATAAGAGGGCGAGTTAGAAAAGTAAAGAAATAGAGGAAAAGGCTGTCCATATGTTGGAACAGCCTTTTCTTCTTAATATAAGGTGCTAGTTTTAGTGATTATTGTCGGTAAAGCGATATATTTTGAAAATCGCTGATATAACTCGCGTTACGGTCGATATTTTTAAAAACTGCCTCGATTAATTTTTCGCAGGCTGATTTTTAATAAAGAAGTCCATAACGTAAAATACTTCGTCATCAGGTATTTGTATTTCAAATGTATTTTCAATTGGTTGCAATGCTTTTTTTACTTTCATATACATCCAGTATTCATCTTGTCTTCTTTTCTCTTTATCAGGGTGAGGAAGAAGGCTTTCTCCTTTTTGAAGACGGTCAACCATACAGCTCATATGCAGAATAACACCCATTAAGCTATCAGGAGTTAGCTGTAAGGAAATTAATTCTTGAATTGTATTTAATGCGTAACGAATTGTTTTGATCAGTAATGCCCCATCGTTACGCTGCATTTGTTGTTCAAGAATATCCGCCATTTTTGCATATGTTTCTTCATACGTAATTAATTCTTGAATGGGCTGAATCGCTGTGTAGTTTACGATGTCTTGGAAATGATATGTTAAGCACGGCACTTGCACATCGAAATTCGTGACGATACAAATGATGTTACGCTCTTTTTTTATGTTCTCGATCATTTTCGTTAAATCTTTTTCATGGACGATACTAATCGGAATAATTTCAATTAAGTCTTTATCAAATCGTAAATAGTTCTCTAACATTTTTTGAATAGCTAAAGCACTTCCTTCACCAGTTAAACAAGCTGTTAAAATAACAGATTTCATTGGAGAGAGAGGTTTTTTCTTTTCTTCTTGTACGTTTAAGTAAAACGGTGTTAAATTTTTTACTGTTTCATACAGTGCATCTAATGAATAACCGAGCTGAGCTTTTCGAGCTGCTTCTAGTGCATGTGGTGTGCTCGTCATCGAGAGAACACGTACAGGAATTTTGAACTCCGTTTCTAATATGTCACCGATATAAGCAAGTGACCCCATATCAACAAGTAAGAGAAGCCCATTTACATTTTGTAGTGTTTTCATATGCACTTTCACACGTTCCAAGAAATCTTTCGGTGATTCGTGTAACGGCATATCAATACCGGTTACTTCCTCAATGCCGAGAAGTTCGTTTGCAACGTTTGCCATTTCAGTTGCGATGCCATTACCGTGTGCTAATATTAATACTTTTACTTCTGTTTGTGAGGCAGGAATTGGATCAACAACGAAGAACATTGTTAAAAAGCCAGCTTCATCAATAGGCATTGTTATTTGTAATTCTTCCTCCAGTAGTTGAATGCATTGCATAGCTACGGAAAAAGCTTCTTTATATTTCGTACGAATTTGATTTAATTGTGGGTGATGTATTTGTTTTCCGCTTTGTAAACGTTGTAGAGTTGTCTGTACATGTAAACTTAAAGCGAGAAATACTTTTTCATCAAACGTCTTAGATAAATGCTTTTCAGCAAGTTCCGCTATTTTTTCACATACGGAAACGATATTACGATCCACAATTTTAAAAACATTTTCATGGCTTGTTTTTTTGGATATTTGGTTAAAATATTGTACGAAAAAGCTTTGAACATCATTTTCTATTAGTAATTCTAATTCTTCCTCTTCAATACCACGGGCTTGAAGTTCTTCGTATTTATAGTCAATATAATCGTAAATAGAAGAGCGTTTTTCATCTTCTGTTTTATGATTACTCCAACCTTCCTCACCTGTAAATACAAATGTTTCATTTGGTATTTGGTATAAGTGACGGCTCTTCCTTTCAATGAACAACCCTTCTTTCATATACCAAGGTAAATCTGTACTTGAAACATAGACAGAATCACGTTTCTTTGTGACCAAATCAGAATAGGCTTTCGCACAGGCAATTTGAACATCTGTTTTTAATTGACCAATGTTATTGGGACAATTATAAAAGACGAAAGCACGCATTGCATTTGGGCTAACGTGAATGTCTTTTCGCAGACGAATTGCTTCATTTGTGAAAAATAGCTGTAGTAAAGCAAAGCGCTCTTTATGTGTACGCTCACGAAGTGGTGGCAGCGTAACAGTCATCGGTATACGTCTTGTAAATGTTTTTAATAAAAATGAATTTGGTTCTTCTGTTGTTGCAGTAATGATTAATACTTGTGCTTTACGTTCGTTCTCTGTTTCTCCAAGGCGGCGGTACACTCCGCGGTCAATAAAGGTGAAAAGCATTTCTTGTCCCTCTGGAGGTAGGCGATGTACTTCATCTAAGAAAAGAATTCCTTCATGTGCTTTTTCAATTAATCCTTTTTGATCACTTGCTCCTGTGTAAGCTCCTTTTTTAATCCCAAATAATTGCCCGAGTAGTAGCTGTGGATTATTTGCGTAATCAGCACAGTTAAAGACGATAAATGGTGCATTTTTAGGAAGCTGTTCAACTTCAATTGCATATTCGTGCATTAAAGAAGCGAACATAGACTTTCCGACCCCTGTTTCTCCCAGTAGTAAAGTATGCATACCGTTTGGAGGATAGAGCATAGAAGCTTTCGCTTTTTCAATTGCGATTTTAAGGCTCGTATTTTCAATTGCAAATGTATCTAATGAAGTTACTTCTTTTGAATGCGTTTCCAACGAAGTGTTCGTTTCTATGTAAAAACGAACAGGTCGCGTATTTGTTTTTAATAAACGTTTATCTTTTACAAGTTTGTTTAAGTCGCTACTTACATTGGCGCGATCTAGTTGCAACAGGGTAGCTAGTTCTGATGCGGTTACACCTTCTGTATAATTGCCTTCTTGTATTGCGTTAAAAATGAGATCTATTCGTTTCATTTCTATTCACCTCGAAACTTCATCACTATTTAAAATTTTACACAAAAACGGGAAGGGTGGGAAGAGAAAAATAAAACAGCTTTAGCACATAGGCACTAAAGCTGTTACAATCTTGTGTCTTTCCAAAAATTTACCTTGAGATGAGAAGAAGGATTATAGGGAAGAAGTTTGTATCCTTGTGACTGTAAATAATCAATTACTTTTGGCAGTATTTGTACGGTTACACTCGAATCATGCATTAAAATGACTTCTACTTGTTCATCACTTTGATTACGTACTCTTTCGAGTATGGCAGAAGGATTGTCATAGCTTTTCCAGTCGTATGTATCGATTGTCCAATCCCACATTTTATACTGGGCCGATACAAGTGCGTCACGGTAATTCTTTTTTAAGTAAGGCATACTACCATATGGAACGCGAACGAGATGTGTATTTAATTTCGTAACTTGCTGGACAATGCTTTGTGTTTGCTCCATTTCTGCAATTAAAGTGGAAGGGTCACCAGTGTAAAGGCGTTTTACATCATGTGACATGCTGTGGAGACCGATATAATGTCCTTCTTTAATTAATCTTTGCATCGTTTTTGTGTAATGTGGCACTTTTCCGCCAATAACAAAGAAAGTTGCTTTTCCGTTCTTTTCTTTTAAGATGTTTAAAATTTGTGTAGTATATTTGTTTGGCCCGTCATCAAATGTTAAGTACGCAATTTTTTGTGTAGGAGAGGTCGTTTCAGTATTTGGATGATATTCAGCAGGAATAACAGTTGTTGCTTCAGTATTAGATGATGCGTACATAGTAATGGTTAAAAATAAAATAATACATTGCAATACTCGCTTGATCATAACATTCACCCTCAGTTTGACAATCAAGATGTAAAAAGAAAACTTGATACGTTTCTTATTATGTATATCTTTCTCCAATAGAGGAACTCTCAAACAATCTATATTTTGGAAATGTAAAATAATGAATAAAAAAATAGCATCCTCTTATAAGAAAGAGGGTGCTATTTGAATATTTCATAATGGTAAAGGCTATACTACAATTAGTCTTCGCGTTTTTTCACTTTTTTATAAAAGGAAATAAGTGGTTTGTAACGTTCATGTACAAGCCCGATTATTTCAGCAATGATTTCTGTGAAGAAAATCAAAGCGAAAAGAAGAATAATGGATAACCATAACGTTGCACTAGTAAAAATAATGGCATTTACACTAAAGAAAATACCGAATGCGTATATTATTAGTACCGTTTTGCGATGAGAGAATCCCATTGCAAGTAAGCGGTGATGTAAATGCGATTTATCTGGTGCTGAAATAGGTTTTTTATTTACGATACGACGGATGATTGCAAATATCGTATCAAATATAGGTACACCTAAAATGATAATTGGAACAATAAAACTGAATAACGTTACACTTTTGTATAATCCAAGTAACGATATAACAGAAATACAGTATCCTAAAAATAGTGCTCCTGTATCTCCCATGAAAATTTTTGCTGGATGGAAGTTGTAGAATAAAAATCCAATTGTACTTGCTAATATAATTAATGCGAGTGGCAAGATAATCGCTGTTCCAGTACCCCATGGGCTAGTGAAGGCCATATATGCTAGCGTTGCAAGTACGATAGATGAAATCCCAGCAGATAATCCATCTAAGCCGTCAATTAAGTTGATTGCATTCGTAATACCTACAAGCCAAAATACTGTAATTGGATAAGCAAGCCATCCAAGTTCAGTATCCCCAAGGAATGGGATATATAATACTTGCACTAATAATCCACTTTTTACAATCATAATGGCAACTAACAGTTGTCCACCGAATTTTACTCTCGCAGATAACTCGTACATATCATCTAAAATTCCAATGATTACAATGATAATCGCACCTAGCGTTATCGATAACATTCTTTGCTCATATAAGCCGCCGACAACAAATCCTACAGCTACACCGATAAAGATTGCTAACCCGCCAAGACGTGGCATAATCTTTTGGTGCACTTTACGTGCGTTTGGCTTATCTGTCGCTCCTATTTTAAAAGCTAATTTAATAACTAAAGGAGTAACGACGAGTACAGTGATGAAAGATGCCAAAATGGCATAAATCACTTGTGAGTCCATTAATACCCCACCCTTTATAGTCTAACGTAATTTTTTTTTTTGAAAATATATTTATCTGAAAATTATGATGTTTATTTACAGGCTCATAACATATGGTATCACAAAAAGATTAGAATTCAATCTTTTTTTCTTTTTACGGTTAATGGAAGCGGATAGAATATATGACAATTGTATATAGAATATTGAATCATATAAGAAGGTTAATCGTACTGGACTTTGGAATATGACATTTCCTCTTTTTCTTCGATAGTGAATACTTTTAGTTCAGTATTATAAGTGTTACACGTAGAAATGAGTAAGTCTCGTGTTAAAATGTGGGAATTTATCTGGAGTGAGCTGGTAACTGGATTCCCAATGATTAAGTTTCACTTTATATTATAGTGCATTTAATTTTACAAAAACTTTAAAAAGAATGAGGGAAGTAATTCATATAATGAAAAAGGAAAAGAGTTTTCTCATTTTTAATGTGAGAGGGGGAAGCACAGGGAGAATTCTATATTTCATATCTTTTCTATTGTATATTCCTGTGCGAAAAGGAAATGAAAATTACGATAGTAGGTACTGGATATGTTGGATTGATTACAGGAGTAGGATTGGCAAAGTTGGGGCATTCAGTTACATGTTTTGATATAGATGATGAGAAAATTGAACGGATAAAACAAGGGGATTTACCTATTTATGAGGTTAGATTACATGAATTAATAAATCATGCATATGAGAATAATGCTTTAACTTTCACATCAAATAAAGAAGAGGCGTTTGAGGATGTAGAGTTTATATTTATTGCAGTTGGAACACCACCTTTATTAGATGGGACGGCGGATTTAACATATATTCAGAGTGCTTGTAATGATATTGGAGTATATGCGACGAACGATATTATTGTTGTTACGAAAAGTACAGTTCCAGTAGGTACAAATGATGTAATGAAAGGATGGATTGAGGAGGAGTTAAAGGGGAGATATACATTACATATCGTATCGAATCCAGAGTTTTTGCGTGAAGGTTCAGGTATTTATGATTTCTTTCATGGAGATCGTATTGTAATTGGAGCAGATAGTGAGGAAGTAGCAAGAAGAGTAAAGAGTTTGTATAGCGAATTACGCTTAGAAACGTATGTTACAGATATTAAAAGTGCAGAGATGATTAAATACGCGTCGAATGCCTTTTTAGCTACAAAGATTAGTTTCATTAATGAAATTTCAAATATATGTGAGAAGGTAGGCGCAAATGTATTGGATGTTGCTAAAGGGATGGGAATGGATAAGAGGATCGGTGCATCTTTTTTAAATGCAGGTATTGGATACGGGGGATCATGTTTTCCAAAAGATACGAAAGCGCTGGTGCAAATTGCGGGAAATGTTGCTCATGATTTTCGTTTGTTAAAAGCGGTTATTGAAGTAAATAATAAGCAACAACTGCTATTGATTGAAAAAGCGAAAAAAGTCATGAACATGAATAAAAAGCGGATTGCAGTTCTTGGCGCATCCTTTAAACCGAATACGGATGATATTAGAGAGGCATCATCTCTTATTATAATAGAAGCATTAATTAATATAGGTGCAGATATTGTTCTTTACGACCCAAAAGCAATTCAATATGTGAAAAATATATTTGGAGATGCTATACAATATAGTAGATGTATAGATGAATCGATTAGAGATGCGAGTGCGGTTTTTATCGTAACAGAATGGGAAGATATTCAAACTTATCCGTTAGAAAAGTACGTACAACTCATGAGGGAGCCTATTTTATTTGATGGGAGAAATTGTTATACTGATGAAGATGTTAAGAAACAAAAGATAGATTATTACTCGGTGGGAAGAAAAAGTATTTGTAATAGAAAAGTTTCTGTTATGCGTTAAAAAGGGATGTACTCATACATATTTTTATATGTCATAATAGAAGCTGTAATTAGTGAAAGAAAAGAGGCAATCACATGACTGAACGTTTAAAAGTAATGACAATTTTCGGGACACGTCCAGAAGCAATTAAAATGGCACCTCTTGTATTAGAGTTGCAAAAACACCCAGAAAAAATTGAATCGATTGTGACTGTAACAGCACAACATCGCCAAATGTTAGACCAAGTATTAAGTATCTTTGGAATTACGCCAGATTTCGATTTAAATATCATGAAAGACCGCCAAACTTTAATTGATGTTACAACGCGTGGCTTAGAAGGTTTGGATAAAGTAATGAAAGAAGCGAAGCCGGATATTGTACTTGTACATGGTGATACAACAACAACATTTATTGCAAGCTTAGCTGCTTTTTATAATCAAATTCCAGTAGGTCATGTTGAGGCGGGCCTTCGTACGTGGGATAAGTATTCTCCATACCCAGAAGAGATGAATCGTCAATTAACAGGTGTAATGGCGGATCTTCATTTCTCGCCAACAGCAAAATCAGCAACGAACTTACAGAAGGAAAATAAAGATGAGTCACGTATTTTCATCACAGGAAATACAGCGATTGACGCGCTACAAACGACTGTAAAAGAAACATATAGTCATCCTGTACTAGAGAAACTTGGAAATGATCGTCTTGTACTTATGACAGCTCACCGTCGTGAAAACTTAGGTGAACCGATGCGTAATATGTTCCGTGCAATTAAGCGTCTTGTTGATAAGCATGAAGATGTACAAGTTGTGTATCCTGTTCATATGAACCCTGTTGTTCGTGAAATAGCAAATGAAATTTTAGGTGAACATAACCGTATTCATTTAATTGAGCCGCTAGATGTAATTGATTTCCACAATGTTGCAGCTCGTTCATACTTAATGTTAACGGATTCTGGTGGTGTACAAGAAGAAGCTCCATCACTTGGAGTACCAGTTCTTGTTCTTCGTGATACAACAGAGCGCCCTGAAGGTATTGAAGCAGGTACGCTGAAATTAGCAGGAACAGACGAAGAGACAATCTTTGGTCTTGCTGATGAGTTGTTATCAGATAAAGAAGCTCATGATAAGATGGCGAAAGCATCTAATCCTTACGGTGATGGTCGTGCATCAGAGCGTATTGTAGAAGCAATTTTACAACACTTTAATAAGTAAATAAAAAAGGCCCAATCGGATAGATTGGGCCTTTTTGTTATGGCTGATTGCGCATAATCCACTCTGCATGAGCATTTGTAGAAGGTGGCGGATCAGTTGGTGTTTTATTTTGGTTTGTTTCTTTTTTTGTTTGTTCGTTAGAACTTGAATTTGAATCAGGATTTGAGTTGTTTTTTGTAGTTGGATTTTTTGCTTTTTCTCCTAATTCTTTTTCAATTTCGTTACGCACCGTTTCTACACTGATTGGATCTGGAAGGAAGTAATAAATACCGCCTATCTTTTTGTCTTCGCCTTCAAGCTTTAACGTTTGCATTGTAGAAGGATCAAATCCAGAAATTTTATTGTAAAGAGCAAGTCCGTCTGAAATAGGAATGTCGGTTTTTATATATTTTCCAACGACAGCCGTTAAATCTTTAATTTTAAATACAGTAGATGTGGAGTTTAGTTTATGAGCAACAGCGGCCAGTAATTGTCTTTGTCTAGCAGCTCGACCATAATCGCCATTTGGATCTTGCTTTCGCATACGGACGTAAGCAAGTGCTTCTTCACCGTTTAAGTTTTGCTGTCCTTGCTTAAATTGAATTTTTTTGTAGTAATCCACGTCAGAGCGCTCCCAGAAATCGAAGGGTACGTCAACAGTAACACCGCCAACAGCATCAACGATGCCTTTAAAGCCTTGGAAATCAATTTTAAGATAATGGTCTACAGGAACTTTTAGAAAGCCTTCGACAGTTTTGATTGCCATTTCTTCTCCGCCGTAAGCATGGGCAGCGTTAATTTTGTCTTCTTTATTTTTACCAACAATTGTAACTCGAGAATCACGAGGAATACTCATAAGTGAAATCTTTTGCGTTTTCGGGTTGACTGTTGCAAACATTAATGAGTCTGTACGACCATTTTGGCCGTCTGTCGCATAATCTTCTATACCCATAATGAGAATTGTAAAAGGTTCCTTTGTAATTTCTACATCTTTGTTTCTTAAATCCGATTTTTCACGAGTAAAACCACTATACATCCCCATAAGAGAAGAGTAAGAATTTAACACATAAACTCCTATACTGCCAAATAAAAATGCGAAAATAAGGAAGAAGAAAAGTTTCCTTCTTCGTTTCTTTTTTATTCTGCTATTTTGGAGATGATAATAACGTTCTTCCATATATAATCTCCTTAGTTCGTTAGTTCATTTGTAGGGAAGTAATTCACTACATTAATCTTTAAAGGTGATAAAAGAGTTATGCTTAGATAACATCTTGTTCTAAGTACAACATATCTCCTTCTGTAATTGTACATTTCCCGTTTGTTAATTCAATCATCCAATCTGTAAAGGCTTGTTTGCCGTCTTCTTCAACATACGTATCAAATGTGACATTTTCTAGATAATGTATATCTTTAATGGCATATTTTGAATTGCGTAATTCATTTTCCACTTTGCCAAGTAATGTGTAATCAATCTCGGTTTGCATCACACGCATTAGTTTTCGCTGGACAACACCGACATGATTAATGCCTTCGCTTGTACACTTTCCATATGCACGAATTAATCCACCTGCGCCAAGTTTAATGCCACCAAAATAGCGTGTTACGACAACAACGGTATCTTTTAGTCCACGTTTTTTAAGTACTTCTAGCATTGGTACGCCAGCTGTACCGCTAGGCTCGCCGTCATCATTTGCTTTTTGAATATGATCTTGTTCGCCAATTAAATAAGCGGAACAATTATGTGTTGCATTCCAATGTTGTTTTTTTATTTTTTGTATAAATTCTTGAGCCTCTTCCTCAGTCGTTGCTCGACTAATATAACAAATAAATCTTGATTTTTGAATGACGATTTCGTGTTCGCCGTAGTCTTTGATTGTTAAATATTGTAATAGCACTTGTATACGCCCCTATCTATCAAAATGACTAGTACTTTCCATTTTAAAAGCGAGCCTTTTTATATTCAAACATTTTTTCTAAATACGTTGAAGTTTTTGGTGATTATTTTATCTTTTTGTTGTAATTTGTCGAGATGGTGAGTATAATTTCAACCGGCATTTCCCTGTATGGATGCACCATTTGTAGTTTTCGTGTAAAATTAGGAAATAAAACTTTTTATAAGGCAGGTACGAAAATGAAAATAGCTATTGTTACTGATAGTACAGCATATATACCGAAGCAAATTCGTGATGAACTCAATATATATATGATTCCATTAAACGTTGTGTTTGGAACAGAATCTTATCAAGAAGAAGCTGAAATTTCAGCAGATGATTTTTATGTGAAAGTACGTGAACAAGAGGAACTTCCAAAAACTTCTCAACCAGCAATCGGAAAGTTTGTTGAGCTATATGAAGAACTAGCTAAAGATTATGATGCAGTTATTAGTATTCACCTATCAAGTGGAATTAGTGGTACATATCAAACATCAACAACAGCTGGACAGATGGTAGAGGGTATTGATGTATATACGTATGACTCTGAAATTAGTTGTGAAGTACAAGGATTTTATGTGCGTGAAGGTGCAAAGTTAGCAAGTGAAGGAAAGAATCCAAAAGAGATTATCGCTCGTTTTGATGAAATGAAGAAAACGATGGACGCCTATTTTGTAGTTGATGATTTACATCATTTGCAACGTGGTGGTCGATTAAATAGCGCGCAAGCTTTCATCGGCAGTCTGTTACAAGTGAAGCCAGTTTTATATTTTAGAAATAAAATCATTATTCCGTTTGAAAAGATTCGTACACGTAAAAAAGCATTAAAACGTATCATTGAAATTTTTGATGAGCAAGCAAGTAAAGGTGTACCTATGGAAGCAGTTATCATTCATGCGCAACGTGAAGAGGAAGCGAATGAATGGAAGAAAGAATTAGAAGCAAAATATCCTCACGTCACAATTCGTACAGGTTATTTTGGAGCTGTAATTGGTACGCACTTAGGTGAAGGTGCATTAGGTCTTGGATGGTATACGAAGTAATAAAGATATAAAAAGCTCTCTTTTTAAGAGGGTTTTTTTACGGGTATGTTACGTTTAGTTGACAAGTTAATATTTGGAAATGGTAAAATGTACGTAAAATAAAATAATGAGGAAAGTTTTATAACTTACTTTTTACAAGAAACTATATTATAATAGAAGAGAGGTGAAACATATGGAGCATAATTCTTGTTTATGTCCAAAGTTTGAGTCAGCTTTTACTTTGCTTAGTAAGAAATGGACTGGCTTAATTATTAAATCTTTGCTTGAAGAGTCGAAACGTTTTAGAGAAATCGCAGATATCATCCCAAATATGAGCGATCGTATGTTGTCAGAGCGTTTGAAGGAATTGGAAAGCGAGGGCATTGTAGTTCGTAATGTTTATCCAGAAGTACCAGTTCGAATCGAGTATGGCTTAACTGACAAGGGAAAAGCGTTAGAAAGTGTTATGGATGAGGTCCAAAATTGGGCTGAGAAATGGATGAAGTAGCATTTCATTTGTATTCGTATATTTAATAAAACGTAAGGGATTCCTTACGTTTTTTCTTTGTTCACAGAAGTGAGAAAAGTATATAAATTTCTACACATACATACAAAAATATACGAATTTTGCGCTAGAGCTACAAATAATATTACATTTGTTTTACAAAAACGTAACATTAGCAAAAAAAATCCCGAATTATGGTATAAATTTTATAGGTTATATACGGAAAAAGAAAAAAGAAAGCGGTGTAAAAAATAAAATGAAAAAGCTAAAAATGGCATCTTGCGCATTAGTTGCAGGGTTAATGTTTTCAGGACTAACACCAAATGTATTTGCAGAAGATAAAATTTCTGACGTGAAATCACAAATTAATACACAAAATGACACTTTACATAAACAACAACAAGAACGTGATGAATTACAAAAACAAATGAATGACTTAAACAAAACAATTCAAGGTTTAGATAAGTCTGTTCAAGAGAATGCTGCAAAACTTGATGAAACAACGAAAAAAGTTTCTGATACTGAGCAATTAATTGAAAAGAAAAATAAAGATATTGCAGAATTACAAACAAAGATTGCAAAACGTGAAGAGTTATTAAGAAAGCGTTTAGTTGCACTTCAAGAACAACCAAATACGAACGTTGTAACAGAAGTTCTTGTAAACTCTAAAAACGTTGCAGATTTAGTTGATCGTTTAACTTCTGTTTCTAAAATTCTTGAGTCTGATGAAGATATCATGAAAACACAGCAAGAAGATCAAGCTAGTGTGAAAAAAGATGTTGCAACGGTAAAAGAGAAACAAAAAGAATTAAAAGAAGCACAAGCTCAAATTGAAACTGCTAAGAAAGAACTTGACGCTGAAAAAGAGAAAAAAGCAACAGCGGTAAACGATTTAAGCGGTAAAATGGATACAGTTGTAACTTCGATGACAAGTACGGAAGGTCAATTGAAAGAGCTTGAGAAACAAGCATTACAATTACAACGCATTGCAGAAGAAGAAGCACAAGCAAAAGCTGCAAAAGAAGCTGCTAAAGCTGCGCAAGCTCAGCCAGCACAAGCACCTGCAGAGCAAGCTGCACCAGCAAACAATGGTGGACAAGCTCAAAAAGAAGAGCCTAAAAAAGAGGAACCAAAAAAAGAAGAGCCTAAGAAAGAAGCACCTAAACAAGAAGAGAAAAAGCCAGCTCAAAATGTGGGTGGCGTAATTGGTAAAGCACAAAGCTATTTAGGTTTACCATATGTTTGGGGAAGTGCATCTCCATCAAACGGTGGTTTTGACTGTAGTGGATTCATTTCTTACATCTTTGGTGTAGGTCGTCAAGACGTTGCAGGTTACTGGAACTCAGTTTCTAAAGTAGGTAGCCCACAACCAGGAGACTTAGTATTCTTCCAAGGTACTTATAAAGCAGGTCCATCTCACATCGGTATTTACGTTGGTAATGGCCAAATGATCCATGCTAGTGATAAAGGAATTGCGTACGGTGATATTAACAGCTCATATAACCAAAAACATTTCTTAGGTTACGGTCGATTCTAGGATTTATAAAAGAATAAAAAACGTGTATAAAGTCGATAGCTTACTATTTTATAAGTAGGTTATCGGCTTTTTTGAGTTTTTACGGGATTTGAAGAAGGGTTTATAGTAGTGCTGGAGGTGATTGTTGATGCTGGCGGGGAAACAGTTGCTATTAGACGAACTTTCTTCAGATTTACAGAGGGAATTAAATGATTTGAAAAGGAAGGGAGAGGTCATATGTGTACAAGGTGTAAAAAAGAAGAATTCTAAATATATGTGCCAACGCTGCGGAAATGTAGATCAGCGGCTATTTGCGTCGTTTTTATGTAGAAGGTGCAGTAAAGTGTGCACATATTGCCGGAAGTGTATAACGATGGGGAGGGTAAGTGAATGTGCTGTACTTGTTCGCGGGATTGCTGAAAGAAAGAGAGAAAAGAAATTAAACTTGTTACAGTGGAACGGGAAGTTGTCTACTGGTCAGAATTTGGCGGCACAAGGTGTTGTAGAGGCTATTAAGCAAAAAGAATCATTTTTTATTTGGGCTGTATGCGGGGCTGGGAAAACAGAGATGTTGTTTTACGGTATTAACGAAGCGCTTCAAAAAGGAGAAAGAGTTTGTATCGCAACGCCGAGAACGGATGTTGTTCTGGAATTAGCACCGAGATTACAAGAAGTATTTCCATATATAAAGGTAGCGGCTTTATATGGAGGGAGTGTGGATAAAGAAAAAGATGCAGTACTAGTCGTTGCGACCACGCATCAATTATTGCGTTATTATAGGGCGTTTCATGTCATGGTTGTAGATGAGATAGATGCTTTTCCATATTGTGCAGATCAAATGTTACAGTACGCGGTAAAACAAGCGATGAAAGAAAGGGCGGCGCGTATTTATTTAACTGCGACTCCAGATGAAACGTGGAAGCGAAAATTTAGAAAAGGTGAACAAAAAGGTGTTATTGTTTCTGGACGATATCACCGTCATCCTTTGCCAGTTCCTTTATTTTGTTGGTGCGGGAATTGGAAAAAAAGCCTCATTCATAAAAGAATTCCTCGAGTTTTACTACAGTGGTTACAAACATACTTAAATAAAAAACATCCTATTTTTTTATTTGTCCCCCATGTGCGATATATAGAAGAGATAAGCCTGTTGTTAAAATCATTAAACAAGCGAATTGAAGGTGTACATGCAGAAGATCCGGGGAGAAAAGAAAAAGTAGCGGCTTTCAGAAAAGGAGAAATCCCATTATTAGTTACAACGACAATTTTAGAGCGAGGCGTAACGGTGAAAAATTTGCAAGTAGCGGTTTTAGGGGCTGAAGAAGAAATATTCTCAGAAAGTGCACTCGTACAAATTGCGGGCCGAGCAGGGCGGAGCTTTGAAGCACCGTATGGAGAGGTCATTTATTTTCACTATGGTAAGACAGAGGCGATGGTGCGCGCGAAAAAACATATTCAAGGTATGAATAAAAATGCCAAAGAACAAGGATTGATCGATTAATGCATTGTTTACTTTGTGATGAGTGTTTTGTAGAAAAGGTTAGTTGGTACACTTTTTTTGTAAAGTGTCATAGAAAATATATATGTGATAGATGTGAGCAGAAACTTTCCTATATTATAGGAGAAATTTGCATGGAGTGCGGCCGACCTTTAGAATTTGTTCCTGCCTCATTTCAAGAAGACGGTATTTGCATAGATTGTATAAGGTGGATGAATAAGGAGAAGTATCGTCCTTTTAAAAACCGTTCGTTATACATGTACGATAATGAGATGAAAGAAATAGTAGCACAGTTTAAGTTTCGGGGTGATGCAGAGTTAGTGCGCATTTTTTATCGTCCTTTTCGAAGTTTATTTCAAAAGTATTTTGCTGATGTTTCAAACGTTATCGCTGTTCCGCTTAGTAAGGAAAGGGAAGTTGAACGTGGCTTTAATCAAGCAGAGTTATTAGCAACTTGTTTGCCTGTCCGTATTTCTGATTTTTCCTTAAGACGGCGAGAAACAGAAAAGCAAAGTAAGAAGACGCGTAAAGAAAGGGTGTCAGGAAGCAATCCTTTTTATTTTCAGGGAGAAGAGATGTTTTGTGGGCAACATATTTTACTCGTTGATGACGTGTATACGACAGGAATTACAGTTAGGCAAATCGGAAGTTTGTTATATGAAAGAGGGGCAAGGGAAGTATCTAGTTTGACACTTTGTAGAAGTTAATATGGCAGTGTCGAAAGGGATAATAAAAAGGCGATAAGTCTTCTTTGACTTCATATGTTGTCATTCGTTATAGTCAAAATATGGGGCGAATGCCCTGATTTTTAGAGTGAAGGGAATGGAATGAACATGCAAGGACGAGTGAAATGGTTCAATGCAGAAAAGGGATTTGGATTTATTGAGCGCGAAGATGGTGACGATGTATTTGTCCATTTTTCTGCTATTCAACAAGATGGGTATAAGTCATTAGAAGAAGGGCAACAAGTAGAGTTTGACATTGTAGATGGAGCACGTGGACCACAAGCAGCTAATGTTGTAAAACTGTAGGAATATTGTTTTTGG
Source organism: Bacillus sp. Root131 (assembly GCF_001429475.1). Taxonomy (NCBI): domain Bacteria; kingdom Bacillati; phylum Bacillota; class Bacilli; order Caryophanales; family Bacillaceae; genus Bacillus; species Bacillus sp. Root131. The sequence continues at coordinate 134,895 of NZ_LMJQ01000034.1, forward strand.
GAAGAGAAAGCTGCATTTGTGGCAACGTTATATATATGGTAGAACCTCTTGTTTTTCGCAAGGGGTTTTTTGTTATAGGGTAAGTTGTCAAAAAGTTGTTTCTTTTCCGTAACGAATTGGCCACAGTTATATTCGTTATTCACGATGTTAATAGGATAAAATAAAGATAGAAACGATGCATCTTTTCATTTCAACAAAAAACGATAAAAAAATCGCAATTCCACTAATTTTTTTAAAAAAGTTAGAAGGAGTTTTTAAGCCAGTGTCGAAATTATAGTACATAGGCTTGAAAGGAGGAATTCATCTATGAAATTCAACATTCGTGGTGAAAATATTGAAGTAACTCCAGCATTAAAGGAATATGTAGAGAAAAAACTAAGTAAGTTAGAACGTTATTTTGATACATTCCCAGAGATTAAAGTTAATTTAAAAGTATACTCTGACAAGCAACGTGTCGAGGTAACAATACCATTTACTGATTTATTACTTCGTGCAGAAGAAACTAATAGCGATATGTACGCTGCTATCGATTTAGTAGTTGATAAAATTGAGCGACAAATTCGTAAACATAAAACAAAAGTAAATCGTAAGTTACGTGAGAAAGGTTCTATGAAAACAAACTTTATCCTTCCAGAAGCAGTAGCTGTTATGGATGAGGTAGAAGAGGATGAATTAGAACTTGTACGTACAAAACGATTCGATTTAAAACCGATGGACGTTGAAGAAGCGATTCTACAAATGGATATGCTAGGACATAATTTCTTCGTCTTCACAAATGCTGATACAAATGAAACTAATGTTGTATATGGCCGTAAAGATGGGAAATACGGTTTAATCGAAACTAAATAATAATTCGAAAGCGCAGCCGAATGAGGCTGCGCTTTTTTTGCTGAAAATAGATTTTTAAAAAACTTTTCTTAATTTAGAACGAGACATTCGGCCGATTGTTGTCATAGTTATAAGACAAGTGTTACAATTATCATTAGGTATATACATTTTAGTTTTTTTAATTAGGAGAAAAATTGGCATAACATACATTTGATTTTTACAACGACTGATTGTAATAGAGAAAAAGAAAACAATCGGAAGTTTTATTTTAATAAAAGAGGAGCGTATTTCCTATGATCGGTATTTTAAAAAAGGTGTTTGATGTAAACCAACGCCAAATTAAACGTATGCAAAAGACAGTTGAGCAAATTGATGCATTAGAGTCATCTATTAAGCCACTAACTGATGAACAATTAAAAGGAAAGACGCTTGAATTTAAAGAACGTCTAACAAAAGGTGAAACAGTAGATGATCTACTACCGGAAGCTTTTGCAGTTGTTCGCGAGGCGGCAACTCGTGTTCTTGGAATGCGTCCATATGGCGTACAGTTAATGGGTGGTATTGCCTTACATGAAGGGAATATTTCTGAGATGAAAACGGGTGAAGGTAAAACGTTAACATCTACATTACCTGTATATTTAAATGCTTTAACAGGAAAAGGTGTTCACGTTGTTACAGTCAATGAATACTTAGCACAACGTGATGCGAACGAAATGGGACAACTTCATGAGTTCCTTGGCTTAACGGTAGGAATTAACTTAAATAGTATGTCACGCGAAGAGAAACAAGAGGCTTATGCTGCTGATATTACGTATAGCACAAATAATGAGCTTGGATTCGATTACTTACGTGACAACATGGTTTTATATAAAGAGCAGTGCGTTCAACGTCCACTTCATTTTGCTATTATCGATGAAGTCGATTCTATTTTAGTCGATGAAGCACGTACGCCGCTTATTATTTCGGGACAAGCTCAAAAATCAACAGAGCTATACATGTTTGCAAATGCATTCGTTCGTACGTTAGAAAATGAAAAAGAGTATTCATTTGATGTGAAAACGAAAAATGTAATGTTAACAGAAGATGGTATTACGAAAGCAGAGAAAGCTTTCCATATTGAAAACTTATTCGATTTAAAACATGTAGCACTTCTTCACCATATTAATCAGGGGCTTCGTGCACACGTTGTTATGCACCGTGATACAGATTATGTTGTACAAGAAGGCGAAATCGTAATTGTAGACCAATTCACTGGTCGTCTTATGAAAGGTCGTCGTTATAGCGAAGGATTACACCAAGCAATTGAAGCAAAAGAAGGTGTAGAAATTCAAAATGAAAGTATGACGCTTGCGACAATTACATTTCAGAACTACTTCCGTATGTATGAAAAATTATCTGGTATGACTGGTACAGCGAAAACAGAGGAAGAGGAATTCCGTAACATTTACAATATGAACGTTATTGTAATTCCAACAAACAAACCGATTATTCGTGATGATCGTGCTGATTTAATCTTTAAATCAATGGAAGGTAAGTTCAATGCTGTTGTTGAGGATATTGTAAATCGTCATAAACAAGGGCAACCTGTTCTTGTAGGTACAGTTGCAATTGAAACTTCAGAGCTTATTTCAAAAATGTTAACGCGTAAAGGTGTACGTCATAACATTTTAAATGCGAAAAACCATGCACGTGAAGCAGATATTATTGCGGAAGCTGGTATGAAAGGTGCTGTAACGATTGCGACGAATATGGCTGGTCGTGGTACAGATATTAAGCTTGGAGATGATGTGAAAATCTTCGGTCTAGCGGTTATTGGTACAGAACGTCATGAAAGTCGTCGTATTGATAATCAGTTACGTGGTCGTGCTGGTCGTCAAGGGGACCCTGGTGTGACGCAGTTCTACTTATCGATGGAAGATGAATTAATGCGCCGATTTGGTTCAGATAATATGAAAGCAATGATGGATCGTCTTGGTATGGATGATTCTCAGCCAATTGAAAGTAAAATGGTTTCTCGTGCGGTAGAGTCTGCACAAAAACGTGTTGAAGGAAATAACTATGATGCACGTAAGCAGTTATTACAATACGATGATGTACTTCGTCAGCAACGTGAAGTGATTTATAAGCAGCGCCAAGAAGTAATGGAATCGGAAAACTTACGTGGCATTATTGAAGGTATGATGAAATCTACAGTAGAACGTGCTGTTGCGCTTCATACACAAGAGGAAATTGAAGAAGATTGGAACATTAAAGGTCTTGTTGACTACTTAAATACAAACCTTCTTCAAGAAGGAGACGTAAAAGAAGAAGAATTACGTCGCCTTGCTCCTGAGGAAATGAGCGAACCGATTATCGCGAAATTAATAGAGCGTTACAATGACAAAGAAAAGCTTATGCCAGAAGAGCAAATGCGTGAGTTTGAGAAGGTTGTTGTATTCCGCGTTGTAGATACAAAATGGACAGAGCATATTGATGCGATGGATCATCTTCGTGAAGGTATTCATTTACGTGCTTACGGTCAAATTGATCCACTTCGTGAGTACCAAATGGAAGGATTTGCAATGTTCGAGTCAATGGTTGCTTCTATTGAAGAGGAAATTTCTCGTTACATTATGAAAGCTGAAATTGAACAAAACTTAGAACGTCAAGAAGTTGTTCAAGGTGAAGCTGTTCATCCATCTAGCGATGGCGAAGAAGCGAAGAAAAAGCCAGTTGTAAAAGGTGACCAAGTGGGCCGCAACGATTTATGTAAATGTGGTAGCGGTAAAAAATATAAAAACTGCTGTGGTATTGTTCAGTAATATAGGGCGGTAGCTTTGGCTGTTTTGCAAACTTTTATATCAAAAATGTATAATTAAGAAGGGTTAAACTCTCTCCGTAATAAGTGGAGAGAGTTTCCCTTGTTTTCATACGAAAGTAACAGCAATTACATAGAGGTGAAGGAAATGGAATTAGTAGAAATTAGACAGGAATTAGAGAAAATGGCTAAGCGATTAGCGGCTTTTAGGGGGTCTCTTTGACCTTCCTACTAAGGAGAAACAAATTGCAGAATTAGAAGAAAAAATGATGAGCGCAGGATTTTGGGATGACCAACAAGGTGCGCAAGCTGTAATTAATGAAGCGAATGCGTTAAAAGATATGGTTGGAAGTTTCCGTCAATTAGATGAAACGTTCGAAAATTTAGAAGTAACGCATGAGCTTTTAAAAGAAGAATACGATGAAGATTTACATGAGGAATTAGAGTCAGAAGTAAAAGGCTTAATTCAAGAAATGAATGAGTATGAGCTTCAGTTACTATTAAGTGATCCTTATGATAAAAATAATGCAATTTTAGAATTACATCCAGGTGCAGGTGGAACTGAGTCACAAGACTGGGGTTCTATGTTATTACGTATGTATACACGTTGGGCTGAAAAACGTGGATTTAAAGTAGAAACGGTTGACTATTTACCGGGTGATGAAGCTGGTATTAAGAGTGTAACTTTATTAATTAAAGGTCATAACGCTTACGGTTACTTAAAAGCAGAGAAAGGTGTACATCGTCTTGTACGTATTTCACCATTTGATTCTTCAGGTCGTCGTCATACATCGTTCGTATCTTGTGAAGTTGTACCAGAGTTCAATGATGAAGTTGAAATCGAAGTACGTACAGAAGATTTAAAAATTGATACGTACCGCGCAAGTGGAGCGGGTGGGCAGCACGTTAATACGACAGATTCAGCAGTTCGTATTACACATACACCGACAAATACAGTTGTAACGTGTCAGTCGGAACGTTCTCAAATTAAAAACCGTGAGCATGCGATGAAGATGTTAAAAGCGAAATTATATCAAAAGAAACTAGAAGAACAACAGGCACAATTAGATGAAATCCGCGGGGAACAAAAAGAAATCGGATGGGGTAGCCAAATCCGTTCTTACGTATTCCACCCGTATTCTCTTGTAAAAGACCACCGTACAAATACGGAGGTTGGTAACGTACAAGCAGTTATGGATGGAGAGATTGATCCATTTATTGATGCTTACTTACGTTCTCGCATCTAATAAGTGAAAAAAAGCCAACTAAATTGTTGGCCCACGCTGAGGATATAGAGGATATAAAGAATTTGATTTTATTTTTATAGATGAAGTAAAGAGGAAGAGAAGTTGGAAACGACAACTTCTCTTTTTGATGGGATTATATGTAGATTACAATGGTGTATATTGTTTTGTAAAAAGTAGAGAATAGTAAAATAGAGCGATAATAGGGTAAAGATTTATATAGAACATTTCTAATTTTCCTTTTAAAAAGGATTCTTTATAGAAGTTTTTTAAGCTGTTCACAGAATTGAAACAACTTATGAAAGCTTTATTTTATCAAGGTTCTCACTGTATTTTTGAGGAATATGAAATACACCTTAGTTTTTCTATATAAAGATAATGCTTATAATGAAAATGAGTGTGTTAGGAATAAAAAGAATATCAACAATGGGGAGCGATAGAAGTGAAAAAGAAATTGTTGGCTATTGCGCTAGGGACATCGGTTGTTTTTGCTTTAGGAGCATGCGGAAATAAAGAAGAGAGTAAGTCTTCGAAACAGTCTGCAAGCACAGACAGCGCAGAACAAATTTTCCAAAGAAGTTGTGCTGGATGTCACGCGACAGATTTATCAGGGGCAACTGGACCTGATTTAAGAAAAGTAGGCGGTAAGTACGACGCTGCAGATATCGAAGAGATTATTAAAAAAGGCCGCGGTTCAATGTCACCAGGACTTATTCAAGGTGAAGATGCGAAAAAAGTATCTGAATGGTTAGCTGAACATAAATAAAAAAGGTGAACTGGACGAGTTGATAATATAGGTCAACTCGTTTTCTTTTTCATTTATGTAACATAACTGTAACAAAAATGTATCCGAACTGGAAACCGTTTGATGTTACAATGGGGTTTGTAGAATTTTGCTGAAATATATTACATAGAGTGGTATTGCTTATGAGAAAGCATAAGTAAACTACCTTCAACAAGGATGACTAAGTGAAAATGAAGGATGTCTTTTATTTTCAGATGTACAGAAAAGTATTTCGAAAAAAATCATTAAGTATTGGGTGATAAATAATGATAAAAATGACGAATGTTTATAAGGAGTACCCGAATGGTATGAAAGCCATTGCTGGTCTTACAGTTAACATTAAACAAGGTGAGTTCGTATACGTAGTTGGACCGAGTGGAGCCGGAAAATCTACATTTATTAAAATGATGTATCGTGAAGAGAAGCCATCTACAGGATCAATTAATGTAAATGGACTTGTTATTGAAACATTGGCAGAAAGAGATGTTCCATATTTTCGTCGTCAATTAGGCGTAATTTTCCAAGATTTTAAATTACTACCTAAATTAACGGTATATGAGAATGTTTCGTTTGCTTTAGAAGTAATTGAAGAAGAACCAGATGCAATTCGTGAGCGTGTAACAGAGGTTTTAGGTCTTGTAGGTCTTGAAGATCGTGCAGATGCAATTCCAAGTGAACTTTCAGGTGGAGAGCAACAACGTGTTGCGATTGCAAGAGCGATTGTAAATCGACCAAAGGTTGTAATTGCCGATGAGCCAACAGGTAACTTAGATATTGAAACAGCTCTTGATATTATGAAGATTTTTACTCGCATTAATGAGCGTGGTACAACAATTGTTATGGCGACGCATAATGCAGATATCGTAAATACAATCCGTCATCGTGTAATCGCGATTGAAGGCGGAAAAATTGTTCGAGACGAGATTGAGGGAGGATACGGATATGAAGGCTAAGACCCTTAGTCGACATTTGCGAGAAGGTGTAAAGAATCTATCACGTAACGGATGGATGACATTTGCTTCTGTTAGTGCAGTAACAGTTACATTATTACTTGTAGGTGTCTTTTTAACAGCGATTATGAATATGAACCATTTTGCGACGAAAGTAGAGCAAGATGTAGAGATTCGTGTACACATTGATCCAGCTGCGAAAGAAGCTGATCAAAAGAAATTAGAAGAAGATATGAGTAAGATTGCAAAAGTAGATTCTATTAAATATTCTTCTAAAGAAGAAGAGTTAAAACGTTTAATTAAAAGCTTAGGTGATAGCGGAAAAACGTTTGAGTTATTTGAACAAGATAACCCACTTAAAAACGTATTCGTTGTAAAAGCAAAAGAACCAACAGATACAGCGACAATCGCGAAGAAGGTTGAAAAAATGCAGTTTGTCAGTAATGTTCAGTACGGAAAAGGGCAAGTTGAACGATTATTTGATACTGTAAAAACTGGTCGTAACATTGGGATTGCGTTAATTGCTGGTCTTTTATTCACAGCAATGTTCTTAATCTCTAACACAATTAAAATTACAATTTATGCTCGTAGTACAGAAATTGAAATTATGAAACTTGTTGGTGCAACAAACTGGTTCATTCGTTGGCCATTCTTGCTAGAGGGGTTATTCTTAGGAGTATTAGGATCAATTATTCCAATTGGCCTAATTCTAGTTACGTATAATTCGTTGCAAGGTGTGTTTAACGAAAAACTTGGCGGAACAATTTTCGAGCTTCTACCATACAGTCCTTTCGTATTCCAATTAGCTGGTTTACTAGTGTTAATCGGTGCGTTAATCGGTATGTGGGGAAGTGTAATGTCAATTCGTCGTTTCTTAAAAGTATAAAAAGTTGCAAACATAATTCGTACAAGCTTATCATATAGTAGAAATAGGTAAAGGCATCACACACTGTGTGATGCCTTTTGCTACACCACCTGTGTGTTTTGGAAAGGGGAATTCCGCATTGAAACGTAGAGTTGCAATTATTGGAATGGTTGTTGCATTTTTAATTGGTGCTGGCGGAATGTTTGCAGGCATGTCTGTATTTGGGGTTAACCCAGCAGAAGTAACGCAAACAATTTCGAGTGGGAATGCTAGCACTGCGCAAGGGAATTTGGCAAAAATTAATGAGGCGTATGCACTAATTGATTCACGTTATGTGGAAGACGTGAAAGATGAAAAGTTAGTTGAAGGTGCAATACAAGGCATGTTGTCTACGCTGAAGGACCCTTATTCCACGTATATGGATAAAGAAACAGCCAAACAGTTTAGTGAATCGCTTGATCCTGAATTAGAGGGGATTGGGGCTGAGGTGAACAAAACGGACGATAAGCTTATTATCGTATCACCAATTAAAGGTTCACCAGCAGAAAAGATAGGAATTAAACCGAATGACCAAATTTTATCTGTAGATGGAAACAGTGTGAAAGACTTATCACGTGAAGAAGCAGTATTAAAGATCCGTGGTAAAAAAGGAACGACTGTCGCAATTGAAATTAAACGTGCGGGAGTAACTGATCCGATTGTATTTAAAATTAAGCGTGAAAAAATTCCGATCTTTACAGTGTTTAGTTCTGTGAAGCAAGAGAGCGGAAGAGATATCGGTTATATGCAAATCACTTCTTTTGCTGAAAATACAGCGAAGGAATTTAAGGATCAGTTAAAAGAGTTAGAGAAGAAAAATATAAAAGGCTTAGTTATTGACGTGCGTGGTAATCCTGGTGGCTATTTAAATAGTGTAGAAGATATACTGGGAGAAATTATGACGAATAAAAAGCCGATGCTACAAGTAGAGCAGCGAAATGGTGAGAAGAAGAAATTCTCTACGGAACTGAAAGAGAGAAAACCATATCCAATTTCAGTATTAATTGATAATGGAAGTGCTTCTGCTTCAGAGATTTTAGCTGGTGCACTGAAAGAAGGAGAAGGATACGATTTAATTGGTGAAAAGACATTTGGTAAAGGTACTGTCCAGCAAGCTGTTCCATTTAAAGACGGCAGCAACATTAAATTAACGATGTTTAAATGGTTAACACCGGATGGGAACTGGATTCATAAAAAAGGAATCGCGCCAACAGTAGAAGTGAAGCAACCAAATTATTATCATGCGACACCAATTCAAATTGAAAAAACACTTTCATACAATTCAAATGATGTACAAGTAAAACATGCTCAAGAAATGCTTAAGAGCTTAGGATATGTACCAGGTCGTGAAGATGGATACTTTAGTAAAGAGACAGAATCAGCGCTGAAAGCATTCCAAAATGCGAATGAAATGGAAGCGACAGGACAGCTTGATAAAAAGACAGCTGAAGCGATTCAAACTAAAATTATTGAAAAAATCCGTTCTGGAGAAAATGATCTACAATTACAGTCAGCATTAAAATTAATGGCAAAATAAGAAGAAATACAGGCAGTTTGCTGCCTGTATTTTTTTGTGTTAAACAAACGTTTGTTTAGTTATGATAATATAAAAAGAAAGAATGATATAAATGGTGGTGAATGAGTTCGTGGAGTCGTGGATTTTTGAAATAATGCGGGCAGTTGGACGTTTTTTCTTACACCCTGCTGTCTATATATTTGTAATAAGTAGTATCTTCGTTGGATACTTACGTATGTTAAGAGAACGAAAAGATTTTTCTTTTAAAGTTTATGATATTTGGTTTGAACTGCGAACCTCTCTATTTGCAGGGATTGGATACGGATTAGTAGTATCTATTATTACGATTGGGCTTGGACTTGTTGTTTCTAAAGCAAGCTTATGGGCCATTTTAATTTGGACATTACTATTTGGATTAACGGCTATGTATCGATATTTATCGGCGGCTTATACATTTAGCGTTGCGATTGTATGTGTTCTATTATCTTCTAAGCTACCAGTTTCCTTCTTACAGCTTCGAGAAGGTGAAGAGAATACCATTGTATCCCTTGCTATTTTGCTAGGCGTTATGCTTATTGTAGAAGGCTTATTGATTTCTAAAAACGCAGTAGGATATTCTACACCGAAGATTAGGAAGGGGAAGCGTGGATTAAAGATTGGTTTACACGAATCAAAGCGTTTATGGATCGTTCCTATTTTTATTCTTGTACCGGGTGATGCGGTAACGCAGTTTATTTCATGGTGGCCTGTCGTTTCAATAGGTTCAAATACATATTCTCTATTTCTCGTTCCATTTTTAATTGGATTTATGAGAAAGATTAAAAGTTATGAGCCGACGGAAGCTTTATTATTTACAGGAAGACGTGTTTATGGGTTAGCAGGACTTGTGCTCGTTTTAGGAATCGCAAGTTACTGGTGGCATGTACTTGCAATTATCGCGATGGGAGTCGCAATGCTTGGGCGTTTCACAATTTCGATGCAAGAGAAAATTACTGATGAAACAAGACCAGCGTATTTTGCTGCACGCAATGATGGGCTCGTTGTACTAGATACAATCCCAAATACAATTGGAGCAGAGCTAAAATTACTACCTGGAGAAATTATTACGAAAGTAAATGGAGTCATTCCAAAAAGCGCCGAGGAATTTTATGATGCGCTTCAAACGAAGACGACAGGAGCATTTTGTAAATTAGAAGTATTAGATACAAATGGTGAGCTTCGTCTTGCACAAACTGCATTATATGCTGGTGGACATCACGAATTAGGTATTGTATTCGTTGAGCAGGAGCATGAGTGGGATTCGGAAGCGATGTAATAGAAGGAATGGTATCACCTTGTGGTGGTACCTTTTTTTGTTTGGGGGGAGGGTAGTTAGTAAATGAAATTTATATCGGCGATTATTTGAATATATCGACTCTCTGGAAAAAATGACAAATACCAAAAATCTTATTTTTAGTTTCATAGACGGATAACTTGAATAATTATTTGATAATGGTTATCATTTAGAGAGTCTTTTTAATTTTGGAAAATGGAGGTAAGATATGCTGCGTAAATTTTTTTCTTACTATAAACCGTATAAAGGTTTATTTATACTCGACTTTTCTTGTGCGGTTGTCGCAGGATTACTAGAACTTGGCTTCCCGCTTATCGTAAATCAATTTATTGATAAGTTATTGCCAGGACAAAACTGGACGCTTATTTTATGGGCTTGTTTCGGTTTACTTGCAGTGTATATATTAAATGCAGGCTTACAATATGTTGTTACATATTGGGGACATATGCTTGGTGTTAACATTGAAACGGATATGAGGCAGAAATTATTTGATCATATTCAAAAGCTATCATTTAGATTTTTTGACAATAATAAAACAGGTCATTTAATTTCACGTCTTACAAACGACTTAATGGAAATTGGGGAAATTGCTCACCATGGACCAGAAGATTTATTTATCGCTATTATGACTTTAGTTGGGGCATTTTCATTTATGATGATGATCAACTGGAAGTTAGCGCTATTAACGTTCTTCGTCATTCCATTCTTATTATGGTTAGCACTTTACTTCAACAAAAAAATGACAGGTACATTTAGACGTTTATTCTCAGACGTTGCTGATTTCAATGCATGTATTGAGAATAATGTTGGTGGTATTCGCGTAGTACAAGCATTCGGAAATGAAAAGTTTGAGAAAGAGCAATTTGCTGTTAACAACGCTCGTTTCCGCACAACGAAATTAATGGCGTATAAAATTATGGCATTAAATTCATCGATTAGTTATATGCTCATGCGTCTCGTAACACTCTTCGTCTTAATATGCGGTACATGGTTTGTTCTGCAAGGTGAATTAACGTACGGTGGATTTATTGGATTCGTTCTATTAACGAATATTTTCTTCCGCCCCATTGAAAAAATTAATGCGGTAATCGAAAGCTATCCGAAAGGGATCGCTGGTTTTAAGAGATATGTAGAGCTTCTTGAAACAGAGCCAGATATTGTAGACTCTAAAGGTGCGATGGAAGTTAAACATGTACATGGTGATATTCAATATAACAACATTACGTTCGGATATGAAAATAAAGAACCGATTTTAAATGACATTAGTTTGAACATACATGCAGGTGAAACGGTTGCGTTCGTTGGACCATCAGGAGCTGGAAAAACAACGTTATGTAGTTTACTCCCACGTTTTTATGAACAATCGTCTGGTTCAATCCAAATTGATGGTATTGATACGAAAGATATGACATTATCTTCACTTCGTAAACAAATTGGAATTGTGCAGCAAGATGTGTTCTTATTCTCAGGAACGATTCGTGAAAATATTGCTTACGGAAATTTAAAGGCGTCAGAAGCTGAAATTTGGCAGGCGGTAAAACGTGCGCAGTTAGAAGACTTAATTTACTCACAACCAGACGGTTTAGATACCGTTATCGGTGAGCGTGGTGTGAAACTTTCTGGTGGACAGAAACAGCGTCTAGCGATTGCTCGTATGTTCTTGAAAAACCCACCAATTTTAATATTAGATGAAGCGACTTCTGCATTAGATACAGAGACGGAACTAGCGATTCAAAAATCGCTTGCAGAACTATCTGTCGGCCGTACAACATTAGTTATCGCTCACAGGCTTGCAACGATTAAAAATGCAGATCGTATCGTCGTTGTAAATAAAGATGGTATTGCAGAACAAGGTTCGCATGAGGAACTAATTGAGCAAGGCGGAGGATACAGCCGATTATACGAAGCTCAGTTCAGTTCATAAATATAATTTCTGCTGAATTAGTGCACCATAAGTAAGTGAAAATCTTATATGGGAGGCTATAAAGCATGATTGTAACAACAACGTCTACAATTCAAGGAAAAGAAATTATTGAGTACATCGATATCGTCAATGGAGAAGCGATTATGGGCGCGAATATCGTTCGTGACCTTTTCGCTTCTGTTCGTGACGTTGTCGGCGGCCGCGCGGGTGCTTATGAAAGTAAATTAAAAGAAGCGCGCGACATCGCAATGGAAGAAATGAAAACTTTCGCAAGACAAAAAAATGCGAATGCAATTGTTGGTATCGACGTGGATTACGAAGTAGTTCGCGAAGGGATGTTAATGGTTGCGGTGAGCGGGACTGCTGTCCGTATATAAAAGTGAAAAAGCCGTGCTGATGCACGGTTTTTTCACTTTTATTAATGCTATTCTGTGTCGAATTTCCAATATTTCTTGGGAAATGCGGAAGGCCTTGTCGATATATAGGGAAGACATTAGAGCGCTTCTTTACATTTTCGGATTTGAACTAATAATGTTTCGTATTCTTGTTCGAGAGATGTGATGTCATCGTGATGATTTGGTATGGAAATTCGGCCGATGATTTCTGTTAATTTTGTTTGTAATCGTAATAATTCTTGTTCAGTAACGTTTACAGAATCCCCGGTTGTTCTTTTTGTGTATTGCTCGTAATTACCATGGAATATTCTTGGTTCACTCTCATCTACTTGTAGAATATGGTCTGCAACAGAGCGAATAAAGGCACGGTCATGGCTAATGAAAAGTATTGTGCCAGGGTATTCTTGTAACATAATTTCTAATTCTTCTTGCGTTGCTAAGTCTAAATAGTTTGTCAAACTTATTTCTGTTCGCTATTTTTGAATTTATTATTATACAATTGTGCTTTTGCCAGCGCCTCAGCATCGTTTTGGATTTCATCTAGTCCATTCGCATCCCCAATAATATATCCTTCAAATGATGAACCAACAAAATCAAAGATGTATTGAAACTGAGCGATAAGCGGCAATGCTTTCAGTTTAGGATTGTCTCCGCCAACGATGACAACATACATTTTTTTGCCTTTCATTTTTTCTTTGAAATGAAGAGATGTATCGCGCAAGCTTTGTGACCAACGATCGACGAAGTTTTTCATATGTCCGCTCATTCCGTACCAGTATAGCGGTGTAGCAAAGATAATTGTGTCGTGCTCTAACATGCGTTTCGTTAACTGCTCATAATCATCATTTACAGGTTGGAATCCTTCTGCATCATGACGTTGGTCTGTAATAGGATGGACTGTATGGTCTCGCAAGTGAATTTGTTCTGTTTCAATGCCCTCTATCATCATATGTGTTAAAGCTTCTGTATTTCCGTTTTGTCTTGAACTGCCATGTATAACAAACATGTAATCATCCCTTTTCTTTTGCTTGTTTTAGGAGTGAAACGTGTTTTTGCAAATTTGTTTGGATGTTGGAAAGCAATGAGATTTGCTTTGTTACTTCATTGAGCTTATCTTCATAAAGCGTAAGAATGCTGCTGCACGGATTGTCGTATAGGTGCGGTTCAATTGCAAGGCAACGCAGCATCCTTGCCGTCTCTTCTAAATTTAAGCCAATTTGTAAGTACATTTGAATAAGTTCTACTTTTTCGATGGCACTTTCATTAAAATCACGGTAGCCATTTGCGAGGCGCTTAGAAGGGAGTAGTCCCTTTTCTTCGTAATGTCTTAGTGATCTTTCACTAACGCCAGTTTCTTTTGATAATTCTCCAATTCGCAATGTGTTTCACTCCTTTTACATGTATTGTAAACCTTCACACTAATGTGAAGGTCAATGCTGTTTTTTCGCAAAAGAGTCTACATGATTTAAAAACACCTGAATGGCTTTAGACGGGATGAAGTATTTGCCGCGCACGATGGAGAATGGACGGATGAGTTGTTCATTTGGAACTTCGACGTGGAATAGCTCTTTTGCCAATAGCTCTTTTCGTACAGTCCAATCAGAAAGTATAGCGATGCCAAGTCCGGCACTAACTGCTTCCTTAACGCTTTGGATACTACTAAATGTAAAGAATCGTTTCATTTTCAAATGGTGTTGATGAATAAAGCGGTCACTATAAGCACGTGTACCAGAACCACTTTCTCTTAATACCCATACTTGATCTTGGAGTGTACTTTCATTTATTTCATTTGTGCGGAGCAGTGGATGATTTGGCGGAACGACGAGCTTCATTTCATCTTGCATAAACGTTTCAACGTCAACGTCGGCGAATACGACTTGCCCTTCCACTAAGCCGATATCGATTTGATTAGAGCGAAGGCTTTGTAAAACGTCTTCTGTATTTGAGATAAAGGTATGAACTTCGACGTGTGGATTTTCATTCGCATAGTTAGCCAGTATTTTTGGAAGTAAGTATTCGCCAATTGTGAAACTAGCACCGATGCGAAGAGTTCCTGTTACAACGTTATGTAATTCGTTAATTTCTTGTTTGGCTTCTTCGTAAAGAGAGAGCATTTGCTTTGCATGTATATATAGTATGTTTCCAGCCTCCGTCACTTGGACGTGCTTTGGGGAGCGCTGAATAAGAGTAGTGCCAAATTCGTTTTCTAAGTTGCGTATATGCATACTTACGCCAGGTTGTGAAAGGTTTAATAATTCTGCTGCACGTGAGAAGTGTTTCTGTTCAACGACAGTAACAAATATTTTTAAAATGTCTACGTTCATGTAATGGGCTCCTTTCTTTTTCTATCATCTTATCATAAGTATTTCTGATGATAGAGATTCAATATTGATATTAAACTTATTATAGAAACTCTCTTATAATGTAAGTAGAAAGAACATGCATGTTCCAATACGATTATTGGAGTGGTTCAAAGTGGAACAAACACTTGTTATACAAAAGAAGAAGGGCTTTGGATTTTCGCAAGGAATTGGGATTACATTATTAATCGCAATTGCCGCGAAATATTTAGCAGAGCTTCCATTTTTAAATATTATGGGACAATTAGTAATTGCTATTCTAATTGGGATGGTTTGGCGAGCAGCTATCGGAGTTCCACAAGAAGCGATAGCTGGAACGAATTTCGCGAGTAAGAAGTTACTTCGCTTTGGGATCATCTTACTTGGAATGCGATTAAATCTTGTTGATATTGCGAAGGCAGGGCCGAAAGTATTGGTCATCGCTGCGGTTGTTATTGCATTTACGATTTTCGTTGTATATGGACTAACGAAAGTATTTAAAGTAGAAAAGAAACTCGGAATTTTAACAGCTTGTGGAACAGCAATTTGCGGTGCGGCAGCGGTCGTGGCAATTGCACCGCAAGTGAAAGCAAAAGATGACGAAACAGCAGTTGGAGCAGCGATTATCGCAATTTTAGGTACTATATTTACGCTTATTTATACGTTATTATATCCAGTGCTTGGTTTATCTCCATACGGTTACGGTGTATTCTCAGGTGCGACGCTTCACGAAATCGCTCATGTCATCGCAGCTGCGGCGCCAGGAGGAAGCACGGCTGTAGATATCGCAGTTATCGTGAAGCTAACGCGCGTTGCAATGCTTGTGCCAGTAGCGATTTTAATCGGATTATGGTTTGGTAAGAGTGAAGGTAGCGAGGAAAAAAGATCATGGCGCGAACTTCCAATTCCGTGGTTCATCTTCGGGTTTTTAGCAATGAGTGCAGTGCATTCGCTTGGGATTATTCCAGAAGTTGTTGCGGGATACATTGTTGTCATTGCTTATATGCTAATCGCAATGGCGATGGCGGGGCTTGGTTTAAATGTAGAGTTTAAAACGTTCCGTAAGTTAGGAAGTAAAGCATTCGTGGCGGGGCTGATCGGCTCGGTTTGCCTTTCTATTCTTGGATACGTTCTTGTATATGCGTTAGGATTTATGTAGTAGGACGAAGAAGCTGTTCCAAAAGATATTTTGGGACAGCTTCTTTCTTATGCTTATAGTGCTATCGATGTCGATATATTAAAAAAACGCTGATATAAATTGAATTACTCTTGTACTTCGTTAGAGTAGATGTTCAGTGAAACGTTTTTCTAAAATTTGTAAAGATATCTTTGCTTAAAACTGGAAAATACTTATAATTCAAGTAAAGATATCTTTACTTTTGAAGGTGGATTCTATGGGTGTGAAAAATATAATAAAAGAATTAAGAAAGCAAAATCATATAACGCAAGTTGAAATGGCAAAGGCGATGCAGGTGACGCGGCAGACGATCGTGGCGATTGAAAATCATCATTACAACCCGAGTCTAGAGCTATCCTTAAAAATCGCCAAATATTTTGGAGTGAAGGTGGAGGAAATCTTTACGCTGGAGTAAGGAGAAAGAAAATAACTGACAAGCTTGAGAGATTTCAATTAAATTAAACGTTTAAATATATAAGGATTGGTTTTGGTTTATTAATAAGTATGGCATCAACGAGCGTGTTAGCAACAAAGAATAATAGATAGAAAAAGGGGAACTGGGATGGAATTACCGGTGTTATGTGTCGCTACAGCTATATTTGCGCTTCTTTGGGGAATGCAAAACTTTTCTCGTAATCCAGTGCCAAGTATTTGTATTATGATTGGTACTGTAGGTTTAACGTATTATTTATTAGTATTAGCCCATTATCATAAAACGGCAACGAGTGTTGTTGTTGGAGCACTTATTTTATTTTGTGGGCGCGCCATACAAAAGGGGTTATTTCCATAAAAGCTGTTTATACACTTTGTATAAACAGCTTTTTGTATTTTTTTACAAATTACTTGAAAGTTACGTAACGTCATCTTTTATAATGAAGGGGAAGAGGTGATGGTAGTGATTTCAATACAAGAATTGACGAGAGAAACAGGGGTTACAGTACGTACATTACGTTATTACGATCAAATAGATTTGTTAAAGCCGAGCGGGAAAACAGAAGGTGGGCATCGTTTATATAGTGAAGTTGACGTAATAAGGCTGCAACAAATTTTATTTTTAAAGGAAATGGGATTTTCATTAAAAGAGGCTGCGAATATGTTAGTAAAAGGTGAGCTTAACTTAAAGGATTCTCTTGAAAAACAACTTCGGTTTGTACAGGAAGAACAAAAGAAATTTAATCGAATGGAGCGTGTTTTACAAGCTGTTGTTTATTCGGTAGATGTGGAGGGAGATCTTGATTGGAAAGTTATGTTTGAACTTATTCAGCTTTCGAAACAGTCTCCTCGTATACGTGAAATATTCCAAAATGAAGTGTTTTCAAAGGAAGAACAAAAGTTGCTTCACAATTTGCCGAATATGAGTGAAGAAGATCCGAATGTTTTAGAATGGGTAGATTTATTAAAGCAATTCCGTACTTTTATGAAGGAAGGTAAAGAAGCTGCTAATGATGAGGTACAAGGGGCAACGAAAAAATTAATGCAGAAGTGTTTAGAAATGGCTAATGGTGACGAAGCATTTTTAGATAAGTTATGGGAAGTTAGAAAATCGAAGGAAGATTCACAGAAAATGAGCATGTATCCAATTGAAGAAGAACTTTTAATATATATGGATGAAGCTTTTCGTATTTATGATGAAAAGGAGAAGGATAAATGAGTATACTCGCAGAATATCGTTGGTATTTTTTAATTGGGGCAGAAATTGTATTTTGGTTATCAGCTATCGGTTTCTTTTTACTCCGTTACGGATTCCGTTTGAAAAAGGCGAGCTTTATTATGGGGATTGTACTCCTCGTAAATGAAGTGTTTATTTTAACATTAGGGGTAGTGGACTATTATCAAACAGGAAAGTTCTCTAATTTTCAAATCATTACTGTAATTATTTTATTGTATGCAGTTTTCTACGGGAAAAAGGATTTGAAGAAGCTGGATATATTTGCGCAAAAGCTAGTTGCGAAATGGCGTAATGAACCAGCGCCAATTATGGAAGAGCACGTAGAATTAACAGGTATGGCCTATGCGAAGCAGGAAATAAAAAATTGGGTATTACATCTTGTTTTATTCGTTGGTGTGCACATATTCTTTTTCTTTGCGTATGGATTTATTTCGTTTGAACAATGGGGTAATTGGTTAGAATCGGGAATCGTTTTAAATAAAGCTGCAAGTCGCGTGAGCCAAGTGTGGGCAATTATATTTTTAGTTGATACAGCGATTTCATTTTCATATGTGATTTTTCCGAAGAAGGAGAAAGGAAAAGAAAAGCTACTTTCATAGTTGAAAGTAGCTTTTGGGTATACAAATAATTTTTATAGGAGAGGATGACAATAGGAAAAAGAATCAGTTTTATATGTCTATTTCTCTTTAGTTTAGTAGCATGTGCACCATCTAACACTACAATTAACAAGAAGAATGATGTCATTGTAAAGGGAACCAGGATTTCCAATCTAGATAAATTCGAGCAGTTCGTTTGGAATGTGGAACAAGGGAAAGTTGATGAAATAAGAATTGTACAGTATACCGATGAAGGTGACCCGGTTTTTCAAACGTTAGAGCATAGTGGGAAAGATATCCTTTATGTGTTAGATAGTAGACAAGACAAATTTGCTGGTGAGGATAAAAGGTTATATAAAGATAGCTGTAAAAGGATTGTTAAAGAGCAGCGTGAATCGCAAACGGCTTATAGGTTAATAGACTGTGTGAATGAAAATGGGCGCAATGGATATGACTTAGTATATGTACCTAAAAAATAGAGTTAGTAGAGGAAGGAAGTATTTACTCCTTCCTTTTTCTATGTGTATATTGTCGAAAACTTTACCGAATATCTGTTCGTTTTTTTAGGTTTTTTATAGGTATTCGTGGTAAAATAATAATACAGATTTTTATGAGGAGGTCGGATTTTCTTGGAACGTCAATTTGAAATTGTCTCAGCGTATTCCCCGCAAGGTGATCAGCCGGTAGCTATAGAGAAGCTTGTAGAGGGAATTAATAGTGGAAAGAAAAAGCAAGTGTTGCTTGGAGCGACAGGAACGGGTAAGACATTTACGATTTCAAATGTCATTAAAGAAGTGCAAAAGCCAACACTTGTCATGGCTCACAATAAAACATTAGCAGGTCAGTTATATAGTGAGCTAAAAGACTTTTTCCCGAATAATGCAGTTGAATATTTTGTTAGTTATTACGATTATTATCAGCCAGAAGCGTATGTACCACAAACAGATACGTTTATTGAAAAGGACGCGCAGATTAATGATGAAATTGATAAATTGCGTCACTCGGCAACGTCTGCATTATTTGAACGGGACGATGTAATTATCGTTGCGAGTGTATCGTGTATATATGGTTTAGGTTCTCCTGAAGAATACCGCGAGTTAGTTGTGTCACTTCGAGTTGGTATGGAGAAGGGCCGCAATCAATTGCTTCGTGAACTTGTTGATGTACAGTATGGACGTAATGATATTGATTTCAAGCGTGGTACATTCCGTGTGCGCGGAGATGTAGTTGAAATCTTCCCAGCATCACTTGATGAGCATTGTATTCGGATTGAATTTTTCGGCGATGAAATTGATCGTATTCGTGAAGTAAATGCGTTAACAGGTGAAGTATTAGCAGAACGTGATCATGTAGCAATCTTCCCAGCATCTCACTTCGTTACACGTGAAGAGAAAATGAAGGTCGCTATTGAAAATATCGAAAAAGAATTAGAAGAGCGTTTAAAGGAATTAAATGATAACGGTAAGTTGCTAGAAGCACAGCGTATAGAGCAACGTACACGTTATGATTTAGAAATGATGCGCGAGATGGGCTTTTGTTCAGGGATTGAAAACTATTCCCGTCATTTAACACTTCGTCCAGCGGGTGCAACACCGTATACGTTATTGGACTATTTCCCGGAAGATTTCTTAATTGTTATGGATGAGTCGCACGTATCAGTGCCACAAGTAAGAGCGATGTATAACGGGGACCAAGCACGTAAGCAAGTGCTTGTGGATCATGGATTCCGTCTTCCGTCAGCTTTAGATAATAGACCGCTCATGTTTGATGAGTTTGAGGAGAAAACAAATCAAGTTATTTACGTTTCGGCGACGCCAGGACCGTACGAGTTAGAGCAGTCACCAGAAGTAATAGAACAAATTATTCGTCCAACAGGGCTTTTAGATCCACCAATCGATATACGACCTATTGAAGGTCAAATTGACGATCTATTAGGAGAGATTCAAGATCGTATTGCAAAAAATGAACGTGTACTAATTACGACTTTAACGAAGAAAATGTCAGAGGATTTAACGGATTACTTAAAAGATGTAGGAATTAAAGTGAACTATCTTCACTCTGAAATTAAAACGTTAGAACGTATTGAAATTATTCGTGACCTTCGCCTTGGTAAGTTTGATGTACTTGTCGGTATTAACTTATTACGAGAAGGATTAGATATTCCAGAAGTATCACTTGTAGCGATTTTAGATGCAGATAAGGAAGGGTTCTTGCGTTCAGAACGTTCGTTAATTCAAACGATTGGTCGTGCGGCGCGTAATGAAAACGGCCGCGTTATTATGTACGCAGATCGCATAACGAGATCGATGGGAATTGCGATTGAAGAAACGCAGCGTCGTCGTACTATACAAGAAGCTTACAATGAAGAGCATGGTATCACGCCGAAAACGATTCAAAAAGGCGTTCGTGATGTAATCCGTGCAACGACAGCGGCTGAAGAGACAGAAACATACGAAGCAACTCCAGCTAAGAAAATGACGAAAAAAGAGCGCGAAAAGACAATTGCGAAGATGGAAGCAGAGATGAAAGAAGCAGCAAAAGCGTTAGACTTCGAGCGTGCAGCTGAACTAAGAGATTTACTATTAGAATTAAAAGCGGAAGGGTGAAAAGAGTGAGTAAGAGCAAGGATTTTATCGTTGTAAAAGGTGCTAGAGCACATAACTTAAAAAATATTGATGTAACCATTCCGAGAAATCAGCTTGTTGTTGTAACGGGATTGTCTGGTTCGGGGAAATCATCATTAGCATTTGATACGATTTATGCAGAAGGGCAGCGCAGATATGTAGAATCGTTATCTGCGTATGCGCGCCAGTTTTTAGGACAAATGGATAAGCCGGATGTAGATACGATTGAAGGATTGTCACCAGCGATTTCAATCGATCAAAAAACGACGAGTCGTAATCCACGTTCAACTGTCGGAACAGTGACGGAGATTTATGATTATTTACGTTTATTATTTGCACGAATTGGTACGCCAATTTGTCCGAATCATGGGATTGAAATTACATCACAAACAGTCGAGCAGATGGTAGACCGTGTTCTTGAATATCCTGAGCGTACGAAATTACAAGTGTTAGCGCCTATCGTGTCTGGGCGTAAAGGAGCGCATGTGAAAGTACTTGAAGATATTAAGAAGCAAGGGTATGTTCGTGTACGTGTTGATGGTGAAATGCTTGATGTGTCTGAAGAGATTACGTTAGATAAAAATAAGAAGCATTCCATTGAAGTTGTAATTGACCGTATTGTTGTAAAAGAAGGAATCGCAAGCCGTCTTGCTGATTCACTTGAAAGTGCATTAAAGCTTGGCGGAGGCCGAGTGTTAATCGATGTAATGGGAGAAGAGGAACTTCTATTTAGTGAACATCATGCTTGTCCGCATTGTGGTTTTTCAATCGGAGAATTAGAGCCGCGTATGTTCTCATTCAACAGTCCGTTCGGAGCATGTCCTTCTTGTGATGGACTTGGTTCAAAGCTAGAGGTAGATTTAGAACTTGTTATTCCGAACTGGGATTTATCATTAAATGAACATGCGATTGCTCCATGGGAACCGACAAGCTCACAATATTACCCACAGCTTTTACAATCTGTATGTAATCATTACGGCGTTGATATGGATGTGCCTGTGAAAGATATACCGAAAGATTTATTTGATAAAGTGTTGTACGGAAGCGGTGAAGAGAAAGTTTATTTCCGCTATGTAAATGAATTTGGTCAAGTAAAGGAAAATGAGATTTTATTTGAAGGTGTTATTCCAAATATCGAACGTCGTTATCGTGAAACGAGTTCTGATTATGTCCGTGAGCAAATGGAAAAGTATATGGCAGAGCAAGCTTGTCCGAAGTGTAAAGGTGGACGCTTAAAGCCTGAGAGTTTAGCTGTTTTCGTTGGTGATAAAACGATTGCTGATGTAACGAAGTATTCTGTTCAAGAAGTACAGGAATTCTTCTCGAATGTGGAGCTAACGGAGAAACAACAAAAAATTGCTCATTTAATTTTAAGAGAAATCCAAGAGCGCGTTGGGTTCTTAGTGAACGTCGGTTTAGATTATTTAACGTTAAGTCGTGCCGCAGGAACTTTATCAGGTGGTGAGGCGCAGCGTATTCGTTTAGCGACGCAAATTGGTTCTCGTCTTACTGGCGTACTTTACATTCTTGATGAGCCTTCTATCGGTTTACATCAGCGCGATAACGATCGTCTTATTCGTACATTGCAAGAAATGCGCGATTTAGGTAATACATTAATCGTTGTTGAGCATGATGAAGATACAATGATGGCTGCTGATTATTTACTTGATATCGGACCGGGTGCAGGTATTCACGGTGGGCAAGTTGTATCGGCAGGGACACCAGCTGAAGTGATGCAAGATGATAATTCGTTAACAGGAAAATATTTAAGCGGTAAAGAGTTTATTCCAGTTCCACTTGAAAGACGTAAAGGTGACGGACGTAAAGTGGAGATTGTCGGCGCAAAAGAGAATAACTTAAAGAACGCGAAGATGTCATTCCCACTCGGTACGTTTGTAGCGGTAACAGGTGTATCTGGATCAGGTAAAAGTACGATGATTAATGAAGTACTATATAAATCGTTAGCGCAAAAGTTATATAAAGCGAAAGCGAAGCCAGGTACTCATAAAGAGATTAAAGGTCTTGAACATTTAGATAAAGTAATTGATATTGATCAATCGCCAATTGGTCG
Source organism: Bacillus sp. Root131 (assembly GCF_001429475.1). NCBI lineage: Bacteria > Bacillati > Bacillota > Bacilli > Caryophanales > Bacillaceae > Bacillus > Bacillus sp. Root131. The sequence goes on from NZ_LMJQ01000034.1 coordinate 158,046, forward strand.
TACACCACGTTCTAATCCAGCGACGTACACAGGTGTATTCGATGATATTCGTGATGTGTTTGCACAAACGAACGAAGCTAAAGTGCGCGGATATCAAAAAGGACGTTTCAGCTTTAACGTAAAAGGTGGCCGTTGTGAAGCGTGCCGTGGAGATGGAATTATTAAAATCGAAATGCATTTCTTACCAGATGTGTATGTTCCGTGTGAAGTTTGTCACGGTAAACGATATAATCGTGAAACGTTAGAAGTGAAATATAAAGATAAGAATATTTCTGAAGTGTTAGGGATGACAATTGAAGATGGAGTAGAATTCTTCGCCAATATTCCTAAAATTAAGCGTAAACTTCAAACGCTTGTAGATGTTGGGCTTGGTTATATGAAATTAGGTCAACCAGCAACAACATTATCTGGTGGGGAAGCACAGCGTGTGAAATTAGCTTCTGAATTACACCGCCGTTCTACAGGTCGTACGTTATATATTTTAGATGAGCCAACGACTGGTTTACATGCGCATGATATTGCACGTCTTCTAGAAGTGCTGCAACGTCTTGTTGAGAGTGGTGAGACGGTACTTGTAATTGAACATAATTTAGATGTGATTAAAACAGCTGATTATATTGTTGACCTTGGACCAGAAGGCGGGGACAAAGGTGGACAAATCGTCGCTTCGGGAACGCCAGAGCAAGTAGTAAAAGAAGAGCGCTCGTATACTGGTAAGTATTTAAAAGAGATTTTAAATCGTGATAAAGCAAGAATGAAAGAGAAAATAAAAGAAGTAGAGTTATCGCAATAAGTTTATTGATGAAAACCGAGTGGAAATGACGCTCGGTTTTTATTGTATAGGGGGAGATGATGGAGTTTTTAGATGTGTTGCGAAAGAAGAATATGAAGGTAAGAAAGTTCCAAAAGTGGGGTGTATATTTTCGGAAGCGCTGGGAGAATAACTTTGCAAACCATTTAAGTGATGAAGAAAAAGAAGACATTTTTTTTTACGGAGATAAGTATGTATGTGGATATCTTTGGCACATATTTAGTTATGAGAAAAAGAAGTGCTTAGAAGGAATAGAAGCAGAGAGCGCGTTTCATAATGAAGTGAAAAAGGAGTGCTACATTTTCTACCAACACTGTGATGAGGTACTATTAATAAAGGATGCGAGTTTATTACATATGGATGATACATTGTGTGAGACAGATGATGCGTATAAAGGTGATATCTATATTGTAGATAAAGATTTCACTTGGACTTTTGTAAAAACTCATGAACATAGATGGTGTGGTCCCTATTTCACAAAGAAATGTTGGTAGGTATACAAGCGTGAAGAGTAGAATAAGTTGGTATAAGTATTTGTATGATACTTGCGTTTATTGTCTATTAGCGTATGATGAAATATATATGTTAAAAGGATGTGTAAGAAAATGAGATGGATTGTATCACTTCTTGTAAATAGCGTTGTGTTAATCGCTGTATCGGGACTTTTAAAAGGGATTGCACCAGACGCGTTTTACGTAGCGAATATACAAACTGCAATTATTGCGAGTATTATTTTGGCTGTTTTAAATGTGTTCGTAAAGCCGTTTTTAATTTTAATTACGCTACCAATTACTGTTGTAACTTTCGGCTTCTTCTTAATTGTTATTAATGCGATTACGTTAAAAATAGCAGATTCATTATTAGGAGATGCTTTTAATATATCAGGATTTGGTGTAGCGATTGTTGCGGCAATTTGTATTTCAATTTTTAATATGATTATTGAAAAGGTAATTGTGGAACCTCTATATGAAAAAAAGAGAAAATGACAAAAAGAAAAACATTTCATTATTCGTATGAAATGTTTTTTTCTATTTATCAGAAACCGTATTTCTTGTTTCCAGAAAAAAATGGTACAATATCCGGTAGAATGGAATTTTACATCAAACGAGACTGAACCCGCAGCGGAGTGGAGGTTTATACATATGCCAAAAGTAAGGACAAAAGATTTAATTGAACAATTTCAATTGGAGTTAATAAGTGGTGAGGAAGGAATTCATCGTCCGATTGATACAAGTGATTTATCACGACCTGGAATTGAAATGGCAGGATTCTTTACATATTATCCAGCTGATCGCGTGCAGCTTCTTGGAAAAACGGAGCTTACGTTCTTTGATACGTTAACGACAGAACAAAAACAAGAGAGAATGAAAGCGCTTTGTACCGAGGAGACGCCATGTATTATTATAACTCGTAATCAAGATGTACCAGATGAGTTATTACAAGCATCACGTGAATCAGGCATGCCTTTATTACGTTCTTCTCAAACGACAACGAGATTATCAAGTCGTTTAACCAATTATTTAGAAGGTAAGCTAGCACCAACAACTGCTGTTCATGGTGTATTAGTGGATATTTACGGTGTTGGTGTTTTAATTACAGGTCAAAGTGGTGTTGGTAAAAGTGAGACAGCTCTTGAACTTGTGAAGCGTGGCCATCGCCTTGTTGCGGATGATAGTGTAGAAATTCGCCAAGAAGATGAAGACACATTAGTAGGAAGCTCACCAGATTTAATTGAGCATTTATTAGAAATTCGTGGTCTAGGTATCATTAACGTTATGACGTTATTCGGTGCAGGGGCAGTGCGAAATTATAAGCGTATTACACTTGTTATTAATCTTGAAATTTGGGATCAAAAGAAAAATTATGATCGCTTAGGTCTTGATGAAGAGAAGATGAAAATTATTGATACAGAACTTACGAAGATTACACTTCCAGTTCGTCCTGGTCGAAACTTGGCTGTTATTATTGAAGTAGCAGCGATGAACTTCCGTTTAAAACGTATGGGAGTCAATGCAGCACAGCAGTTCTCAGAACGATTAATGAGTGCGATTGAGTTAGGGAATCAGGAGTAAACATTGGAGAGGGAGGTCATACATATGCTGTTAGGTTCTGTACCGCAGCTTGACCGCGTAGCTGTCCAACTTGGGCCGTTTCCTGTTTATTGGTACGGGATTATTATCGGTACAGGTGTGCTATTAGGTCTTTGGCTAGCAACTCGCGAGGGAGAAAGGCTAGGTATTCCAAAAGATACATTTGTTGACCTTGTATTAATTGCAGTACCGATCGCTATTCTATTTGCGAGAATGTATTATGTTATTTTTGAATGGGAATATTACGCGCAAAACCCGAGTCAAATTATTAATATTCGTCAAGGTGGCTTGGCGATTCATGGTGGTTTAATCGGAGCGGTTATTACCGGAATTCTTTTTGCAAAGCGACGCGGGGTTTCATTCTGGAAGTTGGCGGATATTGCTGCGCCAAGTATTTTACTAGGACAAGCAATTGGCCGATGGGGAAACTTTATGAACCAAGAGGCACATGGTGATGAAGTAACGAGACAGTTTTTAGAAGGTCTTCATTTACCAGATTTCATTATTAATCAAATGTATATTGAGGGTGTGTACTATCATCCGACGTTTTTATATGAATCATTATGGAATTTTGTAGGTGTAATTTTACTACTTGCATTAAGAAAAGTGAATTTACGCCGCGGGGAATTATTCTTCACATATTTAATTTGGTATTCAGTAGGACGCTTCTTCGTAGAAGGCTTACGTACAGATAGTTTAATGCTAGGACCACTTCGTATTGCACAAGTAATGTCAATTGGACTTGTTGTTATTTCTATTATTTTCATTATTGTGAGACGAAAAATGGGGCAAGCTGATAAAAGATATTCGGAAAATTAGAGAAAAGTAGCATCTTATTGTAAGATGCTGCTTCTTTCATATTCAGGAAAGCGAAAGGACTAAGGCAATGAGAATAAATACAGTGTTATTTGATTTAGATGGAACTTTAATTAATACAAACGAACTTATTATTTCTTCTTTTTTACATACTTTACATACATATTATCCAAATCAATATAAGCGTGAAGATGTGTTGCCATTTATCGGTCCATCTTTGCATGATACTTTCAGCAAGATTGATGAAAGTAAGGTTGAAGAGATGATTACAAGCTATCGCGAATTTAACCATGATCATCATGATGAATTAGTAGAAGAATATGAAACTGTATATGAAACAGTTCGAGAGTTGAAGAAGCAAGGTTATAAAGTTGGTATTGTTACAACGAAAGCGAGACAAACCGTTGAGATGGGATTACAGTTGTCAAAGCTTGATGAATTTTTTGATGTTGTCGTGACAATTGATGATGTAGAGCATGTGAAACCACATCCAGAGCCACTTCAAAAAGCGCTTGAATTATTAGATGCAAAACCAGAAGAGGCATTGATGGTTGGGGATAATCATCATGATATTGTCGGTGGTCAAAATGCGGGGACGAAAACAGCTGCGGTTTCATGGACGTTGAAAGGTAGAGCGTATTTAGAAGCTTACAAGCCGGACTTTATGCTAGATAAAATGAGTGATTTGCTACCGATTTTGTCTAATATGAACCGTTCATAAAGGTCCAAGTAAGTTAGTAGAGGAGCGAGCTAAGTGCGACGGACAACGCGCTATCCTGTTTCAGGAGGAAATTCATTATGGAATGTGTATAAAACAGTGTCTTTTTGGAAGGTAATGAAAAACTTTATTATTATCCAAATTGCGCGTTACACGCCATTTTTATCTGTGAAGAATTGGTTGTACCGTACTTTTTTACGGATGAAAGTAGGAAAGAAAACATCATTTGCACTTATGGTAATGCCGGATATTATGTTCCCAGAAAAGATAACTGTGGGAGAGAATTCGATTATTGGTTATAACACAACGCTTTTAGCACATGAATATTTAATTCGTGAATATCGACTTGGGGAAATCATCATTGGAAATGAAGTGATGATTGGAGCGAATGTAACAATATTACCAGGTGTGAAAATTGGAGATGGTGCGACTGTCTCAGCTGGCACACTTGTTCATAGAGATGTACCGAGCGGAGCTTTCGTAGGTGGAAATCCAATGCGTATTATTTATACGAAAGAGCAAATGACCGCAAGAGAAGGTTCATGGTGAAAATGTAACATTTCTCTTCTTTTTTTATGAATAAAAAGGAAATAATTGAGTAGAATATACTGTTTTGTTTTTTACGGAATCGTTTATACTTATAGATAGAAGAATGTGTGAACGAAGAAAACAAAAAACTGGAGGATATATGGGGAAAAATCAAAGAATATATAAGGAGAACGGACAAGTTATCTCTTTTAATCAGCTAGCGGACTTCTTTTATAAAAAAGGGATGAGAGCTTACAAAGGGCAAAAATTGCAAGATGCAATTAAATATTTTCGAAGAGCGGCACAAAGTGAGAAGGAGCCGTTTATTTTATGTCAATTAGCATCAGTATTATCTGAGGCTGGTGAATATCAAGAATCGAATCAAATCTTCTTAAAGTTAGTTAGATCTAATCCAGAACTTGAACAGTGCTATTATTTTATTGCAAATAATTATGCATATATGGGGTTATTTCAACAGGCGAAGAAATATGCGGATCGCTATTTAGAATTTGCAAAAGAGAAGGAATTCGTAGAAGATACATTAGAACTTCTTGAGATTATGGAAGAAGAAGCAATGGGTGCGGAAGAGATTGAAGATGAAGATGATTTAATTGTTATGCAGGAAGAAGCGAATCGTTATATTCGTAATGGACAATTGGAAGAAGCAATTGCTACATTAGAAATTGTTACGAAAGATTATCCGGAATTTTGGTCAGGTCATAATAATTTAGCCATTGCACATTTTCAATCTGGCAATGTAGACAAGGCACTGAAGTTAACAGAAATGATTTTAGAGAAAAATCCTGGTAATATACATGCGCTTTGTAATACGCTTATTTTTCTATATTCAATTGGAGAGCATAAACAAGTAGAAGCGTTAGCGGGACAGCTAGTTTCAGTATATCCGATTTCATTTGAACATCGTTTGAAACTGGGAACCACACTTGCAACGATTGGTTATTTCGAGCATGCATATAAATGGTTCAAATTATTAAAGCGTCAAGGATACGAGGGAGACGTTAGTTTTTATTATTGGTTTGCATATTCTGCTTATATGGTGAAAGATCAGCAACTAGCTGAAAAAATGTGGCAACATGTCGTGGAATTGCACCCTGATAAAAAAGGAAAAGAGCCCTGGAATGCGCTGAATTTAGCAGATGAAGGACAAAGTTTGCTATTTGAAGAATTACGAAAATCATTTCAGCAAAGTGCGACGTTAGAAGAACAAATGCTGGCTTTATATTTAATGAATGAATTGTCAACGCCGGAGAAGGTTGGATTCTTCTTTGATATAACGCAAGCGAAGAACGGTGTTCCCATCGTATCACAACTTGCAAATTACTTCTTTTTACTTAATAGTCATAAGAGTATTCCAGCTGATTTACAACAATTTGAGCAGTGCGTACGAATCGCGGATGCATTATACAATTATACGAAAAAAGATGATGAATTAATTGAAGAGTGTTTACACTTTTGGTTTTGTACGTTCATACGTTTATATACATCTGGAGATATATTTACAAATGTGTACGGCTGGTCAGCTGCGATTGAATACATTGTACGCGGCGAACAAGGAAATAAAATGACACAGTCGGAGCTTGGAGATGTATATAATGTATCTGTAGCGACTGTCCGAAAGTATGTGCAAGCTGTTAAGCGTACGCACACATAAGATAAGCAAATCATTGGGAAAAAAATGATGCTAACAGTATAATGAGGGTAACTTAATTGTGTAGGAATGGATAGGAGTGAATAGTGTGTCAGAAGAAAAAATTTATGATGTCGTTATTATTGGTGCAGGACCAGCTGGTATGACAGCTGCAGTATATACATCTCGTGCAAATTTAAGCACATTAATGCTTGAGCGTGGTATTCCAGGTGGCCAAATGGCAAACACAGAAGATGTAGAAAACTACCCAGGTTATGAGTCTATTTTAGGACCAGACTTATCAAATAAAATGTTTGAGCATGCGAAGAAATTTGGTGCTGAATATGCATACGGTGATGTGAAAGAAGTCATCGATGGTAAAGAATACAAAACAATTATTGCTGGTAAAAAAGAATATAAAGCACGTGCAATTATCGTTGCAAGCGGTGCAGAGTATAAAAAAATTGGTGTACCGGGTGAAACAGAACTTGGCGGCCGTGGTGTATCATATTGTGCAGTATGTGACGGGGCATTCTTTAAAGAAAAAGAACTTATCGTAATTGGCGGCGGAGATTCTGCTGTTGAAGAGGGTGTATTCTTAACGCGCTTTGCATCAAAAGTAACGATTGTTCACCGTCGTGACACGCTTCGTGCACAGAAAATTTTACAAGACCGTGCTTTCCAAAATGAAAAAGTAGATTTCATTTGGAACCATACTATAAAAGAAATCAACGAAGCAAGTGGTAAAGTAGGAAGTGTAACACTTGTTGACGTAAACAGTGGAGAAGAGAAAGAAGTCAAAACTGACGGCGTATTCGTATACATCGGTATGTTACCATTATCAAAACCATTTGTTGAACTAGGTATTACAAATGAAAATGGTTACCTTGAAACGAACGAACGTATGGAAACGAAAATTCCTGGTATTTTTGCAGCTGGTGATGTTCGTGAAAAAATGCTTCGTCAAATTGTAACTGCAACAGGTGACGGTAGTATTGCAGCACAAAGTGCTCAACATTACGTAGAAGAATTATTAGAGGAATTAAAAACTGTATCAGAAAAATAAGGGATAATATACCTTGTGAGAAGAAAGCTACCGACAGGAGCTTTCTTCTTTTTTTGTTTGAAAATGTCAAAGTTTTGTCAAAAAATATTAGGATTATAAGCTTTCTTATTGATATACTGGACTTTACGGAAAAAATCACTATAAGAAATGAGGAATTTATTCAGTATGGAATGGCGTAATATATATCGTGGATTTTGTATGGGCGTTAGTGATTTAATTCCTGGTGTGAGCGGCGGTACAATCGCTGTTGTGTTAGGGATTTATGAACAATTGCTTGCGGCAATTAGTGGATTCTTTAGTCGTGAATGGAAAAAACATTTAGGATTTTTAATTCCCCTTGCAGCTGGTGTGGCAACAGCATTTTTAACGTTAAGTCACGTTATTAAATATTTACTTGCAAATCATTATGAACCGACTCAATTTTTCTTCCTCGGTTTAATTATTAGTATATTACCGATGTTAATGAGAGAAGCTGATGCAAAGTCATCGTTTAAAGGTAAGCACATTGTTTTATTAATAGTTGCAGCAATTCTTGTTGCGATTACAGCTTTCTTTAAACCAGATAAGGCAGCAGATCCAATTACGACGTTAACAATTTTAAATGCAATTGGTTTATTTTTCGCAGGATGGATGGCTAGTATGGCCATGCTGCTTCCTGGGATTAGTGGATCGTTTATTTTATTAATTATTGGTGTGTATCCAACAGCAATTAACGCTTTAACTACACTTAATTTACCTTTAATCGTGGTTATCGGTGCTGGTGTTATGGTCGGATTTGTTGTAAGTAGTAAAGGCATTAGTTTTTTATTAGATCGTTATAAAAGTATGACATTTGCGGCAATTATTGGACTTGTAATCGGTTCGATTGTAATTGTGTTCCCTGGGATTCCGACTGGCGGATTTTCAATTATAAGTTCGATTATTACCTTTATTTTAGGATTTGCGATTGTTACTTATTTCGGTAAGAAATAAAGGCTTTAATCCCCTTGGCGATAAAAATCGTTAAGGGGATTTTTTATGCTATTCATTGAAAGTCTAAGCATTTACATTGCTTGTTATAGAAAGCTTTTTTAAAATTGTTGAGTAGCATATGCTTAACGAAAGAGGACTGGCTCCTTCGTTGTAGCAAACTGTTTTTGATAGTATAATGAAAGAAGTATGCAGTGAGGAATTTTACTGCAAGTAGCTGAGGTGAAGAAACATGCAAAGAGTGACAAACTGTGTGTTAATTAGAGATAATGAAGTACTCTTACTCCAAAAACCTCGCCGAAATTGGTGGGTTGCACCAGGCGGGAAAATGGAGCGTGGTGAGACTGTAAGAGATTCCGTTGTTCGCGAGTATCGTGAAGAAACAGGTATTTATTTGAAAAACCCAGCGTTAAAGGGGGTCTTCACCTTTGTCATCCAAGAAGGTGATAAAGTTGTTTCTGAATGGATGATGTTCTCCTTTTTAGCGACAGATTTTGCAGGAGAAAACAAACTAGAGAGCGAAGAAGGCATCATTGGTTGGCATACATTTGACAAAATTGATGATTTAGCAATGGCGCCAGGAGATTATCACATTATTGATTACTTAATTAAAGGAAATGGCATAATCTACGGTACATTTGTATATACCCCAGATTTTGAGTTGCTTTCATATCGATTAGATCCGAGTTAAACCGTCAAGGAGAGGATACGATGACAGAGAATAATGATATAAAAATGGTAATTATTACAGGGATGTCTGGAGCTGGAAAAACAGTAGCTTTACAAAGTTTTGAAGATTTAGGATATTTTTGTGTAGATAATTTGCCACCGATGTTATTGCCAAAGTTTATTGAACTTATGGCGGATTCAAAAGGGAAAATGAATAAAGTGGCACTTGGTATTGATTTACGTGGCCGCGAGTTTTTCGAACATTTATGGGGAGCGCTTGATGATTTATCAGAACGTACATGGATTATTCCTCATATTTTATTTTTAGATGCGAAAGATAGTACGCTTGTAACTCGTTATAAAGAAACGAGACGTTCGCATCCACTTGCACCAACTGGTTTGCCGTTAAAGGGAATCGAAGCAGAGCGCGATTTATTAACAGATATGAAGGCACGAGCGAATATTGTGCTTGATACATCGGATTTAAAACCGAAAGAATTACGTGAAAAAATTGTTCACTTGTTCTCAACAGAAACTGAGCAAGCATTTCGTGTAAATGTTATGTCATTTGGATTTAAGTACGGTATTCCAATTGATGCAGATTTAGTATTTGATGTTCGTTTTTTACCAAATCCATATTACATTCCACATATGAAGCCATTAACAGGACTAGATGAAGAAGTTTCTTCGTATGTACTGAAATTTAATGAGACACATAAGTTTTTAGAGAAGTTGACGGATCTGATTACTTTCATGTTGCCTCATTATAAAAGAGAAGGCAAAAGTCAACTTGTAATTGCAATTGGATGTACAGGTGGACAGCATCGTTCTGTTACGCTTACAGAATACCTTGGGAAACATTTGAAACCAGAGTATAGTGTTCATGTATCTCATCGTGATGTGGAGAAGAGAAAGGGCCATTAAGGGATGAAAAAAGAGAGAAAGCCTAAAATTGTTATCATGGGAGGCGGAACTGGACTCTCTGTTTTATTAAGAGGATTAAAGCAATATCCTGTTGATATTACAGCAGTTGTTACAATCGCTGATGATGGTGGCAGTTCAGGTAGATTACGTGATGAGCTAGAAATTCCACCTCCAGGTGACATCCGTAACGTACTTGTTGCGTTATCGGATGTAGAGCCACTGGTGGAAGCTTTATTTCAGCACCGTTTCACAACAGGGGACGGACTGAAAGGTCATGCGTTAGGAAATCTATTGTTGGCAGGTATGACCTCAATTACAGGAGACTTTTTCCATGCAATTACGGAAACAAGTAAAGTATTAAATGTCAGAGGACGTGTATTACCAGCAGCGAATCAAAGTGCGGTACTTCATGCGGAACTTGAAGATGGAGAAATTGTAACAGGCGAATCAAAGATTCCTTATTACGGAAAGAAGATTAATCGTGTCTTTTTAACTCCAGAAGATGTAGAGCCATTGCATGAAACCTTGGCTGAGATTAAACGAGCTGATTTACTCGTTTTCGGTCCAGGAAGTTTGTATACAAGTATATTACCCAACTTAGTTGTTAATAAAATTGGGGATGCTGTTCTTGCTGCAAAGGCGAAGAAGGTGTATGTATGTAACGTTATGACACAAGCGGGTGAAACGATGGGATATACTGCTTTTGATCATGTGCAGGCTTTACACGATCATTTAGGGCAACCATTTATTAATACTGCAATTGTAAATAACCGTGATATTCCTTGTGAATTACGTAAGTTATATGAGGAAGAAATGTCTACACCAGTTGTAGTGGATGAAGAACGTTTTGCTGAAAATAATATTGATGTCATTCAAGGTGGATTAGCGAAGTATGATGATCGTGTTGTAAGGCATGATACGTTAAAGTTAGCTTCGATTTTATATTCATTGTTATAAATATGCGTTGCCTCGTTTGAGGTAGCGCTCCTCATTCATATAGGACAAGAATTTTGTTCCATAATAATCGTATAAGGAGGTGTTGACTGTGTCATTTGCATCAGAAACAAAGAAAGAGCTGACGAACCTTGAAATGAAGGAATGCTGTGAAAAAGCTGAATTATCAGCGTTACTTCGAATGAATGGATCGCTTTCTTTTTCAAACCGTCGTCTATCTATTGATATTCAAACAGAAAATGCGGCAATTGCAAGAAGAATTTATACGCTTTTGAAAAAGGGATATGACGTAACGGTAGAATTGCTTGTTCGTAAAAAAATGCGATTGAAGAAAAATAATGTATATATCGTAAGGCTTGTTGAGAAGTCTCGCGAAATATTAGCCGATCTTCATATCGTGCGAGATGACTTTTCATTTATTCGAAATATATCACAAGAATTGATTGAGAAGAAGTGTTGTAAACGATCGTATTTACGCGGTGCATTTTTAGCAGGTGGTTCAGTAAATAACCCAGAAACATCATCTTATCATTTAGAGATCTTTTCGTTATATAAGGAACATAATGATGCTATATGTGAACTGATGAACGGATTTGATTTAAATAGTAAGACGCTGGAAAGAAGAAAAGGGTACATTACGTATTTGAAAGAAGCGGAGAAAATTACGGAATTTTTAAATATTATTGGTGCTCATAATGCGCTTTTAAGATTTGAAGATATTAGAATCGTACGTGATATGCGTAATTCCGTAAATCGTTTAGTGAACTGCGAAACAGCTAATTTAAATAAAACAATTGGTGCAGCGCTAAGGCAAATTGAAAATATCCGCTATATTGATGAGACGGTTGGTCTTGATATATTGCCAGATAAACTACGAGAAATTGCGCAGCTACGAAGAGATTATCAAGATGTAACATTGAAAGAGTTAGGTGAGATGGTATCCGGGGGGAAAATTAGTAAATCGGGTATTAATCATCGTTTGCGTAAAATCGATGAAATTGCAGAGAAATTACGCGCGGGGGAAACGGTAGCAAAAAAATAAGAGGTTAAAGGGGAAATGGAGCTGTGGTTCAAAAACGAGTTCAGGTTTCATTAAAAAACGGTTTACAAGCACGTCCGGCTGCGTTGTTTGTACAAGAGGCAAATCGCTTTCATGCAGATATCTTCATCGAGAAAGACGGAAAGACAGTAAATGCAAAGAGCATAATGGGGATTATGAGCTTAGCAATTGGAACTGGTAGCATGATAACAATTACAACAGAAGGTTCAGATGCAGAAGAGGCTTTAGAAGCATTAGCTGCATATGTACAATAAGAAGCTATCGCGTATATGCGATAGTTTTTTGTTTTGTTGTTTGTGCGGATTAGCGGGGAGGGGGTATGTAGTTGGTTTGTCCTTGTCGGAGATTGTCGGTAAATCGATATGTTGTGTCGAACCGTTGATATATTAAAAAAATCGTTGATATAATTTGAGTTTTGTTCGATATAATTGAAAAATCGTTGATATATTTAGAGGGATACTGGATAGGGTATACAGACGGAGGTATATGATAATAAAAAAGCGCCCAATTATAGGGCGCTTCCGCTTTTAGTTGTATCCAGCTCCAGCGGCTAGAATGGTCGGTGGCTTCGCTTCTTCCGCCGAGGTAAAAAGCACCTCTTTGTCAGAAGCTCCATCCTCCTCCCATTCTGAACGAGCCGCTTCCGCTTTTAGTATATCCAGCTCCAGCGGCTAGAATCTCCGGTCGTTTCGCCCTTCATTCGAGGCAAAAATCGCCCCTTCATTCGAGGCAAAAAGCGCCTCGGAATCAGGTGCTCCATCGCCCTGCGATTCTGAACGAGCCGCTTCCGCTTTTAGTTATTAACGATTTGTAAAGATCTTATCGATTAAACCGTATTCTAAAGCTTTTTCTGCTGTCATGAAGTTGTCGCGGTCTGTGTCGCGTTGTAGTACTTCAAGTGGTTGACCAGTGCGGTCAGCAAGAATTTGGTTTAGTTTTTCACGTAAGAATAGGATACGTTTTGCAGCGATTTCGATTTCAGTCGCTTGACCTTGTGCTCCACCAAGTGGTTGGTGAATCATTACTTCACTGTTTGGAAGTGCATAACGTTTTCCTTTTTCACCTGCTGCAAGTAAGAATGCACCCATAGATGCTGCCATACCGATACAGATTGTTGATACTTGTGGTTTAATAAACTGCATTGTATCATAGATTGCCATACCTGCTGTGATAGAACCACCAGGGCTGTTGATGTAGATGTGAATATCTTTTTCTGGATCTTGAGATTCCAAGAATAAAAGCTGGGAAACGATTGAGTTAGCTACGTTGTCATCAATTGCACTACCAAGCATAATGATGCGGTCTTTTAATAGTCGAGAGTAAATATCGTAAGCGCGTTCTCCACGATTTGTTTGTTCAATTACTGTAGGAATTAAATTCATCTGTTATTTCCTCCTTCTAAAGCTTTCTTAGTCTTATAATACAATTATGGTCAATAAAGGTCAAACGAAACCACTTTAAATCAAAAAAATATGTAGTTGTACCATGAAATATTCGCTATGTTTTCGAAATTCCCTGCTTATGTATCTTCAACATCATAACCGCATTACATAAATTTAAACGTTATGAAAACTGGAGAAAAAGGAAAAGAACGCTTGTTAACTGAAGCGTTCTTTCGATAATTAGTCTTTTAAAAGATAGGTAACTCTATTTAAAATCTTTTCGATTTGTTTCGCGTTTTTACTATACATTTCGCTTGCTGATTTCGACTTTGTTTCTAGAGAAAATAGTTCAAGATCAGCATGACATTTTTTTAAAGATGCTAATAATAAAGGCTTATTTTGAGGAGAAGGCATTTGTAGTTTGTCATTGTAAATGTCGATAGTAAGTTGTCCGTATGAATCTACTTGACCGAGAAAAACATTTTCGATAACAACACCGAGCTTTTCTAGTTCAGAGTGTAGCCAAGCGCGGTTATGCCCGCTTGCTGAAAGTGGTTCATCTAGTACATTTCCATCCATAATAACAGTTTGTGGTTCTTTTTCATTTGGCACTTTTAAACCGAGATCTTTTGCAGTAAGTGGCTGAGAATCTTTCTTTAATAATACATTTAATTCTCCGCTCGGTTCTAAGACAGCAAATTCGACTTCAGCTATACTGAATGCACCATTTCCTCTAAGAAGCTCAAGTAACTCATCACTTGTATATTTTTCTTTCTTTAAATTATCCTCAAGTACTTTTCCATCTTTTATTAACACTGTAGATTTTCCTTCAAAGAAATCTCTAGCAGTTTTGTTTTTCAAGGAAAGAATTCCGACGAAAAAAGGTACGGAGGCGAAAATAAGTATTGCAAAGACACCGTGGAAAAACTTTTGATCAAGCCCTGTAGCTATTTGAGCAGCGATATCACCGATTGTCATTCCCGCTATGTATTCAAAAAAGGAAAGCTGAGAGATTTGCCTTTTTCCTAAGCACTTTGTAATAGTGAATAAAATAATTAATATGAATACAGAGCGAAGGATGACAAGTGTCCATTCCGGTAGGTGAGACATAGTCATTTCCTCCAGTCTACTTAAAACCCTTTATATTGAGGTTCTTCACGTTCTAATACTGAAACTCTATCCTGTAAATCAGCGATGACACTGTCCATTTCTAACATACATTCATGAAATACGCGTTTAGCTTCATCGTCTGTAGAATTTAGTGAAAGGGAACTTAAGCTTGCTTGAGCGCCTCTTACACTAGCAAGGCAAGTTTTTACGCTAGCGATAACAGTCATATAAACACCTCTTATCCTTTCGGTTTAAATAACAATGCTCCAATGAAGCCGAAAATAATAGCTGCTGATACACCGGCGCTCGTTACTTTAAACATGCCGGTAATAACGCCAACGATGCCATGTTTTGCAGCTTCTTCCATTGCGCCATGAACGAGGGCATTACCAAAGCTTGTAATAGGTACAGTTGCCCCGGCTCCAGCGAAATCAATTAATGGCTCATACAAATTAAATCCATCTAATATAGCTCCAGCAACAACGAGTGTTGCCATTGTATGAGCGGGTGTTAGTTTGCCGACATCAAACATAAGTTGGCCGATTACACATATGAGTCCGCCAATGACGAAAGCCCAGAAAAAAATCATTGCGTTGCACCTCCAAATTCAATCGAAACGGCATGAGCGATACACGGAATCGTTTCTTCTTGTTGGAATGTAAGTGGAGATAGTAAAGCGCCTGTCGCAACGACAAGTATTTTTTTGAACTCTCCTCTTTTCATTCGGTTTAATAAATGACCGTACACGACTGTTGCGGAACATCCAGGCCCGCTAGCACCAGCTATGACAGGTTGTCCTTCTCTATAAATGATAATTCCGCAATCTTGAAATTGTTCGCTCGTTACTTTCGTTCCGTGTTTATGTAGTAAGTCATAAGCAATTTCGCGTCCTACATGTCCGAGATCGCCTGTTACGATTAAATCGTAGTAAGAGGCATCAATTTGGCGTTCACGTAAATGGGCTTCAATTGTATCAACTGCAGCTGGAGCCATTGCGCCTCCCATATTAAACGGATCCGTTAATCCCATATCAACCACTCGTCCGATTGTTGCAGAGGTTACCCTTGGACCGTGTCCAGTATCGCTTAAAATAGCGGCTCCTGCTCCGGTTACTGTCCACTGTGCAGTAGGCGGCTTTTGTCCACCGTATTCGGTAGGGTAGCGGAATTGTTTTTCTACAGCAGTATTATGGCTTGAAGCTCCAGTTAATAAATATTTTGCACCTTTTGCATTTACGATACTTGCCCCAAGTGCTAAACCTTCCATAGAAGTAGAACAAGCTCCGAATAATCCGAGATAAGGAGTGCCCAATGTGCGGCAAGCAAAGCTTGTAGGGGTAATTTGATTAATTAAATCTCCTGCGAGTACAAATTGAATATCATCTTTACGAAGTTCTGCTTTTTCAGTAGCGCGACTACAAGCTTCTTCGAATAAAATTTTATGTGCTTTTTCATAGGAATCTTGCCCGAGCCATAAATCTTCATGAAGGATATCGAAGTCTTCTGGGATGTTTCCCTTTGCTTCAAATGGTCCACCGACAACCCCTGTTGAGATAATGACTGGTTTGTTTTCAAATACCCACGTTCGGTGTCCTTGTAACATTTATAGCCCTCCCCATTGAACGAGAATCGTTTTAATAAGTGCGATGACAAAAGCCGAAAATACACCAAATAAAATAACAGAACCCGCTAGTTTAAACATATTGCCGCCAACGCCAAGGACAAATCCTTCCGTTCGATGCTCAATACATGCGGCAATAACAGAGTTACCAAATCCAGTAACAGGTACAGCTGTACCAGCACCAGCAAACTGTCCAAAACGATCGTATATACCAAATCCAGTTAGTAACATAGAAATGAAAATAAGAGTTGCGACGGTTGGATTTCCTGCCGAACGTTCAGTGAAATCAAAATATGTGATGTAAAAAGTAGAAATGAGTTGTCCGATGAAGCAAATAAAACCACCAACGAAAAAGGCTTTTATACAATTTTTTAAGACAGGTCGTTTCGGTTCGCGTTCTTGTTCGAATTTTTTATACTCCTGTTGTACAGGGGTTAAGTTTTTATCTTTACTAGACATTGCAATCCTTCCTTTTCTTTTAAAAAGCGTTAAGTGTTAGACTCCATTTTTTTACCAATGAGTTTTAATTGCTTATTAATCTCATCTTTAGATACTTTTTTTTCCTTAATCTTTCTTTCGAGCTTTTCGAGTAACATAAAGATTTTTTTATCTGTACTTACACGAACATCGAAAGTAGGGTGCTCATCACTTAGCTGCTTTTGAAGCTTTTTACGAAGCGGTTTTAATCCAAACCTTTCGTGATGCTCAGGTGTAACTGCTATGTAGAGATCTAAATTTGAATTCACTGCTGTGCTTTTTATAATTTCATCCATAGCGAGAGCTCTTTTCTTCGCTCCTTGTGATATAGATTGATTAAAGGATTCCGTACTCGTCTTTGTTAACTTTGGACCTTTTTCTTTCTCCGTTTGTTTTGCTTCTTCTTTCACTTTTTTATCTAAAGGACTATTATCACATCCGGTAAAAGAGCTAAATAGAAGTGCAAATAATGCGGTTATGAGGCCGAGTTTTCGCATAATTATCATTCCATTTCTATTGCAATATGTAATGTGATAGAAAAAGGATGACTGCATATCATCCTTTTTCTATTTCACAGCAAGATTGGTTCGTTATTGCTGTGAGTATTGTGGTTCTTCCTGTTGGACTTCTTCAACACGTGGGTTTAAAGAATCGATAATCGTTTGTGTTTGCTGCGCAGCTGTTTGAAAAAGTTGCTTAGCTTGTTGGTTATCCGTATCAAGAGCGAATCCCTCTAAGCTAGCTTGTGCACTTTTTAATCCAGAAACAGTTTGCTTTAGTTTCGTAATTACAGTCATTGAATGAAGCCCCCTTTGGAATATCAATTCATAGGTTATAATTTGTGAGTTGGGATGAATTTATGATTGGAAAATTTAGGGGTTGAATAGATTTTATATGCTTTTAGCTAAGATGTATAAGGTATTACGGGGATATTTTTATTGATTTAGATGGATTTTATTGCTATTATTATGAGAAGAAAATGAAGTGTTTTCTATAATCATGCGCCCATAGCTCAGTCGGATAGAGCGGTGGTTTCCGGTACCACGTCTGTCGGGGGTTCGAATCCCTCTGGGCGCGTCAAAAAGTCCTAACTTACGTTTTGTAGGTTAGGACTTTTTTTATTTCCCTCTTGTTATATCTGATAATAAGATTTACTATTAGTACTTGATAATAATTTTTATAACTTATTATTTTCTTTCAATATTATTCAAATTTCGGTTGTAAGTTGTAAATATCATTAATACATATAAATTAATAATATTTTGGAATGGGCGTCTGCGTGAGGATTCTCCTTTTACCAAACTTATTGTACAATAGAAACAAGGGGGAGATTAGTTTGAAGGCAAGTCTTTTACAAGAACAAAGCTTACGTTTGGCAATGACACAAGAGTTAAGGCAAGCGATTACAATGCTTCAGTATAATGTACAAGAATTATCGGAGTTTTTGTATGAGCAATCGTTAGAGAATCCCCTTATTGAGTTAGGTGGTTTTGAGAGGGAGAAGAAAAAGAGCTCTAACAACAGTAAAAGTACCAGCAAACAAGTCGAGAATCAGATGGAAATCTACAGTGTGGATTCTACAACGATTCAGCAACATTTATTAAATCAAATACAGTATTATAAAATAGATGAAGAAGAGCGGAAAGTGGCTTCTTTCATTATTATGAACATGGATGGAAACGGGTATTTACAAGAAACGAATGAAGAGTTAGCAGAGCTCCTTTCTGCGCATATTCATGTAGTTGACCGCTCTGTAGAGCTTGTCCAATCACTGGAGCCAGCAGGGGTAGGGGCGCGTAATATTCAGGAATGTTTAACCTTACAATTGAAGCGCTTACAAAGAAGGGATGGATTAGCGGAAGATATTGTAGAGGAGCACTTTGCTTATTTCGTGAAGAAGGATTGGCGAAAGCTCGTTCATGTGCTGAAGTGTAGTAATGAAGAATTACAATCGGCGGTGAACTGTATTACATCATTGCAGCCGAAACCGGGCCTTGCGTATTCTTCGGATAAACCACTGTATATTGTGCCTGACATGGCAGTGAAAAAAGAAGGCGATCGCCTCGTTTTACAGATGAATGAGAGAAATATGCCGAGAATTGAAATTCACTCTGAGTACAGTGCGCTTCTTAATAATAGTGAAAGTGAAGTAGCATCTTACGTTTCAGAAAAGTATCAGCATGTGCAATGGATTATGCGCAGTTTGAAACAGAGAAAACAAACACTTCTGCAAGTGATGACGATTATTATGGAAAAACAACGTGATTTCTTTTGGGAAGGTCCAGCGTATTTGAAGCCGCTCGCTTTAAAAGAGGTGGCGGAAGAGCTAAGTGTGCATGAGTCTACGATTAGTCGTGCAACAAGAAATAAGTATGTGCAAACGCCACACGGTTTATTTGAGATGAAATCGTTCTTTAGTAATGCAGTTTCGACGACAGAGGATGAGGCAGTTTCAACGAAGCGAGTGAAACAGTTTATTCAAACGCTTGTGGAAGCAGAGAATAAGAAAAAGCCACTCTCAGATCAAAAGATTTCAAAATTATTAGAAGAAGAGCATGAAATTGTTATTTCTCGAAGAACGGTGGCGAAGTATAGAGAACAAATGCATATCCCAGCTTCGTCATTGCGAAAAACAATCGGATAGGTGAAGAAGATGAAAGTTGTGCTGTATACAAAAAAGAATTGTGGTCTTTGCGTGCAGGCGAAACAAGTTTTGCAGGAAGTACAATGTGAATATTCTTTTCAAATCGAGGAAATAGATATATATGAAGATAATGACCTTTTAGAAAAATATCATTTAATGATTCCGGTTGTAGAAATAGACGGAAAACAAGTAGAATATGGTAACATTCACAAAGGTGTCATAATAAACTATATAAAGAATGCAGTTAAGAGTTGAATAAGTTTCTATCTCCTGTTACAATAATACACGTAGCAGGGATTATTTTTTTAACCTATGTGGGACACAAAATGTCACTACGGGACGTAAAGTGACCACCGAGGAAAAATGAACCAATGTAGTGAGGAGAAAAGATATGCGCTCATGGATTCAGAACACAAAAAAATTATTACCTGATCTGCTACCTGTTATGCAAACGAGAATGCAAATTCTTCAATACATTAGGCTCATGCAGCCGATTGGAAGAAGAAACTTATCAGCAAGCCTCGGTATGACAGAACGAGTATTGCGAAGTGAAGTTCAAGTTTTGAAAGAACAAAACTTAGTTCACGTCGCTTCTTCTGGAATGACTTTGACAGAAGAAGGAACAGCTTTAGTTCTTGCTTTGGAAGACTTTATGAAAGAAATTTCCGGGTTAAAGGTTTTAGAAAAGCAACTTAAGGAAACATTAGACTTGGATGAAGTTTTCGTTGTCCCTGGTGATAGTGATGAATCACCTTGGGTCAAACTGGAGATGGGCCGTGCTTGTGTGACTTGTATAAAAGACCGTCTGACAGCGAATAATATCGTTGCTGTGGCTGGAGGAACTACGCTAGCTGCTGCTGCGGACATGATGCAACTTGATTGTAAAGATTTACATATGCTATTTGTCCCAGCACGTGGTGGAATCGGAGAAGGTGTTGAATTAGAAGCCAATACCATTTGTGCCAAGATGGCGCAAAATACGATGAGTAATTATCGCTTATTGTATGTTCCAGACCATGTTAGTAGCGAAGCATATGCGTCTATTGTGACAGAGCCTTCCGTGAAAGAAGTTCTTGAGTTGATTCGATCTTCCAATATCGTCATTCATGGAATAGGTGATGCGTTAACAATGGCACGTCGCAGAAGTACTTCGGAAGCAGATTGGTTAAAGATTCAAGCAAGCGAAGCAGTTGGTGAAGCTTTCGGTTACTACTTTAATGAAGAAGGAAATGTTGTTCATAAAGTAAGAACAGTTGGTATGCAATTAGAGGATTTACAAAATGTATCTCACGTTGTTGCAGTCGCTGGAGGTTCTTCAAAGGCAAAAGCAATACAGGCTGTAATTAAACAAGGGCACACTTCAATTCTAATTACAGATGAAGGTGCAGCAAAACAGTTAACAAAGGGTTTTACCCTTTAATATAATCCCCCAAGGAGGAAATTCAAATGACTAAAATTGGTATTAATGGATTTGGACGTATCGGACGTAACGTATTCCGCGCAGCTCTTAACAACTCTGAGGTAGAAGTAGTAGCAATCAACGACTTAACAGATGCTAAAACATTAGCTCACCTTTTAAAATATGACACAGTTCACGGAACTTTAAATGCAGAAGTATCTGCTAACGAAAACAGCATCGTTGTTAACGGTAAAGAAATTAAAGTTATCGCTGAGCGTGACCCAGCTCAATTACCATGGAGCGACTACGGAGTAGAAGTAGTAGTAGAATCTACTGGCCGTTTCACTAAAAAATCAGACGCTGAAAAACACTTAGGTGGATCAGTTAAGAAAGTTATCATCTCAGCTCCAGCTTCTGACGAAGATATCACTGTAGTTATGGGTGTTAACCACGAACAATACGATGCAGCTAACCACAACGTAGTATCTAACGCTTCTTGTACTACAAACTGTCTAGCTCCATTCGCTAAAGTATTAAACGAAAAATTCGGCGTAAAACGCGGAATGATGACAACAATTCACTCTTACACTAACGACCAACAAATCTTAGATTTACCACACAAAGATTTACGTCGTGCTCGTGCAGCAGCTGAAAACATGATCCCAACATCTACTGGTGCAGCTAAAGCTGTAGCATTAGTATTACCAGAACTTAAAGGTAAATTAAACGGTGGCGCTGTACGTGTTCCAACTGCTAACGTTTCTCTTGTTGACTTAGTTGTTGAACTTGACAAAGAAGTAACAGTTGAAGATGTAAACGCAGCATTTAAAGCAGCAGCTGAAGGCGAATTAAAAGGTATCCTTGGATACAGCGAAGAGCCATTAGTATCTATCGACTATAACGGATGTACAGCTTCTTCTACAATCGATGCATTATCTACAATGGTAATGGAAGGTAACATGGTTAAAGTACTTTCTTGGTACGATAACGAAACTGGTTACTCTAACCGCGTAGTAGACTTAGCAGCTTACATGACTTCTAAAGGTCTTTAATTCTTAATTATATAAGCAATCAATGACAAAACGAGGGAGAGGGTTTGTTCCCTCTCTCTCTTCTTTCGTTTTAAAAGCAAATGTGTTAAGCTTTTGAATGGGTTTTGTCAATCCTAACTAGTAGTCGGAGGGAAATCCAATGAACAAAAAATCAATTCGTGACGTAGATTTAAAAGGTAAGCGTGTATTTTGCCGCGTTGATTTCAACGTACCTATGAAAGAAGGCAAAATTACAGATGAAACTCGTATCCGTGCAGCTCTTCCTACAATTCAATATTTAGTAGAGCAAGGTGCGAAAGTTATTTTAGCAAGCCACTTAGGCCGTCCAAAAGGTCAAGCGGTAGAAGAATTACGTCTTACTCCAGTAGCAGCACGTTTAGGCGAGCTTCTTGGTAAAGATGTTAAAAAAGCAGACGAAGCATTCGGACCAGTTGCACAAGAAATGGTTGCAGCAATGAACGAAGGCGACGTATTAGTTCTTGAAAACGTACGTTTCTATGCGGGCGAAGAAAAGAACGATGCAGAACTTGCGAAAGAATTTGCAGCACTTGCTGACATCTTCGTAAACGATGCATTCGGTGCAGCTCACCGTGCTCACGCTTCTACAGCAGGTATCGCAGACTACCTACCAGCAGTATCTGGTCTATTAATGGAAAAAGAGTTAGATGTATTAGGTAAAGCACTTTCTAACCCAGAACGTCCATTTACAGCTATTATTGGTGGTGCGAAAGTAAAAGATAAAATCGGTGTAATTCGTCATCTATTAGACAAAGTAGATAACTTAATCATCGGTGGCGGACTTGCTTACACGTTCGTTAAAGCTTTAGGTCATGAAATTGGTCTATCTCTATGTGAAGACGACAAGATTGAACTAGCTAAAGAATTTATGCAACTTGCAAAAGAAAAAGGCGTAAACTTCTACATGCCAGTTGATGTTGTAATCACTGAGGAATTCTCTGAAACTGCAACAACTCAAATCGTTGGTATCGACTCTATCCCTTCTAACTGGGAAGGCGTAGACATCGGTCCTAAAACACGTGAAATTTATGCAGATGTAATTAAAAACTCTAAGCTTGTTGTATGGAATGGACCAATGGGTGTATTCGAAATGACTCCATTCGCAGAAGGTACAAAAGCAGTAGGACAAGCATTAGCAGATGCAGAAGATACATACTCTGTTATCGGCGGTGGTGACTCTGCAGCAGCTGTTGAAAAATTCGGTATGGCTGATAAAATGAGCCACATTTCTACTGGCGGCGGTGCGTCATTAGAATTCATGGAAGGTAAAGAGCTTCCAGGTGTAGTTTGTCTTAACGACAAATAAGTAGCAGCCAAAGAAAAAGGACGGTGCAAAGCATGCGTAAACCAATTATCGCAGGTAACTGGAAAATGAATAAAACTCTATCTGAAGCAGTTAGCTTCGTAGAGGAAGTTAAAGGTCAAATCCCAGCAGCTTCAGCTGTTGATGCAGTAGTTTGCTCTCCAGCTCTATTCTTAGAGCGCCTTGTAGCAGCAACTGAAGGAACTGATTTACAAGTAGGTGCACAAAACATGCACTTCGAAAAAAATGGTGCATTCACTGGCGAAATTAGCCCAGTAGCACTTAGCGACTTAAAAGTAGGCTACGTAGTACTTGGCCACTCTGAGCGTCGTGAAATGTTTGCTGAAACAGACGAATCAGTAAACAAAAAGACTCTAGCAGCATTTGAACATGGTTTAACACCAATCGTATGTTGTGGTGAGACTTTAGAAGAGCGCGAAAGCGGAAAAACATTTGATCTAGTAGCAGGTCAAGTGACAAAAGCACTTGCAGGTTTAACAGAAGAGCAAGTTAAAGCAACTGTTATCGCTTATGAGCCTATCTGGGCTATCGGTACAGGTAAATCTTCTTCTTCTGCAGATGCAAATGAAGTATGTGCGCACATCCGTAAAGTTGTTGCAGAAGCTGTTTCTCCAGAAGCTGCAGAAGCTGTTCGTATTCAATACGGCGGTAGCGTAAAACCAGAAAACATTAAAGAGTATATGGCACAATCTGACATCGACGGCGCTTTAGTTGGCGGTGCTAGCTTAGAGCCTGCTTCGTTCTTAGGTCTTCTGGGGGCGGTAAAATGAGAAAGCCAACAGCTTTAATCATCCTTGACGGTTTCGGACTTCGTGAAGAAACTCACGGGAATGCTGTAGCACAAGCTAAGAAACCTAATTTTGATGGTTACTGGAACAAATTCCCTCATACAACGCTTACAGCTTGTGGTGAGGAAGTAGGTCTTCCAGAAGGTCAAATGGGTAACTCTGAGGTTGGTCACTTAAATATTGGTGCTGGCCGCATAGTATATCAAAGCTTAACACGCGTAAACGTTGCAATTCGTGAAGGTGAGTTCGATCAGAACGAAACATTCCAAAATGCAATTAAAAGCGTAAAAGAAAAAGGTACTGCTCTTCATTTATTCGGTTTACTTTCTGATGGTGGTGTGCACAGTCACATGAACCATATGTTTGCTCTTCTTCGCTTAGCAGCAAAAGAAGGTGTGGAGAAAGTTTACATCCATGCGTTCTTAGACGGCCGCGATGTTGGACCACAAACAGCAAAAGGTTATATCGATGCAGCAAATGAAGTAATTAAAGAAACAGGAGTAGGACAATTCGCGACTATCTCTGGTCGTTATTACTCCATGGACCGTGACAAGCGTTGGGATCGCGTAGAAAAATGTTACAGTGCTATGGTGAATGGTGAAGGCCCTACTTATAAATCAGCAGAAGAGTGTGTAGAAGACTCTTATGCGAACGGTATCTATGATGAATTCGTATTGCCGTCTGTAATTGTTAACGAAGATAACACGCCAGTTGCAACAATCAATGATGATGATGCAGTTATCTTCTATAACTTCCGTCCAGACCGTGCAATTCAAATTGCTCGTGTATTTACAAACGAAGACTTCCGTGAGTTCGATCGTGGTGAAAAAGTACCTCACATTCCAGAATTCGTATGTATGACACACTTCAGTGAAACTGTGAATGGTTACGTGGCATTCAAGCCAATGAACCTTGATAACACTTTAGGTGAAGTTGTTGCGCAAGCGGGATTAAAGCAACTTCGCATCGCGGAAACCGAAAAGTATCCGCACGTTACATTCTTCTTTAGCGGTGGTCGTGAGGCTGAATTCCCAGGAGAAGAGCGTATCTTAATTAACTCACCGAAGGTTGCAACGTATGACTTGAAACCTGAAATGAGCATTTACGAAGTAACGGACGCTTTAGTAAATGAAATCGAAAATGATAAACATGATGTTATCATTCTTAACTTTGCAAACTGTGATATGGTTGGCCATTCTGGGATGATGGAACCAACAATTAAAGCAGTAGAAGCAACTGACGAATGTTTAGGAAAAGTTGTAGAAGCGATTCTTGCAAAAGATGGTGTAGCACTTATTACTGCTGACCATGGTAATGCCGATCAGGAGTTAACTGCTGATGGCGAGCCGATGACAGCTCATACAACTAACCCGGTTCCTTTCATCGTTACAAAAAATGATGTAGAGCTTCGTGAAGGTGGTATTTTAGGAGATATCGCTCCAACAATGCTTACACTTTTAAATGTGGAACAACCGAAAGAAATGACAGGTAAAACAATTATTAAATAATTTGCTTATATAAAAAGGAGAGAATTTATTATGTCAACAATTATTGATGTTTATGCTCGCGAAGTCCTTGACTCTCGTGGTAACCCAACTGTAGAAGTAGAAGTTTACACAGAAAGCGGTGCTTTCGGACGCGCTATCGTACCAAGTGGTGCATCTACTGGTGAGCACGAAGCAGTAGAATTACGTGACGGTGACAAATCTCGTTACCTTGGTAAAGGTGTTGTTAACGCAGTAAACAACGTTAACGAAATTATCGCTCCAGAAATCGCTGGTTTCGATGTAACTGACCAAGCTGGTATCGACCGTGCTATGATCGAATTAGACGGCACTCCAAACAAAGGTAAACTAGGCGCTAACGCTATCCTTGGTGTATCTATGGCAGTAGCTCACGCAGCAGCTGACTTCGTAGGTCTTCCATTATACCGTTACCTTGGTGGATTCAATGCAAAACAATTACCAACTCCAATGATGAACATCATCAACGGTGGTTCTCACGCTGATAACAACGTTGACTTCCAAGAGTTCATGATCTTACCAGTTGGTGCTCCAACATTCAAAGAATCAATCCGTATGGGTGCTGAAGTATTCCATGCACTTAAAGCTGTATTACATGACAAAGGTCTTAACACTGCAGTAGGTGACGAAGGTGGATTCGCTCCAAACCTTGGTTCTAACCGTGAAGCTTTAGAAGTAATCATCGAAGCTATCGAAAAAGCTGGTTACAAAGCTGGCGAGAACGTATTCTTAGGAATGGACGTTGCTTCTTCTGAGTTCTACAACAAAGAAACTGGTAAATATGACCTTGCAGGCGAAGGCCGTACTGGCTTAACTTCTGCAGAAATGGTTGATTTCTACGAAGAGCTTTGCAAAGACTTCCCAATCATCTCTATCGAAGATGGTTTAGACGAAAACGACTGGGATGGTCACAAATTATTAACTGAGCGTATCGGTGATAAAGTACAATTAGTTGGTGACGATTTATTCGTAACTAACACTCAAAAACTTGCTGAAGGTATCGAAAAAGGTATCTCTAACTCAATCTTAATTAAAGTTAACCAAATCGGTACTTTAACTGAGACTTTCGAAGCTATCGAAATGGCTAAACGTGCTGGTTACACAGCAGTTGTATCTCACCGTTCTGGTGAAACTGAAGATGCTACAATTGCTGACATCGCAGTTGCAACTAACGCTGGCCAAATCAAAACTGGTTCTATGAGCCGTACTGACCGTATTGCTAAGTACAACCAATTATTACGCATCGAAGACGAACTAGGCGAAATCGCTGTTTACGATGGTATCAAATCTTTCTATAACATCAAACGATAATTGTAGAAAATAACGACAGACCGTGAGAAATCACGGTCTGTTTTTTTATGCTAAAATTGTTCGCCCGTCATAAGTGACATGAAATGTTTGAAGAAGCGGTTATAATCAAAATCAATTGCGATTTGATGACTCGGCCAATCAATAAATGGCTTAGATTCTCCTAAAGAGCGAAATTCTCCAATGCTTGCCCCCTGCGCATAAGATTCTGTCATGACAACGATAGGTGATTTGTGATAGGTAAACATAGAGTTATCAAGTAAAGCGAGTATTGGCATTGTGTCATGGAAGGGGCTACCCTTTAAATGTGGTAGGGCGTCTTTATAATATCCGTAGTAATAATGATCGAATAAAGGTTTGACAAGTGGGGCTTTTCCTTTTGTTTCAATATACTCCGCCATCTCGGGTGTAATGACGGAATATTGGGTGACGTTTAATGGGTATATGTACATGTTAGCTGTAGATTGGAGGACTATATTAGCAGCAGTAGGATCGCCATAAAAGTTTGCTTCGGAAATAGGGGTAACATTACCAGGGTGTAAAAAGGCACCGCCCATTACGTAGTAAGATTTAACTTGCTTCATTAACTGTTTACATACGATGAATAAAATTGCTAGGGAGGTAAGTCTTCCTAAACTTACAATGATTAATTCATCTTTATACTGCTCAATAAGAGGAATAACTTCAAAAAAATTCTCCATTTCTCCGTTAGTCACATTTACCTTTGGAATAATTGGCCCGAGCCCCTGTTTCCCATGTACATCCGTAAAAAACGCAGGTGGGGCACCAGTAAGAGGACGTTCTGAACCACCGAATATCTTGATATTTCTATTCTTTGTTTCGTTATTAAAAAAATGAGCATTTTGTACGGCCATTTTTTTCGGGACATTGCCGTAATCAGCAACAATACCGATAATTTCTATTTCATCAATAAAGAAAGCTAAGAGGAGAGCCATCGTATCATCAATCCCAGGATCACAAAAAATGAGAACTTTTTTTGGCATATGTTCACCACCTATCTTGTTTATCCCTTACAAACCCGCTTGATGAGGGCTAACAATCAGTATGGATGTGGGAATCCTCATGGATTAAAGTTTCACTTTATATATATGTAAGCTTAAGGATAAAAAGATTATTTTATTGAAATAATAGTCTTATAAATTCAGAAAATAAAAACTTTTTATATTAGGTCAAGGTTTTTGACGTAATTTTCGTTTGGAAATGCAGTCATATCAAGGTTGTAAGCGTATAACACAGGCTGTTTTTGCTGTCAAGTTGATAAATTGCAGCTTTTTACAATTTATACTATGATAAAGATATTAACAGAAGATCGTATAAACATGAGGGATGATGAACATGAAATTTACAAAGATTCTTGTCCAAATTGCTGCTCTTTACGTGTTTTATATGGTTGGAACTTGGGTGCAAGAAATGCTAAATATTCCAATTCCAGGAAGTTTGATTGGGATGTTCCTCTTACTTGTTTTACTTAGCCTAAAAGTTCTTCCAGTGAAATGGTTCGATTTAGGAGCAGAAACACTCGTTGCTATTATGCCGTTTTTATTAATTCCGCCAACGCTTGGCTTAATGAATTACGGTGCTTTTTTTATGAGTAAAGGAATTTCTCTTTTCATTACAGTTGTAGCGAGTACATTTTTAATTATTATTGTCGCAGGACATACAGGACAATATCTTGCGAATAGGAAGGAAAGAAAGTCGCGATGAGCCAAATATTAATCGGAATCGGTTGGGTTCTTTTTACGGTGCTATTATATCAATTATCTAAAAAAATCTATAAATTATTTCCAACACCATTCACCATTCCAATGCTTGTAGCAACAGGATTAATGGCTTTCCTATTTATCGTGCTTGATATACCATATCAACATTATATGGAAAGTGGTGGTGGCTGGATTGCAAAGCTACTTGGACCCGGTGTTGTAGCATTTGCAATTCCTCTTTATAAACAACGTCATGTTCTGCAAAAGTATGTTGTACCGATTGCCGGCGGGGTATTAGTAGGTACAACAGTTGCAATCGCTAGTGATTTTGCCATTGCTTCACTTATGGGAACAGATAAAAGCTTAATCTTATCGTCTTTACCAAAATCGGTGACAATGCCAGTTGCGATGAGCGTTTCTGAACAAGTTGGTGGTGTACCTTCCTTAACAGCAGCTTTCGTTGTTATCGCAGGTATTACTGGAACGATTACAGGACCTCTCTTATTAAAATGGAGCCGTGTTACAAACTCAGTTGGTAAAGGTATCGGATTTGGATGTGCTTCTCATATTATGGGCGTTATGAGAGCGATGAAAAATAACGAACATGAAGGTGTTATTGGATCGGTAACAATGACATTAACAGCAATTTTGACATGTTTACTTGGACCGTTATTTGCAATGATGTTTATGTAATGGAAGAAAAGCGGGAGCGACTCTATAGCTCTCGCTTTTCTATAGGATTTATGCTACAGTTACAATAACTGAATCTTTGTAGGAGGTACGCCAAGTGCATACGTTATTATCCGTTTTACTTATTACTGTATCGATTTTAATGATTGTTATGGTACTTATGCAGTCTAGTAATAGCTCAGGCCTTTCAGGTGCAATTTCAGGCGGTGCAGAGCAATTATTTGGTAAGCAAAAAGCACGTGGAATTGAAGCAGTATTAAACCGTATCACAATTGTTTTAGCTGTATTGTTCTTTGTATTAACAATTGCTGTTACGTACTTAAACTTATAGAATTGAAAGAAGAAGCGTTAGTAAGATGTACTAATGGTTCTTCTTTTTTGTTTTGCCATTTGAAAGATGTTTCTAATTAGATTATAGAAATATAAATATGGTACACTAGATATAGAAAGAATACGACTAGATTACAGAAGAGAAAGAGGAGAAGTACATGATGAAATTAGCATCTCCGAAACCATTTACATTTGAGGGTGGAGACCGCGCTGTTTTATTACTACATGGATTCACAGGGAACTCAGCTGATGTACGTATGTTAGGGCGTTTCTTAGAGAAGAAAGGCTACACTTGTCATGCGCCAATTTATAAAGGGCACGGTGTACCACCAGAAGAGCTTGTTCATACAGGCCCTACAGATTGGTGGCAAGATGTAACGGAGGCATATCAGCTTTTAAAAGATAAAGGTTTTGAGAAAATTGCTGTTGTTGGATTGTCACTTGGCGGCGTATTTTCTTTAAAATTAGGTTATACAGTACCGGTTTTAGGTGTAGTACCAATGTGTGCACCGATGTATATTAAGAGCGAAGAAACGATGTACCAAGGTATATTGGCATATGCCCGCGAATATAAAAAGCGTGAGCAAAAGTCACCAGAGCAAATCGAACAAGAAATGCTGGAATTCCAAAAGACACCGATGAATACATTAAAAGCATTACAACAATTAATTGCTGACGTACGTAACAATGTGGATATGATTTATGCACCAACATTTGTTGTACAAGCACGTCATGACGAAATGATTAATACAGATAGTGCTAACAT
The DNA here is from genome assembly GCF_001429475.1 of Bacillus sp. Root131. Taxonomy (NCBI): domain Bacteria; kingdom Bacillati; phylum Bacillota; class Bacilli; order Caryophanales; family Bacillaceae; genus Bacillus; species Bacillus sp. Root131. Next base: position 188,451 of record NZ_LMJQ01000034.1, read on the forward strand.
TATTTATAACGGTGTAGAATCTACGTTAAAAGACATTAAATGGTATGAAGACTCTACGCATGTCATTACACTTGATAAACAACGTGACGAGCTACATGAGGATGTATATAACTTCTTGGAGCAACTAGATTGGTAAGATCTAGTTGCCTCTTTTTTTCATAAGGAATTTTTTGTGAAAACTGTAAAAATCATAAGAGGAGTATTGAAGTTTCACTTTATACATCCCCTATCTTTCGGATACACTAAATAATATAAGGTTTTAAAGGAGGTATTTTTGCTTGGAAGAAATCACACAAGAACATATTGATAAGTTGTTATTATTTATGAGAGAAGAAGCGTATAAACCGCTAACGATACAAGAGTTAGAAGAGGCATTTGGAATTGAAGGTTCTGAGGGCTTTAAAGATTTTGTAAAAGCACTTGTAATGATGGAAGAGAAGGGACTTGTTATTCGTACACGTAGTAATCGATACGGTCTTCCTGAAAAGATGAATTTAGTACGAGGTAAGTTAATTGGACATGCACGTGGCTTTGCTTTCGTTGTGCCAGAAGAGAAGAAAACTGGAGACGATGACCTTTTCATCCCTCCTACAGAATTAAACGGTGCACTTCATGGCGATACAGTATTAGCACGCCTTAGTTCTCAATCGAGCGGTTCACGTCAAGAAGGTTCAATTGTACGCATTTTAGAGCGTGGAACGAAAGAACTTGTTGGTACATATACAGAATCGAAAAACTTTGGATTTGTTATACCTGACAATAAGCGCTGGACGAGTGATATCTTTATCTTGAAAAGTGCATCAATGGGTGCTGTAGAAGGTCATAAAGTAGTTGTGAAAATTACGAGCTATCCAGAAAATCGTTTAAGCGCAGAAGGTGAAGTTATTCAAATTCTAGGTCATAAAAATGATCCAGGAGTAGATATTTTATCTGTCATTCATAAACATCATTTACCTTTAGCATTCCCTGAAGAAGTGATGGAGCATGCAAACAGTGTACCAGAAACGATTTCAGAAGAAGATTTAAAGGATCGTCGTGATTTACGTGATCAAATGATCGTAACGATTGATGGTGCAGACGCGAAAGACTTAGATGATGCTGTTACAGTAACGAAGCTTGAGAACGGTAACTACAAGCTTGGCGTTCACATTGCGGATGTAAGTCATTACGTTCAAGAAGGTTCTCCAATTGATGTAGAAGCAGCGGAAAGAGCGACGAGTGTGTATCTTGTTGACCGTGTAATTCCGATGATTCCACATCGTCTATCTAACGGTATTTGCTCATTAAATCCGAAAGTAGACCGTCTGACATTATCTTGTGAAATGGAAATCAACAACTTAGGTGATGTTGTTAAACACGAGATTTTCCAAAGTGTGATTAAAACGACAGAACGTATGACGTATGCTGACGTAAGAAGCATTTTAGAAGATGAGGACGAAGAGTTAATTAAGCGTTATGAGCCATTAGTACCGATGTTTAAAGAGATGGGTCAATTGGCACAAATTCTACGTGAAAAACGTATGCGCCGTGGTGCAATTGACTTTGACTTTAAAGAAGCGAAAGTATTAGTAGATGAAGAAGGAAAACCGACTGATGTTGTTATGCGCGATCGTTCTGTATCAGAGAAGTTAATTGAAGAATTTATGCTTGTTGCGAATGAAACAGTAGCAGAGCACTTCCACTGGATGAACGTACCGTTTATGTACCGTGTCCATGAAGATCCGAAAGAAGATAAGCTTGAGCGTTTCTTCGAGTTTGTAACGAACTTCGGATATGCGGTAAAAGGACGTGCGAATGAAGTACACCCTCGTGCGCTGCAACAAATTCTTGAAATGGTTCAAGGACAGCCTGAAGAAGTAGTTATTTCAACGGTTATGCTTCGTTCTATGAAGCAAGCTCGTTACGATGCGGATAGTTTAGGGCATTTCGGTTTATCAACTGAGTTCTACACACATTTCACATCACCAATTCGTCGTTACCCAGATACAATCGTTCATAGATTAATTCGTGAATACATTATTAATGGTAAAGTCGACAATGAAACGCAAGCAAAATGGCGTGAAAAATTACCTGAGATTGCAGAGCACTCTTCTAATATGGAACGCCGTGCTGTTGAAGCAGAGCGTGAAACAGATGAGATGAAAAAAGCAGAGTATATGGTTGATAAGATCGGTGAAGAGTATGACGGTATGATTAGCTCTGTAACAAACTTCGGTTTATTCGTAGAGCTTCCAAATACAATTGAAGGTCTTGTACACGTTAGTTATTTAACGGATGATTACTACCGTTATGACGAGCAACATTTCGCTATGATCGGAGAACGTACAGGAAACGTATTCCGCATCGGTGATGAAATTACAATTCGCGTTATTAACGTAAACAAAGACGAGCGTGCAATCGACTTTGAAATCGTTGGCATGAAAGGTACGCCTCGTCGTAAGTTCAAAGATCGTCCAGTCGTTATCGAGCAGCCAAGAACAGGCAGAAAGAAACGCGGTGGACGTAGCGAGCGCAGTAATGAGCGCGGCGGTGAACGTGGCACAGGTAGAAAGTTTGACCGTGGTGGCAAAGGTAAAAGCACAGGAAGAGGATCCGCATCAGCAACAGCATCCACGTCTGCTAGTCAGCCAGGGAAAAAAGATGGTAATGGCAAGAAGAAAAAAGGATTCTTCGAAAACGTACCAGGATTCAAGAAGAAAAAGAAAAAGCGTAAGTAAGAAAAGGATGGCTTCGCTTTGATGAAAAGCGAGGCTTTTTCTTTTTTTATTAGTGGCTTGAGAGCGAGCCACTTTCGCTTTCTAATGGAATCCAGCTACAGTGGCTAGAATGTTCGGCGGCTTCACTTCTTCCCGAGAGGCAAAGAGCGCCTCAAGGTCAGAAGCTCCATCCGTCTCACATTCTGAACGAGCCACTTTCGCTTTTTATTAACATTTGTTACAATAGTAAAAATAGAGGAGGGACGTTATATGCCAAAGGGTACAGGTAAGGTTATTGCACAAAATAAAAAAGCATTTCATGATTATTTCATCGAAGAAACATACGAGGCAGGGCTTGTCCTTCAAGGAACGGAAATTAAGTCAATTCGCGCTGGACGCGTAAACTTGAAAGATGCGTTTGCACGTGTACATAATGGTGAAGTATGGGTTCATAATATGCACATTAATACGTACGAACAAGGGAATCGTTTCAACCATGATCCGCTTCGCACGAGAAAATTACTTCTTCATAAAAAAGAAATTGATAAGCTAGCGGGCGCTGCAAAAGAAACAGGTTACGCATTAGTTCCACTTAGAATCTATTTGAAAAATGGATTTGCAAAAATGGCACTTGGTTTAGCAAAAGGTAAGAAACAATATGATAAACGTCACGATTTAAAAGAGAAAGAAGCGAAACGTGAAATTGCACGCGTGTTCCGTGATCGCCAAAAGATGTAATACAGATATTTACATTTGTAAAACGGCGCGCGTATGATATAATAACTTATGTAAGGTTGTTGCACATTGAAAAACAGCTCTTAGTAGCTATCACGATATTTTCTTCGTATGCTCCATTTTTATCATGGGGACGTTACGGATTCGACAGGGATAGTTCGAGCTTAGGTTGCGAGTCGAGGGGATCGGCCTCGTTAAAACGTCAAAGCCTATAATTGGCAAACAAAACAATCTTTCTTTAGCTGCTTAATTGCACTAAAGGTTCCTCCCTCCATCGTCCATGTGGTAGGGTAAGGGACTCAAACTAAGTGGACTACGCCGGAGTTCGCCGTCTGAGGGCGAAGGAAGAGAACAATCAGACTAGCAACTTGGAAGCCTGTCGATAGGCCGAAGAGTTCGCGAAATGCTAATATATCGACTACACTCGTAGAAGCTTAAGTGCCGATATTTTTGGACGTGGGTTCGACTCCCACCGTCTCCACCAATACATATTTGGTGGTTTTTTTATTTTGTATGATATGAACCATAACTTTGCCAGGTTGGCGAGGTTATGGTTTTTTTGTTTGTGGTTTTATAGAATGCTGAAGTTGATGGGACGGTATCCTTGAAACAGAGAATAAAAAAATGGTTATTGATGATAAGTAGGGAGGTACTATAGCTGCTAGTAAACGCCCAACTGGTGAGTTTGTATTAAAATTTTAATTTATTACAATCTTCATATGTTTTGTGTTTTTAACCATACCTATTGTAAGATTATATAGAGTTCTCCTAATAAGCTGTTTTAATGGATTATTTAGGAATCTTAAATTTATAAATCTTAAATTGTTTTTTCGGGATAATTTTTTATCTAAATAAGTTATATTGAAGTAGAGGTGAACCATCGGTGAGGCAGGTGTTAGTAATTAAGAATGAAAGGTCTTTAGCGAAGAAAATCGTAAGCGGTCTAACGCAAGAAGGCTATTTCATTTTAAAACTTCACAATGAAAACGAAGGTTTAAATATAATATATGAACAAGATTGGGATATTATCGTATTGGATTGGGATTCATTAAGTATATCGGGACCGGAAATTTGCAGACAAATACGACTTGTTAAAACGACACCGATAATTATTGTGACCGACAATATTTCTAGCGAGGATTGCGTGGCAGGGCTACAAGCAGGTGCAGATGATTATATAAGAAAACCATTTGTGAAAGAAGAATTAGTAGCAAGGGTTCAAGCTATTTTAAGGAGAAGTGATTGTAACCAGCAAAATGAGACGAATTTTTTTCAGTTTAAAGATCTCTTTGTTGATGCATCTAGCAATATTGTGAAAAAAGGTGGCGAAAACCTCTCGCTTACTAAGCGCGAGTACGACTTACTTGTATTTTTAATCAAGAATAAAAACACAATATTAAGCCGTGAAATGCTTTTGAATCAAGTTTGGGGATATAACGTAGTAGTAAATCCAAATGTAGTAGATTTATATATTGGGTATGTAAGAAAAAAGTTAAAGTGCGAGAAGAAAGACAGATATATTCAAACGATACATGGTAGAGGTTATTCAATGATTGAATGATAAAATAAGGTAATAGAAAAAAAAGTAAAACTGTTTCATTCAGTTTTACTCTTTTTTCTATTGAATCTAATAATCAAATAGTTTCTTAGAAGTATTAAAAGACGTAAAAAAATGGATTATAAAAATATTAGCTATTAATGAGCGTGTTTTGTAGAGGAAATCATGATTAATCAACACGCCTGACTTCACATATTACTTTTGGTGCCTGATTTTATGAATTCACACCATTCACAAGATTTTCACAGAATTAATGACTATACTAATTAACAGGATGTTCAAATGAAAATGATTATCAATAGCGATTCAATTGAATAAAAATTAATTTCTAATTCAATCTATGGATGTCATCATTTTCGAAATAAATTACACTATAAGGAGTATACATATGAAAAAATCTATGCTTTTAAAATTAGTGAGTATTCTAGCAATTTTTACTTTAATGTTAGTAGCTTGCTCAAATCCAAGTAATGATACTAAAGAGTCAAAAGCTAATAAAGATAATGGTAGTGATAAGACAAAAACGGTTGAAATCACTGATGCTCATGGAACTGTTAAAGTCCCTGTAAACCCAAAGAATGTAGTTGCTTTGGATAACAGAACTTTTGAAACTTTATCTGATTGGGGAATTAAATTAGCGGCTGCTCCAAAGGATATCATGCCTGCAGATTCAGCATATAAAAAGGATGATTCAGTTCAAAACATTGGAAATCACCGTGAACCAAATCTTGAAATTATTGCAGCTGCAAATCCTGAACTTGTAATCGTTGGTCAAAGATTTGCTGGTCATTACGAAGAAATCAAAAAATTAGTACCAAATGCAGCTGTTATTGATCTTAATGTTGATGTATCTGAGAAGGCTACTAAGCCTGGCGAAAACTTAGTAAAAGGACTTAAAGATTCTACAGTTACTTTAGGGAAAATCTTTGATAAAGATAAAGAAGCTAAAAAATTAGTAGCTGATTTTGATAAATCTATTGAAAACGCAAAATCTGCTTATAACGGAAAAGATAAAGTTATGAGTGTTATCGTTACTGGTGGGAATATCGGTTTTGCTGCGCCGCACTCTGGTCGTGTTTGGGGACCAATGTATGAAATTTTCGGTTGGACTCCAGCATTAGAAGTTTCAAATTCTACTGCAGGTCATAAAGGTGACGACGTTTCTGTTGAAGCTATTGCACAAACAAATCCTGATTGGATTTTCGTATTAGATCGTGATGCTGCAACATCTGATGCAGCCACTTCAGCTCCAGCTAAGGATGTTATTTCTAAATCACCTGCTCTTCAAAACACAACTGCTGTTTCTAAAAACCAGGTTATTTATGCACCAGAAGATACTTACACAAATGAATCAATTCAAACTTATATAGAGTTATTTGGAAATATTTCAAAAACTTTAGCTAAGTAGTGTAAAGGAGTACGAAGCAGTGTCAAAAAATATAATTTCTAGGGTTGAGAATATTTCTCAACCCCAGTTTTATAATCACAATAAATTATGGACAAAACCTTTTATAATAGCGATTATAGTTGTTCTAATTTTAGGGATTATATCACTGTTTACTGGAGTTTATGATATACGTGGACAAGAGGACGGAATGGAGATGTTTTTCATCACTCGTGTTCCAAGAACAGTTGCATTAATGCTTACTGGAGCTGCAATGGCGATGGCAGGGCTCGTAATGCAACTCATTACACAGAATCGCTTTGTTGAACCTACTACAACAGGGACTATTGAATGGTCAGGCTTAGGCCTGCTTTTTGTGTATTTACTATTTCCTGCCCCAACTTTAGTTCAAAGAATGACTGGTGCAATCATTTTTTCTTTTATAGGAACTATGATTTTTTTTCTATTTTTAAGAAGAGTTAAGCTTCGTTCGTCTTTAATTGTCCCGATTATTGGATTGATGCTTGGAGCAGTTATTTCTGCAGTGTCTACTTTTTTGGGACTCCTTTTTCAAAAGACGCAAAGTATTGAAACTTGGTTCGTAGGTTCATTTGCGAACGTTCAGGTAGGAAGATATGAATATTTATGGCTGATTGTTATCATTACTTTTCTTATTTTTATGTATGCTAATAGATTGACTTTAGCTGGACTAGGAGAAGATGTCGCAACAAGCCTTGGAGTTAATTACAATAGAATTGTTCTTTTTGGGACTGCTCTTATATCTGTTGCAGTTGGAATTGTTGCAGCTGTTATTGGACACTTACCTTTCTTAGGATTAATTGTGCCAAATATCGTTTCAATGTTTAGAGGTGATGATCTTAGGAGTAATTTACCTTGGGTTTGTGTGATCGGAATGGGGTCAATAACTGCCTGTGACATCATTTCTCGAACAATTATACAGCCTTTTGAATTACCTGTTTCTTTAATACTTGCAACAGTGGGAGCAGTCGTGTTTATTACTATTTTATTGAGACAAAGAAAACCAAGGAGGCTACGATGATCACATTAGAATATAGAAAAAAAGAAAATGTCGAAATCGATTCTAGCCTTCATAATGAAAGTAGATCAGCTAGCGCTTTTCGGTCTAAGAAGGAAGCAAGACGTTATTGGATTTTACTGATTACATTGATTGCTTTAGGTCTTCTTTCTTCATATGGACTTTTAGTTTATAACAATCCAGTTCCGATAGATTCACCTTCTTTTATCCCAGTCGTTAAGAGAAGGATAGTAGCTATTGTTGCAATGATTATCGCTGCAGTTTGCCATAGCTTGTCGACAGTTGCTTTCCAATCTATTACGAATAATAAAATTATTACTCCATCGCTTTTAGGTTTCGAATCACTTTATTCAGCAATTCAAACGAGTACAATATTCTTCTTTGGTGCTAGTGCATTAATAAATTTTAATGGAATTGGATCATTTTTATTCCAAGTTGTTGTTATGGTCTTCATGAGTTTGATACTTTATGGATGGTTACTTTCCGGTAAATACGGGAATTTACAACTTATGCTTTTAGTTGGAATTATTATTGGTACCGGGCTAAATTCAGTGTCAACTTTCATGAGAAAACTACTTGCGCCTTCAGAATTTGATATTTTACAAGCAAGATTATTTGGTTCTGTTAATCATGCAGATCCTGCATATTTTCCTATTGTAATTCCTATGATCATAATTGTAGCAGTATTAATTTTGGCTCATTCTAAGAATTTGAATGTTTTGTCACTAGGAAAAGATGTTGCTACTTCTTTTGGTGTTAAATATCAACCTAGTGTAATTTATACGCTTGTATTAGTAGCTATTTTGATGTCTATTTCAACAGCTCTAATTGGACCACTTACTTTCTACGGCTTTTTAGTAGCAACTTTGAGTTATCAGGCAGCGTCAACTTATGATCATAGATACATTTTTCCGATGGCTTTTGCTATAGGATTTTTAATAATGACGAGTGCATACTTTTTAATGTATCATGTATTCCATGCTCAAGGTGTAGTTTCAGTTATTATTGAATTATTTGGTGGAATCATATTCTTAACTATAGTTTTAAGGAAGAGGGCTTTATGATAAAAATTGATAATGTTAAAAAGTTCTATACTGATAAGGTGAAGATAGGACCTTTGGATATTGAAATACCAAAAGCAGGCTTTACTTCTTTAATTGGACCAAATGGCGCTGGAAAGTCTACGACACTTTTGATGATTGGAAGACTTTTAGATATGGATGAAGGTCAAATTCAGGTAGCAAATATGGATGTTTCTGAATCCAAATCAAAAGACTTAGCAAAAATTTTGACTATATTGCGACAAGAAAATCATTTTGTAACTAGGCTTACTGTTAGACAATTAGTTGGATTTGGGCGCTTTCCTTATTCAAAGGGAAGATTGACTAAAGAAGATGAGGTTATCATTTCTAAATATATTGATTTCTTAGATTTAACTAGTTTAGAGAATAGATATTTAGATGAGCTTTCTGGTGGTCAAAGACAAAGGGCATATGTAGCGATGGTATTGTGCCAAGAGACGGAATATGTACTTTTGGACGAACCTTTGAACAACCTTGATGTTGCTCGTTCTGTTCAAATGATGGAGCATTTGAGACGTGCAGCTAATGAATTTGGACGAACAATTTTGACTGTCATGCATGACATAAATTTTGCGGCTAAATACTCTGATAAAATTTGTGCTATGAAAGATGGACAAATTGCTGCTTTTGGAACAGTAGAAGAGGTTATGGATCCAACACTTTTGACAGATATTTTTGAAACAAAAATAGAAATTATTAATGGTCCTTATGGGCCAATAGCAGTTTATTAGTTATAAAATGTCTTGCGTAGATTATGCAAGACACTCTAGTTGAAGTTGCTGTCTGTATTTTATAGGCAGCAACTTTTTTTATGTGATTACTCATAAAATGCAAAAGAATGCTTCACCTTTTCAAGTATGTACCAAACGAAAAAAATATCTCTGTATAACTTTTTAAAAGAATTCAGTTTGTTTTTGATATGTAATATTGCATATCAGAGTGTATTGATAAAAGTGTAAGGTGTCACTATAATGAGGGCATAAAGATAAACCACATTATCGTAGCAAGAAAAAGGAGGAAATAATATGGAAATCGCAATGGCAGTTTTAAAATTTGTAGGTGGCGTAATCCCGTTAATTCAAGAACTTTTAAAAGCATTTATGTAAGTTTATTAATTAGCTATCATTTATCAATCATTATCATATTTTACTAAAAAAAGAACGGGGTGATTTTTCTGAATATTAAGAAAAACACTAAAAGAAGAAAGTTCCTTGCATGTTTATTAGTTAGTTTATGCACTATTAATTATTCATCTATTTCCTTCGCAGAAACACAAGCAAGTAATGTAACTGATGTAACTAAAAATGCTAGTGGCATTGATACTGGTATAGCAAATCTTAAATATAATAATCAAGAGGTTTTAGCTGTAAATGGTGATAAAGTAGAGAGTTTTGTTCCGAAAGAAAGTATCAATTCAAATGGTAAATTTGTAGTAGTGGAACGCGAGAAAAAATCACTTACAACGTCACCGGTCGATATTTCAATTATTGATTCTGTAGTGAATCGCACGTATCCAGGAGCTGTACAACTTGCAAATAAAGCTTTTGCAGACAATCAACCGAGTTTATTAGTGGCTAAGAGAAAGCCTTTGAATATTAGTATAGACTTACCTGGCATGAGAAAAGAAAATACAATCACTGTTCAAAATCCGACATATGGTAATGTAGCTGGAGCAGTAGACGATTTAGTATCTACTTGGAATGAAAAGTATTCTACAACACATACGTTACCTGCAAGAATGCAGTATACAGAATCTATGGTTTATAGTAAATCACAAATCGCAAGTGCTCTTAATGTTAACGCTAAATATCTTGATAACACTCTAAACATTGATTTTAATGCGGTTGCAAATGGAGAGAAGAAAGTGATGGTAGCGGCATATAAGCAAATATTTTATACGGTAAGTGCTGAACTACCTAACAATCCATCCGATCTTTTTGATAATAGTGTTACTTTTGACGAGTTAACTCGTAAAGGTGTAAGTAATTCGGCTCCACCTGTTATGGTTTCAAATGTAGCTTATGGTAGAACCGTTTATGTAAAATTAGAAACAACATCTAAGAGTAAAGATGTACAAGCTGCTTTTAAAGCCTTACTTAAGAATAACAGCGTCGAAACGAGTGGACAGTATAAAGATATTTTTGAAGAAAGTACCTTTACTGCTGTAGTATTAGGCGGAGATGCGAAAGAGCATAACAAGGTTGTTACTAAAGATTTCAATGAAATCCGAAATATCATTAAAGATAATGCTGAATTAAGTCTTAAAAATCCAGCATATCCAATTTCATATACAAGCACTTTCTTAAAAGATAATGCAACTGCCGCTGTTCATAACAATACAGATTATATTGAGACGAAAACTACAGAATATTCAAGTGCTAAAATGACACTTGATCATTACGGTGCTTACGTTGCTCAATTTGATGTATCTTGGGATGAATTCACATTTGACCAAAAGGGTAACGAAGTACTAACACATAAAACATGGGATGGTAGCGGAAAAGACAAAACGGCTCATTACTCTACAGTTATCCCTCTTCCACCGAACTCAAAAAATATAAAAATTGTAGCAAGAGAATGTACAGGTCTTGCATGGGAATGGTGGAGAACAATTATTAATGAACAAAACGTTCCATTAACAAATGAAATAAAAGTTTCAATTGGAGGAACAACATTATATCCAACTGCTAGTATTAGTCATTAGTTATAAAAAAAGCGCCCTATAAGTAGGGCGCTTTTTACTCTTTCCAAAATTGTTCTAATAGAATGACAAGCATGGTACCCACAAGTAAGCCATTACTTAAAACATATTGTAAGGAAGAAGGAACTCCGCTAAATGCACTTTCTGGAAGAAACAATATTCCCAAACTGATTAATAATGAAATTCCTAATATAGTTAATCGGCGTTGATTTAAATCTTCACGTAAAATGGATTGAAATGAAATGCCTATTACTTGGACAAATGTAGCTAAAAGTGCAGCATTAGCAATAGGTCCTGGTAGCAAGGATATAAAGTTTACAATTGAAGGAATAAAAGAAATTCCTGCTAATATAAGACTTGCTATAAGGAATGACTTCACTTTTCTTTGTCCTGTTAGTTGGATAAATCCTGCTGATGCAGGTAATGGTACAATTCCAATTGTAGAGAACAACGACGAGATAATATGTGATATACCTCCGACCCATACACCACGGTTCAGTGTTTGCTTTTCATTTTCTTTAGATAATGGAGCCACTTGTTTTACAGCCGAAATAGCAGCGATTGTATTTGCAACTAAAAGAAATGTAAATAAAGTTGCAGTTAGAGTCATTCCAATATCGAATCTAGGTGTGCCCCAAGCAAATATCTCTGGTAACTTAACTAGCGTTGTATGCGAAGGGATATGAGATGATTTTCCTAATACTGCATACAAAAGCCAACCACATGAAATTCCAAGTAACACAGCGTAACTTTTCATCCATCCTTTCCCTTTAATTGATAAGAAAGTAATAAGGGCAAAAACAAAGAGAGCAATAGTAGCTGTTGTATAGTCAGGATGGGTTGCAGATCCTTGTAATCCTATCATTCCTTTTAGTAACACACCACTAAGCTGAAGAGATAATATTAAAAGAAAGGTTCCTGTAACCAAGGGTGTAAATAAGCGTAAGATTCGATGAACAAGCCCTGTTATACCAAGAAAGAAGAGTAATATACCTGCAATAATTAATCCGCCTTCTAAAAGTTGCAATACGTCTTTTGCACTTTGTCCCTGATGCATAGCGACTTGTCCCAATATGACAAATATACTTACCCATGAACCGGCTGGCCCGTCCGCAATGGGGTAACGATGCCCAAACCACGCTTGTAGAAACGAACTTACTCCCACGACTAAAAAAGTTCGCTGCATTAATGTTGAGACATCCTCTATTGGTAAATGGAATATGCCACCAATAATGATAGGTAACGCAATTGCATTTGCTAATAGAAACACAAACCATTGTAGAATACTAAAACTCGTATCAAAGTGTTTTTTATTCATATTATTCTCCTTTGCCGAAAAAGAATCTCATAGTAAAAATCCATCCTTTCTACACAGTTAGATTAAAAAGGATAGATTTATTAAATCTATAAAATTATTTTAATTATATAGATAGATTTTTAATTAATTACCATGTACGGAATGGTAAGAATTTCCCATTAAGTGTAATCACGATACGAGGATCGCCACCTTTTGGATCTTCTTGTGTATCCACACCTAGGTTGAAGTTAATCGCACTCATTACACCTTCGCCCGCTTTTTCTAAGATTAACTCTCTAATAGTTGGTGCATATTGTAACATCATTTCATATAAACGATATGCAATCGGGTCCGTAGGAGGCATTTCCATCACTTGGCCGCGAAGTGGAACTACTGTTAATGATTGAACTACTTCTTCATCTAATTTTAATAGTTTACCAATTTTTTCTGCTTCTGGACGTGTCATTGTAGCTTGTCCTAATAACGCTGTTACAACCCAAGTCTCAGAGTGTTCACTTACTTTTGCAATTTCTTCCCAAGTTAACCCTTTTTCAATTTTTGCCGCTAAAATTTTTTGCGTAGCTTCTTGTCTATTCATATCTAATACTTGTTTTTTCATATCTCATAACTTCCCTTCATATACGTGATAATTATTATTTTGTTTTACTATTTAACGCTTTATATCCATCAACCACTACATCTAATTTACCTGTGTGAGGGTCAATAACTAAACCATGTACAGGAACATCTTTTGGGATAAGTGGATGATTTCTTACTAAATCAACATTAGCTTGCGTTGAGTCGCAAACATCATCGAATCCGAATAACCATTTTTCAAGGTCAATACCAGCATATTCAATCGCTGATAAAATTTCTGATGAAGCTACTCCGCGATCTAATATTTTTTGAAGTGTTCCTTTTGGATTCGTTTGGCTCGCGCCACATCTATGGTGTCCAATAAGGAAGATTTCATCTGCATTTAAATCGTATACTGATGCTACAACACTTTGCATAACACTATCGAAAGCAGAAGCAATTTTACCACCTGCATTTCTGATAACCTTTGCATCACCATCGTGTATATCTAAAGCTTTTGGAAGTAGCTCAATTAAACGAGCATCCATGCAAGAAACAACAACCATACGTTTTTTAGGCATTTTTGTCGCTTCACGAGGAGCGTATTCCTTATTTTCTACAAAATGTTCATTGAACGATAGAATTTCTTGTAATAACATATTTGTAACCTCCTTTAAATCTAGATGTATTTTTTTGTTGTGTCCTCTGTGTTATAAGTAAATATAGCTGATAAATAATGTGATGTAAGAGGATAAACTAAGTATAGTGAATTGTATCGATAAGCAGAATAAGTTGGCGAAACACTTTCGGGCTTTCTACTTTCACGGTGAAAGGATTGGTTTATATCATTGATCAAACAGATTTTGAGATACTGAAATTATTAGGAGAAAACTCAAGAATACAATGGAAAGAACTTGGCCAAAAAATACATATGACGGGGCAAGCTGTAGGAAATCGAATTCGAAGATTAGAGGATTTAGGGATTATTGAACAGTATACAATTGCAATAAACCGAATCAAATTAGGACAAGTAGTGACTGCATTTGTTACTTTGTTCGTAACAACAGCTAATCACCAAGAGTTTATGAATTTCTTTCAAGGAGAAGAAGGGATTTCTGAAGTACACCGTATAAGTGGTGAGGGGTGTTATTTATTAAAAACACATTTTGCTTCCAACGAAGACTTAGATAACTTTCTAGGACGACTATTAAAATACGGGAACTATCGTGTTAACTTATCAATAGGAAAGTTGAAATAAGGTTTCTTTTCTTTGGAGGAGATAGTAACGTTATTTGCTAAACTTTATTTGTATAGAGATAATGAAGTCGTTTAATGTTTATCTTAAATAGTCAGAGCCTTACTACAATTTATGTGTAGTAAGGCTTTTTAAAGTTGTTATATTCAACAATTAAGCTGAAGTGTTGAGGGGGGATATGAGACGATTTCTTTCAAGAGAATCATAAATGATTTTGTCTTAAGGAAGATCTTGCAACTCAGTACAGGATCTTTAATTAAACGTTTTTAAAAGCTAAATTGTGGTTTCATATCCCCTTTATAAGGTTCATGTTCAACGAATATAGTTATATCCTTACCAGCTTGGTCTTTACCAGTTCTTTTATACGTAAATTTATTCTTATTTAGTTCAGTAAGTTCAAGAGCAGCACCATATTTATTATTTCCAATTGAAACATGGGCTCTTATTTTATTTTCATGTACAACATCGAAGTAGCCATAATCACCGCGGCTTTGACCTGTTTCGCTATTGAAGAACTCATATTTATTAGATTTGTCATCAAATTTTGCTAGACTTATAAAATTCGAATTAAATTGTGTTACATCGTTACCAGCTTCGTCTAATATCTTTGTTCCGTGCCAAAGGGTACCGCCTAAAATTTTATCTCCATCAACATTTTTAACAATATCTCCTGTAGTCGTGTTCAGCTGCTTGTCCGGATCAGTGAAAGAAAGTTCTTTTTCTTTATATGGAACATGTTCAACGAAAACTTCTACATCTTTACCGTTAGCGTCTTTCCCCATTCGTTTATAAGTAAATACATTTTTATTTAGTTTTGTCATGTCAACGACAGCTTGATACTTCATTGATTCTGAAATTAATATTCTCTTCTTCCCATCATTTGTGACAAAGAAAGTTCCTTTATCGCCACGACTTGCACCTGTTTTAGCATCAAAAAATTCATATCTGCCTGACTTCGCATCATATTTTGCAAGACCAATGAAGTTTGCATTCTCTTTTGTTAAGTCATTCTTATCTTTGTCATACACTCGTGTACCTTGCCAATTTGTCTTGCTAAGAATATTAGCCATTTTTTGCCCTTTAGTTAATTTATTTTCCTTTTTTGTTTCTTTAGCAACTTGTTCTTGTTTTTGTTTACTATGATTTTCTTCAGCTTTAGTACCAGCACACCCTGTTAATGCTAATGTGAATCCGAGCAGTACGGATGATAGTGCTTTTGTTTTTTTGTTCATGTTTTATCGTCTCCTTATTTTATGATTTTAAGTAGTACGGTTTGCGATTATAGTAGCAGTGCGTCATATATGAACTTAGTTGCTACGTTTCTTATGTTAATACCCGACTATAAACTGCCTCTAAATAAAACATTAAAAAAAGATAAACTAATTCCTAAAAAATGTTCATATTTATAAAAAATCGCTAGCTTGTTGTAGTGCCTACGAGTAATCCAACAAATACATTGTAATGAAGAAGGAAAGTCGCTAACAATAATGTAATTCCTAATGGAGCCAATCGATTGTATTGCAAAATTTTCGAGCTAAACTGTAGGGGAAATGAAGATTTTATAGAATTCGTTTCGTATAGGAAGGGGATGTCCATGTTTGATTCAACAGATTTTAAGATTATACAATTACTACAAGAAAACGCTAGAATGAACTGGAAGGAAATTGGGGAGATAGTACATTTGACTGGTCAGGCTGTCGGGAAACGAATTCATAAATTAGAAGAGGCAGGTGTCATTCAAAAATATACGATAAATATCGATAGGGCTAAGCTAGAAGGATCTATTATGACCTTTGTTACACTATTTTTGCATGCACCGCACTATCATAATCAAATTCAAAAATTTTTTGAAAAAACGGACGTAATTACTGAAATGTATCGTATAAGCGGTGATGGGTGCTATGTCATGACTCTTCACACATCTTCGCATCAGCAATTAGAAGAGACTCTTGCAGATGTTTTACATTATGGTGATTATCGTATAAATACTGTCATTAAGACAATGGAAAAAAAGAAAGAATAAGATACTTATCCTTTCTTTTTTTTGAACTGTAATTTTTTATTTGCTCTTGTTTATAAAACAGTTTGCTGACATGACTGTTGCATAAATATCACCAAACTCTAATGCACTCATGAACGATTGATGAGCGTGTACTGCGGGGATTAGATTTCCTTGAAATTCTAAATCTTTTGTTGTACAAGCATCTTCAATTACAATACATTGAAATCCGAAGTCACTGGCAGCGCGTACTGTTGCATCAATATATACATGAGTCATCATACCGCAAATGACTAGTTGATCTATTTTTTCTGTCTTTAATGTTTCTAATAAATTTGTTCTTAAAAAACTGTTAGGATGATGTTTTTGAATGACTCTTTCGTTAGCAATCGGTTGTACATCATCATAAATTTGAACACCTACTGTATCGGGTAAGAAGAAAGTAGCCCCTTCGTTGTTCGCAATATGTTGTACGTGAATAACTGTTTTATGCTTTTCGCGAAATACTCTCAAAACTTCTTTCGCTTTTTGTGCGGCTTTTTCAGGTTGATGTAATTCCATATTGCCACCTTCAAAGTAATCATTTTGTATGTCGACTAATAGTAACGCTTCGTTCATAGTTAATCCCCCCACATATATTTGTACAGTACGTTGTTTGAACTGTACCGTTATTATATAAAGTGTAGGTATGCGGAAGTAATAGCGTTATGAAACGATTTTAACGTATATAGTTTCATTGTGAAAAAGGTGAAAGTTGGTATAGGCACAAATGGATTTTGTGGAATTCACGGCAAAGTTATAGGTAGAGTGGCGTTGTAGGATAAAAACCATAACTTTGCTGGAGGATCGGGTTATGGTTTTTTTTATGAGGAAATGCGATTTTAAGTTTTTGCTGAAGATGTTTTTCTAGGATATGCTGTGAGTGATTGAAGTGAGGTAGTGTCGGATATTGTCGACCGATCGATATATTAGAAAAATCGTTGATATATTGTGAGTTATGATAGATATATTGGAAAAATCGTTGATATATTGCTAGTTGTGATAGATATATTGAAAAAATCGTTGATATATTTGTAAAGGGGTGTTTGAGGTGATTGTGAAAGAAAGAAAAATACCGATTTATATAAGACAGTTAGAAGCGCTTCTTAGAAGGTTACCTGTATATCATCCGAAACGAAATATAATTGGAGAAAACTTGGCAAAACACATGGCGGGGTATAAAGGGGAGCAAGCGATTGATTATCCACTTAGTTTTATTTCTGAGAAAGAGTACAGTGTTTTACATGATGTTCGCTTATCTAATCATGATCAATACTTTCAAATTGATACTATTATCATTTCCACAAAGTTTCTTCTGTTTCTTGAGATAAAAAATATAGCAGGTACATTAATATTTGATACAAAGTTTAATCAACTTATCCGAATAACAGAAGGAAATTCAGAGGGATTTCCAGACCCTGTTTTACAAATAAAAAGGCAGGAAATACAACTTAAAAAATGGTTAAGCTTACATGGATTTTCTTCTAGTCTTCCAATCGAGTCCCTCGTTGTTATTAGCTCGCCCCGTACCATTATAAAATCTTCAGATCACAATCTTCTTCATACAATTATTCATAGTGCAAATCTACCTCATAAAATAAAGTGGTTTGAAAGTAAATATAAGAAAAAAGTTATAGATAATGTAGATAGGCTCATTCATCAAATAATAGCGGAGCATTCTCCACTTCAACAAAATATACTTGAGCAATATAAAATAGAAAAAGAGGAGTTGCTAAATGGAGTACAATGTGAGAAATGCTTAGTTATTCCAATGGTTAAAGTTAAGAAGGGGTGGCGTTGTACAAGTTGTAAAGATTTTTCAAAAGTGGCACATGAGGGTGCTATACGAGATTATGCATTGCTCATTAGTACGACATGTACGAACGGTAATTTGAAAGAGTTTCTCCATGTTTCGTCAGGTATGGTTGTAAACAGAATTCTCCACACACTAAATCTGGCCTATACTGGCAACAACAAAGGACGAATATATGATTTAACTTCTTTCCAATCGTAATTTTGCTATAATAAATAAGTACTTATACGAAGGGGAGTTTAAAGATAAAATGAAGTCGTTTAATATCGATCATGTTATAGCTAGTATTTTGCAATGGATATTAAATATAGCTTTAATTATATTATCCATTGTGTTATCGATTTTCTTAGTGAATGAGACGATCACGTTTGTGCAGTATATTTTTTCGTCAAAAGAGTATACGTCTTATAAATTGGTTGAAAGTATCATCGTCTATTTCTTATACTTCGAGTTCATTGCATTAATTATTAAGTATTTTAAATCGAATTATCATTTCCCGTTACGTTATTTTATTTATATCGGAATTACGGCTTTAATTCGGTTGATTATTGTGTCTCATGAGGAACCGATGGAGACGTTATTATACGCAGGAGCAATTCTTGTTTTAGTTATTGCTTTATACATATCGAATATGAGAGATTTGAGAAAAGAGTAGTAGTGCAGACGTAAGTTTGCACTACTTTTTTATGTGGAATTTTCCACCCTATGATTTTGGGGCTGTAATCAAATGAATAGTGTCAGGACATTCTAATTTATAAGTTACTTTGTTGTCTTCAATATCTTTCTTTATCTTTTGACATGTAGTATTCGAATATTGTATCTCTTGGTTTTCATTATGTTTCTCATTTGTTTTTGTGTAGTCGACATCATAATAGACGGAGGTAGATTCCTTTTCTTTTTTTACAGTTAAATCAATAATAATAGGCTCGTTCTTGTTATTAAATTTAGTAATTCTAACTGAATCGTCTTTATTTGAATTATAGTTTTTTACGAAAGTATCTAATTTCTCTATGTTATAAACTTCATCGTTTTTCTCAATAATATCACCACGTTTTTTGGAAGCCTCAAAAGTATATGTCTCGTTTTTATCGTTTTTTTGCTCATTATTAGTACAACCAATAAGAGTAAATAAGGCTAATGAGATTACAGATAACGCATATTTTCTATATTGTATTCTCATAGATTCAGCTCCTTTTCTTAATTTTTAACGATGATATATTTATAATTTTATTTTATCTTAATGAGCTTTTTGGAAAGCAAAAAGACTGTTCTTTTTTCGTTAAGTTACTGTAAATACCTACATTCTTTATTAATTAGTTATAAATTTCGGCATAATATTTTTACATTAGTTTTTACATCTTGACCTTCAAGTTGCTTGAAAGTTTACAATGAAATTAGGGCGTTTGAAATCGAAAAAAATTGAGAAATTAAGTGAAGAGGTTTCTTTTACTTGGAGGTTATAGGAATGAATCAGGAATTGAAGTTACGTCCATTAGAACGAGAAGATTTAAAGTTTGTACACGAACTGAATAATAATGCCCATATTATGTCGTATTGGTTTGAAGAGCCGTATGAGGCATTTGTGGAGCTGCAAGACTTATACGATAAACATATACATGATCAAAGCGAACGCCGATTTATCGTTGAGAAAGACAATGAGATGGTTGGATTAGTTGAGTTAGTAGAAATCGATTATATTCATCGTAGAACAGAATTCCAAATTATTATTGATCCAAATTATCAAGGATATGGTTATGCAGCAGAGGCGACGCGTTTAGCGATGGATTACGCTTTTTCTGTATTAAATATGCATAAGATTTATTTAGTTGTGGATAAAGAAAATGAGAAAGCAGTCCATGTGTATAAAAAGGTTGGATTTATAGTGGAAGGCGAGCTTTTAGACGAGTTTTTCGTTGATGGTAACTATCATAATGCGATAAGAATGTGTATGTTTCAGAAGGAATATTTTAAAAATAAGTAGTTGAATGATTTGGAGGTAATGTTGACGCTTCGTAAAACTGTATGCTAAAATCCCTTTTAAGTATTAAGGAAGGTGCAGAACATGCTTTATATAAAATTTGTAAAACTCATTAGAAAACTTTGCTCCGCACAAATGTATACGGTGAAGCGTTGTACGGAGCTTAATCAAGGGGCATAAATCCCTATATTCATCGACTGAATAACTTTTCTAAAAAAGTATAGTTTATCTATGCTTATTTGGTTATGGTTTTTCAGTTGATGTATAAAATAGATTAAGGGGCCATAGACAATGCTTTGTCTATGGCCCTTTGTGTATATTATTCCGATGAGTATTTACTGTAAATTGGAGTAGTATAGGAAAAACCACGAAGCAGAGGGCTAGTGTCGAATGACGCTATCTCTCTGCTTTTTTTAATTTCAGGAAAAGAGGAATAAAAATGAGTTTACTTAAAGTTGAAAGTTTATCACATAGTTTTATTGATAAAGTATTATACGAAAATGCTTCTTTTGATTTGCATAAAGGCGAGCATATGGGAATTGTTGGACAGAATGGTGCAGGGAAAAGCACATTAATGAAAATATTGGTGGGGGAAATTATTTCTGATAAGGGGAGCATTAAGTGGCAACCTAATATTCAAATTGGACATCTTGATCAATATGCAGAAATTGATGGGAGCTATACTATTTCACAATATGCAAAGCGAGCCTTTTATGATTTGTTTGAAATGGAAAAGAGAATGAATAAGTTATATGAAGAAAGTGCGATGACTGGAGATGAGAATCAACTATTGAAAGCAGCTGAAATACAAGAACAGCTTGAGGCTCGTGATTTTTATTCAGTAGACAGCGTAATAAATAAGGTGGCAGCCGGTTTAGGTATTGATGCGATTGGGATGGATCGTGTTATTGGTGAATTAAGCGGAGGGCAGCGTGCAAAGGTAATTTTAGCAAAGCTTTTATTAGAAGAGCCTACTATTTTATTACTAGATGAACCGACGAATTTTCTCGATAAGGAGCATGTGGAGTGGCTTGCTAATTATTTAATGAATTTTGAAGGAGCGTTTATTGTCGTATCACATGATTTTGATTTTCTGGAAAAGGTAACTTCTTGCATATGTGATGTAGAGTTCGGAACGGTTAAGAAGTATTACGGAAAATACTCAGATTTTGTAAGACAAAAGGAGCATTTGCGAAAAGATTATATTCGCCAATATTATGCACAGCGAAAGAAAATTGAAAAAACGGAAGAGTATATTCGTAGAAATATTGCTGGGGTGAATTCAAAAATAGCGCAAGGTCGTAGAAAACAATTGGAGCGTATGGAAAGAATTGCGCCACCAAGTTTTACTCATAAACCGTCTATTCATTTTCAGGAACTTCCCATTTCAGTTCAGACAGTTCTTGAAGTAAATAACCTTGAAGTTGGTTACGATTTCGCTCTCTTACCAAAGTTAAATTTTTCAGTAATGGGTGGGCAAAAACTTGTTATTACAGGTTTCAATGGAGTAGGGAAATCTACTTTATTAAAAACAATCGTTGGAAATATTGCTAGCATTTCTGGAGAGTTTCACTTTTCAGAGCAAATAAAGATTGGATATTATGAGCAAGATTTAAATTGGAGCAATGATTCTTTAACGCCGCTTCAAATTATTTCAGAACAGTTTCCTAAACTGAATATGAAGGAAATACGCCATCATTTAGCTGCGTGTGGTGTGAAGGATACGCACGTTTCGCAAGAAATTCGGACGTTAAGTGGTGGTGAACAATCGAAGGTGAAACTGTGCGGATTATTACTATCACCTTGTAAATTCTTAATTTTAGATGAGCCGACAAATCATTTAGATGCAGAAGCGAAGGAAGCTTTGCAAAAGGCGCTAATTCAGTTTAAGGGCAGCATTATACTCGTATCTCACGAAGCAAGTTTTTATCTTGATTGGGCAGATAGCATCTTTGATATAGAGACAGGATTAGTTAAGGGGGTGTGAAACATATGAGTGAAAACAATTGGAAAACGAAAATTATATTATTTTTGACCGCTCAAACTATTTCGTTGTTCGGTTCCTCTCTCGTGCAATACGCGATTATATGGTATATCACCCTTACAACATCATCAGGAGTGATGTTGACTATTTCAACTGTTTGCGGTTTTCTACCACAAATTGCGATATCTTTGTTTGCAGGTGTTTGGATTGATCGTTATGACCGTAAAAAGATGATTATGTTATCGGATGGGGTTATAGCGATTGCGACGTTAGTTTTAGCAAGTTTATTTTTAACAGGATATAAAAGTATTTGGTTACTTTTTATTGTGTTACTCATTCGTTCAGCTGGAACAGGAGTACAAACGCCAGCTGTGAATGCATTAATTCCGCAAATCGTTCCGAAAGAGTATCTTATGAAAGTAAATGGAATAAATAGCAGTATTACATCTTTAATTATGTTTCTTTCTCCAGCAGCAAGTGCTGCGATTCTTTCTATTGCCAGCATTGAAACAACATTTTTTATTGATGTTATTACAGCCATGTTTGGAATTAGTATTATGTTTGTTATTCAGGTCGAAGGACATGTGAATGTAGAGAGTAAGCAAAAATCTAATCTACAAGGAATTAAAGAAGGGTTCTCTTATTTAAAAGAAAATGTATTTATTAAAAGGCTAATCCTTTTATTGATTATCGTCATGATTTTAATAAGTCCAGCTGCTTTTTTAACGCCTTTAATGGTAACTCGTTCTTTCGGGGCCGAAATGTGGAGACTTACTGCGAGTGAGATGACCTTTAGTGCGGGTGCGGCAGCTGGTGGCGTATTGATTGCGGCGTGGGGTGGTTTTCCTAATCGTATGCATACAACAGCGCTAGCTTGTGCATTATATGGACTGCTTATGATTGGACTCGGAATAGCACCGATATTTACTATGTATTTAGTATTTAATTTTTTAATTGGTATAACAATGCCGTGCTTCAATACACCAGTTACTGTGTTATTGCAGGAGAAAGTAGAACCATCGATGCACGGGCGGATGTTTAGCCTTGTACAAATTGCGAATTCATGCGCGCTTCCTTTAGGAATGATAATATTTGGTCCATTGTCGGATATGTTTAGTGTAGAGGTTTTATTAATTTATGCTGGGATATTCGTGCTATTTTGCGCAATGTATGTTGTATTAAGCAAGAGGTTTGAAGTGTAAATATTTATGATTTAGAAGGTTTGCGAAGTGATTTAAGATGCTTCGTAAACCTTTTTGTTATTAGTTTAGTCAATAATTATTTATTGTTAAACAATAAATAATTATTGACTGTTAATGTTGTTTTAGATAATATGATGTTAACGATCTAAGGAGAATTACATGAGTAGAGGAGAATGTGAAATGAAAAATAAATACGTAGTAGCTATTTCTTTAATGATTTTAGCGATTATTTCTTTAACTATACATGCTTCAAACAGTAAAATAGGAGCGGATGGATTCCTTGAAGAACCTTTCTTTTTCCTAGTACCGATAAGTTATGTATTGTTCCTTAGTGGTATTGGTGTATTACTATTTGGATTTATTACTTCAAAGCTGAAAAAGGGCAATAGATAGGAGCTACCAATAGGGACAAAACACTCACTATGAAATAGAAACATACCATATGGAAGAAAAAGAATAAGTGAGATGAATCATGATGAATCATTATTTTTATAATGGTAGACAAGTAGGAGCAGCTATTACGCTGGCTGGGGCACAAGGGACAATTCATGCTGTGAATCAGGCTATTCAAATGCAACAACAAGCATATTTTGCACAAATGATGCAAAGTCAGTATATGCCGTATTCACAACTTCCGATGCAAATTGTACATTACGATGTACATCCAGCTGGTTTATTTTCCATTCCATATGGCGGGACATACTTCTTATGAAAGAAAGCGACTGGTTAGAGTCGCTTTTTTTTATATTCCGCCTAGCTTCATTCCAAGGAAGGCAAAGGCGATACCAATTATGTAAGTAGCACTTAAATATAAAAGGAAGATGTACAGTTTTTTACGATTGAGAAGCTGAACAGATTCTAATTTAAGCGTAGAAAATGTAGTGAATGCGCCCATAAATCCAGTACCTAATAATAGTTGCCAGCCTGTAGTGACTCCGTTGCCAATTATATATCCAAGTAAAAATGCCCCTGTTATATTAATAAGGAATGTAGCAATTGGAAATTGTGTTTTATTTCTTTTCTTAAACCAATTGCTAATTGCAAATCGTGTAATCGCGCCGAAAAATCCACCTGTTGCCACTAATAAAGCTTCTATCATAAGTGATCACCTTCCGTAAGATGTTTCTTAATTAAGAAATCACCTAGTGTATAGCCAAGACCAGACATAATGAGACCACCAAGTATGCTGCATGATACATATAAGAAAGCCGTATCCCATTCAGAATGATTGATTAGTTGCACAGTTTCTACACTAAATGTTGAAAACGTCGTAAAGGAACCGATGAATCCAGTCCCAATGCCTGTGATAATTTCTAATGGTAAGATGTTTCGCCGAGCGATATAGGTAGTTAGCCACGCTAATAGGAAGCAGCCGAGTAAGTTGATGAGCAATGTAGCTAGCGGAAATGAATGATTCCATGAAGTATGAATAGTAAGACCTAAATAATAGCGAGAAAGGGCTCCTAATATACCGGCTATGCCAACGATAATATAAATCAATTTTTTCACCTCTTTAAATAGCTTGCTCAAAAAAATGACTCCTACCAGTAGTTATACTGGTAGGAGTCATTAGCTAAGCAGCAGTTATGGCGAACTCCATCGCCTCTGATTATTACATATAGTGTACTAAATATACCGTCTAATTTCTAGTGAGGAGGTGGGTGTAACTTTTCTTTTTTTGATGTCTGAAGGTTTTTTAGTAATTAAAATGAGATCGATTACTTATCAACTAAATATAGTGATATACAGTTTTAATTATGATAAAATGTTTCTTATGTGTGTCGTTTTATTTTATTTGACTGAAAATAAAGAAAAATAAATTCGCGTGAAAAGGAGTCATTTATTTGAAGAAATTTTTAAAAATCGTATTTATATGTGTTTTAGTATTAGCGGGCATTGTAGGAGGATTTCTAGCGTATATGACACTTACTAAAGAACAGCCTGCTGATGTTATAAGCTTGAAGGTGGAGAATAATAAGGAGCGCGTATTAGCGACTGGAAATGAATTTAAAGTTACAACATTTAATATTGGATATGCTGGGTTAGATAAGGATCAAGATTTCTTTATGGATGGTGGAAAGGGATCTGGTTCAAGTAGTAAAGAGCAAACGGAAATTAATTTAAAGAATATGCTTTCGTTTTTACAAAATGAGAATAGTGATTTTGCGCTATTACAAGAAGTTGATATAAAGTCACTTCGTTCATTTGATGTAAATGGACATGAATTTTTGAAAAAAGGATTACCTGATTATGTTTCGTCATTTGGCAAGAACTACGATACGAAATGGGTTCCAGTGCCAATAACAAATCCAATGGGATATGCGGAGGCTGGATTAAGTACGTTTTCTAAATACACTGTTCAAGAAGCGAAGAGGTTCCAGCTGCCTGGAATGGAGCCTTGGCCAAAGCGTTTGTTTGATTTAGATCGAGCAATTGTGGAATATAAAATTCCTGTTAATAATGGGAAACATGTTAGACTCGTAAATCTACATTTGTCTGCTTATGATGAAGGCGGGAAAATTAGAAAACAGCAAGTAGAGTATTTAAAAGAATATATGAACAAGCATTATGAAAATGGTGATTACGTAATAATGGGCGGAGATTGGAATCAATTAGTTTCGAACGCTCAATTAAGTGATCCGAAGTTTGTGAAAGAGCGTCCTGAGTGGTTAGTAGAGTTACCGAAGGATTTTACGGACGGTGGCTTTAAGTGGGCTGTAGATCCGTCTGTTATGACTGTGAGAGATGATGTAAAGAAATATGTCGAAGGTGAAAATTTCGTCACTATTATTGATGGCTTTATCGTTTCACCGAATGTAGAGATTGTAAATGTACAAGGGAAAGATTTAAAGTTTGAAAATAGCGATCATAACCCAGTGAGTGCGGTATTTAAACTGAAGTAATTGATATGTATAAGTAGAAGGTGGGGCTTCATATGGAGTGGTTAAAGAGGACTTGTTTTTCTAACCTTGAGAAAGAATCACAGAAAAATCATTTATTACTGTTTATAACGATTTGTAGTTTCTGCCTTGGGATAATCGCGATTGGGTATTATGGATATATTTTTACAGAGAGAGCAATAGCGTTTTGGATTTGTGGTATTTCTGTCGTTGCATTTGGAACGCTTTTTACTTTTATAAAAAGTATGGAATCAGCGTATAAATATATCATGACATTTATGTTGCTTACCATGTCTTACATCATGGTACAAGCTTTTAATGAAAGCCCGGCTGTATTTCAAATGGTTTATTTTACATTAGCTGTTTCACTTATTTACTTAAGTGAGCGCCTCATTTTAATTCTTGGTGGGGTAGCTGTTGTAATCACATTTATTCTTTGTAGCTATTGGCCGAAGCAATTTTTTGCTTATACAGCCTCGTCTGAAGCTGCTAATTTTGCAAGTTTGTTAGCGATTGTAACAATTGCTATGTGGGGCGTCACGAAAATCGGTTCTAATCTGCTCCTTCATTTAAGTGATGAGAAGCAAGAAGTAATGAGAAAAGCTCAGGAGTTAGAAGAGACGCAAAGACTTATTGAAGAAACAGTTGTGAAACTAGATAGTAATTTCAATCATTTAAGACAAAATATGAACACGTCGATGGAATCGATGAGTGAAATTAATTTTGCCTTTGAAGAGGTAGCAGTTGGTACGCAATCACAATCAGAAATGATGTATCGTTCGGTAGAGGTATTGAATGATATGGAGGGAAATATTGAACAAATCATCTCTCAAGTAAGAACTGCATCGGCTCGTGTGGATGAAAGTTTAGACATTTCAAAAGGTAGTGTACATACTTTAAGAAATTTTGAAGCTAACATGAGAAGTTTAAATGATGTTGTTTCACAGTCTGGAATTATATTTAGAGATTTAATGATGCAATCGAAACAAATTAAT
Organism: Bacillus sp. Root131; assembly: GCF_001429475.1. Lineage (NCBI taxonomy): Bacteria > Bacillati > Bacillota > Bacilli > Caryophanales > Bacillaceae > Bacillus > Bacillus sp. Root131. The sequence continues at coordinate 215,702 of NZ_LMJQ01000034.1, forward strand.
GAAATTGTAGATGTAATAACGAATATTTCAAGTCAGACGAGTTTGCTAGCTTTAAATGCAAATATTGAAGCTGCGAGGGCAGGTGAGCATGGAAAAGGTTTTGCTATTGTAGCGAGTGAAGTGTTACAGCTTGCTGAAGAATCAAATCATTCTGCGGGAAGAATTCAAGGGATTTTGAAGGAGTTTAGTAATCAAGCAAGTAAGGTAGAAGTGCAGGTAGAGAAGTCAGAAAGAGTACAAGAAGAGTGTAACGAAATGTTAGCAAGCGTTTTAACAAACGTAACTGATTTAGGGAAGTTTATTGATGCGATTAATAAAGTAATGCGAGAGGTTGTTATTCATCAAGAAAGTTTCCAAGTTAAAACGACGAATATTGTAAAGGATGTTACGCATGCTTCTAACGTAATTCAGCAAACTTCTACAGCTACAGAAGAAGTGCTAGCGAGTGTGGAAGAAGAAAAACATCGAAATGATATATCGGTGAAGACGTTACATACTGTTAGCGAGCAAGTGAAGTTACTAGAAGATATTCTAGAAAAGTAATATTTCTTGAAAAGGGCACACCATGTGTGCTCTTTTTTCATTTAAATGAATACTTGATAGTAATTTAATTGCTTTTCTGCGCGTTTTCTGCCAAGCTTAAGGAGATAAAGTGAGACTAATACCTACTGATTATTAGTTGAACCTCGCAAATAGCGGGATAAAATACTTCAAAGAAAGAATTATATAGGTGACGAATATGATTGAAGTTAAGACTTCTGAACTTAGTGATGGAGAATTTAATAGAGGTGTATTTGCAACTCGTGATATTAAAAAGGGTGAGTTGATTCACTCAGCACCAGTTATCTCTTATCCGAATGAACAGCATGAACACATTGAAAAAACGTTACTTGCTGACTACGCATTTGAGTATGGGGTAAATCATACGGCATTCCTGTTAGGATATGGCATGTTATTTAATCATGCATATAATCCGAATGCAACGTATGAAATTGTCTTCGAGAATCATACTTTTAACTTCTTCGCGTATAAGGATATAAAAGCGGGAGAAGAAATTTTAATCAATTATAATGGTGAAGTGGATGACGATGAGCTATTATGGTTTGATAAGGAAAAAGAAGAGAACGAAAAATAATTTAATGAGTATAGAAAGAGCACATTCTGTGGAATGTGCTCTTTTTTCATTGATGTAAATAAAGTAAAAAGTACAAAAAAATACCACTTTCTTTTTGTATGGTATAGTAAGATACTGAGGGATAGTGTTTTGAAAAAGTCACATATTTTACAAATTGTTGTCTTTCTGATGACATGTCAAGTTTAGTAGTCCATTTGGGTTGCTTTATTATGCAATATATATTTTAATATGAGTGGCACCTCTTATAAATTAAGAGGTTTATAGGTGTCTCGAATTGATTTTGGGTACACTGTATCCACCACTTTAGGTTCTTTCATGTACGTGGGGATATTATGGGCCCGTATAACGGGATAAAATGAATATAGAAATAGAGGAATCGTAAAATGAATATGCAAGAGGTTTATAAATATTTAAGTACGGTATTGCCTGAAGGACATGTTAAACAAGATGAAATGTTAAAGAATCATACGCATATTAAAGTTGGCGGAAAAGCAGATGTTTTCGTTGCGCCTACAAATTATGATGAAATTCAAGAAGTTATCAAATATGCGAACGAATATAATATTCCAGTTACGTTTTTAGGAAATGGATCGAATGTCATTATTAAAGATGGTGGAATTCGCGGGATTACAGTAAGTTTAATTCATATTACAGGTGTTACTGTAACAGGAACGACGATTGTAGCACAGTGTGGCGCAGCAATTATTGATGTATCACGCATTGCATTAGATCATAATTTAACGGGTCTTGAGTTTGCTTGTGGTATTCCAGGTTCAGTTGGCGGAGCATTATATATGAATGCTGGTGCATACGGCGGTGAAATTTCGTTTGTATTAACAGAAGCTGTCGTAATGACAGGTGATGGAGAGCTACGTACTTTGACGAAAGAAGCATTTGAATTTGGATATCGTAAGAGTGTATTTGCGAACAACCATTACATTATTCTTGAAGCGAGATTTGAACTTGAAGAAGGTGTACGTGAAGAAATTAAAGCAAAAATGGATGATTTAACGTTTAAGCGTGAGTCAAAACAGCCTCTAGAATACCCTTCTTGTGGTAGCGTATTTAAGCGCCCACCAAATAACTTTGCTGGTAAGTTGATTCAAGACTCAGGACTACAAGGTAAGCGAATTGGTGGAGTAGAAGTTTCTTTAAAACATGCTGGATTTATGGTGAATGTTGATAACGGAACAGCACAAGATTACATCGATTTAATTCACTTCGTACAAAAGACAGTTGAAGAGAAATTTGGCGTGAAGTTAGAGCGAGAAGTAAGGATTATTGGAGAAGATAAGGAATAACGAAATACGTATGAAGATATGAATTATTTTAAAATAATATTTGGGTATTGTTGACAATTTGTTTTCAATTCAATATAATGGCTAATAATTTAACAAATAACATACGTTGAAAGAGCCCAGTAGCAGTTTGTCACTGTTAACGAGAGAGCTAGGGGTTGCTGGAACCTAGCACAAACAAACTTGCGAATTACACTCTGGAGTATCTTAGGTAATGCTAAGCGGACTAGCAATCGATATTATTGCTAAGAGTGGTATGAGTAGCTATGCTATTTATGCAAACTGGGTGGTAACACGGTGAATAATCGTCCCTATGTCTATCGTAGACATAGGGGCTTTTTGTTTTTAAAAAATAAAGGGGATGACAAAAGATGAATATTATTGATGAATTAGAATGGCGCGGCGCCGTTAATCAGCAGACTGACGAAGAAGGCTTACGTAAGCTAGTAGAAGAGAAAAAGATTTCACTATACTGCGGAGTTGATCCAACTGGTGATAGTATGCATATCGGACATTTGATTCCGTTTATGATGATGAAGAGATTCCAATTAGCTGGCCATCATCCTGTTATTTTAATTGGCGGGGCAACAGGAACAATTGGTGATCCGAGTGGACGACAATCAGAGCGTCAACTTCAAACGTTAGAAGTGGTTCAGCATAATGTAGATGCGTTAACAGCACAAATGAAAAAGCTATTTGATTTTGGTGGAAATAGCGAAGTGAAGATGGTAAATAACTATGATTGGACACATGAAATAAATATTATTGAGTTTTTACGTGATTACGGGAAAAACTTTAGCATCAATAGCATGTTAGCGAAGGATATTGTAGCAAGCCGCTTAGATACAGGTATTTCTTTCACAGAATTCACATATCAAATTTTGCAAGCGATGGATTTTCACCATTTATACACGAAAGAGGATGTTCAACTTCAAATTGGTGGTAGTGACCAATGGGGAAATATTACGAGTGGTTTAGATTTAATTCGTAAGTTAGAAGGTCATGAGGCTAAAGTATTCGGATTAACGATTCCGTTATTATTAAAATCGGACGGTACGAAGTTTGGTAAATCAGCAGGTGGTGCAGTTTGGCTTGATCCTGAAAAAACGACACCGTTTGAATTTTACCAGTTCTGGGTAAATACAGATGACCGTGACGTAATTAAATACTTGAAATACTTTACGTTCTTAAAGAAAGAGCGTATTGATGAATTAGCAGCGAAGGTAGAAGTCGAGCCTCATAAACGTGAAGCGCAAAAAGTGCTAGCGGAAGAAATGACGAAATTCGTTCATGGAGAAGAGGCGTTATTACAAGCTGAGAAAATTACAGCAGCGTTATTTAGCGGAGATATTAAATCGTTAACAGCTGATGAAATTGAACAAGGTTTTAAAGAAATGCCAACATTCCATTCTTCAAAAGAGACAAAAAATATTGTAGAGTGGCTAGTTGATTTAGGAATTGAACCATCCAGACGACAAGCACGCGAGGACATTAATAATGGTGCGATTTCTATGAATGGTGAGAAAGTAACAGATGTGGGTACGGATGTTACTGTAGAAAATTCATTTGATGGAAGATTTATTATTATTCGTAAAGGGAAGAAGAACTACAGCCTTGTGAAGTTAGGCGAATAGTTTGTGTGAAAGGGGTGGGAGTAGGAAGAATACTTCCACCCCTTTCATATACACAATTTGGACATAAAATAATCAGTAAATTTAGATAATTAAAAGGGTTATATTATTCTTCTGCCGAATATATAAGTTAGAGAAAATTACGGATAAAGTGAAACTTTAATCAGTGGGGGGATTGTTCCTCCCCACTGATTATTAGTTGAACCAATCGGGCTTTTACGGGCAGTTAATCTTCCGACTTCATCCCTGCATTCACTGGATTTTAAGGTGGAGGTTTTACTGCCCGTTAATGCGGGATAAAAATAGCCCGAACCATGCTGGGCATGATTCGGGCTTATATTCAGATTAGTAAGCTAAGCTGAATAGACCTTTAATATGTGATAAGTAACGAACGTTACTTGCTTCTTTCATTAATGATGCTGGTAAGCCTTTAAGTGGAGTATTGCTTGCTCCAATTGTAGCAACCGCATCTTTACGTCCTAGACTAGCAAGTGTTCCAGAGTTTACAGGTGCGAACTCTTCGAATGCTTTGCCTTCTAGTGCTGCGTATAAGTTGTATCCAATTAACTCACCCATTTGCCAAGCGATTTGTGCAGTTGGTGGGTATGGACGACCGTCTGGAGAGAAGACAACAGCGCTGTCTCCAGCAACGAATACGTCTTTGTGAGAAGTAGATTGCAGGTATGCATCAACTGTTGCACGACCACGGTTAACTTCAAGACCTGATTCACCGATTAATGGGTTACCTTGTACGCCACCTGTCCAAACGAATGTGTTAGCAACAAGTTTTTGACCGTCTTTTAAGTCGATCTCATTGCCAGCAACGTTTGTTACAGGAAGACCTGTTAAGAATGTAACACCGCGTGCTTCTAGGCTAGTAGTTGCACGTTCGATTAAGTGGTCTGGTAATACTGGAAGGATTTTTGGACCTGCTTCAACAAGAAGAAGTTTAACTTCTTTTGGATTTACGCCGTGGCTTTTTGCAAGTTTAGGCATAATGTCAGCAAGCTCACCAACTAGCTCAACGCCAGTTAATCCGCCACCACCGATTACGATTGTAGCATCAGCTTCGTTTTTCGTTTTCGCGTATTCACGAATACGGTCTTCAACGTGTTTGTAGATTTTGTTTGCATCAGCAGCAGATTTTAATACCATGCTGTTTTCTTCTAGTCCTGGAATACCGAAGTAAGCAGTTTTACTTCCTAAAGCAACTACAAGTGCATCGTAAGATAAATTAGTGCCGCCAGCTAGTTTGATTTCTTTGCTATCAACAGAGAATGACTCAACTGTTGCGATTTTAAGATCGATATCTTTGCCTTTGAAAAGCTTTGTAAGTGGCATTGCAATTGCTTGCTCAGCAACGTTACCAGCTGCAAGGCGGTGTAGTTCAGTGATGATTTGGTGTGTTGGGTATTGGTTAATCACTGTAACTTGTGCTTCTGATTTGCTGTAATATTTACGTACGTTTAAAGCGGCAAGAAGACCGCCATAACCAGCGCCTAAGATGACAATTTGTTTTGACATAGTATGATATCCCCCGTCTTTACTAATTGTTGTTATAAGTTAAATTATTTATTGTTACGTTCTGCACTAATTTGAAGATATGCGTTCACAAAGCGGAACATTTTTTGTGCTTGTGGATCTTTTAGTAATTTTAATAGACCGAATAGGCCGATAACTTCAGTACTTTCGTCAGCACGATCTTTCGCTTCGATTGCAGTTGCAGCCATGCTTTTCACTGTATCTTTTACAGGTTCTACAAGCTCTGTAATTGCACCAACAGTGTCGCTTTTTAATACTTCATCAGTAGCAACAGTTTGAGCGAAGTCATAAGACTTAGTTAAAATGTTAACAAGCTCAGTTAATTTTGGAAGCTGTTCTACTAGTGTTGTTAATGATTCTTGTACCTCAGGTTTTAACAACTGATCAAGTACATCAAGTTGTCCTTGGCTAGCAGAAATTTGTACAGTTTCTTGTTCTGGCTTTGTTTGAGTCATAGTTTCTGGCATCTCCAATTCTCCTTTACGATAGCAATACTCTTATTTTTTATAAGTAAGATAGTAAATGTTTACGAAACTTTATGCAAAGTTTCACAAAACACAATAAAATGCCTTTAAATCTATGGCAGCAAACAAGCTGACATAGATCTAAAACCACATTTTCTTACCTATTGTTTATGAACTGTCCGATACATGGCTTGTCCGCATAATGGAAAAGCTCCGCTACCGGAAAGTGTATATAATATATATCCTATATTATATACTATATGCACCTATGTTAACATAAAAATGATTCCTAATTATTTGATATTGAGTGTATAACCTAGTGCTGACAAGGTATGAAAGCGTATAAAATATTTTGTTTTAGTTAGAAATGTACATATATATATAGGAAAAAAGGAAAAAACGAACAAATTCATGTTCGTTTTTTCCTTTTTTCCTATTATTCACCTTCTGCAATTAGCATCGATGTATTACCTTCTTTTTCAAGATGACATTCGCCCCAAGTACAAAGAGAGTCAAGAATTGATTCTAAAGACCAACCGTAATCAGTAAGGGAGTATTCTACTTTTGGCGGGACTTGGTTGTAGACTTTTCTTTGAATGACCCCGTCGTCCTCTAATTCGCGTAATTGCTGAGTTAACATTTTTTGTGTAATACCAGGCATTAAACGTTTTAGTTCACTCGTTCTTTTTGTGCCTTTCGTTAGATGACAAAGGATAACAACCTTCCATTTTCCACCGATAACCTCTAAAGTCGCCTCTACAGGAATATTGTATTTCTTCATATGAAACCCTCCTTTTATGAGTAAAGTAAGCTTAATAATACAAATGTTACTTTTTAGTACCTATAGCACTTTAAAGTACGTACTTTTTATCATGTTAAATATGTTTCATAATAGCACATGTGAGAAGCAAGTGAGTAGTACGGTACCAAAAAGTGACTATGTTACTTTTTAGTGCCTATCGTACTTTAAAGTGCGTTCTTCAAAAAAGAAATGAAACCATTCATAATAGCATTTGTAAGTATAAAATATATTTTTTAGAAGATAAAAGGGCCTTTTTATCACACTATTATGATTGGATTTCTTGTAATAAGGAGGAATTCAATTGAGTTCATATACAGTACCATCTTCAGAAGTTCAGACGAATCGAAGAAGTATGTTTGCTTTATTAGCACTAGCAATTAGTGCATTTGGGATTGGTACGACCGAGTTTATTAGTGTCGGTTTACTACCATCTATTTCGAAAGATTTAAATGTTTCGGTTACAACAGCTGGTTTAATCGTTTCTTTATATGCATTAGGAGTAGCGTTTGGTGCTCCAGTATTGACGTCATTAACAGCTAGTATGTCGCGAAAGACGTTGTTAATGTGGATTATGATTATTTTCATTATTGGCAATGGTATTGCGGCAGTAGCAACAAGTTTTACTGTGCTACTTATCGCGAGGGTTGTATCTGCGTTTGCGCATGGGGTTTTTATGTCAATTGGATCTACAATTGCGGCTGCGCTTGTACCTGAGAATAAACGTGCAAGTGCAATAGCATTTATGTTTACTGGTTTAACTGTTGCGACTATTACAGGTGTACCAATTGGAACATTTATCGGTCAACAATTTGGCTGGAGAGCATCGTTTATGGTTATTGTGGCAATTGGAGTCGTTGCTTTAATCGCCAACAGTATGCTAATTCCTTCTAACTTAAAAAAGGGTACGTCTGTATCATTTCACGATCAATTTAAGTTGATTACGAACGGAAGACTATTACTTGTATTTATCATTACTGCATTAGGATACGGGGGAACATTCGTAACATTTACGTATTTATCTCCGTTATTACAAGAAGTAACAGGATTTAAAGCAAGTACCGTTACAATTATTTTGTTAGTATACGGAATTGCAATTGCGATTGGGAATATGGTCGGCGGAAAATTATCAAATTATAATCCGATTCGAGCGTTATTTTACATGTTCTTTATTCAAGCGATTGTATTATTTGTTTTAACATTTACAGCGCCATTTAAAGTTGCTGGATTCATTACAATTATTTTTATGGGACTATTTGCGTTTATGAATGTCCCAGGGCTACAAGTGTATGTCGTTATCTTGGCTGAGAGGTTTGTACCTAGCGCTGTTGATGTAGCATCAGCGATTAACATTGCAGCATTTAACGCAGGAATTGCTCTTGGTGCTTACTTGGGCGGTATTGTAACGAACTCGTTAGGATTAATTCATACGGCTTGGGTAGGCGGAATTATGGTAGTAGGTGCTGTGATTTTAACAGCGTGGAGCATGACATTAGAAAAAAGAGATCAAGTAAAATAAAAGGAGAGAAAATAAAATGAAAAACTTACAAAGTAAAACAGTATTAAATAATGGTGTAGAAATGCCTTGGTTCGGTTTAGGTGTATTTAAAGTAGAAGAAGGACCAGAACTTGTAGAAGCTGTAAAATCAGCGATTAAAGCAGGATACCGTAGCATCGATACAGCTGCAATTTACGGAAATGAAAAAGCTGTAGGTGAAGGAATCCGTGCCGGTATTGAAGCGACTGGTATTTCAAGAGAAGAATTATTTATCACTTCAAAAGTATGGAACGCAGATCAAGGATACGAAGAAACAATTGCTGCATACGAAGAGAGCTTAAAGAAATTAGAACTAGATTATTTAGACCTATATCTTGTTCACTGGCCTGTAGAAGGAAAATATAAAGATACGTGGAGAGCGCTAGAAACACTTTATAAAGAAGATCGCGTACGTGCAATTGGCGTAAGTAACTTCCAAATTCACCACTTACAAGATGTAATGAAAGATGCAGAAATTAAGCCAATGATTAACCAAGTAGAATACCACCCTCGTTTAACACAAAAAGAATTACAAGCTTTCTGTAAAGAACAAGGTATTCAAATGGAAGCATGGTCACCACTTATGCAAGGTCAATTATTAGATAACGAAACATTACAAGCAATTGCTGAGAAACACGGTAAAACAACAGCACAAGTGATTTTACGTTGGGATCTTCAAAACGGAATAATCACAATTCCAAAATCAACGAAAGAACACCGCATTATTGCAAACGCGGATGTATTTAACTTTGAATTAACAAAAGAAGACATGGAAACAATCGATGCGTTAAACGAAAATCACCGCGTTGGTCCAGATCCTGATAACTTCGATTTCTAAGATTAAAGTAAGAAAGAAAAAAGAGTGCTTTTATGCACTCTTTTTTTGTGCATAAAAATATTTTCTAATTAAATACTACTTAGTATTAAGTTTGTTATTAAGGGGCTGTAAATATGAATATAAAGCAATCGTTCAAACTTTTAGCTATGTTTTTAAGTGTCTTATTTGTATTATTCCCACTTCAAAAAGCATTCGCAGAGGTTATGGACCATACAAAGTATGAAATGGATTGGAGTTATAGTAGGTCAAAGAAGAAACCAATCCGAACAGAACTTATTAAAACGGCAGATGGAAAAATTGCATTTTGCTTAAATGTAGACTTAAAATCTCCGAGCGGTCAAGACTTACCAGAAATGGGGAAAGTAGATATTAACGTGTACCGTGTACTGTTGAATGGATATCCACAAAAGAGCCCACAAGAATTAGGGGTATCTGATTGGAGAGAGGCGCATTACGCAACGCAACTGGCAGTGTGGAATGCGTTAAAACAAATTGATGTTAATGATTTAGATTTCCGCAATAAAAATGTAGAGAAAGTAACGAAAGACATCGTTGCAAAAGCAAACGCTAGTGAAGAGTTACAAGAAATTACGATGAGTGTAACTCCTACAGAAGAACAAGAAGCAGTATTAAAAAATGATTTCTTTGAAACAGGTTTATATACAGTAGAAACAAATGCAAAAAGCGGAACGTATAAAGTGCAAGCAACAGGTGCACCAGCGGGCGTGAAGTTTGCAAATGAAAAAGGCGAAACAAAAACAGAATTTAATGTAGGAGAGAAGTTCCGCATTTTAATTCCGAAACAAACACCAGCTGGTGGATTTAGCTTTAAAGTATCAGGAAATTTAACGAAATTACAAGGGATTGCGCATAAAGGTACACCGACTATTCAAAATGCAGTAGTATTACTTGAGCGTAGTGAAGAGAAAACGAGCCCTGAGTTAGCGGTAAGTTGGAAAAAGGCTGAGGCTCCAAATAAACCAAATAAGCCATATACTCCAAATGAACCGCATAAACCGAATCAATATAAAAGGTAAATAAAAGCATTGGCCTATGCCAATGCTTTTTGTACGCAAGGATTAAAGTTATATTAAGAAAATAATAAAATAGATAAAATAGTGTTTTTACAGAGTAAATTATATTTTAAAATAATATAAATATAACTAAATCCTAACGTTACGATTAATAGATTAAATTCACAAAATTGTAATATTATTCTTGGGGGGAGGCTATTAAATACAGGTAAAAGCGTGTAAAATTCAGTTGGAAAAACTACCTATAGATGGTCATATATGAAGAAAATGTAAGGTTTTATTTTTAGATGTATAGATGACGAGACTAAAATATATCTTTTACTATTTTCCTTTTATGTAAGAAGAGAACTCATCACAAGTAGAGCGAAGTGAGGAGGGCGTAATACATAAAAAATTTACAATATAAGAAAGCGAATACATTTAGAGAAATGCGGTAGTAATTGATATAGGTGCGAGAGGTGTTAGTCTATTCAATGAATGTTTTTATAAAAATAATAGGATTTCTTATTAAATGAATATATAGGATGGTTTGTCTAAAAAAAGGACAGGGGACACAGATTATGTCAAAGCAGAAAAAGAGTAGGGTATTAGTAGCTGGTATTTGTATATCTACATTATTATCACCAGTAGCTTTCGAAGCATCGAAAGGATATGCGGCGCCTTTGGAAAAGAATAAGGGCGGGCAGTTGGAAGAGAGTAAAGAGAATCGTTTGGAGCAGAGAACGTTTCATTTGCCTGGGAAAGGTAGTGTTGAAGAAGAGCAAAAACGCTTAAAAGTACGTTATGTACTTTCAACAAATGAACCAACTGGAATTTATGCTGGTCCAAATGAAGAAATTAAAATTGAAATAAAAGGAACGCAATCTATTAAAGCGTTCATAGGAACGAAGTCATATGATGAAAAAGGGTTTGAAGAATTTGAGTTAAAACCTGGTGAAAATAATATTTCATCTTCAAGAGGTGGAATACTATATTTTTATAACATGAATAATGATGGCGAAGTAACAGCTTCAGTTATTCATGGAGGAAGTCATTTTCCATTATTTGTATTAGGGAAACACACAAAAAAAGATTGGGATGCAATGTTAAAAAAGTATAAAAATCCTTATGCAGTTGAATTGAAGGGTGAGAGAAGTTTAATTACTGCAAGTCCTGAAGCAGTGGCAAACTATATGGGAGAGACGGATCCAGTAGAATTAATGAGGCTACATGATAAGATTATTCGCTTTGAAAATTCTGTAGCAGGATTATCTGAAGATGGTATAGGGGTGTCAAAAGCTCCAAACCACTATATCCAATTTGTTGAAAAGAGAAAACCAGATAAAGATGATTGGATGTTTGCTACTCATTATCATACAGGGTATGTTCCAGAGACTATGGATAGGGTTTTAAATATAAAGAGATTACAAGGAGATGGCTGGGGACCGTGGCATGAAGTAGGGCATTTACATCAGCAAGCTCCTTGGTTTTGGTCAGGTGTAGGAGAAGTAACAGTAAATATATATTCATTATCGGTTCAAAGAATGTTAGGCAATAAATCAAGTCTAGAAGAAGATGGTCATTATAAAAAAGCTTTTGCTTACTTAGATAATCCTGATGCTCAAAAAAAGATGGAAGAATTCGAGAAACTAGTAATGTTTTGGCAACTTGATTTAGCTTATGGAGAGCATTTTTACCCTAATTTACATCAAATGTATCGCTTATTACCAGAATCTGAAATGCCTGCTTCAGATGAAGATAAAAAGCAAATGTTTATTTATATGGCATCGAAAGCGGCTAAACAAAACTTAGTGCCGTTTTTTGAGAAATGGGGATTAGGTCCAAATGATGAGGTTAGAGGGAAAATCGAAAATTTAAATTTACCTAAATTAGAAAAAGAAATATGGAAAGCAACAGATAGTAATATTATTCGTGAAAAACAAGTGAAACCATACGGCGGGCTTCCTTATGGTGAAGCGTCTACTGTGGTACAAGATCTCATCGTTGGTGCGAATTTTAATGAAAATCTAGCAAATAGTCTTGTTCAAAATTTAGGTGAAAATGTAAAAGTAACAGGTAGAATTATGTGGCCGTATTTAGAGGTTGGAAAAAGAGCGGTATTAGTAGAAATTGAGGATGAGAAAGGACAGAGAAATTTCATTTCTGTTCCAGTTAACAGTCTTTATGGAGATACTATGGTATTTAAAGGTTACGGTGATGAGGTAAATTCTGTTATAACGCTCCTTCATGATGAAAAGAAAATCAACGTTTCTTTCGTTGGTAATGAGTTTCATGAGCGCTTTAAAAATGAAAAGTATGTAGGGATTACCTTATATGATAAGGATGGAAATGAAAAGAAAAATATTTCTATAGAAGGGCAAGAAAATTCTAAAAAAGTTGCTTTGCAACTTGAAGGTGTTGAACTTCAATATGGCGATATTATGAAAGTATATCATGCAGAACCAAGTCGTTTCGATTGGTATCAAAGTAATAAACTTGTAGATCAAGGTGGAGCTAAGAATAAAAAAGAAAAGTTCTTTAAGATTACTCCACAAGGATATGAACTAATAGACGGTATACAGGAAGTAGAAGCAGTACCGCAAAAAGTATTAATCGGGGCAGACGCTGAAAAATTAGAAGCGAAAAACTTTGTTCAAGTAAAAGGTGGAGAAGTAATTGGATTTGTAGAAAAACCGAATACAATGAAAATCGGTGAACAAAAAGTAAAAGTAGAAACGAAAGATCGTTTCGGAAATAAGAAAGTGACGGAAGTGCCAGTAGAAGTAACTTATGGAGATAGCCTATTTGTATATGGATTAAGTTATGGTAGTGACGATATGAAATCGATTATAACGTTACATCATGATACGAAAAAAATGAGTGCGACAGATACGGATAATTTGATTCATGATTACTTTGGAGATGAGAAGTATTTTGAATTCACCTTGTACAATAAAGAGGGAAAAGAGAAGAAAAATATAGAGGTAAAAGGCTTGGAGAATACAGAAGCTTTTGCCAAGGAAGCAAATGGGTTAGCATTTGAATATGGAGATGTGGTGAAAGTATACCATGCAGAGTCTTCACGTTTACATTGGTATCAAAAAGGTTTATATGTGGGAGAAGGAAAAAATAAAGAAATAAAAGAATTATTCTTCGAAATTACTGAAAATGGATTTGAGAGATTAAAATCATTGCAAGAAGTCACAGCGAAACCTCAACAAGTAGTAATCGGAACAGATGTTGAAAAGTTAGATCCAAAAGCTTTTGTTGAAGTGAAAGACGGAGAAGTAGTTGGATTTGCGGAGAAACCAAATACAACGAAAATCGGCAAACAAACAGTAAAAGTAGAAACGAAAGATCGCTTTGGTAATAAGAAAGTGACGGAAGTTTCATTAGAAGTGGTTTATGGAGATAGCATTGCATATGCAGGAAATGGCGATGATATTGCTTCAATTGTAACTTTAAAGCACGAAGAGAAGAGATTCCATGCAACTGATATGGATAGCGAAATTCATGAGTATTTTAATAAAGAGCTATACATGGGGATCGCGTTATACGATGGAGAAGGAAAAGAGAAAAAACATGTAACAGCAGAGGGACAAGAAACATCAGAGAACTTTGCGAAGCAAGTGAATGGTATACAGTTCGAGTATGGAGATGTAGTGAAAGTATTCCACGCAGAACCGGATCGTTTGAAATGGTATCAAAATAATACACTTACTGGTCAAGGTGAGAAAAAAGGAACAAAAGAACTATTCTTCAAAGTGACAGAAAAAGGTTTTGAGAGAATGGACATGTTGCAAGAAGTCACAGCGAAACCTCAACAAGTAGTAATCGGAACAGATGTTGAAAAATTAGAAGCGAAAAATTTTGTTCAGGTGAAAGACGGAGAAGTAGTAGGATTTGTAGAAAAACCAACTACAGCAAAAGTTGGAAAACAAACAGTAAAAGTAGAAACGAAAGATCGCTTTGGTAATAAGCAAATAACAGAAGTGCCAGTAGAAGTGATTTACGGAGATAGCATTATGTTCTTCGGTACATGGCACGACGAAACGAATATTAAATCGATTGTTACATTAAATCATGAAGAAAAGAAATTCAGTACAACAGATTCAGAAGGTCCAATGCATACTTCATTTGCAGATGAGAAGTATATGGGAATGACTGTGTATGATAAGGATGGAAAAGAGAAGAAAGATTTATCAGTAAAAGCATCGGAGAATACGAAAGTATTTGCAGAACAATTTAATGGAATGACTTTTGAATACGGTGATGTAATAAAGGTATATCAAAGAGAGTTTGATAGATTTAAAGTGTATAAAAAGAATGAACTAATGAATGCGCAGTATGGTGTTCATGAAGTGCTCTTTAAAGTGACAGAGCAAGGTTTTGAGAGAATGGAAGCACAACAAGAAGTAACAGCTATACCGCAAAAAGTAGTAATCGCAACAAACGCTGATAAATTAGATGCAAAAAACTTTGTTCAAGTGAAAGATAGAGAAGTAATTGGATTTGTAGAAAAACCAAATACAACAAAAATCGGTAAACAAACAGTAAAAGTAGAAACGAAAGACCGTTTTGGAAATAAGAAAGTAACGGAAGTACCAGTAGAAGTAACATATGGAGATAGTCTTGTATACCAAGGGCTGGGTGATGATATTCGTTCTATTGTAACGTTAAATCATGATGATAAGAAACTACATGTAACGTCTACAAATGAACAAATTCATAGTTACTTTAACAATGAATTATATATGGGAATTACCCTATATGATCAAAATGGAACGGAGAAAAAACATGTAACAGCAGAAGGACAAGAAACTTCAAAGAATTTTGCGAAGCAAGTAAATGGTATGATGTTCGAGTATGGTGATGTAGTAAAAGTGTATCATGCAGAATCTGATCGTTTAAGTTGGTATAAAACTGGTGAGTTAATTGGAAAAGGGGATGCGAAAAAATTTAAAGAGATTTCCTTCAAGATTACTCAAAATGGCTTAGAGCAAGTACGATAATAAGAAAAAGCTCGTAAAACATTATGTTTTACGAGCTTTTTTATTATTCAGCTTCAGAAACAACTGTGAAGCGTTCGTTTACATGTTTTGGATTTTCGATTTCATCAAGTGCTGCAACTGCGAAGTCCTCGTAACTTACGTAGCTATCACCTTTTGAGTTAACAAGAAGATTGTCTTTGCCAGCTTTGTAAGAACCAGTGCGTTTTCCTAATGCGAATAGTGCAGAAGGGCTGATGAATGTCCAAGTGATATCATTTGTTTGTTGCAAGATTTCTAAGTTTTTACCTTGGTTTTGAGCTGTTGCAAGGTATTCGCCTGGGAAACCTGGTGTATCAAATACACGTGTTGTTTTTTCTTCGTCTACAAATAAGCTTCCTGCTCCGCCAACTACAAGTAATTTTGTATTTGGTGCACCTTTCACAGCTTCAATAAGTACGTTTCCTGCATCTACGTGAAGGTGTTCTTGCCCTGCTGGAGCACCAAATGCATTTACAACTACGTCGAATGCTTGTAGGTCGTTAGATGTAAGAGAAAATACGTCTTTTTCTAAAACTTTTACGTTTTCTTCTGTAATTTTTGCAGCGTTTCTTACGATTGCAGTTACTTCATGTCCACGATCTAATGCTTCTTTTAAAATACGACTTCCTGCTTTACCAGTTGCTCCGATAATTCCGATTTTCATAATAAATCCCTCCAAAGTGTTTTGTTAAATTGTATATCTGAAAGTGAATGAATGTATTGTAATTAGGTTTGTTACAACATGTTGTAATCATTATAGTTACAGGTAGGTGTTTTTGTCAATGGGGTAGTTTGTAGATTTATTTTTTGTTTTAGTATGCACAGTTAGAGGGAGGAGAGTCATAAAGATATTGTTACTTCGCGCTTGGCTAATATTTGGAAATTGCAAATTGTCGAAAAATGTTGATTTTTGAATGTTTTTTAAATATAATTCGTTTTATGGAGAAAAGGAGGGGTTAATTGTATGAATATTTTGGAACAATTCGTTTCATCAACGAATACGATTCTTTGGTCATATATTCTTATTGCAATGTTAATTGGTTTAGGGCTTTA
The DNA here is from genome assembly GCF_001429475.1 of Bacillus sp. Root131. NCBI lineage: Bacteria > Bacillati > Bacillota > Bacilli > Caryophanales > Bacillaceae > Bacillus > Bacillus sp. Root131. The sequence continues at coordinate 232,042 of NZ_LMJQ01000034.1, forward strand.
TTTTTCTATTAAATTGAAATTCGTACAGCTTACTCATTTAGGAGAAATGATTCGTTTAATGAGTGATGGACTAACTGGCAAGACACGTAAAAAGGGCAGTGTATCATCGTTCCAAGCATTTTGTATGAGTTCTGCAGCTCGTATTGGTATCGGGAACTTAGCTGGTGTAGCGTTAGCTATTTCTATGGGAGGGCCTGGAGCTGTATTTTGGATGTGGGTTATTGCGATTATCGGTGCTTCTTCAAGTTTCGTAGAAAGTACGCTTGCGCAAATTTATAAAATAAAAGATGGCAGTGGCTTCCGTGGTGGTCCTGCTTATTATATGGAAAAAGGTTTAAATAAACGTTGGATGGGGATTTGGTTCTCTATTCTGATTACAATTAGTTACGGTTTAATTTTCAACTCAGTACAAGCAAATACAGTAACATTAGCATTTGAAAATGCATTTGGCTTAGAGCGTTATATTGTTGGTATTGTATTAGCTGCATTAGTTGCGGTTATTATTTTTGGTGGTGTAAAAAGTATTGCACGTATGTCGGAAATGATTGTTCCGCCAATGGCGCTTATTTATATTGCCGTAGCTATTTTTGTTGTCATTAAAAACTTCTATTTAATACCAGATGTGTTTACGGAAATCTTTAAAGGTGCATTTGGTTTAGATTCAGCTGTAGGTGGCGGTATCGGTGCTGCGATGAAATATGGTATTCAGCGCGGATTATTTGCGAACGAAGCAGGTATGGGTAGTGCGCCGAATGCGGCAGCAACAGCTGATGTAACGCATCCAGCGAAACAAGGTTTTATTCAAACGATTGGAGTATTAGTAGATACATTCCTAGTATGTACATCAACAGCATTTATCGTACTATGTTCTGGTGCATATAAAGCAACGAATTTAGAAGGTATTGAATTAACACAAAATGCATTAAGTTCACAAATTGGCCCATGGGCGAGCAGTTTCTTAGCGATTATTATTTTCTTATTTGCATTTAGTTCACTTCTAGGAAACTACTATTATGGTGAAACAAATATTGAATTCATTAAGCAAAGCAAAACGTGGTTAACAATTTATCGTATTGCGGTAGTTGGAATGGTATTATTCGGTTCTGTTGCGACGCTTCAAGTTGTATGGAATATGGCGGACTTATTTATGGGGCTAATGGTAATCACGAACTTAATTGCGATTACACTTCTCGGCCGATTTGCGTATGCTGCATTGGCAGACTATGTAAGGCAAAAGAAACAAGGAAAAGATCCAGTCTTCAGTGCAGATTCTATTCCTGGTTTAACGAATACAGAGTGTTGGGATAAGTCAGCGGTAACAGATAAAGAAAAAGCAGTGTAAATGAAAAGGCGAGCATCGAGGTGAATTCGATGCTCGCCTTTTTTGTTGTAGGAAATGATGAAAAGGGTGAGAGGTAATTATTAATATAATTTTTTTTGTTTATTTCTCTCTCGTTATTTGTGGGGAACGTGCTGTATTAAAAGTATGACTGGTCGAAGAGGATAAGTGATTGAGTATTGGATAAATGTATGTAATGGCTATATTTTTATGTAAAAAAAACACGTATGTTAATTTTATTAACATATTCATGTTATAAAACCTTACATAAAGTTCTTGATTACTTAAAGTTTTTAGAATATAATTTTCTTATTGTTAGGAAGAGGGGGCAATGCAAATATGGATTTTTTAGCTAGGGTAATTGGGGATGTAAATAATATCCTTTGGTCATATGTCATTATTGCGATGTTAATTGGGTTAGGGCTCTATTTTTCATTTCGTGTGAAATTTGTCCAAGTTCGTTACTTCGGTGAAATGATTCGTTTGCTTGGGGATGGAGCAAGCTCGAAAACGAGAAAAGCGCAAAAAGAGAAGAGCGGCGTATCATCATTTCAAGCGTTTTGTATGAGTACAGCTTCTCGTGTAGGTACTGGTAACTTAGCTGGTGTAGCTATTGCAATCTCAGCAGGTGGTCCAGGAGCAGTATTTTGGATGTGGTTAATCGCGGTAATTGGGGGTGCTTCTGCATTTGTAGAGAGCACATTAGCGCAAATTTATAAAGTAAAAGATGGGAATGCATTCCGTGGGGGCCCAGCGTATTATATGGAAAAGGGTTTAAAGAAACGCTGGTTAGGTGTTGTGTTCTCTGTTCTAATAACAGTAAGTTTCGGATTGATTTTTAACGCTGTACAGTCTAATACTGTAGCGGCTGCCTTTGATGGGGCGTTCAAAACAGATAGTAGATTAGTAGGTCTTGTTATGGCTGGTTTACTTGCAGTTATTATTTTCGGCGGAGTAAAACGAATTGCTCGCGCGGTTGAAATGATTGTTCCAGTAATGGCAATTATTTATGTAGCAGTGGCATTATTCGTTGTTGTAACAAACATTACGGCAATTCCATATGTATTTAAAGAAATTTTCTTACATGCTTTCGGAATTAAAGAAGTAGTAGGTGGAGGATTAGGAGCTGCGATTTTATTAGGGGTAAAACGTGGATTATTCTCAAATGAAGCAGGTATGGGTAGTGCGCCGAACGCAGCAGCGACTGCAAACGTAACGCACCCAGTTAAACAAGGTTTCATTCAAACTTTAGGGGTATTTACAGATACATTATTAATTTGTAGTTGTACAGCATTTATTATTCTTTTATCAGATGTGCATAATGCAGCTGATTTAAATGGAATTCAATTAACGCAGCAGGCGTTAAGTCAACATATCGGTCCATGGGCTTCTATATTTGTAGCAGTTGCAATCTTCTTGTTTGCATTCAGTTCATTAGTAGGTAACTACTACTATGGTGAAACGAATATTGAGTTCTTAAATGGAAGTAAAGTGCTATTAAATGCATACCGCATTGCTGTACTTGGTATGGTTATGCTAGGGTCCGTGGCGACAATTCAAATCGTTTGGGATTTAGCAGATTTATTTATGGGAATTATGGCTGTTATTAACTTAGTAGCAATTGTATTCCTTTCTAAGTACGCTTTCGCAGCGTTATCAGATTATATTAAGCAAAAGAAACAAGGGAAAGATCCAGTCTTTTATGCGGAGTCTATTCCAGGTTTGAACAATACAGAGTGTTGGGATAAGACAGAGGTAGCTGATAAAGAAAAAGCAGTATAATGAGGTGAGCATCAAGTGAAACTTGATGCTCATTTTTTGTTGGTTCAGCTATTTGTGTGAAGTGAAACTCCCGTTCATTAAAGTTTCGCTTTATAATGAAAAAGACGAACATTCATGAATGTTTCATAATAAAACGTATTTTTTTTAAGAAAAATGCGGATATGAATTATGATTTATGTTAGAATGGAAAATGCCTTTGAAATAAGAGGTTTTATGATCTTTCCTATCCGATTGAAGGTTTTGGAGGAGAAATGGAAAGTTCGGATTATTTCTTGTTTCGAATGGTCAGACGTTCAACGTTAATGAAGAGTTAAATGGAGGATTTTATTAATGAAGTTTGTTATGTTCCTTGTAGGATTACTCGTTGTATTTGTACTCGGTTTTCTTATAAGTGCCGATCGAAAGAAGATTAAGTATAAACCAATCGCAATTATGCTTATTATTCAGCTAGTATTATCTTATTTCTTATTAAATACGCAAGTTGGTTATATTTTAGTAAAAGGAATTTCAGATGGATTTGGCGCACTTCTTGGATATGCGGAAGCTGGAATCGTTTTCGTATTTGGTGGTCTTGTTAATAAAGGAGAGGTTTCATTCTTCTTAACAGCGCTATTACCAATCGTATTCTTTGCGGTTTTAATCGGAATTCTGCAACACTTTAAAATTTTACCAATATTTATTCGTGCTATTGGTACGTTGTTAAGTAAAGTAAATGGTCTAGGAAAACTAGAATCATATAACGCAGTAGCAGCTGCCATTGTTGGACAAGCAGAAGTATTTATTACAGTAAAAGATCAATTAAGTAAAATCCCAAAACATCGTTTATATACATTATGTGCATCTTCTATGTCGACAGTATCGATGTCAATTGTTGGTTCTTATATGAAAATGATTGAACCAAAATATGTAGTAACAGCACTTGTATTAAATTTATTTAGTGGTTTCATTATCATTCATATTATTAACCCGTACGATATTACAGAAGAAGAAGATACACTGAAATTAGAAAATAAGAAGAAACAATCATTCTTTGAAATGCTAAGCGAATATATTATGCTTGGTTTCACAATCGCGATCACAGTAGCGGCAATGTTACTTGGTTTCGTAGCATTAATTACAGCAATCAATAGCTTGTTTGATTCAATGTTCGGTATTACATTCCAAGCTATTTTAGGATATATTTTCTCACCATTAGCATTCGTAATGGGCATCCCGCAAGCAGAAATGGTAACAGCGGGACAAATTATGGCAACAAAATTAGTATCAAACGAGTTTGTTGCGATGCTTGATCTTGGAAAAGTAGCTGGTGATTTATCGGCTCGTACAGTTGGTATTCTTTCTGTATTCCTTGTATCATTTGCGAACTTCTCATCTATCGGAATTATCGCAGGTGCAACGAAAGGTATCGATGAAAATCAATCAAATGTTGTATCATCATTCGGCCTACGCCTTGTGTACGGTGCGACATTAGTAAGTATTTTATCAGCGATTATCGTTGGTGTTATGTTATAAAGTGAAACTTTAATTAGTGGGGGGAGCTTTATCCCCCGCTGATTATCAGCCCTCACCAATCGGGCTTTTATGGGCAGTTAATCACCCATCTAACTTCTTTGTTTTCGCTGAATGTTGAGATGGGGGTCTTACTGCCCGTTAAAGCGGGGTAAAAAAAGGATGGCTCTAGCTCATAGCTAGGGCTATTTTTTTATGGTAAATTTGCATGAAAAAACCAATTAATTAGGAATATATTAACATATAAAAATCTTTTAAAATTTATATTGCATTTCACCTAGATAACGCTTACAATTTGATTTGTAGGTGGTATCAATTTCAGACTTTCAAGTATGGTAGGAGAGAAGAAGCTACCTTTTATAAATTGCAATTTATGTAAACGCTTACTGATTTTAGATGACAGTTGAATAGTTTTTAGGGGTTTTAAATTTTTTTAACAACAATGGTCAGACGTCATTCGTTATACGTTATACGACCAATAACTCGTGGGAGAAGTGGGGGATTCACATATGAAAATAGTAATGTTTCTAGTCGGTTTACTTGTAGTGTTTGTACTAGGTTTCCTTATCAGTTCAGATCGTAAGAAAATTAAATATAAACCAATTGCACTTATGCTTGTCATTCAATTGGTACTTGCGTATTTCTTACTAAATACAAAGGTTGGATTTGTATTAGTAAAAGGGATCGCAGATGGATTTGGTTCTATTTTAAAATTTGCGGAAGCTGGGGTTAACTTCGTATTTGGTGGTCTAGCAAACGATGGACAAGCACCATTCTTCTTAACAGTATTATTACCGATTATTTTCTTAGCAGTATTAATCGGGATCCTGCAACATATTAAAGTTTTACCGATTATCATTCGTGCAGTCGGTTTCCTATTAAGTAAAGTTAACGGTTTAGGAAAACTAGAATCATATAATGCGGTAGCAGCTGCAATCGTTGGTCAAGGGGAAGTATTCATTACAGTAAAAGATCAACTAAGCAAATTACCGAAAAATCGTTTATACACACTTTGTGCATCTTCAATGTCTACAGTATCGATGTCAATCGTCGGTTCTTATATGAAAATGATTGATCCAAAATATGTAGTAACAGCACTTGTATTAAACTTATTCAGTGGATTCATTATCGTTCATATCATTAATCCATATGAAGTAAAAGAAGAAGACGATATTTTAGAATTACAAGAAGACAAGAAACAAACATTCTTTGAAATGTTAGGCGAATATATTATGCTTGGTTTCTCTATCGCTGTAACAGTAGCGGCGATGTTAATCGGTTTCGTAGCATTAATTACAGCAATTAACGGTGTATTCGATTCAATTTTCGGAATCACATTCCAAAGCATTTTAGGATACATTTTCTCACCATTAGCATTCGTAATGGGTATTCCAACATCAGAGATGCTACAAGCAGGACAAATTATGGCAACAAAATTAGTGACGAACGAATTCGTTGCAATGCTTGACCTTGGAAAAGTAGCTGGCGATTTATCAGCTCGTACAGTAGGTATTTTATCTATCTTCCTTGTATCATTTGCGAACTTCTCATCTATCGGAATTATCGCAGGTGCAACGAAGAGTATCGATGGCAAACAAGCAAACGTTGTATCATCATTCGGTTTAAAACTTGTATACGGTGCAACGTTAGTAAGTATATTATCAGCGATTATCGTTGGGGTTATGCTTTAATAAATTAAGAAAAGCAATGAGCGTAAGCTCATTGCTTTTTTGTTTAACTTGCTTTATCCAAATCTCTTTTAAAACGTGGTTTCTCTAAATAAGTTCCCAGTCTCCACACATATTCCACTGGACCCATCCGGTATTTCTGGAGCCAATAGGTGCTAACGAATAATTGAATCGTATAAATTCCGATGGTTAAAAGAATACCGAAGAAATAACCGATTTTACCGTATAGGCCAAATCCATATGCGTAAAAAATAGTTGTTGCAATAATAGATTGTGCTAAGTAATTACTAACGGACATTTTTCCCATGTTCGCCATGTATGTTAGTAGACGAGATGCTTTTTTGTAATGGAATAATAAAATAATCGTACTTCCGTAAAAGAAGGTCATAGTTACTGGTGTAAGGCCATCTTGTAACATAATTAAAATCGGATGCTTTACGAACATAGCTAAGATTTTAATTGTAAAAGAGAAGGGACCGGTGACAAACCATATTTTTTTGACAGCAGGTATATGTTTATTGATCTCAAATAGCCAGCCTTTTTTACCTACATACATTCCAAGAAAGAAAAGTGGAGACATAAAAATTATTGCGAAAATTGATATGAAAACTAATCCAGATACACCGTTAATTCCTATGTAATCAAAAGGATTTTCAGTCAATCTAAAGTTGACGTGATCCATATAGCCTCCGGTTTGATGGACTTTATGTTCTTTTTCAGTATAAGGTGCGAAATCATTTATATTTGTAGATGGATCAGTTTGATAGGACATAAGTGTAATAAGTGCGAGTAGAATAATCGCCCAAATGAGCAAAGTTTTCGGTTTTCGATTGATGAACATCATTAAGAAAATCCCGATAACTCCGTATGCAAATAAAATATCTCCCTCCCAAACAAAAGTGCCGTGAATGTAGCCAAGTAGTAAAAGAATGATAATACGTCTTATGTATGTAGGGAAGAATTTTTTTCCTTTTGCGATAATACTTTTTTGTAACAAAATAATGCTAAGCCCAAATAGAAAAGAAAATAGGGATATAAAATTGTGTGTGCCGAAAAATTGAATAAACCAATTAGCGCCTTTATCAAGATTGCCGAATAGATAAGTGGGTTTTTCACTGGTGAAGAACCCAAATTGAATTAATGTCATATTGACTAGTAAAATGCCAAACAAAGCGAAACCACGAATTGCATCGACAGCTTCTACACGTTGATTCATTTTTTCTCTCCTCGTATATTGTTTTTATATTGAAAATAATACCATTTTATAGCTGGCGCTATGTCAAATATGAGGAAATTTAAGGTGATTTTAAGATAGAGAGCAAATAAAAAATCACCTTAATACATGTATTAAGGTGATTGAAATATTACTCAGCTGGAGGTGTAAATGTACGTTTCTCTAATTCAGCATCTAGCATAAATAGTGCGTTTGAATCACTTGTAATACGTTTTAGTTTTTGGATGATGCTATCAAATGAAGCTTCTTCTTCTACTTGTTCGTCAACGAACCATTTTAAGAATGTAATTGTTGCATGTTCACGCTCATCCCAAGCGATATCAGATAAGTTGTAAATACGTTTCGTTACTTCACGCTCGTGCTCAAGTGCGACTTCAAAAGCGTTTAATACAGATTCGTATTCGTTATTCGGATTATCAAATCCAGTAATAATAGCGCGCTCTCCGCGGTCATTAATATAGTTGTAAAGCTTCATTGCGTGGAAACGTTCTTCTTCAGCTTGTACAAGGAAAAAGTTAGCGAATCCATCATAGCTCTCAGCTGTACAGTAAGCAGCCATTGCCATATAAGCATGGGCAGAGTAAAATTCAAAGTTCATTTGTTCATTTAATGCGTCGTGCAATTTTTTTGATAACATAAAATCCCCCTTAGTATTGTGACAAGAATATTATACCATAATTGATAATGTTCTCATTTAGATACTTCGAACCTTTTCGAAAGCTTTGTGACGTGTGCGTCCATAATGTCTTGTAAGTCTAAATCATATTTTTGCGAAAGAATAATAAGGTTAGATAGTACATCGCCAAGTTCTTCTTTTAGTTCTTGTTTTAGCTCTTCTTCTGTTTTCGCATCTTCATCAGGGCGATCGCGGCCGATTTCAATAGCACGAACGACTCGTGAAACTTCCCCAACTTCCTCGTTTAAGAAATTTAAGCGAATAAAGGCATTATACTGTGACCAGCTTCGTTTTTCGTAAAATTCCTCAACCCATCTTTGAAATGCAACGATATCCATTTCTTCCTCACCTCCTCAATATGTTGTACAATGTTCATTGTAACATAACAATATATAGTATCGGGGTGTAGGTATGAGAAAGATTTGTGTGTTTGCAGGTTCTAATTTAGGGGAGAGACCAGAATTCAAAGAGCAGGCAATTCAGTTAGGTAAAATGTTTGTTGAGAACGACTATGAGCTCGTATACGGTGGTTCATGTGTCGGATTAATGGGAGAAGTAGCAAACGAAGTTCTTCGTTTAGGTGGACGTGTGACAGGGGTTATGCCGCGCGGTCTATTTCGAGGAGAAATTGTACATACAGGATTAACAGAATTAATTGAAGTAGAGACAATGCATGAACGTAAAGCGAAAATGGCAGAGCTTGCGGATGCTTTTATTGCGCTTCCAGGCGGATACGGAACGTTTGAAGAACTATTTGAAGTTGTATGTTGGTCACAAATTGGTATACATAATAAGCCAGTTGGTTTATTAAACATAAAAGGTTTTTACGGACCAATTTTGCAAATGGTTGAACGTTCAGCTGAAGAAGGATTTATGAATCCATCAAATAAAGAATTGATCGTTTCAGCTGAGACGGCAGATAAACTAATTCATGCAATCCAAAATTATGAGCGTCCTGTTTTGGGAACGAAGTGGAAGCAACTATCATAGCAAATACGGAAACACATGTCGTTTTAATTTAAGATGGCATGTGTTTTTAATTTGGTTAAATATGTTAATGTTTAGATGTAATGTTTTGGGGAAAGGAGAAATAGATGGAGGAGTTCGTATATTTACGTCCGGTTTTTAAAAGTATTTTAGCAGCATCTATTCTTGTTATGCTAATTGTTTTGAGACAGAAGAAAGAGTTGATTAATGAATTTTCGCTTTGGTTTATCTCGGTATTGTGTATCGGTGTTTCCGCGATAACGTTGTTTATGTCCGGATTTATCGTTGATGAGTATAATCTAGGTGGAGATCCACAATCGTTTTGTATGTTTATTGCGATTGGTTGTATTAGTGGTCTGAATTTCATTATTTATTACAGAAGGCAATAAAAGAGGCATTCCATATTACTTTGGAATGCCTTTATCATTTTGATTGCTTTGTTTTTTATACAGGTACCAGCCCCCCCAGCCGCCACCAATTGCTACGACAACGAGGAAAGCATAGTCCTTAACCTCGACACGTATATTGAAAATATTAGCTATAAGTAAGAGAATCCCAACTGTTATTAACGCAAAAAACGCTCTAATTAAGTAGTCTTTCAACTGAACCACTCCCGTCATTTAAGTAGTAAATGATGAATTTGGAAAAGCCTTTTGGATCTATGATACTAAAGGGTGTTTCCTATATTTTAACATAAAAAGGATTGTAATATAGTGATAAAAGTGGGGGCGAATTGTGTGTTAATACTGTCGTGATTTGTCGGTAAATTGATATCCCTTGTCGAATCGTTGATATATTGAGGGTAATGATCGATATAATGAAAAAATCGTTGATATATTAAGGGTAATGATCGATATATTTGAAAAATCGTTGATATAATTTCGTGTACCGTTAAGTGCAACCATTACAGAAAAAAGCGACTCTGAGCGAGCCGCTTCTGCTTTTAATGATATCCAGCTCCAGCGGCTAGAACAGTCGGTTGTTTCACTCCTTCATTCGAGGCAAAAAGCGCCTCACAGGAAGGCGCTCCAATGCCCTCTTGTTCTGAGCAAGTCACCTCCGCTTTAAAGTCTATTATTGATTCAAGAACGCGCGTAGCATCCAAGTGTGTTTTTCTAGTTGTGTGTAGATGCCTAGTAGTAGGTCAGATGTCATTTCGTCGTCAGAGTCTTGAGCGATTTCCATGCCTTTTTTCAGTTCGACTAGCATCATTTCGTAGTCTTTCATAATTGCTTCGACCATCCCTTCTGCAGTTTCTCCGTATGCTGCTTCTTGAATAGAAGATAGTTCTAAGTATTCTTTCATTGTTGCTACTGGTTTGCCGCCAATTGCTAAAATGCGTTCTGCAATTTCATCGATGTGAGTAGCTGATTCTGTGTAAAGTTCTTCGAATTTCTCGTGTAATGTGAAGAATTGAGGCCCTTTTACGTACCAATGGAAGTTGTGAAGTTTTGTGAATAAAACGCTCCAGTCTGCTACTTGTTTGTTTAATACCTCGATTACTTGTTTGTTCATTATAATCAATCTCCTTTTGAGTTGTTATGTTATATCAATTACTAATTTATAATTATTATAATCTAGTAATTGATATAAAACAACCCTTTTGCTGAAATTAATTTGAACAAATTATGAACTGTTGTAAATAAAAATCCCTATTACGGTGAGGTAATAGGGATTTTGTTTGATATATAGCTCTTGTTCTAAATGAGCCGCTTGTGCTTTTAATGATATCCAGCTCCGGTGACTAGAATCTCCGGTCATTTCGCTCTCTCGCTCGAAGCAAAAAGCGCTTCAAGGTCGAGAGCTCCAATGTCCTGCGATTCTGAATGAGCCGAATCCGCTTTTAATCATTACACAGCCTTCTGTTTTTCTTCTACATCCTGTCCATCCCAGCACTCTGTATTCTGTAAACCAGGGATAGAGCTTGCAACGAAAACTGGATCTTTTCCTTGTTTCTTTTGCTTCAAATAGTCTACTAATGCAGCGTAAGCAAATTTGCTAAGGAATGAGATGGCAATTAAGTTTGTGAATACCATTAGTCCCATGAATAAATCAGCTAAACTCCAAACTGTTTTAAGAGCAGCGATTGATCCGAAGAATACCATTCCGACAACTGCAACACGATAAATCATTAACCATGTTTTGCTTTCTTTAATGAATGCAATATTTGTTTCACCATAATAGTAGTTTCCTAGTAGAGAACTGAAAGCGAATAGGAAAATAATAATCGCTAAGAAAGTGCTTGCCCACGGTCCGATTTGTGAACTTAAAGCGTTTTGTGTTAATTCGATACCTTCTAAATTTGATCCTTTGTAAAGTCCAGAACATAATACGATAAATGCTGTTGATGTACATACTAAGAATGTATCTACGAAAACACCTAATGCTTGAACAAGTCCTTGTTTTACAGGGTGAGATACATCTGATGTTGCTGCTGCGTTAGGAGAGCTACCCATACCTGCTTCTGTCGCGAATAAACCGCGCTGAATTCCGAACTTGATTGCTGCTCCAATACCACCAGCGATGGCTTGGTCTAAACCGAATGCACCGTTAAAGATTTCCATGAAAATGCTTGGTAACATATTGAAGTTGTTAATAACGACAAAAATAGCCACGCCGATATAAACGATTGCCATTGGCGGAACAATCATTTCTGTAATACGTGAAATGCTCTTAATACCACCAAAAATAATGACTGCAACTAATAAGGCTAATAGAGCTCCTACGATTGTTCGCTCTAGTCCAAAAGCATTTTCAAACGCTATTGTTACTGTATTCGCTTGTACTGAATTGAAAATTAATCCGTACGCAACTGTAATAAGAAGTGAGAACCAAACACCCATCCAGCGTTTGTTTAATCCTTTTTCCATGTAATATGCCGGCCCACCACGGAACCTGCTACCATCTTTTACTTTATAAATTTGAGCGAGCGTACATTCTACGAAACTAGTAGCTGCTCCGATAATTGCGATAAACCACATCCAAAATATTGCGCCAGGTCCACCCATTGAAATTGCTAGTGCTACACCGGCTAAGTTCCCGATACCGATACGTGCTGCTGCACTTAAGCAAAATGCTTGGAATGGAGAGATGCTATCTTTCTTTTTTTCTTTTCGATTAAACCCTTTACTAATTAAGCTGACCATCTCACTGAAATGAGTAATTTGGACAAATTTTAATTTAAAAGAGAAGTAAAGACCGAAGCCGATTAGCATTGCAATAAGAATATATGACCATAAAATATTATTCGTTACCTCAAGGAATCTGCTAAAGATATCAACCATATAATACACTTCCTTTTTTTCGTAATAAGAAAATTATATGCAAAAAATATACGAGAATCAATTTTTCTAAAAAATTATGTTACTTAAATCAATTTTGTGTTATGATTATGTTACATCKTAATATTTTTAGAATTATTTACATTTTAAAAAACTAAATTTAAAGCGAGAAAGTGGGGATAATTTGAAAGAAGATTCTTTATTGAAAGTAAGCCTTGAGAGTTTGAAAATGAGAAGTAATATGTTTTTTATCATTACATCTTTAAGTATCTTTTTAGGGGCAACTTATTATTACAATAAAAGATTTCCAAATCACAAATATCCTGAGTGGTTAGAATTTCTAAAGTTGATTGGATGAATAAAAGACAGAAAAACAGAAAATTAAAATAAATAAGTTATGGAGGAGCTAAAAATGAATATTAGAGAAAGTGAACTTCCGGGTATTGGTTATAAGTTTCAAATCGTTACGAAAGGTAACGAAAAGATGGTAATTGTCATTCATGATGATGGGCGTAGAGAAATGTATCATTTTGATTCAGACCATGAAGAAAGCATCTCAAGTATTTCACTACGTGACTCAGAGGCAAGGCAAATCGCAGCAATATTAGGTGGAATGGTATATAAGCCTAGGGCGTTAGAAAATGTTGAGATGGTTTTTGAAGGTTTAGCGATTGAGTGGTTCAAAGTGGAGAATACAGCTCCAGCAATCGGAAAAACAATTGGCGATCTTGAAATAAGAAAAACATATAGCGTAACGATAATCGCAGTTATGAAGAAGAACATGAAGAAGCTATTTAATCCAGGGCCAGAAACAGTAATTGAAGAAGGAGATATGCTTGTAGTTTCAGGTGAGAGAGAAGAAATTAAAAAAATCATTAATGAATTACTTTCAAATAGGGGGGACTGACTAGATGGATACGTTAATTTTTGAAGTTGGTACAGCTTTAGTTTTAGTGGCAATTGCAGCGGTAATTGCTGGAAAATTTAAATTCTCAGTAATTCCTTTTCTAATTGTTCTCGGAATGTTAGTAGGACCGCATGCACCGACAATAGGTGTTATCGATCTCAAATTTATTGAAAGTGCAAGTGTAATTTCCTTCCTTGGACGGATTGGGGTTCTATTCCTTCTATTCTATCTAGGATTAGAATTTTCAATGAAAAAACTAATTAAATCTGGACGCTCTATTGCGATTGGCGGAACGATTTATATTTTAATTAACTTTTCACTTGGTTTGTTATACGGATTTATAATGGGATTCCCATTACTAGAAATCTTAATTATTGCGGGTATTATTACGATTTCTTCTAGCGCTATCGTTGCTAAAGTGTTAGTGGACTTAAGAAGAACTGGTAATAATGAAACCGAATTAATTTTAGGAATTATTATGTTTGAAGATATATTCCTTGCTGTATATTTATCAGTTGTTTCTGGTTTAGTACTAGGGGATCACGCTTCCTTCTTAGGCGCCCTTACTTCAATTGGAATTGCTTTAGGATATATGCTTCTATTCTTTATAGTAGCTAGAAAGGCTACGCCGTTATTAAATAAATTGCTCAATATTAGCTCAGATGAAATCTTTATTATTGTAGTATTTGCTTCGTTATTCTTCATTGCTGGTTTTTCAGAAACAATTCACGTTGCAGAAGCGATTGGGGCACTTCTTCTAGGATTAGTTTTCTCTGAGACAGAGCATAGTGATCGAATTGAACATCTTGTTGTTCCATTTAGAGACTTTTTCGGAGCTATTTTCTTCTTCAGCTTCGGGTTAAGTATTGATCCGTTCTCATTAGGAGGAGCGATATGGTTAACGTTAGGTGCTGTCCTTCTTACAATAATCGGCAACTTTGTAGCAGGAATGATTGCAGGAAGACAAGCAGGGTTATCTCATAAAGCATCAACAAATATCGGATTAACAATCGTTTCACGAGGAGAGTTCTCCATCATTATGGCTAATATCGGTATCGCCGGTGGTTTAATGTCAGTACTGAAACCCTTCTCAGCACTATACGTGCTTATACTATCCATTTTAGGCCCACTTCTGACAAAAGAGTCGAAGAATGTATATAAATTCTTAAATAAAATCTTTAAGTGGGATACGAAGACTAACTAAATTACAAAAATAAAAGTACAAGATATTTCCTGCTTGTACTTTTATTTTTGTAATGAAAACAGTAAAGAGAGGTAAATGATGTTAGGAGAGTTGATTCATTCGGTTTTAGTTTTTTTAGAAGGACTTGGTTATTGGGGAATTATGCTTGGATTAATGCTAGAGGTTATTCCAAGTGAAATCGTATTGTCTTATGCAGGTTATTTAGTATCAACAGGAAGCATTACATTTTGGGGCGCTGTCGCGTTTGGTACAATTGGTGGTGTAATTGCACAACTATTCATTTATTGGATCGGTCGATACGGAGGAAGACCTGTTCTTGAGCGATATGGAAAATATATTTTAATTCAGAAGAAACATATTGATTATGCTGAAGATTGGTTTAATCGTTACGGAACTGGCGTTATCTTTACCGCACGTTTTATTCCGGTTGTGCGTCATGCTATTTCGATACCGGCGGGTATTGCAAAAATGTCACATGCTAAGTTTATTACGCTAACTACATTAGCTGTTATTCCGTGGTCAATTGTGTTTGTATATTTAGGGTTTAAATTAGGAACAGAGTGGGAAAGCATTAATAAAGTTGCGGGGCCATATGTGAAATACTTTGCACTTGCTGCTATTGTTTGTGCAATTGGTTATTTTGTATTAAAAAAAGTGATGAAAAAAAAGTGATTACGGAAAAGGAATCTATGTCGACATAGGTTCTTTTTTTATTGGCATTTTTTCAAGGATGAAAGAATACGTTTAATATTTACCATATTGTGGCATACATATAGAAAAAGGGTGCTTGGAAAGGGGAATAAAGAGAAATGGAACTCCAGTTTCAAAATGTATATCAACAGGTAGAGAATTGGTATGTGTTGGATTCGGAGCTTCATTGGGATGTCAAAAAGCTGAGAGAGGATTTGTTCTCTCTTATTGAAGCATGTAAAACGCCCGTTATTTTTTGTGATACGTGTGATGCAAACGATGTGCTTCTATCATTAGGGGAAGAGGAAGAAGAATTCCTATTCCCAGTAGGTGGTTTTTATCATAAAGAAAGACAATTAATTTTTGTTTGTATGTGGGAAGAGTATGAGCAGGTGCTCAAAACACTACTGCATGAGTTTCGTCATGCGATGCAGCATAAGAGAGAAGTATTGTATGTTGGAAGTGAAGTGTACGAAGATAGATGGATTGAAAAAGATGCGAGGAAGTTCGCGGAGAGGAAATTGGATGAATATAAGAATAGAAAGTTAATGTAAAGCATAGTGGAGAAATAGCGCTGTGCTTTCTTTATACTTATTAAAAATAAGTATTTGACTTTTATAAAGTTTAGTTCTAAACTAATGATATGAAACGAGCGAGGTGATGAAATGAAAACAGAAGATAGACTCGGATTACTATTATGGTTTCGTTTATCACGCTTTTATAATAAGAGTATTCGTGAGACGAATCAGCATTTGAAAGAATGGAATGTATCTGCCGCTCAGTTTGATGTACTAGCTCAAGTTGGAGGGCATAATCGTCTAACGCAGCAAGAGCTTGGAAATAAGCTATTTGTTACGAAGGGAAATATCACGCAGCTTTTAAATAAAATGGAGCAGCTAGAGTGGATTCGTCGTGAACAAGAAGGTACTACAAAATATATTTCGTTAACAGAAAAGGGAAAAGTTTTATATGAAGAAATCGTCCCGCCTCAAGAAACATTCCAAGCGGAGCAGTTTCAAAAATTAAATGTAGAAGAACAACATCAATTATTACAATTACTAAAAAAATTACAGTGAGAAAAAATTTTAAAATAAATCTCGAATTCGATATAGTATGAGGTGAAGGATATGTTTAGAAAAGTTGATCATAAAAATATGGGCAGAGCAAATCATGGTTGGTTAAATACACATTTTCATTTTTCTTTTGCCAATTACTATAATCCAAATAACATGAACTTCGGAGCGTTACGTGTTATTAATGATGATCTAGTAGCGGCACAAACTGGTTTTGATATGCATCCGCATCGTGATATGGAAATCATTTCGTACGTTGTAGATGGTGCTTTAACACATGAGGATAGCATGGGGAACCGCGGAACAATTGAGCGAGGACATGTTCAATATATGAGTGCTGGCACAGGTGTATTTCATAGCGAGCATAATTTAGGAAATGAAACACTACGTTTATTACAAATTTGGATTTTACCAGATCGTGCGGATCATAAACCAAACTATGGTGAGTTTAAATTTGATTGGAGCGAGCGTGAAAACGAATGGTTCCATATGGTATCTCCAGTAGAAGGAGAGGCACCAATTCAAATTCACCAAGATGCAAATTTATATTCTTTATCGTTAGATGCCGGAAAAGAAATTCATTTTCCTGTGCGAGAAGGCCGTCAATTGTATCTTGTTCAAATTGAAGGAAGCAGTGTAATAAATGGTGAAACGTTTGTTATGCGTGATGCAGCAGAATCTGTAGAAGAAGATACTCACATTCAAGCGAAAGAGCAATCACACTATTTAGCAATTGAATTGAAAAAACAATAAAAGGCTTGTAGAAAAGAGGACATCTGATAGGATGTCCTCTTTTTTGATTGGAATTATCTGAAAAATGTTTCTCAAATTTTCGGTAGAGGTATCGGCTGTAAAAATCAGAATTTTATAAAAGTGTCAAAAATCTTTATGGGAATGGGGAATGTTATAGTGAAAAAGCAAGTCATTTCATCAGCATTAGCGTTAACTGTTATCGCCGGGGGATTTGGAGCGTTTGGGGCAACGACAACGAAAGCGGAAGAACAAAAAATTCAATATCATCAAGAATTTAAAACACCTGCATACATAGGTGAAGAATGGAAAGCACCGGAAGGACTAGATAAAAAAGAGACGGTCTTTCAATACTTAGAGAGTAAGAAAGATATGTTTAAATTAGCAGGAAATATTGAAAAGCATTTTAATATCGTTGGAGAAGAAAAAGACGCTGAATCTGACACGACACATGTGAAGCTAGTTGAGAAACATAATAACATTCCTGTGTACGGTTCTGATCAAACTGTTACACTTGATAAAGAGAATAATGTAAAAGCATTCTTCGGACAAGTTATTCCGAATTTAGATGATAAAAATATCCCTGCATCTGCAAGCATTAGTGCGGAACAAGCAGAAACAATTGCAAAGGCAGATATTGAGAAAGAAATTGGTAAAGTAAAGAATTATGATGGTGTGAAAAAAGATTTATTTGTATATGAAAAGGACGGTAATTACTACCTTGCATACTTAGTTAAGGCATCGATTTCAAAACCAGCTCCAGGGTATTGGCATTATTTTGTTGATGCAACAAATGGAAATGTTATTGAGAAATATAATGCTGTAGATCACGTTACAGGGTTTGGCTACGGAGTATTAGGTGCTAGACAATCATTTGAAATTGCCCAAGATGAAAAAACGGGAGTATTCAACTTATTTGACGGTAAACGAGGACAAGGTATTCACACATTTGATGCAGAAAATATGGATGAAAACTTGTTTAATTTATTCTCACAATGGCTTGGATATACAGGCGAAGAAGTTGAAAGTAAATCTAAGTTCTTCGAAGATAAAGCTGCAGTTGATGCGCATGTAAATGCAGGAAAAGTATATGATTACTACAAAAAAACATTTAATCGTAACTCTTTCGATGATAAAGGTGCGAAGCTTATTTCAACTGTTCACGTAGGGGAGAGCTGGAATAACGCAGCTTGGAACGGTGTGCAAATGATGTATGGTGATGGCGATGGAAAAACATTCATTCCATTATCTGCTGGACTTGATGTTATCGGTCACGAATTAACGCATGCTGTAACTGAACATACAGCAAACCTTGTTTATAAAAATGAGTCAGGGGCGTTAAATGAATCGTTATCCGATATTATGGGTGTTATGGTTGAGAAGAAGAGCTGGGATTTAGGTGCTGACATTTATACACCTGGTAAACCAGGCGATGCACTTCGTTCACTAAAAGATCCAGCGTCTATTCCAAACCCATTAAAACCAGGTGAAGGTTACCCAGATCACTATAGTAAACGTTATACTGGAACAGCTGATAATGGTGGCGTTCATATTAACAGTAGTATTAATAATAAAGCTGCTTATTTAGTATCTGAAGGCGGAGATCATTACGACGTGAAAGTAGCTGGAGTGGGCCGTGAAGCGACAGAAAAAATTTACTACCGCGCTCTTACGAAATATTTAACTGCAAACTCTGACTTCAAAATGATGCGTCAAGCTGCTCTTCAATCAGCCGAAGATTTATACGGTAAAGATTCTAAAGCTGTACAAGCTGTAACGAAAGCTTATGATGCAGTAGGCGTAAAATAATAGGAAAAAAACCTGACTAGATGAAGTGAACCCCGAAAACGGGACACCAATCAAAACACCTAAACCACTTGTTCCCTAAATTCTTTAGGGGATAGGTGGTTTAATTTTTCTTGAATTC
>NZ_LMJQ01000035.1:0-3412 GCF_001429475.1 Bacillus sp. Root131
TGCATGAGCAAAGAAATAGAGTTAGATATATAAAAAGAGATACCCCTATTTTATTCGGTTTGGGGGTATCTCCTTTTCCTTAGCTTGATGGCGATGTTGTCGTGCCCCTACAGCAGAGTGAAGTAGATGAGTTATTTAGTAGAATAAATCGAAAACAGTGTAAGATACAGAAGACAACGCAGAGATAATTTGTAGGAAGGATATAGTTGCCAAAATATAAAAATTAGGTTAAAGAATTTGTCTATAGAGGTGTTATTTTCTGGTTTCCTTATTCTCTTGTAAAGGTTCCAACGTACATTTTCGAGGAGAAATGGAAAAAATTAATGTAACCATGCAATTATGCATAATGTTTAGAAATTTAAATGTAGTAGATAATAAATATGGTAGAATAATGGGTGTGAATACATTCTATAAAACAGATTCTTTTGAAAGGCGTAACATATCAATCACATTAGAGGATATGGCGTCATTCTAATACTGATCTCAATTTTCTTATATTTTGTGTACGGATAATCTGGTGTATATAGATGATTGTGTTTTATAGGATGTGCTTACACATATACCAAAGGGATAATACGGGTAAGTTTATATGAAATAAAAGTGGTTCAAGTGGAAGAAAGGCACCTAAGAGGTGTCTTTTTTCTTGCCTATCCAAATTTCACCTAGGGAGAATTTCTAGGGATTCTCTCAAAAAAGAAAACCGTGCATATTCTTTATATAATTTTATTAAATTTGATATATTTCCTTTATTCGTGACAGAAATGTTAAATATTTGAATATAAAGAGAGGTCGACGTTATAAAAAAAGAAATATATACGTGTACAATAAAAAATATATGATAAAGGGGGTAATTTATTATGTTTACAAAAAAACTAGTAGCCGTAGCAACTACTGTAGCATTAGGGTCTGGATTTACTTTTGGTATTACACCAGCTTTTGCGGATTCTAATGAAGTTTCCACACATCATACACCAATTTCTACTATACAAAAACAGGAACAAATACCGTTCACTGGATATGTTATTTCAATGGATAGTCACTATTTAGTTCTTGCTGATACATCGACAAAAGAAGAGGCACTTTCTTATCAAAATGATTGGTGGGAGCTTGTTTCTCAAAATAAAATTTTAAGAGTTCCTCTTTCTAATGCTGAAAACTATGCAGTAGGAGATAAGTTACATGTACATGCCTCTGCTTGGACTGCATCATTACCACCAATTGCTGTTATGCCTACTATAGAAAAAGCCGCTGATAAATATCAGTAAGGAACAGACCAAGGGCTTGTTTCTCATGAACTTCATGCATGTAAAGTTTTTATCATTTTGAAAAATGTCGTAGTTTAGTAAATTCACATCTCTTTTCTAGAGATTGAGAAAATTTTCGATTTTGGATGCTTCTTTTAGCATTTTAAATAAAAAATTTAAAATCGTAGATAGTTGTTATAATGGAATAAACATGAAAATACCTCACCATATCTGCTGTGTTGCAGGAAATGGTGAGGGGTATAGGCTTCATTTCTCTTGATTTTTCCAAGAATGAAAAATACATTGTTTGTTGATGGGTATAGAGAGAATTAAAGTTTTGAATGTTCAGAATCCAAAATATCAATTTACTATAGATTCCAATTATGTAAAACTAGAACCAAGATGGATGTTTCTTTAAAACTTACCCCTAATAAAGATTTAAAGAAAATTTTGTTTTCGTCATCATCAAGAAGGGAGCCAATTTCTATACAAATTGGCTTTTTTTGAATCCTTACTCTTTTGCATTTCTTATTGTAACACATTGCTAACATTTGTATAGAAATTAATCTTGAAAATTAAGACGAAACAAATCATTTTGATGAAAAAAATGTAAGGTTGTTTGGGCGTAGGTTCCAAAAAGGATAGACCAATCCAAATGGGAAAAATGGAATCTATTGTTCTTCGAAAACGCTATCATATTCAGTATAATAAAGATAACGATTATACTGAGGAGATTGGGATTATGAATAAAAGAGAAACGAGAATTCGTATTTTAGATTTGCAGGATCAACATTGCATGGGTTGCAAGCACTATAATGGGGTACGAACATATTGTATGGACGATTGTAAAATTGGAAAAGAAATATATCAATTAGGAACAGGATTGATTTTTGATGAAAAGGATTCGAAAAGGAAAGTAAAACTGAAGTGGGATTCTATTTGTCAACAGGCGCTCGTGTTAAGAAATAAAGGATATACCTATCAAAAAATTGCAAACCAATTAGGATGTCATGCGAGTAGTTTACGTAAACAACTTAATCAACGGGGATTGTAAATAATAGGTTGGAAATTATCATAGAATGATTAAGGCATGAAACCATTGCTTTCCTTCTTAGAATGATTTGAGAAACTAAAGGGGATAGCAGGTACCAGATTAGAGTTTGAAGCAACAACATCATTACAAGCACTTATCTATAAAACGTATCAATGAAAATGAGGTGAATGCAACATGAGAGCAGTTGCGAAAAAAGTACAAATGCTACGCTTACAGGAGAAGCGTAATAAGCGTGAGGAAAATACAGAAGCGGATTGTACTAAACAGTGCAAAATAGAAAGTGAGTGTATTAAACTAGAAAATAATACAGCTAAAAAACGCTCCCAAAAAGTACAAGCGTCAGAAGAAAAATGGGATAAAAAATGTAAACAAGCAGTACAATTATTTAATCAAGGAATGGAATATCCAACTATTGCAAAAAAAGTAGGGTGCAATGTGAGTAGTTTGTATAGAGAGCTCAAGAAACGTGACTTACTACAAATGCCAAAGCAAGTAGCATCATCTAAATCAGTAAAGTCTTCCATCATACCACCACAAACAAAAAAATCGAAGTTCGAACGATATAAAGAGTACTATATGTATAGATAGAACAACGAATGGCCACATGGTAATGTATCTAAATGGGGAATATTACATCTTTGTTCATGCTTTTCCTATGAACAAAGGACTTTAAACAAACGTTGGATTAATAAAGAACATCTGGATAATACTTGTACTTACATATTATTTTTCAAAGTGTTATAGCTCCTTTCACGTTTGATGAAAGGAGCTATTTGGTATTCGCAAAGGTTAACTAGCGAAGCAAATGATAGAGAGTAATCAACGTTCTTATAAATCTTTCTCAACAATTAAACAGTCCCTATACCCAACTATTGAAAAATATGTATAAATATATAAAATCGAAAGAGAATCGTGTATGATTATGTAAAATAAAGGGGGATTGTTATGAAAAAAATATTATGTCGATTGATACCTATGTTATTGTTAATTCCGTTCATTTTGGTACCTTCAAATGTAGGTTCTGGTGCAAAAAAGCTAAATGATTTGAAAATATTCTTTCAAACTTGGCCATACTGGTATTACTACTTAAAAAAGGTGCGTGATCAGGATGGAA
>NZ_LMJQ01000036.1:0-3016 GCF_001429475.1 Bacillus sp. Root131
GTATTCATCAGTTATTTGGATTAACTGCTTAGGAGTGGATTCCAGAAGGAATCTATGCCTTTTTTTGCGTTTGTCCATTATTTGCACCAGAACCTTTGATGTTATTAAGGCGTAGAATATCCAGACATTGCAAACCAGGTGGAATGCCACGTGAGTAATTTGTATAATGAGTTTCAAATGCCTAAAATAATAAATTTACGCGAAATAATAACCTGTACGGTAGCAGTACCATAGCTTAAAAAACATCATCAGTTCCTATACTATTTGATGTAAAAGGCATATAAAGGGATATTGAAGGGGATTAGATAGCTTTTTTAAAAATTAACAGGCTGGTTGATTGTCAAAAAATGACGCGGTTATTTGTTGAAAGAATGTAACAGGAATAGATTATTTAAATTACGAATACTTTAAAATGCATAAGGGAAATTTTGATAGCTTGGAGTGTAAAAGAAAGAGAGATTACTACATAGGAGAGGATAAATGCATAAGGGTCAAAGATACCAAGAATTCTTGTAAAGAAGGTTTTCTTATTTTTGTGTGAGGTTTTGTAACAAACCATATGAAATACAAAGTTTTAAAAATTTAACGCAAAAATTTTTAAAATGTATAAATTACGAATAATTATATTGGTACATTAATATGTATATAGGATTTGTAAAAGTAATCAATAATTTTCAATTTTGTACTTTTTAAACCATATCAATTTAAAAATGATTTAAAATAATCTTTGTTGCTACAGAAAAAGAGTGTATCTAAATTGAGTATGGGAGGAACAAATATGAATCCTTATCAAAATAAAAATGAATATGAAACATTAAATGCTTCACAAAAAAAATTAAATATATCTAATAATTATACAAGATATCCAATAGAAAATAGTCCAAAACAATTATTACAAAGTACAAATTATAAAGATTGGCTCAATATGTGTCAACAGAATCAGCAGTATGGTGGAGATTTTGAAACTTTTATTGATAGTGGTGAACTCAGTGCCTATACTATTGTAGTTGGGACCGTACTGACTGGTTTCGGGTTCACAACACCCTTAGGACTTGCTTTAATAGGTTTTGGTACATTAATACCAGTTCTTTTTCCAGCCCAAGACCAATCTAACACATGGAGTGACTTTATAACACAAACTAAAAATATTATAAAAAAAGAAATAGCATCAACATATATAAGTAATGCTAATAAAATTTTAAACAGGTCGTTTAATGTTATCAGCACTTATCATAATCACCTTAAAACATGGGAGAATAATCCAAACCCACAAAATACTCAGGATGTAAGGACACAAATCCAGCTAGTTCATTACCATTTTCAAAATGTCATTCCAGAGCTTGTAAACTCTTGTCCTCCTAATCCTAGTGATTGCGATTACTATAACATACTAGTATTATCTAGTTATGCACAAGCAGCAAACTTACATCTGACTGTATTAAATCAAGCCGTCAAATTTGAAGCGTATTTAAAAAACAATCGACAATTCGATTATTTAGAGCCTTTGCCAACAGCAATTGATTATTATCCAGTATTGACTAAAGCTATAGAAGATTACACTAATTATTGTGTAACAACTTATAAAAAAGGATTAAATTTAATTAAAACGACGCCTGATAGTAATCTTGATGGAAATATAAACTGGAACACATACAATACGTATCGAACAAAAATGACTACTGCTGTATTAGATCTTGTTGCACTCTTTCCTAATTATGATGTAGGTAAATATCCAATAGGTGTCCAATCTGAACTTACTCGAGAAATTTATCAGGTACTTAACTTCGAAGAAAGCCCCTATAAATATTATGACTTTCAATATCAAGAGGATTCACTTACACGTAGACCGCATTTATTTACTTGGCTTGATTCTTTGAATTTTTATGAAAAAGCGCAAACTACTCCTAATAATTTTTTCACCAGCCATTATAATATGTTTCATTACACACTTGATAATATATCCCAAAAATCTAGTGTTTTTGGAAATCACAATGTAACTGATAAATTAAAATCTCTTGGTTTGGCAACAAATATTTATATTTTTTTATTAAATGTCATAAGCTTAGATAATAAATATCTAAATGATTATAATAATATTAGTAAAATGGATTTTTTTATAACTAATGGTACTAGACTTTTGGAGAAAGAACTTACAGCAGGATCTGGGCAAATAACTTATGATGTAAATAAAAATATTTTCGGGTTACCAATTCTTAAACGAAGAGAGAATCAAGGAAACCCTACCCTTTTTCCAACATATGATAACTATAGTCATATTTTATCATTTATTAAAAGTCTTAGTATCCCTGCAACATATAAAACTCAAGTGTATACGTTTGCTTGGACACACTCTAGTGTTGATCCTAAAAATACAATTTATACACATTTAACTACCCAAATTCCAGCTGTAAAAGCGAATTCACTTGGGACTGCTTCTAAGGTTGTTCAAGGACCTGGTCATACAGGAGGGGATTTAATTGATTTCAAAGATCATTTCAAAATTACATGTCAACACTCAAATTTTCAACAATCGTATTTTATAAGAATTCGTTATGCTTCAAATGGAAGCGCAAATACTCGAGCTGTTATAAATCTTAGTATCCCAGGGGTAGCAGAACTGGGTATGGCACTCAACCCCACTTTTTCTGGTACAGATTATACGAATTTAAAATATAAAGATTTTCAGTACTTAGAATTTTCTAACGAGGTGAAATTTGCTCCAAATCAAAACATATCTCTTGTGTTTAATCGTTCGGATGTATATACAAACACAACAGTACTTATTGATAAAATTGAATTTCTGCCAATTACTCGTTCTATAAGAGAGGATAGAGAGAAACAAAAATTAGAAACAGTACAACAAATAATTAATACATTTTATGCAAATCCTATAAAAAACACTTTACAATCAGAACTTACAGATTATGACATAGATCAAGCCGCAAATCTTGTGGAATGTATTTCTGAAGAATTATATCCAAAAGAAAAAATGCTGTTATTAGATGAAGTTAAAAAT
>NZ_LMJQ01000037.1:0-2613 GCF_001429475.1 Bacillus sp. Root131
AGATGTATTCATCAGTTATTTGGATTAACTGCTTAGGAGTGGATTCCAGAAGGAATCTATGCCTTTTTTTGCGTTTGTCCATTATTTGCACCAGAACCCAAAAAATCAAATTGGTTGTATTAAGAATGTTTGATTTCTTAAAGAAGTATTTAAAGGGTGTCTTGCATGTACTTGAATATTTGTACCATTAGTAGTTTGCGAACCAGCTACTTCTAAAACTAAGTCTGGATTCATTTTATTTTTAAATATATATTCATTACTATTATTAACACGCTCTATAGCCCAATAATGAGCATCATATGTTTCAATAAGCTGCGTAGTAAATACATTGGCCGTTCCACCTGCAGCGTTCCAAGCCAACACTATATTTGAGGCACGATTACGTCGTATTACATAACCATTCTTAACACTGTTGTACGAGAGATACCACTTTTGAGTATCTGCCTTATTATTGGACATTAATATAACATTGGTATTTGAGGCCCCCTCCAAACTTACTACACTACTATTATTTAATGCTGTCACAATTTGATACTCTCCATTAAAAATAGGACTCATTAAACATCTATTTCTCCAATCATTACAATTAACAGCGTACATATCCAATCTATTTGAAAACTGTTCTATAATTAAATATGTGCGTTGGGATGCACCACCGGATAGAAAAATAGGTATATTATTATACGATATCTGATATCCAAAATTTGTATGGAGATGCCCAGCAAAAATTGCTGCAACACCATATTGTTGAAATAAATTTTTATATTGATCATAAAGCATTTGATGTTTATGAACATTTATTATGATAGTTTTCCCATTTATTCTAGCTGTTTCTAATTGAGTTCTTACCCAATCAAAGTTTTCAAATATGTGATACTCATTAAAATCGGTAATAGTTGGGCCTGTTTGCTTATTCATTGTAGGAAAATTTTGTAATTGGATAGAACATATCGATCCGAAATTTACTGCATAAGCAAAACTGCCTTGATGCTTTGTAACAGGAATACCCAAATAAGGTTCTCCTGGTTGAGTCCTATAATCAAATTGAGTTGATGGTATGCCGCGAGTTTGAACATGGGCTATTAAATTCTCCATTGAATTTTTAAAACATCCATTATTTACGCAGTCATTAAAATTATTTTCAATATCATGATTGCCTAGACCATAATAATAGGGTCTTTTTAATATTCTAAGAAGTTCGTTTATTTTATCCCACTGCCAGCCATGCCCAAAGGCAGTCAAATCTCCGTTTATCAGCACAGATGCATTGGGTACAGTATCCGTATAAGAATTAATATTATTGTATTGTTCACGTATCAATGCTGCTGAACGTTGTTCTTTCGTAGATTCGTTTTCTGGACGATTTGAACATGGCGATACAATAGGATTATTACAATTTGGAAATGAGATACTATCCTGACAATCTGTCCAAGGATATTGGGGATCAGAAGTGATAACTAAAGATTGTATTAAGCCAAGCGGCGCAGCAAAATTTAAATTTTTTTGTTGTTTTCTCCACATATTATTTCCCCCACTTTATTCATTTGTTAACTATTCTTAAATAAGATTAGTTCTTGTGTCAAACAAGATAGTGTTGATATTCCTAAAAATTTAAAAATAAGAATTAAATCATTTAAAGATTTCAAATTACTTTATAAACGAACTAAAAATAAGTTGGAATATTATCTTTAATGGACCCAAAATAGCACTCGATTAAATAACTGTTTAATCAATATGTTTAAAAAAATATAAATATTCCTCTATTTTTCGCGCGAAAAGATGATTAGAATGGAGTGAGGAGCTGTACCCTAATCATGTCATAAAAATAGTTGGTGAGGTTAAAAATTTGAGAAGAGGATTACAGTATCTAGCAGGAATCTAAGCGGCGTCCCTTTACAATAATTATTGTGGGCATTGCTATAATTCGACTGAGAAACACTATATATTATCTAGCTTTTAACACACTGTTTTAGTCCTCCTAGACTCATAGGTGTGGTTGTATTCACATAAAGGTAAATACCATAATCAAATTAGAGAATTGCTTATTATACATGGCGTTTTCCAATGTATTACGCTATCATAAACTTCTTGCCTATATTTACTTTTGCGTTCAAAAAAATATGTTACTCGTGCAAATTATCAAAAGATATCGTCAGATAGATGTTTTTGTAGTTCATCAGTAAACAAATGAAATTCATCAAAATTTTATCTTATATTGATAGTAATGCTTTAGTATCTATGATTTATCACCATGTCATTTCCAAAAAAATTGTACACTAAATAGTTTACAAAAATTAAAATTACTAAATGCTTCTTTTTATAATATATGTACTTGGTATATAAGAAAGATTGAAGAGAATTAGAATAAATTTAAAAATATAGAGATAAGTACAGAGAATATGAAAAATACTAGATACATAATTTTAACCAATATAAATTTTGATGTGCAATGAAACGTGTTAAAGAAAAGGAATAAAGACATAAAGTATTGGTGAAGTGAAATTTAGGTTCTGGTGCAAATAATGGACAAACGCAAAAAAAGGCATAGATTCCTTCTGGAATCCACTCCTAAGCAGTTAATCCAAATAACTGATGAATACATCTATTCTGATT
>NZ_LMJQ01000038.1:0-2492 GCF_001429475.1 Bacillus sp. Root131
GGTCACACCCGTTCCCATACCGAACACGGAAGTTAAGCTCTCTAGCGCCGATGGTAGTTGGGACCTTGTCCCTGTGAGAGTAGGACGTCGCCAAGCAAGCTTAAGACGAGTCAGAATGACTCGTCTTTTTTGTGTTTTGTAACTTTTTTTCAAAGCTAATTACATATCTATATAAGTTTTATTCGATTTCTTTCGTGATTTTTGATATGTAATTTAAGATTTTCTATTTTATTTCTTAAAGATAAAATTCACCAGTGTGTTAAAATAGTACAGTTGTTTTTTTGATGTACTTTAATATAAGAAGATTTAAGTTAGAAAAGGAGATAATATGAAAAGGATAGGTATAATTACTATAGTAGTCTTAGTCCTTCTAGTAATCGTGTATATGTTAGTTGGGAATTATTTTTATAACTACGCGTTGAATGCGAAACAAGAAAAAGAGTTTTTACAAGATAATCCTCATTTAGTAGAAACGGTAAATGCATCGGGAGATGTATTGGCTACAAATGAAGAAAAGAATGCGAACTTCGTATCGAAGTATAAACCTAACACATTAACTATACGTTCTTTCGATAAAATGAATTTAAAAGGCTATGAATATATGAATGAACAATCTAGTCATAAATGGGCAATTGTGGTTCATGGATACAATGGTAGAGCATCAGAAATGACGAAATATATTCGTAACTTTTATGAACAAGGCTATAATGTCATAGCACCAGACCTTCGTGGGCACGGAAATAGTGAAGGGGATTATGTTGGTATGGGCTGGCATGATCGTAAAGATGTTTTGATTTGGATTCAACAAATCTTAAAGAAAGATCCTAATACTGAAATAGCTCTATTTGGTGTTTCAATGGGCGGGGCAACTGTAATGATGACTTCAGGAGAAGATTTACCTTCTAATGTTAAAGTTATTATTGAAGATTGTGGATACTCAACCGTTATTGATGAATTTACTTATCAGCTAAAAGATTTATTCCACTTGCCGAAGTTTCCTGTTATGAATGCGGCAAATACAGTTACAAAATTAAGAGCTGGATATGATTTAGAAGAAGCTTCAGCTGTAAAACAAGTAGCGAAAAGTAAAACACCTATGCTATTCATTCATGGGGATGCTGATACATTCGTTCCTTTTGAAATGTTAGATGAAGTATATAATGCTGCAAAAGTAGAAAAAGAGAAATTAATTGTTCCAGGTGCTGGGCATGGAGAAGCGGAGAAAGTAGATTCGAATAAATATTGGAATACCGTATGGAAGTTCGTAGGGAAGTATATTCCGGCATAATTAAAGTTGTTGCATTTATATAGACGATAATCGGAGGGATAATAGTTAATCCTTTTGATTATCGTTTTTTTTGTTAATTAGGTAGTCTGCTATAAGTGTATTTTTGTATGTACTATATGAAGGAGATAGAGCAAAAACTTTTGAATTCCTTAATCTCAGTGCTACAATGATTGAAAACTAAATGTTAATGAGGTGTTTATATGAAAATTGAGGTTTGGTCGGATTTTGTATGCCCATTTTGCTATATTGGGAAACATAGATTAGAGATGGCTTTAGAGCAATTTCCACATAAGAAGGATGTTGAAGTTGAGTTTAAAAGTTTTGAGTTGGATCCGAATACTCCCGTTTACTCTGGAACAAGTATTAATGAAGTGCTTGCATCAAAGTATGGGATTAGTATTGAAGAAGCTAAGCGTAATAACGTACAGCTAGGAAATCATGCAGCTAGTATGGGTTTAAGTTTTAATTTTGATGAGATGAAGCCGACGAATACGTTTGATGCGCATCGTCTTGCGAAGTTTGCAAAGAATCATGGAAAAGAAAAGGAGATTACGGAAAATCTACTTTTTGCATATTTCACTGAATCGAAAAATTTAAGTGATGTGGATACACTTGCTACTATTGCTGAAGCTTCAGGTTTAGATAAGCAAGAAGCTTTAAATGTTATTAATGATAAAAATGCGTACGCAAATGATGTTAGAATTGAAGAAGCGATTGCTCAGCAATATCAAATTTCGGGAGTGCCTTATTTTATTATTAATCAAAAGTATGCTATTTCAGGTGCACAACCACTTGAAACTTTTGTTGGTGCACTCCAGCAAGTTTGGGAAGAAGAGAATCCTGCACCGAAGTTACAGGAACTTTCAGTAGATGGTGGAAGCGACCTTTCTTGTACTGATGGAAGTTGTTCAGTGCCGTCAAAAGAACAATAGCTTTTATGATGGAATAGCACCCTATAGATAGTTCTGTGGGGTGCTTGTATATAACTATAGAAGAAATACGTAAATAGATAATTTGATTACGTAAATGAATTCTATAAAATATAAAGTTTTTTAAAATAATGTATTGACGATTATATAAATGAAGTGTAATATAGAACAAGTCACCGATGACAATAACGTCGAAAGCGACAAACGAAATAAAAAACTTAGTTGACATTAACTAACGAAGATGTTAACATAAGGAAGTCGCAAATGAGCGACCA
>NZ_LMJQ01000039.1:0-2439 GCF_001429475.1 Bacillus sp. Root131
ATAAAGTTAGTTTGTCTAGCATCTAAAAATAAAAATTGACGTTTCACGTTGTTTGTTTCGTTCAGTTTTCAAAGAACTACTTAGTCGCTCATTTGCGACTTCCTTATGTTAACATCTTCATCTTTCAATGTCAACTAAGTTTTTCATTTTGTTTGTCGCTTGCGACGTTATTGTCATCGGCGACTTGTTCTATATTACACCTCTATATACTAATAGTCAATATTAATCTTTCATTTTTTTAAAAAAGATGAAAAAGACTCTCATACCACCTCTTTATTCCTCATACATATCAGTAAAACAAGTGAAAGGAGTGTAGAACTTGTTCAATCCTTATTTATTAAACACCATAAGCGCCCATTCAAGAAGCCCACACTATCATAGGAAGTTTCCCATCATTCTATTTTGGAGTCAAAAAAGCGGTTGTACTTCTCTTGCCAATTGGTTCTTTTACCAGATTGATTTATTGCAAACAGCTCTAAGTTATAGTCCTTTCATTCATAATTTTGAATACGATATATACAAAAGTACACCTGCCTATAGTGTACGACTAGGTGTAGCGTTACGAGAAAAACAAAAAGAAACGTTTAAACTTGTTCGTAACCCTTATAGGAGAGCAGTCAGTTCTTTCGTGTCCTTAATTGGACCTCCTTATATGGAAAATCCGGAATGGAAACCCATCCGAAAGTTTTTATATCAAGATGAAAATTCCCCCAAAGGGATCTCATTCAAACAATTTTTATACTATCTATTTATGAAAGGGGCTCACGCAAGTGATATTAACCCACATTTCACACAACAATATATAGCTGGTGAAGAAGAATATGTGACCAATTATATATACTTAGAAAACTTCGATCAGGAAATGAAAGAATTAGAAAAGCGTTTCGAATTAAAAACCGCACCAATAAATGAGTTCTCAACATCATGGCATCATCAAACTCCCGCCATGATTTATAAAGGGAATTTTAGCGAAGCTGATATTACTGATCCTTTATTTCCCCGTCATCCAACTTTTGAAAGCTTTTATGATACTGAATGTATACAACTTGTTCAAACAATATTTCAAAATGATTTCGACACATATAAATACAGCAAAGAATATCCATACTAATTTTAGTCTATTATCTTTGCTAAATAAAAAAGATACCTCATATATAAGGTATCTTTTTAACATTTCAATTATATAAATCATACTGTTTAACAGTCTCTATTCTCCACCTTATTACCTTTTAATAGATTACATAACTTTTGCTTATCCGCCCATCCTACTCCGATTAAAACTAAACTCGCTCCCATTATTACCCTCCATGTCAGAGACTCATTTAATAGAATAATTGAAGTAGCGATACTTATTAATGGTAATGCATTTAAATATAATCCGCTTACTGATGCTGAAACTCTCTCTAGCGCTTTATTCCAAAACCAATATGCTAAAATTGTTGCTCCAATAACAAGGTATATTACACTAAGTCCCGTTTTCCAAGTTTCAATCTTTGGTAAACCGTAATAAAGAATTTCTACCAGTGCAAACGGTAATAGAATAACAGCTCCGATAATTAAAGTTAATGTTGTAAAAACCTCGTTTGATAAATACTGTTCTTGTTTTGGTTGTTTTAGCAAAACCGTGTAGAAAGCAAATAGAAAAGTACTTAATAATATCAGTATATCTCCTATTAAAGACACTTCTTGATCAGCACTTTTAGATGGAATCGTAATAAAGAGTACTCCTATAGTACCCAATATAATCCCTATCCAATAATTCAATCGAATTTTCTCTTTCAAGAAGAATGCTGAAAAAAGAATTGTAACTAATGGTAATGCAGCATCTATGATACTAACATGTAATCCACTTGTTAAAGAAATACCATACGATGTGAACATGAAATACCCAGCTACACCGGTAAAGGCTAACAAACTCATTCTTTGCCATGGAACTTTTTTATGTACAACTGATTTTTGTAGTTGCTTAAATGAAAATAGCATACAAATTCCACCTGCAAAGAAAAGACGAATAAACAACAAAGTAAACGGCTGAATAGATTCTAACACCCATTTTGTTGGTGCAATAGCTGTCCCCCATAATATAACAGCCACTAATAACATGCATATTTCTTTCATAATCCCCCACACCCATCAAAAATATATGTTAACTACCTTAATTATAGATTTTTTCTTATGTAAAATCCTTTAAAAACACAAAAGGTTATGTAAGATTACAAATATTCTTTTTACATCTCGATTATATTTTCACAAAAGGTAATTCTTACCTTTATATTTCAAGCAATAAAAATAAACACAAAAAAACCTAAGTCGAAACGACTTAGGTTTTTGCTTGGCGACGTCCTACTCTCACAGGGACAAGGTCCCAACTACCATCGGCGCTAGAGAGCTTAACTTCCGTGTTCGGTATGGGAACGGGTGTGACCTCTCTGCCATCAT
>NZ_LMJQ01000040.1:0-1814 GCF_001429475.1 Bacillus sp. Root131
CTATTATACAAACGAACGATGGATATATAGCACCTCGGAATAGAGTAGAGCAAAAAATGGTAGAAATTTGGTCAGAGGTATTAGGGATTGACTCCTCTGCCATTGGAATAAACGATAATTTTTTTGAGTTAGGTGGACACTCTCTCCTAGCAACTAAAATAACTTCACGTTTAGGTGTTGATTTTTCAATTCTAGTACAAATACGTGATATATTTGAATACCCTACCATTAAACATTTCTCAAAACGTTTAACATTTTTATTGGGAAAAACGGGGGAGATCGATGTTTTTACACCATTACAATCAGTTAAACGTGAACAATACGAACCATTATCTTTCGCTCAACAGCGTTTATGGATAATGGATAAAATTGTAACAAATAGTGCGCTTTACAATGTCCCGATTGCATGGCGTTTAAAAGGAAAATGGAACATTGAGATGTTAAAAAAAGGATATAATGCAATAATACATCGCCATGAAATTCTACGGACAGTATTTCATGAAGTTGACGGAAAACCAGTGCAAATTGTTCAACAAGATATAACAGTTCCCTTATCAGTAATTGATTTGCGTTATCTTTCTCCTGAAGATAAAACATCTAAAATAGAAAATATATCAAAAATAGAAGCTAAAAAGCCATTTGATTTAAGCCAAGGACCTTTATTACGTACTCATTTAATAATAATGGACAATAAAGAGTTAGTACTTCTTTGTACCATCCATCATATTATTTTTGATCGCTGGTCATTAGATACCTTTATCAATGAATGGATGAGTTTTTATCAGGCATTTTTAGAAAACGAAACTGAAAAGCTTCCCCCTTTACCTGTTCAGTATATTGATTTTACAAAATGGCAAAAAAGTTGGTTAACAGAAGACATTATAC
The DNA here is from genome assembly GCF_001429475.1 of Bacillus sp. Root131. NCBI lineage: Bacteria > Bacillati > Bacillota > Bacilli > Caryophanales > Bacillaceae > Bacillus > Bacillus sp. Root131. The sequence goes on from NZ_LMJQ01000040.1 coordinate 886, forward strand.
AAAAACAAATAGCATATTGGGGGAAAGAATTACGCGGTTTACTTCCTATATTGGAACTCCCATTGGATTATCCTCGTCCAATAATACAAAGCTATAATGGAGATACGTATCAAATTGTCATACCCAATAAATTGTTAGAAAAAATAAAAGTATTCAATTCTAAGGAAGGCGTTACATTATTCGCCACATTATTAGCAAGTTATCAAGGGTTTCTTTCTCGTTATACCAATCAAAAAGATATTTTAGTAGGCAGCCCGATTGCAAATAGGAATTATCCAGGAGTTGAAGATCTTATTGGATTCTTTGCAAATACTGTAGTCTATCGTGCAGATTGCTCAAATAATATAACATTTAAAGAATTGGTCCAACAAATAAAGAAAAAAATGTTAGATGCACAAGAAAACCAGGACGTTCCTTTTGAAAAAGTTATAGAAGCTATACAACCAGAACGTGATATGAGTTATTCTCCATTATTTCAGACAATGTTTGTTTTTCACAATCAATTAAAAGAGTTACCAAAATTATTAGATCATAGCGTAGAAAAAATCCCTAGACATATGAATGGTGCAAAGTTTGATATAACTATAGCAATGGAAGAGATACCAACAGGATTACAAGTGGATTTTGAATATAATACAGACTTATTTAAGGTTTCTACAATAAAAAGAATGGCTCAATCTTTTGAAATTTGGCTAGATGAAATTTTACAATTTCCGGAGGAACCTATTGAGAATCTAAGAATACTCACTAAGAACGAAGAAAAGCAATTATTACATGAATGGACTAACATAGAGGGCAATTATCAAAAAGATGTAGTGATTCAAGAGTTATTTGAACAGCAAGTAATTCAGAATCCAGATTCTGTTGCGTTGGTATATAAAGATCAACAGTTAACTTATAAGGAATTAAATGAAAAAGTAAATCAATTA
>NZ_LMJQ01000040.1:1828-2641 GCF_001429475.1 Bacillus sp. Root131
AATAATAAAAGCTGGTGGCGCATATGTCCCACTAGATCCCGCATATCCAACAAAGAGGCTTGAATATATCTTGAAAGATGCCAACATACAAGTATTGCTGACACAAAGTCATCTAACACAGTGGATACCTAAAGAAATAGATTGTATTGATATAAAAGAACATGAAATGAATATTTCGAGAGAAAAAAATATAAATCCTACAATTGAAGTTAAACCAGATAATTTGGCATATGTAATTTATACATCTGGATCCACAGGAAATCCAAAGGGTGTCCTTTATGAACAAAAAGGTCTATGTAATTTTATTAATGCCAGCATTAATTTTACAAAATTAAATACGGGTAGTAAGGTAGTTCAGTTTTCTTCAATTGCATTTGATGTTTCACTATATGATATCTTCGCAACTCTGGTGTCTGGTGGAACTTTATATGTATGTGGTCAACAAGATATTATGCCAGTCGAGCCACTTACCCAGTTTTTGCTAGAAAAAAAAATTACGCATGCATTTTTACCACCTACGGTACTAAATCTGTTAGATGAATCTAAATTTGAGGAATTACAAACTGTTATTTCTGCGGGTTCAGTCTGTAGTGAACAAGTGGCAAAACGATGGGTGAAAAATCACCTCTTTATAAATGCATATGGTCCAACAGAAGCATCGGTTGCTACTATAGACATTTATAGCGGCAAAGGGACACCACCTATTGGTCGATCTATTCCCAATGTAGAGGTATATGTATTAAATGAAGCTAAAAAACTTGTCCCTATTGGGACAGTAGGTGAACTTTATATAGGAGGTATCGCATTAGCACG
>NZ_LMJQ01000041.1:0-235524 GCF_001429475.1 Bacillus sp. Root131
AATATCTTTAATACGAATATTTAAAGGAACGTCATTGAATGTAACTTCAATTGGGTTACCATTGTTTTTAAATCTAGTTTCAATCTCTTCTAGTTCTTCAGATTCAGAAGCGCTTACTAGTGGTGTTCCATAAGCTAAATAAACGTTAATATCTTCATCGTCGAACTTCTCATATTTGTCTAAGTATAGGCAAATTCCACCTAATGCGCGAATAAATGCAGTTTCATCATTTTTAGAACCAGTGCTACTATGGCTATCAACGCCTAGTGGATTGAATGTTTCAATAAACTTAGCATGGTCTCCTAAAATATATCTTTCATTATTAACTGCTAATTCAAATCTGTTTTGGATCCCTAGTGCATTTCCGAATTTCATCATTTTTGGTGGCTCAAGGATAGTAATTGAAGGGAATGATCCTTCTCCTTTAGGTCCAACAATTTTAACTGCATTCAGACCTGCATCTACTCCAAGTATTAAATTTAGTGTCATAAATCGAAACTCCTCTCGAAAAACTATTATTATATGTGTTCGAGATTCATTTTAGCACACATTACCAACAAAATATAGTAGATTTCCCCGACATTTTATGATTTTTTATTACATTTTAATTTATTCTAGGGGAATCCACTTTTTATTTTGCTTCACGCCAATTGTATACTGCTGATTCGTTGCATTCAAAAGATTTCTGGTCTTCTAACTTTTGTTGTTTCTCTGATTCATTTTGGCGCTTCATAGCATTTTCTCTAATACGGTCTACTAGATTATTAGCGAAAAATGCTGGTTCATATTCGATTACTTCACCTTGAGATAAATACTTTTTAACGTTCATAGCATGTCTACCTATGGCGTTTAGTACATCTACCTTATGGAATGATGCAATTTCAGCTTCTGCAAGTGTTTTCTTTACAACGTTAAGTGCTTTTAAATCTGGACATATTCTAACTTGTTCAAGTATAGAATCTAATAAGGCATAATTATTGCGTCGAGAAACGATAGTCTCTCCTTGTTCGTCTTCTAATGGTTCTTCCTCTGTTTTAGATTTAGAAGACTTATTTAAGTTGGGGTCATTCTCGTTGGGATAAATCTCACTAGGATAAGGATAACTAGAATAAAGATCATTAGTGTGTACTTTTTCCTCCCCTAGGGCTGGAATATCTTCATCCCCTGGGGGAGGAATTTCTCCGTCACTAGGGGGTGTATTTTCTCCTACCCCCGGTACCGGAATTTCTCCCTCCCCAGGGGTGGAATTTTTACTACCCTCTTTTTTCACACCATACTTATCCTTAGCAGCAGCTATACACTCTTCTAGTGTTTTTAATGGTTCTTTCTTCTTTTTCTTACGCATCTTAACGTGCTTGTAGTATTCTTTTTCACCTAGAAAATGCGCTAGCGACGCTCCACTAGAATCTGGTTCATTCAAGTAGATTCTGTTAGCGCCACCATCTACTGCCTCTGTTGATACTAATTCCTCAGCTATAAGCTCGTCCATGAACTTAGTAACTGTTTTGTTTGATATGTTTAATGAGAATTCGATTTCCTGATTATCTAAAATACAGTAAATGTCACCTTTTTCATCTATAAAAGCAGGAGCTTCACTTCCATTAGCTACTGACATCTGTGTTGTGTATATAGATAAATTGAATCGGTCTCTTACTAGCATGTATAGTAATTTAGCACCGCTACTTAAGTTCTCGCGGTATTGTTTCTTCCAGATAAGTACCTTAGGTAATTTGTAAAACTCTTCGTTTGTTACGTCTTTTATGTTGATTCTTTTTTTAGACATGAAAAAAGCCTCCTGATCCATTAGTAGTTTAATAGTTTACTAGGGACAAAAGACTAAAAAAGGTTAAGAACCGTATTTTGTACTATTGAAGATGATAGTTTTTCATGATACAATAAGTACAAATCGAAATTTTATTTTTTACATTACAATTTTGACTCGAAACGAAATTGTATGTGTTCTTGTTTTTTTTAGTTTTTTGTCCTAGGCTGCGATGCGCGAACATCGTGGCCTATTTTTTTGTATTTTTAAGGTTAATCTATGTAAAATTTGTCGAATAGGTATTGACAAATTTGATTTAATACTGTTGATTTTCCTTAACTTCATCATACAAGGGATAAAAAGCGATTGCAATAACCTTTTTTGTGATTATTTTCCTCGGTTTTTTGATGACAAAAATGTCATTTTAGCTAAAAAAACCATATTAACATCGTTGATGTATTATTTATTCGACAAATTAGGATATGTTTTCATATGTCACATGAATGAAATATGTCGATAATGTCATTTATCTGAAAGGTGGGAAAATTTAATGAGATACGATTCTTCGTAATCAGGTAGGGGCGTTAGCCCCTACTTTTTTTGCATTCCCTGATGTTTGCAAATACTTATGAAAGGTGGTGGTGCTTTTGATAAAATTACTAGCATTTTTCAAATCAAGTGCTTATGTTACCTACATTAAGCAAACATCAGGAGGAAGTATTTTTGGAAAACCTTAATATCACTATTTACACAATTAACAGCGCAGAAGGAGAAAAGGTTGCAGAAAAATTGGCAAAGTATGATTTGATAGCAACAATTAAACACATTGTACGAGATCGTTTTACTTTTACTGAGTTCAAAGCTTTGTTAGCGTTAACAGACGATGGGTTAGATGATTTATTAACTCAACGTGGAAGCACAATTGATTTCCTTACAGAACAAGGGATTGAACTTGATGATTTAACATTACGTGAAGCATACAATGTTATTCTTCAGAATCCGAAGTTGCTAAAAACAACCATCTTGACAGATTGGAACAGGATTGCGTATGGTCTAAACGGCGCAAAGATGTTCCTTCCTCGACACGTAAGAAAACAAGAGCAACTAAAGATGTACGCTAAACCAGAAGCACAAGTCGAGTACCAGGAAGCTAGTTGAACATAAAGGGGAGTTGATCCTGTGCAACAACTTACTAATAAACTCGACTCAACTGAAATCTTTCAAACCATTTCTAAGACTAGTATGGTTGAAGATATAATCAACAACCTTGTTAGTTATCCAACACTACATGCAATAAAGATTCGTAAAGGAGCATTCAGCAACTACGAGCAGTACAAAGTGTTTTTGGAGAATGCACCAAAGTTTAAAAATCGTTTACAGAATTATTTTGCATTGTATTGTCATAAAAATGGATTTGCATCCAAACTTAAAGAAGAATATATCTCCGTTAGAGGTTACTATGTTGAAAATAAAAATTTTCTTGTATCTCTAGAAGGGGAAGAATTGATAACTATCTATGCAGAACTAAAGCCAGTAACAAATAAGGATTCTGTAGCAGGTCTTTATCATTGGGAGGATAAGTTGAATGAGTTACGAACTGATGTTAGTACCAATGGACTATAAAAAACATCTAAAAGGTGAAGGGTCAAAAGCTACTTCTAATTGTATTATGTGCGATTACGAACTTGCTTTAATCGATAAATTCACTAATGTAGCGGGTATGCCACAATCGCATACGGACTATGAAGGTATTTTTAGTATTTGTCCGCAATGTACAACACCACACTTAGAGTTATTAAGCGGAGTGGTAGATTTCAAAGGACCTGTTTTGATTGGGTGGGAATAAGCTCACCGCATCAGCGGTCTCTTTTTTTGACCTATTTTAGTGGATTCTAGTGTATTTCGGGATAAAAAATTAGAATCTGGTCTATCGTAAAAAATCTCAAAAAAAATATATCAAATTCGAAAAAAACTATTGAAAAAACCAAAACTAATGGTTTCGATGGAGGAGTAATTAAATGACAAACATGTTAGATGTAATTTATGCAGATACAAAATTAGAGGTACCAGCTAACACTGATATGAAGGCGTTAGAAGCAGCGATGATTGAGAATTTTCCTGAATTGAAGAATCCAACAATCACGCGAGAAGGCAATACAATCACTTTTACAGCTAAAGCAGGTACAAAAGGAGCAGATAATATGGAAATGTTAGATGTAGTTTACGCAGATACTAAATTGGAGGTTCCAGCCAACACAGACATGAAAGCATTAGAAGCAGCGATGATCGAGAACTTTCCAGAACTAAAAAACCCAACAATCACTCGTGAGGGGAACACAGTAACATTTACAGCAAAAGCCGGAACTAAAGGCTCTGACATGCTAGATGTTATCTACGCAGATACGAAGTTAGAAGTACCAGCGGATACTGATATGAAGGCTTTAGAAGCTGCAATGATCGAGAACTTCCCTGAATTAAAGAACCCTACAGTAACTCGTGAAGGGAACACAATCACATTCACGGCTAAAGCAGGAACTAAAGGCTCTGATATGTTAGAAGTTATCTATGCGGACACTAAACTAGATGTACCAGCAGATACTGACATGAAAGCACTGGAAGCAGCTATGATTGAAAACTTCCCAGAGCTAAAGAATCCAACTATTACTCGTGAAGGAAACGTTGTTACTTTCACTGCAAAAGCAGGTACAAAAGGTAATGTTGTTCCGTTTGTCCGTAAGTTTGCTATTGGTTTAGCTAAAGTAGCTTAGTAGATTTAAGGGGAAACTAACATTTTTTCCTTATATCCACTAAAAACAAATGGAATAAATTATTTTCTAGGGGAAACTAGTTTAATACACTGGTTTCCCTCATATTTTGTTTGAATTTAATAGATTGAGAGGTTTGCAGAATGGAAGAACCAGTTGTTTTAACTGTTCAAGCTGAATCTGTTGTTGAAGCTGAAACCATTTCAGAAGACAAAGTATCTCCCCTACTTCCTTTACCAATGCGAGTTATGGAAAGTTTTGAAGCGGTACAAGAGTCTAACTTCTGGCCATCTGAAGTCACATCAGTAGTTAGTGATTTAATGGCACCATCAACATTCGAAGAGTTCGGAGCAATCTTAAATAACACAACATCAAACTCCATCAATAGCATGGATCAGAGCATACAGGCACATAACAAGAATTATCGTGGATACTTATCCGAACTTGATAAAACGCCAAATGTCTTCTCCTTCGATGTTGATTATATTTAATGGGAAAGGAGAGTTTGGATGATTATTAATAATGATGTCCAATTTCGAAGAGGAATATTCAATATATTATTCACTTTAAAAACACATGTCAGAGATAATGAGTTTAGTGAGATTATTGAAGAACTTCAGGGAAAACTGGAACAGCTTCCTACTAATGACTTAGAACAATCTAAGCAGTTTTTCTTTGAGGTAACAAATAAAATAATGCAGGGTCTTTCGGATTACTACAACATTTCCCATGAACAAGTTAGTGGCGATGTGGTTCATAATGACGTATTCACTTTAAAAATGGACGAAAACACATCAGAAATGATTGAGACCTTTGCTAAATATAAAAACATGGCTCGTTTTAGAGATTCATTTCTTCAGTCATACAATTATGATTTCTGGAGAAGGTTTCGTGCTAATTACTACAACCCACGAATTAGTGACGTATGTACAGCAGGGGAAGATAAAAGTCTTGTTTTTAGAACCAATGAGATTCCAGCTATAGGACCGTTATTCCTACCAAAAGACAGAAGTGGTAAGCCTGTAGGAGTTACTACGGAATTCCAGTATTTTAGTAGTTTAATAAGTCGAGTGAACTCAGAAAAGAAATATATCGATGATCTTCGTGCAGATTATGAAGTATTAAACAAAGCAGTTAAGGCTTTTGATGAGCGACTTCAAGCATCTCTTCGTGAAGAACATATTCGTTTTGGAATTATTCATCTTAAAGAGATTCTTTCCCAAATTGTTATCCCAGTTGCGTTGATTGAGGATGATGAATTACGTGAACTATGCAAAGAACATAACCGTCAGGTATTTGTTAAAACACCTACACTAGATGAGTTAATGTATATTGGTTCGTCCGTACATATCTATTCGTCGCACGATATAAGCGATGATTCTAGTTATGTAGCTAAGCCAATTATGATTTCTGAAACACTTCCAACTGATACGGAAGAGTTAAAGTATCTAGGTGTTGGTCAATACACGGGTTATGACGATGAATCACCGCGTAGTTTAGAAGGGGCAAACCCATTCATTATCAACAACAACATCTTTGTTAAGGCTTCTTATGAAGACTTCCTTGCACTTATCCCTGAGGAATTAGTGGAAGATATGGGAATCTGTAAGAATCTAGTTGATTCTTTGGAGAACCCAGTGGAAGATATTCAATTAGAAGAAAATGAAACTCTTAAGTCTATTATTGACACTATCAAGGAAGATCAAACATTGGATTATAAGAAAATCATCGACGATTTCATGGCTTCTTCTACATATTTCGAGAATGAAGAAGACAAGGAGACAGGACCAGTGTTTATTCATGCTGCTGAGTATCAATTTGAGAAAAGCAACCTTTCTTTCAATAGAGAACTTCTAAAGAAAACGGGTAGACATCCAAATGGTTATCTTATTCTTAAAGATAACACAGGCAATCATGCGGGCATTCGAATAAATGAAGAGGGAATAAGTGAAATTTATATCAATACTGATATTGATAAGATATTTAAAGCCCTTCAATTGAACGCTGGACTCTACACGATTTATTCTTTCAGACACAGAGACATGTCAAGGCAAAGAGCTATTCTTACAATGCAACATTACACAGGATAACTTGGAGGAGAAAATATGGTTACATCAAAAACTACGATTGTCTTAGAACCAGAAAAAGTAACTGTAGAAACAGTTAATAAAGATGGTATTAAAGCAATTAAAAATACAAACATCGAAACAATTCAGCAAATCTTCATGAAAGAACAAGCAATGGAAACACCGTTACTTCCTTCTCAATGGGGAGTTGTTAAGTATTATCGTAAAAATCATTATGAAGGATATGTACTAACGACACCTCCAACAGAGCGTGTAGTTAAATTTGATATCGGACGTAGTAGCGAATTACCTACTGAAGTTACGCTACCAATTCCACCTATGTTGTGGGTTTTTGAAGTAATGACAGATCAAAGTGGTAAAAAGAAACTGACTCATTCAATGACTTACGTTATAAAGCATGAACTCCTATCGTTAAAAGACAAGGTGTTCCACGCACCGTTTTGTAACATTGGTATTAGTCATGGGATTTGTTGGGGCAGGACTTTACCTGAGGTACCTATCCCTAAATCAATTCAAAGCATTCCGGCTCGCTTCTTTTCACAGCCGTTTAATTATGATTTATCAGGAAACCGTGTAAAACCATTTGAATGGACACATCCGAATGGAAATACAGAAGACACAGAATGCGCTGTTTACCACATGATGAATGAAGCGGACAAATTAAAAGCAGCAAAAGAAGCAGGGGAGGCGTACTCTTATCCATTTGACTCGTTAAAACCAGCTGGAACAATGGATGTAGACACTGCAATCAAAACATATTTACCGGGGATATTCCGTTAGTTTCTAATGGAATATATGTTAATTTATTAGAAATTAATAGATTCCACTAGATTATAGTGTATTACCATTGTTAGTAGGGGAATCTGTTGTTTTCTGATTTATACTAGTGTATAAAACTATCTTTGATAGAAATAGAAAAGAACGGGAGAAAAGATAATGACACTTAATCTTACAAATCTACTAGCGAGTCAAGTAACAGGGTATCTTGCTTACAATGACCATTACAACACAGACACCTTGAAAAAGATTAATTACGTAACTGCGGCAAACGGATTATTCCGTGTTGAAAAAACACCAATTGCTATTTTTAAGGTAAAGGTTCAGGAATATAAGAAACCAATTCCAGGTTTAAAAACTATGGAGGAAGGTCCAGAACTTATTGCTCCAAAGATTCCATTTAAGTTTTTACAGATGGCACTTAGCTTCTATTTAGATGTTTATGAAAAAGATAAAACAGAAGCATCTTTATTATTCTTCTGGAACAAAGACAATAAACGTTTACCGGAAGTCTATTCTGATAACTCACCAGTTAAGGGCTTAATATCAGAAGGAGAACTAGTTGTATATGTACCACGCCAAGAAAACCAAGGTGGTCTTTCTGAGTTTCATAAAGATCCTGTAGTGGATTGGTTAAGAACTAATCTTTGCATTCTTTGTGAAACACACAGTCATCATGTTATGAATGCTTATTTCAGTGGAACTGATGATGCAAATGAAAATGCTACTCAGTTTTATGGTGTTTGGGGACATATTACAAGTCAGCAACCAAAATTTGCGTTCCGTTATGTAAGTGGAGAAGCAAAAATTGAAATTAGTCCTGATGTATTATTTGAATGGCCAATGGTAACGACGACAACGACAGAAGTTATTACTTTTGAAGATGAAACTTTAGAACCATTAACTTCTATCAATCAAGAACATCATATGTTTAAAGGACCATTCAAGAAACTTGAGTATCCTACTGAATGGATGGAGCAGCATACTGCAAAAAGAGTTGTACCAGCATTACCAACAATAGGCGGACGAGGAACCTTTCCCCACAATAGAAGTTATGTCTCCCGTTTCGATGGACGGCTTGACCAAATCGGATGGGATTTTGAACACGATCCGAATGCATTTAACCCAGCTTTTGAAGAGGATCTTTCTTCGAGATTAATGTCAGGTCATACAATTACAGGTTCAAGTTTCGAAAACGCTGAAGTAATTCAATTCATGAATTTACCTGATGAGAAAAACAAGTTAGATATTCGAGACAATATTTATGATTTGTGTTCAGAATATGAACGACATGGTTATTCACAAGTAATTGAATCTACCATTAATGGTATGAAACAAAATGCAATTTAATAAATGTGTGCGGGGCTAACGCCCCGACACTTTATGCTATACAGGAAGGGAGAAAAATAATGGCATTTCAATTAAATTTAGAACCAACTTTTACGTTAAATACTAGCTATCAAATGGCAAAAGTTTTTGTTGTTGTTGGCGCTGGTGGTACAGGTGGTTATTTTATTCCAAACTTAGCACGACAAATTTCTATTACTAATAAACTACGTCGCATTGAGCGATTACCTGAACACAAACTGCTTATTATAGACCAAGATGAAGTTAGCTTATCTAATCTTAATCGTCAAAACTTTGTTGAAAAAGATCTTGATAGTAACAAAGCAGAAGTTTTAGCTACTAGATATGGAGTTGCTTTCCAGACAAATATTCGATTCCTGGACCAATACATTACATCTACTAAGATGTTAGAAGACATCGTAATTGCTAGTTGTACTGACATTAACACTCAAATTCCAGTTATTGTTGATTGCGTGGATAATAACAAAACTCGTGTCTTCATTCATGAAGCAGTTCAAAACTTAAAGAAAAAAGTTCGTGGTATATATTCTTTAAGTAGTGGTAATGAATTCTTAAACGGTCAGGTTGTTTGTGGTTTTGTTCCTGGAAAAGGAAGTAGTTCATCTTCACTGTATAACAGTTCTTGGTTCCGCACACCAACAGTTACAGAAATGTTTCCTGAAATTCTTGAAGGTGGAGATAAGCTTCCAACTGAATTAAGTTGTGATGAAGCAGCTGTATCAAATCCACAAAATATCATGACAAACATCAATGCTGCTACTGAACTATTTAAGTTTGCCAATATCTTATTAACAGCTAATACAGAAAACGAAGAGCTTCCCGGCTTAAAATACTTTGCAGTTACTTTTGATACACAGCAAGGTACTACTCGCACGTTCCTAAATAAGAAGAGTGTAATCGATGAATTTATTGCTTAATTCAAATCAGCAGATGGCTCAGGATTTTAGCCATCTGTTTTTTTCTTTTGAAGAACATATGGAACGCGGGGAGCAAGACAAAGCAAAAGAAATTTCTAAAAAGCAAGATATGCTATTGAAAGAACTTAAGGAAAATGGCTATGATGTAGGCGCTTTGTTAGAAGAGTTAAAAACAAGAAAATCATTTAGAAAAAGCTATGAAACTATTATTGTTTTTACTGATGGTGGTGTAAGAAACAATCATGATGTTAGTCAAGAATCTATCGCTGCAAGTGCTTTTGCAATTTACGGTGATCAGAAGATGTTAACACACGAGTCTTCTTTTATTGGTAACTCAATTCAATTACCTTCTGGTGAAAAGATTGATATTAATTCTACATTTGCTGAGTATCATGGATTACTTCAAGCGTTACTATTTGTAGAGAAGTATAGAGCTTCAGCTAAAAGAATAATATTTCTTACTGATTGTGCATCAATGGTGCAACACATTCAACAAAAACTACCACAACAAAGAGTATTTAAAGAATATGTTTTAGATTTAATTAGTAAATTAGATAGTATCCCTAATGTAGAGTTAAAGCACATACCAAGAGAGCATAATAAGATCACAGACGGGCTTGTTAACCAACTCTTAGATAAATATGAAAGGGGCGAATATACATGCAACTAACAAAAGAAGAAGCAGCCAAGTTAATGAAACAGATTCAACCACATATTAGTGGATTCTCCTACAGTCTTCAGGCAAATGGTGAAGATGGACAGGATATAGTTTGTGGTGGAAGAATCAAACTTGTTTTTGACATGTATAAATACAATGACCAAACAGAAGGAGATCTTTCCTATGTAACAATTGAAGATGGTCTTGGTGAATTACTAATTCTAGTACCTGGTGTTTTATGGAGGAATCTCGGCGCCAAGAAAGGTGACATTGTTATTGCAAGTGGAAAATTGTTTGCTCTAAAAAGAGAATGTAAATTTAAATCAAAAGCAGGTACAGATATTATTGTACCGCATGGATATGAACCTCTGCGTGTGTTAGTTAGAGAGATTAATATACTACCGGAAGAAGGCGCTGAATAGCGTCTTTTTATTTACTAAAAATTTTAAGAATACTATTTTCTCCCGACCTATTGACTTTTCGATTTCAAATGGTTGTGTTTGTACAAGCGAAAAAAGAATAACGGTCGAATGCCCTTAAATCGACTCGAAATAAAAGGTAAGGTGAGCTGAGCCAATGCATAAAATCAGCGTACTCTCCATCAGTCAAGGAATTTCCGCTGTTTACGTCCGGGAGAGGAGTCTTAGAGAGGTGACGACTACCTCTTGCAAAGAAAGGTCGGGTGGAGTCCTGGTTCTTACGAGAACGTAGCTTACGGACAATACAGTGTTGGGCAGGATTAACATTGTGTTCGTATGAAGGGAAACCTTATGTAAAAACAGCGGTGACTCATAATCTCTCAGGTACTTATACAAAAGTAAAGTGTCATTACATTTATCCTATCCTACATGTTGAAGTCTTATCTTCGGCAGTAGGGTAGGTATATTATGATCTACTACAACTCGGCAGCTAACCAAAAGTGTAAGTACCTGAGTAGATGTCACCTATAAAGTTTTTGTCATCCATTTAGGTTATCGACTATCTCATAAACGACAGTCATCAAAGACAGAAAGACAGTCGGTAATCTAAAAGACTACAAAAACCAAAAAACAGTAAACCAAATCATGAGGGAGATGAACAGGTTGACAACTGAAGAATTAGAACCGGTAGAAGGTATTATTCCGGATGTAGTACCTGATGTAGTTATACCTGATGTATCTGATTTCCTTATTGGAGGAAGTAAGTACATCTTAGATCCTAGTACATTAAAAACACAAGAAGACGTCCTAAACGTTATTAAGCATTTCTCAACTAGAGTAGAGCTTCATGTGTTTGACATTGTAGGTATCGAACACTATGTAAAACCAGTAACAAATAATCAAACACACTAAGAGATAACTCAGGAGGATTTTAATTATGAAAACATTAACTTTAACTAAAGAATATATCGAATCGGTAGCAAAATCTTTAATCCATGCAACTCCACAAGAAGTATTGGACTTCAAAGCATTAATGGAAATCCATCCACAAGGCGAAGAACTTGTTGCAGCACTTAACGAAGTAGGTCCTCGTCTTATTGTTGAGGCATTACTTGAAGCATTATTTGCTGATGTAGAAGAAGCTGTTTGTGAAGAAGCGAAACAAGAGCCTACACCTAATGCATCATCAGTTTCTCAATTCACTGCTCAAGAACTTTCTAACTTTATTAGTCAACAAGCTCCAAAAGCAAAAATCGAACCAGTATTTATTCCTTATATCAAACCAGAACCACAAGTTGATATTTCTGCTTCTATTAAAGAACAAGTTGCTTACAAAAATCTGGTAGAGGGTATTAAAGCTCAAGCTGAATCTAAGCCAGCGTTTGACCTTTCTGCTTCTATTAAAGGACAAGTAGTAGAGCAACAAGCTGCTAAAACAAACGAAGAAAAAATCAAAGGTATTCTTAATGAAATCGTTGAGGAAATCATCAATGAGGATGCTGCTAGTGAAATAATTAGCTTAGATCCTAACACAATTAAATTATACGAAGTTGCATTCTCTACTGTTTTCTTTACAAAAGCAAATGTATTAGGTTTCGCAGAGCCTGTAGAATATGCTCACGAATACACAGCATATATCTTATCTTCACTTGCTTCTTACTTAGTTGAAGAAGAAGGATTTGAACTTGCATTCAATGTAGTAGAAGGAAAAGTGGTAGCGGGTTTGGTTTAATACCGTACTTACGAAGAAAATATGGGGTAGCTACGGCTACCCTTGTTTTTCTGGAAGGAGAGAAATAGATGGATGGTAAGATTCTTATCCAGACCCTTTTGTATGGGATTAATCAATTAGCAACAAAACAAGTAACACAAATAGACGCAGGTAAAGACATTCTTATTTCTTCTATGAAGATTTTAGATATTGGTAAGGAAATGGTTATACCTAAACTTTTTCAAAAGGAAGCTTCAGCTACCTACAATATAAACAACAATAGAGTAGTTAGCGATATGTCTTTGTTATCTGAAGTACTGACAGCTTTTCTAAGAAAGAAGAAAGAGTTAATCGGGTCATCTAGAATAGATAGCTCCGAATCATTTAAATATCGTCGTAACACAGGAACTACTTTACCTTTGCAGTTCCATGACTTTTTTATAGTAGAACAAGCGTATATGTATTCGTTGGCGTATCTTGACTCTTCAGATGATTATGCCTATGAATATGATGGGCTTATAGAGCTAGGCGCATTAGTTGCAATCTATCTATTTGAAAATATGACAAGACAAAATGAGTACTACCTTCATGACTCTTGGGGTAATATGGATGAAAATCCAGGCGGTCTCTATAAATTTAAAAGCAATACAAACGTCAAGGATTATATTGAAAGTATAATCGAAGATATTGAGGGTATTGATGAGCATGAAGAAGACGAGGACGAAGAAGAATGACGATGACACTAACAAATAACAAAATAGTACCTTTCGCGCATTTACATTTACATACACCAGAAGGTAGTTTGTTAGATGGATTCTGTCGTATTGATCCAATGATAAAATTAGCTCAAGAATTCGGTATGGATTCAATTGGTGTAAGTGATCATGGTACATGTTTCGCTCATATTCAGTTCTATAAAAAATGTAAGGCAGCTGGTATTCATCCCGTTTTAGGAATGGAAGGATACATCGCCCCTAGAAAACAGTGGAAAAAAGCAGATTTTGATAGAATCAACTACACTGATGTTGCGTATCGTACAAAAGAAGAACTAGCGAAATTAGAAAGTGAAGGATATATAGCTTTTGAAAAGAAGCAAAGAGATTCTTTCACTAAAGGTAAAACTACAAAACCTGAACACGTTGAGTTCTTGGCGAAGTTAAATGAAAAGGATCCAGCAGCGTTTGATGCATTAAAAAAATCTACTCGTTGGTATTTATCAGGAAAGCAAGATGACAAACAAAAGCGTTTATTTGAATGGTCTCCTAGAATAGCTCACTTGCTTATGATTGCTAAAAACAATGAAGGTTATAAAAACCTAATCAAATTAACAACGATTGGTTCTGTAGAAGGATTCTACGGGAAACCTCGATTCGATTATGGTGACATTAAGAAGTATGGTAAGGGAATTATCGCAACTTCATCTTGTCTTGGTGGAACAATTCCACAATTAATTCGTAGAGGTAAATTCCGTGTTGCAAAGAATCATATTAAGTTCTACAAAAAATGTTTTGATGAATTCTATCTTGAAATTCAGCCTAGCACAATGCAGGAACAAATCCTTGTAAATAATATTTTAATAGAGTGGTCGAAAGAATTAGACGTTCCTCTAGTAGCAACTTCAGATGCACATATGTTACGTCCTGAAGATCGTCCAGTTCATAAAGCAATTACTTCTATTAATAAAGGCAAAGATGAAGATGAATCCGATATTGATGTCTATGAGCATTGTGTATTCTATTCTGCCGAAGAAATGTTGGCGATGGGAATGCCTGAAGAAGCATTGATTAATGCTTATAACATAGCTCATTCTTGTCATGTTGATTTAGATGAATCAAGCATTAAGTATCCAGAGTTTGAAGTACCAGATGACTTCGATTTCGATAGTTATTTAGCTCATATTTCAAATAAGGGCTTAATGGAGAAAATTGCAGAGGGTAACTTTGTAGGGAAAAACTTCTACAAAATGTATAGAAAATATAAACGAAGACTTGATTATGAGCTAGAAGTAATTAAAAACAAAAACATCAGTGCTTATATGTTAATAGTTTGGGATTATATTAACTTTGCAAAACGTAATGATATTTTAGTAGGTCCTGGTCGGGGTTCAGCTGCAGGTTCACTTGTAGCATACGTAACAGGTATTACTAACTTAGACCCGATTCGTTACAATCTGTTATTTGAACGTAAACTGATTGCGTTCGTTAAATTGGGTGAATTCAGGGGAAGCCTACGTGCTATGAAGCATATGGTAATCCTGAGCCGAGCTGCATAGGGATATGCAGAAGGTGCAACGACTAATCGTATACCACTAGAACAGTGATGAAGCGGACACGAGCGCCCAATACAAAACATTGATTTTTATATATTTAAGTGGTTATCGTGAATCCAGAAAGTCCAAGGATGGAGACGATATCATGCCAACTATGAAAACATTAACTTGTGAAAACTGCGGAAATGAATTTGAAGTCTTAGCTAAAAGAAAAACAGCTCGTTTTTGTACTAAAGGGTGTTCAATATCTTTTAGACAAAAAATACATGATCCTGATTTTATGAGTATCAATGATGAACTTCATTTTTATTTGTTAGGGTTGATTCTTACAGACGGTTGCATATCTAAACAAGAAAATAAAGAGGAGAGAATGACGCTTCGATTATCGGATAAACAAATTGTTGAAGAATTGCACCCTTTGATGTCACCAGACAGAAAACTGTATGCAAACAAACCGTATAAGGAAGAGCACAATGTTTCTTATGCCATTGTTAGTACGAATAAAGAAGCAATTGCAACTCTAAAAGGTTATGGAATAGAGCATGGAAAGACTTATTCAGTTGAATACCCAAAGATAGCAAAAGAACATACACATCATTTTATTAGAGGATTATTTGATGGTGATGGAAGTATCTTCACAAATGTTGTAAAGCAGAAGAAAGCTGATGGTTCTATTCTACATAGACCATACAAGCACATTTCGTTTACAACCGCTTCTATTAATTTTGCAGAAGGATTGAAGTCAGAACTAGAATCTTTTGGATACCATCCAAAGATTACAGAAGACGTTCGCGGCGGTAAATTCTATGTGAAACTTTATAGACAGAAAGAAATACAGTCTTTTGGTGAATGGATATATGCAGATTCACACTACTACTTAAATAGAAAGAAACAATCTTTTGTAATGATATAGTCTGAGCTGCAGGGAAACTTGCAGAAGGCAGGATAAAGAGCCTGTCGATAACAAAACTGTTCATTAATCCGGAACGCCCTGGTTTCCCGGACATAGATACCGATTTCGATTACTTAAGACGACATGAAGTAATTGAATATGTAACTAAGAAATATGGTGCAGATAAAGTAGCACAGATTGCAACATTCGGTACTCTATCTACTAAATCAGCATTAAAAGATATTGGTCGAGCACTTGGTATTGATCATAATGAAATTAATGAACTAAACAAATACATTCCTTCTCATCAAGGTAAAGTAATGCCTATCTCTGAAGCTTTAGAAGAGATTAAAGAAGTAAAGGCTTATGCGAAAAGGTATCCAAGACTATTCGAATTAGCTTTAGAAGTAGAAAGTATGCCACGTACTCAAGGTATTCACGCTTGTGGAATGCTAATAACTGCTGAACCAATTACAAATGAAGTAGCGCTTGTAAGAGGAAAAGGCGGAGAAAGTATAGCGGGATATGATGGTCCTACTTTAGAAGCTAAAGGATATATTAAGTTTGACTTCTTAGGACTTAAAAACTTATCAGTAGTTGAACTTTGCCGAAGAATGGTTGAGGATCGATACGGGTATCTAATTGATGTAGATAATCTGATACCAGAAGATCAAAAAACATTCGATATGATTCAAAGAGGAGAAACGGATGGAGTATTCCAGATCGAATCTGACGGAATGAAGAAAATGTTTATGGGTCTAAACAAGGTAGATTTTGAAACATTAATTGCAGGTGTATCATTATACCGCCCAGGCCCAATGGATTATATTCCGAAATACACTGCATTGGCGAATGGTCATGAAGAAGTACCTCAAGTACATCCTGCTTTTGATGAAATCACACGCAATACGTTCTCTATTATGATTTACCAAGAGCAAGTAATGCAGGTTTCTACTGAAATGGCTGGATATTCAAAAGGGGAAGCGGACGTTCTTCGTAAAGCGGTCGGCAAAAAAAAGATAGAAATCTTAGAGCCAGCATTAGAAGAACTTCATAATCGACTAACGCAAAATAACGTACCGACTCAGGTAGCTACAAAGATTTGTGATGATATACGTCCATTCGCTGGTTATGCATTTAACCGATCTCATGCTGCATGTTACGCATATATCGCTTATCAAACTGCTTACCTTAAAGCTAATTACCCTCTAGAATACATGACTGCATTACTTCAAGTATTCTATACAGAGGAAGATAAGGTTGTTAAATTAGTAAAAGTAATTCGAGATATGGGAATTGAAGTATTACCTCCGGATATTAACCGTTCAGAAATTGGATTTACGATTGAAGGAGAGAATGCAATTCGATTTGGATTAGGTGCTATCAAAGGTCTTGGAGAAGCAACACTAGAAGCAATTATTGAAGAAAGAAAACCACGAATGGCTCCTGCTGTTCGTGATGAAGATGGATTAGAAACTGTAATTTCAAAAGAGGAAGCAGATGAAATCGCAGCTACTCCTGATTTAGGGATTGTAGTAGGTTCTGTTGCTGTTGGTGGACCATTTACATCAGCACAAGATGTAATAAAACGTATCCCTAAGAAGAACTTCAATAAGAAAGCTATCACATCATTATGTTATTCAGGTGCGTTTGATGCATTAGCTGAAGGGCTATGTAATAACCGCTTTGAGTATTTAGCCCATATGTTTGATATTCGCGGTGAAGCACCAGATTCAGAACTAATTGAACAAATTACAAAATATACAGACCGTATTAAGTTCGAAAAAGAACGTGAAGTACTTGGTCTATATATTAGCGGACACGTTCTCGATCGACTAGCTGAACCTACAGATTGGGAAGGGCTAGATGATGCTACTCATACTACAATGGTAGCTCTTACAGAAGCACGCGTTATACGCACAAAAAAGGGAGACAACATGGCTTTCTTACGAGTTGATACATTAGAGGGTGAACGTAGTTTAACACTGTTCCCATCCCATTATGAGCAGGTAAAAGAAGGCTTAGTCGCAGGAATGATAATGAAGGTTGGTATAAAGGGTCAGATGAACTGGCAACGAAACCAAAAAGACTTCATTATCAATTCAATTACGATTCCGAAGAAGATTAACAAAGATATTTGGAAGCGAATTGAGAAAGATAATGTCCAAGTAGGAGCGGCGTAAAACCCGCTCGTACTTATTAAGAAACGGAGGGGAATTTTTATGACAAAGGTAGAGAATAAAAAGTATTTCGCAAAGGAAGTAACTAGTCTACTTAATATATCTAACAGAACATTATGTAGATATTCTGCTCTTTTAGAAAAGTATGGATATGATTTTGGTAGAAATAAATACTTGCATCGCATCTACTTTATTCAAGACATCGCGGTTTTAAGAGAAATACATAATGCTAGATGTTTAGAGAAAACAATAGAAGAAACAGTTGCTGAAGTAATTAAAGGTAAAGTCGTAGCAAATACACAAGAAGCTAAAACTGTTCAGTTAGTTTTACCGTTATTAAATTCAGCAGGAGAACCTGTTAAGAAGTCAACAAACAAACAAGATAATGTCAACACAGATAAAGATGATTTCTTACGAATTAAAATTGGTGAAGCTTCTATTGAAGTAAAACCAGGTTTTGATCCGGCATTTGTTAGTGACGTAGTAAAAGCACTTTCTGTAAATATCTAAAGAATAAAGCGGCGTAAAAACCGCTTTTATTTTTATAAGGAGAATATCTATGAAAAAATCAATTGGTATTGTATTACTTGGAGTTATGCTACTAGGAGCATGTGAAAGTTCAGCAGGTGCTTCATTAGGTAGGTTGAAAGTAATAGGAGAAGATAAAATAGCAAGTGATATCACTATTTTTGAAGATACAGCGACAGGCTGCCAATTTATGAATACAAACCAAGGGTACGCTGCTTCTATTACACCTATCTTAACACCAGAGGGTAAACCTTATTGCCCGAAAAAGTAATTCACACAAAAGAGAAATATGATGTTAACATAAAGTACTTATATACTAGGAGGGTTTTTACATGTTTGATTTAAGAGCAAGATATCTTCACTTAGTAGGCGAGCTTACTATGCTTAACCACCACTACTACACAATGGATAAGCCAATTGCATCCGATGCAGAGTACGACAGACTTTATGATGAATTAGTAAAGATAGAAGAACTTCATCCAGAATGGACAGTAGCTCATTCTCCTTCTAATAGAGTTGGTGGGGAAGTTCTTGATAAGTTTGAGAAGAAAGAACATACAATGCCACTTTACTCATTAGAGAAATCTCAAACTTATGATGGAGTTCGAAAGTTTGTGGAAGATGTTAAGCGTGAGTTTCCGAACGCTACATTTACTATAGAACAAAAGATGGATGGATTAGCTAACGTTTTACGTTATAGCGGTGGTTCTTTTAGTGAAGGTAGAACAAGAGGTACTGGTAAAATAGGAGAAATTGTTTCTGAACAAATTAAAACAATCCGTTCTATTCCATTGAATATTCGATTCCAGGGAGTAATTGAGCCACGCGGAGAAGTGTTTATGCCTATTTCAGGATTCGAAGCTTATAATGCTTCCTTACCAGAAGGGGAAGCACCATTAAAGAATCCAAGGAATGGAGCTGCTGGTGCTTTAAGAAACTTAGATCCACGAATTGCAGCTTCAAGACCATTAGATGCATTTTGGTATGACATTGCTTATAGCGAAGGGATCACGTTTGAAACTCAAGCAGAAATGATGACATTCCTTCAAGAACAAGGATTTAAAATCAATCCGTACTTCTATGTAACAGACTCTATTGATGTAATTATTGAGAAGCTAGAAGAAATGAAAGAAGTTCGCCCTACACTAAACTGGGATATCGATGGAATGGTTATTAAGGTTAACGAGTTACATATTCGTGAGGAACTAGGTTATACGTCAAAATTCCCTAAATGGGCTATTGCATACAAGTTTGAAGCGGTTGAAGAAACAACTACTTTAAACTCTGTTACATGGGAAGTAGGTCGCACTGGTAAACTTACACCACTTGCTCATCTTGAGCCTGTTGATATTGGTGGAACTACTGTAACAAAGGCTACTTTAAATAACTATGATGACATCTTACGTAAAGGCGTTAAGGTTGGAGCAGAAGTATTTGTTCGTCGTAGTAATGATGTTATTCCTGAAATCATGGGAATCGTTGAAGGTAGTGAAGGTACTGAAATTGTGCCACCTACTCACTGTCCAGAATGTGAAACTGTATTAGTTCAAGACGGTGCTCATCTACGTTGTATGAATATTGATAGCTGTAGTGCTCAATCGGTTGGTAAATTCACTCACTTTGCTTCTCGTGAAGCGATGAATATCGACTCTTTCAGTGAGAAAACTGCAGAACAATTATTTGAAGCAGGTTTAATTCGCAATAGCTTCGTTGATCTATACCGATTAGACAGAAACGAGTTATTGAAATTAGATAGATTTGGAGAAAGAAAAGCAGACCGACTATTGGCTGCTATTGAAGAATCTAAATCAAGAACACTTGAAGCGTTCATCTATGCATTAGGTATGAGACATTCAGGAAAAGGAACTGCAGAGCGACTTCTACGTTATTACAACAATATTGACGATATTGCTAATGCATCTGTAGAAGACTTAATGAGAATTGAAGATATTGGTTCGGCTGTAGCACAAAGTATTTTTGACTACTTCCATAACGAGCGTAATCTTCAAATGATTGAGGAGTTAAAAGCCCTTGGTTTAACACTTACACATGTAGCTGCAGTGTCTTCTGGTAATCAATTAGAAGGTAATACATTTGTTATTACAGGTAAGGTATCGCGTCCTCGTAAAGAAATTGAAGCGTTTATTAAAGAACATGGTGGTAAAGCGTCGGGTTCAATTTCTAAGAATACGAATTATCTTGTTGCAGGTGAAGCTGCAGGAAGTAAATTAGCAAAAGCACAAAGTTTAGGTGTAACTGTTATCACTGAAGAGCAGTTATATAAAATGGTTAACGAAGGTTAATTTAGTAGGGGCTAACGCCCCTACTTTTTTTGTTGTCCATAAAATACTAATTGACAAAACACTTTTAAAAGATTGTATTAACTAAAGCGTTTTGGGATTAAGTTTAATAGTTGTAAATTTTAATCTGACAAATTAAAATCTCTTAGCAAATGAGCAAGAGAAACACACTTTTAGAGAGAGAAATGTGCATCTGGACCCAGACGGCCAGTAACAGCTGGTGCTGCACCCATCTCTGGGGCACCTGAAGCTAACCAGGAGGAGGCTGCGCGACATCTCAGGTCCAGGAACTGGAGTTAGATCCAGAGAACTGCACCATTCTTCGTCAAATAAACGAACATGCTTTCGAAGAACTATTAAACAAGAAGATAAAAAAAGAAAGGGTATTGATATGTACTATACACACAACACAAAGAATCAAAATGATTCAAAGTATCAGCGTTTTAGTACTACCAAATTAAAATCCGAAGAAATAACAATTGAGCAGTACCGTGAGTTCGAAGCAATAAATAAACAAATACTCGGACTAACAAAGAAAATAAAAGACTGGTTAACCAATAATCAGTCGGCTATTAAGTATTCGATTTTTAATCTACCTAAAATGACTGGTGGATTTAGAACAATTAAAGCACCAGAAGAAAAACTCAAATCTTTTATGAGAGAAATTAAATTTGATTTAGAAAGCATTGGTATAGTACCACATGATTCAGCTTATGCATACATCCCAAACCGTGACTGTTTAAAAGCAATACAATGTCACCAACGGAATAAATCAAATTGGTTTCTCAAAATGGATTTAGAGAAATTCTTTAACAATTGTTCTGAACAAGTTATTACTATCCAATTAAAAAAGCTGTATCCATTCAGCTTAATGACTGAAACAGATTATAAGAGTTTTATTAGTAGTTTATGTGGTTTAGCTTGTCATGAAAATGAATTACCGCAAGGAACTCCGCTTTCTCCGATACTTACTAATTGGTTGATGATTAGTATAGATACTCAAATCAACAACGCATTGGCAAAAAGAAGTGGGGAATCCTTTATTTACACTAGGTATGCTGATGACTGTGCGCCACGAAAGTGTGCGTGAGTAGCTAGGCTACTCAAAGCAACTATGCTGTACAAATGATGACGGTGGGCCCGTCGAAGTCGCCATACAGGTGGAGATTTCAAACCACCTTAAGGTGCTGTAGTCAAAAGCTATGGTATTGAGCGTTAAGGAAAAGGCAATCAAGAATTGTCAGGTGAGTGTTATGGAGATGAACGAACATGTGAACCACTTACGGAAATGTCGAAAGCGTAGAGATTCCATCAAAACTAGGGGGTAGTCGTTAACCTAGGATAAGCTTAGAGGAAACCTGTTTACTGTCTAAGTGGTGGGCGGCATAAAGGTGGCATGAACATAACACAGGCATTTGTGCGGAACGTGGGAACCTACGGACTGATGTTAAGGGAGTATTTCAAGTGGAAGAACCACAAGAAAAGAGTACCGATGCAGTCATAGGGGCAGATTGGATTGTAGTAGTGAAGAAGCCTCTGTAATGGAAGTGGAGCGAAGAATCCAGGTTATTCAGTTTCAAGGATAAGTCAACTTTGAAAGGAGGAGGAGCTTATGCAAGAAACAAAACCGTTTGGTATTTCAAAGAATGTTGTAATGATGGCATTCGAGCGAGTAAAAGCCAATAAAGGGACATATGGAATGGATGAACAGTCCATCGAAATGTATGAAATGGACTTGAAGAATAATTTGTACAAATTATGGAATCGTATGTCCTCAGGTAGTTATTTTCCAAAACCAGTGAAAGCAGTAGCTATTCCTAAAAAGAATGGAGGAACCAGAACACTAGGTATTCCAACAGTTGAAGACCGAGTGGCACAAATGGTAGCGAAACTCTATTTTGAACCAAATGTGGAGAGATTGTTCTATGAAGATTCTTATGGATACCGACCAAATAAGTCAGCGATTCAAGCAATTGAAGCGACACGGAAAAGGTGTTGGCGGAAGGATTGGGTGTTAGAGTTCGATATTAAAGGATTATTTGATAACATTCGACATGACTATCTAATTGAAATGGTAAAGCGTCATACCAACCAGGAATGGGTTACGCTCTATGTACAAAGATGGTTAATAACACCTTTCCAAATGGAAGATGGAACCTTAATAGAAAGAACGGCCGGCACACCGCAAGGTGGAGTCATCAGTCCAGTTCTTGCGAACTTGTTTCTCCACTACACATTTGATGATTTTATGGTAAAAGAATTTTCAAGTATTCCGTGGGCAAGATACGCAGATGATGGAATAGCACATTGCACTTCATTGAAACAAGCAAAATATCTTCAACGAAGACTGGAAGAAAGATTTAAATTGTTTGGATTAGAGCTAAACTTAGAGAAAACGAAAATTGCCTATTGTAAAGATGATGATAGACAACTGAGCTATCCGAATACCTCTTTTGATTTTCTTGGGTATACGTTTCGACCAAGGCACGCAAAGAACAAACATGGAAAATTCTTCACAAACTTCTCACCAGCTATTGCCGATAAAGCTAAGAAAGCAATTAGAAAAGAAGTGAGAAGTTGGCGACTACAGCTGAAAGCAGATAAAACATTACAGGATATTTCCAATATGTTTAATAAGAAAATCCAGGGATGGATCAACTATTATGGGCATTTCTATAAATCAGAAATGTATAGTGTATTGCGGTATATCAATAGTAGCCTAATAAAATGGGTTCGCCGGAAATATAAGAAGCGAAAACATCGAAGGAAAGCAGAATATTGGTTAGGCACTATTGCACAACGCGAGCGTAAATTATTTGCACATTGGAAATATGGAATACTACCGGCAACGAATAATGGGAGCCGTATGAGCTGAGAGGTTCACGTACGGTTCTGAGAGAGACTTAGGGGGAAGTTCCCTAGGTCTACTCACTTGCTAATTAGTAGCAAACAACCATTTAGGCATAAAGAAATAGTTGAATTAGTTAAAGGAATATTAACCCAAGAAGGAACTCCATTCACTATTAAGGATTCAAAAACGAGATATGGTTCAAAATCGGGAAAGAATTGGAACCTTGGCATTATGTACAACAAAGATCATAACCTTACAGTTGGTCATAAGCGTAAGCGAAGAATTAAAACGATGTTATTCCAATTCTATCGAGGACAACGAGATAGAGGATATGCTTTAGAACTTAATGGAGAATTAGCATATCTTAAGAACATCGAACCGGACTATCATGACTACTTAATAGGTTTTATGAATAGCAAATACAGATTCAACTTCAAAAAAGCTATTAACATAGCAATCAAACAAAATTGATTCCCAGGGGTGCTAACGCCCCTCCTTTTTTTGAATTTAATTAAAGGAGAGATTTAGCTATGACAGAAAAAATTACAATCGCAGTAACTGCACATCGTCCAAATAAATTATATGGGTACGATTATTTTTCACCAGGTAACCTTGCTATCGCTACTAAACTACGAGAACATCTTCTTTCCCATTTAGATCAAGGGAAACAGGTACACGCAATAAGCGGTATGGCATTAGGAGGAGACACGATTTATGCGTTAGTCGTCCTTAAATTAAAAAGACAAGGATATAACATAACCTTAGAATCGGCTATTCCATGTACCGCACATTCTAGTCAATGGCCAAAACCATCGCAAGATCAATGGAAAAGCATTGTGGAACAAGCCGATGTTGTTACATATGTTAGCAAACTACTGTACAAGCCTTATCTTATGCAAAAGCGTAATGAGTATATGGTGAATCAATGCGATGAGCTGATAGCTATATGGAATGGAGAACCAAAAGGCGGTACTGGTAACTGCGTAGATTATGCCATAAAGAAGGAGAAGAAAATGGTACAAATTAATCCGAAAGAACTAATCATCCAACATAAAGGTGATATCTTGCGTTCAGATTGTGACGTAGTAATGCATCAAGCCAACGCGAGATCTACGATGGGGAGCGGTATTGCTAAGCAAATCCGAGCAGAATTTCCGGTTGTATATGAGGTCGATCGTTCATCACCTCTAAGACCTGAACAAAAGCTGGGAACTTTTACTTTCGCTAATGTCCAAAACAATGGGAAAAGTATTGAGATAGTTAATTTGTATGGTCAATTAAACTATGGAGCGGATCGAAAACTTTATACGGTTTATGAAGCACTTGAATCTGCTTTATTTAGTTATTTGGCTAATCGATTAGATAGAGAAGGTAACCTATCTCATTTAAAAATAGGCGTACCAAAATATATTGGATGTGCAAGAGCTGGTGGAGACTGGAATGTAGTTAAAGGTATACTAGAAAAGGCTACAAAACATTTCAATGTATCAATTCACACGTATGAATTTGCTGCATAAAACAGAGGTGACGCTAGATGATTTGCATATATCGTTTAAGAAACAAAATAAATGAAAAGAATTACATAGGTCAAACAACAAACTTTAAAAGAAGAATGATTCGCCATAAAGCCGATTCAAAACATCCTGAGCCAATTTACAAAATTCATCGAGCAATTAAGAAATATGGAATAGATAATTTTGAAATAACTGTTCTTGAGGAATGTACGGAGGAAATGCTGGATGAAAGAGAAATCTATTGGGTTTCTCATTTTGATTCTTTCAATAACGGCTACAATATGACAGGTGGTGGTAATGGTTTTGGGATTGGAGAAGGATCTCCTTCCTCTCGAATCTCAACTCTAACTGCCAAAAGAATAATTAAAATTAAGTTGGAGACCGTAGCACCGTATAGAGAAGTCGCTAATTATCTAAACTGTACATTAGGCACATTTAATAACGTTGGTAATAATTCATGGCAATATTTAAACAATCAAATTGATGATTTTTCCGATGAGGTTGTTGAATATTTTCGTAACAAGTATCCAATAGATTCTCTAAACATATTAGTATTTGACAATCGTACTCTTGAGTTACTAGGAGAATATGAATCTACAAACGATATAATTTCCGCCGGTATTGTGGAGGTCAGAGGAAAGTATGATCAAACTAGTATATCTAGAGCTATCGCTACTAAATTATCGTTTCAGAATAAAATATTTATCCATAAAAAAGATTATTCGGAAGAATATCTCAAAGAGATTACTTCTAATAATCGCCAAAGACAAATTGATTGGATAGATGTTTACGCTGAAGATGGTCAGTATATTAAGCGTTTTTCTTCCCGTAAAGAGATTCGAGACGAGTTAGGATTAACCGCTTCTCAAATTAGTAATGGATTATATTTACCTAATCAAGTTGTAACAAAGGGGTTTATTTTAATAACCAATGTTCAACATGACGAAGGTGAAACTATTGAAGCAAAACTTGAAAAACTTGCCTCATTTAGTCACACTAGTCCGGAATTTGCGGTAATTAAAAATGGTGCTGTTTTGGAGACGCTTAGAAATCAGCAAGAATGTGCTAAAAAGTACAATCTTCACCAGTCTCGTATTTCACTTATATTGAGAAATGGTAAAGGAACTACTGGTGGATATACGTTCAAATACGTAGACAACGAGGAGGAATAGTTAATGGACAGCATTGGAGATCGCATGAAGAGATACGAGAATGCATATCGCATTAAGTTACCTGAAAGAATGCCCGTGATTGTAAGGATTGATGGAGCACACTTTCATACATATACAAAAGGTTGCGCTAAGCCTTTTGACCAGGATCTAGCAGAAGCATTTTGGGAAACATGCAAATACTTAGCTCAAAACATTATGGGCGCGAAATTAGTTTACCATCAGTCGGATGAGATTAGTATTCTTATTACGAACTATGACAAGCTTACAACTCAATCTTGGTTTGAAAATAACCTTCAAAAGATAGCTTCTGTTTCGGCTTCTATGGCAACTGCAAAGTTTAATGAAGTTATGAGAGAGAAATATCCGGACAAACCACTTGCTACATTTGATGGTCGCGCACAGGTATTGCCACAAGATGAGGTTGCAAACTATTTCATTTGGAGACAACAAGATGCTTCAAAGAATAGCATCTCAATGGTTGCTCAAGCTAACTTTCCACATAAGCAATTGCAAGGCCTTAATGGTAAGGATATGCAGGATAAGTTAATGACTGAGAAAAATATCAACTGGAATGACTTACCTGTATGGCAAAAACGTGGTATATGCATCATTAAAGAGTTCTACGAAAAGAATGGTGCTTTAAGAAGTCGATGGTCAGTAGATCATGAAACTCCTATTATTTCTAAAGACCGCGAATATGTTGAACAATTCGTTTACTTAAATAGAGGTGCTGCAGCATGAAGAAATTAATCGCAACTGTATTAACTGTAGGATTAGCAGCAACCATTTTAACAGGATGTAACAATGATCCGTATATGCAGAAGCAGGATGACCAAATTATAAGTATCGATTATAAGATGCTAGTAAAAGACAAGCTTTATTACATTCCGCATGAAAGAGGAAAGGCTGATCTTCCTCCGAGATATGAAAAACTTCTAACAGATAATCCTAGCTTAGAAGTTATCAGTGTTTCTACAAATACGAATGAAGATAGTCAAAATAGTATCAACGGTTACTACATCTTTACAAAGAAAATCAAAGAAAATCAAGAGCAATAGAGTGGGTGAAGGCCTGCTCTTATTTTATTTATAGAAGGGAGAATTCAATTGGATATCTATATTAATCCTCCAAAACGAATCGAGACAACAGTAGATCAATTTAAATCATTTACGTATTTTGAACTATCCTCATTTTTTATTAACCATGGAGCTTGTGTACAAGACAATGGCGATTCGTTTAGAATCTGGACTTCAAGATACGAATTAGTACATGCGTGTATGAAGAACCACAGATTTAGAGGAATAGACTGGTACGAAAAAAGTAATGTAGAACTTTATTTTTGTGACATTACAGAGGATAACTTAAAAGGACTAATTAGAAAGAGTTATGAGGATTTGTTTTTGAGATAAAAATCAATAATTACAGAAGGGGGAGAATGATAGAATGAATGACTTACAAAACATAGGTTGGCGGCGATTACTGTTAAGCAAACAAGAAAAATTCCTAGTGGATTTAAAAACACTTGGTAAAGAAAAAGATAATGTTCAAAAGGGAATTATTATTTTTGAAAACTTAACAAAACCTCATTATGTTTTTCACTTGTTAAAAAGATATTTTCGTCCTTATATTTATAAAACATATTGGGCGATTGCACCTAAACGATTACGTGTTTGCAGAAGAGGAACTGCTATTTACGAATTCTTACCTTGGATTAACAACTCGCACCTTTATAAAGACAACACAGGTCGTATTGGTCGTGCATATGGTGGAGATCCTACATACGTATACTCTTGGAAAAAAGCTCATGAAAGTATGATGAAATATAAAAAAGAAGAAGATCAGAAGCGTCTTCAATTTCAATTAGATATGTCTCTTAGAAGAATAAATGGAGGTAAATAATATGAGCGAAGCTATGTTTACAGTAGAAGAAGTAAAAACAAAATGCCAGGAGAATAGTTGGTTAAAGATTGGTGGTTGTGACTTTGAAGATGATTTCATGATGGAACTCGACTATGATTATGGTCTTTATACTTGTCAAAGCCTTGAAGAATTAGAGCAGAAGATGAAGCAAGGGAATTGGTCTATTCGTTCTGCTTTTGCATATGACCGATTATTATTTGTGAATCAAGTGAATGGCGGAGATGAATGGTGGACATGCTATAAACATGAGGACGGTAGTATCGAAAGTTTCGAATCTATTACCTTCAGAAGCTTTATTAATCGGGGCGAGTTTAAACAATTATTGGAAAGATTGCTACAGGGCCCCGATGCCTACTGGGGAAGAAACGAAGAAAAAGAGGGAGCTTAGTCCCTCTCAGTTACGTTATCTAGCCAACTTTCTATTGTCTGCTTGATGTGTTTTGAATGTCCTTTA
Organism: Bacillus sp. Root131; assembly: GCF_001429475.1. Classification (NCBI taxonomy): domain Bacteria; kingdom Bacillati; phylum Bacillota; class Bacilli; order Caryophanales; family Bacillaceae; genus Bacillus; species Bacillus sp. Root131. The sequence continues at coordinate 28,545 of NZ_LMJQ01000041.1, forward strand.
AAACCATCTAAGATGTAGCTAATTAGCTGAGCTAATGTAATTTCGTTTGTTTCATAAGGATTTTCTTTTCTTATGTAGGTAAGAACTTTCTTAAGTTGGTCTTTTCTATTGTCATCTAAGGTTTCTTCAACAAATCTAGTTACGTATTCGTTTACGATATCCGTATTCCTAACAGCAGCATCGAGTAAAATAGCTGTAGCTGTCGAAACAGTTGTATCTAATGCATATGCTAAATCAGCTAAATGATCATACGTTTCTTGTCTAAAACGCATTGTAATTCTTGTTGTTGATTTCGAATGTTTTCTAACTCGTTCAGACATTAATTCTCTATTACCCATATGTAGAGTATCTTTAAATTTGTAACTTCTTCTGAACTTTTTGGACAAGTAATCAATTACTTTTTTAGAATATAAACCGTGAGTACAAAATATTTCACCGACATCTTTCATTGGTGTATTAGTAATGTATGAGATTCGAGCAACGCAATCATACAAACTGAGTTCAACAGTTGGCTTAACGTCCTTACGTTTGTCACTCCTAATCTTCCTCTCTTTTACTTTACTCATCCTATTTCACTCCTAAAATCGTATTTTAAGTTTGGGACACATTCTTTTTGTGCTAGATATAAAAATCATATGTTGGGGGATGGGGGAGTAGTACAACATGTATAAAATTTCTGCAGTTGGGCAGACTGAGGAATTAAGGAGGCGGTAACGATGGGCGTAAAAGTTAAAATATCTTCAGCTGAAGCAAAGAAAATTGCAAAAGGTTGCCTAAGCCAAAGTACGAAATATGGATTACCACGTAAAAAGAAATAGTCATATTAAATATAGAAAAATAATTAAGTGGGGGTTTTTAGATGTATAGAATGTGGCGGGAATATGCTTCAAAACCTACTGATTTACCGACTGACGATTTATTAGAAGCGGTAAAAATGTCTATAAATTGTGAAGCCGATTTTTATATATACGGAAGAATGATAGCTAGCTGGATGGGTCTTAGTATGGAAGAGAATATTCGTCGATTAGATAAAGAAGGAATCGAAACATATGTTGTAGACGGAGATTATCGTTTCAGGTACAAAGATCCTGAAAAAAATATTAAACGTATCTTCTTTGAATTTATAAATATAGGTGAAGGAAAAGGCGAAGTCCATTTGAACAGTTATCGTTCAAGAAAGGATCAGCCTTTTTATTCGTCTATTGAGGAAATTTATGAACTGCTAAAAGAAGATTGTCCTCACGTTCATACATTGAATGTTGTAGATTTTTCAGGGGATAAGTATGAAGGTTCATATCAGTATAATTTACAAAATCATGTTAAAAATAAATTGTCTGAAAATTGTTGATAAATATATAAAATACCCTACTCGATTTTACTAAATATGGTATTCTTACTATAAATAAATAAAAGGGGTTGAGGGTGGCGTATGCAAGATTACAAAGTTAGTAATGAAAAAGTAACAAAGCTTCTTAATGAGTGGTATCAAGAGATGAGGGCTCAACAAATTTTAAAAGCCACTCAGTTAAAAAAAGAGATAGATACCCAAATTAATGCTTTAGCTGAGCAAGATCAAAACCTATTGTTGTATTACTCTTTATTAGATTTTAGATATAAGTTACTAACTGATGACTTTGGAATTGGGAAAGACAGTTTTGACAGAATCGAAGAATTAAATACTCCAAGTGATCAAATGTTGAATTACTATTATCATTTCTTTAAAGCAATACATTCTACTGTCCTTACAAATTTTTCTGAAGCAAAAGAACATTATACAAAAGCTGAAGAGATGCTGAATCATATTCCGGACATATTAGAACGCGCAGAATTTTACTACAGATTCTCAACTTTTAATTATCAGACGTATCAACCTTTAGTAGCGATTAAATATGCTGATAAAGCTAAAGAAATCTTTGCTAAGCATAAAGGATATGATATAAATGTTGCGTCCTGTGAGAATGTGTATGGTCTAGCTTGTGTAGATTTAAAACAATACGAACTAGCTGAAGAAAGTTTTAACTCATCTATTAATATTTTAAATAAAATGGACGAGAAAAAATTAATCCTGCGAGTAAGAAGTAATTTAGGATGGCTATATGCAAGTCAAAATTTATCTACTTTAGCAATTAGACATCTTTCTGAGGTTACTCATAATATCCCTAATCATTTCAAAGCTTTATTCTCAGAAGCAGAAGAGAACTATAAGTTAGGGAATAATGAACAAGCTAAAGAGTTGATTACCAGAGGATTAGATATTAGCCATAAAATTAATAATGTAGAATATCTACATAGATTTAGAATCCTGCAGAAGTTAAATGAAAATGTACCAGCTACTGATCTAGAGGTAGTTGTTAAAGAAGGACTTTCTTACTTTGAGAAAGAAAACTTATTAGAGTGTATGCAAGAATATACCGAAAAGCTAGCTTCAAAATATTATGAAGAAAATAATACGGTTAAAGCAAGTGAATATTATTACCGAAGTGTTAATGTTAAAAAACAATACTTTGAAAAAGGAGCATTAAAATAATGAAAAAATTAAAAGCATTGGTATTAGGTATCGCATTAACCGGTACATTCGCATTTGGATTAAGTCTTGTTCATACTGAAAATAGTAATTTATCCGAAGAAAAATCTTATGAGTATGTTCAGTACATGAACAGGGGAGACACTTGGTAATTCTGTTTGGTTTTCAGTGGAATTTAGTGAATTCTAGGGGAATCCCATTTAAAACACTTCAAGAGTAATTTCTTTAACATATATAGGTCTACGAGTAAATGAATTATCAAGCGATCCGTAAACTGGGTCGCTTTTTTGTTTGTATTCACTTTTAGAAACAATATTTATTAATTCCAGAAATTACCCTTGAATTTATATAGATAACTGCTTATTTTACAACAAAGATCAAATCAAGCATCAAAGAGTGATTAGAGTATAGAAGAACATATATATGTGATTTATCTTCAACTAGATTTATATTGTTCTTCTCAAAATATTGGTTGGGGCTAACGCCCCTTCTCATTTTAAATAAAGGGTGATTTAAAATGGTTTCGCTTAGTGAATTAAAAATTACTCCTCCCAGACCTTATGTAAATACAGGACCAAGGTATTTTGAGATGGAGTATATGGCTGAGCCGTATCAACCGATTGAAACAACATGTGTGAATCATAGTTTGCGTTCGCCTTACATGAGAGAACCAGACAGCATAATGGAGTATATGGTTATGGAAAGAGAAAATGAACGCAGCAGAGATACTATGAATAGACTCACGGAATTGCACCATGATTTTGTTCGTAGTCACAGAATGCGACCAAATGCCATATTTCTTAATCGTGACGACCATCATTATGTAAGAAGATATAGCGATATCCAATACAACGGTATTGAAGAAACCTTTCAGGGGCTTAAAGTAGTGCCAACTATAGCTAATAGGTCTTATGTAGGTATCGTAAATTTTGAACATTAAGAAGGCTCTTAGAGTCTTCTTTTTTCTAAGTATAAAATTGAATAATTAGATTTCAAATGTTTAATATGATGTGAATTCTAATTAGGAGGAATAATCATGAAGGAAGAAGAGATTATGGAGTCATTAAAAATACAAATGGAGACTCACATAAAACAACTCCGGGATCAGGGTGTTCGACCTCAAAATATTGAAATCGAATTGCTTCACTTTGCAAAAAAAATAATTTACAAAGAAAAACATTAGGTTGTTAATGGGAGGAGTCTATGAAATTCACAGGCATTATTCAATATGTGGATAGTAAAGGGCGTATAGGTATCCCTAGAGAATTAGCTAACATATTGGAAATTCAAGCAGTGCCTGTAGATTTTACTGTAGAAAATGGACTGCTTGTTTTGCAACGGCATAGAGAGGCTTGTATCATAACTGGGAAAGTATCAAGACGTAATATTTCATTGGCAAATGGAAAAATAAAAGTACATCCCAAGGAAGTAAATCAATTAATAGAAGAGCTAAAAGAATATCTAGAAAAAATAGATTGATACCAGTAGACAGAAATAATTATTTATTGGAGGGTTGTTTATGAAACCGACTTTACATGGAATAAATCAGTTAAGCAATGTTATTGTAACTAGGATTCCGTCGGATAAAATTAATGTAAATGCTCTTATTGAAACATTTGAAAGTAATCAGGATAAAGCTACTCCTACGGAATGGCTGCAACAATACGATGAAATTGCTTCTATATATAAGATTTTATTCACAGAAGGTGAACTTCCACAAGAAATGATAGATAAGACATCTCATGAAGTATTAGAGATGGCTTGTGAACACATTTCTCATGACCTTGAAGAACTCATTGAAGAACCAACGACTAGCAATGGTCGTGATTATTATTATGAATTTGGTAGAAGTTTAGGAGTGGAGGAGCAAGCTTCGAAATTAAAAGAGCATTTAGCTGAGGATTGTGATTTTATATGATTAATCATCTTGAAGCAGGATATTACAGAGATACACTTCGTTATTATTCCTATGTTAAAACTCAAACACATATAAATAAATTTGTTGAATACCCAAGAGACATTGTAGAGCCCACTTATATTAGTTTGGGTGAACAGATGTCTTTTTGTAATTATATACCCGAAGTATTAGAAGGTCTAACGAGTTCAACGTGTTTAGATTATCCTAATGAAGATTTCGGCCGTTGTATCGGAAACATTCAATCAAATGTTCAAGATCATTGTCCAATTGAGGTAGCTGGTATTTTTCATTTTGGTTTATTGTTAGATCATCTTCATTTATTTACAGAAGCTGAGGAAACTGAACTAAAGGCTCGAATAGATGATATGTTTCATAATTTAGGTGACGTATGTATGAGTTTTAAAGAGTTTTACGAAACGTATTTTGCAAGTCAGTTTTTCGGAGGATATTCAGCTAGATATACACAATTTGAAAAATATATGGAATATACCTATATAATTTGGTGCGATTTTGAATTCCATACCACTGAAGAATTCGGACCTAGATTTATGGGTGCTTATTCAAAATTTGCTGAAGAATATTATGAATTCTATAAAGAATTAGTAGATGAAATACAAAGGAGAAAGCAGGTGGACGCATGTTAAAGTTTCCTGTATTAGAAGCTAAACGAAACCTGTTCGTTCAAACTCTAATTAAAGCATATGACATTACAGATGATGGATTAATTCAGTTCTTAAAACAATGTACTTCAGAGGAATGCGATTTATACATACATGAGTTACAAGAGGCATTACCTTACATATTCGATTTTGATTTTGATTGGATTGATGTACCTCATGAAGTTTCTGAAGACCATGCAGAAGGATGGAATTATTTTATAGTTGGGGCTATAAGCGTTCCTTCATTATTACCTTACGCTGATCAACCGACCTTTATTGAATTCACAAGGAATATTGAAGTACTTACAAATACAAGTTGTGGAAACTTAATTGAGTTTGTTTACTTACCAGATTCTAAAATTGCATCTAGTGATGACCCTGTTCATTCTACTTTCGCAAACCAACCTGGTACTTTCATGATAGGCATGCAAGACAATGGAGGTCTTGATATAAACGATACAATTGAATTTTTAACAGAACTTAGAGATGTTAACGATTCTATTAATTCATTAGTTGAAGGGAGAGAATTATAAAATGATTAAAATTACAATTGGAAATGAGAAATTACCACTTGTCGAATACGAAAAGAATGGGGCACAACGCTCATTCCATATAGACCACAATACACTATTTGAATTTGTACAGAAGAACTGCTACGAAACAAAGACAAATACTAAAAAGTTGGATATACCTGTTTTTGAAACACCTGCATTACCACCTGGCACTGTTAAATACATGGCTTTACCAGACGGAAAGATTGTTTTATTCATGGAGAAGAAAGAATTCAAACACAACTTAACATATCATTCAACAAAATATAAACAAATTCCATTCCCGAACTTATTGTTTGTTTTCGTATTTAGACCGAATGGAGATAAATATATTCTTGAGAATAAGAGATGCTATGCATTCCGAGATAAAGTATTTCGTGACACAACTAAGCTATATCGTTTTCCTTTTTCACATGTACAGAAAGATGGAGAAATGTGTTTCTTCTTTTTAACAGAAATGCAGGATTTAGCTCAGATGTCATCCTTTATTCATAACTGGCTTTCTGCAGCGTTTACAGATCATTACTATAACTTAGAGAATAAAAATAAATGGGGTTGGCCTTTGCGACAAATCTTTAGTGAGACGCAGGGACAACCTCATTTTAATTATGACAAATTAATTGAAGAGGATTATACATCAGTGGACTTAGTTCAAAGATTCGTTAATGTGTATTTCCCAGTAAAATAGACCGCCAATATTAATTCATTAGGAAGAGGGTATTTATATGACAGAGAAAAAAGACTTATTCGGTAGTATTGATTTATCACAAAACGACTTCTTAGATCCAGCAGAATCAAAAAAGTTTGATGGGCTATTTCAAACAACAGCAGGCACAAATTTATTTGATAATCCTAGTAGTAACAATCCATTTGATAATGTAATACAGACTGAACCACCTGTAGTAGTTCAAGTGAAAGAAGAAGAGAAACCACCTGTAGTTCAGGTTAATAAGGAAGAAAAGAAACCAGCAGCAGGTAAGGCAAAGGGAAAAGATAAGAAGACTACTAAAGTAGATACAACTTGGAATATCGCCTATGCTGCACAGCAATATAATCCACCAGAAAACGATATGACTTTAGAACAAGTTCGTGAATGGCTGGAACTAGATTACCCTGAACTGTCTAAAGAACGTTGTCATATGGATGTTGATGCAGACAAAAAACTAATTGTGCCTATCGTAAAAGGCGCAAAGAATGGGTGATTGAATGAGAGCGCTAGAATTTTATCCAAGTAGAACAATGCATTTTGATATTGTACAAGTTGGTTGTGGAGGAAATGGGGGATATATAACGCAGCGATTAGCCAAGTTAATATCCTCTTTAACTAAAAATTCAAGTCATACAACATTTGATTATACATTGGTTGATTTAGATAGGGTTGAAGAAAAGAACTTGCAAAGACAACCATTCTTACCTAGAGATTTAGATAAGAATAAAGCGAAGGTCTTGGCAGAGAGATATGGAATGTCGTATCAGTTTCCTATCTATCATCGTGAAGAATATGTAGAGTCAGTCGAAGAATTATCGAATTGTTTCCGTTCTAATCAGGAGACATACGTTCTTGATTCTTCTCGTGTTTTGTTCCGTGTATTAATTGGCGCAGTTGATAACCATGCTTCGAGAAAAATTATGCACGAATACTTTCTGAAAGACCCTAACATCATCTACATAGATTGTGGAGTTGACGGTGTATTATTTGAAGGAACAGATGAAGAAAAAATTCGTTCAGGGTACGCAGGTCATTGCGTAGTTGGATTACATCATAACGATACGATGCTTACACCGGTTGCTGGAGTTTATCCGGATATATTAGAAGACAGTGAGAGTCTTTTACCTTCACAAAGTTGTGGCCAGAATATTGTTTCTCAACCACAAAGAATGCAATCAAATGAAATGGCTGCATTGATTACAATGGGATACCTAAATCAAATCTTTGCAGAAAGAAGACTATATCATCACTATACAAACTTTAACGCTCTTACTCATTCATCAAGAGCTACATTATTACCAGTTAGACCTAAAACGGAAAGAGATGCTAAAAATGTGTAAAAGGTGACGTCAGTTGTTTGTAAGTTTAGAAATAATCACAAAGTAGATTATTGTTCTGATGTATTACCTGTAAAAGAAAAGTAAGAAAACATCCTTAAGAGGGAGGGGCTAACGCCCTCTCCTTTTTTAAAATTAGTTAAACGAAAGAGTCCTTTTGCCGAAGGGCCTTTTCTTTTGCCTAATTTATTGCCGAAAAAACTATTGCCCTGTTATTGCATTTTTAGAAACAACTGCTTACGTTCATCTAAGTCAATCAGATCGTGAGAGGAGTAAGTAGATTATGAAAACAGTAAATTCAATTCAAAAACAAATCGATTCATATGAAAAGGAGAGAATATTAATGAACGTACAACAATTTGATCACTTATTAAAGCGAGTAAACATCGAAGAGGACAATGCTGTTAAGCAACGCATGTTAACAGTTATTGAACAATACTTAAGTGCATTATCATCTAACACTGTAGTAGTGCCAGATGTAGAAAAAACAGTAGCACCAGTTGAAACAGTTACAGAGGATGTTGTTCTTCCTGTAACAGAGGAAACAGTATTAGGGTCAAGCGAAGAAGTAGAAATGAATCAAAATAACGCAGCTATTCTGTACAATCAACAAATGGAACAAAGATCCAAAGAAGAAGATGCTAAATTAGCAGAAGAACTTCTTCAAGCTAAAGAACAAGAAGAGGCAGATGCAAAATATGAAGCAGCTGTTATGAATACTAAAGAAGTTCAAACTGTTGAAGATATGGAAGACGAAGCTAAAGCAAGATTAGAAGAAGCTGAGCAAGTAGAACTACCAATCGACACACCAATTGAAGAACCAATAGTAAAAGTAGAACCAGTAACGGAAGAAGTAGTAGAAACACCAGTAGATTCAATTGAGTATGTAGAAGAGTTTGGTCTTATTTCTACAGCTAAAGAAGAAGAGCACATGAGTCAAATCATTGAGCGTGGTGGTGTTATTTTCCGTGAGAAGCGTTCATTCATGTTAATGCTTTGCTTAGATGATGAAGTAGTTGCTATTGCTAAGACAATTAAGTTAGAGCAATTCCCAGAGCATGTACAGAAACATCTTAAGAGCGATGGATTCATTACTTGTGATGTAGTTTCATTTGGAGAAGTAACTAAGCGTTCTCGTGCTCGTTACACAAATGTTACATATAAAAACCTTCAATTATTAGAGAAGGATCATTGGGTTGTAAAGAACGTTACAAACCTTTTAGAAAAAGGAGAAGTTCCAGAACACGTTAAAGAAGAAGCTAAAGAAGTTGTAGCTGAAGAAAAACCTGTTCAAGTAGTAGCTCCAGAAACACAAGAAGAAGTGGAAGAAAAACCATTTATCGTAGCTAGCTTTATGCTTCACCCAAGCTTTGTAGGAACGTTTGCAAATCAAAAAGAAGCTGTTATGGCTCAAAAATATGGAATTAGTTCTGCAGATGGAATCGCTAGATTATTTACGCAGAATGCTAACGGTACAGTTGTAGTTGGTGTTGATGAGAAAACAGCTCTTAAACCAAACAACTATATGGCTACCATCCTTGATTACACAATGAAAGAGCAAGATGGAAAAACATTTGCTCAATTTAAATTAGATGCTAGTGTTATTGAACCGACTGTGCAGCCGGCGCCAGTTGCTCAAACACCTGCAGTAGAAACACAAACTGAACAAGCACCAGTAGAAGTAGTAGCTAAAGGAGAAGTCCCATCTGATTTCCCTTTAACTAATGAAATTGCATTACCATTACATCCGATGGCAGAATCTATGTTTAGCTTAGAAGCTGCTAAAGCAATGGTTGGACAAGTTGTTCACTTAGGATTATTCACTCGTCCAGAAGAACAGCTGAAACGTGTTTCATTAATGTACGATGTATTTGAAATGGCAACAGCATCTAATACATTAACAAAAGAAACAATTCGCAATTCTAAATGGTTAGCTCGTATTACAGATGTTAGCTTAATAAAAGATGAGGTAAAACAACGCACATCACTATTCTTAGTCTTTGATCGATTAGAAGAAGTAACAGTATTCCCTTATGAAAAAGAAGGGGAAGCTCGTGAAGTAACAAGTTTCTTACCAATCAATGAAGAAGTATATACTGAAAGACAACAAGAGTTAGCCAATGCACATGCAGTTGTTAAGACAGAAGCTACTCCTGTAGAAACTCAAACAACTCCAGTAGTTGAAAATGCACCAGTAGTAAACGCTCCAAAAGAAACGGTATCTGCGGAAGCGTTAATGAATAAAGAATACAATCCTGTAGAAGCGAAACAATTAATCAATCCTACTGCAGGTACTAACTATACACAAGGATATCAAGAACTAGTTCAATCTCAAGCGAAAGATATGAGTGGAGCGGTTCAAGAAATTCGTAATCAAACGCAAGTATTACCAACTTCTCGTCAAGAGTTGACAGAAGCGGCAAATGGATTAGTTACAGGTGTTATTAATCAAACACTGAAAGAAACAGGAATCCATACACAAACTGAGCAAAAACAAACTGTTCAAGTAATGGGCAATTTACAAGACGGTGCAGGCAATTTAACTCAGACTGAAACAGTTATTCGATTTGCGACGGGCTACTCACCGCAATCTTGGGCACAATCCGTCGGCAAACGAATTGACCTAAAGAGTGAGTTACAATTAGGAAACGGCCCTGTAACAAATAAACTAGTAACAATGGTAGGTAAAAACGGAGCAGTTGTAGCACAAGGGCAAGTGCCTATGACTGAAGCTCTATTGTTGGACGGCAACCAACATTCAGCAACTCTATTAGGCATTGAAGGAGCAACACAAGAGCAACATGGATATGTTATCTCTCTTCGTTTAGGAGAGTTCAATAAAATAGCTTAAGTTTAACCTTGAGCCAAATTTAGGAAGTGGTTAATTTAGTCGTGCATTCCAATCTATACGGAGGTGTACGACTATGGCCATTTCAGTTAAACAAAATCTTGTGGCTACAAGCAAATACCCAATCAAGTGTCCTTATTCTATGAAAGCAGAGTACATTACAGTGCATAACACTTATAATGATGCGCCTGCTAAGAACGAGGTAAATTACATGATCGGAAATACTAACGAGGTTTCATTCCACTTCGCAGTAGATGATATCGAAGTTATTCAAGGTATTCCGGTTGATCGTAATGCTTGGCATTGTGGTGATGGTGGTGGTAACGGAAACCGAAAATCTATCGGTGTTGAAATCTGTTACTCATTATCTGGTGGTCCAAGATATGAAAAAGCTGAAGCTTTATCTATTAAATTCGTTGCTCAATTACTAAGAGAGCGCGGATGGGGAATTGATCGTGTTCGTACTCATAAGAGTTGGACAGAGATTGGTGTTAAAAACGGTAATTCTAGAGCAGTTAAGAATTGTCCGCACCGTATCCTAGATGCAGGACGTTGGAATAGTTTCTTAGCAGCAGTACAAGCTGAACTTAATGGTTCAACTGTAGCGCCGCCAGTAACTCCACCACCTTCTACAGATGGTATTGGTGTTGTTGAGATTCTTGTTGCTGAATTAAACGTTCGTGAATCTGCTAGCTTTGATTCAAGAGTTGTTAAAACTGTGAAGAAAGGCGAAACATACCAGACTTGGGGATTATCTAACGGTCTGTACAATGTTGGAGGAAACCAATGGGTATCAGCAGGTCCTGCTTATGTTAAGTTTACACCTGCAGGAAGTTCTTCTAATGGAACACCTGAAGACTTAGCAGGAAAACGTAATCCAATCGGAAAAATCACAACTACTGCAAACTTAAACGTCCGCACTAAACCTTCGACAGACGGAGATATTATTCGAACTATCTCTAGTGGAGACACATGGAACATCTACGATATTAGTGGTGGATGGGCGAGAGTGCATGATGGTTGGGTTTCTCTAACTTATGCTAATCTAACAAGATACTAATTCCCGAAAAGGTAGGCACATTTTTGTGTCTGCTTTTTTATTTTTAAAAATTTAAAATAGGTATTGACTTTCTTTGACTATAGGGTTGTATTAGTAATCTAGTAACTACATCAAACATTATTTAAATATAAAAAGTTAATGTTGACAAATTAAAAAGAAGTGCTTATGTTATGAAAACAAAATTACAGTATAAGTACTTATGTTGTTAAATATTATTATTCTGGCGTAGCACAGTGGTAGTGCGCTCGGCTGTTAACCGAAAGGTCGTAGGTTCGAATCCTACCGTCAGAGCCAAATTATGCGGACGTGGTGGAATTGGCAGACACGCTAGACTTAGGATCTAGTGCTTCGGCGTGAGAGTTCGAGTCTCTCCGTCCGTATCTAATGTGGAGGGTTACTCTAATTGGTAAGAGATCAGTCTTGAAAACTGACGTAGGGTAAAACCGATGGGGGTTCGAGTCCCTCACCCTCCGCCATTATTATGTGTAGCTCAGGTAGAAACGAATCTTTCTCGAAAGCTTATTGGGCCCTATGTATTCTGAAACATAGATGAGTGATAAGTTATTACGGTTAGATTGGTGAGGAGATTGACTATGGTAAACCACTGTATCAGAGCAGGAGGTCATAGTCCAGAAGGGTGGTTCGATTCCAACCATGCACGCCATATTATTATGCAGATGTGGCGAAGTGGCTTAACGCGATTGGCTGCAACCCAATTATCTCGCAGGTTCAAATCCTGTCTTCTGCTTTACATGCGCTTTTGGTCTAATGGCTATGATTTCTGACTTCCAATCAGACGGTACGAGTTCGATTCTCGTAAGGCGCTTATAATGGACATGTAGCTCAGTGGTAGAGCAGATCTTAGTCGACAAAGTGCAGGGGTTCAATTCCTCTCATGTCCACCTTTATATTATAGCTGGCGGGAGGTTGGCAATCTCACTTGGGCTCATAACCCTTGAAAATCTGGTTCGATTCCAGAGCGTTAGCAACCGTAATTAGAATCCGGCATCCATGATTCATATCATTTCACTCACTCCTTTATTTTATGTTACTGAATGCCCGTTCGGTACTGTTTCTGATATGGGTGTCGGATTGTAATTATATCGTGGCGTATTCGACAAGAGGCCTAAGTCATCGGACTTTCTATCCGATATTCGCCGGTTCGAATCCGGCATACGCTACCACTTTTATCATGCTAGGATTTGGGAGGGTCCAAGCCGAATCTTGGTTCAGAGAAATCTGATTTTCCCTTCTAGCACCATACCGAAGTAAGTTCAACAGGCAGACTCAACGATGTAACAATCGGTGGCGTGTAGGTTCGACTCCTGCCTTCGGTACCTGGCTCTTTAGCTCAGTTGGTTAGAGCGTTCCCCTCATAAGGGAGAGGTCGATTGTTCGATTCAATCAAGAGCCATTAATTATATTGGGAATTAGCCAAGCGGTAAGGCAAGAGACTTTGACTCTCTGATGCGGTAGTTCGAATCTATCATTCCCAGCCAATTATATTATGGGTTTTAAAGCAAGAAGAGGTTGGTGCACTGAATGGCCACAGAATTCCTAGGTTCGAATCCTAGTAAAACCCGTCCTTAGCACCATATGCGCCCGTAGCTCAATTGGATAGAGCGTTTGACTACGGATCAAAAGATTAGGGGTTCGAGTCCTCTCGGGCGCGCTTTTATTATCCGGATGTAGCTCAGCTTGGTAGAGCACTTGCTTTGGGAGCAAGGGGTCGCATGTTCGAATCGTGTCATCCGGACTTTTGTTTATGTTTAGGTATTTCACTTTGCCCCTATGGTGTAACAGGATAGCACATGAACCTTCTAAGCTTAGAGTCCAGGTTCGAATCCTGGTAGGGGCGTTAGAACTTTTATAAGTTTCTAATACAACTAGAAGGAGTTTGATATTATTGACAAACCTTTATGATTTAGTGCTAGAGTACGATCGAGAAACGAAAGTAATCACAAAACGAATTGAGATTCCTTGGATTTATGATTATGATTTCAATCAAGGCCGACAAGACTGGCAAATGCCTTCTTACCCTGAAACAGCCTATGATGAGTATGCTAATCAATTCGTACCTCATGTACGATTAGGTGCAAGCTATACAAATCTTTCAGGGAATAAATTGCAACGCGGTACTTACCAAGGAGATTTATCTGCAATTCAAGTAGGTGACTTGATCACTCAAGAGATGCTAGATGGACACTACTTAGTTGGTGGAACTGGCACTCGTAGCCAAGACTATGATAAGGATAAAACGCAAGCAGCTTTATATGGTGTAACTGGAACTCAGTTTAGTCTTGTACGTTACTTAGCTAGCGCACGATTCTACTGGCATGCTACAGATCAACACGTAGAAGATGCATTTGCAAAAGGTCTTATCACAGAAGAAAATAAGATTAATATCTTGTCTGTACACAAATCATATTATCATTAATATCAAACAGGGGCTTATGCCCCTCTATAATGGAGCTGTAGAACAGTTGGAGTGTTCGTCTGCCTGTCACGCAGAAGGTCGCGGGTTCGAGTCCCGTCAGCTCCGCCATTTTATATGCCGGCATAGCACAATTGGTAGCGCAACTGACTTGTAATCAGTAGGTTGGGGGTTCGAGTCCCTCTGTCGGCATCTGCTGTGCGTCTCCCCTTAAAAGAAGTGTCCCTTCGGAGGCGTACAGTTAACAGGACACACATGTCGAACAAAAGGCTGATAGTAGAGAACAACAAACCAGTAGCCTTGTACGGCGACATGCCAAAAACCGTAGCATCTTACGAGATGTGGCGAAAGCTGTTAGGTTGTTTCCGTTCCTTAGCGAACAGAGTAGAAGTGTTCCGACACCCTACTTAAATTTATTTTTCACACACATGTATGACACCAACGAGGGCTAACGCCCTCACCTTTTATGGGTCGGTAGCAAAGTGGTTAAACGCAGTGGACTGTAAATCCACCCCGAAAGGTTCGATGGTTCGAATCCATCCCGGCCCACCATATAGGGGTATAGTTTAAAGGTAAAACAGAGGTCTCCAAAACCTCCGTTGTGGGTTCGATTCCTACTGCCCCTGCCAAAATTACATATGAAGGTGAACTGGAAATTGGAGACTGACTGGTAAAGAGAAGAGGCCGTGGGGTCAATTCCCCACCACCTTCCCAAAATACAGAGAGGTACCCAAGTGGCTTAAGGGGCTCCCCTGCTAAGGGAGTAGGCGGTAAAACGTGCGCGAGTTCGAATCTCGTCCTCTCTGCCATATAATAATAATAATAATTCTCTCCCTCAAATCACATTTAAATTTGTTACGAAACGTGTTTATCTCTACACTTAAAAAGGGATACGGAGAACCGCTAAATGTAGCGGTTTTTTTGTTTTATATAAGGAGCCTTTTCTTGTAGAAAAAACTACTTGGGAAGGCTCTTTTTGTCTTGATTTTTAATTTTTAAGTGCTTACGTTCTGAGAGGAGTTATTCAATTGATCAATTTATCCACAATTCATGAAAGCAACTTAACAGCATTTCATCGAAATCATTTTATTTTAGCGGTAACAGACTTAAAAGATACTTCTATTTTCAAAGACGATGACTTTACTAACGATAATCATATTTCAATCGAAACATGTAGGCGTCTCTTCCCGAATGCTAGTGAAAAAACTGTCGCTAGTCTGCTTTTAACAGCATTGCAGATGAAGATAGAGCAGGGAGAAACGCACTTTTTATTTGTCTTCAATGATGACAATAAAGAAGAGTCTCTTGATGTGATTAATGGTTTAGTTCATATCTTTGAACTTACTCCAACCTCTGATGAACAGGAAGCGTATTTTGACTTCTTAAAAACGTATGAAAAGAATTGGACACACATTCTGATTGCTGAAGAGCAACGCCTAAATAAGATTGGATCAACAAAACAACATTGATTTTAGTAAGAGGGAGAGGGTCTAAATGGCCAAGGTAGTTTTTTATTATGGAAGCATGAACAGCTCAAAGTCAGCACAGTTGATTATGACCGCATTTAATTTCGAACAACAAGGAAAGAACTTCGAGATCGTCAAGAGTTCTCAGGATACAAGGGATACAAAGATTAAATCTCGTGCCCTAAGTATTGAGATGGATTGCACACCAATTACTCATTTCACGGAATTAATTCAGATAGCAATGCTGAAAAAACCTGACTGGTTATTTGTAGATGAAGTTCAATTCATGGACAAGGATATGATCGATACACTTTCACATTTAGCAGATGATTTTGGGATTAACGTTATTGCTTATGGGCTAATGACAGATTTCCAAGGTCAGCTATTCGAAGGAAGTAAGCGATTAGTCGAATCAGCAGATAGTATTCGTGAAATCAAGAACCAATGCATTCATTGTGAGAATAAAGCAAATCGAAATGTGCGCCTAATAAACAACATTCCTGTCTTTGAGGGAGAAGTCGTACAGGTAGGTGGCAATGAGTCATACTCAAGTGTTTGTCGCCGCTGCTACAACAAAATAAGAAGAGAATCTAAATCTACTCAGAAACAATAGGGGTGATATAGCGATGGCAATGCATAAGAAATTGAGCGTTGGAAGCATCTTGTTTACTTATCATGAACCACGTTATGACTATTCGAATCATCGTTATGGTCGTGATAAGTACGTTGTTGAGTTCAAAGCTTTATACATTCATAACCGGCGTGAAAGAACGACTGGGGCGAATGTACCAAAATCACTAATACCTACGCTTGAAAAGTTAGGTGTTAAATATGAAACAAATCATTACGATCAAGACAGTGTTTGTGCTGTTGGATGTAGGAACTATATCTATAGCAGATGTACTTCAGCAATGCCTTATCCTTCAGTTGAGCAAATTAAATTCGCTCAAGAAAAACTTGAAAATGAGTTAAGCGCAGCAACTGCATGCAATGAAGGAGTCTCTTTAATGGAAATAGAATTTGTCCAAGATTTTAAAGAGAAGAAGATGTCTAACAAAGACGCTGTATTTTCGTTGTTAAAACCGCTTCATGACTATGTAGCGAATGAAACATATATATCAAATTAAAAAACCGGAGGTAATTTATTATGTATCAAAAACAATTAATCGTAGGTCGTTTAACTCGTGATCCAGAAAGCACTCCTTATGGTGAAAACACGGTTTGTCGTTTTGCTGTAGCTGTAGATGATGGTTATGGTGACAAAAAAACTACTGATTTCTTCAATGTATCTGCGTGGGGTAAATTAGGTGCGAACGTACAACAGTACACTAAAAAAGGTTCGGTTGTTTTAGTAGAAGGTAAGATGAAGTCTTCTAAAAAAGAGAATATCACTTATTGGGAACTTCGTGCAGATAATATCAAATTCCTTTCTTCTAACAATGATGGTGGACAAGGTAATGGTCAGCAACAACAGTTCCAGCAACAAGGACAGCAGCAGTTCCAACAACCTCAATATCAGCAACAAGGTCAACAACAACAGTTCCAAGGTCAAAACCCTTACGCTCAACAAGGGCAGCAACAATTTCAACAACCTCCATACCAACAGCAAGGACAACAAGGGCAATACAACCCTGAAATGTTCCCTGGTAGCGTGAACATTAGTGACGATGCTTTACCATTCTAAGGTAGGGTATTCGTTTCTTGAGGTGATTATATGAGTACTCAACGACGATTACGATCAGAGTTAAAACAAGGGCTTCATCAATTCATGATGAGCCTTTATAACTCTTATTTACAAACACTACCGCATGAAGAAGCGGTAGAACAAATCTCTCTTTGTTTAGCCGAGGAGTTTGAATACTTTACTAAACAAGCTATGAAACAAGAAGATTCTCTTGATCTTGGAAGCCTTATTAATAAGGTAGAAAAGCGTGCTAGGAGTGAAAGGGACTCTGCAAAGCAGTTCGGGTTGTATGAAGATGTGGAAGTCCTAGTGCGTGCACAGGAGATTCTCACAAAATACAACACGACGGAGGACAATAAATGAGCATTGAAAAATTAATGTCTACAATCAACAAACAACTTGGGGAAGATACAATCGGGTATTCAGTAAATACAGGTCCAACTATTAAACTTTTCTCAAGTGGTTCATTAACAATGGACTTAGCTTTGGGTGGAGGAGTAGCAAATGGTCGTATTATTGAGTACTTTGGTAACTCAATGGCTGGAAAAACAACATTGATGTTTCTTCATATAGCTGAAGTTCAACGTAAAAATGAAGGCTATGTTGCTTTCATTGATATGGAACATGCTATGAATAAAGAGTTAGCACAGCAGTATGGCGTAGACTTAGATAAATTAATCTACGTAAATCCAAAAACTGCAGAAAATGCTGTAGACATTGCTGATAGTCTTATTCGCTCAGGTGAAGTCCGTTTAATTGCAGTTGACTCTGTATCCGCTATGGTTCCTACTAAAATCGTAGAATCATCTGCTGAACAACAAACTATGGGTCTACTAGCTCGTTTCATGAGTACAACAATGCAGAAGCTAACTGGTATTGCTTATGAACATGACTGTACAGTAGGTTTCATTAACCAGATTCGTGAAAAAATCGGTGGATTCAGCCCTGCTGGTACACCAACAACAACTTCTGGTGGTCGTGCATTACCATTCTATGCTTCTCAACGTATCCAAGTAAAAATGGGCGAATACATTAAAGACGGTAATGACATTATTGGTCACTGGGTAAAAATTAAAGTTGTGAAAAACAAAATTGCAATTCCGTTTAAAGAAGCAGCGTTCCCACTTATTTATGGACATGGTGTAGACCGTATTGATGAAGTAGCTCAGGTAGCTATTCTTGCGGGATTTGTTCAGAAAAACGGTGGATGGTGCCGAATCATTGATGAAGAGACAGGTGAAATCCGTCAACATAAAGGCATTGAACTTAAGTTTAATGGACAAGCAAAACTTGTTGCATTCTTACATGAACATAAAGACCTAGCTGCTGAACTTGAAGCGAAAATCCGCGGAGTAGAAGTTGAACTTCCAGATGGTGAACGTGTAGATGAAGATGGTTATGGTGACATGGAAGTAGCACCGAAACCTGAATTACAAGCTGCAGCATAAAAAATAAAACAGAATTAGTCCCTACATGATATTTCCTACTCGATTAGGCTACATTCTGTAACATCTTGAGAGGTATCGAATATGACAATGTTACGTTCAAGCTTTGGTGGACACTTCGCAGGATCTGGTATCGTTCAAGATGCTGATATGCGAGATGATTTTATTATCCGTCGCGGTGTGAAAATTGATCGTGGAGTTTCATTACCCACTGATAAATTTAGCAGCGATAAAGAGGGTAAGAAAGCATTCGATGATTATTGCGAAGCTATGTCCAGCGAAGTAACAACATATAATATGTATGAACAAACAGAGCCCGTTGCTCTATAGTCAAAAAGGTAAGGCCGTTCACTAGGAAGTGGGCGGTTCTTCTTTTTGTCTGAAAATATAAAACAATTACATGAAAAATGAACTAAATGAATCTTAGATGACATCTATGTCATTCAAGACAATTCGATTTTAATTGAAAGTATAATAGCATCATAAGTTGCTAGACAAATTGGAGGAATAATTAAAATGTATATAGATAAAATGTTTGAAGAATTAAAAGCAAAGATGGTTCATGAATTACAACAGGTTACATTATCAAACTTTAACAGATATGAAGAATGGGCTAAACCTCATCACAGAATAATTGAACAGCTTGTAGAATTAAGCAAAATGAGTTATGAAGGCGGCGGTGTAGGACTAGATGTTGTATTAGAACCAACAGAAGTATTAGCACCAGAAGCAATTGTTGTTGAACCAGTAGAAATGGTAGACACATATCCAGTTGGACACGTATTTACTTTCCTTAAGAAAGCATTTGGCGGTGTAATTGAAGAATTAAAATATCCAATTCCAGAAGAGCTAGTTCGTAAGCTTTCTATGGAAAATGAAAATAAAATTGAAGTAACGGGTATCAAAGGTCAATTTCAAGATGGTTCACCAATTTATGAATTCAGTATCGTGGATCGGAAAAATGTTCCGAACCCTTATTTATCAGAAATCAAAATGGGTATCGTTGAGGAAATAGGTAGCCGATTAGTTGTTACAAGTACAAACTCTGGAGCTATTTTTGTAAATGAATCACCAGCTTGTTTATATATTAATGAAAAAGATGCAAACCGTTTTAAAATTTCGAAAGGTGATGTTATTGATGGGCGTTTCTACACAAATAACATTACAAACAGTTTCCGTGCGACATACAAATATGATACAGAAGAAATAGAACAAACAGCTTCTATCGAATCGAAACGATTAGTACATCGTCAAAATAATGCTACTGAATCAGAATTGGGCTTCTCCATGATAGATCGACTTGATAAAAAACCTTTTCTGAACAAAAAAATCCTTTTAGTAGGGCTAGAAGGTCGCATGAATAACTTTAAAGATTCGTTAGATGGAGTAGAAGAAATTCAACTTACTCATCTTACAGGAGATGAGCATAAACAAAAAATTCGCGCTCAGATTCTTAAGTCTGACTACGTAATTATTAGTACTCAAGAAAATAGTCATGATGCAAGTAAGTACGTTGCGAAAATTTGTAATGAATTTTTCGTTCCATGCAAATCAACATCTGCAGATGGATTATTCGGCGTATTAATGGATGTAAAAGAATTAATTGACCAACAAGCAGCTTAATAGGTGAGGGCTAACGCCCTTACCTTTTTTAATATGGGAGGAAAAGTTATGAGCAATATTACTACAGAAGTAAATCATTTTATGGTAGATGGGAAACTGGTTTGCGTGGTCACCACTTATCAGGATGGTTCCTTCCTATGTGACTCAAGACATGATGTTACAAGTGAAGTACATAAAGTTATTGAAGGAATTTCAGTTGGGTGATATAGAATCATTCACTATTATATAAAACAAAAAACTAACAAAAACAGGAGAGTGTTGAAAATGAATAAAGAATTGAGCTTAAATGGGTATGGTTATAACAAAGAGGACAGCAATCAGGATCAGTACCCTCAATTTGAACAAAGCGTAAAGAATTTCTTTGATATGGCTATTAATTCAGGTAAGAAACTATTCACTACAAATGTTGATGAATTATATGAAATCTATTTAAATAATCTACCTGCAGAAGCTCGTCAGCATTATACTTGTAACGCTTGCCGTACTTTCATTAACCGCTTCGGTGGTCTTGTTACTATCGATGAAAATGGAACTATGAATTCTGCAATGTGGAATGAAGATATTACACCACGTTTCTTCGCACCAGCCGTTTCTGCAATGAAAAAAGCGGTGTTAAATTCAAGAGTAAATGGTGTATTTATTCCAGATGCAAGAGTATTAGGTATTCCTCGTACTGGTGAATGGACTCATTTATCTGTCGCATTACCTCAAACATTAGTAAATCGTTCTGTAATTCGTACTGCACATCAAGTTATGGCTGAAAAATTAGAAGACTTTAAAATGCTTATCAGAGCATTAATGGAGTATTCAGTTGATGTAGTGGATCAAGCGGTAGGACTTTTAAAAACAGAATCTTTATATCGCTCAGAGAAGTGCTTAGGTACTGCTGAATGGTTTAGAGAAGTACATGAAAAACGCGACAATGTTAAAAACTCTCGCCATAAAGAAAACATTGTTTGGTTAGCTGTTGCTACGGCACCGACAGGTTTCTGTCATGTTAGAAGCTCAATGATTGGAACGCTTCTTGATGATATCGCTTCTGGTATGTCATTTGATTCAGTTAGTCGTCGATTTGCTGAGAAGATGCACCCATTACAATACCAACGTCCACAAGCAGCTCCATCAGCAGGTAACATTGCTCAAGCGGAAAAGATTGTTGAGAAATTAGGAATTCAAAAATCTTTAATTCGTCGATTTGCACGAGTAGATGAACTAAAAACAGAATGGACTCCTAAAGGTAAAAAAGAAACTATTAAAAATAGTGGAGGTATCTTCTCACATATTCAATCAAAAGATAAGAAGGAATTACCTAAAATGAATGTACCACCTGTCACTATGACATGGAGAAAGTTCATGGAAACAGTTCTTCCATTAGCAGAAGAAATTGAATACCAAGTTAAGAGTGTTGATAACTTCTC
This sequence comes from Bacillus sp. Root131, assembly GCF_001429475.1. Classification (NCBI taxonomy): domain Bacteria; kingdom Bacillati; phylum Bacillota; class Bacilli; order Caryophanales; family Bacillaceae; genus Bacillus; species Bacillus sp. Root131. The sequence goes on from NZ_LMJQ01000041.1 coordinate 50,221, forward strand.
AGCTATTCTTACAGCTTCATATGAAGATGCGCCACCTATTTTACAATGGGATAAAGAAGAGCAACGTAATCCTTTCTCTTGGTATGTATACAGTGGAGGTTCAAATGCTAGCAAGTGGAATGTATCTACAGGTTATCAAAAAGTAACGGCAATTACATTCCAGCCGTCTATGTGGTATGACGAAAATGCTCATCAAGGAAAAGCAGTATTCCTTATTTTAGATGGAGCAAAAGATAATCGATTCAATAGTGCTGGTAATGCATTGTTCCCAGAAATCCTTAAATCAGAGTTACGTGAAATCCGCTCAACTCTTGAATCTTATTCTAAGGGTGCAGCTATTGAAGAGTATGACGAAGCTTCTGCTTGTGGCGTTCGATTGCAATATGGTGGAACTTGGAACGCAATGGTTCGTGTAACAACAAAAACAGGAACAGCAGTTTACAAGCTTGATCGTTGGGATTGATAATCTCAACAACTTTAAATAAGTCTCGGGTGATTTCGGTTACCTGAGACTCTTTTTTTCAACAACGACAAAAAACAAAAAAAACAACGAGAGAAAAAGGAGCAATATAAAATGAAAATTATTAACTTCGGAAGTACTTATAAAATTTACGGTGATGACTTAAAAACTTATGACAAACTACCAGCTGCTACATACAAAGTAGAATTCAATCCAAGATCAGGTTTCTCTTTAGAGAAGATTGATAACTTTGAATCAACGGAAGCAAAGATTTATGGAAGTCACCCAGAAAAAATTAATAAAGTATTAAAATCATATGAAAAATTTGAACGTAGCTTAGGTCTTATCTTGAGTGGTAACAAAGGAATGGGTAAATCTATGTTTGTTCAACTTATTGCAGAAGCAGTTGTTAAAAAGGAAATCCCGGTTATTATGGTTACAAAGGCATTCCCAGGGATTGCTGATTTCATTGAACAAATTGACCAAGAAGCATTAATTATCTTGGATGAGTTTGAAAAGATGTTCAATCCTCGTAATGAAGAAGCAGAAAAACAGGAAAACTTACTGGGGTTATTTGATGGTACTTCTCAGAAGAAACGTATCTATGCGATTACGGTAAACGATCTTAATAAGGTAAATGAGTTTATGTTAAGCCGTCCTGGTCGATTCCATTACCATATCCGATTTGATTATCCAACTGCTACTGAAATTGAAATCTACCTAAAAGACAAAATTGCTGAACAGTATCATGGTGAAATCAAGCATGTTGTAGCATTTGCAAATCGTGTAAAGTTAAATTACGACAGCTTACGTGCGATTGCGTTTGAATTAAATGAGGGTTATACATTCCGTTCTGCTATTGGTGATTTAAATATCTTAACAACAGATTCACAACGATATGACGTTAAAGTGATTCTTGATAACGGTAAATCTATCGAATTAAGAAGTAAGAGTATCAATCTGTTCAGTGAAACGATTCAACTTAGTGGTTATATGCATGGTGGGGATTACTTCTCTATGAGTTTTAACCCAGCAAATATCGTTGAAGAAACACATAAAATGCTTGTTGATGGAGAATTTGTAAAAGCAAAATTCCAAGATGAAGATGATGAGCCATTAAAAGGAATCAAAGTGGAGTCTGTCATCATTACACATGCAGCTGAAGCTGGTGTTAACTACAAATTTGCTAGCTAATTTATAAATAAAACAAAACATGGCTCTCCCTAGTGGAGGGCCTTTTTATTTGGAGGGAATTACATTGTCAACAACTGCTACTATCACAAAAGATTCAGAAGTACGTTTCACCATAGAAAACAAGTCGGGGTATTTAAATGCAGAACTAGGTATTCGCAAAGTGAAGCTATTCAAACCTTCTACCAAACAACAAGGAATAGGTATTGTTACAACGATGTTAGTTGATGCAGGGATTGGAGAAACCCGTATTGTCGTGTTCAACTCTAAAGAAAATTCAGGCGAACTTTACCTACGTGCTCCTCAATCAAAAAGCTTTGTTGGTGGAGAAGTTAAATTCTATGACGAAGTAAAAATCAATAAATCTTCTCAAGATTATTTACTTTCTCTATTGGATTCCTACGTAGAAAAAGAGAATGTTCAGCGAGTGAAATTACTCTAATTCGCGGGTTGACTTTCCTATTTCTAAATCCTTACGTTATAGCAAGAAAAGAAAAGGGAGGATGGAAATTGGCTTTAATAGATGATTATCAGAAGGATACTTTAAAACTTATCTTGGCTCAAGAATGGATTCCAGATAATCGTGCAGTATGGGAAGATGGATCACCAATTGCAACAAAACGAATTTTCGGTGTTGTTAATCGTTATGATTTATCAAAAGAATTCCCAGCACCAACAACTCGTCCGCTACCATTAAAAACTATCTTTGATGAAGTAGATTGGATTTATCGTAAACGTTCTAACAACGTAAATGATATGAGAGCGAAAATTTGGAACCAATGGGCATTTAAAAAAACAAGACTTAGATTCTCAAAAACATTTCCTTTTGTTCGATTAGAGAAAAAGGGTTCAATTGGTGAGGCATACGGATATCAAGTAGCTAAACCTATATTCGGTTACGACAACCAAATGGATTATGTCTTGGGAGAACTAAAACGAGATCCATTTACTCGTAGAGCAGTAATTGAAATGTGGAACGTAGATGATACAGGAAGAATGAATTTACCTCCATGTGCTCACCACTTACAATTTTGGTCAGATGGAAAGAAAACGAATCTGATTTTAAAACAAAGATCTCAGGATTTTGTTACAGCAAATGCTTTTAATGTATGTGAATACGCAATACTTCTACATATGGTTGCTCGTCATATTGGGCAAGAAGTAGGGGAATTGTTACATATTATCGGAGATTGTCATATTTACAACAAACACCTTGAATTGGCAGAAGAGCTTGTTAAAAGAGAGCCTTATGCCGCTCCTACTTTATGGATTAATCCCGAAAAAACAGATTTTTATAGTTTTACAGCAGATGATTTCCGCTTAGAAAACTATGATAAACACCCACAAATGAAAATTGAGGTTGCAGTATGATTAGCCTTATTGTAGCTGCAGATGAAAACAATGCAATTGGATTTGAGAATAAATTACTTTGCCGATTGAAGGACGATATGAAACATTTCATAAAAAAGACAAAAGGCAAACCAATTATTATGGGCTATAAAACCTTTGCTTCACTTGGTCATAAACCATTAAAGGATCGATTTAATATTGTACTTACTAGAAGCCCAATGGCTTTAACACTGGATCATCTGCATTTAGTAGGTGAGAATCTTGTTTTTGAAAGTTTAGAGTACATTCAATTCATGATTGAACAATCGAAAGATAAAGAGATTGTTGTTATTGGTGGTCAGCAAACTTATGAATTGTTCTTACCGATGGCTTCTCGTGTCTATCTTACGCGCATTCATCATTCGTTCCCAGAAGCAGATTCATACTTTCCTATGTTAGACAGTTCGGAATGGTCGTCTAAATTAGATGCAAAACATGCAGAAAGTGAGGATAATGATCATCCGTTCAGTATATATACTTTTGAAAGGAAGGGTTAAATATGTTAAGGAATCGTTCATGTTCATGGTGTGATGGCACCGGTATTGTGAAGAGTGGCTTTTGTAGTATGTGTAAAGGAAAAGGATATGTAGAAGTACTTAAACAAGTAGAAACTTCTTCAAAGAAGCAACCTAGTTTAGCTTGTCTTATTCGTTCTATTTCCAAGCATACAACTCCGGAGCAGTTTTCGAACATCATGAATGATTGTTAAGACTTACCCAACTAGAGCAAAGGCTCCTTGAAAAAGGGGCTTCCTTTCTTAAAAAGTGAATACCCTCAACAATTAATGTGAGGAGGGACTTATATGTTCCAGAGTAATCAAGGAGGAAAACAAATGACAGCAGTAACTACAGAAGCTCCGCCAGTAGAGCAAGACGTTGTAGAAGAACCCGTTAAATTAGAAAAGAACTATTTTGCGGAAATGGCAGGTATGGATGTAACGAAATACCTAGAAAAGAAAAATGGATTCTCTTATATGAGTTGGGCTCATGCAGTTGAACAACTTAAACGAAAACATCCTGATGCAAAGATTAATGTAAAACGTTTCCCTGAGCCTGAAACAGGTGGTCTTTTAGTACCATATATAAGAACCGCTCTTGGATACTTTGTAGAAGTAGAAGTTATCGTAAATGGTGTTTCTGTCTCTGAACCTTTCCCAGTATTAGACTTCCGTAATAAGCCAATCGCTAAACCTACAACATTTGACATCAATAACAGCATCCAACGTGCAAAGGTGAAAGCTATTGCAGGTCATGGACTTGGACTATATGTATACGCTGGTGAAGACTTACCAGTTGATTCTGATGATAAGGGGCCTAATCAGGCTCCTCAAAATTATCAGCAACAGAATTATCAACAACAACAACAACAACAGCAATATCAGAATCCACCACAGCAACAAAATCCTTATGCGGCTACAGAGCCACAGAAACACCAAATGCGTGATTTAGCAATGCAAATCGCAACCTTAACTTTAGGTGCAGGAGCTACTCAAGAAAATGTGGTGGCTAAGTTGAAGGATATTTATGGGCAATTTAAAATCACTTCAAACCTTACAAAGGAAATTGCGGATGTGAAAATTAATGAACTTGGGGCAGCGGTTAAAGCAATTCATGATAATCGTATGGTCCAACAAGCTCAAGTAGCGCAGCAAACACAATCAAATACCTTATTCAATATGCCACAGGCTCAATAATACTTGTTTCATGTGGTCTAAGTTAGGAATAGAAAAAGCATGATATGGTTCTTACTTCCGTAAATCGTTATGGTAGCTAAGTACCATATTTTCTTTTTCGAGGTGTTGCATATGTCCAAAGAATTTATTATGGATAACAAAGGGGCATTAATTCGTATTATTGTCTTTGCGTTAGCTTGGTTGAACCAATACTTGGTTGCCAAAGGTCAACAACCGTTACCTGTTGTAGGTGAAACGGAGATTGCTGCTGTTCTTACTTTTGTCGCGTCAGTAATGACATTGGTAAAAGATAATAAAGTAGCACCTAAGACGAAAGAACCCAAGTAATAGTGCCACCTTGTAAGACGAGTTTAAAAGCTCGTCTTATTTTTTTTGCTGACTTATTGACGAATCCGATTTAACTGCTTACGTTTCCATAAGAAGTTCAGGGAACGAAACAACTCAACACCTATAGTTAATCGAAAGGGGGAGGTAATTTGTTAGCTACAGTAGAGAATCCTTTGATGGGTACATTAAATAGTAGCCAACAAAGAGCAGTTTTAACAACAGAGGGACGAGTCCTTGTGTTGGCCGGAGCTGGTTCTGGAAAAACAAAAGTACTAACTACTCGTATTGCTTATTTACTGCAGCAGGGTGTAGATCCTTGGCGTATTCTTGCCATTACATTTACGAATAAGTCTGCTAAAGAAATGAAGGAACGAGTAACTGGTATGGATAGTCGGGCTTCTAAGAGCTGGATTGGTACATTCCATAGTATCTGTAACCGTATCCTATCTACTAACATTCATCATCTTGGTATGGATATGTTTACACTGATGGACGATACAGATCAAAAAGCATTAGTTAAGACCGCTGCTGTCCAACTAGGATTAGAAGCAGATAAGAATATTGTCTACAACCTTCTTTCTCAAATTTCATTGTGGAAGAATGAAGCGATTAGTCCTGGTCAAGCTCAGTCTAATAGCACAGGAGATAAAGAAAAGCTTGCGGTTTCTCATATCTATCAAAAGTATGAAGATTTAAAGGCTATTCATAATTACTTTGATTATGATGATTTACTGCTTAAGACAGTTCATCTATTTCAAAACAATCCTGAATTATTGGGTAGGTATCAGAATTTATTCCGTTACGTACTTGTAGATGAGTTTCAGGATACGAATAAAATTCAGTTTGATTTAATTGAAATGCTATCTCAAAAGCACGGAAACATTTTCTTAGTTGGTGACGCGGATCAATCTATTTACTCGTTCCGTTCAGCAAAGATTGAAAACATCTTAAGCTATCAGAAAATACATCCGGAAACTCAATTAATCTTACTGCAAGAAAATTACCGTTCTACTCAAAACATAGTTAACGCTTCTAACTCTCTTGTTGGTAACAACAAAATGAGATTAGAAAGAGAAGCATTTTCTGTAAGTGGAGTAGGGGATGACATTCATGTGTTCCGATTCAATGATGCATCGAGGGAAGCAGATTTTGTTGCCCGGATGATTGTAAATATGAAAAAGGCGACTCAATGTGATTGGAAAGACTTTGCTGTTCTTTATCGAATGAACTTCCAATCGAAGCATTTAGAACTCGCTTTACGTGATGAGAACATTCCATACAAGATTGTAGGAACAACTTCTTTCTATGATAGAAAAGAAATTAAAGATCTTGTTTCGTATATTCGTGCAAGTCATAACTTAACAGATGATTATGCTCTTGAAAGAGTCATCAATGTACCTAGTCGTAAGATTGGTAAAACAACGATTGAGAAAATCTATGCATTTGCTCATGAAAGAAGAATCCCATTCTTTGTTGCTTTACAGAACATTGATGAGGTAGCAGCGCTATCAAAGATTAATAAATCGACAGTTGCAAAGATTAAGGAATTTGCGACGTTAATGCAAGAGCTTAGTCAATTAGCATTAGTTGGTGAATTCTCTGCTACTAAATTTATGCAAACACTTATTAAGAAGACTGATTTTATGGGTCAGTTTGATAAGGAAAAAGAAGAAGATGAGACTAGAATCGAAAACGTAACTCATTTACGTGATTATGCTCGTCATTGGGATGCACAAGAAAAAGAAATAAATAGCTTGGCTCAATTTGTTTCTGAAATTACTTTAGATGGAGATTCAGATGAAGATGAGGAAGACTTTGTTACTTTAACATCTGTTCACTCTGCTAAAGGTTTAGAATGGCCTGAAACATTCGTGATTGGATTGGAAGATGATGTGTTTCCACATTATCGTTCTAAGCAAAAACTCTCAGACTTGGAAGAAGAGCGACGCTTAATGTATGTAGCTATGACCAGAGCTGGAAAACGACTGTACCTAACTCATTCTGCCTTTAAGTATGAGTATGGTTCCCAGAAACCGATTAGACAAAAACCTAGTCCGTTCTTGGGAGAGATTCCAGACAACTATAAAACGGTCATGATACAAACGGCTTAAGTCGTTATTCTCCAGGAGGTAACATCCAACATGAATATTTTAAAACTATTTAAAAACAAAAAAGTTAGAGGCTTTGAAGTGTTAAACGATTTTAAAGAGCACTTCGAAAACTTTTCGGTCTTAAAGCCAACTCGTAAGACACTTAACGCAGCAGGTTATGATATTGCTGCAGTCGGTGATTATGTTATTCCACCGAACTCAAAGGCTATTATTAATACAGGTTTAACTGCTTATATGAAAGAAGATGAGTGGTTAGCTTTATTTGTAAGAAGCGGCTTAGCGTATGGGAAGGATTTAACCTTACAAAATGCAACTGGCGTTATCGATGCTGATTTTTATGGCAACCACATTCGAATTCTACTTCGCAATGAAGGAACAGAACCATTTGTTGTGAATCATGGAGATCGTATCGCTCAAGGTATTTTCCTTCCTTATCTTACTGCTGATGATGATTATGCTTCAGAACTTCGCACTGGTGGATTTGGTAGCACAGGTGGGGTGAGCGCAGCATGATTATTATAGCACTTGAAGGTTTAGATAAGTCAGGTAAGAAGTCGCAGGCAGATAAACTACACGAAGCTTTGTACGAACGTGGCTACAATGTAGAACAATCTGAATTTCATCGTTATGATACACCAACTGGTGGGTTGATTCGTCAGTTTCTTGATGGAGAATATAACCCAGGGCAACTTGCGATTGAGTGTATTATGGCAGCGGATAAGTATGCTCAGCTTAATTGGTTCGAAGAATTAGCAGAGAAGTTAGATGTTCTTATCTTAGATCGATACTTAGTAAGTCAACTTGTTTACAGTACAGCAAATGGTGTTGATATCGATTTTACAGCTAATTTACTGGACCGTATGCCAGAGCCTAACTTCCAAATCTTTTTAGATATTGAACCAGAAGAATCAATGAAGAGAAAAGGAAAGCATGGCGAAAACGATAAGTACGAAAGCGATAAAGAATTATTAACAAGAGCTCGTGATCTGTATCTTCGTTATATGAAGTTAGAAGAGGAAGATGGGAATGCAATGATTTTAGATGGTACATTAGCCGTCGAAGAATTGCATCAACAAATCCTGGAGCGCACATTATCTCTATTAACAGAAAGTAAGGGGGAATAGTGCATGAATCCGATTGTTGACATGACCGCAGAACAATGGGCAGCTTATCGTAGAGAGTTAAATCAAAACACACAATCTATTCATATCCCAACGGATGTAAACCCAGCGATGGCTATTAGCATCCTTTCAAGAATAGACAGTATCTATTCAACCCTTCGCATTCAATTCTCGGATTTAGAATCATCCAAAGAGAGAATCGATTTAATGGTAAAAGAAATTGAACGTGTTGGTTTGACTGGAAAAAATGAAGATGAAAGAAAGCGTAACGCTGTTATGGAAGTAAGAAAAATTACCACACAAGAAGGATTAACTTTGTATGATATGCAGCGAGAATCAACAGAACGATACATGTTTATTAAAGGAATTTTAGATGTTCTTATTAACAAGCAAAATCGTCTAATAACAATCAATGGCTTACTTAAATTAGATAAGGATTTAATGGTTTCACAAGAATCTTTCTCTTCTTTAGGTAGAGCATCATAAAACTAAGGAAAGGAGAAACTTACGATGACGATTACGGAACACGCTGTCAGGAGGTATAAACAACGTGTAGGGAAAAGAACAGCTTCTAAAAAACGTGTTGTGATGCAAATAAATCGAGATCTTGCTCGTGATGTGAAATACAAAAAGAAATCTAAAGTTAAAGATCATTACATTCTAGTCACATCTAGATATCAAGCTGTTTGTTATAAGCACAGAGTAGTTACTATCACAGGATTAAATGAAGATGCTTCTAATTTCAAGCAAACATCTAGTTGCGATGAGGAGTTGAGTCTTGTTGCATAAGTGTAATGAAGAAACACATAACAAGTGTGAAAACTCAGCTCTCTGTCATTTATGTGATGGGGTTCGTCTTTACAAGAACAGTAAAGAGGAGAGAGAACGGAAACTAGAAGCAAGAGAAGCAAATAAACAAGCTGAGCGTAATGCTGCTTTCCGAACTTATAAAAGTGAGAAGAAAGAGGGCATGGCTTTTGAAAAAGATGTAACGAAAAAGTGGAACGATGCTTTCAATAAAGTAAATAAACAAACTGATTTGTTTAAGCAGGGTACTAAAAAAACAAAGATTCAAAAGCCTCGTATACAAGTTAATGAACCGGTAAAGGAAGAACCTCCTAAGCCAATAGAAAAACCAGTTCCTTCTATTATATTATCGTCAATGGGTGCCACACCAACAATGAAGAATAAACCAATCGTAGACGCAAGACGTCAAGCGAACAGCGGAGCTTTGTGGTATGCAAAAGGAGACATTAAAACCCAAGACTACTTAATGGAATGCAAAGAACGAGGTACTATCAACGCACGAGGAGAAAAATCAATAAGTATTCCGAAAGACTGGCTTTTAAAACAAGAACTCGAAGCTTTTCAAGAGAATCGCCCTTACTGGGTGATCCCATTTCGATACAAGAATGACGACTCTATTTATTTAGTAAAGTCATTTGATCAAGAGATCGAGATGTACCAACAAATGAGAATCCTAAGAGAAGAAAATGAGAAACTTAAAAGGCAGATTGAAAAGAATACTTAGAAAAATGACAAAGATGTCATGGAACGTTTATGTAAAGTTAATTGGTATATTAATGCGGAGTATGGCAGAATAAATAAAGTAATAGAACTTATACTTATTCAAAGGGGTTAGGGGTGAAGTACTTGAATTCTGCAAACTTAGGATGGTTTGTTTTATCTCAGACTATTTTAGGGATTGGTAACTATGCAATTATGTGTGCCATATTCCGTTTAAGATTCCATCGACACATTACTATAATTTCGGTAATTTCATTTTTAACTAGTGTGATCAACTACTCAATCTACTTTAATAAGCAGCATGATGGACTTGGTTATCTAGTACCGATTATAGGGATGGTTATATCTTTTCTTTATCTAGCAGCTGTAGAGAAGGTTCCTGTAATTTGGTCACTTGTAGTGACAGTTGCAGGAGGTGTGATTATTCCGCTGATTATTCAAATTGCAATTATATATTGTTCATTTGGATTCTTCAGCCCTCTTGAGTTAAAGGCACATATTTGGAGAAATTACGCAATGGATATCACCTCTGGTTTTATCTATGGTGTAATGGCATTCATTCTTTATTCTCAAGACTGGACTTTCAACTTTAATTTTGAAAGAATACGTTTTAAGCGAGAAAAGCATTTCGTAATAGCAATTTCTCTTTTTGGGGCAGTCTATTTGCCGGCGTCATTCTTTATGTCGCATGTAAGAGGTATTGATTTGAATCTAACATTCTTAGCTATTAGCTCTTCTATATTATTCATAATCCTTCTAGTATTTGCGATAAAAAAAGAAAAGACAGAGACAGAAATAAAATATACCAAAAAAATTACGGAGGTAGAAACCAATGCTTAAGAAAATAATTGTATGTCTTTCAACAGCTGTAGCTTTAGCTACGATCATTACAATTTCGAACGATTCTAAGGAGACAGTTGTGAAAGCAGATACTACTTATACACAACAAGCAGAAGCTATTACAAGCGGTATCTCTTGGTGGTGGGAGTAACAAAAAAAGAAAGCTCTAATCTTTATGATTGCAGCTTTCTTTTTTTGTTTATATATGAGTGAATAATCAGACTTATATGTAAATAAATAAAATGTCATCGAACGTTAATTCTATTTTAATTGGTATATTATTGATGAATATGTCAGAATTAACATCAGTCAGCTATGATATGCAAGGAAGGGTTTTAAAATGAGATTTCACGAAGAATTTACAAGGTGCGAATGTGGTAGTGCGTATCTGAAAAAAGAGATTTGCGTTCTTGCAAACTATGAAAAAGATTCGGCTGAAAAAGTAGTAGGTTTTAATGAACTCCCTGAAAAAAACGAGATCCGTTACACATGTTCAAATTGCAATAAACTCATTCATATAACAAGGGAGTAAATATAATGTCAAACAATGAAAAATCAGAAAAAAAATCAGATGTATTTCAAGAAACTTTTGGTGGGCTATTAGACGGTAACAAGAAAGAGCCTGATACTGTAGTTCATCAACCTAAAGAAAAATTAGAAGATGTTCTATTCGGAGCAGAAGAAAATCAAACGCTTTCTCATGAAGAAGTGGAGAAAGCAGCTGAAAACTATATTCCTCTTTCTATTGGAGATGAGCAGTGGGAGCAATTTGTGGGCAGAGTGCCTTTACCTCCTATTAATAGAGAACAAGAATCAAGAGCCGTATCTATTGGCTTACAAGAGATTCGAAAAATGAAGGAGTACATGTTATATATTCATCGTCATATGATAAATGAATTTAACCGTATTTATGCTTCATTCCCTATTCTCTTTGCAAAAGATTTTGAAGATAAATTTGGTACTGCCCATAAAGAACTAGTCACAATTATGGAAGACATTGAGCATTTAGTTGCTGGTGACATCGACCATGTAGAAGCAGTAAAGAAGGACTTCAAACTCATGCAAGTCTTCGAAGAAAAGCGTTTATCACTTCTCTATGACCTGTTAGAGCATTACAACAAGAAAAAATAAAAATAGATAACAATAAGCACTTGCCAAATCGATGTGTAAGTGCTTATGTTTCTACTTGGACATTTTATATTGTAATTTAAATGGTTTTTAAGGTAGAAACAACTGTTGTAAACATTGCGTAGAGGTGAGGTAGTTTATATGGAGAACAAACAAATCGTATCATACAATGCACAATCAAGAGGACATAAGACCAAGGGTAATACATACAAAGATCGTTACGTCGAGAATACATGCCCTGAGTGCCAAAATCCTCGTTCTTATAAAGATGAGTGGAAGACAAGAATTAAGTACACATGCTTAAAGCGTGCTTGTCGTCACCAATGGTTCGAAAAAAAGGAATTTCCTGAAGTAAAAGAATAAGAAAGCCAACATATAAAGAGTCCAATCTTTTTTTAGAGGGCTCTTTTTTTATTTCTCCATACCAATAAACTAGTAATCTTCTCACAACTATTACAGCAGAAATACAACGATGAGAGGATTTGATTCAACATGAAACAAAAAATCACAAAGGGCAAAGTAATACAAAACTGTTTGAAAGCAACAGCAGCGATCGTAGTGGCTAGCGGCGTAGGATTTCAATTTCACGAGATTCAAGAACTAAACAAAGAAGTAACAGCCTTAGAAAAGAATCACAAACAAACTGTCCAAGAATTGAAAGTCGCTAATGAAAACAACAAAACGCTAGAAGAGCAGAAGAAAAAAATTCAATCTGCTACAGAACAGCTTTCAGTTGAACTGGAAGATTTAAAACATAGCAAGGAAGCTATTGAGCAAGAAAAGCAGAAGTCTCTAGAAGATAATCAAAAACTTCAAGCAGAGAATGCAGAATTAGCTAAGCAAGTGCGCGAAGCGAAGGAGTCTGCCAGGCCAGTAAAGTCTGATAAGCCAAAGTCAGACAACGTAAAACCTGTTTCCAATCCAACTCCTAGTGCTGCTCCAACCCCATCTCCTACTAAGGATACTAGTGACAATGCTGGTGTTTCTAAAACAATTATGGGCGTTGGTACTGCTTATATGATAAACGAACCAGGAGTAACAGGTCTTACTGCTTCAGGTAAGAAAGTACAACCGGGAATGATCGCTATGGACCGTTCAGTTCCATTTGGTACAAAAGTAAGAATCACATGTGAATCTTATCCATCTATCAACGGTATTTATACAGTTGAAGATCGTGGTGGGGCTATCAAAGGTAACATAGTAGACATTTACATGACAGATGCTGACAGAATGTATGACTTCGGAAGAAGAGATATAAAGATAGAGTTTCTTAACTAACAATCGAATAGGAGGGTCCCGCTATTGTTTTCACTCCGTTTACAGGGTGACCAATTAGACATTCGTATTGAAACGAAACTATCTACTCAAATGTTCCGCGAATATACAGATTTCATGAGGTCACTACCGGGTGCATATTATATTGAGCAGGAATATAAGTGGATGGTTCCAAAACGTCATGTAGACGCCTTTGTTGAACGCTACGAGGATATAACCGCTTGGCACACAACTATTGAAAGTATTAAGGGGATTCAAGAAGTTTTACTTCCTGAGTTCCCGATGCTAGATGATTTTTCGGACTTTAAATTACAGCCATATGAGTTTCAGCAACAAGGTATTTCCTTCTTAACTCATGTCAAAAGCGGTATTATCGGAGATGACATGGGATTGGGAAAAACGGTGCAAACGATGGGCGCTGCTCATATGCTATGGAAACAAAGAAAAGTAAAAAAGGTTCTCGTTATTTGTCCGTCTTCATTAAAATATCAGTGGTCTTCAGAAATTGAAAAATTCCTTGGACATACTAATATCGTTATTGATGGTAAAAATACAAAAGAGAAAAATAAAGCTTTCCTTAAATTCATTAATGGTGATTACTTATTTGGTATCGTCAATTATGAATTAGTCAGAAGCATGAGTGATATGATGAAGGAATTTCATTATGATGTAATTATTGCCGATGAAGCCCATCGATTAAAAAATAGGGGTTCTATCACCTATAAAGCTGTTAATGCATTACCTTCTACATATCGATTCGCAAGTACTGGCACACCACTTCAAAACAACGTAGAAGAACTATATGCTTTAGTTGAATGGGTGCAGCCGGGACTACTAGGTAAGGTTACCGAATTCAGAAAGAAATACATTGTGTATGCTTCTAAGTTTGGTAGACGTTTTGTTCCAATTGGGAACAAGCGACTGGGTGAACTTCGTCGTTCTATTTCTCCTTACATGTTACGTCGATTAAAGAAAGACGTTGCACAAGACTTACCGCCAATGATTTTCCATCGTCGAGATGTTGAAATGAATAATGCTCAAGCCAATCTATACAACAAGATTCAGGAAGATTTCCTAACTCTATTAGAAGAGTTGTCTTCCCAACAAGTAAATGGTCAATATGACCAAGAAGGCAATTGGGTTGAAGAGAAGCGTAAGAAGGAAGATCAAGTGCTAGGATACTTGTACATGATGGTTGCTTCATCAGACCACCCTGCTTTGCTCCAGATGGGGCAAAGTGGTATGTCTAAGCATTACCTAGAACATATTCCGGAAAACGTTAAATCTCCGAAACTGACAGAGCTAGTGGATATATGCAAAGAGCGTATAGAAGCAGGCATAAATAAAATTGTTATCTTTACTCAATTTGCTAAAATGCAAACCCTTATAGATGAAGAGCTGAGTACACTAGGTAAGGTAGCGTTACTAAATGGATCAATGTCTTCTGCTCAACGACAAGAGCAGTTAGAAACGTTCAAGGCAGATCCTGAGTATAAATTCTTTGTACTAACAGATGCAGGGAACTACGGTTTGAATATCCAATTTGCTAATACACTTATTAATTATGATTCTCCGTGGAATCCAGCCACATTTGAACAACGGGCGGGGCGTGTACACCGTATTGGTTCTACACACAACGTAGTTGATATTATTAGCTTGGTAACAATGGGAACGATTGATGAAAAAATCCAAGAAACATTAGAAGAAAAACGTAAGCTTGGTGTAGCTGTTATTGAACGCAACCAATCTGAGCGAAGCATGATGAATGGATTAATTGCTTCTATTAAAAAGAAACCAATTGCAAAAGCTGCTTAATAAGACAAGGAGAGGGTTAACACCCTCTCTTTTTTTTGTTTTATAAAAATAATGGGAGAGGTGGAAAAAAATGAGTAAGGCATTAAGAGAGAAATCATTGTATCCTATATTTACTGAACAAAATTTCAGGGACTTCATTACAAAAGATAAAGAGTCTGTATGGGAATGTCAGGTTACGTCAACATACTCATCCGATAGGTTAGAGGAAGTAGCAATCCTAAAGCTTGCTGTAAAAGATGCTAAAGCAATTCCTTTTATTGTTATCAGATACAATAAGGATGTTTACACAGCTAAGAGCTTTGGCAGATTTAATAATTATTTAGAAGTTGATGGTGTTTACCTGATAGATAAGGATGCTATTATATTTGTTTCTGATTATCGCTCAAAAGAAATTAGGCCGTTGGTTGATAATATGAAAATATATACAGCAGAAGAATTAGACGAGGAGATGGAGGAACATCTTCAACAAGGTTTAAAAGAAGCAGTTGCTATGAAAAGAATGCTAGGTGTCGAACCAGACAAAGGTTATGAGTATGAAAGCTCTGTTCTGGATTGGTATGTGAATGGAAAGAAACCTATTGATTTCATTTGTAGAAACACAACATTTACTAAAGCATTTACAAATGAGGGCAAACTTAAATACATGATTAAATATATTCGCGGAGAAGATATTATAAAAGACGGTTTGCAGAATATAAATATAGACAAATATGCAGAGGTTCTTGAGTTTGTTGAACAGAAATTTAACGAATATGACAAAAGCGAAGAAATTAAGCGCAACATAGAATTATTCCGTATTCTAAAAGAGGATTTGTCAAATGCAGTTACTGTAAATATTACTAAAAAAGATGGTACAACTATAAAAGTTGAAAACAGCGTAAGGCATTGGGATAGCACATACAAGGTTGGACGTTATGATAAGGAAGTATATTTTACAGATATTGATTGCATTACATACAAAAAGAAAATTTATGGAAAATTAAATCCAACTACCATTTAAGTTCTTTCTTCTTGCAGGATTTTTCATGTTACGCTAAAATACGTTGCACACAAAAATCCTGTAGGAGGTAATAAATTTGTATAAAATATTATTACTTGAAGATGAATATGAAATCGGTAGCACACTTGAAATGATTCTAAAAAGCGAAAATTACCATGTAGATTGGTTTACTACTGGTGTTGAAGCTGTTAATGCGGCATTGTCCAATAACTATCACTTGATGATATTAGATGTTATGTTAAAACAAACAGCAGCAGGATTAGATTCTCGTATTTCAAATGGTCTTGAGGTTGCAAGGTTAGTGAATAAAAATAAGACCGTACCTTATCTACTTCTCACGTCACGAAATGAACCACTGGATATTATGCAGGGGTTAGATATGGGAGCAGAGGATTATATTACTAAGCCATATGATCTAACGGTTTTACTAGCAAGAATTCGAACAGTCTTACGAAGAACCAGTAGTAAGGAATCATCAAATGGGGGAGTTACACAATGCGGAAATATTGAAATCAATTTATTAACGCATAAGGTAACTGTTGATGGTAAACAAGTTCATTTAACAAATCAACTTTTTGAGCTGCTGCACTACTTTATCACTCATAAAGGGAAGATTATTTCTAAGGAAGAATTGTATAAAAACATTTGGGGGTATGATCCTTCAGAATTACAAGAAACAAACACCTTAGAAGTAAATATTCGAAGATTGAGAAACTCAATCGGCATTGACATAATTAAAACAGTTCGAGGTAAAGGTTATGTCCTTGAAGTCTTTAATTCTTAGAAGAACAAAAGAAAATAGGTTGCGTACAAAATTGACGGTAATGGCAGTAGCTGCTGTCACTTTTTTTACAATGCCTATTTTACTGTGGTTCCTCGTTTTTGATATTTTAAACGATGGGGAAGAAGTTTATAATCGTATGAAGTATCGGGCTGTTCAAATTGAAAATGAAGTATGGGAATCCGGAGGAATCAGTAAGGTACCTCCGGGATTTTTCGACGGCGTTGTAGCTAAAGGTGAAGAAATAACAGTTTCATCTACAGATGATCGTACCAAGCGTGTTTTTTATAGTAAACAAAATGAGGAAGAGGATTTAGTGAATGATACAAATGCTAAAATCGCATCTTCTCTAATTGAATTTTTAGCTGGAAGATATAAAGATGAAATAAAAAAAGTAGGAAATATATCAATTCATAAAGACGAAACAAGCGGACTTCATTACATGAATTATAAATATTCCTTTAAACATATAAATCACACGGATACAATTTTGGTGAAAAGAAACATTACACCAACTGTTGTGAAACCTGTAGAAAAATATCAGCAATTATTTTGTCTGAGTTTACTATATATTGTTATCTGTTCAAGTATATTTTCCTATTTTGGTCTTGGCTTGGTGTTTCGTCTACTTGGAAATGCTCTTGATAAGACGTTTTCTGAGCTAGAAGAAACAGATTACAAAACTAGGATAAAAATTACGGGTGTGTATGGAAAAGAAATTCGTGGTGTTAAACATAAGATAAACGACATTTTGGAGCGAATGCAAAAAATTATTGAAGTTAATATAGAATCAATGCAGGATGTTTCTCATGAGGTAAACAATAAATTGACCTCAATCAAGCAGTCTGTTGATATACTAAGATTCTTTGGAACAGATGATAAGCAAACTGTGGAGAAAAAACTGAAATCAATAGATGACAATATTGAGCAAATTACAAAAGTTATGTCTATAATTCTTGACTTGGCAAAGTTAGACCGAGGAACTCAGTTCTCTTCTACAGAAACAGAAAACGTAAAAAAGTTAATTGATGAATATCTTGATTATACGAGAAAGATTTTTCCGGAATTTGATTTTATCAGTGAATGTGACGTAGAACAACCTATCATAAGAATCAACAAGCAACATTTCTTATTAGCTTTAAATCCTATTATTGAGAATGCAGTTAGGTATTCAGTGCATAGCAATGAAGTTATTGTTCATATTAAGGATGTCGGATGTCCAAGCTGTTTATACATAGATGTAATTAGTTGGGGACATCAAATTAAAGAAGAAGAAATTCCATTTTTATTTAATAGGTATTACAGAGGAAAAAATCTTGATAACTCAATAAAAGGATCTGGACTAGGTTTGACCATATCTAAAAAAGTGATGGATATATACAATGGTAAAATAAATGTAGAAAGTAATACAGATGGAAGAACTGTATTTACATTGGTTATACCTATTGTATCAGGAGAGGGGGATGCCTAATGAGAAGCAAGATTAGGAAATTCCTCAGAAATTTTGTAAAGCGTGACAAATTACGTGTTCAAGTGGTTCTGTTTACTATCGCATTGATTTTTATTTCAGCAGTACCAGTTAATTTATTTTCTATGTACAATGAATTACAACTAACAACTCAAAGAGAATATGAGGCAATGTTTGCCAGGGTAGAAAAAATACAACAAAAGTTAGAATCGATACAAGATGGTGGAGGAAAGCAGCAGATTGATGACGGTTTTTTTGAGTATTTGAGTTACCCCGGTGAATCGATAAAAGTTAAAATTGGTCAAGCAGGGATTGGAGAATATAATTACTTCTCTCCTGCTGAACAAAATGATGCTTTTGATGTGTTTGGATCTCAACTCTTAACTTTATTTGTTCCAACTTTTTTTGATTCTATTAAAACACATATGAAAACATTAGACTCTTCTGCAGACAATGCAGAATACAATTTTTATTTTGACGAACAAAACAAGGCATACGGTGTCGTTTCGTACTATTTCAAGCATGAAAATCATTTTGATATGGTAACTATAAAAAGAGATATAACGACGAATTTAAAAATGCAAATGATGGCCGGTTTAGAGAGCGCTTTGTATATGTTTATTTGGTTTCTTTTCTTTTTAGTTATATCAGCTTTGGCGGGTTTGAAATTTATATTTAGACCATTACAAAAGGCAATTGATACAAGTTTTGATGGTGTGGTAGATAATAATTATCAAATGAAAATTGAAGATCCTTTGTATGGGGAAGAAATATCTAAGGTTGTTAATCGTTTCAATGCTGTTCTAGATAGAATGAATGAGCTTGTACAGAACAATCTAAACTCTATGCAAGATGTATCACATGAAGTAAAAACATACCTAACTGCAATAAAACAGTCTGTGGATATGATTAAGTTTTATGGTAAAGAGGATAAAGATTTAGTTGATGAAAAATTACTTGCTATAGAAGACAATATTGCTAGGGTTACATCAATTATGTCAACAATCTTAGAACTAGCTCGCTTAAAACAAATATCAAATATTGATAGTGCAAATTACTATAACGCAAAAGACTTGATCAATTACTTATTGCGATTTAAAGCGGAATCATACCCAGACTTTGTTTTTGATATTTCTTACGATGCAGATGGTGTCGAGATATTTGTAGATCGAAATCATTTCTTCCTAATGATGAACCCAATCCTCGACAATGCAGTTAAGTATTCTGTTGATTCAAATCATGTTGAGATAAACGTAATTTCTAAAACTAATGATAATACGGTTTGTATTTCGGTTACTAACAAAGGTATTGTTCTTGATCCAAAAGAAATTCCTTTCCTTTTCGATAGATATTATCGTGGTAAAAATTTAGATTATACTAAACAAGGCTCTGGATTAGGATTAACCATCGCAAGAGAAGTAATGAACATATATAAAGGTAAAATAACTGCTCAAAGTACAACGGATGATAAAACATCTTTCACATTAAGATTTCCAAAAGCTATAAGAGTAGAAGACTTAGGAGAATAATCCTGAGTCTTTTTTATTTTTATGTTGCAAAGTAAAAATAAAATGGATACATTCTGAGAATGAAAGGGGAGTAACCTCATTGAATTACTCTTTCGATATTAAAGAAGAAGACTTAACACCTGGGCGAATATGTTTAGGTGCTGTAAAAGTAGAGATGGGACGTATATTTTTATTTGGTTCTCAAGAAAGGTTACATGAAATGGTTTCGTTTATCCCAGGATTGGGTAACGGGGTGTATGAAGTGTATGCCGTAATAAAAGATGTGCCAGGATACGGTTACCGAACTACTAAAGTTGAAATCGAATGCATCTCTGATGAAGAGATTAAACATTACGAGAAAGAACAGTCTGACCGAGTATTGGAGGTGGTGTATTGATTTCTGAGTTTCACTTACGAAAGAAAATGTTCAACTACATGAATAAGAATTATGGAGGACTACTTCGTATTCTTGATAGTTGGAACGAAAAACTAAATCATGGTATTCCAATGGCGCAGGAAATGTTAGCGGATTTATTTGGACATGAAATCAATAATGCAATGGTAGATGAGTTTATCGATGCTTACGACGTCCCAGGAACTTTTGTTGCTGTGTCTGTTGGAGCATGGATGAATGAAGACAACCCTTTTCAAGTTGTGTTTGTTTATAAGGTTGAGATCCATACAGAAACTGAAGACAACGTTGAAATGTTTGTAATGGGCGATGAAGCTGCCCTTATCGAATATTGCAAAGAAAAGGGGTATAGATAGGTATGTGGATTGTATTGCTTATATCCTTTTATGTTGTTGCCGGAATTGTTTATGGCTTTCAACATATGATTAGTATTTATACCATGATAAGACAAGCAGGGGACAAGGAAGCGTTCTTGCGCGAGATGGTATCTATGTATGAGTTAACTCCTCAAGGAGCTGAGTATTATGCGCAGCTGCAAAATTTACACGTAGAAAAAGGAGAATTACTGGCCGAGTACAAAATATTTAAAGCAAATGAAGGTAAGTATCAACTCCTAACATTTCTTTTTGGTTTTGTTCTTTGGCCATACTATATTTTTTCTATATCAAAAAGAAAAAGAACAACTAAGAAAAGAGAGATGGGGCGATGACCATTCTATTGGTAGATGGAGTCGTTGGGGCTGGCAAAACAACTCTAGCGCAATTAATAAGTGAAAGATTTAACATTCCTATTTTTGAAGAACTAGGAAATCCTGATGCAGAACGATTACTAAATCGATTCTATGCGAAGAAAACTCGCTGGGCATTTACAACACAAATTTTCTTTGCAAACGAACGATGGGAAATGATTAAGAAAGTTCATGAAGAAGGTCATGGGATTTTAGATCGCTCAATTTTCGGCGACAACATCTTTGCAAGTATGTTAGCTGAAGATCTTGAGGATGGCGGAGAAGGTATGACATGGGAAGAGTATCGTACATATAAAAAGTTACTAGATCAAATCCTAGAGCATTCTCAACCACCTGAGCTATTAATCTACCTACAATGTAGTGCTGAAGTTGCAAAGCAGCGAATTGATAATCGTGGTCGCGGTATTGAAAGCGAAGTAGAAATGGCTTATTGGGAACGACTAAATGACAAGTATGACGTATGGTACCAAGACTATGATCATTCTCCAAAAATCTTAATCAATGTAGATAATTTGGATTTTGCAAACAACGAAGAAGATAAAGAGTCTGTACTTGCATTAGTTGGCGAAGCATTAGAAAAGATTGGTTATACAAAAAAAGAAAAAGCAGGGGTTTAATACCCCTGCGCTCTTTTCTCTCTCATTTCTACATATTGCATAATAAGAGAGTCTGGTATAGTTCTGTATAATTCATCGGGAAGATGGCGAGCACCAGTGGCACCAGCTTGTTTAGCTTCCTTGTTCATTTGCTTCAGTTCTTTTTGACTGTATGGTGCTATGTCAGCATTCCACTGATGATAACCACAACTCTTACATTCTAAAAGAACATTTCCGTTTTCACCTTCTTCAAAGACCATTAGGGAACCACCACATCTTACACAGCCACGACCAGCATCTTGCCATGTCTTAGCTTTTACACCGGAAGTTCCATCGTTGTATTTTGTCCAGTTCTTAAAGGTCTCTTGGGCGAGTTCACCAAACTCTTCCCAGTTCTTTTCATCATCTTTACGTTGTCCGTAAATATTGTCGGTGTCCATAAATTCATATTTTTTTTCCATTGTAAAACTCCTTTCAAAAGAGGTGATAAAGTGTCAACAGCTCAACTAGAAGTTGAAGTGTCAAAAATAAAACAAATTAAAGAGCGATATGGGGATTTAGACATCATAGATATGGTCCATCAGTTTCTCACTACAGAGAATGCTGCCAATCAACAAAAGCGTATCGACCAAGGACGATTAGGTAAGTTCTATCCGTCTTCAATTGGAAGGTGTAAACGTGCTGTGGTTTATCAGATGTTGGGTTATCCAACTAAACCGATACCAGGACAAAACCTTTTAATTATGGAGAATGGAACAAGTTTTCATAATCGAATGGAAGATATCTTTGAAAAGATGGGAATCCTGATTGCTCCCGAACTCTCATTAAAAGATGAAGAATTACGCATAAGTGGGCGTTCAGATGCTATCATCTGGAACTATCTAAAGTCAGATGACGAAGAGGATGCAGATGATATCGTCTTAACAGCTAAAGTTGCAGAGAAATATAAAGATAGAGAAGGCGTAGAAAAGACGAAGATGGTAGACAAAGAAGTCTATCGTGGTCCAGCTAATCATATCCTTATTGTCGAATTCAAGTCAATTAAGAATAAGAACTATGCTAAGTTACCGAAATCTAAGCCAGACAAGAAACATGAAATGCAGTTGCAATTGTATTTCTATCTAACTGGTATTAGAAGAGGTATGGTGTATTACGAGAACAAAGATACACAAGAATCTAAGTCTTTCCATGTCTATTACAATGAAGAGTTGGTTGAACAAGTTAAAGCGGACATAAAAGAAATTCTTGATTATGTAGATCGTCGAGAGTTACCTGAGAAAGAAGGGAATGCATTAGACATTATGTGTCGCTATTGTGATTTCCGTAATTTATGTCATGTACCAATCTCTGAAGAAGAATGGTTAGAACTATATTTCAAAGATGAAAAAGAAGCCTCCTAACACGGGGGCTTTTTCTAAAAAGGAGAACAAATGCTTAATTTTATTGGAAGAGGTAGTGCATTTAACACAAAAGAAGGAAACAACTGCGCTTATATTAAAAAGGATGATCATTTGTTTTTAATTGATTGCGGTAGTTCAACATTCGGCCGCTTAATTGAATCTAAATTACTAGATGAAGTGAAGCAAGTAACTGTACTACTCACTCATTTACATCCTGACCATGTAGGTTCACTAGGCGATTTAATTTTCTATGGGTATTATTCAATGGGAAAGTTAATGGAACCAAGTATAACCGTGTATGCTCCATACGATTTAAAGATTGCTGAACACTTAAAAACGATGGGTGTAGAAAGAAATACATATGAACTAGTACAGTTCTGGGGAAGTGTAGGATGTCATCATGATGATTTTATATTAAACTTCAAACCTATTTGTGTTAACCATGTAGATGAATTACCTTGCTTCGGATATATTATTAAAATCTGTATTGATGGTCGCAATAATACGATTTACTATAGTGGAGATTCTAATGATATCCCAATGAGTATTTTACACATGTTAGAGTATGGTGAGCTTGACTACTTTTATCAAGACACATGCATAGCAGACTACGAGAAGAATGTTCATCTATCCTTAAGGAAATTAGATGAGTCGATCAAACAAGAGGCAAGACATAAAGTCTTCTGTATGCATTTAGATGAAAAGTTCGATGAGCAAAAAGCAAAGGACTTAGGATTTAATGTAGTTTCTATTACAGCATAAAATTAGGGAGGAATATATATGAGTGAAAGCAGAGTAAGGTTATTTGAACAACGTATGGCAGATGCGGGACAGGAGATGACTCTTCGCGCGTTAGATATGGTTAAGGAAGAGATGTGTGCTACAAAAGGATTTGCTCGTCATGATGGTTCTAACTATTACAACCATTGTGTAGATGTAGCTCAGGACCTATTTAATCATGGTATAAGAGATGAGGATATCTTAACAGCAGCTCTGCTTCATGATATTGTTGAAGATGTTGAGGGAATCACTTTAAGAATGATTGAAGACAAATTCAACAAAAGAGTAGCCAAAATGGTTGACCTTGTTACGAAAGAAAAGTCTGTAAACTATAAAGAAGGTGAGATCCTTAAGGTATTGTATCTTGAACCAATGCTAAGAGATCCAGGGGCATGTTTACTTAAAGCTTCTGATAGAAAACACAATTTCAGTACATTACGTGATGCTACACCAGAAAAGAAAGTAAGACAAGCAATCGAGACTGAGAAGTACTTCTTCCCATTCTTTAAGGAAGCTATGAAGCGTTATCCAAGATACTCTGCTTATTTCCTATCTGCTAAGACAGCTATCAAACCACATCTTATGGAGATATTAGAGCATTATAAAGAAGTGAATGCTTTAAATGCTCGAATTGTAGAGTTGGAAGCTCAACTAAATAAGGTTCCTGTATTACAATAAAAAAGATCCTCCTTGTTAATCACAGGGAGGATTCTTCATTATTTCTTCTAATTTTTTCTTAATTTGTTTACGCTTATTCCAAATAGTATCACGGTGATATCCCATTTGAGCACCAACTTCTTCATAGGTCATTCCTTTATAGTCGTAAAGGGAGATTAGAGTTCTTTCAAAATTATTTAATTGGTTAAAGGGGAAGTCAGCTGTTTTACCTAGTATCCAATTGAGTCCTATTTTCTCTTTTTCATTTTGAAAGTAAAGGTCAGAGCGGAGAGTTTCTTCTATCAGAATCTCACTGTTCTCATCTCTATAATCCTCTAGCATCTCTATACGGTGTGAATAGAGTTGGTCTTTGAAGAGATATTTGTAATGAGCATAAACTTTGTAGCGATAACTATTGAATAGGTATCCACAAAAGTTCTTTTTCTTTCCTTGCTTCTTATACTTCCTAGCCTGAGTTAATAAGAGTAAGCAAAGATCGTTTATTAAATCTTCATCTGTAATATGTCTCATTCGATAATTAATCATTTGAACAAGCTTCCGTGTAGCTTTTTTCGTATGAGCATATTGATAGTTAGGGATAAGAGCCTTATGCAGGGTTTCGTCTGAGGTAAACTGTCTGAGGAATTGCCTTGTATCTCTGTCGTTAAATTTAATCACGCCAAAGCGTAAGAGGGCAAAGTATTTGTTGAGGTACTTAGATAGTTCTTTTGTTTCCGGATCATAACCAAAAGACTGGATTATTTCTAACCCAGCCTTCTCGGAACCTGCTTGATATTCGAACACTAAAGACTCAATGTGTTCATATTGTTGAGTTTTATCGTCCATACTTTTCTAAGTGGGCTAGGATACGTTCCATTTTTACAGTGTCGTCATTTGCATTTTGTTTACGTTGATATTCTGCAACCTCTTGAAAAAGGTTTGCTTCAAAAGCTAAGATGTCTTCTTTATTGTAATTCATGACTTCATCCATCTCCAATTCGTAAATGATGTTGAGTAGGTCATCAATTTTATCTTCATCTTCTATGATTTGAGAAAACTCTTCAAGAGACAAGTCCACACCTATATTGCCACGGTAGATTTTCAAGCAGCTACACCTTCTTTATGTAAGTCTACACATGCCCAGGCAATGCCGATAGCATCTGTTAAATCGTTGTCTTTTTTGAATTCTAGATTCTCAAATTCATAGAGAGCAACAACCTTATGGAAGGTATCTTCTTTCTTGGCTTTACCTGAGCCGTGGAAGATTTTACGCCAGCTAGTAGGGTAGATAAGTTCAATCTCTAGCTTGTGTTTCTTTGCAAGATAAAGAATTGTGCCCGATACTCGTGTTAATTTCTTTAATGTATCGATGTTTAATTTGCTAAATTGATCTTCACAAAGGATTTTAGTAATATCATATTTTTCGAAAAGGGCTTCAATACGTTCGATTTGATAAATGATTTTATCTCCTTCATCACCCTTAGAAGGTATATCGATTTTGCCAGCTTCGATAATATCATGTTTTTCGTCCATTACACAGTATCCTGTGCATTTAGTTGAGGGGTCTAATCCTAAGTAGTACATATGTATCCTCTCCTATATTGTAACAGAATCTAGGGGAATAACCTAGAAAATTATTCCCCGTCTTCTACTAAAATTGATAAACCATGAATCATGTTTTTGATGTATTCTTTTACATAACTCTTTGCCCAGTCTGGAACCTTTTCATAGCGAACTTGTTCTCCTATGAAACAAGAACGTAATTCCATACGGCGCTTAGTCATCATGTCGTCAATTTCTTTATCTAGAATAGAGCCAAGTTGCCCCATTCGTTTGTTTTCCATTAAAATATCAAGCTCTGTATCGAGAGCTGAATGTTTTGATAGTAGGGAAGCGACCGCTTTTGAAGTTACTGTATTTAGTAGTAAATCTTGAAGTTCATTTTGGAAGGTTGGTTTTGGGGGAGTTATCTCAATAGTTCTCATATCTCCATCAAATTCATCAAATGTTTTTGGCATCTTGTAGATGTTCGGGTCAATGATACCGTCTGAACTTACAATAAGTCCTTCTTCTTTTTGATAGATAGTTTTATTTTCGAGGTCAACTGTAATAGTTTCTTCCTCTTCTTCTTCAACTACGTATACTAGATTCTCTTTTACTTGTTCAATCATTTGTGTGATAACCTCGCTTTCGCTTGGCGTCTAGCTGCACGATTTTGAAAAGGGATAACGTTGTCTGCTTTCATTTGATCTAAACGCTTTTTAGCTTCTTCATAGATGTTTACCTGACCATCTAAGATATTTACTTCTTTTTCTAACTGGTCAATTTCTTCTGGAGTTAACTCTTTTCGGAAGACCTTATCAAGTGTTTCATCTTGTCCCACATAAAAAGCAGAAACAATAACAGAACCTTCTTGGTCGATACCAACTTCAATCATGTCAATACCTTCACGGATATACTCATGTAGACGAAGGTATTCAACAACTGTTTCGATAGTTAGAGTTGTTTTGATTTTATTTACTTGTTCTTCCGGAGTCAGTTGGAAGTAACCTGGAGTACGTTCAACCATCTTATCAATAACCTCTGCCTGAACTTCAGGAGTAAGGCGAATTGTTTTTAAGATTGTTTGGATAGCGAAATCACTTACATGAATGTGTTCCATATTTAAGTTAGCTACTTCATTTTTAGTAATGAAAATACCTAACACTTCTTTTTGTTCAGTTGGTTTATTCATTTTCTTTCTCCTCTTTCTTAGTTTCTTGTAGAGAGTTTTCAGAGAAAGACTTTTTAAGTTCTTCATTTAAGATAGTTACATCGCCGTTATCTGTCATCTCCATGACTTTTTTACCTTGATTGTTAATAAATTTAAGCACATTAATTCCTCCTTGAACTAACTTGTCTGTAAGTATTTGAACCATTAGAACTTTACTTGTAAAGAATTATCTCGAATATTTACAGATGGGTTAGCTTAACTTAATAACTGTAAGAAAAAGGTGTCTTTTAGCTTTTTCGTAAATATGGTATAAAGGTAGGTAGGATTGCTTGTGAAGGGAGTTAATAATGAATAAGCAAGAGGCAATAGAAATTATTAAGAATTCTTTTTTACACTTGATGTTTGAAGAGAACGTTAAAGTGGGGTCTATCGATATCCTTTTATATTTTCCGTCTATAGGTATAGCTATTTTAGAACCTAAAAAAGATAGGAAGCACTTACTCTTAGAGGATAATATTGAAGATATGGATGAACTGTATATTAAAAAAGAGTTAGAAGCTAAACCCATCTATTTAGATTTAGAAGAAGACAAATTCAATATAGGATTTGTTATTAACGACATACTGTTGGAGGCGAGATTCGCGCCATCAGAAAATTTTTTGGAGAGTAGGGGTACTTATTAGGGAGAGAAGTCTTGGTTATCAAGTGATTCTCTTTAAAAGTCCCAGCACTGTATTACTGAGTCTTGTTATAAGGAGTCTTAGCTCCATTCTCCTTGATATGTACTCCACTCTAAATAAACTATACTTAACAAGAGTGTCGCATTTATTTGCGGCGCTTTTTTATTTGGAGGAAAATACATGACAAACGAAGTAGTAAGTGTTGAGGTTTTAGTGCCTATCTCTGAGATGGTTTTTGAAGGACGTTCCTTTTCTATCTATGGAACATTTGAGGAGCCATTGTTCTTAGCTAAAGATGTAGCTCAATGGATTGAGTATGATGTTTCATCAATTAA
The DNA here is from genome assembly GCF_001429475.1 of Bacillus sp. Root131. NCBI lineage: Bacteria > Bacillati > Bacillota > Bacilli > Caryophanales > Bacillaceae > Bacillus > Bacillus sp. Root131. The sequence continues at coordinate 78,176 of NZ_LMJQ01000041.1, forward strand.
TAAGATGTTAAGAAATGTAGATGAAGATGAAAAGGTTCGGAAAATTGTTCCGACGCAAAGTGGCGCTCAAGAATCTTGGATGCTTACAGAACAAGGTATGTATGAAGTATTATTACAGTCTCGTAAACCTGTAGCGAAAGAGTGCAAGAAAGTTGTTAAGGCACATATGAAAGAGTTACGTGTTTCTGGCGTAACTCTGAGACAGAATCTAACACTTCAACAACAAACAGTTGTCTTATTAAGTAAACTAGACGAAGTACTTATTCAACAAGAAGCAGAACTTGCTCAACTTAATTCTCAAATTGAGACTTTAGGCGAGCAAACTGAACTACTAGAAGAAGAGATCCGCGTGGTCGATAATCAAATTAAAGCACTTCAACCATATGCCAAGAAATACAAAGAGTTCTTATCTGAAGATGCTCTGATGACCATTGATGATTTTGCCCGTATTATGTTTCCACGTTATAGCTTAGGCCGTAACCAACTGTTCCAATACATGCGTGACAATCGTATGATTGGTTCAGAAGGACGTAATCGTAATATGCCACACCGCCAACTTGTAAATCGAAACATCTTAAAGTTATTAAAAGGACAAGTCTTTATCACAAAACAAGGATTCGATTATCTTTGTGACTCTTTAGACTCTCATTTTAATCTTTAATAACTAACCAGCAGGGGAGATATCCTCTGCTTTTTCTATTTAATAAAAGGAGCGGATTTAATGAAAAATCTATTAATGGAATCAACAAATGATGTAAGAACAAATATTTTAATGGCAGCGGATTTTCTTAAAGAACAGAAGCGACTACTGAAAAAGCAGTCAAATGTAATGCAAAAGCATAAGGAAGAGAAAGAAGAAAAAGCAGAACGTCTTACTAAGAACTCCGAAGAGATTGAACTAAAAGGACAAGAACGGGAGTTACTGATTAAAAAAGTAGAGAACTTGTTAAAGGTGCGACTAGAGAAAGATGTTGTGTTAGTGGAAGCTGGCCATGACTCTAAGCGTTATATTCGCTGCATCTATAGACAGAATCGAACAACGTTAAAAGGTTTCTTAGAAGACCTAGTAGCTGTCTATGGGGATGGATTAGCCGAAGAAATGAGAGATAATCCTATTCCATCATTGCTTCAGCTATTGCATGAAAAGAAGGTTTTGAAGAAAGACTACAAGCCATATTCTACTGCATTCTCTAAAGGATATTTTGAAGAGAAGCCAGCACGAATCTATGTTGATTCTAATAAGAACGCAATTCGTGTAGAGACAGAGGTGTATATCACTGCAAGTGGGACAAACCGCTTACGTCTTAAAGAATTAAAACCTATTATCGTTGCAGGAAATTCCATTTGACAAGAGAGGGAGAAGTGCCTATGTTTGTGGCGCTTCTTCTTTCTTTACATGTAAGACTTTTGTACTAAATAAAATTACTGAAAAGGTGAGATAAATGAAATTAACAGATGAGCAACTTAAGAAACTACCACGACAATGCTTGGATTGGAATGGTGGCGGAGCAGTTATTATCAACAAAGCTACACTAAAAGAAATCTGCAAAGAGCTATTAGATTACCGAACGGGTAAAAAAACATAAAAGGAGTGGCAAAAATGAGTACTACTACATTATCAAAAGACTTAACTTTTGAGCAATGGCTAGAAATGCATTACGGGTACACTGGAACAGAAGAAGAGATCGAAGCAGCTATTTTAGAACATAACAAAACAGCGATTGCTGAAGTCTTTAAGGAAGAATGGTGTACAGCTTACAGGTCTGCTCAGATGGAAGTTGTTAAATTATTTGAAGAAGATTACATCAAGGATTCGCAAAAACAAGGTTGGGAACGACTTACGAAACGATTCTGGTGGGAATAACCATCAAGTAGAAAGGAAAATGATCATGCCATATATGCCACATCAGGAATTTGAAGAAAATTATTTCGAGATGGATCCAAACTTTCAATTCAATACAGCTATTAACGAACTGTTAAATCAAGAAGTTGAGAAGCGTGTATCAGAAAAAGTTAAGGATTATGAACAAGCAAAAGAACGAGATGCTAGTTCACAAAAAACAATTAGTGACTTAAGAAACCAGATGCACAAATTACAAATGGAATTAAAGGGTGCTGAAAATACTTTCAAAAAAGAAGGTGCGGGCCAAGCAAAAAGAGAGATGCTTGGAGGCTTTAAGCTAGGTGATGAAGCTTGGTTTGTTAGAAGTCAATACAACTCAGAAACATGTACGGTTTGCTCAGGCGATAAAAAACTTGTTGTAGAAATCCAGGGCGAGGAAAGAAAAGTAAAGTGTCCGGAGTGTAACGGTTTTGGGTGTAGGAGCAAACTAATAAAAAGCGCAGAAAAAGGATTAGTTAAAGAAATAGATATCCATACATGGGCACAAGGGAAACAACTTAGTGTGAAGATGTATATAGAACCTACGTCATATAGGGCTTCTAGTAATGTGCAAGCACATCTTGGTGGTTTCTTTAAAACCAAAGAAGAGTGCGAAAAAGAACTAAATAAAGAAAAACCATAAGGAGGAGTAAGGATGTTTAAGTATGCGAAATCGATGAGCCTACTAGGTGGAATAGATATGTATAGCCTCGGAAAAAGATACGGAAAAGAGGTTTCTCCAAAAGGAAGAAAAGTGTATTTCCTTAATAGAAACGGATACGCAATGGAATTAGAACAAGCAAGAAAGCTTTTTAAAGAAGGACAAGTCCTAACGGTAAAAGAGATATATGTGGGTAGAAGTAGCTCAGAAGTTGAATTTGTAGAGTATCCACTTAAGAAATTCAATACAGTAATGTTCGCTGATTGTACAGAAGAAGGAGAGGCGTGTCAGAATGAAAGCATTCAAAGTGTTCTATAGTACGCCAGGTTGTTCAACTTCAGCAATCGTATTAACAGAAGATGAATCGACATTAGAAAAATCATTATCTGAAAAAGATTCGGATTTTAGAATGGGTGATAAGTACTATGGAATATCAAGAAAAAGAGAGATGCCTTTATCTAATGTGATGTTGCGTGATTTATCAGTTGCGGAACTATTGAAGATACTGAATAAGGAGGGTGTATAATGGGCGCTTTTATATCAATGCAACCCAACGGTCTGTATTGCAGGTTCTCAGGCGTGGTTGATTGTCCGACTCACTGGAATATGACACGAGAGGATTACTTGAACAACACTACCGGTACGATCAGATCGAGAGCAGAAGGTGAAGATATTTTAGACAACTACTTAAAGCCGTTTTCAGATGTTCTTGAACATTTTATGCCTCACAATATGGCTCAAAAAGAATTCGATAAACTTGTTAAGTTAATGAGTTCTTGATTTGGAGATGAAACCATGAAATACATAGGTAAAGGGTTTGAGTACTTCACTCATTGTGGAATCAAAAGGGTTGGCACTGTGAAGAAAATCGAATTTCACAAAGAATTAGGAAAGCCAATTTTTATCGGAGTATCCCCTTTTGGGAACACATTGCGGTTATCTAGAGAAGAAATCTGTAGATTTATTAATTTATAGATTAATATAATTCATAATTCCTTGTTTCGTTGGTAAAATATATCATACAAAGGTTGATTTTCCCATTATTTTTAATATAATAAGAACATGCGTTCGTGAATTGATGGAGAAAATTTATAAATTAACAGAACAAGAGGGACTGAGCCGATGAGAGAAATGAATTATGGTTTATCTGGATATTTAGCACCGGATGGTATTTTTTATGAATGTGATTACGGAAAACATGGCGAACTGGCCAAAAAACTTATTGAAAAGTACCAAGTAAATTACACGATGGATTATAACGAAATGGCAACCAAAGGGGAGTTTTTAAAATTCGGCACATACCCTTGGACTGGAAAAGAAGGATGTAATGGTTGTCATGTTTTTAAAAGTTTATTCCACCCCTTAACCAACAAACAAACTATATGGATAATGGAAAATATGAATAAGCTTACTGATAAGCAACGTTTTGAATTAAAAGTTTCACTGGAACAAGAGGAGATGGTAAGAAAGAAATTAGCTATAGAGCGCGCAAGAAATGCAGAAAAGATACAGGTTTCGTACAGAGCCGGTACAAGATTGTCGGCTGTTGGTGTTTAACTCAAGTATCCTTGGAAAAGCAGAAAGGTGTGAACATTAAATGGGGGAGAAGGAAACACTGGATAAGTTGAAGGAAAATATTTATCACTTGGATCGATCTATGGATGATGCCCCTTATCATGGTTTTAACGGTGATCATATTAAAGGTGTTAGATTTGCTGTTAATAAAATTCTAGCAGATACAGGGTTAACAACTGTTTCTATTTTTAAAGAAATAAGTAAGAAAGGATAGTACTTATGTACTTCGGATACATGGAACCATCGAAACTAATGAACTTGGGAAATTGACAGCCTGCGCCGATATGACGAGCGTAAATATTACTGTTTGTTCCTAGGGACATTATGTTTAATCAAAAGGAAATCGAATTATGGGAGCAAGAACAAGCAGAAAAAGAAAGCAGTCGTTATTGTACAACTAAGAATACTCGCTTGTTCGATCCAAAGAGAGAGCGTTTGTTTAAAGCACGTAAGCGTTGTGTACTGAAATGGTTCTGGGGTGTCGAAACAAAAGATAACCGTAAAGAATGGCAGACACATATTCGTGCAGTGAATAAGCAACGAGGCTTCGGGGAGGATGCTTACCATCCAACTAAGCATGAGTATCACACAGGAGGCTACCTTACTTGGTAGTTCCGAAGAAAAAGACAAACTAGGATGGGGCGTTAGCCCCTATACATCAGGAGGAAATATTATGGCAAACATTTATTTAGCTTCACCATTTTTTAATGAAGAAGAATTAAAACATGTAGAAAAAGCAGAGCAGGTATTGCGTGCATTAGGACACACTGTATTTTCACCGAGAGAGAACCAGTTACCTGAAGTAGAATTCGGTTCTTTTGAATGGCGTACTTTCGTATTTAAAAATGACTTAGAACATATCAAATGGGCAGACATGGTATTCGGTATCATTGGCGAAAACTACGATGACACTGGTACTGCTTGGGAATTAGGCGCAGCTTATATTCTAGGAAAACCTGTACTGTTATTTAATCCAAAGGGAGAAATCATCAACCTTATGATTACTGACAGCTTACATGCGTACTTTGAAGATATGAATGAAGTAGCTCGTTATGATTTTGCTACTCTACCAATTAAGCCATATTTAAAACCAGTGAAATAAAAATATGGGGAGGCTAACGCCTCCTCCTTTTTTGAATTTGGAGGTGTAATATGGATGATTATCAAAGAGAAGGGTATTTGCAAGAGGTTGAAAAAATAGAAAAGCTTAAATTCAAAGAAGGTTATTTACCACATGATTTTGTTGCTGTTGCTTTTCTTTTACTAGAGAGACATTTACCTTCAGCTGAAAGATTTGAAAAAACTATGAAAGATACAGATGACCTAATAAAGAGAGCAGAAAAACTACTCCAAACTTATTAAGGCAACAATAGGAGTGACACATATGAAAATTGATTATGCTTCAGATTTACACGCCAACCACTGGATGCTTTGGACAAATAATCAAATGAAGTGGGAAAGCAGAACAAGAGAATTAACAAGAAAGCTAATAGAAAATGGTAATGGAGAAGTTCTGATATTACCTGGTGACTTTAGTGAATGGAATCAACAATCCTTATGGATATTAGATGAAGCAGCAAAGCATTATGAAAGAGTATATTTTACAGTTGGAAACCATGATATGTACCTTATTTCAGGAAGCCAAAAGAAGAAGTATAAAGATTCTATAGGTCGAATTAATGAACTGATAGAAAAGGCTTCTGAAATTCCTAATGTAGTTCCTCTTGTTAAAAATGTAGATACATACAAAGGGAAAGTATTCGCAGGAGATGTGTTGTGGTACCTTCCTAAATCACAAGCTGATTGGGAGTTCCTTCGCAATGTATCCAATGATTCTAGTTATATATCAATCAATGGATATGCGGGTAGTGATGTGCCAAGAAAACTACATAAAGAGTCTATGGATTGGTATGACACGTTAGAAGATACACATGTTGATGTATTTGTTTCTCATGTTCCGCCAGTACATAATCCTTTTACGCCGTATGAACCAAATACTTGTTATATGACGGATGTTCCTTTTATTAATGCAGAGCATTGGATTTGTGGACATGACCATATTCAAGATGAGTTTGAAAAAGCGGGAGTTCAATTCCATATGAATGCAATTGGATACCCAGATCATTACTCTAACTATCCTAAAAAGAATGTAGTGCCAGAAGGGAATATAGACGAACATAAATCCTTTGGTATTAAAACATTTGAAATATAGGGAGGTTTAGTTCATGAAAACTATTTTGATTGTTGTTGCTACTGTTATTGCTTATCGATTAATAGAAGATTTCTTTTTCAAAAAGGAAGTATAAATTGAGGTGTCGGAAATTGAACTTGAGAGGATGTAATGTATTATGGTTTGAAGATCCTAATACGTTCTCGATTGAAGATTTAAAGTTGCTAAAACATGCATTCGAAAAAGGATATAAACCATTAGGTGATAAATTCGGAGAGCAGAATGAAGAATGGATCGGATGGAAAGAAGAAGTATCCTCAGTTATTAAAGTAAGAATAGGGTAATTTAGACATAAGAAAAACCACGAGATAATCTCGTGGTTTTATTTTTTACTAACTGTTTCTTTAACACTTTCAATTTCTTTCTCAAGATAATCAAAGTTTTGTGTAACTTTGTTTTCTAGACTAGTAAAATTGAATTGCACTTCTTTAAGTGTTGTTGCAATGCCCTCAAGTTGCTGAGTATTCTTCTCTAAGTTTACGAATAATTCTCTTTCGCGATTATCAGAACGAAGACGATCTTCAGCAATCATTTTATAGTGGTCTTCACGTTGCTCTTTCATGTTGTCGTTCATAGCAGTGATTTGTTCTTTGTGACTATCACTAACGCTACGAACATATCCCATAACCTTAACGGACATGAAGATAACAAAGAGCATGATGATTGCAAAGAGAACCATGAATGGTTTATCACCTTCAGTGATGCTAGTAAATATTTTTTCAACAATACCGATTTCATCTGGTGTCATACAGCGACTACCTCCTTATCTGGAGTTAAAATTGTAATCTGTCGCAGTAGTTCATCATTGGGCAAGATTTGCACATGAAGCTTTGTCTCGGATAAAAATCCTCCTGCTTTATTCCGTTACGGACTCCTTTTAGTACGCTTTTAAGGCGCTTAATTTCATTCTCATCTCTGTATAAAGACAACTGTTTATCTGTACCGATGTAATCAAATACAAATCGGTCTGGTGTAGATTGGAATAGTTCCTGGAAGGCATAAAACATAGCGGTTGCTCGTAGGTCATGTCTGAGGAAAAATCCAGAGGAAGCGTCAGTCTTGTTATTGCTTGTTTTGAAATCAACAATCTCAATCATGCGCTTATTGTTTGAATCGGTGTACTCTCGAATCAGTTCAAATTCGCCTGTAAGGATTAGGTCGTCTTGAACAGCAATACGGAAAGGGTAATTGACGGCAATAGGTGTGCCGGGATTATCTTTGTTCTCTGCATAGAAAGCGTAGATAGCTTCCATGCCCCGGTTTAAAATCTGTTGCGTTCGTTGTTGATCTGTTCCTGTTCGTGCAAGTAGGAAGTTATCCTTTGTACGTTTATCCTCTTCGAAAATGGAGTAATAATAGTTAGCCCACTTATCTCTCATTTGTCGGAGAGTAGGGAGTCTACCTTGCATTACTTCATAATAAAAGTAGGAAATAGTTTGATGAATGCCCTTTGAGTAAAGTACTGCACTTTTATAGTCGTCTTCAGAAGGTATCTCATGAATCTTAGTCAGCTTGTACTTCAATGGACACTGCATAAACGTATAAATATCATCCATACTTAATTCGATTTTTGTCATGTTATCTAACTCCTTCTTTATCTCACGTTTTCCCTATAGCAGCGGTAATGCATTTGATAATGTATTTCCCACTCAGGGTCTACGTTGTGCATATGCTCGTCCTGTTTAGAGTTAATAATTTCTCGTCCGCAGAACTTACAGTATGGGGTATATTGACGAAGTTGTGATTGCATGTGGCGGTCTATAATTGTATCGCCTTTAATCGTGTCGAATGGGGTTGCACCGTAAAGCTGGTACATGTTTTTTATTCCGGCCATTCACTCACATCCTCACATTGTTTTAGTGTTGCTTCGTAATCAATCTCTCTCATCTTTTGTTCTTCTTCTACTAGTAATGAAATAGATTTTACCAATTCTTTAGCTAGTACATTGTCGGAGTTTCTTAGTCGATATAGTAATCGAACTTTGTTTTGAAAAGAATAGTTAGCCCATTCTTCTTCTCCGATATATACATTAACTGGTGGCTTATCTGAGTTGTCGTTTTCAATGTAGTCGATCATTGTTTAATCGCCCCAATCGCTATATTCATTTGCGGGATCTTCATAAGCATGAGATCCGCAGACCGGGCAACCTTTTGTATCTCGCTCGTCAATTACATACTCAATCACGTATTCTTGGGAACAGTTAAGGCATTCTACCCACTTTTCCGCGAATTCGTATTTTCTTCTTCGGTTCGTCACTTTTTTGTCACCTCTCTTACAGATATACAACAACCTTTAGTGGTAGGTATTGTCAAACTCTTGTTTAGGCAATTCCTAACTGTTGTTCATGATTAGGATTGATTTTTTAATTGTGGAAAGGTTGTAATGAGTTATTGCGGAAAGGTGGTGCTAAAAATGGATTACATGAAGAAGATTGATGAAGCGATTGAGCTATTCAAAAACTTAGCTAGTGCGACTACAAAAAAAGCAAAAGCGACTGTTCTTGGAACAAACCAAGACAACGAGATTGCGGATAAATTGTTAGTTCTTTTAAAGAATAAAACATTGTATCTTCCTAAGTTAACTTTATCTGCAGCAGTTGCTAAGAACGATAGTCAAAAACGTTTAAGCAATTATGTTGGCTTTGTTAAAGCTGCTGATAAGTTAGAAGGTAAAAAGCTAGAGGAATATGTTTTTGATTACTTACTTCGCAATATCGATGAAGAAGAATTAGAAATGTATAAAGCTATCTTAACGAATACTGCCTTAGTACCAGTTGTTAAAGAACCAGCAGAAGAAAAGGTAGAGGAGATAGTATTGGAAGAAAAGATTCAAGAAGAAGTTGAGTCTGAATAATTCTATATTTACGAAACAGCAAGCGGGTAATTGTCCGCTTGTTTTTTATTATCTTGACTTTCTTCTAAAAGGGGTTATGTTACAAACGCTCCTGTGAGAGAAACGAAAGGGGAGACCAACTTGAATAATCAAATGATTGTCCTTGCCTCAAGGTTTATGGATGAAATTAAAGAGTTTGAAAAAGATGCTCACGGAAAAATCAACTGTGACTCTAATTATAAAAAAGAAGTTATTAATGATATTGGAGAAATCTTAGCAGGGGGATCTGTTACAGCTAAACAATTCCATGAACTATTTGATAAGGAAAAGGATAATCCTCAAAAAGGTCTTTTCTATAAACCAAATAGTATCTTGGATGCTCACAATATCCAATATGTAAGGAAACCATATAGGGACCCTGACAACTTATTAGTGCCGGGGCAATTTTATTTCCACCCAAGACTACAATTAACTCCACCTCCTCCGATGTTAAAGATTTCGGATGATGGAACAATTGAAGCTTCTTATGATGATGAACCGTTTTATTTAGAGATAGTAGATAAGATTACGAAAAAAGATCTTGTTGAATATTTTTATTCAAAAACGAATGCACCAACTCCAGAAGCTACATTGTCAAGGGACATAGGTGCTTTTGATCATATGCTCCGTTTTTGGGATGTAGATTTTATCTTCTATTTAATAGATGAAGCATTTACATGTTCTTTAGATAACGGAAAACCAATGCCTAAATCTCCGCTTGATATTCAACACTTTGAAGCAGAAGCGTTATTAGTGCATGAAGCTAGAAAAAATACTTGTTATGAGGAGGGTTTAGACCGTGTTCTACCAAGGGCAATTAGCTAACCACCCTGCAGCGGCAGAGGTTAAGACACCGACTATGCCTGAATCAATGGTACAACCAAAACCATTCTATGTGGAATTTGGTCGTAATAAGCCAACAAAGGAAGGCAATATGTTTATCCGTAACGAGTATCGTGAAGTGAACTGGATGAACTTCCATCAGCATTGTTTTGATTATATACAAAAGAATCCTGGATGGGGCTTGTATGCAACAGCTTTTCAATATAGCACTAGCGATCCTTATACGGCTGATTTGCGAGGAGATTTTTATTTAGACTTTGATGATGAAGATGATATTAAGAAAGCACAAGAAGATGCACTTCGTATCATTCAACATCTTACGATTAGTCCTAACTATAGAATCCCTGCAAATATGATTAAGGTTTTCTTTAGCGGCAAGAAGGGGATTCATGTTACTGTGCCATACCAGTGTTTTGGTGTTGAATGGCATCCTCATTTAGACCGTATGTATCGAATTATGGCAGAAGAATTAATGCCATTTGCACCAAATCAAACACTGGATATGAAAGTGTATGAGCGTCGTCGTTTGTTTAGGTTAAGAGGAAGTCAGCATCCTTCTACTGGTTCTTATAAAGTACCAATGGAATTAAAGAATTTGTTGGCTCTATCTGAAGTAAATATTCAGCAAATAAGTAAAAATCCAAACTATGGTTCTTGGATTAAGTACGACAAGCCAAGAGTTATTCAAGAGGCTGCTCGTTACTTTAAAGAAGTTGAGCACAAGTTTGTTCAGCGATTTAAGAAAACATTTAGCAAATCGGGTGAAGCACAAACAATCGATTTTGATCCGCCTTGTTATGAAGAGATGATTGATAACGGTCCTGTTAAAGGTGCTAGAAACCACATAGCATGTATGCTTGTTGCATTTTGGAGACAAAGAGGACGTTCCGAACAAGAAGCGTGGGATATGTTAATCGAATGGAATAATGGCAGCTTGCCAGAAAGAGAACTGCAAACACTGTTTCGATCCAATTTCAAAGGTCATTATGTTTATGGTTGTAACACGATTAAAACCTATGCGTCTTGTCCTGCTACATGCAGAGAAGACTGTAAATTCTACAAGAGTAATTAACCATCATGACTAAGGAGTTGTAATCAATGTTTGCCCAACCAATAACAGAAAACCCAGAAGTTGCTTCAAGTCCGTTTTCTACTTCGGGACAAGAACTATTTTGGCCAACAGCAGAAGATACAGGAGAAGCAGACAAGCCGAAAGAAAATGTTGTTCCTTTTAATACAGTAGCAACCCCACCAGGTTTTGAAATGAATCCAAATGAAATCACACCAGATCTTGTTCGAGAAGTAGCGGGCGATGTAGTTCCGTTCTTCCGAACTAAGATGCTTAATACGATTGATGCAGTAGAGGAATACTCCTGGAATCGTGGTGAGATGGGTGGATTAGACTGGGGATTTGATAGTTTAAATAAAGCCTTTGAAGGATTGAATACCGGAGTTCATTTAATAGGTGGTCAATCCAACATTGGTAAATCATCATTCATGCTTCAATTAGCATGGCAGATTTCACAGTCAAACCAAGTAGTCACGAAAGAAAGACCAAGAAAAGCGTTCGTCTTATATTTCTCTTTAGATGATAACAACAATGAGTTATTACCTCGTTTAGTTGCTATTGATCAACGTATTCCAATTAACGTTGTTCGATTCCCTAAAAAGTATCAAGACAATGCTACCTACATGACAAAACGTGCTCAAGGTGTAATCGCCTTAAAACAGTCTGCAGATTATATTAACATGCAAGACGTAAACAATGGCTCTGATATTGAATACATTCAGGAAACAATGGAAGCGTATCATGTCGAGCTACAGAAAGTAGATCCGACCTACCAATTAGTTGTCTTCATAGATAACTTCCATGATATTACGATTGGTGATGAAAAACTTCGTGCTAAATCTGGTGGAGAAAAATATGACCATATTGCCGATTTACTAACGAAGATTGCTACTAAATATGACTGTCCTATTGTATGTACAGCAGAGTTTAGAAAGCTAAATGGTAACAGAAGACCAACGCCTGATGACTTACGTGATTCAGTAAAGATTCTATATGAAGCAAAAGCTGTAATGCTTTGCTACAACGAGGTTTCCCTTCGCGGTCAACAATCAACGGTTCATTGGATGAGGCCCGACAACCCTAATAAACAACCAGTTTATGAAGTTCATATTGGTAAAAATAAGTTTAGTAGTTTCAAAGGGAGACTGTTCTTCGAATTCATACCTGAAATGGCTTACTCAAGGGAAGTTCCCGAAGCAGGGGCTCAACGTTATGCTCAGATGGTGAATGGATAGAGAGGAAGAATCAAGACATGAAGAAATTAATTGAATCAATTAAAAGGGAAGTAAGAGAAACTCTTGATTGCTGTAAGAAGCCTTTATGGACATTGAGGTATTTCTTTTTCGGATGGGCGATAGGCGGAGTGATTGCTACTGCCTATTCCTACAAATTAGAAGAGATAGACACTTACGATGTATTTATTCGTATTACTGCAGCGATTATCATGTTCCTTCTTCCGTTAGCTTTTGGGGAGAAAAATGAAATAGGGAGTAGTGAGTAACTATGGAAAACATTTTGTATAGAGAGCAGGATGAAAAAGGGCGTGAGTTTACCCTGTATGGTAATATCGACCGCCTAACTGAAAGGTTAACTCCATTATTCAATGTAGACCCTGATGACGATGAATATGGGATTAACTGTGTAAGCAAAGATCCTTGGACTAATCAAAAATGGACTGCAGAGGAACGACAAGAAGATGAAGATCGTTTCCGTGCCATCCTAAGATATATGCCTTGGGATTGGAAAGATTTCTTTGACAAGATTCCAAGAAAGAAAAATGGAACCTTTGCCAAGGGACGAGTAGTGTTAATACACCGAGGAGATACATATGCACATTACTGGGAAGATTCTTATGGATTCAATGGACCAGAAGTGCGTATCAAAACACTTGATGACTTTACAGCCGAGGTTAACTTAGATTATGTAACCCAAGGCTATTAATAAAAACTAGGAGGAAATACAATGACAACTTTAAATAAGCGTTTAATGGATGAATTAAAAGATGCAATGCGAAACAAATATGTGATGAAGAAAAACATCATCACTTTAATTCGCGCAGGTTTAGCTGCTGCAGAGAAAGAAAAGCGTGCTCCACTTACTGAAGCAGAAGAAGTAGCAGTAGTTCAACGTGAACTTAAACAAACAAAACAAGCTCTTGCTGAAGCTGTGAAAGCAAACCGTGAGGATATTGTTGAATCAGAAAAAGCAAAGATTGTTATTATCGAAACTTACTTACCAAAGATGATGACGGAAGAAGAAATCGTTTCTTTCCTAACATCTAAAGGTGTTCAAAAAGGTGGCCACATTGGTAAAGTGACTGGAATCCTTATGAAGGATAACAAAGGTAAAGTCGATGGTTCATTTGCACAAGAAGTAATCAAGAAGCACTTTGCATAAAACAAAAAGGGAGGCCTGGCTATTTAGCTGGGCTTTATACAAAGGAGAAAAACAATGATTAAACTCAATGGTCAATTAATTGAATTTAAGAAGTTCCCGAATAAGGAAACGAAATTAGATGGGGAACAAATTACAAAAGCCTTATCTTTTTTCACTGAGAATTACATCATGTTCAAATATGAATCAGATGATGACTTCTTTAAATTGATGATACTTAAACGATTCTTAGATGAGTCTTCAAGCAAAGGTACGATTTTAGATATTACCTATATGCCATATAGCCGTATGGATCGACGTATGGGCAGCGATGTTTTTACCTTGAAATATGTATGCGACTTTATTAATTCACTTAATTTTAGTCAAATCTACGTCCACGAATCTCATTCAGACGTCGCTGTTGCTTTATTAAATAACTGTATTCCGGTTGAAGATGGTCCTCATTTATTTGGACTTGTTTCAGAAGAAATTAAGTTTGATAAAGAAAAAGATTATGTACTATTCCCGGATGCTGGTGCTCAAAAACGTTATAGTAATCTAGGCATTACTAATGAATTAGTAGGGCTTAAGAAACGTAACGTTGAAACAGGGAAAATCGAAAGCATAAAAATTATTGGTGACATCAAACCAGGTCACAAAGTTGTAATTCTTGATGACCTAAGTTCGTTTGGTGGAACGTTCATGATGAGCGCGGAAGCTTTAAAAGAACTAGGAGCAGGAGATATCTTCCTTGCTGTTACTCATTGTGAAGACAACATCTTTAAAGGAAAGATTCCTGAATCAGAATTAATCACAAAGGTTTACACTTCCGATTCAATCATTGATGAATCAACTCACGAGAAGGTAGAAATTATCTACCCAATGTGGAGCGGAGAAGAAGAAGATGAAGATGAAGGAGAAAAAGAAGCTTCTGATGACATTAAAAACAACCGTATAAAAGAATTTGAAAATGTGGAAGAAGCCTGTAAGTGGTTAGATTCAGATGAAGAAGAACGACAAGAGGGAGCAGTAGAAGCTGCTTAAATAACTTACACCAGGAGGATTTTATTATGACTTACGATAAACATTTAACATCATTTAAAGCGAAACCGGTTTGTCTACCAATGTTACTTTGTGACTATTACAAAACGTCTCATATTGATCAATACCCAGAAGGTACGGAAGTAATTTACTCTACGTTTACTCCACGTAGCAATCGCTACATGCCATATGCAGACAAAGTAGTAGTGTTCGGTATTCAATCTTTTGTTAAGAAATATCTAGTCGATTACTTCGATGAGCATTTCTTTAGCCGACCACTTGAAGATGTAGTAGCAGAATATGTTCGTTACATGAAACACACTTTATTTATTGAAGAGCCAAAAGCTGCACACATCATTGAACTTCACAAGTTAGGCTATATGCCGTTACAAGTAAAAGCACTACCAGAAGGAACTCTAGCTCCAATTAAGGTGCCAGTTTTAACTGTTGAGAACACACGACCAGATCTTGTATCTACTTTCTGGATTACTAATTATCTTGAAACAATCATGTCGAATGAAATTTGGTTACCAATGACAAGTGCAACTGTTTCTTATCAGTACCGAAAGTTACTAATTGATATGGCTATGAAAACAGTAGGTCATGCAAACGATGTACCGTTTCAAGCACACGATTTCTCTATGCGCGGAATGAGCAGCTTAGAGTCTGCTATGGCGAGTGGAGCAGGACACTTATTATCATTCGTAGGAACAGATACGGTTCCAGCTATTGCTTATCTTGAGCATTATTACAATGCGAACATTGAAAAGGAATTAGTAGGAACATCAATACCAGCTACTGAACATTCAGTTATGTCAGCAAACACAGATGCAGATAGCCGTGATGAATTCGAAATGTACAAGCGTCTTATAACTGAGGTATATCCTAAAGGCTTCTTCAGTGTAGTTTCAGACACGTATGATTTCTGGGCAGTAGTAGGAGAAATTCTTCCTCGTCTTAAGAAGGAAATCATGGAACGTGATGGTCGTATGGTTATTCGTCCTGATAGTGGAGACCCTGTTCTTATTCTTACTGGTAACCCAGAAGCAAAAACAGAACTTGAACGTAAAGGACTAATTGAGGCTTTATGGGATATCTTTGGTGGAACAATTACTGAGAAGGGTTATAAACTATTAGATACTCATATTGGTGCAATCTATGGTGACTCTATTACTCTTGAGCGTGCAAAAGCTATTGTTGAGAAGTTAGAAGAAAAAGGCTTTGCTTCAACAAACGTTGTTTTCGGCGTGGGATCTTATACTTTCCAATATCAGACTCGCGATTCTCTAGGGTTTGCTATGAAAGCTACATATGCTGTAGTAAATGGAGAAGAACGTTTATTGTTCAAGGATCCAAAAACAGATGATGGAACTAAGAAATCTCAACGTGGCCGCGTAGTAGTAACAGAAGATGATGACTTTGGCATCATTGGCATGGATGGTTTAAATAAAGAACAAGCAAATGCGCTTAAAGATGTAGATTTATTACAAGATGTATTTGTCGATGGAAAGCTTATGCGTGATGAATCATTAAGCGAAATTCGTGCGCGACTTCAAGCAGCTTAATTTTTGACCTATTGACAAATTGAAAACAAATGGTTCTATTTTAAAGACTGAATTCCTGACTAGGATTCGGTCTTTATTTATTAGCAACATAGAAAGAGGTTTTACTGATGGATTTTTACGTTTATAGGTTTCTTGACGTTGAGAACCAAATCATATACGTCGGCAAAACCAACAACATAAAAAATAGGATGCGACAACATTTCGGAAAGAACGGTCATTTGCCGGAGGAATGTTATGAGCAAGTATCTTTAGTAGAATGTATCGAATTAGATAGTGAGTCAGATATGAGTGTATTAGAACTGTACTTCATTAATAAATGGAAACCAGTATACAACTCAAGCAAGAAGTATTCATCTATCATGTCAATTGAAATTGATGAGAGTAGTTTTTGTTGGGAAAGTCTTGAGCAAATGGAGTACAATCCAAAAGGCGAAATAGATGCACTGAAACAAGTTGCTGACAAATACAAAAACCAGTTAAAAGAAAAAGATAAAGAAGTATCCAAATTAAATCAAAAAGTAACAAGTTTAACTTTACAATTAGACAGCCTAAAAACAGATTTAGTAAGTTTAAATTCGCAACGAGTGGTAAGGAAACGAAAGAGTAAAACAAGAGAGTTTTCTTATTCAGAAGTTGAAACTGCACTATCTTATCATAGCGATGTAGTGTTTCTTGGCAGAGCTTTTGCAAATGACAATAAATCACCTATGTATGAGCTTTTTATATACAAAAAAGATGGAAAGCTCACTATAGAAGATACTGTTAGTAAACGAGTATCTCAAGAAGATAGATCTGTACTTGGTCAGTACTGGGACTTACATATGAAGGCCGGATACCTTCTATTCAAAGCATTAAGTGATGAAATGGCTCAAAAAACAGAAGCTGCTCTGGAAGAAGAAAAAGAAAATCTTAGAAAGAAGAGCGAGGAAAGAAATAGGGAACATGAAGAATTCCGTCGCAACAATCCAAACAACTGCTCAGCTGCTTAGACATGAATTATCCTACTTGAAATAGCAGACTTGTTTATTGTTAATGGAAATACATTAGGGGTTGATCTAAATAGCTAAAACAGCATTAACAACTCAATTAGAAAGACAGATATACTTTGCTACAAAAAAGATGGGTGTCTTTGGTTGTTTTGAAGTCACTATTGGATTTAATGGAAATGAACGAGTCGATTATATGACTTACGACACTAAGGGTATTTGGCGATGCTATGAAATTAAAGTTTCACTTGCTGATTTTAGAAGTAAAGCAAAGAAAACTTTTTGCGGACATTTTAATTACTTTGTAATGCCTAAAGAATTATTTGAGAAGGTTAAAGATGAAATCCCATCTCATGTAGGTGTTTATGTTAACGGAATGTGTGTTAAGAAAGCCAAAAAGCAAAAGCTATTAGTGGAAGAGAAAGTATTAAAAGATTCATTGATTCGATCATTATCAAGAGAGTCGGACAAGCTTTTCCAAAGCGCAAGTCCTGCAATTGTATCTTCATTAAGAAAACAGTTAAGTACTACTCGAAAAGAACTTGATGATTATCGAAAGAGATACAGAGAATTAAAGAAAGGAAGATTCGCATGAATTTCTTTAAAAATATTACGTTCGTTAAAGTAATGAATGTTTTTGTCATCGTGGGCTGGTTGTATATATTTTTTGATTCTGCTCGCCGTGTAATCATGGGGCCACATACAAACATTTGGATAGATATTGTTTTTATGGTTATGGCGATTTTCATCGTTCCTATGTTTGCTATTGAATATCGCAACAGATTCATTAAAAAGAAGTAATTAGGGGGAATAGATATGGCTATCAATCTTATTAAAGCTGGTCAAACAGTTGTATTAGCAAAAGAAAATTCAGGTCTACGTAAAGTAACGTTAGGTTTACGATGGGGAGCACTAACTGAGAAGAAAGAAGAGAAAAAGGAAAAAGTAAGTCTTTTATCTGCAATCTTCGGTGGCGGTCGTCGTTCTAGTTCTAGTGAGTCATTTATGTCAGGTGGAGCAGTCGATGTTGACTCTGCAGTTATTTTACTAGATGGAAATGGTCGTAAGGTAGACCGTGTTTACTATGCAATGCGTAGTGCTCAAGGTGTTTATCATGCAGGTGATGACCGCAGCGGTAACAATCAGTTCGGTGAAGTAGATAATGAGGAAATCTATGTAGATCTTCAAAAGCTTAATCCGGCTGTTAAAGAGATTTATGTTATTGCAAACATCTTCTCAGGAGCTAACGATTTTAATGACCGACGATTAAGAGGTTCATATGTACGTCTTTTGAATTCTGAAAACAACGACGAGTTAGTACGCTACGAATTAGATGAATTCAAGGGAATGCGTGGAGTAGTTCTTGGTAAGCTTTACAAGCATAGCGGTGATTGGAAGTTCAAAGCTTTAGGACAAGGTGTTCAATCTGGTTCTATTGATGTAATTGAAAGAGCAATTATTGGTTAATCAAAACAAACTCAAACAAAAAAACTAACATACAACAGGAGGAAATTAATCATGGCAGTTAATTTACAAAAAGTAGTAGGCGGACAACGAATCAATTTACGTAAGGAACAACCGGGACTGAAGAAACTTCGTGCTGAGATCTCTTGGGATGAAAACCGATTCGATACAGGTGGTAAACACGATTTAGATATCTTTGCAGTAGCTCTTCAATCTAATGGTAAATGTCGTGAAGATCGTGACTTCATTGTGGCATTCGGTTATGACGACAATGGAAACAACTTAGCTATCCACCCAAGTGGAGCAATCGTTCATAGTGGTGATGAAATGTCAGGAAGCAAAGACGGTGCTGATGAAGTAATCTCTGTTGACTTCACACGTGTTCCAGCTCATATCACTGAGATGCATTTCATTGCTAGCACAAATGATGGTGTACGCTTCGGTGACGTTCGTAACGCGAAAGTAGTTCTTGTTAATGACGAAACTAACGAGCCAATGTACGAGTACGATTTAGAAGAAAACTACTCAACTGAAACAGCAATTCTTCTGTTCAAGCTTTACCTAAAAGATGGTGACTGGAGATTTGGTGCTGAAGGTAAAGGCTACAATAAAGGCGTTGAAGCATTTATCGTTGAGTACGGATTACAAGTAGGTTAATTGAATGAGAGAAAAAGCAAAGAAGATCGCAGATAACTTTAAATTTATGACTCTACTATTAGTGGTAGAAGTTGTCATGTTCTTTATTTGCAAAGTCCTAGTAAGGGTGGAGTTGTTATTCCACCCTTACACTAAGGTCGGTGCAATGATGTTGTCCTTTGGGCAGCATATTTTATTTGGCATTTTTGGATTTATTATTACAATTCTACTCTTAGGAGGAAACAAAAAATGAGTTTATTCATTTTCTTATTAGGTGCAGTTGCAGGATGTTTCATTTGGGATTACGCAGGTGAAGATATTAAACGTGCAATTATGAACCGTCGTTAATTTATTACATAAAAACAACATTGGAAGAGGGAATTAAATTGGAAAATTTATATATCGTTTTTATTTTGGTACTTATGGAAGGGTTATTAAGTGCAGATAACGCACTTGTATTATCTATGATGGCAAGCAAAATCAAAGACCCTGTAAAGCAGAAGAAGGCATTGTACTACGGTATGGTCGGGGCAGTTGCATTTCGTGCCATCTTTATTTTATTAGGAACAATTATTCTTAAGTTCTGGATTATTAAAGTTTTAGGTGCAGCTTACTTATTACACTTAGCTATCAGCCACTTCAAGTCTCAAGGCGAAGAAGAAATGAATGTAGATAAATATGAAAATACAATTTTCCACAAGATCTTAGGTAAGTTCGGTGTTCGTTTATCACAGTTTTGGGCAATCGTTGTATCAATCGAATTTATGGATTTAGCATTCTCAATTGACAGCATTACAGCAGCATTAGCATTAAGCGACAAGTTTTGGGTATTAGCTTTAGGTGGAGTTCTTGGAATCATTATGATGCGTTCGGTTGCAGGAGTATTCATTAAGTTAATCAACCGTGTACCAGAAATGGAACACACAGCATTCGTTCTTATTGCAATTATCGGTGTGAAGATGTTATTAGGTACTGTTCATTACATGGTTAACTTTGTTGTTTCATTCACTGACAGTGCTTACCAAATGCAAGAAATCCATATTCCACATTGGATGTTCTTTGGAGTATTAATCATTACTTTTGGTATGACATTTGTTGTACATGCTATCAAAAAGAATAAACGCGCAGAAGCGTAATTACACGGGAGGTATGAGGATGTTTGCTAACTTACCATCATTAACCGATAAAGTGGTTCATCATTTGTCACATAATGATATGGATGGATACGCTCCACAAGTCGTATCAAAGGTCTCTAAGCTAAACACAGCCGAGTTTATCCATTGTGGGTATTCTAACTTCGAGAAAAAGCTAGAAGACCTGGTTGCTTTCTTTGAGGAAGCTAAAGCTCTAGATGGGCATGCAATCTTAATTACAGATATCACTCCAAAATCAGAAGAACTAGTAGACCGCTTAAACAATTTATTTGAACGTGGTCTTGCTATTGTTCTTCTTGACCACCATGAGAAAGCTAACTGGATTAGCAAAAAGTATCCTGAGTGGGCTTTTATTGAGAGTGAATTTAATGGACGAAAAACTTGTGGAACTGAACTACTTTATATCTATTTAAAAGATAATGAACTATTCAGTACTGATGTTGTGGAATCCCCATATTTCGCAAGCTTTGTTGAACAAGTTCGTGCTTATGATACATGGGATTGGAATACTAATGGCAATGTAGAAGCAAAAGAGTTAAACTCTCTTCTTTATACATTTGGTCCAAGTAAATTCATGCATATGCAATTTGCAAAAATTGCTGAACATGTAAATGATCCAGAGGCGGTTAAATACACATTTAACGAAACCGAAAAACTCTTTGTTGATGTTGAAAACAAAAAAGAGGCGAAGTATATTGAATCTCGTTCTAAGACAATGAGTGTTCGTACATGGAACGTAAATGGTGAAAACATGGAAGTTGGCGTAGTATTCGGTGACCAATATCATTCAACATTAGGAAATGTTTTAAGCCAAGAAAATCCGCATCTTTTATTTATTGCTATTCTTGATTTAAATATCGGTAAGGCTAGCTTGCGTACAATTCATGACAATATCCATCTTGGAGATATCGCTGAAGCTATCGCTCCTGGTGGTGGTGGTCATCCAAAATCAGCTGGTTTTGAATTTGGTTCAGAAATCAGTTTAATGAAAATTGAAGATGCTATTGGTGTTTCTTCAACAGGTGTTACTACAAACTCTTGGAAAGAGCAGTTACTTAAAGTAGCTAATTAATAAAAGGCAGGTTGTTATCGTGTTAGATAGAGCAGCAGAACTTATTAAGAAGTCGAATCATATTGTCGTATTAACAGGGGCTGGTATCTCAACGGATAGCGGCCTTCCTGATTATAGGTCTAATGGTGGGTTATGGGATGGAAAGAAACCAGAAGAAATATCTCATTTCTCAGCTGTTGGCAAACCTGAGTTCGTCAAATTCTTTGCAGATCGTATGAATGATATTTCTAATTGCAAACCCAATAAAGCACATGAAATACTAGCAAAATGGGAAGAGCAGGGGAAGGTTAAGTCTGTTATTACTCAGAACATTGACAGCTACCATAAAGATGCAGGTAGTAAAAATGTAATTGAAATGCATGGCCACCTTCGGAATCTTGTTTGTGATACTTGTTCAAAGGAATACGACAACTCGATGTATACAAAAGAAGATAAGGATAATTGTGGTTTAGAGTGGGAATGTACAGGGGTTGTTCGTCCAGAAGTTGTATTGTTTGGCGAAACACTTCCTCCGCTCGCATGGCATCAAGCAAATGAACAAATGAAAAAGACTGACTTAGTGATTGTACTTGGAACATCACTACAGGTGTTTCCGTTTAATTCACTTGTGGAAAGTGTTTATCCTGGTAAGGCTCCTGTGATGATTATCACTAAAAGCGATACACCGTATGACCACATGGCTTCGGTTCGTATTTACGATAACATTACTGAGACTTTAGTAGAGATAGACAATAGACTAAAATAAAACCATCGTTATCCAGTCGAGAGATAGTAGCTTAGAAGGTTGAGAGATATATAGCAACAGCTTATATATATAATGTAGCGTTCATCATACGATATGTATCCTCTTATGTGTTTGTTATGTTATTTTCTCCTTCTTACTTCTCTCTCTTCTTGGGGGTCTCTAATTAGAGGCCCCTCTTTTTTATTTAAACTGGAAAGGTGGTTAGCAATATGGTTGTTGGAGATATTATTGTTGTAAGTGGAAAGTCTTTTATCTCAAAGATTATTCAAAAGGTATCAGGTTCTAAATGGACTCATGTAGCTTTGTATGTTGGTGGAGGGTATATCATAGAGATAGATTGGAATACAAAATCCACTATCGTAAGAGAGAAATATTCTACTAGTGATCTAGAATGTGTAGTGCTAAGAAATAAGGAAGAATTAACGAAAGAACAACGAGATGCTATTATTTCTACAGCAGTTACATATCAAAGAAAAGGTTTTCGCTATGATTGGCTTCGATTAATTTCTCTATATTTGAAATCAAAATTTCCTAATAGTAAACTGATAGACAAGTTTGATAGAAAGAACAAATTTGTTTGTACAGAACTAGTAGATGAAATCTTAAAAGAAGCAGGGATTGACCTATTCCCAAATCAAGGTGGAGATATTTTCCCTCATGAATACCTTACTTGTGAACAAGTAATGCCGTTAAAAAAAGTGAAACGGTATAGCTATATGAAGGCTAGATGAAACGTCCATTCAAGCAGTTGACTTTTAATAGGTCAACTGCTTATGTTTTGTTTCGAATAAAAAACAAACAAGAAGGAGTTTTACAATGACAGGTATTTTAATAGGTCTTTTAGGTATTATTCTTACATTTGGTGTTGCCTTCTTAATGTCAAACGACAAGAAGAACATCAATTTCAGAGCAATTCTAGTTTTACTTGTACTGCAAGTAATTGTAACACTAGTTATGTTCAAAACTACTGCAGGTTTAAAAGTAGTAGAAGCTGTTTCTAACGGCGTAAATAAAGTATTATCATATGGAGTTGAAGGTGTTAACTTCGTCGTAGGTGGACTAGTTCCAGAGGGCGTAACAGTATTCTTCATTAACGTTCTTATGATTATTATCTTTACTTCAACTTTATTATCAATCTTAACTCATATCAAAGTGTTACCTTTAGCAATTAAATGTATTGGTGGAGCACTTTCTAAAGTTACTGGATTATCAAAAGTTGTCACATTTAACTCTGTGAATTCGATTTTCTTCGGTCAATCAGAATCATTATTAGCGGTTAAAACACATCTAGATAAAATGAATGACAACAAATTATTCATCATTTGTACGTCAGCAATGGCCTCTGTATCTGCTGCTATTATGGGAGCATACATGACTATGATTCCAGCAAAATATGTTTTAGTTGCTATGATCTTAAATGCTTTATCTTCTCTAATCATTGCTACAATTGTTGCACCGATTAAGAAAGAAGAAGATGAAGAGATTAATATCAAAGATGTATCTCAAACAAAATCAATCTTTGAAGCTATTTCAGTAGGTGCTCTTGATGGCGGTAAGGTTGCTCTAATCGTAGCTGCTATGTTAGTTGCATACATTGCCTTAATCGCATTAATCAACGCTGCATTCGCTGGTATCTTCGGAGTGGATCTTACTACAATTCTTGGTTATGTATTTGCACCTATTGCATTTGTTATGGGTGTTCCATCAAGTGAAATTGTAACTGCAGGTTCTATTATGGGAACTAAGTTAGCAACAAATGAATTCGTAGCAATGCTTCAATTCAAACCTATGATTGCTGACCTATCTGATAAGACAGTTGCTATTGTTTCTACTTTCCTAGTATCATTCGCTAACTTCTCTTCAATTGGTATCATTGGCGGTTCTATGCAGGCTATCAATGGAGCAAAAGCAGGTACTGTTGCTAAGTTTGGATTTAAGATGTTATTCGTAGCTACGATGGCTTCTATCTTAACTGCAACAGTGGTAGGATTATTCGCGTAATGTCTAGACGTAGAACAAAAAGATGGTCCGTATTTTTTGAATTCTTAGGGGCTATTGTTGAAGGAATCTTCGATATTGTTTTCGCTATCTTCAAATAAGAAAAGAAAGACGGGACTTTGTTCTCGTCTTTTTATTTTGTAGTGAAGTGGTTGGGAGATAATATATTTTTTCATTGAGCCTTCTAAATCAAATGGTTACTTTTAGTATCGATTATGATTATAGGAGGTCTTCCAATGGAATTTAAAATCCAATCAAATGTAATTGAGATTCAATCAGCGTCACCTATTCAAGTAGTTGACTGGGGTGTTAATGTTGTTCAGGCTCCCGAAATGTGGTCAATCACAAAAGGAGAGGGTATTAAGGTTGCTGTATTAGATACGGGTATTGATGCTACTCATCCGGATCTTGCTTCCAATTACAAAAAAGGAATGAACTTTACTACGTCTAACTTTACTGACATAATGGATAGACAGGGACACGGTACGCACTGTGCAGGTATTATTGCTGGTTGCGATAACTCAATCGGTATTGTTGGAGTTGCTCCTAAAGCTGAACTATACATTGCAAAAGTATTAGTAGACGATGGCTCTGGTTCGGTTGAAGCAATTGTAAAAGGAATTGATTGGGCTATCTCTGAACAAGTAGATATCATTTCTATGAGTCTAGGTTCTTCAGCTGATCCTGGTCCTGTTCTGCACAATGCTATTAAACGTGCTCATGAAGCAGGCATTATTATTGTTGCTGCTACTGGTAATGAGAATACTCATGTTGGATGGCCAGCATCATACGATGAAGTAATTGCAGTTGGTGCAATTAATCAAAATCTTGATAGAGCTAACTTCTCTAACTTCGGTAGTGAGACAGATATAGCTGCTCCAGGTGTAGACATTTATAGTACATATCCTGTAGGTCGTTATGCGAAACTATCTGGTACGTCTATGGCTACTCCAATGGTTGCGGGTGTAATTGCTCTTATTCTAGCTCGCTATCGAGACATTGGTAAGAAGTTAACTCCTGATCAAATCATGCAATTAATTCGTGAACATTCGGTCGATCTTGGACAAAAGGGTACTGATGACATGTTCGGTAATGGACTAGTAAGTATTCATGAATTAATGAAAACTAGTTAAAAAGGGAGGGCTTCGGCTCTCTTTTTTATTGTTAAAATTTACATCTTGAATTTTTTTCTGAATAGCTTATGTTATTTCAGAATTACTATACATCATGAGAAAAATCAACGAGAAAGGTGAGTCTGCTTTATGGCTAATCAATATAAAGGTGGATGGACTGAAGAGGAAGTCGATTATTTAGAATCCAATATAGGTGTCTGGGATTTTGATAGGATTGCCAAAAAGTTAGGCAAAACTCCTAAAGCCGTTCTGAAAAAAGCTGAATCATTAGGGATTGCAAATACAAAAGTTGCAAGCGGTCTTTATACTATGCATGAAATGGCGCAGGCCCTATGTTTAGATGATAAAACAGTGAAACGACTTATCACAAATCATGGTCTCCCAGGTAAGCAAAGAGATTTTAGGATAAAAAATAAAGAAGTAGATGAAAACGGTAAAAAGAAAAGCAAAAGACTTTTTTATTATATAGATGTAACAGATTTTTGGAAGTGGGCTGAAGCAAACAAGGACCTAATTAACTGGCATCAAGTTCCAAAATATGCTTTAATGCCTGAACCAGAGTGGTTAGAGGAACGGAGAAAAACTGACTACTATAAATGGGCTAATCGTAGAAGGCCTTGGACACCAGAGCAGGATGCTCAGCTATGGTCTATGTATTACCAAGAGGGGATGACACAAAAAGAAATAGCTACATTATTGGCTAGATCAGTAAACGGCGTAGAGAAACGCTTAAAACGATTAAGAGAACAGAAGTTAGTCGCTGTTTAATAAGCGAGGTGATAGTATGACGACCCTTTTTATTATTATAGTTATTACCATTGTACCCATTGTAATTGCTGAAATTGGGGAAAGAAAGAAACCTAAATGTCCTTGTTATGTTAGTGATTATAGATGTGAAATCTGTAGTCATAAAATGAGGGAAAGTAGAAGGTAATGAATAAGATGTTCACCACCAACCATGTTCCAAATATTCAATAGTTATTTAAAATACATAGTCAGTAGCAAATAAGCTTACAAAATCTGCTATGAATTGTATAATTAATTTAACTACTGAAAGATAAGAATATGGTTTTTTCATTTAGAAGGGGTGTTATAGGTGGAGGAATATCAAAATAGAGGGTTCTTATTAAAACAGCGTTCATACTTAAAGTTATATATCTATAGAATAATTGATCGTAATAAAGGATATGGTTCACAGTATCTTAATGACTTGAGAGAAGAGTTTAAGTTTTTAGGCTATCATCCAACTCATACAGAACTATATAAAACATTACATGAATTAACACGGGATGGATATGTAAAACGGGAGAAAAGAATAAAAGGGGAAGAGGGAGTAGATTTTCAAGAAATTATTCTTTATCAATTAACTGACGAAGGCAAAAAAGAGTATAATAGATACAAACAACAAATGAAAGTAGAATTGGAACGCTGCAAAGGATTGCTTGATAAGGCGCTCAAAGATCATTATGGTCCAGTTCGCTAAGAATATAAGGGGGATACATGTTTATTATTTCTGTAGGTAACAAATTTGTAAAACATATTTCGCTCAATGAGAGCAAGGAGATAACTGAGATGATATTTACTTCTGATATCAAGGGGGTACAGGAGATAAATGTAGATGATCTAGACATTTATAAGAAAGCTTTAGAAGATTACATAAAAGAAGATCCTTATGTGATTATACCTGTTGGTACACCCCTGGCACAAAATAGTAAAGAACATATTCTTGATGTTGGAACAAACACTTGGGATTTGGCTTCAGATAAAAATAAAGAATAAAACAAAAAGGCTGAGGTTAATTCCCCGGCCTTTTTGTTTTACTCAAATACTTCATCTATTAATTCACGTTCGTCGTCTTCGAACATGTGAGTATAGATTTGAGTCGTATTAATTGATGAATGACCAAGAGCTTCTTGTACTCCTCGAATGTTCTTGGTCTTTTTAAATACATTCGTCCCGAAACTATGACGCAGTATGTGTGCTGTCAGTTCGGGCTTTCCATAGATTTTAGCATATTTCATTATCATTTTTTGAACAGTATTTTTACTGATAGGGTTTATCTTACCCGCATATTTCGTAACAAATAAAGGTGAGGTCGGTTTATCGTCTGCTTTGTAATGACTCTCTCTAACTTCAAGGTACTGTACTATATATTCTAACGTCTGTTTAGAAAAGAAAACAACATCTTCTTTACTTCGTTTTCTTTCTACGACTAATTTGCGGGAATCAAAGATAACATCTTTCAGTCTAAGACTAGATAACTCACCGACACGGATACCACTGGTCAATAGAAGGGAGATGATTGCAGCATCTCTATGTCGATTAATTTTCCAGTAGGCTTTTTCCATGTTGCTTATTTGTTCTTTACCATATCCCTCTAGGATAAAGTCTTGGAACTCAGTTAGTTCCTCAAGTCTTATAATATTGTTTTTAAGTTTCTGAGCTTTAGCTCTAACTGAAACTTTAGTAGAGAACACCTTTGTATTCTCAAGTACATTCTTACTAAGATAAGGTCTACCTGTTTCACGATTTGTATTCTTAGTTAAGTATTCAAACAAACTTCTAAGGGCACTAATCTTTCTGCTGATTGTGGTGTCCTTATTTTTTGTTTTGTAATATCTATTACCTATATTGTGAGAATCCTCGCGATATTTTAAATGTGAACGGTAATGCGATATATCAATCTCAATCAATCTCTCTAGGTCTTCTAGGGAGATTTCTTTTATTCCCGGTTTTTCCGGTACGAAAGTATGCCAAAACCATTCGAAAAAGTCTTGGATATCTATTGTATATGAGAGAACTGTTGTAGGCGTGAGTTGATCTAAGCTCACTTGTATGTATTCAGAAATATAGTAAGGAAACGAAGGACGTAGTTTTTCTAGCTTCTCACTATCCTTTTGGCGTTCAAGTCTCATTATTTTCACCTCACTTCTATTTTATATCTCATTTTTTCCTTTATCAAGAATGAATGTTCGATTTTTAGAAATCTATATGTGGGGCTATGCCCATATGAAAATCTAAAAATAGACCATATCTCGAATTGACTTTTAGAAATCAAATGGTTGTATTTTAAAAAGTTTCAAAGAAGGTGTGATGAACATGATTGTATTTGACAGCAAGACTGGAAACGTAAAGAGATTCATTAAGAAGCTCGGTATTCCAGCTGTACAAATTACACCCGACTTAGTTATGGAACAGCCTTTTATATTGATTACTTACACATCAGGATTTGGTCAAGTTCCAGAAACTACACAGTCATTTCTACAAGCCAATAACTCATTCTTACAAGGAGTTGCTAGTAGTGGTAACCGTAACTGGGGTGAACACTTCGCAGCTGCAGGAAGAATTATTTCAGAGCAATATCACGTACCGCTGATTCATCAATTTGAGTTGAGTGGAACAAGAAAAGATATTCAAATAGCCAAAGAAAGGATAGAAGAACTATGTCTCACGTTGCATTAAACAATGAAGTTGGGATCTTAAAGGATGGATTCTATCAACTTGCAAAAGACAAAGAAGCCTTAGAGGTATTCCTTGCCGAAGTAAAAACAAAGCAATTAGAATTTGCTTCGATATTAGACAAAATCAAATACCTAATCGAACACAATTATTACTACAATGTGTTTGGAGAGTATACGGAGGAAGAAGTACAACGTATTTATGAAGCTGCTTATACTCATAAGTTTGAATTCCAATCCTATATGGCTGCTACAAAGTTCTATAAGGACTACTCATTACGTTCAGACGATAAGAAAATCTACTTAGAAGATTATGAGGATCGTGCTGCAATCGTAGCTTTATACTTAGCATCAGGTAATACAAAGAAAGCACTACGTTATGTGAACCAAATCATGAAGCAAAATTACCAACCTGCTACACCAACATATTTAAATTCTGGTAAAGCTCGTGCTGGGGAATTAGTTAGTTGCTTCCTATTAGAAATGGATGACTCATTAAATAGTATTAACTACAACTTATCAGTAGCAAAACAGTTATCTAAAATTGGTGGAGGAATTGCGATTAACTTAAGTAAATTACGTGGTCGTACTGAAGCTATTAAAGGTATTGAGAACGCTGCTAGTGGTGTATTACCGGTAATGAAGTTAATGGAGGATTCATTCTCTTACATTAATCAACTTGGACAACGACCGGGTGCCGGAGCTGCATACTTAAACATCTTCCATTGGGACTTAATTGAATTCCTTGATTCAAAAAAAGTAAATGCCGATGAGAAGACACGTATTCAATCTTTATCTATTGGATTAGTTACACCGAGAAAGTTCTTCCAGTTAGCTGAACAAAACAAAGAGATGTATCTATTTGCACCTGCTACTGTTTATAAAGCTTATGGAGTTCACCTAGACGATATGGATTTAGATGAGAAATATGACGAGTTAGTTGCAAACCCTATGGTTCGTAAACGTAAGTTAGACCTTACAGCTCGTGAGATGTTAGTTAAGATCGCAACGATTCAATTAGAATCTGGCTATCCTTATTTTATGAATAAAACAAACGCGAATGAACAACATCCATTAAAAGATTTAGGCGGCGTTAAAATGTCTAATCTTTGTACTGAGATTTTTCAGTATATGGAGACAAGCGTAATTAACGATTACAATATCGCGGACTGGATCAAGAATGATATTTCTTGTGTATTAGGTTCACTAAACATTGTAAATGTAATGGAGAACAAAGATGTAAAAGAAGCTGTACATACTGGTATGGAAATGTTAACAGATGTTACAGATAAGTCTTGTATCGAAAACGCTCCTGGTGTTAAGAAAGCGAATGCTACATTACACTCAGTAGGTCTTGGAACAATGAACCTTCATGGATTCCTTGCTAAGAACTTCATTCCATACGAATCAGAAGATGCAAAAGACTTTGCTCGTGTATTCTTTGCAATGCTGAACTATCACTCTATCGAAAAGTCTACAGAGATTGCTAAAGAAAGAGGAGTATCTTTTGAAGGATTCGAGAAATCTGAGTATGCAAAAGGTACTTATTTTGAGAAGTATTTAACAACAGAATTCTTACCTCAATCTGAAAAAGTTAAGAAACTATTTGAAGGTATTCAAATTCCAACAACTGCGGATTGGGAACGTCTAATGAAGCAAGTTCAACGTGATGGTTTGTACCACTCTTACAGACTTGCAATTGCTCCGAATCAAAGCTCAGGATATGTACAGAACGCTACACCAAGCGTAATGCCAATCGTTGATAAAGTAGAAACTCGTTCAACTGATAAAGCGACTACTTACTATCCAATGCCTTACTTATCAAAACAAACATTCTTCTCTTACAAGTCTGCTTATGAGATGGACCAAATGAAGGTTATTGATTTAATTGCTGAAATCCAACCTCACGTAGACCAAGGTATTTCATGTATTCTGCACGTTACAAATGGTACTTCGACAAGAGATCTTGCTCGTTATTACATCTATGCAGAAAAGAAAGGGCTTAAGAGCCTTTACTATACACGTACATCAAATTCAACTATAGAAGAATGTATTGCTTGTGCAGTATAAGAGAGAGGAGTAGTAGTGGTGATTAGTACTAGATCAGTAGATTTAAAGAAACATAAAGCTGTTAACTGGACCAAATACAATACAGAGTATATCGAGTCCATTTACAATCAAATGCGCCAACAATTTTGGCTAGAAAATGAGATACCTGTATCAAAAGATAAGAACGTTTGGGATATGCTTCCGAAAGATCAGAAGGAAGTATACAAGAAAGTTCTTGGCGGTTTAACGCTATTGGATACAAAGCAGGGTGGAGAGGGTATGCCACTTGTCTCATTACATATGGAAGACCCTCAAAAGAAAGCAATTATCAACTTCATGGCAATGATGGAGGATATCCATGCGAAATCGTATTCTCATATTTTCATGACTCTTTGTGAAAATGAAGAAGTAGATGCGGTGTTTGACTGGGTTGAAGAGAATCCATTCCTTCAAAAGAAAGCTGATATCATAACAGGTCATTATCGTAAGTTATTAAAACCTGATGTGGATCCAAAAGAATTATATATGGCTATAGTAGCATCAGTATTCTTAGAAAGCTTTTTATTCTACAGCGGGTTCTTCTATCCGTTATTCTTAGCGGGACAAGGACAGCTAACTGCTTCCGGTGAAATCATTGCATTAATCTTAAGAGATGAGGCAATCCACGGGGTAACAGGTGGTATCTTCGCTCAAGAGATTTATGAAAACCAACTTACTGAAGCTGAACAGCAAGAGGTAGATAAAGAAGCAATTCAATTATTAGAAATGTTATACGCGAATGAATTAGATTACACGAATGATGTGTATGCTCCACTTGGAAAAGACATGATCGAAGAAGTAAATAAGTTCCTACGTTATAACGCAAATAAAGCAATGATGAATTTAGGATACGACCAATACTTTGATGATGAGTATGTAAATCCAATCGTTCAAAATGGACTACAAACAAAAACGAAACAACATGATTTCTTCTCTGTTAAAGGAAATGGATATGTAAAAGCCATTAACGTTGAAGAAGTACGAGACGAAGATTTTGTGTTTGAAGGCCTTCCATCATATGCAGCTTAATTAAAACATCAAGAAAAAGGACGGTATTTAAAATGGAAATTCTTAAATTTGGTTTAAATGGGTGCGGCCCTTGTGTAACAGTTGAAAGATTTTTAAAAGACGAGGGTGTAGATTTTACATCTGTTAATGTAGAAGAAGAACCTGAAAAAGCAGCTCAATACGACGTACTGTTTTCTGTTCCAGTGGTAATTCTAAAAGATGGTGACAAGGAAATCATGCGTACTACTGGTTATAACTCTGGCCAGCTAGGAGAAATTATCGACCTGTACCAAGGTGCACAATGATGTTGATTAGTGCCATGTGCCTATTAGTTGTTGCAGCTTTTGGGTTCGTAGGTAGCCTAGCATTTACAGTTTACCATTTAGAGAATAGAAACTGGATTCGAACTTTTATTGAATTCATCGGTATCATGTTCTTCTTATTTTGGGGATTTGTAGATGCTGCTGCAGTCGCTATATTCTGGTAGAACGAGAGCCCTGTTTTTGGGGCTCTTTTTATTTTACCTATTGACGTTTCGTATGAAGTGCTTACGATAGACAAAACAAAGAAGGAATAGAGATATGGAAACAAGACCAATTGAAAAGAAATGTTTAGTAGTAGAAGCGAAGAAATATCTATTTGGTCAACCACCACCAGGAATGGCGGAGCAACGATGGCACAATTACATGAATGCTAGAAGAAACTGCACATGCGGAAATTGTCCAAAAGAGTAATAAGAGGGGAGAAGGGAAATGGATTATTACATAGTTATTCTTAAAAGTTATGATTCAATAAGTATCTTTCGAACAAAGGAATATAACGACGATGTTGTAAGTCTATTGAATTGGTACATTGGTTCTAGTTTTGATGTAACTGCAGTATTTAAAAATGCTGAGCCAATAGTAATTGGCGAGTATGTTTTCCAAACAAAGAAAGAAATCCTAGATGAATTAGAATGGAAAAGATATATGTGGTTTGATGAAGAAGGTGAAGAGCTAGAGGAGAAGATCCGTAAGTTATTGGATGCTCTTTATGAGGAAGGTGATTCAAGTGACTGAAAATGAAAAATTAATGGATAGTGTAAATGAAGAAGTATATCAAGAACGTCTTCGTCAAAATGAAAAGTGGGGTATTCAACGACACCCTATTGGTACATGGCTATCTATCTTAGGAGAAGAGTTTGGAGAAGTATGCCAAGCCGCTCAAAGTGAATTAGGATTAGCTAGTGTGAAAGATACAGATGCAGACAATTTATATATGGAATGTATTCATGTTGCAGCCGTTGCTTCAGCTATTGCAGAACAAATTAAGGAGCAACATTCCTTAAAGGAGGTAGCTTAGTATGTGTGTTTGTGGAAGTGATAGAAACCCAGGATTCAGACAGTGCTGCGGTTCTCTTTCGTTACAGAGAAAAGAGGAAGCTGTAAAAGAGTTACAGAAGACGTACATGGATGATACAATTGTTAATCATCCGAAATATGAGGAAATCATGTTAATGACTCTTCATGATGTAATTCCACATCTGAGCCATCATGGATTAAATATCCTTACTGGTAGAATAGATTTACTTAAAAGAATGAAGGGGGCTTCAAAATGACAGATTTAAAATTAGAGCAATCCAATTTAACGTGGTTAGAAGATAGAACAATCCTCTTGTCTCCTACAGGTAGTTATGCCTATGGAACAGATACAGATACATCAGATAAGGACTATAAGGGTGTATGCATCCCACCAGTTGAGTATTACTTAGGTTTGGATTCATTTAATGAGTACAACACATCAGGTGGTAAAAACTTCAGAAACACGAAGGATGATGTCGATGTAAACATCATTCATGTGAACAAGTTTGTTAGAGATGCTATGCAAAGCGTACCTAATAACATCGAGATCCTATTTGTTCGTCCGGAGGATTACATCAAGGTTACTCCACTCGGACAAATCTTAATCGATAACCGTCACTTATTCTTATCAAAAAACATTAAGTACCGATTCGGTGGATATGCAAATTCACAAATCCAAAAGCTAAAGAATAAGAACTCAAACGGAACAGGCAGACGTGACTTAATCGGTGCTCATGGCTACGATACAAAGTTCTTTATGCACAGTATCCGATTACTAACAAGTGCAACAGAAATCTTGGAGACAGGTAATTACAGTACGTATCGTCCTAACCGAGAACTTCTATTAGATTGTCGTAATGGTAAATACACTTTCGAAGAAGCTTTAGAAATGGTTGAAATGTACGACAATGAATTAGCAGCAGCCTATGAGAAATCAGAGCTTCCGGCAAAAGCTGATTATGACAAGATCAATAAGATGTTAATGGATATCAATAAACAAGGACTTGCTCTTTAATGAGCGGTCCTTTTTGTTTTTTATAGCAAAAGTTTTTATGTGTTGATACTCAAAACCCAAGTAACATAAATGAACAATATGTTATAATTTTCTTAATATACGAGAAAAGAAGGGATGGAATGAGTACGCAGATTAAGGTAACGCCAGAGCAATTAGAGCATGCGGCCAAGACCGTAAGAGATGCGAGATCAACCCTAGAGTACATACATAAAGATTTATATAAACAAACAGAATACATTGCTTCTCAATGGAGCGGAGCAACGAGTGATCGGTTCTACCATATGTTTAATGATACAAAACCAATGATGTTTAATGTTCTACAGGAATTAGAGAAAATTGCAGTAGAATTAGAACGTGCAGCTGTTAAATTCCGCGAAGCCGATGAGTTGTATGGTGGGAATTTAGTTGACTCTGATATTCAAGAAGGAGCCATGTGTGGAAAACTTCCTCCAAAATCAGAAGAGTCCTTTCTGAATAAAAAGGATTTAAATGCTGCGTGGACTGGTATTTCTACTGGTTTTGTAGATGGTGCAGTGGATGCGTGGGAAGGACTCATATCCTTAGGTGATAAAGAAACCTGGCTGAATATGCGAGATGCGATTGTAAACTATGAGGAAACTATTCCTGCTGCATGGAACGCTTTCTCAGATACATTTATGAATAAGTTTTGGAATGGAGATCTGGAAAGTAGAGAGCATTATGTAGCTTATGGTGTAGCAACGTTAGGACTCGGACTTCTGGGTGATAAGGGTCTTAGTAAAGCAGGACAAGTAGGGAAGGTAGCTGCTATTGCAGGGATTACCAAGGGGAAATCACTTGTAATTAATTCTCCTGCTTACAGAAATGCATTGCATATATTAAATAACTATGAGTTTAAAGGTGGTAATCACCTTTCATATGCGGGAATTGGTAGCACACAACAATATATACAGAAAGCGGTCACCTATACTTATGAAGGTAAAAATGGTCCAAAGACAATTAAATTAAGAAAAGGGGATTTGGCGGGAGATAAACATCCAGTTTCAGGCGTGCCATATGATCTAGATGGATTCCCTATTTTCGATGCTATTACTGAAGTTAAATTAAAAGAAGCTGATTTTAAAAAAACAAGACCCACACATGATAGAATATGTAATAAGTTATTATATGAACAAATATTAAAAGATCCCAAATTAGCTGCTAAATTTACAGCAGAGGAAATTGAACTATTTAAGAAGGGTGAAAAACCTAAGACGTATACATGGCATCACCATCAGGATACAGGTAGAATGCAGCTCGTAGACGCGTTCCTGCATGAGAAAACTGGCCATACTGGTGGATATAATATTTGGGGCAAAAAAGGTGAAAAATAAGGAGGTTAACCCATGAGCAACATTACATGGATTGGTGTAAGTAAAAAAGAAATTACGGATAATGAGATAAAAAAAGTAGAAGAGTATTTTAACATTAAACTACCTAATGATTTTATTGAGTGTGTTAAAGAAAATGACGGAGGATATCCTCAGCCTAAAGTTTTTGATATAGCAGGACAAGATGAAAGTACATTTAATGATCTATTAACTCTACATATGGATGATAAATATTCAATTGTCCAAAGATACGAGAATATAAAAGAATGGTTGGTGGATCTAGTATATCCATTTGCAAGTGATTCATTTGGAAATTTCTTATGTTTTGATTATCGAAACAATCCTGATTTACCAACAATCGTATTTTGGGATCATGAAGAAGAAGATATAGAGAAAGCAATATATCCTGTTTGCTCTACATTTACAGAATTACTTAACAGCCTACGTGATTTTGAAGACGAGGAATAAAAACAAAGTATACATTTTTTGTATATATTGTTAAAATAAAAATGAGTCAAATACCCTATAAAGAAAGGTCCCGTTAATTCGGGATCTTTTTTTGTTTATTTGGCGATGGAGGAATAAGAAGCATGATTGGGTATCTTTGCCCATCCCCTCGAAATGGGGGAATAGCAAGCAAATTAGTAACAAACCCCTTATAAATAAAGGGTTTTAATTTCTTTTTAAGATAAACATGTCAAAACAGGCCTCACCATATCAAAAAAAGAAAATTGTACGTTACGTCACAATTTGGACACATTTAAGGCGTTTTCTGTACGCTAAGACTATTTTTTAGTTAAATACGGACTATTTGGTACTGGAAATTCGATATTTTCTAAAATGTCAACTGGAATATTCCTTTCACTAATGGGAAAAGCACTCTTGGTTTGTAAAGGTATACCTTTAAGGACGAAGTTTTAATCCTTATAAAATCAAGGTTTGTCACGTTTATAAACATGTTACAAAACATTTATAAACGTTTATTAAATCCCAACAACCTTTATAAATCCCTTAGCCTACAATTTTCTTAAAATGATATGGTGACCCCAAACATATACATTTTAATTGAAACATTTCAAATAAGTATATGTTGTATTTTTGAAATGAAAAATTCTAGATTTTTAGCTATGTCATAAAGTGTACTTTTTGACATAGTGTATAAATTTAGCTAATTCCCCCTTTTCGGGGATTTGGGCAAAAACACCCTGATTCAAAAAATGTTAGAAGTATCTACTGCACATATAACTTACGAAACAGCTAAATGGCTAGATAGACAAGTCGAAGAAACAAAAGAGAATAAGATGGAACTTATTGTTTATGAAAAAGGTGAGTATGGAGCATTTATCCCTCTGTATCCAGAAATGTTTGCAAGTAAAGTACTACCAGAGTCATTGGTGTTCATATTTGGATACGCAATGGGAAAGGGTTGTTCTTGGATTATGCTTGATAGAGATATTGAAATAATTGATGATTTACCCACGTACAATTGGTAAATCGCCCAAAAAATAACTAATATATGTTATAATATAGAGACAATAATAGAAAGAGAATTGATGATATGATATACAATTTAAAGACAAAAAGATTCAATGATTGTTATTATCGCAAAATAAATCTTAATAATGTAGGGAAGTACGTTCCGCCTAAATGGTTTTTTAATTTTAAGCACGATCTTGAAGAAGGGTACGATGTATTTACTGTAGAAACGTTAGAGTATCCGGGAGAGGCTCAAGGGGTTATATCTCTTCAAGCACGCATACATGAATCTACTGTTTATGTTAAATCTATAGAGGCAGCTAATCATAACAAAAACTTCACTAGGAGTAGAAACAGGAATGATATTAATACAAATAGAATATACAAAGGTATAGGCTATAATTTAGTATCATTTGCTTGTCAATACAGCTTAGAGCAGGGCTGTGGAGGACATATGTATTTAAAATCTAAAACAACTACAACAAGATTCTATACACAACACCTTAAGGGTGAGCACTTATATGAGGGAAGTCAAGAAATTGTATTTGATGAAAAAGCAGGTATGGACTTGGCCAAAACACATTTTCCGGGAGGTGCAATACAATGGTTAAACTAGCCAGAGGAACAGCTGTTAAAGTTGATTTTGTTAAAAATTCCGTGACTGGGCATACTAAAAAAAAGGTGCGTGGTGCTATGGTTAACAGAATAAAAATGGATAGGTTCGAAAGAGGGTTCCCTGACGGAGTATATGTGGAACCAAGCGACAAAAAAGAACCGAGAATAAAAGTAAAAGCTTTGTTTGAATACTGTAATGAACGTGGAGTAAAGCCCAAAGATTTAACAGATGAAGAAAGAGAACAATTCTTAGTATACGAATAATGATGAAGAGTCCCTATAACAATAGGGGCTTTTTTATTTTATATAAAAGGGAGAGATTATTAATGGAAGATATTAAATTTTATGCGCGTGTAAAAAACAAATGGGCTCGTAGACGTAGTGGACTGAAGAATCCTGTATTATCTGAGCTATATGATGCTACGAATAAACTAAATGAGAAATATGGTGTGAAACACTGGGCATTCCCAGCAGGTATTAACCCAGAAGATTATCCTGAATTGTTAGCAATGGAGGAGGTAGTGACAAGTCATGTAAACCATTACTCAAATGACTTTTACCTTCATGATCTTCATGCGTATCTAACAGGGGATAAGAAGGCTCTTTGGTTATTAAGAAGTAGTGGCACTCATTATATTCCTTTAGAGGATAAGTTTAATCCAATGTATTTCGATTTATACAAGTCATACATTGTGGGGAATAAGTATTTCTACCTAATCAATAACGGAGAAATTCAGAAAATTACAGCAGAAAAAGCAAATGCAATTATACAAGAAAAGCTATTTGTTGCTGCATAAGGGAGTTTTTATTGGTTCGACATCTTTCAACAATAAGCGTTTTTAGTAGAAAGAGTTAACATAATAAAATTATCGTCAAGTCATATTTCTCGGCTTAAGATATACCTTTTTCGAAAAAAATATGTGCTATAATAATGGAAAATAAACTATAAAATAATTAATCTTGCAGAAAGTTGGCGATCCTATGTACGCTCCAGGTCATATATCTCGTGAAGATGAAGCGAAAATTCCTTCATTTTCTAGCCATGATGAAGCTCGTGATTGGTTTATAAATAAATACGGCAATACTTTTCAATTAGTAGGTTCTGAACCCATCGATGACCAAGAATGTTATTTTTACTACTTGATCTTAGATGAAAAAGAATTCACTAAGGGTCGAGAGATTTTGCTAAAGCATGGAATGCTTGTAACTTCAATGGAATACTTAGGTAGTTATCAAAGTATCGAAATATTTGAGGACGGTAGAATTCATATTGTTCATTAGAATCAGGGGGTCTTTCCCCTGTTTTTATTTTCAGGCGAGGTCTTTCAACTAAATTGGTATTATGTTGAAAGAGTTAAAGAGCGACTTTAATCCCCCTCTTCGGGTTAGTTACATATATTTTTAATGGAGGTTTTATTATGAGAATTGATTTGTGTATGGGATACAACGAAACATTAGCAGTTAATTTCATCTTACTGGGTTTGTATGTTAAGGAGTTTACAGATTATGAAACTACATTAGACTTTATGTCGTCGTACACATTTGATGATGCGAAACATATTCAAATGAATCATCCGGAATTTTTATTGTAATACAAAGTTGCATATACACAGTGAAAAGGTTTTATTAAGAGAGTAAGTTACCTCGCAAGTTTTACGCTTTCACACCTCCCCGGTGAAATTCGAACTTGTTTAAAACCTATCTACTTTACCAAATCATTTATTTCCTCCCTAAGGATTAAGGCAGCCGTTCGCAGGCTGTCTTTTTCTATTCATTTATATAGAAAGAAGGAATTTGTTATGAATAAACAACAGAGTAAGAAAAAGACCATTGGAATTATGACACAAAACCGTGGGACTATGCCGCCACCAGCAAGAGCTGATAAAGCCAAAAAAGGTAAAGGTTCTTATTCACGTAAAAATTCTAAAATTGATTTAAGAGCAGTATAATAACGATTGTAAAAAAATCGCTTTTTATCTTGCCTCTTTTCCTCCATATATAAAGGTTTTTTATGAAGTGTGTCTAATAAGTTATAAAAGTGGTACAACACGAACACTTAATTAATGGAGGTATATATGTTTTTTGAAAATGATAGTACTAAAAAGAAAAGTTCATCTAATAATGCATGTTGGATTACTTTTTGTTTTTGGGGACTTGTGTTATTTATAAATTCTATATTTGAGTTATTGTTTGATAGAGAACTTATATCTAGTTCCTTTCTAATACTTGTATTGGGTTTAATCATATTTTTTGCAAGTGATTTTATCATGAATAAAAAGACAAGGAATTAATTCCTTGTCCCTTTTTATTGTGAACGACAACTAAAGTTATGAGTCGCACCAATAGAAAGCCTATTGATAATAACCCCCTTATTCTTACTGTTACAATAATTAAGAGTAGCCGCTCCTAAAGCTGGAACAGCAACAATCATTAGTGTTACCCAGGTAGGACTTTTACCAAATTTTTTAGCTAATGCAATTGCGAATCCCCATCCAGTCCCATGCAGGCCGGCAAGTTTTACTACTTGGTTCACTTGGTAATTTGAGATATAAAAGTCTTTTGATCTTACTACAGCATACTGTGCTGCGTAATTTGGATTATTATTAATAGAGTTTTCATTAACTTTAGATGCTATAAGGTTGACTACACTGTCTGCGCTTACACTTCCGTTATTTGAATCGCTTATACTTTTATATGAGTGATAAAAATCTTGTGCTGTTTTACTCAACTTTAAAATATCTTCTGGATTATTATTAGATAGATTTTCCATGTCTAAATTTTGATCCAATTCCTGAATAATATCCATTAGCTCTTTAGTTTTAGTAACTTCTGCATTGCTAACCTCAGTATTAGCTGTGTTAACAGTATTGACAGTATTGTTTTCATCAGCGTAAGAAATACTTGAAGGTACAGTGTAAGAAAATGCTAGCATTGTTGTAAAAGCTACTAGGAGTCCTTTGTTTAAAATCTTCATTTTTATTAATCCCCTTTTCTTTTATTTTTTAACACATTTATACTATAATTCAATATTTAGGAAATTGATAGAGTTATGTTCTAATTTTAATAGATGGATTCTATCATTCAATGTAAAAAACAGTCACCAACAAAGAACTTTAACTGGTATAATATATTGAACAATTTAGACTAAGGAGATACACAAACAATGGGATATTTAATTGCGGCATTATTTTTACTAGTAATCACTTTTATTCTTTCACTCACTTTAAGAGGAAAACCTCAGGAACACGCTAAAGGAATGTTACATGAAATTCTAACTGGTTCTCTTGGGAAAATGTTATTAGGTGCTCTTATAGCACTTGTGATTATAGGAATATTTTTTGCTGGTATGATTTATGATTTAAACAATTAAAAGGTATTATTCGTTAGCAGTAGAATTACATATTAAAAGCCATTTAAAAGGAGCATACCATTTCGGTTATGCTCCCTTCTCTTTTTATAGTACTTCTAATTCTTCATGTCGGTAAGGTAACTCAATCTCACGTAAGAATGGTACCTGATCTCCTGCTGTTTTTAAAAGTGTTTTTACATATACAGATTGAATTGGTTGGAAAATGTCTGTTGAGAAATCAAACTTCTCCGTTAACCCCTCATCAAAGTACAATTCATGTTTTACAGTATAGTCGTTAAATGGTGGACATCCAACTGGTACTGTTACCTTTGGTGTGTTTACATTTGTGAAACGACGATCTGTTCCTTCTAATGAGAACTTTGTTGTGAACTCTGCAGTATCTTGGGAATACTCACGATACTCTACAACGATGTCTTGGAATCCATACATAAAGATTCTTTTATTGTCATGCTTGAACCAGTAAGGTTGTTTTACTTTGATTTGTAATTCCGTTACTTGTCTTCTTGGGAATGCAAATACTAACTTACCAGCTTCAACTATCTCTTCCGGTACGTCTGTATTATTTACCTTTTTAACTGGGTAAGTTTCAATACGCCTCCACTCCCCATTCTGATTCTTGTATTGGATATCAAGAACACTCATAGAATACTCTGGAGATGGATGAAGAGTAATAGTGTTTGTATAAATGTTGTTAGAAATGTTTTGCGGGATTTTCACATGAATCAATCCATACACTTCTGTTACACATTTATTTTCATTTGTCTCAGATTGACGAACCCAGAATGAGTTCTTATCTCCATCAAATGCTTTTGTAATACCACTAGAATCTACCTCGTAGAATTTACGTTGTTTTGTTTCTTCATCAATTGGTTCTACATCTGATGACTCATATACGTTTACTTCTAGATTACTAGGTAATATGTATTCACCTAAGTCATTCTTATAGGCAATCTTATCATGAGAACGAACAACAACTGGGGTAATAATTCCATGAAGTGTATCTACATTAACGGGGCTATTTGCGTTTGAAGAAATGATATTGCTTGCATGATAGAAAGATCGAGTAAGGATACTCTCCCCTACCATACTGTTGTTCTGATAATCCTTTTCTAACTCATACACTCTTCCTTCTAATTTCTTTAGACGGTTTTGTAAGAAGTAATTTTCACGTAAGATATGATCCATGTTTTCAGAAATTACACCATCATGGTCATTAACAATATCAAACAAAGTAGTAATGTCAGTTTGAATATCATTACGTAGTTTATTAAATTCTTCAGAAGAGCTGGGCCCTTTATTTAGATTCGGATTTCTTAATGTAATCGGGCGCATGTACTCACCTTCCCTATCGTATCGAATTGATTTTTTCTTCTAGTTCATCAACATTTGGTTTAATAACTGTATCAAAAGATGAGACTTGAATTGGTGTTTCATTGAAGTAATATATCTCAAGATCTTTTACTTCGATATTTGTTGCTTTTAACACATTCGGTTTTTCATGAACGTTTATATTAATTGATACTGATTCAGCATATTGGAAACGTAACACGTAATCGATAGTGATAAATTCATTACTTTGTGGTAAAGGAACCTTTCTTGTGTCACCATTTGCATTTGGTCCCATACGCATATTGTTTGAACCAAAGGTAAAATCAGCAGAACCACCTGTACTTCTTACCTTCATACGAATATAAAGCTTATCCCCTGGTTCTACATAAAGAGTACTAAACATACCTACTGGGTCTAACAATCCATTTGAGGAAAGCTTAATTGCATCACCGGCAGCTGTTTTTGTGCATCCATTTAATGGACTCCAACTATCTAATTCAGGAACAGGAACTGTTCGCGAGTAATCAATTTTTTGAAGCGTGGAAGCCGTAAATACATTCGACTTCCCTACTTCTCGATCACCTGTCATGATAGAAACGAAATTATTGTACATTTCTTTTTTGTGGCCATCTTTATTCGTTGCTTCATTTCCTTCTGTAATGTGTCCTAATAGTAAAAGGTCATGAGCAGATTCAAGAACAAAATTCGTATATTGGGAAAGCTCAGTTACACCACGATAACGAGCATTGGCTTTATGAAAGGAAGGTTTATATTTCTTTTCGATTTTCATAGAGTTACTCCTCCCTAACTAAATTGTAATGTGTAGCGACGTAATACAGGTGTTGTATATTGCCCTACTGAGAATTGTTTCATAGCAATTTTTAATTGGATATCTCGATGTTCTACTTCATCTACATAGTCATAGTAAAGGTCATATGTTACACCAGGTAACGAATGATTAACCACAATATAGACCT
Source organism: Bacillus sp. Root131 (assembly GCF_001429475.1). Lineage (NCBI taxonomy): Bacteria > Bacillati > Bacillota > Bacilli > Caryophanales > Bacillaceae > Bacillus > Bacillus sp. Root131. Next base: position 121,499 of record NZ_LMJQ01000041.1, read on the forward strand.
TTCCATCTTTCTCGTAAAGAGCGTACTTAGACCAATCATTATTCTTTGTGTTGTATCGAAGGTCGAATACAGATACCTTTTCTAAGAACTGACTTGTAGAATAACAATGCGTACTTACACGAATCGGATCAAATCCTAAATCAATCGTACAGTCCTTGTTTAAACTCTGTACATATACCAACACGGTTAAGTCATTCCATCCTTGCTTAAACTTATAGTTCACATTGGTTTGAGAAGAAGGTATTCCCTCAAATAATTTTTCTCCATTTAAGAAGATAGTAATTGGCTCTGTAGCTGATGGAATCGTAGGAAGTACTTGTTCTTTTCCTTCATAGAAAATACCCATTCCATAGTACAGTTGTGTATGTTGCGTGAACTGTTCGTCTTGTAGAATCAAACCACGATTCCCTTCCTTAATTGGAATTACATTTCGAACAATATCATTTGATGGTTGTTTCCAGTCATCTAATGAAGGGATATGAGTTTCACCAAAGTTCTCAACTGTCTTCTGAACACTCCAAGCATCTTTACCCATATACATACGCTCTGTTCGCGGAACGATCTTACGTTTCTCAATAGAACCTAATGTATAGAATGCGATTCCATTTGCTTGTAATTCAATAACCTCAGATTCTTGGCCACCAGTATTCTCTGGAATACCTAAGTTTGTTGGACTGGCATGAACAACGTACTTGAAATCAATTAGGTTAGGTGCTTGTGCAGTATCTCTGTTAACAGGAGATATTTGTTTCCAACTCTCTTCCCTATTATCTACACGTACAAAGTACTCAATATCTGTACCGTCGGCAATCTCTTCTTCTGTAACTAATGATACTTTCCCAATAGAGAATGTTTCATCTGTATTCGGAGTAAGGAATTTTGTAACAACCTCTCCTCTTTCCGGATAGCTTAGTTGGAAGAATTGAATTTTCTTAACTCCAAATAAGTACTGGTATGAATAACCTTCAGGATGTACAAGCTCTTTATCGCTCTCTTGTTTACGAATCCAAATTCTCATATTCTTCATTTCTGTTGTTGGGAAATAAAAAGATACGTTATTACCCGTTTGTTTACCTTCTGGGTAATATGGTAAGTGGAAGTAGTTTAATCCATCTAACGTGAATTCAATGTATACCGTGACATCCTTAATGGTATGTAAGCTTAAATCAATTCGATTTAGTACTTGTTTACCATTGAATGTAATATCTACATACCCATCAGCTGGACCTTCTGTTTTAGATAACCATACTTCTTGAAATGTTTCGTTTGTATTTACATTTAAGGATTGTTCGATTTTCCCTGAAATAGGAATCTTTTTAAATGTACTTGCAGAGTTCTTCGGCATAACGAATTTAATTTCACTAGCAGGATTAATTAAAAATGAAGTATTCTCCTGTTTCTTAAGTGTGATCTGATGGTTCTTTATATCAATAGATACATTGTCTTCCGAATCGATTTTAGACAGGTCATCAAATGTATCAAAGATACTAGCTAAGTAACCCGTCTTACCATACAACAAGATCTTCTCTTTTAATTCCGTCTCTAATCTTCTAGCCTCATACTCTAACCGATTCTTTTCTACCTCAAACCAATTAAACTTTCCTTTTAACTGATCATGAACGGCGATTGTATTTTCATAAAGAATCATCAAGTCCTTTTGGATTTTACCAACAACCTCATTGTAGAAGTCAGACTCAGCTAGTTCACCATTACGGATACGCTTGAACGTGTACTCAGGAGCGCCTAAATCTTGATCTCTCAATAGTTTATTTAAACGAGAACCGAACTCCTTGGATGTAGGAAGATTCCCCTTTCGAAGTTCTTCCTGAAGGATTTTGTTCACCGCTACAGTAAAACGTTTTTGACGAATGTTAATAGACATCTCCTACACCCCTTTCTGTTCTGTAAGAATTTTTAAAGCGAAGTCTTCAACGAGTGGTGTTGTATGAAGAAGAGGTATTTCATCTTCTGTTGTTTTCTCTGGTCGCTTCATAATGATTTTTAATCTTACTTGCTTTGGAAGTTCTTTTAATTGAAGGTTTTGTTTGTGAAGAGCAAACGCATTTTCAATATCAGACTCGTTATCGTTAATCGAAAGAATCTTTGCTGGGAACTTATCGTTTACCGGTTGCTGATGTTGTGGGGAAATTCTATGCCAGTCTATGTCATCGAAAGAAACAAAGTACTGAATCCAATCATTAGATTCACTTACTTTCTCTTTGTACATAGGAGGAACTTTTTCATTTGCGTATAGAAGTACTTTCTTAATACCATCTTCAAGTAAAAACGGTTTACTAATATACTCACTTGTTTCAGCGAATTCAAAACTCATAATATCGATGTCTCGAACTCCAATAGCGTAACGCCAACCCTCAATAGCTTCTAATACTTTTTTAATCTCATAGTCGCTATTAACAGTATGGATACCGTATTTTTCATCAATGATATTACTTGGCACCTCTTGTTTGCGAATACGAGTAAATGAAGTAGAATCCTTTTTTCTTCTATAGAAAGCTTCTTGTCCTAACAATTCTTTATAGGAGTTAGGTTGCTCTAATACGAACTCAATGTATTTTGCTTCTCTTGATGGAAAGCTCCAAACACCTTGGCCAGAAAATTTAGTTTTAGCAAAGTTTTCGCTGCCATCAAATAAATCCTCTGCTCTATAGCTTTGAGGTGTTTTATTGATTTCTTGGTTTAATACAAATTGGTCATTTTGGAAAAGACCTTGGTATTCAATACCATCATTAGATGTTCGAATAGAATATACATTAACTGTACCTGGGCTACCTGCAGCATGATAAGGATTTAAATTAATCCAGTTGATTGTCTCGCTCTTAGGTAATTGAACTACAATCTTTACACGTAATAGTTCGTCATGTTCTTTTCCTTTTGCCCATTCAACATCATAATAGAATACTTGCTTCTTATAGCTCTCTGGAATGTTAACCATCTCGAATTCAAATACTGTATCGGGGTTCCCATCGATTAATGCTTTTGGATCATCGTTCTTAATTTGAGAAGAAACATATTCGTAGTTTTCGAATTCTGAATCCGATTTAACTTTACGAGACAAATAATAAGTCCCTGCAATACCGTTACCAGTTATGGTTCGGACTTTACTTCCGATGCTTCTATTTAAAGCATTTGTACGGCGAAGAGTTAATACTCCTTCTTGTGTGTGGATCATACTTCGGTTTTCCACTGGAGTTAAAACAGTATCTACGTTATCGTAATTCGTAAACGATTCTTTTAAATAAACCGTATTAGGCGTTGTTTCTTCTGTTAACATTTGAAGGTCTGATACAATTCCATTAATACCACGAACGATAGCTAAGATTCTGTCTTTCTCACTTTGAGAGTAATTAAAGTAATCCACCAGGTAAGTAGCAATGGTATTTAGTTCTGAGAATAAAATACCTAAATCTGTTTCCATTTCCTTGTTGTTGCTATAGTAATCCTCAAGGAAAGGTAATTCTCCATACACCACTTTCTGTGCTTGGAATAAAGGTTTACCTATGCAAGATTGATATCTGTAAAAGATTTCATCCGCTAATTGAGATACCTCTTCTTTTGTAGCAGAACTACTTAATCGTAGCTTTGCTTGCTCTAAAAGATACTCTCTTTGTTTCTCTAATATTTTAGATTCAATAACAGGGGCATTCATCCTTGCACCTCCCTACTTCATAACTTTGAATTTTAATTGATAGCTATCAACCATTGGCGTCACCACTAGTTCATCACCTACGTTTTTACGTAAGATAACTTTTAGTCGGAAGTTTGTCACTAGATAATCGTAGTGAACAACCACCGTAGCGTTACCATGATTTGTTGCTTCGTTATAATAAAGATCCGAACGGTTAAAGCTTTCTGTGAAGATAAGTTTATTCTTCTCTTGCTTATACTCAAATGTCTTATAAGCAGAATCTGGAACAATACTGTACTTATTTAAAAACGCATCTTTGCTAGTTTTATAATCTGTACGGTTCTTTGTTGTGAATTCATTTTTACTTGAGTAAGCGATTGGGAAGAATTCTGGTTGAGTCTTTCCGCCTCCTACTACAATAGCTCCATTCGTTAGGAATACATCAATTGGTCTATACTCACTTGTATTCGGATCATAGCTCTCTCCACTATTCACTTGTTTGTAATCAACAAATGGATACTTAGAAAGTTTAATCGTATTGTTAGAATCAGTTCCATTTGGGAAAGATTCCACCTTACGAACTCTTTTAGAGAAGCGATCTCCTACCTTAACTGTCCAAGGATCAAATAGGTTTGCATTTGGTACATAATCAATTGTGTAGATTGAACTATTGTCGTGAGGTACAGCTAACTGAATAGCAGCTCCTCTCTCTGTAAAGTACCAATCACTTCTATTCATTAAGATATTGTTGCGGTATACTTTCGTATTATCTTCATCACTAATATCTGCATGGAATCGAAGTTCTGCACTTGAACCACGGAAGAAAAGCTTTTCGCATTTTACATTCTTTGTACCTTCTGGAAGAATTGAAACCCAATCATTAAGTGAAGGATTCTCTTCTAACGAGATGTAGTATTCAATAGAAGTAACACGGTCTGTAGCCATTCCATCTAACTCATTAAACAGTGGATGGTCTTCAAAGGTAGATAATGATACCTCTACAATATTCCCCTCTACTTCAATTGGTTTTGTAACGAAAATTCCTGCTTGTTCATATAAGGAATGATTTAGCTGCAGGTTCTTTACCCCATACTGATAAACATATTCTGTTGAGCTATTTATACGGTTACTTGAGCCAACTCCTTCTACGATTGGAGGAAGTGGCCCAGGTGTTGTACTGCTTGTAGCACTTTGACCTTGCAGTAAAGTTGTCTTTGGTTTGCTTGCACTTTCAAAACTGTTAACCATCTAAATCCTCCTTTCTATCGTTGTTGGCTATCTAAAGATTTTTTGGCTTGTTCAAAATCACTACGGTATGGATTCATTGGCTCTGCTGACATTGGCGTATGATTCACATTCGTGTTTTGGTAACTGTCTAAGATTTCTTGATGCAGCTGAATACCAGACTTAGAAGATAATAATTGGTCTACATATTCTCCAACTGCAGATTCATAAATAGATTGGCTTCTCGTTGAAGCTTGATTCCATAGCTCAGCTTTCATTACTTCTTCTTCTGTCTTTGATTGGTCTAACAATGTATAAGACTCTTGCTTAATGATTAAATAGAACGTCTTTGCAAATACAGGAGAGAAATGAAGATAAATGGATCCATTTGTTTGAACCGCTTTTGAAAGAGGAATTTCGTAAGTAGTGGATTCTTCATTCTGGTCAATTTGATACATCAATGACATTAATTCGATTGGATACTCTGTGAAGAAATCAACGGATAAGTGATTTACGGTTTTAGGCTTGTCTAATGTGATTTTTAGTTTGGCCATAACACCTTTCCCACTGACCTTTTCTCTTTCATCTACTACATCTGTTTCTAATTCAGAAAAGAAGTTGTAGTATTCATTTACTTCTTTAAGAGCAATCTCTGTTAAGTCAATATAGGTCAAACCTGTACCTGTAAAGTCTGTTTCGAAATCGTATCCGTATGAAACGATTTTCTTTCCGGCGAAGTCCCAAGAGTACGGGTAATATTCGATTTTGTACAGTAGTCGTTTTAATACTTCTGTTAATCTTGGTCCAGCTTCTACAATTGGTCGGTCATCAAGTTCAGCATGTTCATAGTCACTATTAGGAGCAACTAGATAGATACTGAAATGCTCTTGTCGATTGTATGGGTGCATAAATGTCATTTCCCATAGTCCTTCAAATTCAGATACAGATAATGAATAATGTTGTTCGATATAAATGGGAGTAGGCATTCACTTTCCTCCTTTCTATAGTTTGGTTATTTCTGTATAAGCAGGGGCATTTGTTTTAACCGCTTGTGCCCAATACGTCTCAAGTGAATCATCTATTGCATGTTCCAATGTATGGTTTCTGTCTGAAATACTATTTGGTGCTTGATACATGATTTCAATCTTTGCAGTTGTTGCTCCATTTGAATTTTGCAGAGCGTCCTCTACTTCTCTAATAGGTAGAGATAGGTAGTGTTGATGGAAGCTACGATTTAGTGATGCACTTGGTAAGGATTTACCGTCGCGGTCTAAGAATAAGTGAGCGTATTGGTCACGATCTGTTTCCATATACAAGCTCTTTTCCTTTTCTTCAAAACCATATGTTTTTACAACTAGTCCATCTTCTCCTTTTGCTTTGAGGTTTAATTCCTCAACACGAGTAGAAAGTGAATCCACTTCCCTCTTTACATCATCTAATGTTCCTCGAAGGATTCTGTCGTAATTGGCTATTACTTTCTCAATGATAAGATGCGAGTTGTAAAGTCGCTTTAGATCTAAAGCTACATTCGAATGCAACTGATTAAAATGTTCGGCATCAACTTTTTCATCAGTTGGTGTAAGAGTTGTAACCTTTTCTTGTCTATTTGCAAGTTGTTGAATAAGTGCTTCGAACTCTTCTTTTGTTATAACTTTTACATCGAACAAATCCATATTTTCTTGTACTAACTGTTCTACTTCTTTACGGTCGTAATCAGGCAGAACCGATAAATAATTGTGTAAATACTCCATATCTACACCTCCTTATGTTGGATATAAACCCAAGGACCTACTTGCTCACTATTTCGGTTTCGTATCCGAATAGAAGGACAAGCGCCGTCGATAGTTGTTTGCTGAATATAAATCCATTCTCCATTTTGGTTTCTTATTCTTATAGGAGATTTACTTATCTCTAAAGCAGAAGCTAAGATTGCTTCAATTCTTCCATATTGCATTTCACTGTAACGAAAACGTCCGTATTGATTTGTCTTAGAATTTCGTCTTGTAACAGGTTCGGCTTTTACTTGGAATGCATTTGCTTTTGGAGTTTCCTGTCTGATCTCTTCTTGAATATAAACCCAGGGAGATTTCTCGTCTCTTGTAATAAAACGAATTCGTACCTGTGTCATACAGAAAAACACCTCCAAAATAAAATATGAGGGAGCTTTTGCTCCCTCATGAACGTAACCATTCGTATATAACCAGTCAATATATAATCCGTTATTGTTACGCTACGACCTCTGCTTCTACTATTTCTTCTGTTGGAACAGCAGATGGTGCCGGTGGTGCGGCATGTCGCATCATTTCTTCCTGACGTTGCTGTTCTTCAATAGCTTTTTGTTTTAGAAGTGTTTTGTACTTAACATTTTCACTAATTAACGTAGTAATTGTAGCTTCATATTCTTTGATTAATAGATTCACATCTAAGTTTGTTGTATTCCCTTGTTGATTCATTTTTGTTTTTCCTCCTATTGAACATTTGGAACATGTTATTTGCTGAACACATCATATGGACTACTTACTAAAATATCAAGCTAGTTGTGTTGGTTTTTCATCCCACTGGATAGCTTGTACTTCTTCTATGGTTGTACATGCTTCGATTCTTGGTTGTAGTACATTTCTTAGCTTAGATATCTTAGCATCCTTTTCTCGATATGCTAAAAATGCTACATTAAGAAATTGTTCTTTACTTAAAGTAACTCTATGAGTTTTATCACCTTTCCATGCAGTCCATTCAACTTCTGTCATAAGCCCTTCGTTAAATAATGCTAAGCTACCAATAAAATTAGATTGTGCTTCTTCATCAAAAGAAAATGAGTATGTCTCCGAACCAACAGAAGCGTCAAAATAACCTAAAATATCTTTGTTGCATGCATCGTTTAGCTCATTAAATTTATTTTCCTTAACGAGGGTCAAGACCACTTCCACATCCTCGTCCTCGACCCAATCATTTAAGACTTCATCGAATCGAGGTCTGTAGAAGCTTTCTTTCCAACAGGACTTAAGAATTCTTCTTCCTTCAGATAAGGCTTTTTCTATTTCACTATCTGACATTAAGTAATGGTCAATCACATAACCTTTTTCATCTATCTCCCAACACGGATTTTCTACCTCTATAAAGATAGGTTCTTCGATAGGCTCTTCTACGTCTTCTAATTCTCCTACGATTGTAATATTTCCTATATTTTCCATAACGACTCCTCCTTTATTATGCGGCTAGAAACCTAATTCCATTTAGAGAACAGAAATCAGGGGCACCACCTTGCATTACAACGGTTCCATCTGCATTTATATCTATACGAGAATGACCGTTAACACCATTAACGGCGCTAAATATACGTGTTGTACTTGGTCTGAATCCAGCAGGTAATTGGAATGCAGATCCACTAGTACCACTATTACCTCTTAGTAATCCCTGTAGTACAACAAAACCTGCTGCATCTTTTGTATATGCTACTGGACCGAATGAACCATAGTCCTGCCACCCATTTGTAAATGCTGTTACTTGTGTAAATGGCCTACCTATCATTTCCCCAAAACCACCAGTACTACCCGTGTTAACCCTGATTATTTGGGTACCTTTTACATCTGAAACCCACCAACTTGCACCTGGTGCATGACTTGCAGGATCCCTAGGTTTTATGTTCCCGTATCCGTCCATTGCCATACCTGAGCTATTCATGAATTGAATTTGCTTACCGTTGTACACTCTTAGGTCTCCGTAGTTCGATACGTTTCCTGCACCGTCTACTTTCCACCTAACAATATCGCCTGTTCCATGTATTTCAAATCCATTATCTGCACCAGCACCTGTTCCGCCAGTACGAAGTCTTGCGATATTGTTAAGGAAGTTTAACGAAACTGATGCTGCAGTATTACTAGGATTGGTTGTAGCAAAACCACCTACTGCTGCAACTTCGCCATTCGCTCTTACTGTTGCTCTTCTTACACCATTTCGTGCAAACTGTAAATCACCTGTAGCATTTCCGAGGTTGTCTGGAGCAACTACAATCTTCCAGTTGTTTGTAGGATCTTTCCATTCTAGTCCTTCTCCACCACCTGGATCAGTGATTGTAATATGATTTACGTTTTCGATGTTCGTATTACCCATGTCAATTATTCCACCGACAATTAAGTTTCCAGTAAGTTTTACGTTACCACCAACATAAAGTTTTTCAGTCGTTCCAGCAAAACCATTAATACCCACCCCTCTTTCACGGATAGATAATGCAGGTGTAAATGTAGGAATAGTAACTTTTAGGGTAACGTCATTCGAACCACTTAATATGTAACCTATTGAATCACGAACTACAACAGAAATTGTCGCAGTATACGAATCAGCAAGAGTTGTACTACTTGTTACTGTGTAAGACTCTACTCCGGAAGTTATAGTTGAAGTTCCTTTTGTATATCCTGATGGCATTGTTGAGGTATTTGTAGATCCTGTTAATGAAGTGTTAGGGGTGATATTCACTTTGAAGGTTGCTTTACCAACGATACGAGATAAGTCACTAGAAGTAACACTTGGTTTTTTATAGTAGTGAAGATCTACTTTTGGGGTTTCTGCAGAAGACTTTCCTTCGTTTCCTAATGCTTGTGCTCTTACATAGAAAGAAACGTTTTTCTTACTAGTTAGCAAACCAGATTCTACATGGTTAACGGTCGCTGTAGTCGCAGCAGTAACAATACCTGTATTTTTAATAATGGCTTGACTGTTTCCTTCTACCATAACTATGTCGTAACTACAATTTCGTCCGAGCATATCTTTGATTGCTCCTGGAATTGACAGTGAAACGGGCTTGTATTCAGGAAAAATGTAGTTAACTGAATTTATCGTGTAGTACGAAGCAGCAGCTATAGAAACACTAGGGGTTCCATTTACAGGGGCATCTATTCCTAAATTAATCGGAATAGCTACTGTTTCGGTTTTTGATGAACCTTTACCATTTGTAGCGGTTACCTGTAAATCAATGGTTCCTTTGTAGGGGTTTGTATCTGAATGGGCAGCCCCATTTAGTGCTGCCGCCTTTAGATTGGCCAGCGTCATATAAGTACCGCCTGTACCATTGTTTGCATTGATTGTAATGTTCCCTGGTGGAACACTAGTAGTTCCATTAATAGTTGTGTACTTACTTGATATCCCACTAATGGTGTAACTTATTGAAGAACCCAAATTGTCAGAAGCGGCTCCAAGTGTTACGACAAAGGTTCTTGTATTGTAGGTAACATTAGCACTAGAAGTTAATGACGGTGATTTTAACTCATTTTTATTTACTGTTGGAGAGTAAATAAACCCAGACATCATTTCGTCTGTTCCTACCCTATTCTTTGCCAACACAGCATATCGAACAGAGCTTGCACCTGCTCCTGGAGCATCATTAATAGATGTACCGCTTATAGCGCTATTCACGATAGTCCAGTTTTGTCCATTGATACTTCTTTGTAGTTCATAGACAAGAGTTCCGTTTGCTCCCGTAGCACTTGGCCAGCTAATATTAAAGGAGCCTGTTCCAAGGTTCTCTCTATAATAAGAGGAAACTACTGTCGAACCATCCTTGATGGTAATTGTACCACCTAATGAAGGAGTCGTAGCATAAACGGAAACAGGTACGGTTCCTGATTTACCTCCAACATAACCTGTTGTACTACTTGATGTTCCACCAAGTTGTGACGTTGCTGAGAATGTGTATGACAAGCTAGATGTTGCTGCTGATATTCCAGATACAGTTACGCTGATTGTGCTAAATTTAGCTCCTGCTCCTTTTGGGAATGTACCTAAAGCAGCAAAAGAAGCAGTAGTACCACCTATATTAATCTTGGGATAAACAAGTGCACCAAAATAATCGTAAGTTTGGTTATCTAACCTAGCCCAACATGTAACGCTATATGTAACTGAATTCGCAGAACGACTTGTCTGTTCTGCATAAACTGTATAAAGCATGGTCGGGTATGAACCCGACGCCAATGCTGAAAATAACTCCATATATTTTACTCCTCTCTTAATTTATCTATCTACTAAATGAATACATAGTCTATACCTTTATTACCGGCATCTGTAGACTTTTTCATACGTAAGACGTTCGTAATCTCAATATCGTCCCTAGCAATAAAACTACCATCTACTCGAACAGATGTATCACCAGTTACGTTTTTAAATACGAAATCATCACCAGATGAACCATCAGAAACAAATTCTAAAGCTGTTGTTCCTCTAATAGAGAAGCTTTTCATTTTGATCGTATTGTTTTTATAATCAATTCCGAAATCGTTAGCTCCAAAATCGAGTTTTTGATTGGTGATATCTACCGTTAAAAAGTTACCGAAAGTCGTTTTTGTATTTAATTCTACTACTGACTCACCTAGAACCACTTTCTGGATCTTAGAATCATCAGTAAGGATAATTTTCGCATCTCCTTTTGTTGCAGTATCTCTGATTGAGATATTCCCTACGACTACTTCACCAGAGAAAGTTCCTGTGAAGTATCCTTTAGTCGCTTCTAAAGTACCATCTGAGAAAACTTTAAATGGAGCAGTAGATTTATTTGGACCTGCCCAGAATCTTAAATCCTTACCAGTTCCGCCAATATTACTTAATAGACCACCAGTAACGACGAAAGTATCCGTTGGTGCGTTATAATACCCCAATTCAATGTCTCCACGGAATGTAGCAGCATTGAATTCAGCAGAACCATCAGCATCGATCTTCCAACCTTTTTTCTGTCTTTCGTATCCAATAGATTGAGAGGTACCAGATGTAGATAGGTTACCGTTCGTGTCGATACGGAAAGTCTGTTGACCTGAATCATTGTATACTTGAACATCTCTAAAGTTTGCGTATTTTGCTTGAATTGTTCCTGTCTTAATATAGTTACCATCGATAACTGTGACTCCAGTTGTGTCATCTTTGGTAAATAGGTTCGACATGAAATTCTTTTCATCTGATAATGGTCTGTAGTTTCCATCCATATCTAGATAAAGTGGATTTGCTGGATCATAACCTGGTTGATCAGAGTTACTAATCTTATTTCCTTTTGAATCAAGTGCCCATCCAGAAGCAAAATCAGAGAAGGTAACTTTACCTTTTAAGTTGATGTATTTACTTACTGCATCAATCGCTCCTGGTGTGATAGACATAGAAGAAGCAATATCAAGTGCTTTAATATCTCCATTTGGAGTTACTACTTTTCCGATCAACCCATCAGCATCTTCACCAGCAGGAGTCCAACCTGTTGTCTTGTCTCCCTCTTCTAATTTAATACCAGTGAACCAGTAAGTACCTAATGTTCCTCCACCAGTTTTACCAAACTCTACTCGTGCTGTGCTAGTTTTAGCAGGGAACGTCAAGAATAACTTAGCCCATTGGTTTTTACCAACATGTTCTGATTTCATCGATACAGAAGGATAACCTACACCGTCATATATCTGTAGAACTGGTTGTCCTGATGCTGATTTAGCATAACAAGAAACGGTGTAAGTTTGACCAGTAACAACGGGCACACTTTGGCTAAGGCCTTGGTTGTTTGCTGTCGTTGTTAATTTAACTGCTTTATCAAAACCAGGCAAGTCAGTAATATCCTCGATTTGTCTTACAGAAGGAGACCCCCAGTTATTCCAGTTTGTTGCATCTGCAGTAGCGAAGCGAGAGTTTAAAAGAATGTTGCGACCACCAGCATTTTTTGACGGGTCATATCCTGGAGCAAACATTGAGCTACTATTAATAGAAACCTTACCGTTAACAGTTACTTCCCCTGTATCGGTAATCTCTAATGTAACAGTACCGCTATTGTTCGTTACTCTTAAGCGTCTTGCATCCACGGATTCTGCTTTTACAGAATTCGTTTTAAGTTTTCCACCATCAATAACAGTTACTCCGTTTTCAATAGTAGTGATTTCATAAGCATCTATTTCTTGCTGAGTAGGCTCTCTGAAAACAAGTCGGTCAAAGATTAAATTCTTAATTTTGTTTGTAGTTGAACCTACATAGTTAGCAAGTAAAAAACCCCCCATAGCTGAATAACCAGATAGGTTGTCTGTTGGTCTTTTCATAACTGCTCGAACTGTATACCATTTACCTAGAGTTGGAGTAGGTACCACATCTGATAGGTGAATTGATGCCCTAGAAGGACTCATACTATTCCAATCTAACAAGACACATGCTCCTGTTATTGATCCACTTACTAACATAAAGTCTAACTCAACCACATAATACTTGTTGTTTGGAAGGTTAGGAATGAAGAAACCTGTTGTAATTTGTGCCCCTATCTGTGCAGTATCTGATGGAACATCAAATCTCATTGCACTTCCAGTTCTTGTTAGAGTTGTTTCTTTTGAAACTGATGAACCACTCCACGAACCAAGCCCAGCAGGGAATGCTTGAGTCCAGTTAGAGAATGTTGAATTTACAACTACCTGACCTTGCTTCAGTGCGTTATTTGCATTGTTTGCTGCATCCTGAGCTTTTTTATCTGTATCTGCAATAGCTTTATCGATATCTGCTGGAGCTAACTCCCAAGATGTAGCAATGTTACCCTCTTCGATTTTTAATGAGTTAACACGAATCCACGCATAACCATTAGAACCTGTTAACTCTCGTGTTGTGCTACCGCCAATTAAGATGTACGCATTGTCGTCGTCACGGTCAGCTGTAAACGTTAGTTTAACACTATAATAGTTTGTTAAACTTCCTTCAGCAATTGGTGCGAATTTTGGGAAGTTGGTTGTTTTAATATCAGCTAAACGACGGTTACCACCAGCTACTGTATACATTAAGTACATGTAATCCAATATGTCACCCAGTTCGCTTGTGGCTACGTTCATAGAAAGTGTGTACTCTCGTCCGCTTTTAACAGCAAACTTTCTCCCATCACTTGTCATCCCGACTTTAGTACCTAAGGGAACTGGTAGTTGTGTTTGTCCGGTTCTAGTTTCCATAAATAACGATTTTCCTGTCGGTAATTGTGGTTGCGCGTAATGACCAATAGTTCCAATGCTCCCCCAACGATTCCAACCTGAAGCATCTTTGAAGTCTGTTCCAGTCAGCATTTGAGTACCGCCGACTTTCATATCGTCATATCTTTTATTTGCTGCATCGATTAAATCATTAATGTCTTGAGTAGCTAAGCTCCAGTCTGTTACTTTATTTCCTCTTTCTAATTGGAATCCAGTAACAAATCCTGCAGTCGCTACTGATGATGAGTCTGCTCCAGCATAAACACTTAATGTACTTTCTTTTGCAACGAATGTATGAACTACACGAACCCATTTCCCCACTTCTGGTTGAGCCTTTGTATACGTCCATTTCACATTCGAGTTTCCTTCTTGCATCTTAATAGCACCAGTTTTAGTTAATTTAAACCAAGCTGAAAGTGTGTAAGTTTCTCCTACAGTAACCTTAACACTGTCTAATGCAAGACCATATTCACCATTCACGGCTGACTCAAATTGAAAACCAGTTCCAAACCCTGCTAAATCAACATCTACACCTACTGTTTTTGTTCCGCCAGAAGTACCAAAAGCTCTCCATTTACCCATTGTTTTAAATAAAGAGTTTGGAATTATATTGTTTCCACCAACTTGTATATCTGTGATCATATCTAAAACATCAAGAGTCGATGGAGACCAGTTAACAATTCTGTTCGCCTCAGAAAACATAACATTTTTAACCCAGTACTTATTAGTAGCTGTTAATTGAGCACCATAGATAAAGGCTTTGAAATAAGCTGCTGAAGTTATAGTAGGTTTTGTCTTGAAGAGTATCGAGATTCGTGTCCAAGTGTTTGCCTTAGCAATGGTATCACTAGAAATCAATGAACTTCTTTCTATTGCATTGTTGTTTCCGCCTGTATCAAAGAACCAAAAGTGCATTGGGGTTGTGCTAGCTATTGCTGTATCTTCACTAAACATAATTTCTGTAGTGTATACATACTCTGTTCCTCCCTTAATTACAGGGACATTTACTGTATTATTAGAAAGGATAGAACCGACTGCTTCTAATACAGAGAAGCCATCCTTTTGAACAATGTTTAGAGATGTACCACCATTCAATGCCCAACCATTTAGATTTCTGAAATCTCCAGAATTTCTAAATAAGTTATTACCACTGTTGAGTTGTCCGAGAATTGTATTTTCAATATCTTCCGGAGCAGGAGACCAGTCCATTGGCTTATTTCCTTTGTATAGGGCAACCCAATCTACAGTGGATAGTGTGGTATTTTGAGGGTAGTTATATAAACTTAGTTTTCTTTCATTACCAGTTGTTGTAGCTATTGCTTTGAAAGTTACATAAGTTACTCCATTCACATATGTTGTTGTGGCTTCCCCTACTTTATTTGAACCACCATTTTGCCATATACCAAATTTTTGTCCTGCAGGAACAGTTCCTTTGATAACAAAAGTGTACTCTTGTCCAGTAATCCAATCCTCGGACAAACTATACATCTTAATAAGGTAATCTGTTGTTGAGAAGTCCATATTGGATTCTAATAATAGGTTCTTACCACCTACAGAAAGCTTATCAAGGTTATCCTGTACCTTAGCAATTGAATCATCAATGTCAGCTTGGGATAAAGAGAAGTCAGTTGCTACACTACCTAGCTCCCCTTTTACGTTTCTGATTTTAAATGTAAGAGGAGCACCAGTGTTATTAATCACTCCAATATTAGATTGGTCGTATAACTCTGTAGTTGAATTATCTTTGTTTTTATAAGAGAACCAACATTTAGTCCATGTATTCGCTTTTATATTTCTACCAGAATTCTTTCTTAGCGCTACATCGTCGTTATCATTCGTGCCAGATGATGTACCAATTGGGAAGTTATTTGTATCATTACTCCATGTTACATCCACAGGTGAATACACGTCGAAACTAACTGTGTACCAACTCCCAATAGGGATAACAGAAAACTTGTCAGTGATTCGCACACCTGCTCCCCATGATCCACCAGCACCATCATTAATCGTAAGAGTCCATGTATTTGTAGGATCATCAAATGATGAAGATACTGCATTGATAGGAACTACTTGTTTTTTTCTAACGATGTTCTGTCCACCGACTTTTAAATTGTCGATTTTGTTATTAGCATTATTTGCTGAGTTATTAATTGCATCGTTAATTGCTTTTTTAATCTTTTCAGACTCAGCAAAATAAGAGTTTATCTTTGTTCTAAATGCATCTCTCGCAGATGCTGAAGCGAATGTATAAGTGGTTATCATAGTAGCTAATACTTCGGCTGCTATTTTCGGAGTAACGCCATCTAGATTTGTATAAGATGTCGTGTAAGTAGAGGTAGCAACGCCAAGAGAAGTTGCTTGTGCTAACACTTGTGTATATTCTGCTTTAATAGCTTCCCACTCTCGGCTTAGTTGTGCTTTTTCCACTGGAGTAACCTTTAAGTCACTTGTTAATTCATCAATACCCGCCTTACCTTTTGCAGCATTATCTTTGATTGTGGCTGCATCAGTTCCAGCAATTGTAGAATCAGAACTAATAACTAAACCATGAGCATAAATTTTACCATCTAGGTTTGTATAGAACATTTTGTTCCATGTACCTGCATTATTCTTTTCAATAGAAATACCTTCAGTTGCATTCAGAATTGTTCTGAAAAGATTATCACCTCTTAAAACAACGATACCTTTATCAGTATTGATAGTGACACCATTGTAGTCTTCTCCTGGTCTAATGCTGTTTGCTAGATATGTAGATGTTGCTACTGCTAATCTTGAAAGTTTTTCATAGTAAGCATCCCATTTAGCCGTCCATGTAACAGGATCAATTGTTGTATCCCCTGTTAACCAAGGTTTTGGAGTTAATGACTCTAAATATGTTTTCAAATCACTGTAGGCCGTTTCAAAAGCTGTATAATCCGCATGAGTTACCGGAATACCCGAAGCTCTTGCCTCTGCTCTCGCTAAATAAACTTGACCACCTTTTGCAGTATCAATTGTTGCAAGAGTAGGAAGAGTTTGTCCAGATAGAACATCACCTGTGATTTCCATTAGCATTAATTTAATGTTTGCCTTTTCGCCTGAAGAAATGATACCGTCACTTCCTGCTTTATCAGCAAAATCTTTTAGTTTTTCTACGTCTTGATAAAATGATGGATCTAATGAGGAAATAGATAATGATTGCTCAACCCAATTAGTTCCGTCCCAACTATTTAATGTATTAGGGTCTTTAGTTGTGTCAATCCAAAGTGCTCCTAATGAAGGGTCAGCGGGCGGTACATCTGATACAATTGCATCGTTAATATCAACAAGTGATATGTGCCCAGTTGCTAATACTTCCATATTGTTCCCTTCTTTCTGATTTATGTTTTATTAAAAAAAGTAATAGACTACTTTGTTTTACCCAATCAAAGTAATCTATTACATCTTAGAATCGCAACACCTAATTGCTAATAATCTGGCAAAGGAATGTTGCTCTTTGTTTTAAATCCTGTCTGGTAATTGGTACTTCTTTTAAACCTGCATGTGATTGATTCCAAGGAATATCCTCATTACCATCTTTATCTACTCTTCTCCATAGAAACTGATTGTTTTGTAACTGGCTTGTTACGTCGGAAGATCCTTTATACACTTGAGCCTTTAATGTCGTTGAAACAACACCTTGTTTAAAGAACATTCCATTTGTACTTATTATTTCTACACGATAAGGAGTTCGTTTTTCTATTTCTTGAAGAAGTTCACCGGGGCTATACCCTGGTTCAAACTGTGTATCTGGTCCGATCTGAACCATACCAGCTTTAATCTTTCCAGTAGTTATTTGTTCCGCATGTAATTCCCCTGTGTAAAAACCATCTTCAGTCATGAATGAACCGTCACCAGTCCACTCAGTTACGATATTTCCTTTTTGAAGCATTGGTCTACAGAAATAAGAATCCCCGTTTTTAGGATGATAGATTCGTAAACGAACTCTTGTCGTTCCTGCAGGAGCAGTTTCTGTAACACTAATACGTTGCCATATATCATTTCCTGTTAGTATAGATGTGGTGGTTTTTGATATGATACGAGCGGAGTCATTGTGGTATTCGATTTCAACTCTAGGATGACCGCCATCATAACCGGAGAGGTTTTTTGTGAGGACATATACAGAAGCAGAGTAGTTTTCTCCTGCACTTGCGGGAACAAACTTGGAATACGCACTTGAATTTTGTAGAGGTTTTCCAGTGGTAAACAAATGAAGACTATTTGTTGTATTTAAACGAACAATTTCACTCACTTCATATGTACTAAAAGTTGAGTCAAGAGTCCAATCTATTGTCCCTTTTCTAAGTGTTGCATTCGATACTAAGTTTCTACTCGTCATCTGGATAGAACCAGCAGTTACTTTGTTAGCACTTAATGTTTTGATATGGGCATCTGTGATACTAGCTTGTGCGATTTCAGCCTCACCAATAGCACCTTTTCCAATAACCCCACTACCCGCAACAATAGAGTTTGTTTGTAAGTGATTAGCATTAACAGATTTCGCCGCTAACTCTCTTGCGGTAATAGATTCAGCCACCAGCTTATCAGCAGTTACTGTATTGACTGCAATGTGTTTCCCACCATCGACTGCGCCTTCTTGGATTTTTGGATTTGTAATAGCACCATCCGTAATACCTTCTGAGTAAACACCCTTTTCATCGTACAGAACAGTTACCCCATCAGCACCACGAACGCGTAATCCATACAGGGATCCATCGGCATTAACATCACCAATAGACACACGCTCAACAGGTGTTTTTTGATTATCAAAAACTTGTAATCTATTACCTGTAATTCTTAAATGACCATTTGTTCCTTGTAGGGTAACTTGTCCAGTATCAATAGTACCTGCAACAATTTTATTCGCTACTAAGCTAACAATCTTTGCATCTGTGATACTACCATCTGCGATTTGAGCAGAGTCAACTGTACCTTCACCAATAATAGCTCCATCAATAAAAGCATGTTCGATACTGGCATTAATCGCTTCAATTACAGAAGCTTGTAATCTATCGAAGTTCGCACTTCCTGCTGAGATTTCTAAGGCCTCAATTAGCCCTGCTGAAATGTTTTCAGCTTTTAAAGCACCAATCTGAGCGGCATCGATTTTAGCTTGTCCTGCATAAAGGTTAATAGCCTCAACAACCATTCCTTTAATATGACTTGCAGTTAAGGTACCAATCTTTGCAGAGTCAATTACAGCAGTTTCAATTGAGGCATTAATTGCTTCAATCACACTTGCTTTGATATGTTCGGCGTCAAGTTGACTAATCTTTGCAGAATCAATTACAGCTTCTCCTGCATACAAGTTTACAGCTTCAATAACTGCCCCTTTAATATGCTCTGCTGATAATTCACCAATAACAGCATTATCGATCAAAGCTGAACCAACAGAAATGTTTGAAGCGTAAATATTGATTGCATCGATAACATTGGCTGCGATATGTTCTGCAGATAGTTCGCCAATAACAGCAGTATTGATTTTGGCTGTACCAATATAAGCATTAATCGCTTCAATGATGTTTGTTTTAATATGGTCGATATTAAGTATCCCAGACTTAATAGATCCTGCATCAATATAGTCAATAACTCCTCCATGCAAGAAGTCATTACCAGCCATTTCATCATAGCCACCAGGACCATTCTTGGCTACAGCTGCAGGAGAGTTATTGATTGCCCTAATAACTGTATCCTTGATTGAATCTGGAGTTGCTCCACTTCCAGTCAATCCATCAATTTTCGAATAATGAATTAGATGATTATTGTCATTAATTGCATCGACAAGAGTTTCAATACCTTCAGAACCATAAATAGCACTAGCAAAATCAATTGCTTTACCAGGGATTTGTTTATCTTGCCATGTATAGATTGATGGGTTTAACCCTACTCCTTTTATGTAACATTCGTTTTTTACTTTATCGAACACAATGCTTCCCTTAGAAAAAGAACGAGATGTAGCAGTTGTTTCTTCTACATAAACTGGATTCTGAGTCTTCCATTTCCCTAGCTCAAAACCATGAAGATATCTTTCTACCTTCTCATTTAAAGCGTATCGACTCTGAGGAGCGAGACTATATCCATCTAAGTTATACAGTGTAGATAACATTTTTCCATATAAATAAAGCTTATTGTTATCATTACTTGCATCTGCTGTATCTTCAACGAAGATCTGAATTCCTCTTTCTTTTTGGGCTTTGTTTAAATTGAAAACAACGGAAGGAATTACGATAGGATTGTTTTTAGCACCATTTAAAACGAAAACATCTTGCGCTAGGTAGATGTCCTCTTTTGATGTTTTAAGGTCTGCTTGTTGAGGGTTATTTTTATGAGGTTTATTAAATAACGTGGTTTCTATTTCACCTGTAATAACAGCTGACATTCCTTTTGCATGAATGTATTGAAGAATTTGGTTTTGTTGCGATCTGTTCCATCCATTTTCAAATCCAAAATTAGATAGTAAGATTCCATGAAAACCTTTAGATTCGAACCATGTTATATCAGCTTCAATGTTATTTAAAACAACATTAGGGTAATTGATAATACCATATAGCAGCGTTCCGCTCTTCTTAACTTCATCTACAAAGAAATTAAAGTTAGTAGATTCTTCTTTATTAATCATGACATGAGGAATGTAACTAAAAGCATTGATTCGTTTTTCGATAGAATCATATGTGTTAATAGATGCACCTCTATAACCAACGAATAACGGGCTACCAAAATCAGATATGGCTGCCTTATCTACTTTTTTATTAAGTTCACCTGAGACTGTGTTTCCTAGCTCTTTAAAGTTAATGACGCGTTCTATCTGTTCAATAGATTCCTGCAGTTCATTAACATCTTCAGACATGACGTAATCACCATTAGGATCTCCATCATACTCTGCATCCTTTTTACGGACAAACTCAGAAAAAGGCACAGGGAAAATCAATTCCTTTTCCATACATTCACCTACTTTGTCTTTAATATGTTTCTTTTATAACCATTACAAAATACTTTTGCTATAAAAAACGGGACGGAATTATCCGCCCCATTGGTTAATAGTTACTTCCTATTTTCGGTTGTTTTTCTATGATGCCGTTTCGCCCATCGCACTTCACCCATTTGCGTAAGTTTTGGTCATAGATTTCAACTTCAAAATGAGTAAGATTCGGATCATCAACATAACTCCACTGTAAGTGGGTTGTATCAGTCTCCTTGTCGTAGTACTGGAACACTCCTAATGGATAATTCACACCAATCACTCCCATTCAATAATGCAGTACGTTCCATAAGCAACGTGCTTGTCGATAACTTCTTTTACATATTCTTCAGATAAGCTGCCACCGTATTCAGTAAGAATAGACTTTGGTAGTGCGACAATTAAGACACCATTTCGGTAAAATGCTTTTCCATCCCAGTTGCCAATGTCCCAATAACGTTGTCTTCCTTGCACTCTCTCATCGATCGTTTTAGTTGATAGCGATTCAGAGATACCACCACCGCGAGTACGTGCATCCATAACAACTACATCTTTAACACTTGTATGCTCTCTGACTTGAACTTTGGCAAGTAGCAAGTACATAGGGTTCGACTGTTGAATATTTCTCCACTCTTCTCTACTGAAGCAGTGACGAATTGAGTTTCCATTTTCAGAATCCGGAACGATGTAAATGTGGATGAGTTTATTAAGAAGCTTTGAAGATGGAACTTTCTTATACTCTACCTTTTGAACACCATTTACATAAGTTGTCATCGGAAGAGTTGAGTAATGTCCAACTGATGGATTGAGGTCTAAATGAAGAAATGTCCGAAGAGTTTCACTGTAGAAGCCTTTGTATTCGTAGAAGTTATCAAAATAAGAATACTTAGCAAATAAATCATCTTTAAATGAAATGTTTTCTTTTAAGAAGAAGATTCCATTTTGGATATCATAATCATTTGCTGATAGCTCTTGGTTTTCGAAATAGCCATAATCTGCATATACAGGACCAACTGGTTCAAATTTAAAGACTACTTTCCCTTTTTCATAATCGATTCGATAATTTGTAGCAGGAATTGTATTAGCTGATGTCGCTTTGCCTTTAGTAGTTTTTAGAACTGGTACCGGTTGGATTAACCAGTTTTCTTTCGAACCATACATGATTACTTCTTTCGTAACTGGATCAACACGTTTGTTTTCTAATAAATCATCGGACATTTTTGTGTTTTTGTAGATTCTCTTATACAAGCGGAAATTACGGTACTCGTAAGTAGCGTATACTTTACCTGTTATATTTTTACCTGGGAAGAAAATAGTGCCTTCATCATGGTTAATCTCGAATGGGTATTCTTCGAAGATCTCCACCATGTTTCCGTTATTTGCAGCATCGATAAAAATATGAACCTTGTCATTACGAATCCAGTCTTTTTGTTTAGCTCGGAATAATGTTCCGGCTGAATTCGCTAAGCCCTCAACTAAAAGTTGTTCTTTTTCTACAAAGCCTTGGCTTACGAACAGATTGTTGTGAGGTACTTTCACTGTTGAAGGAGTCATGTATTCCATTTCATTTTCTACTGTCATGATTCCAATAGAAGGATTAAAGATTTGAGAAGCGTATTCGTTAACCTGATACTTCTCTTTTTTCATAACTCGCTCTTTGTACTGGTTCATTACATCAGGATTTTTACTAACATGTAATTCTGACCACTCTTTATATCCAAGATCATCTTTAATGAATTGTCCGTTATGAATTCTTAAATACCAGTTTTCTTTAGCATCCTTTGTCTGGGGAAGTTCACTGTAGATACGGCGGTCATCAATTAACTTCAATCCAAAGTTCCTTTTAGAAGCTCTTATTGTTTCAAAACCAGTTTCAGCATGAAGAACAAAGCTTGGTTTATCTGTTGCCCAGAAAATATCTTTATGGCCAATAACAAGATCTCCACTATAGAACCATTCCATGCCTGTTTTACGGTCAAATAGTTTTAGGTTAACTAAGTTGTTTTCTTCTAAACTCTCTGAACCAAGTGCAATCTTGTAGAAGATTTTGTTCTTGTCGTACCATTCTTTCCCACTCGGCACTGGAGGAAGTAGCGTATGTAAGTATCCTAAATTCTTTAAGCCTTCTGTTTTACGAATTGATTTAGAATAAGAAACTGGTGGCCCATACATTCGTTCATAACGACCATATTCTAGTCCTGTTCCTGCATCTACACCGAAAGAAATCCATTGATGGATAAATGGCATAATCGTATATGTGAATGGAACTTCTGGTGTTGCCCTAGTGATATCTGCATTTCCAAATCCTTCTGCTTCAATATCAATCGTTGTAGCATTTGGTTTAATACTGAATGCATAGAGAGCCTTTTCTCCTTCATTCTGTGCAACACCTCTAACCGCTCCAATTGTATCTAATGTGACATCATCAAAACTTGCTTTACCGAATCCATTACCATCTACAAAGCCTATGCGAATCTTAATATTTTGAGGTTTATCGATATGGAAGATCGTTTCGAGTTTAACCCAATCTTTCTTCCCTGTAATAGAAATTGAAGAAGAGATTTTTTCACCCTGTAAATTATAGATACCGATTTTCACACCATCCGTTGTAATTCCTCGCACCTGATCAATGGTTGCCCACACAGTCGCTTTATAATCATCAATAGATACATAGATGTCTTCACTTTCCCAAAAGGCTTGAGCACCCGTTGTTCCATTTGAAGAGTCTAAGGATACCTGACGAACACCAAATAAACTTTTTGTAGAATCGTGTGTGAAAGTTACGGTTTGACCAGCTAACTTCTTTGTATTCCATGAAGGTATTGCATTTACTGTATCTGCTGTCCAAGATGTAACAGGTTGTCCACCTGCATCCACCTGACCGCTTTCAAATCCACTGTTGTTAATAGGAATGGACTTATCACCATCTACAGCATGTTCATACACTCCTGTAGCATTATAGAACCAAGGTTTGCAATAGATTTTCACATACTCTTTACAATTCTTATAAAGGATTTTTTTAGCTACAATTTGGTTTGCGTTGTAATCACTTCTGTCATTAATATAAACATCCGTGTTATTTACTTTGTATTCCTGAGCAAATAAATTATCTCGATGATACACAAAGTCATTTCTCCAAGGAGTAAACACCCATTGTTCTTCTGAATGGTAAAGGATTGAGTTTAAAACAAGGTTTACACTCTCTTTCTGATTATGGTAAAAAGCTCTAAATATTCCACAGTTAGAAACAAGAACAGTACCTTTATCAAACAATGTCTTCTTAATAATAGAAGGCCCACCATTTAAGTGTTTTACGATTGTATCCCATTGCGTACTCACTTCATCTTGTCCAAATAAGATAGCAGGAGAAATATCCGCATAACCTAAAGCCCCAACGTTTTGAATCGGTAACAAACGGCTAATATATGGAGAGTCTTTTTTAATTTCTTTAACTCCAAATTCATTGCTGCTTGACGAGAACCCAATATCAGAAATGAATGTATTCCCTTTGCTCGTTTTGAAATCAAGAATATTGATTCCGCTACCAGCATTATCTACCCAGATCGTACCGCCATTCTTTAAGTAATGCTCAAACTTGTCTTTAAACATAGACAAGTCAGCCTTACCGTAACCAGTTATAACAAGCAAATCATAATCCTCATAATGATGGTCTGGCATATCAAGATTAACTGCCCAATATCGAACATCTTTTTTCAAGAGATCGACTGCTGTTGGATGTGGGTTTTGTAATTCTACGTACTTCGGAAGAGACAGGTGTTCATTAATCGCCTTACCAATTGAGGATAGGTTTTCAACATTCACTACCGATTGAACAAAACTAAAACCAATGTTCATCTTGCCTGGGTTTGTTTCACTTAGTTTTGTTTTTAATTTAGCTTCGACGCGATGTTTAAACAATTGAGGTGTACGTGTTTGATAATTAGCAATCATAACGTCAGATGTTGCGTAGAAAGAAAAATCATTCCCCTTCTCTTCAATTGCGTATACTTTCAAGTGTTTGTATTTGTCTGGATCGGATTCCATATCAGTAACAATGTCTTCAAACTCATCCATTGTTACTTGTTTGAAAAATGGATATGCATTAAGAACTTCTTCTTTTAATTCACTCTGTTTAATGTCACTTCTGTAGTTAGGGTACACTACTTTGTATGTAACATCTTTGTTGTTACGGAAATTTGTAAATACAACAATACGGTATATGAAATTATCTTCACGAATTAATTGAACCTTGTACATATCATCCTCTTGTAATGGTCCACCGTTTGCTTCAATACGAATACTATTCCCTACATAAACTAGGTCATTTCTTTTATCTAGTACAACCTCTTCTAGAGGTATAGCTTCTTGTTCAGTTTCAGAAGAAAAGCCACCCAGATAAGGAATAACCTGAGCAGTTCTTGCATCGAAACGTCCTTTTAACTCCATCTCATAAAATACTGGTTTTGGAGTATCTTGACGGTTCTTTCGAATAGTAAATTCATCTGTTACATAGACTGCATCAGTAGGAAAAATAGCTTGTCCGGATTCTGTTTCTAATAAGAATTTATTGTTTGGATAAACCATGTAATCTTTCTCTATGAAATTAGATAATCCGTTTTCTTTAATTTGAGAAGAAACATCTTCTAATAAGATGTTCTCCTCGGGTGATACAGATTTTGATTGTACATACGCAAGGTTTGTACTATTCTTAGGAACCTTATTACCAATACGAATAGCATACCCGCGGTTTCTTTGACCACTACGAACAAGGTCTTTATGAGGTTGCAGCTGCATGGTTTGTATCCTCCCATTCTTTCAACTTGTTTAAGATAACAGTCAGTCCATTATCTTTTTGATTTGTTTCTAAGACTAAAATCTCGTCCATCGTAACGCGACCATCTTGATTAAAATCTAAGATAGAGAAAAGCACTTCATCTTCATATCTTTCTACTCCCTCATACATAAGGAGGTAGTTAATGATCTTTGTTTTTGCAGTTAACAAGTTCTTCTCTCTCTGAGTTAATTGAACCTTATCTGGTTTTGATACAGGGCTTAATAATATCTTGTAACAAACGCCGATATTATTATCTTTGTCTGTGATCCAAATATAATCTTCTACAATCTCACCTGCGCGTTTTGCTTGGATATATGGAGCATGGTATTGATATAGATATTGCCCTGAACGTTTTTGCGCTTCAACTGCATCTCTTGATACATGTCTAGAAACAAATCCTTTAGAAGCAACAATCTCTAAGTTAGAGTGAGACAAGAAGTTTCCTTGATAATCAAGTGGCTCGATAATAAGTGTTGAGAAACTCGCTCCATCTGCATGTAATCGATCTGGCGTAGCTGTAATTCTAAAGCTATCTGTCTTATTTATTGTGTTTGTAATATATAAGAACCCTTCATGATTTTGGTTTTGAATTGGATTCATATCAATCATTGTGGCTAGCTTCTTTGGCTCACCATAACGATTTCCTTCTTGATATACAATTCTTTTTCCACCATCGTGTTTAGCAAAATCAATTCGGTACCCATCAACAGCCTTGATATTGTAATCAATTGTATAGGTATCATTTACCTGGTACGTTGCATAAAGCGTTTTGTTTTTTAATACTGCTTTTCTGTTTGTGTGAATAGAGAAATAGAATCTCTTACCATCTATTCGATAAGGTTCTCCTATTTTTTCTCCATCCTCTGTACGGATAGCGATGTCCCTAAATTGTTCATCAAGGTTATTGTACGCAACTTCAACAAAGTCACTTTTACCGTCATACCGGAATGGTTCTTGATTCCATGTTTGATATGCTCCTGTTTCATGATCAAAGAACGATACTTTTTGTAACGTATCTCCATTTTCTTTTTGAACTAGGATAGGTGAATGATCAATTGGAGCTACGGGAATTTCAGACCATGTAACATTCTGGCCACTAATTCCACCATCGAATAAAGACTGCATAACTGCAAAAGGTAGCTGCGTTTTAATGTTAGAAGTAGCTGGTAATTTGTTATTAAATAATGCCCATTCTTCTAAAACAACTTCTTCCTGAATAGGTGTTTCTTCATTTGCGAAAATCAATTCTTGAGGAGTTGTAAGTAGAAGTCCTGTATTTAAAGCTTTCGCATTTTCACCATTAATAGTTAATTCAATACCTTCATCATTCCAACTACAAAGCAATTCATATGACGTACTTCCTTCAAGTGTTTTAGGGATAGTAATTGAACTTGCACCAACGGTATAGGATAAATTAGTTCCACGTACTGCAAGAGATAGTTCATTTGTATCTGAACGGAAAAGGGTTTGATCTCTATCGATACGGTTTTTTGTAGTTAGTTTTAAATAGATACTCCCTGCTTTTTTATCAAATAAGTTCTTTACTGGGAATTTTAATGATGACCCCTTACGAACTACTGAACTAGTAATATTAGAATTCGGAATGTATGGAGTAGGATCTACACGGTCTTCTAATTGGTGTTTTCCCACGATAAGAATTCCATTTGTTTGGAATAGTAGAGTAATTGTTTGTGGGGTTGCTACATTGAAAGTTTGAGAGATGTAGGACAACTCTCCTTTTGATATAGGAATTTGTTTTAACACTGTCTCCCCAGACTTGATTAAACACTCACCATTCCCTTGAGCATTGAATGAAAGTGTATGGTCTTTTGCAAGTAGAGAGATAGATTGAGAGAACATCGCTTTCTTAGTTGTAGAGCCTAAGAGTTTTATATACTCATGGTCTTCTATTTTAATTGTTTTTACCTCTATTCCTCCACCGTTTGCATTACTTGTCCATGCAGTAGATTGAGGTTCTTGTATTTCACAAGAGTAAAAGATTTCTCCTGCTTCTCCATATACACGAACTTGACCATTAACAAATAAAGCAGACTCAAATTTAAAAACTGTTTTATTGTTTAAGGTAACTGTAAAATGAGATCCGTTCGAAGAGATTGTTAGGGTGTTAGAATCTAAGATATTATCCTTTACATCTACGACTCCATAAATCTTTTCAGAATCTTTTACGATTCCGCCTATATGCAACTTGTATTCTTTATCTAGAGAAGCAAACAAAAAGTTTCCATCACTTAAATATTTAGGGATTAATACTACTTTTTCCGTTGGCTTAGCAAACGAGAATACTACTTTACTATCTTCATAGAGTTCATTTGAAATAGAAACATATCCCTCACTTTGGAACACAATAGCATTTGGGATTGTAGCATGTTTAATAATTGTTCCCGGATTAGTGAACATTTCTGCACCACCTTTTTATTGATTTCTTTTGACAATCTAACCTTTATTTCTTATTAATGTCCATAAGAAAAGGAGAGGAATCTATCCTCTCCCTAACTACTCTAGAATGATGTGGCATTAAAGACCTTAGCCTTTTTCCAATCATCGTTCTCAAATACAGAATCTTTAACAATGTTACTACTAGTAGGTAATAACATTGCTCCTATTCCAGTTGGCCCATTTACATATTCGATACCATCAGCTGTTGGTAACTCTTTTTCAGTAAGTACCGTTTTTAATGGTTCTGAATATAGGTAGTGCTCTTGTTCTTTTAGGTAGTAGTACCCCTTCTGAATTTCAGGATGCCAATTCTTACTTGGATCTTTTCCATTCAGAGTTCCTACTAAGAACTTCTTGCCATCGATATCTTGAACACTTGTTTCTACCCACAAGTCATTATCCTCAATAATGTATCCGATATTCTTGTAGATACTATCATATCTTTCGAAAGATTGAGGAGTAGGAAGTTCCAGTTTAAAGTCTTCTGTTGGTGTACAAACCCCATCAAATACTTTTACTTCAGGTGAACGCCATACAATGTCTGTTCCCATTTTTTCAAAGTAAGTTGTATCTAAATGAACTTTTACGCTGTCTACTTCACGACGCTTATAAACAACAACGTATTCCTCTCCTGCTGCAGGCTCTAGTACTCCTGCTTGAGATGGAGACCAATCAATGTAGTTGCTCTTTAATTTGAAGTCACCTGTTTTTAAAGTGTCGTTCCAGATGTGATATGTTACACTTCCAGTCTTTTTCTTACAAGAAACAATCTCAATAACATCACTTAAAGGAAGGGGGTCCATTCCATTAGCATCTGCACCTCTGACCATTTCAGCTGTAAGAAGTTCAGAAGTTCTATATGTAACTTCAAGAGGAAGGTGTTTTCCATTCCAATCAATAGGAACAAAGGACTCATCAATTCTAACTCCATTTTTCTTATGAACAGAATCTTCAATAATAGAAATCTCATAAGGCATCGCATTTTCGAACTCGGCTTCAGGAGCTAGTGCAGGAAGAATGATATTTGGAGGAATGATGATTATACTTCCTACTTTTAATTCTTCAATTGAATCATTAGCTACCTTCAGATCTTGTACGTGAATATCGTACTTAGTAGCAATGCTTTCCCAAGTATCACCCTCTATTACTACATATTCACGATTGAAATCTGCAAGAGTTGAAAGGTTGAATTGTGTACGAACAAATTCACCGCGGATATCATTCGCATTAATTACACCAGTATAAATTTTTTCTTCTGATGCCCAATCTACATACCCTTTTGGAGGAGTGTTTGGAACCTTAATACTTATTGGTTCACTTGAGAAGTCTGTAACGTTTACACCATGATCTTTGTCATAGACTGAGTTATGACTAGATTTTTGCGTATAAACCGTACCGTTCTTAAACAATAGAGAAACCTCATTGTTTTTAGATATGTTTGGCATCGTGATAAGTTGGTCCTTCACTAATGTTCCATCCTCATTCAGAAGAATATCCTTATTGGTAGCTTTAATTGCAGTTACCGTTGTGTTATACATTTCAGCTACATCATTCAATGTTTGCCCATTAACAACCTTATGTAATTCGTTTGGCCATCCATTTTGAATGTAATAACGATATTTAAGATTAGATAGTAAGAATGGTGTGAATGTAGAATCCAGTTCTCTTTCGTAAGGTCTTAAGTATTGAACCTTCCCTGCACCATATTGGTAATGCATAAGAACTCCTGTTTTTCCTCCAAACTCCAATTTCCTTTGAATAGCTTTTGCGATTACTTCATCGGATGCAGATGTAGATTTGCCCGTTCTAGATCCTTTACTTTCTTCTGATTTGAGGTAAATCATTACATCAGAAGGTCTTCTTGTTTGGTCTGTAAGCTCATACTTTTGTTGAGCAGAAGTAATTTGTTGCTGATTAAACGGAATTTGATTTGAGGTGCTTGGGTACTTAAACGGATAATCACTAATCTTTTGAAGTGATTTTCTTCCTGTACTTAAACCATCTACTGCAGAAACATCTTTGTTGATTACATTGACTACTTCTTTGTATAAGATGTTTTGGTAAATATCTATAAGGTCAACTACCGGTGTTCCT
Source organism: Bacillus sp. Root131 (assembly GCF_001429475.1). Classification (NCBI taxonomy): domain Bacteria; kingdom Bacillati; phylum Bacillota; class Bacilli; order Caryophanales; family Bacillaceae; genus Bacillus; species Bacillus sp. Root131. The sequence goes on from NZ_LMJQ01000041.1 coordinate 151,678, forward strand.
CTTACTGAAGAACGTGTCATTTCTACAGTTAGGAAATATGGTTGAGGAGAAAACTTCATTGCTCGATCTTTTACATTCATCGGATTATCAATTACCTGAAGAAGATTTCGAGGGTCTTTTTGATTTGTTCTTGTTTTAGAGAAGACATACGATATCTTGGTATTACTCGTATCTTTTGGAGGAAACGCTTGTGTGTCCCAATTTAAAAGTGCTGTTGTCTTACTAAAGTCAAATTTAGTTCCTTCATTGATTGGGCCTAATGTCACACTATGATTTGTTACTCCGCGCTTTAATCGAAGACGTTTTGTATTTTGGCGATAAGGTGCTGTTATCGGGCCCCAGAATATATTGTCTCGACTAGAAGAAGAACGAATATTCATTTCAGTACCAGTTGGCTGCTTTTGAACAAAACGTATCTTACTTGCATACTTGAATGTCTTACCAACACTTGTTGCTACTTGCGTCATATCGATTTTAACAGTGTAATCACCATTTTGATCATACAACCCACTATCTTCTGAACGTAATTCAACCTTATCAATAATTGGAGAAGTAGCATTATCCGAAGATAGTAAAATTATTTTTCCTTGAACATAACGAACGTTTTGATATAATGTTGTGCTCTGTCCTGTACATAAATAATCCTGTCCTTGAATAAATGTTTTCGTTAAAGTAATCGGCTCCCATTGCGACCATGTAGTTTTATTAGCAGAGGTACGAATTTCAATATTGAAATCACTTGTTCTTAATTTACCTCCAACAATGATTGCATCTGCTGTCGTATCAAGTGCTTTGATAACTACTTTATAATCACCAAAACCGTAAGAATCAAAAACGATTTTATCTACTTTATTTGGATTTGTTAGGGATAATGTATTGATTGACTTTGTTTGTTTCTCTACCCATTGGTATGTTTCTGATACTAATTCTTCTTTGTACAACTTCGCTTCGATGTTCTGAGTACCCACGTTTTGAAGTCGTACATGAACTTCCAAATTGTCACCTGTAGCCAAGAATTCCACTGGTGTATTAGCAGTTCTTGTTTTAATATCAGTCCCCGATACTGTCCATTTGGTTGCATCGGTTCTTGTAAATTCTCTGCTTGTTGCTGCGTAAAAAGTAGAAGGTAATTGTGCTTGGATTTTTGCATCAATATGATAGCTAAAAGGTTCTTGAGCATCAAATTCTTCTGTTAGATAATCTCCATAAAATGCTTTTAGTCGTCCATATAATGAACTAGAATAAAAGTTTCTTTGGTACTGTGCCAATCTGTGTCACCACCTTAAAAAAATAAGGGGGAGATTGCTCTCTCCCTATCGATATTTAACGTAAAATTGGAACGTGTAAGCATCAAAACGCATGTAAGAGTATGGGCCATACTCCGCCTCAGGATGATAGAATGCAATTCCTTTAATCCATCCGTCACGTAATCCCTCACCAAACGATTTATTAAGAGAGATCCAGTGAGACTCTCCTCGGTTGAAATCTATTCTTTCTATCTTTTGATGATTAAATAGATATGGTCCATCTTTTGCTGAAGGGAGGTCCCATTTACCTCCATAGTTGTGAGCCCACACATGAAGAAAACGACCATCATTCTTATACCCATGTCCGGTATTTCTTCTGCGAATATAAAACTGAACATCTAAGATTTCTTTCCCCTGTAATTTTTGTCTCCAGTCATTATGATCAAGGAAGAATAAACATTTGTTGTTACCCCATCTTGTTCCCTTTTTAACATCAAGGCCGTCCTGATTTTTGGCTTCAAGCTCTATCCATTCTCCATGAAATACTTCTCGATCATCGTACTCGTTGCGCCATTCAGATGGATTTCTTATAATTCTGCCATTCTGCATTAAAATGACATAATTTGTACGCCATGTTCTGCTTCCTGCACCCTTTTGGTACTTCTCAATAATTGGTCTTGGTTGTGTTTTACCACTAACAGTAGCCCAAGGTGATGCGCCCGCTCGGTTTACAGCTCTTACTTTTTGAACATATGTTGTATCTGGATTTAACCATACATGAGGTGAGTCCAAAGTGTTTGTTCTTTGTATAGATGGGTTTGGCCACCACGTAGGTAAATATTCATAATACTCAGCGGTAGGAACAGCATCCCAAATGAAATTCAGTTCATGTTGTGAAGACCACGCCATACGAGGTTTTGGAGCTGCGGGAGGTTTTAGTGGATCAATTTTTATATAATCCAAGATCCAAAACCAATCGCTTACATTCCCATTTATATCAAATACACGAACAGCATAATGATAAACACCATCTACATTGCCTGTTACATTATGAACATAAGCTGTATTTGGACCGTTGTAAATGTCGTAGTAATACTGGGTTATCCACTGATTTGATAAATCGTATTGTTGAACACGTAGGTTATAACTTGCTACACCAAGGGGAACATTGTCCACTTTGTAGGGTTTGTAGTAAGGCACTGACTGTTCTTTTCTTTTGTCTACTGCAGAAACTCGTAAAACATAACGCGTTTCTTTTGAGGAAGAAAGATGTACAAAATTAATATGATCCATTGGAATATTGATTTTTCTTCCAAATGATTCTACATCTTCTACTCGATAAAATAATGTATGAGTACAAGTCTTGTCAGTGAAACCAACCTCTAGCTCAACCTTGTAATACGAAACATCTTCTGATAGCTCATTTAAAAAGTTAACCGTACATGTACCTGGTTTAAGATCTGAGGGCTGCCAATTAACATCAACAGATAAGTCCTCTTTACCATTGTTGTACGCCCTTCCACTTTTTACATAAAGCTTTTCAAAGCCACCAAATGTTAAGTACACATTACTTGGTTCTTTTGGTGGGATTCTAATAAGACGGTCAAAGATTGTATATATCTTGTGAATATCTTGAGCACCTAGACCATCTTCAATAAGTCTTTGAATTTCATCTCGATATGTATCTTCTTTTTTTGCAATTAACCACAGGATACTTTCGAGGTTTTCAAAATCGGTACGGCTAGGAACCGTTTCACGAGTAAATAAAGCCAAAGCTTTTTCTAACGCATCATTTTCTTCTATAGAATCTACTACGTAATCATCTACTACTGAGGCAGCGTTTTCTCTAATTTCCTCAAAGTATTTACGAGTCCCGATGTACTCATATGCTTCTGGTCCATCTGGCCATACAAGTCCATCCTGTAAAAATACAGGTCCAAATTTAAATCTTTTTCTTCCACTATAAGCAGTAGAGTCGTTAGCAGCTGTTACTTTTACTTCCCATTCATAAGTTTGCTCTAGGTCAAGAACACCCTGATGAGAAGTTATATCTACTTGAGTATCTGTTCCTGAATGGAAGGTAACAAGGGCTGTGTTAGAGCCCGTTTTATATACCTTTACTTCTGCATCTTTCTGATAATCATTAGAGTTTTCTTTAATGAATGTCCATGAAAAAATGAGTGAGGAAGGAACGTCTGGAGAAACGATGGAGTTAAAATTAGGAGATAACCCTTCTGGTCGTTTTGCCATTTATATAACATCCTTTCTTAGCGATCAAATACCGCTGGGTGAACTGGTTCAACAATCGCATAATCGAAACGAACTTTTACAGAAGAAGTTGTAGCTAGTTTTCGAACACGTAATTTTGTAGAACCATCATGATTGAAGATCAAGTAGAATGTTTTATATTGTCCACTTGTATCGAAGTCTGTTCCGTTTAAAGTAGTTTTGTTAATAACTTGGTTTGTCTTTGAGTTAACTGCAGAAACCTCAACAACCGCATTAGAAGGAAGACTACTTGCTGATAATCTTACAACCGCAACATAACGACCGTAATGCATTCCATCTAATGGTGCATTTAGCAGGTCTGAAGCAGCAGTAGCACCACTCTCGATTGCTTTGTTTAATAATGTTTTTGAATCAGCAACTGCAGTGTTGCCAGTTGAAGATGCATCATTTGAATCGAACTCTCTTGTCCATCGAGTGTTTGTCTTCCCTAATACCTTTAGCTCTGCATTTTGTGCGATTGTTCCACCTGTTGTTTCAGAAATCTTGTCGTTAATCGCATCAGCTACTTTTGTATTTGAAGTTGATTCTACATAGATATCTGAACCGGTGATTCCTGTAGCAGTCTTTGTTAAATCAACGTTTGCCTTTGGAAGTTTACCTTGTACTTCTTGTGTAAGCATAATCTTCTCCGGCATACCAGGAATCCCCGAAGTACTACCTAAGTGACGGTGTTGTTGAATTGTAGGATTTGTAGTCTTATCCTTATCGAAAGCCCATGTAGGTCCACCGTATCGCTTATCGAATTCAGCATACCAATCATGAGTCTCAAGTGCATCTATACGAGACTTAACGGTAGAAGTTCGTTTAAGGTTTAGTAGCACGTTTGGGTCTGTAATAGGTTTTCCGTTTACATCCTTTGGTGCAGCTGGCATTTGAGCTAATTCTCCTAGCATACGTTGTACTGCCATTACAGCATCCTGTAGCGAGTTTACATGTTCAGCCATGTTGTAATCTTTAAGGTTTGTCCATCGAAGCAAGTTGGGATTTGACTTAGAACCACTACGCTCATCGAATAATTCAGGGAAACGAGTAAGAACTAAGTCGGGATAAATATTATTCCCAACTGCATTTTGTACTGATCCAGTTTCAGCCATTATTTATCCACTCCTTGTTATTTTGGTAGGTTAAGAGATAAAGAACCTTCTCGGTTAACTCTTACGGATATACCTTGTGATCCTCTTAAAAATGAACCCTCTGTATCTATTACTGCAGAGAATGAACCCCTACCAAGAGTTACAGAGCCGTTACCAACTTCTACATCGGCTAACGTTGTTTGGGTCATTGTATTGTTTAGAGTAAAGTCCTCATCAGTTGTTAATTTGTAAGACTGCGGTGCGTCACTCTGATCGATCCAGTCCACTATAAGCTCTTCTAAAACAGGTGTCACTGTTCTATCAGCAGTTTTCATTTCTACATGGACTTTAATTTGTGGCTCTTCATTATTGTGAAGGATATCTTCTCCTGTAACAATTTCCATACCAGGAGATGTGTTGTCGCTAAAAGTATAACCGTAACGATTATCCCAAGTGATATGAGTTTGATATAGGAATTCACGTAAAGCTACTAATACGTAATGAAGTGGAATAATTTCAGAAGCCATTACTGTATATTTGTAATCCTCTAAATCATACTCATCATTTGGTATTTTCCCTTTTGCAACTATCTTGTACTTAAATTGAATTTCTGGGTGATTCTCTTCAATTTGTTCCTCTGTACCATGTAGCCCAACATAGGCTTTGAATTCGCGAACAGAAGACTCTTCTTTTGGAGCAGTTACTAGTAAGTCATCACCGCTACCAATTCCTGATTGAACTTCGTTATCCTTCCATGAAGCAGAGAAACCGTCCCAGATATGAGGCAGGTAATGAAACCCCATATTGTTTTCTTCAATGCTGCGCCAATAAGCTTCTCCCCAGTTCATATGATCCCAAGAGAAACCTAGATTACTATTAATCTGATTTACGTATTGGATATATGTTTGAGAAGGTGTCCCATCTGTATTCATAAGTTTTGTTTGAACATACTTATCATCAGATAGCGAGCCTAATTCAACTTGAGATTTATCAATGCCAAGTTCTCTACTAATACCATTAATAAGCCCTTTCTTTGTTGCTCCACCAGGATTCTTAAAAACATCTAAGATACGATTCTTGAAAGCTTCGTTTCTTTCGCCCGGTAATCTAGAAATGCCTAGCAACATACCAAACTCATCAAATACGTTCCAGATATGATGAAGCATATATTCATAATGAAGGGTATCCCCTACTTCAATTGCATCGAATGGTTTAAAGATATTATCTTGCATGTAGTAATCCGTTACTTTGATATATACATAACCTTCAATGGTATCAATCATGTAGGCGTTGTCGTCACTCTCAAAAAATAGTCGTAAACTATCCATTGGCATACAGTCTCTTCGCACACCATCAATAACTAAACGAACGTGACGATTTGGTGTTTCAACATCTACAACGTCACGAGTAGCAAGCGGAATCTTATAACAGTAATCTGCTGTTTGTAAGTTTGCTGTACCGATATACATGTTGTTCCAAGCTTGCTCTATGTAACGTTCAATGTCTGATAGTTCAACACCAAATGCATCTAAAAATAGTGCCCCTACAGATTTCTCGTCTTTGGCCATCTTCATCCATTGCGGAAGCATGGACATCATACTTGTTGTATGTTTGTTTAACAATGGTGTCACCTGCTTTCTAAGCTACATTAATTTTTCTTAAGAAGTATCGTTCTTCTAATGAAGGCTCAACATTCTTAATGAAATATTCTTTTTCACCAACAACAAGTTTTTTAAATTCCATATCAAGAATTTGTTCGCTTGTTTCCATTACGCGCTGAATAATTTCATTGATAATAATTGGAGAACCCATGTTTAATTGTTTCATGTACGCTCCGACATTTTGAACGACTTTGTTACGGATGTGTTGTCTTTCAAGAGAAGTTGTTTTAGAGTGGAAAATTAAGTTGAGGGTGATATCCACGGGGTTGTACTCACTTGTTTTTACTTCTACATTCATACCATAAGCAGCCACTTCATCTATAACGCTTTCTACACGAGTTAGTAGATCGTTTTCAATTGGGTAAACTTGAGGAGTAACATAGCAAGTAAACGAGCCTGTACCTCTTGTAAATCTTTTGAATTGAGCATCTGCAACGCCATCAATTCTCAGTGTTTTTAAACGGATAGCAATTAGATTTGCATTCTGTTCAACAGATACCTGATTGGAGATTCTTGCACGATAGTTGTCGTCAGATTCATCTCCATCACGAGTACAGTTTAACAGTTCACCAATAAGGTCTAAGTATCCACCTGTTGATGTTGAAATAAAGCCCATTTGAATAATTAATTCTAATTCATCGTAGAAGGGACTAAACTCTTCTATCATTACTTCTGAAAACATACGAGCAATGGAACCTGGACTTGTTTCAGTAATTCCACCTTCAGTTCGAAGTCGAGTCAAAACCGCTTCGAGCATTTCATCTTTTGATTTTCTCATTAACTGTTCACCTCATATTCTGATAACAAACCATGTTCTAAATTGAATAGAACTGGTAAAACTAGATCCGTTGCTTTTCTTCTAACAGTTATATAGAAAAGTATTTCGCTAGAACTAACAGGAACTGGTCTAACACTTAAGTCACTAGGTGGTATGAACTTGTCACTAGTTAAACTTTTCTCAATTAGGGATTTTCCTAATTCTCCTGTCTCCCTTGTATTAGGAAGACCAATTAATTCAGATAAGTCTGCTCCTATATCTTGATGTATAAACCAATCTGGATTGTCTGTTCTTAATCGATTGAGTATTACCTGCTTCTCACTCAAATAGGATACTTGAAGCGGGATATCTCTTACTAATAATCCTTCTGAACTATCTGTTGAGATATTTCCAACCGAATCGATATAGAGTAATTCATCAAAGTCGTTGTAACTAGGAGAACCAAGCTCTAAATCTCCTTCCGGTGTAAAACGAAAATCGACTTTCATTTGTTATCCTCCTCTCTTTATTCTTGAAGTTTCTATTCCTAGATCCTCAATCATAGATGTAACTTTTTCATCGTAATAGTGCTTTCTCTTTTGTTCTTGGAATAAAGGAACATTAATATTATTCGGTCCATCTTGCAACATAGAAACCATTGAAGCTTTTGGAATATGTCTCTTTTCCCCTACCTTGTCGCCATAATACAGATAAGGATTTAGGTTATGATTATTCCAAATGAATCCGTATGGTTTTGTATGCATCCTCATTTCCTTTGTAGCAAAATGAATACTGTCACCATAAAAGATGATTCCATTATCTTTAGCATCCAATCGAATACCTGTGTCTTCATTCACAAACATTTCAATTGAACCATCATCGCAGAGTTTAAAGGTTGAACCTGTAACTGGATGTTTAAGTGCAATTTCATCTTCACTAATAAATTGCCAGTTCTCTAATTCTTTTTCCAAACTCTTAGTTTTAAAATTAACGAGTTCCTCTTGTAATACTTGTCGCCAATAAGGATAATGAATATCTTTATCTCCATCACCATATGTCTTATTTACATATGCTTCATTCATTGGAATCCTCCTTTCTAAAAAATACGAGATTGACGAATTGTTCTTCCACCATAGGGACTTAGATAATTTTCATCACTATGATTTGCTTTGTACACTGTAGATATATAAGGTGACTCTTTTGACTTGTTTTTAAAAGAGATAGACACCCTGTCACCATTTTTAACAGCTTGTGTAAATACACCATCCCCATCTTTAGGTAAAGATACGTTTTTCATTGTTCGTAAAGCATGACTGTTTTCATCGGAGTAGACTACTTCACATGTTAGTTTCGTATAATCCACTTGGATCACATAGCCTTCGATTGTTCCTTGTAATCTATTTAAAGACGGTACAACTACTTTACTGTAAATAGATTGATGAATTGGACTGTTGAAATTCATCGAATCACCTTCTCTTTAATTCTTTCTTGAGTTAAGAAATCGTCTGTCATAGGTTTAGTGATTAATTCTTGCATATGCTCATAGGCTACAAGAAATTGATATGGTCCTTTGATTTTCCCATCCTCTTTATGATAGAAAAATAACTCGCCATGATCCTCACTTATACCAATGAATAAAGTTCCATATTCAATGCATGTTGTACCTTTATGCTGTTCTAAATACTCTTTAATTGTCATGCTGTCACCCACTTTCCTGGTCCACCATAGATAGGAACTCCATCATATTTAATGTCTTTCCCTTTTGGAGCAATGTCTATATGTATGAACCCCTTATTGTTTTCGAAGTCTCCACCAATCGCAATAGATCTTACACCTAATTGCCATGCACAGTCTGCAATTTCTCTTACTTCGTCTATGCTTCTAACAAGAATATCGATTGCACAACCTGCTTCATGAGGTGAAAGTTGACCGGGGTTACTAAAGCGGAAACCACTAATAACCTCAAAATAAGGTTTTTGGGTTTTCAAAAGCAAGCTTTCAAACAACCTTTTTGCGTCTGGTGAATAAAGATTCCCCTCATGACCATCGTATTTTTCACTATGAATAAATCTTTCCTTATTTAAGGGAACCATTTTTTCATACTTGGTAGTTCGAGCCCAACCAACACGGTTAAGGAGAAAGTACTCTCTTGTCATGTCACCCTTCTTAAGAGAATCCTCTATGAATTGAACTGGTAGGTATGGGAAAGAACTTCTGTACGTCTGATCAATTAGTTTTTCTTCTTCCGATAATTCTGCTCCATCCTTTTCATAAAGAGCATGCATTGGTTTTTCATTGCCTTCTTCTTTCTCATCTGCTTTTGCTGAGAAGCTAACCTTAGGTGCAATAGAATTTACTTGAATAGCTGAAGCGCTGCCTCGAATATTAACGTAGTCTTCAGGATTTTTTGTTGTCCCTTTTCTATTATTAAAGTCTGTACAAACCTCAAAGTGTAAATGGACACCCGTTGACTGCCCTTGCATACCCATATTTGCAATATGTTGTCCTCTTTTTACCGCATCTCCGGTTTTTACTTTTAGTGTATTAGGGGGCATATGGCCATAAATCGTATATAAGTCATCCTTATGCTTAATAACTATCCAAGTACCAAATCCACTTACCCCACTTCTAGCTTGAAGAACAACCCCATCACCTGCAGAAAGTATCTTGCAGTTGGTATCGCCAGGTGTGTTTGGAGCTAAATCCACCCCATTATGGTTTGTTCCCCAACGTGCTCCCATAACAGAAGTGAACCTATATGATTTTGGTTCTGCAGGAACGCCCAGTTCACCCGAACCTGTGAAGCTACCAACTCCTCCCTCAGGTTCTTTTACGGCGCTACCTTGGTCTTCAGACTTTTTACTATCATCGGAAGTTTCTTCTACTTCTTCCTCTTCATCGGTTTTAGGAAGTTCAAATTTAGCAAGGTACTCTTTTCTTTTTTTATACTCTTCCTTACCTGCTTTAATTTTTCTCTTATATGATTCGAGGTTATAGGTTTCTTTGTTTGTAGCCATAACTAAACTCACCTGCCCTTAATGTACCTGGTCCTCTATAAAGTGGTAGATTGTCATAGCCCCAAGTCGATTCAGGGCCAATATCAATATGAACAAAATTAGGACCAACTGCAATAGCACGGAATCCTGTTAACCATGCAGTGTCAGCTATATAAATTGCTTCTTCCGTTGAATCAGCATAAATATCCATAGAAATACCAATAGAATGAGAAGACTCTCCATCAGAAGGATCAAACCCTCTAGCTATTTTTAAGGTTCTATATCCGAGTCGATCTTTAAGAAGACGAAAAGCTTGTCTTGCTTCACTTGTGTAGAAATTCTCTTGAGGTCCATTTAAATGAATAAACTCGTTTGGAGGTAATGGGGAATATTTTTTCTTCATGTCATAACTGGATGACAGTTTAAAGTCTTCCACATAGTTTGACCTTGGGTAGTCTGGGGCAATGATTCTACTCTCTTTTAGTTTTGCAGTAGGAATACTTATCTTAAGTGCAAAACTTCTAGCGGATGCTAATTCCTCTTCTGTTGGTGGTAGCTTGGCTGGGGATTCAGCAACAACTTCTTTTACCGGATCTTGATAAAGGTCACAGCCAGCTGCATAATTCCCTTCAATCTCATTATCTGATAAAGGTGCTGCTTGAGCAGAAAATGCACTTACTTTTGCCTTGCCTGTAACTAGATTCATAAACCAAGTTTTATCAACTCCAGTACCAGGACAACTTTTCGGTTCTTGACCATTAATTAATCCTTCGCGGTGAAACTTCACACCATTTGGTCTGCCAGCAAAATACTTGGCGATAGCAACAGCAGATTCTAACTGTTTGCCTTGTAAAGTATCATTGCCCTTATCAAAGTTTCCAATCATTTCATACATTGCTGGATGATTAGCAGCTGTACCATTATAGTTTTTTGCACTACATGGTACGGATGAAATGTTACGTCCAAGAATTACTTGTCCATCTACACCGATAGTAAAGTGTTGCGCGATATCGTCCCAGCCATTTGTTTGTGTATGAAATCTTCTCATGTCGTCGTTTAGTTTTGCTAGTGTCTGACCTTTAGCACTTGTATGGTTTGGGTTCCAGGTATGATGGACATAGATACCATTGATCATAGTCGTATCTACAGTGTCTAAGAATTTAACTACTTCTGCACCGCTTGCAAATGTTTTTCCGTACTCCCATTTACCACCTGTTCCTTTACCACCAGCAGAAGATGAACTTCCACCAGCGCCTCCACCAGATAAAACATCTAGGGTTAAAATTGACTCTACATATGGATCTCTTCCGAAACCTTTATACATCTCAGCTACTTGGTTCCCATAAATATACCCACCAGTTGTAACCTTACTACTTCCGTTACTAGGTACACTAAAACCGTTATATAGCCATGCAATCCCATGAACGTTTTGCTTTAATTCATACCCTTGACTTTTAAAGCGTGAATATCTGTCAGCAGCCCTAGAGATAACTCCTCCAGCATAGTTATGTTTTTCTTTAAGAATCATGCAACCTACATAAATATTATAGATCGGGTCATTACATGCCTTACCAAAATCTAAACCTAGCTCACCAGTAATATTTTTTTCCGTCTGCATTAATCCAACACAGTTATAAGGGTTTGGTCTTGAATCGTGTTCTCCGCCAGATTCGGTTGCCATAATCACTTTAACCATAAGAGGGTTTACTCCAGCTTTTGCTGCTTGTTCTTTAATATGTTGATTCCACTTATCAGTACCAGCTACCTTACCTTTAAGTCCTGTTTGGTAGTTACCGTTTATGATTTTGTCGAAGTAATTATCTGGTCCAGTGTATTGAGCGACTGTAGGCATCTCACCATTAAAGTTTGCTCCGCCAGCTCCACTTGATGCTGCGACTTCTCCGCCACCTTCTTTTGGCTTCTCTTTTGTCTTTTTAAGTGAGAAACTCTGTAAGAACTTCTTACGTTCTGCATATACTTCTTTTGCTGCTTTTATTTTCTTTATATACATTTCTGTGTTATAGGTTTGTTTATCTTTTTGTGCCATAAAGTTATTCCTCCTTATTTTGATAAGCTAACCATTTATTTTGATTTTCGCTATAGTTAACACAAAAAAGAAGAGGCTATGCCCCTTCTTTCGTTGTTGATGTTGCTGTCTGTTGTTGCCTGTTGTTTAATTGATTTAGTTGGTACGCTTTTTCAGTTCTTGCATACACACCTTCTTCTCCTCCTGAACCAGTAAAGAAGTTAGCTATTTCTATGAATGCATTACCGAAGAATTCTACATCATCCCCGTCATCATGGAATAATGTTGCATTGAACATTTTATCGTATCGACCTGGTGCATCACCATAAATCATACCTGCATGGTTGTTAATACCTGCCGTCAATTCCTTCCCTCTATAATTTAATGGAATCGCCACAACACACTGAAGGTTTTCTTTGAATCGACGATAATGTTCAAATATCATTTCTGTACCAATCCATATTCCTGCATTAATAATGAATCCAACTGGCGTGAAGGAAGCTGCTCCTCGAATCACGCCTAATGCCCCTTTACCAATCTTCGCTATGTCATCAGAGCTTGATAGAACTTTCGCAAAGGCACTTCCTGATTGCAGAATAGCCTTTTTACTTGTGTTCTTAAGAAAACCTGATTTTCCGGGAGCCTTGGTCATGTTTTGGGCTGCTTCTTCAAAATCCTTTACTAACCTCTGTTGCAGAGCCTTAACATCCCCATCTCCTTTCGAGACAATCTCGTCAAGAGTTTTTAGGATCTTGTCCATATCTCCACTACTATTCGCCATACTTATTGTATGTCTAAATCCTTTAGTAGAAACCCATTTACCTACACCAGCAGGAATCCCTTTTGATTTAGTAATCCATTTAGTTAAGTTTCTTCCAGCTTTATTAGCAGCTGCACGTATTGCAACTGTAGCAGCTAATGACTGTCCAAAACTCATGTACCACTTACTCATTTCAAGAATTACCTGGTCATCGTTTACAACCAGTAAGTCTGGTTCAATAGAAGTAATGAATCCTGTCTCCATACTGAAGTGATGTGTAACTGATTTAATTAACGCATTTCCTTGCAGGTCGTTAATCTCATCATTGATGTACATCATGTCATGAGGTTTAGCGGTAGGATCTCCTAGCACCAACAGATTACCCTTGTACATGTCTTTCATGCTATCTCTAAGAGTAGACTGTCCGAAGTATGTAGCCATTACTTCCGAAGTATAGAAGTCCGCAAACTTTGCTACAATATCTGCTTCTACTACTCTTGTTTTTTGTTTGTCATAACGAATATCCGCATCCGCGTAAAGCACCGGTGTTTGTTTTCCGTCATAGTTTACGATAACGTTTGTGAAAACATTATCCTCACTAGCTTTAATATTGTTTTCTATAATATCATAAGCTGACATGTAGAATTTGTTTTGCATGTACGGACGTTTTGACTGTCCTGTAAGGTATCTTGACCATGTTTTTTGTATAGGATCAAACTCATATCGAGAATCATACTCGAACGCACAACGCCAGTACGGTTTACCGAAGAACAATGTCGAGCGTAATTCGAACGGATGGACAGCAGATATATAGTCCGGAGTCGAATACGTAATCGTTTGTATAATATCCCAAACGGTGTTGTTGTAGAACTTAACAACTACGTTATCTTCATCACCTGGGTTAAGGATTTTAAATTTGTTTTCCCATAGTCGCGTCCAGCTAAAATCTTCGAAAATATTATTTCGCTCTCCATTAGGGTGCAACCATTGTGAAAATGTAGGAGTTCCGTTTGAGGAATAAATATTTTGGGCTACTTCACCATATTCATCGTTGAACCATATTAAGTTACCCATAGGTTTCGAATCAGTTGTGCCCTTTGAATCAAATGGCTGTCCAAAATGCATGATTCCTAGAGGATTGTCTTTGAATAGTCGCTCATCTACTACTCCGTTCATGAAGTCTTTAAACCAACTTCCTTTTGAACTCATAAGACTACAAATCAAGTCTCGTGGTTCAGTTACACTGAAGATTCCATCGTTATCATCATCAGGGTCACCAGACACCACGTTTCCTAATTCAACTCCGTCACCTTGAGCAACAATTTCAATTACATCACCAATCTCAAGTTCTGAAATCGTACCATTAAACACTACTGGTAACGCACTAGCTGTAGCACCATAACCCATTCTTAAATGGATACGCGCTCCTGTTTCTAGGAAAAGGTTCTTGTGAATTTCGTTTTCCTTCTTATCAATTAAATCTTGAGGGATTTCATTCCAAACGTAGTTGTCCCACCATTTTAACTGACGGTCTACATAGTCAACATCGGTACGACGAGTTGTTAAGTTTGAGTAAACATTAGTCATAGAGATTACTGCTGTATCTGCAGCAATTTTACGAGAACGGTGAACGTCTATACTTTGAATAGCGTTGAATCCGTACATATTATCCCAAAACTTGTACTTACCAAAGTAATCACCTTCATGGATAATAAACATCTGGAATCCTGGGAATGCACGAAGCATTCTTCCACGTTGGTCATGGTATCTTAAATCATAGAACATTTCCTCATACAGGGTTCGCGGGTCAACATCATTATACAAACGCAGGTCTGTAGATCCTGTTGAAGCTTCAGCCGTCTCATCAACTTGATGAATTGTTTCATAAAGCTTCGCACCTTTTTCGTAGATTTTTTGTGAATACTCGTATCCATTCTTATCTTTTTTACTACCTGCGAATTTGTCTGTTAGTTTATCGGTAGCTTTTCCAAGTGCACCAAACGTAGCAAGGTTACCTGGATTGTATTTCCCAAGAAAGTCTATACCTTTTTCAACCCATCCATCTGTCTTACTTAATTCATATAGCATTTTTAAATGCTTCTCATAAATAGAGTATAGTGAATTTTTATCCAGGGTTTCTAGATGTTTTTTCATAACCTTCTTGATATTTTTCTTATCGGAATCAACTTTCAAGTTATTCGCTTTTAGTACTGATAAATCATAGTACTCAAGCTCAAGAAGTTCATCAACATAGTCATCTTTATTTCCATCACCCATCGTAATACCCTCGTCTAGAGTTAGTCCGGCATACCCTCTATATACATCCTTGTTATAACCACTAAATGTATTAAATGGCTTAGTCGCATAATGGTTGAAACGGTTCATAACGCCACTTGCAAAACTATTATCTTCGATATCTTTAGAGAATTTAATTTTAGCATCTGGCTTTTCATACAGGGCAAACATTCCATCCCAAGGACGACAATAAACTTCATAGTTCTCGCGATCCTTATCTAACTTATCTAGCTTCTCGTAGTGTTCCGCAAGCTGCTTCACTGCTGTTTGTAAATTGTATCTCCAGTTGTACATTAAGCGTTTTACTTCATCAACCTTCATATCAGCTGAAGAAACATCTACTTGCGCTAACCCTACACGTCCAGACTTGCCTACAGTAGGTTTTGTCCCTTTGAAATGTTTCCACTGACTTGTTTTATCAAGGAATGCTTTCATAAGCGTCATAAATCGTTCTTTTGTGATTTTTGATTCTGTTTTAGCGAAGTCCATATGATCCATACCATTTGGTTTTTTAGGCTCTTTAATGACTTCTTTCTTGATCAAATCACCAATAGCAGTAGTATCTGGGCCTCTTAATTTACTTCTTCTCACTTTGAAACTTGCGTAATAAATATCTTCCGCAGGCTGATAAGAGACTACCTTTTTAGTTTTGTCTGCCTCTTTTAAATCCCCGCGACACTCTTCAATGAATGTAGGAGCTGAATAGTATTTCTTAAAGTACTTATCAACTAGACTATTAAGTTCTTGGTATATAAGTGCTTCATCGCCACTAGGGTTTTTAGATAATGTACCATAATCATTTCCGCCATCAGGGAAGAGTGTTTTCCATTCTTCCATAGTCGGGAAAGTTTCATAAGCAAATTTATCATCTTTTTTATCTGTTAAAAACTTTTGAACGTCTGCATTCTTTACAGTTGCAGTGCCGCCTTGGTCAGCCATAACAGCTCCTGCTGATGTATTTGGAGCGTCGGATTTTTTAGCATCTTCCTTTTTACCCCAATCAAACTTCCAGTCAAGAGGTCCTACACCTTCAGTCTTTTCTAACTTCTTAAGCTTGTCCCAGTCCTCTTCAGTCGTATCAAATAATTTCTCTGATTGATTACTTGTGAAAGCAGCTACACCTGTAGCATCAAACATGTTTAATTGATGGTTTCCAAGGTACGACTCTTCAATTAATTGTCTTAACGTGTTACCTGTAGAGAAATAGAAGTCGGGATCAAGATATGTTCCATTTGTTATGTTCGGATATTCTTTTGTACCTGCATCCAGCTCTGGCAATACGGCATTAATTTGAGCGTAAGTAGGAAGTTCCATATCAGGATAAACTTCTAGCTTGTGAAGTCTAGCTTCAATCATACGGTCATTCATAAATGCTGTCTTGTTGATCTTTAACTTCTCAAGATCCATTTGTTTGCTATTACCAGGTAGTGCAGTTAATTCTTCACGTTGACGTTGCGTTTTATCAAACCCAATACCTTGTAACATGATTTGGTATCTTCCTGGGAAGTTAGGAACTGTATTTACAGAGATACTTTCGAACATTACATATCGAATACCAAATAACTGAGAAAGATCATTTTCAATACCGATATATCCATTTGTAATACCTTGATTAAATTTCTTAGCGTATTGGTCAGAAGTTGCAATAAGGTTGTTGAAATCTCTTGCGCCATCTTCATCTACCTCCAAGAGTAAATCAATGTATGGATCTCCACCACCCATATATTGCAGGGTTGCAGCTTCACTAGACTGAACATGAGATATACTAAACTCATTTGAGAAACGAGCATTGATAGAGATTGGGATAACCTTACCAGAGATCGGATATTCTCTCATCGGAATCAAACGTTCACTAGCTTCAATGACTCTCATGTACTCATCAAATTCGTCTTTGTATTTAGCTACTTCATCTTCCATTTTCTTTGCACCGTCTGCAATGTTTTTAATTGCCTTTATCCCAGCATCATTAGCAGGAATACGGAATAGTCCTTTCTCATAATACTTCTTAAATTCCTTTTCAAGTGCTTTTTGGTTACCAGGATCTTTAAGTTCCTTTATAAGGATAAGACCATCTTCCTCTTTTCCTTTGTATGGTTCTTTTGAGTAATCTACTGGAGGATCTTCGTCATAGTAATTAAGCCCAGCAGATATACCTGACCAATCAAATCGAGTCTTAAAGTACAAACGAGACTGGTATGGAATGAAGATTTCTTGATTACGCAGATTAGTAAAGGAGCCCTTGTGTTTACCATCGTAAATTCTAGCAAACAATTCCGCTCCTTCACGTAGAACGTTTTCTGCTTCTTCTCTTTTTAAGTTGTTGTATTTCTTTTTAAGTTCGCTAACCATGTACCAATAGTTACTATCAGCAAATCCCATTCGAAGATCATCAATAATTGTTTCTGGCTTAATCGTAGAATCTTTATAGCGTTTATATTGATCCAGGATTTCATTAGCAACAGAAGCATCTTCTTTTTTGTATTTGTACTCATCATTCTTTGTCTCTAATTCGATTTTTCTTAGTTCTGGAGAATCTGCATTCTTCATGTAGTTGATAGCGTCTCTTCGAGCTGTAAGGAATGACTCATCAGCAAGAGTAAATTTGATATCACTTTTAAGTTGGCCATCTAATCCTTTGAAGTAACGGTACTTGTCTCCGCGAGGAGCTAGGGATTGATTGTAATACCATCTTAGCATTGGGTAATTTACAGAATCGCCCAGTGTACTTTTATCCATTAAGTATGCTTCTGAATTAAATTCAACAAGCGTTAATTTGGCAGTTAAGGACTCTGGAAAATTAGGAACTGTCGTTACTTCGATATTCATTAAAGCTACATCACGAATACCTAATACATCATTAATGTAGTAGTTATCAATAGGAAGAAACGGTGCTTTAGCGAATTGTGCAAGTAATGGTCTAAGTCCATCAACGTAAAAATACTTAGCTTCTTCTCCTTTTCCGTATTCTTTCTTCCAAGGGTATTTCTTACCATTAATTGATTCTAGATCGTGGAAATAAAGATCCATGCTTAACGTAGTAAGTGTTTGACCGCGGTTAACTAATACAGAGGATTTTGTACGAAGTGTTTTTATTTTGGAGATGTTTGAAGTTTTGTTTACATCAATAGAAGTAGGTGGAATTGTAAGAATTACATCACCAATCCTAACTTTAGAATGTCTTTTTAAATCTTCGACTGAACTAATACCCTCTGTAAAAATTGACACCCTATCGTCATAAGGGCTGAAAAAGTCCAAAGCGTTATGAGCAGGAGTTGTTGTTCCTTTTATATTTGTCGTTTCGGGATTGATATCTTCATCGTAAGGTTCATCACTACCGATATCAGGAGTACTCTCTGCATCGCTTCCACCTGTTGAAGGGGCACCAATACCTGTGTCATATGCTTTTAAATTTAATTCCTGAATCCAACTCAATGGATTAAGAACTGTTAAAGTATTTGCATACTCAAATGGGAAAATACCAAGAGGAACTTGAGGAAACTTCTTAGATTTTGTTACTAAAAGGGACTTGTTTACGTGTACAAGTTTCTGACCTTCTGCGCTATTAACCCTGTTAAATAGGATATCAGCACTTTTGTCTTCCGTAGCATAAACATCTGCAATATATCGACCATATTTTGCATCAGTCAGAGGTGCTTCTCCCATTTTCCGACGATCAAAGTGAATAACAACAAGTGGTTTTTGGTTTGCTTTCCAACCTAAGAGTGTCTCGTTTTGTTTATGGGCTTCTTCCCCTACTTCGTACATATCTTGCATTGTAACCCCGTATGTTTTTCCTAACCTAGTATTTTTAGGGTCTTTATAGGATTCTGCTCCCGGCTGCAATGTTTCTGGTGTTTCTACGCCGTTATATCGAATTGTGATTGTTTCTTCTACTTTTAACTTAGAAGATAAGAAATCAGATAACTTTACCAGTTTTACATCAATTGTATCACCATCTGTAACTTTCTCTAATCTTCCAACCGCAATATAGTCTGAAGTAACAACTGATTCTTTATGTTCTTCCATTGCACTAAAGAATCCACTGCTCTCTTCTTCTGGTTTTTGCTGCGCTATTTCTAACGGATTGCCAAGCACTTCTTTTTCGTAGTAGAATTTAGCGCTTGATAATAGTCTGTGAGAATTGTAGCCACAATCTAAATAGATGATTTGGTTACGCATCGTAGTGACTTCCATCTCTCTATTATCAGCTATTGAATAAAAACTAATGTCTACAGGGTAACGAGACACTTTCTTTTCTACTTCATTAAGGAACATGTTGAATCTTGGGCTAGTTGCTACACTCCCCTTGCTCCCTACATTAATAAACGTGTAGTTCTGATTTATGTATATACCAACACGCCAAGGCGCATCTTTTCTAACTCTTGTTAGAGAGGTAATTAATATTTTCTCTTTCATTCATGTCACCTCTTTTTTGTAGTAAAACAAAAAGAGCTAACAAAATGTTAACTCTCATTTGTCTATTAATATGCATAACCCTTATTCATTGCATTTGCAACCGCGCCCTCTAACCACTTGTTATCTATGTTTCTCGAATTGTCATTTACATTCACATTTGTACTCATTTTGACATTCGACATAGCCATGATTTCATTGTTTAGCATAGCTGCTAGGTCATTATGATTCATTCTCTTAGCAGCCGAAGCCTTTACAGATATATTGATGTATTCACCGTTCTGGTTAGGTGTTACACGAGCTGTAGGAGCCCCTAAAGTTTCTGGTGCCACTGGTGCCATTTCCTGTAACCCTTCTGGTGTAGGTGCGCCTTTCATTAGGGCGTTTGTTGCCCATAATGCACCGAACCCCATAAGTCCAACCCCCGCGAAACTTGCTGCGCTTCCACTAAATGCTTTCTTACCAGCAGTTGCAATATCTGAAAGGGACTCATTCATTTCATCTCTCATTGTACGATGAAGTGGCATTGCTTCATTTGACATGATTTTTGGCTCAACAGCTTTTCTTTCTCCCATGATTTCAACAGAACTAACTGCATCGTCTAAACGATCTTCAATGTTTGCATATCTGCGCTCATGAATTCGTTGTACAGATTTTTCGAAGAATTCCTGGTGCTTAGCCATTCTCGCATTACCGTACTCTTTAGCAATGTTAGAGATTTCAGTTACAGCATCCATGCCTGGGATGTGCTCACCTGTTTTGACCATGTTGGAGAAGTTATGGAATCCAATACCTTGAGAAGCAGCTACAAGTAAACTTGATTGTCGGTATCCTTGAACACCCATTTCACTATAAACTTCTTCTGCTCCACCTAAGATTTGAAGAGACTTCTTAATGAATTCCTGATTTGATCCTTTGTAAACTTCACCTTTTCCTACTTCTAGGAATGGTTTGCTCTTAAATAGACCACGATCAACAAGGTCAGCTGAAGCTAAATCATAATCCAATCCGTTACTAGGATTATTAATTTTATCAATCATGCTGTAAAGGTCGCCCATTACCTCTTCTGCAGTTTGCTTAGAACCTTCTACTTTCTTAGCCGAGATAGACTTCTGAGAATATTCACGAAGGAATTCATCCACCATTGCAGTTTCTCGTACATAATCATCTCTAGAGTATTTCATTGCTCCTTCTGCTTCATTGAATAGCTTGTATTTCGTTTCCGCCATCGTCATAAACGCTGCAGACATTCTCATACGTGTATTATCTACACTACCAATTGTAGAAGAAGTTGCACGAGCTAAGATTGATTTTTCGTGTTCGGCCTTACCTAGTCCGAATTCACCATTCTTAACTGTTCCCCAATCATCATATACACCCGTACTTTGAAGAGATTCACGAATCTTTTCATGTGCTTCAGCACCGTGTAGGTGTCCAAGTGTAAGATTCTTAGTGCTATTACCTGAGAAGAATGCTTCGGAAGCAGCTACAACATCTTTATGAGTTGCGTCTAAACCAGTAGCACTTGATACGCTTGTACGGAAGTCTTTTTCCATACTGTTCATAATTACGTCAGCTGCCAATTGGTTCTTCGCTGTATCAGAATTATGTAGCTTAGTGATGTCCTTTAATACTGCACTTCTTTGTTTCTCATCATCTATTCCATAATGAGTTAAGAATACCGCTAAGTTATCTCCGTCAAAGTCACCAGAAATACGTTCGGCCATACCACGCAATCCGACTACTTGCCCTTCACCAACAGCATCACTGATTTTCAATTTAAGAGCTTGAGTCGTACCAACGTCAATCGATGGGTAACGAATAGTAGTTGAGAACACATCGTTTTTGTTCCAGTTTTTCACAACATAATCCGTCATGTCCTCTGGTTTGATTTTCGCAGTATCTGTACCCCAAGATTTCGCAATGTTCTCAGCCTTGTCGCCAATTAAATTACGAACATCTTTCTCGTTCATGTAGACTTCGCCCTCTTTAGCGATACCATTGTTTACCCACTTTTCGCCGTCTTTCTGATAAGCTAAAGCAGGGTTAACGCCTCCAAATTGGTATTGAGAAGACATTGGAAGTCTTCTTGCCATAATCTTAGCCATACCTTCTTTTGAAGTTGAATCACCAAGAGTTGTAACAAGATTAGAAACTTCTCTGTTAATCTCTGTTTCTAAATTTCCACGTCGTTTAGCTACATCTTCTGCAGAGAATTTATCTGTTGTGAATAAGCCATTGTATTCTTCTGTTTTTCTCGCAATAGAAGCATAGTGACCTTTTAATGTATCGAGGAACTCTGTCTTCTCAACATAGTTAACATCACTAGGTAGCTTCATTGAATTGATATCAAGAAGAGGAATGTGTTGGTTCCCTGCGAACTCCGGAAGTTTTAAGTACGCTGTTCCTTTTGTGCTAAGTAGGTGCTCTTGAATCTTTTTACCTTTACCACCAGACTCTAGATTAAACTCTATTGCTCCGGCATTAATAATCGTTTTATTGTAATCACCAACAGTGAATGTTTGACTATGACCAGGCTTTTGAGGAATTGCTTCGAATGAATCCTTACTTACATGAAGTACTCCACCTTTCATCTGTGCATTTACATCCGTCATTACCCCCATACCATCAGAAGTGTAATCAATAACTACATCTCCTGCTTTAGGAGTCCAACCGTTATCGTAATTACCAGCAACTTTAACCATTTCGTTAAATACTTTTTGCTGAGCTTTAATTTCTGGTGCAGTTTGAGAACCATAAACCATATCACGCATGAAGCTAGCATGTGTAGAAGTCTCTCCTGGTTTATATATGCCTGTTCGAGTATAAGAACGATCTAACATATCTATCTCTTTAACAGTTATCTTACCGCGGTCAATTCCACCCTGACGATTCCAAACATCATGGGCCATTGTGATATCAGCAAACACTTCACGATTAAGACCTAACTCATTCATCCACTTAGCTGAAAGTTTCTCGCGACCTTTTTGATCAAGCTGTTTTCCATCTAAACCAAAGTTGGAATCTACAACGTATTGACCATTTTGATTAGTAGTTTTAATACCAAGCATTTGTTCAACATCTTTGTAGAATGAAGACAGTGCTTTATCTTCCGAACCGTAACCAGTGATTTTCTTATCTACTGTGCCGCCGAATTGTTGACGAATCTGAGTATCATAACCACGAATTAATGCCGGTAAATCAGTAGCACCTTTCTTTTCTCCAAGATGAGAAATTACCTGCTCTACTCCTTCTACGCCATATAAGTCACTCATAACTTCTCCAAGCATAGGAGTCATAGTAGCACGGAAACCACCTTCAGTTACTGCTTTGAATCCATGTCCTGTTTTACGTTGTCTACCTAACACAAGAGATCTCTTATCAATGTCATCTGCGTTGAATCCAAGGATAGATACTTTATCACCTTTCTTAAAACGTTTGTCATCAACAATTTCATTTTTAATATTGTTAATTTCATATTTTCCAAGTGTAAGATGATTCTTCTCATTAAACATAGAATTTATATCGATATTTAATGGCTTATCAAAAGTGATTCCTTTCTCTTTCCATAGACCATTACCAAGACCTTGTTTTTCAGCCTCTTTTTCAATAGCTACTTCAATAGAATTGTTGAACATTACTTTTTCAGCGTTCATATTAATACGAACTTCGTCCATTCCATCAAAGGCTTTCATTAGCTTGTGATCCATAAACGCTAGACCTTCACTAGTCGAAAGCATACCCATATCTAAAGATTTCTTCATTTGTCTTGCTTCTACAGGTGAGATTTGATTTTTAGATTGAGCTGTATCAATCATGCTCTTGTATTTCGCAACAGTATTAGCATCTTTTAGCTTCAATGCAATTTCTTCATCTGTCATATAACCTGTTTGCATTGTAATACCGCGGACCTCATTTGCATCATCAAGTGCTTTATATGCAGCTGACGAAATAAAGCTGTTTTTTGTACGGAACGATTGGTCTTTACCAGAACCACGTAATACTTTCGATGCAACTTCTTGGTCTACTTTTCGGTAGTTGATTGTTTTGTGTGGATTCTCTACTGAATCAGCATAGTAGTTACCTAATGCCATATAAGTACGAGCATCTGTATTTGCAGTACCGACGAAACCTTTTGAAGCAGAACGGTTATTAATACCAAACATACTTCCTTTTAATCCAGAAGCACCATTTGCGAAATCAAGAAGTCCTCCGGCAGTAGCGTAACCTTTTGCTCTTTGTCCCATTGCTTCAAAGAATGTAATCCCTTTTTCTTTTGCATTTTGAGCAATAATATCAGCAGAGGTGTTCAAACCTAATCTTTTTTGATTTGCCTTATACCAAGCTTCTGCATAGCCCGTGATATCCCATTTACTTGAACGAACTTCACCACTAATAGCTGATTTAATATCAAACATTTCTTTATCATCGAAATGTAGTTTTCGACTTGCATCAGTAGGGACTGGATCTACCTGTCTTCCAACACGATAACGAAGTCCTTGTCTGATTTGAACAAATGCGTTCTTATTTCCTGTACCTTCAGCTATCTCAGACAACTCTTTTGCTTTCTTAGAGTAATCAAGAATCATATTAAGAGCATCTGTAACTGATGTACTATGATAAGCTCCTTTTGCACCAATACCAGAACGAACAACAGAAGCTTTTCGGTTGCCACCGTATTTTACCTTCATATCATTATCAAAGGATGGAAGTTCAATAGTAGCTAGTCTAGGGTTACGAACTAATTCTTCATATGTCTTTACTTCGCTTAAATCCATACCACTCTTTTTATCAGCTAAGATAAGTAGAGGATTTCCGCCGTCCATAAATCGAATTTGAGTATTAAAGTCATTGCTGTAAGACGATAAAATCTTACCTACAAGATCTTCATACTTTGCAGCCATACCACTTGCTTTACTAATTGTGTCTGCATCGTTCATTCCATGTGTGCCGAAATTCTTCTCAAATAATCTCTTAATACGATTATCCTGCTCTCTTAAGAATCCTTTTAGTGGACTATTACCATTTAATATGTCTTTAGCATTTTTGTATGAACGAGCGTTCTCAATGCTTTCATGCATAACATCTGGTAGGTTCTTCATTAACCCTTTGATTGCAGTTGTTCGGTTATCCGTCATT
Source organism: Bacillus sp. Root131 (assembly GCF_001429475.1). Taxonomy (NCBI): domain Bacteria; kingdom Bacillati; phylum Bacillota; class Bacilli; order Caryophanales; family Bacillaceae; genus Bacillus; species Bacillus sp. Root131. Next base: position 176,334 of record NZ_LMJQ01000041.1, read on the forward strand.
TGATTAGTTACTTCACGAACGAAATTGTCTGTACCCATATTTTCTACCTTGTCACGAACAAGATTAGACATTTCAGTAAGAGCTGTTTCGATTTTATTACCCGACATAACTTCCTGTTTCATCTGACCTATAAGATATTTTACATCGTTAGAAGCTTTACCTTCCGGTGAAAGTTTGAAGTTTTTAATGATGATATCCTGTAATTCGTCAATACGAGCCATCTTGTATGACTTTTCAGGATTTCCAATGCGATCCCCTCTTCTTCCATTAATGTAAGAACGGAAAGAACCTTTGATTGAGTTCGTATCTTTTGCATTGAAAATTGTTTTATCTTCTTCTCCAAAAGCAAAATCGAAAAATCTATTTCCTTTAGCAGTTACATGAGCTTTGTTATCGCCTTGTTCATCTAACTTATTTTTAAGGTGTCGCAGAGCAATTGACTTCTGTTCGTCACTTAACCCTGAAGCTTTTAGAGTGCTCATAGCTGTTCCCCATACGTCTCTTTCCCCTTCTAATCGTGCGACCATATGAGGGAACTTCATAGCTAGTTCTTCTGTTCCTCCATTTTTAACAACGTGTGATTTCCAGTCAAAACCTTCTCCGACACTACCTGCTTTATCTAGATAGTTGTAGTATTCATTCATTTTCTTCCATCCATTATTATCGAACATTCTTTCATATTCACGGAAGGAAGCGTCATGTTTTACTTTTAAATCACGCAGGCTTTTAGAAATTGCATCATCCATTGGCATGAAAGAACCATGAATTTGCTGAGCTAGTCCTTCTTGAGTTTCAGACATTAATAAGATGCTTTTACCTTTAATATCTTTAGAATCAAGTCTTGCACCGAACCCTTTCTTATCTGTTCCTGGTAATGCTACGTCTTGTAAAAATTCTTTAATTGTGAAATTCTCATTTGAAGGAAGAGATGTGTTTAAATTAGCCCATCGGGGTTTCATCTTTCCATCGCCCTCAACTGTTCCCACAAGATTGTACTTGTGCTTCTCTTTATCAAAATAACCACTTTGATAAGAGAATACGTCTTGTCCCGCTTTTAGGATTTCTGTTTTTAATGTAGAAGGATTAAGGGCGTAAGCTGGAGATTTCTTCGATTCTTGGATGAATGATTTGATTTTGTTGTGGGTGAATCCCGCAATTTCAATATTCGCCTGAATATCGTCTTTTGCTAAGTGATACAAATAAGAAGATTGATTCGCTTTAATCTTTTTCTTACTTAATAAAGATTGATGGATATGTTCTTGTCGTAAACTTGAACCAGTTAATGAGTATGGATCTTTAGCAGTAGCAGAATATCCATGATAAAAATCTAATGAATCTTTTGATACTTTTCTAAAGAACTCTTTTGTGCTTTTATTTCCCGCAGCACCAATAATAGCTGGTAAGTCATAGTGGTGAATGTTGTATCCACCTAACTTTGAATTAGTAGATCTAATCTGATTCTGGAAGATAGATAACGCATCTTCAACCTTTGTTCCTTTGTGGTAAAGGTTATTAAGGCCTCTCTCAATTTCTTCTATTGTATTTCTTGTAAAAGCTGTACCTGCAGAAGGAACACGAGAATGTCCTAGTAAAGACATGTAAGCTTTTCCGTTACTTGTAGCACTTTTAAATTTACTCGCATCAGAATACTTAGCTAAATCCAGTAATGTACGGTGCATATCTTGTGAAACTGCCATCATTGGATTTTGTTTTAATCTGTTAATCTGTTGCTTTAGTCGAGCATACTCATCTTTTCCGGGAGCGACTGCCATTGAAACAATAGAGCCATGATTTTTAACAAAATCTTTTCCATTAAATTTAGTCCCGCCAAAGGATAACTCAGTCATTGCAAACAAATCTAACCCCTTATTACTTCTCATGTGTTCGGGTGTACCAATCGCTTCTATATCAAAGAACAATACGTTGTCATCACCTTTTAGACTCATAAAAGGATTTAATGCTTGTTGAGCATTCACATTAAAGCTATTTGGAGTACGAGCTGACTCCCAAATTCCTAATGAACTAATACGATTGTCTTTTGTTAATTCGTTATATGTTTGAGCTATTGCGCTTTGTCTATATTCAGCAGCAGTACGTTCTGCTGCGTTCTCCATTCTAATCTTGCCTGAACCATCAGCAGATTCATAAGCAGGTGTTAGTGCTCTGTTTTTTATAGGTACTCTTTCGATTCCTTCCATAATACCCTCCTAATAAATAACGGCGCCCGTCTAAAAAGACTGAACGCCGCTTAATGTATTTTAGAATAATGAGGAATGTATCCCTGCATTAAGATTATCTAAAATTTCATTTTGCATATCTTTCATGATGTCGATGGAAGTATTAATTCCACCTGGTCCCTCTCCATAAGAAGTTGTTAATTGGACATCTACATCTGACAATCCCATTCCTGATAACACCTCACGCAAGCGACCTGTATCGATCAAACTACTTAAAGAGTGTATTGGTATTGCTTTTTCTCCTGATTTCTCCGCTCTAGCTTGGTCTTTACTCCAATAACCAGAAGTAGTTGGGTTTACACCTTGCTTTTTCATAACCTTGATTTTTATATCATCAAGATTTGTACCCGCGTTCCATCCGGACCAATTTTCACTCGGTAGATAATGACTATCAAAGTAATCTTCAATATCTTCTTGCTTATCTACCTTAAGCCCCCAACTACCTTGTAAGATTCTTTTAATGTCCTCAGGAACATACTTTAGAATCTCCTGACGCTCTTTACTACTAGTCGTCTCAAGGAATCGAGGAATGTATTCTCGCTCTTTTGGTGTTAAGGCTCTCATTAACGATGTTCTATCAGAGGCTCCAGTCTCACCCATACTATATAGAGTACCTTCATATTCTTGTCGATACTTAATAGCTAAAGATGTATACTTACCTGATTGATAGGCTTCTTTTGCAGAAGAAATACCTTCTATTTCGTCAGAGAGTTCATGAATTTGTGATTTAACGGCTTCGGTGTCACCATAACCCATTTTTTTAGCCCACGACAATGTTTTCTTCTTGTCTGTTAGGTAACGTTTTAAGCCTTTATTTTTTCGTCCTTTTTCTGCTGCAGCATCAAAGAATTCTTCTACATCTACGTCCTCTTCACTTTTAGCAAGCTGACTAGCTTTTTCGTAAAGACCACGATACTTAACGTATTTTAAACGGTCAAAGTACTGGTTAATTTCTCGCTCATCCTCACGCTCTTGAGGGATCCAAACATTATCTAACCCAGGAAGGATTCTGCCTGCTCCTTCATCTAATACACGAAGAGTAGAAAGTCCTGCACCGATAGCGAATCCAGCGACACGTCCTAACCCTTTAGCTTTTGTAGTCTTCCCCCAAAGGTGACCAATGGCTGCCATTTCTGCACCAGCAATAAGTGGATTTTGAGAAGCAACCGTATTTACCATCGGTTTAATCCAACCTTCATATGGCTGTGTCCAAGGTCTCCAATCTGAACCGTATACTTGATCTCTCTTATAACTTTCAATCGGTGTACGTACTTGTAAAAACTTATCAGCTAAGATTCCGACGAAAGGTATTTTAGGAAGAATATCATGCGTTAACATCTCAGTATACTTACCGACAGTTACCATGTCATTTGAATAAAGAGCCCTTGTAGAAGTCGGGCTGCCATCATCTTTTATCTGAACTGGATTTTTCCAAGTTCGGTTTGCGATAAGAGCATTTAATGATTGACCTTTGTTAGTCTCAAACCAGAAACGACCATCTTCATTTTTGTTCGTGTATACAACAGCATCCATTGAGCCATATGTGTCAGTATTCATTCGTGCAACAGGGTCGTCAGCGATACCAATCTTAACTTTCTCACCAACTTTTAGATACTGCCCCATCCAATCAATAACATCTTGGTTATCTTTTTGTGTTAATTTGATACCAGCTAATTTAATTGGAGCATCGAACTCTCGAACCATGAACGTATTTGCATCGATAATTTTAGAGATTGTTACATTCTTTTCTTGAATGTCAGCATTTGAAAACTTCTTATCGTACCAATGATATGTATCCTGTTTGTCGTGAACCTGTTTCTTAATCTCATCAACTTCTTTGGCCATATCTTCTGTAAGACCACCAGATTGACGCAGTAATGAGATTTGATGCTTAGCTACTTTATACTGTTCACTATCAGGATCAACATCTGCTAAGATACGGAAACGGTCAAACACACCGTAGTCTGCAAATTCACCAGAACCAGTTCCGTCCGGATGAAGCTTATAAAGAGTTTCATATGCTTTACCAGGAAGTCTTATTTCACCCTTCTGTATTTTCGCATATGGATCACCGTGTAAGAAATCTGTTGATGAACCTATACCTGGCAACCATTCAGGCATCGTGTTTCGAATTGGAGAGTAATAATCTTTGTTAGGGTCACGAGGAACATAACGACGACCAATCTCCGATAGTGCACCACCGGCACCACCAAGGTTCATATCCCAAAAAGCACGACTTGGAGAAGTCATTAATGTTGATGGAGCAAGTGTTGTTCCACGCCATGACTCTTCATATCCAATTCCTGTTTTCGTTAAGAAACCATAGATACCACCTAACTCAGAAGCACTGTAGAATCCGTCTTTAAGCAAGCCTGTTAAATTATCAAGTTGACCAATACTGTCAAGATCTTGAGGGACTCCCATATTTCGAAGCTTCATTAAACTATTAACTGTGCTAGCTTCTACACCATCACCCATTTGAGCAAGTTCATAGTTTTGTTCAGCTAAAATGTTTTGGGCTCTTGTAGCACCACTCATACCTCTACCAATAATACTTCCGCCAACCGCTGTTCCACCTGATCCACCTATAGAACCTACAGGGCCTCCTGCACCACCGCCTGCAACGTTTGTTTTATACGTAGGTGTAATTCCATTGCCGTAGTTAACAATACCAGCATCAGCACCATAATTAGCTGCTGAACCACCAAAGTAATCACCTGTTCCTTGATCAGCGTACATATTATATTGTGTGACTGCACCTGTTCCAGAAATACCAACATAAGAACCATCATTAACTGGACTATACTTATCTTGGATGAATTGGTTGATAGAAGAAATATATTCTTCATGTGCTTTTTCTAACCCCTTGTGCTCTTTACGAGGTTTTAAGATTCGACCAACAGTTCCATCGACAAGGTTACCGACGATAGGAATGTTTTGTAGCTCACTGAAACCACCAGTGATTGCATATGGTCTATCTAGTTCGTGTTTGTTTTCATAATGATAAGGGTCTGTTAGGAAGTGTTTAATAGGAGCGAACGGATGAGTTAATGTAGGCATCCAGTTATTTGCCCAGTACTCACTTTCACTACCATACATAGTATCTGTGAATTTATAATCAGACTTTAATTTACGATACCAGTTGGCTTCAAAGTGGTCGATTCCTCCACCAGCCCAAGGAGAAGGAGAACCAACTCCCCAGTATCTATTTTTACGGATTGCATCTTCACCAGATTCGTAGTACTCTCTAGTATCTTCACCGCTACGGAAATCACTAAATATGCCGAATGTTAAAAAGTCTAATTGCTTAACTCCAAGCCATTCTCCAACTTGGTCAGCACCTGCATTTTTAAATACATTTGCCCAAGGACGTAACGCCTTGTTAATACCAAGCCCTTCTTTAATACTTTGAAGAGTTGTATGAGTGTTTACGTATGCGTCTGCTGCTGTATCACTAACCGTATCCCCTGTTAATCCATCAAAGTAAACAGCTTGTTGATATGCTGCATATGGAAGAACAATACGACGTAAATATTGATTACCGATAATACTTTGGAAAGAACCTAGATTCTTCTGAGATAAACTCAATCCGAAGTTACCTAACTGATTATCTAGACGTTCTGCCAATCCGTACATAATAGCAGTTGAAGTTGTTACATTTTCTAAGGAATCTCCATTAATGTGTCTTCCTGCTAACATCTCTTTTGAAACTGCTAGGCCTTGTTGAACTAATGTTGAGGAAGCATTTCTTGCATACATTTCTGTATTAATTGCAAGATCCCAACCATCATCAATTGGACCGTAATTTTTTAGGTTATTTATGTTTAGCTCTGATACGATTTCCTTACCAGCTTTACCAAGCCCACTTTTACGCATGATGATGAAATCAGCACCATTAGGAGATGGCTTGCCCGGTTCTGGTTTTCTACCTGTAAGAGGTTGAGCACGTAGAATACCTTCTTGAAGATCTTGACCAAAACCATTTAGAATAACTCCGCCGCTTTCAAATACTAACTTAGTATCATCATAACCAACATCGCCTTTATGAATGTTCATTACGTCCTCAAGGAATGTCTTCGCTTCACGAGGTCTTGCATCAATACTGTGGATATTGTCATAACCTAGAATATCAGTTAATGTTTCTAAATCCTTCGCATTCTTTACGTCTGATTCAGAGAGAATGCCTTTATTTCTTGCATCGATTAAATATGCAAGGGAACTTCTTTGTCTTGCTCCATTTTTAACAACATCCGGGGCAAAGTCTCCTGCTTCATTATCTAATGCTCTTAAAGCATATTGATGGAAAGAACGTCGAAGTTTTTCAGTTGCAGGAATAAGTGCTGCATCGTCACCAAATGTAGGAACCATAAATTCCATTAAAGATGGTAGGTTTTTATCGACTGCTGCTTCCCTTGAGGAGTTAAATCCTTCAGGGTCATTAATGTACTTCTGCGTCCATCTACCTAATTCCTTAACAGATGGATCTTCATAATGTTTTAAAGCATCTCTACCTGATAAGTCTTCATTGTATACAGAACGAGTATGAGACTTGTACATTCCTATGTTAGATGATTGATTTTTAAGCTCTTTATTAAATATAAGAGCTGCATCTTTTACATAGTCGTCATCAGTTAATCTAGCAAAGTCAAAAGCTTCTCCATTTACTTTAATGTGGTCAAATAGCTTGTTTACGTGAGGAGAAAGAACTTCTGTAGCTTCACGGGTAAGACTTGTTGCGCTCTTATCCATACCAACACGCATAACATTGTAAACATCACGAATCATATCTGATTGGTTTTCTTTAGAGGTATGTAAATCATATACTAAACCTCTTAATGCATTTGGCCCGTACATTGGATCTGCAAGCTTATCCCATGCTTTTCTGTATGTTTCTGCTCGGCTTTCATTTTCCTGATATCCAACGTCGAATAGTTTCTTCATCCATCCACGTTCATCCACTACATCTTTTTCACTGTAGTTGGTCATGTTTTTATGCATACGTGAGAATGCACCGAATTGTGATGGAGCCAAGTATAGACCTTCATCAACTAAATCTAGTCCACCTGTTTCTGTATAACGAAAAACATTTCCACCAGTATAGAAATGATCACTATTCTTTAGAGGATTGCGGATAGCTCCTTCTTGAGTTGTTTTAGCTACCCCATCGAAAGCTTGGTCACCTAAGTTCCTTACAAAACCGTGAACCTGTCCAGCACCTAATACTTGAATCCCCTCTTTTGCTTGACCAGAACGGAATGCTTGCCAAGGTGTTAAATCAACCGGGTTAATATTAAGAAAGGGAACTTTAACACTTTCTTGGAAAGAATCTATTGCACTAACAGCCCCAGATTTTAAATGTCGATTGTCTATCATCTCACCTGTTTTTGCATGAGTGTATAAATTCTTATCAAGAATCATATCTTCGAAGTTAAAAGATATTCCTTTTTTACCTAACAGTGCATTTAAATCTTCATTGTGTTTGTTGTTGTCTAAGAATTTTCTTAACTCCTTAGTAACATCGATAGACTTTTCATTTCCTTTTTCATCAATATCATCAACAATTAATCCATATTTACGTTTAGTAGCTACGTCAAACTTCTCAGCATCTTTTAACGTAGTGTGATTAAATCCTTTTTTCTTAAATTGAGTACTTAATACATCAGTTTGCTTGAGTGCATCTTGAATGAAACCATAAGAAGAAGCAGTCTCCATCGCTTTCGCTTGAGATAGGATTGATCCTTTATTCCCCTCAAATACTTTTTTAGTATCTTTATACTGCTCAAGAGTTTGAAGCATTTGTTTTTGGAATACATTTCGTTGTGTATCATCTTGGAATTTAACCTTATGAGAGTACTTCCCATTTTCAAGTTGCTTTATGAAGTCATCAACGTGATCAGCAGGACTATTAAAAATACCTTTATTCTGATTGTGGTAATGGGTAAGAGCATTAAGAATCTTGTCCCCACCATTGTTTTTAATAGAGGATTGTTTTCGTAGGTTTTCAAGGATTTTATTTTGACGGAATGATTGAGTAGCAGCGTATTCAAACTTATTAAGACCACCCATGTTTCTTTTATGGAATTCTTTATAGTAACGACTAACGAATTCTGTATTGTTTTGACCTGGGCGATTCGTAAGCATTTGTCTCTTCTTGATATTGTTACGGACAGAAGCTTCGAAGTTTTTATGCATTTTCTCCTGTATGTTACTATCAAATCCACCACGTAATGTTCTAATAACAGATGGATTATCACCAAGAGCATCAGATATTCCCTTCATAAATACTTTTGCATCGGATAAAGCACTGTATGCATGTCCATCCTTGCTTAATACCCTACTTCCAGTGACCGCTGCATTACTAGATAAATCAGACATAGCTTTACCTATCATTGCTCGGTTACGGTAAGCCATTACTCCTCCACCGATAAGGGAACCTGTTTTTGCTATATTACTAAGCAGATGACTCTTCTCTTTCTCTTCACCCGTATAGCGTTTATCAGCCATACTTATTCACCACCTTACTGTTCTTGTTGCATATCTGATTCATTCACTAATTGTAATCCTCTTAGATTTTCAAGCAACCATTTAGCTTTAACATAATACTCTGCTGTTTTAGCCATTGGCCATGATTCTATTTCGCTTAATGGGATATCTTGAAATGCTTCTTTTATTACTAATGGAAGTTGATTTTCTGAATCCTCCATATGTTTTTCCCATCTAGCTATCATGATCTTAACTTTTTGTGCCTTTGTATATCCTGACTCTTCTAGAATAGAACGACAAAGAATTTCTGGTACACCTGCAAAAATATCTAATGAGTAGTCCTCAATAACTGGTTCGATAACGCAAGTTTTACAGATGTATTCTGTTCGTTCATAGTCATCGTTGTATACTTCCTGGGCGATTTTCAACTCTTCTTTACTTAATGCACGGAAGAAAAATAGTACATCACTTATTTCCTGCATGAAAATATGTCCGTGTTCTTCATGCCACATACGCAATTGTTCTTTGAAGTATACTTCTTCTTCATACGTTTCAAATTCAATAGGTAATTCTTCTACCTTGTCATTCAATAAATTAGGATCGATTAACATGTTATTTCCCCCTTATAATAAAAATAGGAGGCGATAATACGCCTCCTCCGCTTTTAGCTTAAGCGCATTGCGCCTGTTTTCGCTACGAATCCTGACTTCTCTAACACCATTTCATGTAACAGTGTAGGAATACCAGCTTTACCATTTGTCATATTCATGAAACCGTAGTTAGCAGGGAAAAGAACTGCTTTCTCACAAATACGTTCTTCTTTATAGAAGTTATCTGCATTTGGAATTTTAGCAATATCCTTGTATTCTTTACGCTTAATTGGGCGCCATACGAATTGGTTTTCTTCATCAAATTCAGTGTAGTATACTTCTCCTGCGTACATTGACTTCCATTTTTCTAACTCGTTATAAGTTGGACCACCTGGGAAGATTTCTTGTTCTGCTTTTGAAACATCATCTTCATCAAATTTTTCTCCTGCTGGTACAACTGGAGCTTCTTGATCCTCCATGAAAACTTCTTCTTTTTCAGTACGTTTTGCCATTGTGTTTCCTCCTCTTTCTCTCATAAATATAAACGACTTTTAGGTTACTATAACTCTGTTATGTAAACCGTCTAGTCAGACTAATACGCTTTTTGTACATTTCCTGAGATATCTTTCGCTATAAAAGTATATACTTCAGAAATGGGGTTTCCAGATGGATCTACTCTCTGAGAAACACCTGTTAGTTGTACACCGACAATTGTTTGAGCGGTCTTGTAGCTTCCTGCTCCTCTAACAGCGCAAGGATTATTCCCGTAAGTTAATAAGATATTGAAACCATGTTCCTTTAAAGCCTTATTCTTTGCGTTTTCATTTGTGCTATAAAAGAATGTATCGGTTTTACGACTATCTATTAACTTAGAAGAATTAGAGTTTGTTCCCCACAGTGCATTTTCATAATCATCTGCTAATGCTTGGAAGTTATCTATAAGGTCTTCAACCTTTGTGTTTTTGTGGGCACTCTGTCCACCATCACCGTTAAATTCTGATAGGTTGAACCACTCTTGTTCGTCTGTCATTTCAGAACTTAAACTATTAAGTACGGTTTGTAAATAACCAGCTTCTTTGAAGTTGATAGAAAAAGAACCTTGAACAAAACGATTTCCTCTAGCTACCTTGTCCCACGTATATGAAGCAAATCCGTAAATTGGTGCTAATTGCTCTTGCATTGTCCATTCAATCTCTACAATTTCATCTATCCAGTTGTCCCCGAAATAGATTCTGATATCTGTTCCTGAGTAATAATTCGCATAACCCTTTTTAGATTGACCTGTTGGTGTGTAAGCTCCATCACTCATACTTCTTACCACCCTTCATCAAAAACATCTGGTTTCATTGTGTCTATATCTAAAGCAATGAACTCCATTGTATTTTCTGTAATCATGTCTTCAACCGACATCGTTTGTCCTTCTGAGATAAGATATACCCCATAGATTACTAATCTTGAAGACTGTCCATACTCATTCATAAAGTTAATTGTTATATCGAATGGTGGAAGCTCATCACTCTTATTAATAGGACAATTACCTGAATTGTTATTATGATCTCTCATGATTTCATATAAAACGTGACGGTCAAATACAGTAAAGATTAGACTTCCTGCCACCGTTCTTGCTCCACGCACAACACCTTTAGCTGCAATCTGCCCCAAGGCATACACCGGAGCTGTTGGTCTAAATACAGAATAAGAGATTGTCTGTAATTGACCTAACACTACAGACTTACCGCCTTCGGGAGTTACAACAGCAACAATATCCGTACCTGCAAAACTCGTATAAGTCTTCTGGTATTTACTTGTCATGAAGACACCTGCCTTTCTATTTTCTATAAACGGAACATAACCACTCGAAAATAATTTTGCTACCAAATACAAAAAAGAGATGCCGAAGCACCTCTTTAGTTGTTATTATTCTACTTCCCAATCATCTTGTGGACGCATCTCAACGATGTTACGAGCGATGAAAGTACAAGCTTTTTCTGTAGTGTTATCATCAACACTTAAGCCCATTCCTTCATTAAGAATCTCTACACCGTAGATTTCCATTTTACTAGCTTGTCCATATTCGTTAAGGAAGTTGATAGTGATATCAAATGGAGGGATTTCGTCGATGAAGTTGGCTTTACGTTTTGTCTGCCATCCTTGTACAAGGTCATTACGTTGAGTTAAAGCTGCAGCGTTTGCATCTACATCTAAAACTTGAGTAGTGCTACTTGCTAGGGCATCTGTTTGGTTTAAACCATGACGGTGAACAGTAGCTTGTTGTTTAAGGTTGAACAGTGCATCACGGTCGAAGATAGTAAATACTAAACTTCCTGCGATACCACGTTTACCACGAGAGAAAGATTTTGGGTTTGGGTCACCCATTACATACACAGGACCTTTTTCACGAGTAACTGAGTAAGTAATAGCTTGTAATTGACCAACTACCTGTCCATTAAATGTACATACGATGTCTGATCCACCGTAAGTAGTAAATGTTTTGCTATAGCGAGAAGCTGTTGTACTCATAGGTTAGTAACCTCCTGTTATTCTTTTATGTAAGAGAGGGGCGTTGATTCCCCTCTTCTCATCAATGGTTCTTATTGACCAAGGCTTTGTAGCATGTACTCAGGAGGAGCTAAGTTAACTTGAACTTCTACACGACGTAATTCAAATGCCGGGATGATTTCTAAATTAACTGTTGCTTCGTCTAAGTAAACTCCAAGGTTCCCGATTGTAAATTTGTATCCTTGGATAGCACCTGCTTCGCGGATTTTTTCTAATGCCGACTTAATAGCAGTGTTCATTGCGTTGTATTGTGGCATTTCGTTCGCTTCACCAATGAATGGCTCTACTGCTTCACGAACAACTTGGATTGCAAGCTGAGTGATACGAAGAGTAGATAAACGAGCAAAGTCACTTTCACGTACTTTTCCAGCCATAAAGATAGATGGAGCAGTTGTGATTCCGTCTGTAACAACTAGTTGAGTTGAATCTTTCAAACGGAATGTAACGATTTTCTTGCTAGTCAGTTTAGAAAGTTGGCGAAGAGAGTAGTCAAAGCGGATAGCTTTAACACCTTTGATTGGTTTGTTTGTAGGAGCACTTTCTTTTCGAAGAGTTGAAAGTAGTGCAGCGTAGTGAGTCGCACCATTTACATAGTGCATTGAGTTTGTTGTTGGCATGATTACTCCAACTTCAGACCCTACTACTTGAAGGTAAGGAGAGATTTCTGTGTCAAGCTTAGCTAGCTCGTCCACATATTTGCGGATTGTAGAAACTTTCGTATCTACTGGAGATTTAACCCCGATGTATCCGATAGCAGCTGACTTCATTAAAGTCTTCATAGAACAATAATCAGCAACTGTTTGAGCAAATGAACCGCGATGGATTACACCAAAGCTAGTTTTTTGCCATTTAGCTACTTGATTACTTAATTGAAGACCGGTAGCTGTTGTACCAGCTTGTACAGAAGCAGGAGCATCGAAGTAAAGAACAATTTTACCACTGTCTTCTCTTACGTTAGCTTTGATACCAGTTGGATCTGCATCGATAACAGCTTTGATATCTTTTACTAAGTCACTAATAGTTAGTGTGCTGCCGTTGTAAGTCTTTTCAGGAAGCGTAAACGTTAGATCTTTACCATCAACTTTTACTACTAGCTTATCGTTAGTTCCAGTTGTAATTTCTACTGGATAAACAATAGAATTAGATTCCATTACATAAGAAGAAGTAACCATTCCACTGATGTAAGGGAAATCTTCAGAGTTTGGAACTTCAGGGAAGAATTCACCAACTAGGTTAGTTGCTTCGTCCTCAAGCGTGACTCCTTTAAGAACTACGTGATCTACATTAAAATCAAGTAAGTCGCTCATTAGTAAGTCGTAGAAATAGATAAACTTACGACGGATACGAACTGCTTCTGTAGTACCAACTAAAACGTTTTTGAACTTAGCTTCAGCTTCTTGTGAAGTGTTTCCTTCAGCTACATAAGCATCGATTGCAAATTGCTCAAGTTCAGTAGCGCGCTCTGTGCTGATTTCTTTAAGAGCTACTAGGTATACCATTCTAGCTCCGCCATCAGTAGCAGCTTTCCACTCTGCAGCAATCGGGTTAACTTCTCCTGCTACATAGAAATCACCGAATCCAGCTTGCACAAGTTCAGATGAACTACGGATTAATACTGGTTCTTCAGGAGCATCTTTCGCAAGAGATGGAGCGATGATTAGGATCGACTCTGATCCGCCTCGTTCTGGAATAATTAAGCCACCATCTTTTAGCGTGACATTAATGCCAGGAAGATTTTCGTAAAGCATAGGTTTGCCCCCTCTTTATTTTGTTGTATTTGAAAAGCGACGAGCGCTATTCACCCAGTTGAGTGTTTGTTGTTTCTTGGAGTCTCTTCTCTACGACATCTATCACACGGAAGATATCTACAGGGACTTCTGTTAATTCTTCGAACTTAGCAAAGTAAACAAGTCTACGAGTCTTACTAGCATCACGTATATTTGCCTTTGATAAGTCTGTTTCCATCCTTACGAATTGAAGTTCTTTAAGCCCCTTCTCTTTAAGGAATCCCGTGTATGTTGCAAGCGTTTGACGAAACTCTTTTGTGAGCTTGTCCACTCGCGCATTGGTTTCTTCCCAAATCTCAAAAACAATCTCCGCATCAAATACCTGTCCATAAATCTTAGTTGCAGGTGGTAGAGTCCCATTAGAATCCTCATTAAAAGCAAGGTAACGTTGACGTGGTTTAATTTCTCTGGTGTTTTTACCGATTAAACCTGGTTGCATTACGCTAAGATAATGAACGATGACCGGGTATTCTACATGCTTGTCATCTGTTACATTTGGTCCGTCGGGAATAAAACTTCCCCACTTAGGGCCCCATGCGGCATCTAATAAATACTTGATTGTCTTTGTCATGTCTTCATAGTCCATAGAACCATTTGCTTGAGTTGGCTTATTGATTTCTACTACCATGAAACATTCACCTCACTTGATGGAATATAACTAAAGGAAGTTTTAACCGATTCAATTTCCCCATACAACTCAAATGAGATTGATAGAGTAAGATTTACTTGGTCATAATCTAAGACTTCCATTTTTACATTTCTGTAGATTGGATGATCTTCTGAAAGATTATCGATGAAGGCATCAACTTGTGTGATGATGGATTGAAGTAATACGAAGCTGAATGGCTCTCCAATGTATTGATTGAAGAATCCAGCGATTCGGTTAACGTCGTAACTTATACTTCGAAGGTAATGAGGTTTTGAATAGAGTGTGTTCTGAGGGTAAAGATTTTTTGAGGAAAAAGGAACAAATCCTTTTTTAATTGATGGTACGATACATATATAACCACTACTTGTTAATTTAGCAACTTCAACCTTTTTGAGTTCCCTACTTTGTAACGTATTTATATACAGTAGCTGTTTATTAGTTGCTGAATTGTGGAAATTAGGTAGTTTGTATCGCATACAAGCGTAAGTTGCTGCGGCTGGCATAGATAAGTACTTAGGATTTTCCGAATCCTGCACACCAACTACAACTTCTACATGTTCCAAATGACGACTTTTTTCCTTATTAGTAGAGGCCTTTTCTAGAAGTGTTTGTATCTGAGGTTCATATGTATCTTCACCTGTCACTCCATAACGATTTCCTGAGAACAAGTCAGAGCATAAAACAGCTGAGCAAAAAATCGATTGTTCACTTGTTTTCGTCTTAGCAAATTCTCCAAATATAGAGGTTAGTTCAGCAGATGCTTTTTCGTAAGGAATGTCTGTAAATAGAAGTGTATCTATTTGAAAACTACTTAGCTCCCCTGTAAAGAACAATTCGCTTCCATCTTCATCAATTAAACTATCTCTTAATAGCTGTAATTGCATTTGGAGCTTATCGTCTGAGTCTGAATCATCATGATTACTTACATAATGGAATCCATCGTCCGCTCCTGTAAATCGAACGTGTCTTTCTGCTAAACATAATCCTGCTATAGGAATCTGATTAACAACTTCTACATCGACTTCTCCTGCTTTAAAATAGAGATCCTGTTTGATTGCAAAAGCTAATTCATCTAAGCCTTTATAATCAGCAAACAAATATGAGTAACTATTGTTTATACCTTTAACCACCATATGAGTTGGGAATAAGTGAATACTGATATGGTTTGATTCATCCGTTGCTTCTAATGTTTTAAATCGAAGTGCAGGAGTGTTTAATTCATCATGATCAACTACACATTCCCCATGTGTTCCATTTAATCGTAGGATTAGTGGTGTAATCCTGTTCTTTCTTGCCATTCTTACGTTTTCCGTTAGACGACAATCACCAAGAACATAAGACGGGTCTGTGTTCTCTCGGATGATAAAAGGTGTCCCTACTGGCCCATTAAAAGAAAAACCCGCTAACACTAGAAAGCGAGTATTCTTTTCCATGTGAGAAGGGAAGATAAGTTGATTGTATTTATACATTCTTACCCCTCCAATAAAATATTGTATTGTTTTACGCCGTTTATTTCTGAAATGCGAATGCCACGTATTTTGCTTCTTACAGGTTGTACAGTAGCATAGTAGACCTTGTAAATTGTTTTTCCTTCTCCAAGATCCTGAGTGTGGTCTACGTTTGTGATTTTCCATATACCCTCATCTTTATAAGAAGGTCGTCCGAAATTATCCCAATCCACTTCTACAATCAAGTCTTTTTCGTTAGCTATCATGTTTGGTTGGAAGTAATACTTTCTACCTCCTGTTAATACATCTCCAATAGGATTTTCCTTTAAGAGTCCTGCTAACTGTGGTTCTAAAGCAATCGTTTCAGCTCTTGTCGTATGCCTTTCAGCAATGAAAGAATAACCCAGTCCGAGACAAATCGGACAATTACGATCTGCCTCTTGGGTTACTTCGTTATAACAAGAACATAAAAGCTTTTTATCTTGTCTAAGAACCAGTACATCATGACCGTACTCTTCCAAGATCTTTTTGAATTCATTAGATAGGTCGAAACTTACTCTCATTATCTATTCACCTACTTATCGAAGTCTTTCAGTGTAGTTCTTGTTACGAAATCAGGATATGGTGATACTGATTCACCTTTTACTGCGTTACCTGGTTTTGCATATCCTCTATTGTGATGACCATGAATAAGATCTTCCCAAGGTTTTAATGCTCCTTGTAGTTTTCTAATCATAGAAGACACATTGTTTGAGCTTGAGCTTCCTGCCTTCTTCGTTACGGATAAGTCACCTAGTTTAATGCTCTCATCACCACTTGAAGAAACAGCACTTCCACCGCTTAGTAACGAGTCGATAGTTACTTGTGTGTTTACATATTCATTAATGTAATAAGGCGCGTCACCATCTTTATGAAGTTCTTCATCAAATGCTGGTGATTCAAACCATATATCACATGCAAACTGACTGTACTTTCTCATTAATGACTGAAGGAATCGAGTTGATGGATTTAATCCAAACTGTTTCAATACCTCTCTGATTTGAGTAATGTCACCATGTAGATGCTCTGGTGTACCTACAAAACTAAATGTATACGTCATTCCAGTAGGTAAAGTGTTTTCGCCTTTTAGATTCTTAGAAACTACTACTGTATATTCCTTACCCTGTCTAAAGACAGTAGGGCCTTCTACAGGTGTAAAGACTAATACGTTATCATTCTCTTCATCTAGGCTTATACGACCTTTTATAGCCTTATTAGGGCTATATGCACCTCTCATATCAATTAAGGAAAGCTGTTGTTTGTATGGAGCTTCTACAACGTAGAATAAAGGGTTTGTTTCGGGTTGATCTTCCCCGAATAAGCTACTAGCAATAGTATCTGTAAACACGACAACTACTTCCGAAGGTTTTTGTAACTCTCCTGTTTGAGGGAAATGATCGACAATAGATAACTGACCAACTATTGTTCCTCCCCCGCCGCTTTCTCCACCATCACCTGTAGTTGGTGGTTCTACTACTGGTGGAGTTACGGGTTGTTCTCCTTTTTTCTCGATGTAAATTTGACTTGTTAACCAAGCTGTCTCCTTATCACCTGTAACACCTTGAACATGTACATAATAATTCTTCTCTGGTTCTAAACGATAAGGGATAGTGAAGCTAAGACTTGTTGTTTTACCCTCTAGTGGGTTCTTTGGCCACAAATCATACGCTTCGGGATTGTTAGATGTTGATAGACGAACATTAAAGTAAATCTCTTCCCCATCTACTAACCCATTAGGCAAGTCCCACTTAGCAGAAACAAAGTAATAATCTTGCGCTAATACCAAGTTTTCTAAAGCAGTAATTCCCTTTTTCTGAACAGTTACAAACTCATATGTCTTTGTACTAGGAAGATAATTGTTATCGATTGAAGCAACCCCGCTTGCCCCGCCCATTACCATTGTTTGATACTGTGTATTAGGTTCAAGTGGAGTGTTAGGAGTAATCTCGTACACTTTATTCACGTTGTTATATCGCCCAGTGTGCTCTACGAAATCACCATTTACTTTTCTTAGGCGAATCGTATTATTATTTAACGTATCAAGATTGATATGTTTAGCGAACGTGATTGTTATTTTAGTAGATAGCTCTACATTTGATTCATTCGATACCGGATTAACACCCAATACTAGATATGCATTAGAAGGCATCTACCTCACCTCGCTTATTCAGTTTCTTTTTTAGTGCTTTTACGAGTTCTCTTAACTGGTTTAACTGCAGCTGCTTCCATCACTGGTTCTTCTTTTTCCGGTTCAACTACTTCTGGTTCTTCTTTTTCCGGTTCAACTACTTCTGGTTCTTCTGGTTTAACTGGTTCTTCTGGTTTAACTGGTTCTTCATCTTCAGCAATGTTGTTGCCATTAACGAATTCTAGAGTTTGTTTGTCATAAGGGAGTAAGATGTTTTTACGTAAAGCGGATTGGATACCTGACAGCTTATTCTCTTCAATATCAATTGAATGTACAGAAATTGAGCTAATAGAATGCTCTCCAGCTTTTTTAAATAAGATACCGCTCACTTCTTCTTCGAATTCCTCTTCAAAATAAAATGGAGATAAAAATACTTTTAATTCTTTCATGAATAATACATCCTTTCAGTTCTATGTTTTGGTCTATCCTATAAAAGAAGCCCCTACATCAACTGTAGGAGCTCCGTAGGAACATAATTGTTATTTAATTAGATAACATCGTGCTTCTTAGCTTCTGCACCTTGCATATCCTTTGGTAAAGGCATATCAGCAAAGCTACGAGTTGGAGCTGGGTAAGTTTTAGCGAACTTGATGTTCTTAGCAACAGCGATTGCTTTTCCGCCGTTTAGTACGCCTACGCCATAACGCTCACGTAATTTTAGAGATTGGATGTCACGAGTTGGATCATCGAATTGCTCTGTAGAGATTTCGTCTTTAACTAGCATTACACCAACGTTGTTTTTGTCTACTAGGAAGAAATCGAATTTCTTGTTAGCTTGATCGAAAGGAACGAATGGAGAGAATACTACTTCTAAGCCTAATGCGTTCGAAGTGTTGAATGTACGAGGGTCAAAGTTTGAAGTGCCTTGTCCAAATGCAGCAACGCTTGTGCCTTCTAAAGCAGCGTTCTTAGCAAATAGAGACCAGCAAAGAGGATGCATGATGATTGTTGTAGGAGTGTATCCTGCGCTCATGATTGATACAGCCATGTCGATGATATCTTCAGCAGATAATGTACCGTTAAGTTCGCCATCGAATCCACGACCTGTAGGGTGTCCGTCAGTACCAGCTGGGAATAATTCTGCATCGTATACTACGTGACCAGTTTTCTTAAATTCGTTGAAGCAAATTTCTTCTTTCTTAGCAGCCATTGCACGACCAGCAGCGCGAAGGTGTAATCCGATTACATCCCATTGTGAGTCTGAAATCATTTCGTCAGTAATAGCGATTTTCAAACCGTATTTCTTAACTTTAACATCTACAGATCCGATTCCGCCTTGAGCTAAGTCTAGTGCTTGGTTTGGATATTCTTGTCCTTCTCCGATTTCGAATGCGCGAATTGCTCCAAAGTGGATGAATTCCATTGAACGTCCTTCATTTAATGTAACCTTTTGGAATAGATTAGATACTAATGTTAAAGGTTCAGCAGCTTCTAATACTACTGTAGAGATTACTTTCGGGATTAAAATGTTTGCATCAGCCGATGTTAATGCTTCACTTACTTGTACGCGTTGCTTAGCAGGTACTTTTCCTGCATATGCCATCATTTTTGTGTACTTCTCATGAAGTTCAATATTTTGATTTTTTTCCATGATATATGTATCCTCCTGAGTGTTTGTGGTGAGATTTAAAGTGGGGGATTATAGACTTTCCAGCCCCCACCTTAAATGGGAATTGTGTCTACTTATCTTTTAAGCTGTTGATCTCAGGACCGTAAAGGTTAAACTATTAGGTTATTGTTTTAGGAGATTACATGTTTAGAAGGATAAGTGAGGGGTATTTCGAAGTTGATTATTTTTGAAGTAAGATACGTACTGCACCAACAGAACCTTTGTGATCCCAAGCAGTAGGAATTCCAGCGATTGGATCAACTACCATTGGTACTGTTAAAGTTAAACCAGTGTGTTCTACAGCTGCATCAGTTTCATTGATTGGTAAGTAGATAACAACAGTGTTGTGAGTAACGTCAACGTGCATATCGTTAGCATTTACTGCTTTACCATCGATTTGAGCAGCTACGTTAGCTAGTTTAGTAGTATCGATTTTTTGTTTTAATTTGATAAATACAGCAGCGTTTTTAACTCCTGCACCAACTACTACTTTGTTGTCTTTAGCGTCGAAAGTAGTACCTTCAGCACCACGAACAGCTTCAACGTTAGCGTTAAGTGTCATTGCACCAGCAGTTCCAGTAGCAACACCGAAGTTGCGAGTTTCTTGAGCGCGGAAGAATCCGTCAGTTAAGAATGGAATTCCAGTTAAACCTTTAGCGCCTAACATTTTTTCGAATTCAGGCTTCCAACCTTTTTCTGTGTAAGAAGATCCATAAGGGAATGCGCCTATACCTGTACCTGGAGCACCTGGAGATGGAGCGTGAGACATTTGTTTTAAGAATGCTTCCATTTCAGGGTTAACTAACTCTGAGTAGTATTGAAGGAATCCAGCTGGTGGAAGTTCAGTTTCTTTCGCCCAAACTTGTCCAACGATAGCTTCAGGAGCATCTGTGCCTTTTACGTATTTACGGAAGTTACCGTCTTTGTCAGAAACAACGCGGTCACCAGGCATTAATTTTGTTGTATCTTGTTTTTTCTCAGATACAGCAGCACCAAATTTCATTGCTTTTGCAAGTACTTGAGCAGCTTCTAAAGTGTCAGTACCTTCAGTTTCGAATAAAGGAACCTCAACATAGTTACGAGTGATAACAGTTGGTTTTGTTAAAGTTGAATGCATTCCGTCACGACGACGAGAATAAACGTTGTGTAAGTTTACACCAGCAATTTTTTCAGCTGCATCTGTCGCTTGTTTAACAGCTGTTTTTTGATGACCTGTTTCAGGATCATACTCAGCGCCAACTAATTCAACGATTTTACCTTTTGCAAGTACTACCGTTTGGTTACCCTCTGGGCCGTACTCATAGATGAAAGTTTCTGCACCGTTAGTACGAGAGATAATTAAATCTTCCGCCGGAGCATTACCTTCAGAGATTACTAAGTTAGTATGTGTCTTACCTTTGAACTTGTAAGAACCATTCACATTTGGAAATTGTGCCATTTTGAATGTGCCTCCTTGTTATTTGGGGGTTTTATCTACGTCCAGTTAATAGACGAATAATTGCTTCTTCATTACTTGTAACCTTTAATGATTCAGTTGCCAACGTTTTACTTTCAGTAACAACTTTTCCAACCGGTTTCTCTACATGCTCAACAGTACGAGTCGTCTGAATAGGTGGCTTTTCTGCTAGAATGTCTGAGATAGAATCACGTAAGGACTCGATAGAACGAGCAGCAAATTTTGTAGTTGCATCTTCGCGACTAGATTCTTTACCCACTGCCATGCGTAGATCAACTAGGAAACCAACAGTAGATTCATGAAGATCTTTTGCAAGTTTCTCATTTGCACTTGTTAGTTCTTCAATCGTATTTTTAGCTTCAACTAACTCTTCTTGAACTTGAGTAAGTTCAGCAGATTGAGTTTCTTCTTGTTCTGTTACAACTGGCTCTTCGACTACTGGAGTTTCTTCAACAGTCGTAGCTGGAGTTTCTTCCTCTGTAACTTCTTGAGTAGCTTCTTCTACTGTCTCTTCTACAACAGTTTCTTCTGTAGTTGCTTCATCTTTCTCTTCTGTAACCGGAGCAGCTTCTTCTACCACTGGCTCAGTTACAACATTTTTGTCCTCTTGCGTCACTATGTTTTCCTCCTTTTCATTTGATTCACTTACACTTTTAACCACTCCAGAATCAGGAGTCAACGTTGAAGTCGAAGTATCGATATGATTAGCTTTGATTGAGCTTGCCACGATCTTACCCCCACCTAAATCAGTAACACCTTCACCAGTAGACATTGTGTTGCTAGTTAATCCATTCGTTGTAATCATTGCATCGGAATCGGCAGGTACGTTTACCCAACTTAATTCGTCGAAGAATAAGTCACCAGCAACCCATTCACATACATTGCCGTCATACTGTTCTCCACGCA
Source organism: Bacillus sp. Root131 (assembly GCF_001429475.1). Classification (NCBI taxonomy): domain Bacteria; kingdom Bacillati; phylum Bacillota; class Bacilli; order Caryophanales; family Bacillaceae; genus Bacillus; species Bacillus sp. Root131. The sequence continues at coordinate 198,285 of NZ_LMJQ01000041.1, forward strand.
TATGACCACACCAACCTTCGTTGATGATGTCTGTTCCACAAACAGTACATACAGCAGCGTTTGTAGTTGCACCGATAGATACAGTTAATAAACGACCTTCTAGAATATCTTTGATTGCTTTTTCTTGAGTAATTTTAGGAGTTACGATAATGCCGGGGCGACCAGCTGAAGTATATTCAGTGAATGAAGCGGAGTAAACACGACCAGTAGCTTCTGTATTAACGTCGTGATTGTGGATAACGGGTTTGGGGAAAGGTTGCGTCCAACTATAAACACCACTTTTTAATTCGTGATTTCCTTTTAGTTTTTCTGCAGTATAGCGGTTAAAGTTACGAGTTCTTCCTTCGTGGATTGCTTCAATCTTTGGATAAAGAACAGTAATTCCACTTTCGCTTGTAGATTCATTAAATGCTGTATCTATTTGTGAGATTTCTGCTTTCGTAGTTACAGATTCATGAATTTCCTTAGGGTCAATATCAAGACCCTTCCACTTTAAAATGTTCATCTTTAGATGACCTCCTTGTTGGTAAGTACAATTGTGCATTCGCAGTTGGTATGATGAGGTGGTATTTGTGTTCTCCAACCATCAGTTAAGAGGATTTCAGAAGAAGCGGATAAGCATGTCTTACAACAATTAGGTTTATGCTTAACATAAACCCTGTCTTTTTTGGCTCTCTCCGCTGCTAGTGCAACTCCATAGTTATAAACTTCATAGGCGATTCGTTTCGCGATAAATCCAATACGATAACGATTAGCTATAAATGCATGGCTAACATGAGCAACTGGTGTTTCCTTTTCATAACAGGCTGATACAGAACTTGTAATATCCTGTGTTAACTTCTTAAATGATTGGCTATGTTTCTCTACCGCGATTTCTGTATCGCCCGGCTGTAATTTCGTTAACTGATTCCCCATTTGGTTTAATCCATCTTGGAATCCATATAGGAATGAACGCTCTACAAATGGACGAGTCTTTTCATAGAATAGTTGAGTAACAAGACCAGTAGTAAATGCAGTTATGGTTTCAGTGTCCTGTTGATTAGAAACTCTATCTTGGACATCCTCCATTGCATCAGACCAGTATTTCTCCATCTTTTCAGTGAATGAACCAACTTGTAATGACTCAGACAAATTAACCAGTTGAGTAGCCTCGGTCAATTTTGTGTTTTCTGAAACTGAAACACTCTTATTTTTCGTCTCAGATGTTTTAGGCTTACCTGGGCTTGTCTGCTTACCATGTTGATTCTCTGGCTGATCTTTGTTGTTACCCTGATTAGCGGCACCTTCACTATCTGCAGATGTGCTTGTTGCTGCGCTAAACATATTTCCATATAGACGAGATTCATCTACTGTTATGTCTTTACCAAGTAACTGACGCATTTCTTCAAACGTAATTGTGTTTTGCATAAACAATTGAACAACATGATTTTCGCGTTTGATTTTTGCATCGAATTCAATCTCGTGGAATATAAAGTCCACTTCATCATCTGGATTTAAAATAGGATCAAATCCACCTTCAAAAAGAAGCTCATTAATGATTGCGAACTTAGCAATATCGGCGAATGTTTTTTGGAAGTCTTTCACGGAGTCATTTAAATCTGAGGATTGATTATCAGATGTGGATTTATTAGCGGTATCCGAAATACCCATGATTGTGTCACTTACTCCTAATCCGGAGAATACACGTTGACGGAAATACTTTAAGTATCCATTTGCATCGATAGCTTGTCCTTGTGAACCAACTACTTCAATGTTGTGACGCTCTGGAACAACTAAGGCTCCATCTACAGGAATGTTACGGATTTCTTCTCGAAGTGTTTCTATTTCTTCATCTGTGGCTTCAAAGCCCGGTTTATCAATACCGACTTTGTATAAATATAGAGGGAATAGGTTGCGGTAAATTAATCTTGCTACGTTCTCTTCGATTTGGCGAAGGAGCTTAACATCATCTAAAGCATTAAAGATGAATGGTATACCGTAAGCACGACCACTTGGTTTGCGATAGGTGAAGTGGACCATATCTTCTGGTTTGTATTGAACACCTTCTCCACCACCACTACCTGCAGTCTCCTCATAAGCTAGAATCTTACCATTATCATCACGACTTACTGTGATGTTTGGAGCAGCTAAGGGGAAGTAACCTGCAATTGGTTGTTTACCTGTGTATCCTATAGCTGTAACACCAGTTGGTAACCCACCCGTCTTTGCACGAGCTTTTACAACGTAGGCATTACCATAAAGGATTAGGTTGTCAGAAATCTCTTGTAGGAATGAATCTATACTTTGACCTGTTGCTTCTGACATTAGTTTTAATCGGGTCCATACATACTCAACTGCTTGATCGTTCTTCCCCGAAATCTCCCAACCATTTTTAAACATTAAGGCTGCATGTTTATCGACAGCTCTGCGAATATAACTGTCCGTATAATAAGCACGTCCAATTTCCGCTAAATCAACTGGCGAATTCTCGAAGTCTCCTCCCCCACCCGCAGTTTTGACGGCTTGCCCTAAACGTTTAACTGCAATTTTCTTTGGGTCACGTTTAGTTGCGGAAGGTGCTTCATTAATAGTTCTTAATCGAACTCCTTTACGAATTCGTTCTATCATATTCAATTTAGTACACCTCTCTTATAGATACTCTAATACCAAAGAATAACCGGCTCTTGCATTTTCCTTGTTTAACGTTTTATCGATTTTCTCTTTTCTCACTTCGTATTCAGACATATACATTGCATACACATCTTGCAGGAATGAATCATACTGTCCTTGTACAAGACTTAATCCTCCAGCCATTTGGTTTAGGAATGATTCCACCCCAGGTGCTTTACTTGGAGATTCTAAGTGTTGCAATGAGTCATACATGTTTAGATACATCTTGTTTCGAAGTTCGAACGCCATAAGTAATTCATCATGTGAGCGCTTTTTACGAGAAAGATTGTTGATGTTCTTCAATACATCTCGATATTGTTTTTTATCTTCAATTTGTTGGTTAAGTTGTAGCTTCAAGGATAACTGCGTTAATTTGAGTAAATCGGTAAGTTGTTCTTTAGTAGAAGCTTGATTTTCTAATAAATTCATAACCCCTTCACTATCAATCTCGCTACCTAAAACTAATCCGGATTTAATAGAGTCGGAACAATCTTCCGAGGCTATAAGAAGACCATCTACAAGAGAACTCATTTCATTAAGTGTTTTTTCCTCACGAATCGCAATATCATAAGGGCGTTTTGCTTTTAAATATTCATCACTTGCTTTAAAGAATTCAGGAGAACCATACTCTGTTCTAAGGGATTCATAATATGTACCTTCATTGTTTTTATACAGTTTTGTTACTTGTCCAAACCATTCTTTTTGTTTCTTAACCGCTTCTTCGATTTGTTCAGTGAAGTCCTTATTTCTTTCTGGTTCAGCAGGAATGTCGCCATCAAGGTAATTCTTTAAAACTGTTTCTTTAAATAAGAAGTATCCCTCTTCTACTGTTAATTGCAATTCCTTTAGGTCTTCATAAAATTCAAGATCTAAATTACCTTCTACATCTTCTGCATATGAATGAACAATGTCTTGGATAAGTGAATTTGCAGGAGCTTCTGGATCTTCAAATGTTTTCTTGTATATATCAAAATCAATAAAACCATTGTTAGCTATGCTTGGATCGAATGATGGTTGTGATTCGTAGATTTTTTCTAATTCCACCTGAGAAATAGGAATCTTTAGGTCTTTTATCTTCTTCTCAACAGAATCAATAAGTACCTTAATCTGATCTAATGTATCGACAAACTTATCGTATTGTTTAGCAGGTTTTTCTTCGGGAACAAAAGAACCATCTTCTTCAAGTTCTTCCGGGTCTTCTCCTATAACTTCTTCTGTTTGCAAATGTACAGTGAACGGTTTATTCGGTTCGTACTTTACTCTTGGTCTGTACTCTATAACGGAACGTTCTAATTCGGTATCTATTTCAACTTTCTTTCCTAAAACTTCATCCATGTTGTTATCCTCCTTTTATTAAAAAAGACGACAGGCCCATTGCGGATACCTGTCGCCCTTTATTACCACCCTCCGCGGGAAGGCATATTCATGTTAGTGCCACGTCTACCCCAACCAAAACCTTGGGCAGCTCTTTGTCTTACTTTTGTTGTTTTTGATTTCTGTCTTAACTCTGAATCACTAGAATTAGCTGCACTTTCTTGTTGTTTAAACGGATCAGTAAATGTTTTCTTCACCTTCGCTATTGTCTTAGCATTTGGCTTATTGATAACAGTTGCAGCTAATTCGGGTTTTTCATTGATGAACCCTAGTAAGCTAAACATCAATCCATCTAAAGCATGTTCGTCTACGTCTGTGAAAGTAGGCTCACCTGTTTTTGGACTATAGCGAGTTACTTGGTAGTTTGTCATTTGTCGTGCTAGTGTTTCGTCTTTTTCACGATGAGGGATTCGGAGTTGTCCACGCTCTAACATTAATTTCGTTTGGTCAACGATAAATGCTTTTAACGGTTTCTTCTCAAACTCTCTACTGTGTGGATCTCTTACCATTTGAGAACTACCTAAGTGAACACGTTTAACTTTGTCGCCTAGTGTTTTACGTAGAAGCTCAATTTGGTATTCCCCAGCCCCGGCATCTGCATAGATACCAAACGGATTGTAAACTCCATCTAGTTCAATAATTTTCTTAACTGCAATATCGTATGTAAATTCCCCTTTAGGGATTTCAATACGGTTAATGATTTGGAATCGTCCGAATGATGGTTCTGTTTCTCCAAGTTCTGGTCTTGGACGACGAACCTCAAAAGGATTGTATTGGGTAACAACAATTTGTGTAGCTGCCCCTGCTTTATCCCAGTCAATACCTATTGCAATAGGACCATCATGAGTTGGTGATGTAGTGTAGTTGTAACCAATGCTTGAAGCTTCGTCAACGTAATCCTTGTTGAACACCCCAACCATCTCTGTACCAAACTCTGCAAGTACCTCATGCTCATAAGCTGCTTCTGAGAATAGTTTGCGTAACTCACGTTCCATCTTAGGTCCCCACTCAGGGTTAACCATTGTCGGGAAGTAGAATTCCGCCCAACCTTCAGATAAGGTACGGTTATATGACCTCATATCATAAACGTTATTTTTATTCATTTTCACATCTTGATTAAGCTTCATTTGAGTGCATGTTTTATAGAACATCCCTCTTCGACCTGTTGGGGTTGATGCAATCATACATCCAATTCGGTCAGGTGCTTCATTGACGATGGCAAAGATAGATTCAAAATCTTTATCGCCCATGTAGTCAACCTCATCCATGTACAACCAATCTGCACGTTGTCCACGAAGAGATCCACCCTCTGAACCGGAACGTGTACCAGCAGTGAACAGACGGATAACTGAACCATTTTTAAACTCAATTACGTAAGGGTTTTTAGTAATAGATTTGATGGACTCTTGTAAAACGGGGTTATTATCAATGAAGGTTTTTAATTGGTCGAAGATTAATCGGGCTTGGTTATCATAAGGGGTCGCGACAACGCAAGCTGCTCCTTTTGCCATTCTTGTTCCACCGTTACATGTAAATGCCACCCACAACATATGAGCACACATTGTCCATGTGTTATGTACAAGGATATCTTCAACTACTAAGTTATGAGTCTCTGGAACGAAAACATCATAAGTTTGTCTCTTACCAAGAGGAATGATCTCTACTACTTCCTCCCACAATACATGAGAGTTAATTAAGTCATGTAGCATTGCAGATTGTAAGTTCTCTGCATATACACGAGCATTACTTAAAGAGATACCTTTCTCTGTACGATAGCGGCGGTTACCCTTTCCAACTACCTCAGCTTTCTTGATTCCTTTAGCAATTCGTTCTTCTTCAATGTATTTCCATACTTCTTTAGGGAGTGTTGGTTCAGAAGAGTTCATTTCAAGTGCGCGTTGTTGAATTTCTTCATAATTGCGCTCTGGTGTAGCTAAATGTTCGAGGAATAATAAGATTGAGGAACGGTGATAAATCATAAGGTGGTAATAAACAGAGTCGTTCATTTCCTTTTGAAGTAAATTCGCTTGGATACCAAAACGTAGAAGTAAGTGTTTTAAGTCTAATGCGAACTGACGATGTTTCGTAGCGTATCCGATTTCACAGATACGGCCAGCAAAGAACCAACCACCTGCAGAATACAGACTTCCTAAGAAGAATGCTAAGTGTTCTCTATCTAACTCGTAGATAAATGAAGGGATTTTTTTCTCTTCTATTTCTCTATAAAACTCGAAGCTACTGAAGTTCATTAAATAGATTGTAGCCTTCTTATGACGCTCACGATATGTTCTAATACCAAGTGCCTCACAAGACGCCTGTAACGTCTCTCTAACGCCTTCATAGCGCGCCTGGAAGCTAATACTATCCTTGTTAAAACGGCCCGCAGCGAGCATGTACGCAAGGATACGGAGCTTGTTTTTATCGACTTGTTTTGTTCCGTATACAGGTAAGAATTTAGGTGTAGCGATACTTTCACCGATGCGAAGTGCATCAACTTCTTTCCACCCATCTACTGTTAATACTGGATGGTTTCCTGTAAGAACAACTCTTGCTCCATGTTTTGTTACAACAGCGAATGTGTCTTTTACACCATTATCTTCAATAAAGAAGGCTTCGCTATTTTCTAACTGATAGGATTCATTTAGCGTTAACAGTGGTGTAGCGCTACCATTAACTTGAGCATTGTAAAGCTCTCCTACCGATTGGTATTCTCCCGTATTCGGATTGATGATTCGTTGATTTTCTTCTATACATTTACCGATACGACGACCACAACGTAAAACTTTACGATGATGCGGATGTCGAAGGATTTGCTCTTGATACCAACGTGGTTTTTCTCCTAAGTGATGCTCTGTCCACTTAACAGGATCACGAATAATTTCGAGCATTTCCTGGTCATACTTAGTAAATTGGCTCATACTTCTATTCTCCTTTTAATATCTTCTAGATGCGTAAGGGTTTAATATCTTAGCTTCTCCGCCAAGCGCACTCCTTGCGTTCATCTTACTTCCTTGAATGGCTTGTACAGCTGCTTGTCTCATAGTTTGGGCTCTTTGTGTATCCACATAATTTCCGCCAACTCTATTGTTTGTTGCATACTGTGCATTCCACCATTGTTTCTTTTGGTGATTGAATTGCTGTAGGCCCCAATAGCCATCTTGCGCCATGCTTGCAACAGTTATTCCCCCAAATAGTAGAGGGTTTGAAGCAGCTAAAGCACCCGTAACACCAGCTTTTAGTACAGATGTACCTAAGTCATCGCCACCATATAAGTTCATTGCAGTATCGGCTCCGAATGCAAGACCACCAGCTGTAGCAAGTTTCTTACCACCCTTAGAACCTACTGCTTTTAATACACTAGAAACGGCTTTTAATGCCATCTAAACTACCCCCTTCTATTATTGTGAAGACCAAATACAATGCTACCATCAGCGTTTAGATTCTTAGGGGCACGTTCTTGTCCTACGCCGTCATACATCATGACGTCCGGCGCGCCCATCTCCTGATAGTTATTCATAGTTGCTAATCTAAGAGGTTCAATTGTCTTATGCTCAAACCCTAACTTAGCATTATTAATGGCAAGGTAACCTCCACCAACAGCCATAACATGTTTTGGATTTAATTTTTTACCAGTGTAGAAATTACTCAACGTCTTTTCTTTATCCTTTGTATCAACAAAAGTACTCTTAACAATATTCTTTGGAGCGTTCTTAACTCCATTAGTAATTGTTTTCGGACTGTTTTTAACACTATGAGCAGCCATCTTTGTACCAATCTTAGTATTTTGAACGCCTATCTTAGCAAGTTTTTTGACTGAATTTAAAATAGCCATTGTTTACCTCCTATCTATTAAATCCGAATATGCTATTTGTTTTTTGAGTCATCTGATTTGCCTCTAGCACACGCTTTAATTGATTAGACACACCATTCTGCCTCATAGCAGCGTTTCCTGCTGGTGTATGGGCTTTGTAAACTTGTTGAGTAGTAGAACCTATGTGCTTAAGATTGCCCTTTATAGAACCTTTATTGGCGTGTGTAGCAGCCTTTAAACCGTGGTAACCTGCACCCGCAAAAGCACCTCGTACTGCACCAGTTTTAGCTGCTTCCCAAGGATCTTCTCCTTGTAAGTAACCAATACCACCATGCACAGCTGCAGAAGCAGCCGATGATTGAAATGCACCTATACCTGCTTTTCTTAAATTACCTTCTGCTTTAAGGTTTTCCATTCCTGAGCCAAGTAAGGTTTTTGCACTAGCACCTATACGGCCAAGAAACTTATCGTTTGGAGTAGCACCATTAAGAGCTTCTTGTGAACCTGCTACTCTTTTTCTTGTCTCTCTTGCTGACTTACTTTTTCTTGCCGATTCTTTCCTAGCTTGAATTTGTTCCGGAGTTGCATTTCTAAGACTTCCTTTATTCTTAGAACCTTGTCCTGCTCTTGCTTGTGCTCTTGTTGCACGAATCTTATCTCTTGGCGCAGTAGCCTTAGATATCATGTCGTCCATCAAGTTTGTTGAGCTAGACGGAACAAAATTAGGAGTTCGTGCAATAGGACCATTTACTGTTCTAGTTACACCTTTAACTGGTGATGTCATACGCTCTAGCAGTTCAGGACTATTATTGATCTTCCTACTTACTGCGCTCATTACTCTTTCTGCGCTTTTATGCCATCTTGCCATAAACTACACCGCCTTAATTAAATTTAGCGTTGCCCATCTTGTGATGACCTGTTCTTGCTTCAAATAGGTCAAATACGACTTCTCCTTGATTTATGTTTCCATATGAATACTTCTTGTTCTTATCCTTCTGTTTCTTCTTTTTTTGCTCAAGACGATATTCTTGCTCTCTCTTAATCTTTTCTGCTTCACGGTTTTCACCCATGCGTTGTCCTGCATCTAAAACAGTAGCAGCACCAACAGCGTACATACCCATTTTCATAGCAGTACCTAGCTTGTTACCTGAAAGAAGCATTTTACTTCCTTTACTCACTTTCTTAATAGCTTCTTTTCCTACGTCAGAAATCTCACCTTTTACTAGATCTTGAACAGTTTGAGTTTTCATTAAGTGTTCTGCACCATAAGCTAGACCACCAACTACAGCACCTGTTTTGATTCCTTTTCCTGCAGAAGTAAATAAATCATCTTCTTCTCCATCTACAATAGACTTAGCTAATCCAAAACCTACAGCACCCATCGCTATTTTCGACCTATTCTTTTGTAGAAACTTAGAGGTAGCAAAAGTGTCAATTACATGCTCTTTAGCAGTCATAGATACCACCTACTTTCCGTGTATGATAAAAATGATTCGACTAAGCGCCGCTAACCAGAGCGTTATCAAACGTCTTCGACAATTGATTCCTCGCACCGGGGAAAGTTCGCCCCCGGCACGATTAATACAATTCTAAAAGCTTTTTTGCCAAGGCTGAAAACTATTCCCCAACCTCGTCGAACTCTGCATCGAATATCTGTCCAGGCTCCATAGTGGATGCAATTTGAGACATTAACTGAGATGCATAAGAACTTGGGTCCAATGTAAGAGTTAATCTATCTCCTGCTTTATCAGAACGAGTAGAGTGCATCAATTGAAGAACCTTATGTTTCTTCGTCATAATCTTCTCTTTATACTCAGCTGCCTTAGATATTTGAGGGGCTGTTATCTCCTGACCGTTATCCGTTACACTTACAACAACGTCTTCGATGAAGTCACCTTGCATAGCAATTCGGTTCTCTGCTCTGAATAACTGAACATCGTAATCTACTAAGTCTTTAATCAAACTCATATCAACTACGTCATTATCAGCAACATGGAATTCCTTTTGGTATTCATCTACACGTTTCATAATAAGTCCAATCTCAAGAGGACAACGAGAACCACTTGGATCCATTCCTCCATCAAGTAACGGACAAACACTTGCATAAGGACAACTCTCACCTTGGCATAGCATAGGAACAGAAGCATATAGTCCATGTTTTGTGTTGTAAATCTCCATAGACTGATTAATCATTCCTCTTGTCTCATTGGACACTTTCCAAGTAGAAGGTAATACTAATTCATTTGTAGCTCTTACCTTTAACTGTTCAGGTGTCTCTACTTCCATTTGACGTAACTCTTCCATACGTTTTTCTACAGACATTTTACCGCCCTCCTTTTCTCCTGACTGGTTCTCTTTATTGTTAAGCTACTTCTTCCCAGTCTTCTGATAGAACGTCTGATGTAGATGGTACCCATCCTGGTTGCCATTTGCCTTGAGCTGTATATAAGGCGAAATATGGTTGAGAATCTAAATCTACACCTTGTCCTAGATGTTTAGATGTACGTCCATTTACTACACCTGCTTCTAGAAATAATGAAGGCATTAGTACAATCCACTGTCCTTTACCATTCCAACCATTACGTGCTACTTTATTTCCTTCTTTTAATGAGATCAATGCTTGTCCGAAATCCATTGTGATTCCTCCTGTATGTGTTTTATTTGAGTGGATATTATATCGAGGTTTTTAAATGCGGTTCATTTTGAAAAGATTAAAACATGTAAGAGCACTGATTACTTCCCACGCTCTTCTCTTCTGACTTGATACCTAAAATGTACCTTCATGTTCAAGGTAAGCTACAATATCAGCGATTCTTTTAAGCGCGTCTTTAGTAGCGTAATAGACACCTAGTTCATAGTCGTACTCATCTGGGTTTACACAAGCTGACTGTCCAACTACTTCAAACCCATTGTTCATTTGAAGACATACAACAGTGGTCTTTTGTCCCACCCTTGCTGACTCCTGACTCTTTACCCAATGATCAAGTAGGTCTTGTTCAAATCGTTCATACATAAGTCCTTCCATGTACTCGCCCTCCTTTCCTGACTTCAGCCATAACCTAACCAATTTGTCACATTTTCTCAATCAAATACTATTGGCTTCATCACCGGCTCGTTCATTCCTGACTGTAGGCACAAATAAAAAGAAGGTAGTCGTCCGCTGTTGGGCTGTGCCCTACAGATAACCGCCTTCTTTCTTCCTGACTTGTTGCCCTATATAGGCTGGATTTTTTAAAAATTTTTGAGGCGCAAGGTGGTATATATAGGTATTACTTGGTGGACTTTCGATGCCCACCCCCTACTACCGACCCACAAATATAGGTCTAGCTCCTGACCAGTTAAATGAGAGCATACGAAAGGAATTATCATGACTAACACTACTACAGCTACAACAACTCAAGGAACTAACACAATCAAGGGAGAGAACACAACTATGACTAACAACACTAACACAACTGTAAACAACACAACTAAAGGAGAGATTAAAATGACAAACAAAACAGTAGTATTCACAGCAGGTAACTTACAGGTAGTACAAAACGCTTCAGGACAAATCGCTAAAGCATTATTCGGTATGGGTGTAAAGGCTCCATTATTCTCACAATTCATTGGTACTGATGCAACTGCATTAACTGTAGATGCTCGTCGTAACAAATTCGTAGTAACAAATGAAACTGGTACTGAAACATCTATCCAGTTCTCTTCTGCTACTGGTAAGCAAGTAATCGATTACTTAATGGTGGTTATGCCTGGTCTATTCCCTAAGTTCATGGAATCTGCAGAATTCAAAGCATTAGAGAAGTTAAACTTAAAAGGCCGTCTTACTGCTAAGGCTAAAGTACACGGTAAGAAGACTCGTGAAACTGTATTAATGGCAGCATTAAACATGGGTGATATCTATGTAGCATCTAGTGGTGAAGTACTAGGTAAATTAGTAGACTTCGATGTAGAGGAATTAATGGAGAATGTAATGGTTCAAGTAGGAAAAGACGACAACAAGAAGGTAGTACTGCGTGATGATGTTCGCTTCTACATTGCTAAGGATACTAATGTAAGCAATCTAACTAATGTTAACTCTCTATTCCAAAAGATGTCTGGTAGCTTAGCGGCTTACCGTTTTGCAATGGCTAAAGGTAAGAAGACTCAAACAATCAATGTTGTTAAAGAGTACAGCAAGGATGGTATGACTCTACGTATTGAAGAACCACAGAAAGCAGTTATCCTTGATGAAATGTGTACATTCGACGGATCTGCTTCTCTACCATTTGGTGAAGAAGTAAACGGCGCAGTATTAAAAGCGGTATTCTCTGAGGTATCTGTATTACACCGTGAAGATGGTCAATTAGAAGTCGGTTCTGTTGTATCTGAAGAAGAAACATTCTCTTACAAAACGTATGCTAAATCAATGTCTCAAGCTCGTTCTAATGGTGCTGTTGGTTTCAAAACTCTTGAAGATGTAATTACTTACTTCTTAGGAACTGGTCAAGATGAGCGCGCTTATGGTAAAAAGCACAAATTAAATGGTGAAGCAACTGGATACAATGTAATGGATGTTGCTAAGTCTTACAAACGTTTCATGTTAGCAGGTTCTAATGGCCTTAAAGCTGATAAAGGTTTATTAAGCACATTCAGCCACAACCACAAAGTTGAGTTCTTCCCTGCTGGAACTCGTAATGTAATTGGTGAAATTAAACCAGCTTACATCGTAGTAACAAACAACGATGGCGAGAAAATCACAATCGCTTTAGTTGATGATTTCACTGGTCAAATCGCAATGGATCAAGACTTTATGTTAAACGTATTAAATAAAGATAATGCATTTGTAGGTGTTGAAAAGTTCAATAACTGGGATAACAAAGATGCTGTTAAAGCTCTTCTTTCTCGTAACCTTACAGATGGACAAGGATGGCACAATGATCGTATCACTGAAGGTTTACGTTCTGCAGGAGTAATCAATAGCTTTGATGCATTCCAATTACGTATCTCTAACGCAGTTAAAGGGGCTTCATTCCAGTTCAACCCAATCTGTGAATTATTCGATGCTGATATCATCCTTACTGACGGTATGGTTAAATCAGAAGATATCTTAGCTGATATCCAAGAAAATGGATTCCAATTATTCGTAGTTGGACAACGTAAAGATGGTAACGACGGTATCTGGGTTGCATCTCAAGCTACACAACAAATGGGATTATCTGTTGAAGAATTAAAACAAGGTGTTACAAATAGCGTTGATTTCGTTAAGAATTCTATTGAAGAGAAAATGACTGCTGATATCTTAACAATGCTTAATGCAGCTGAGGAAGAAGCAGAAACAGAATTCGCGGCGGTTGACTATGTACGTCTTGCTCAAGAGTTCGGTGACATTCTTGATGAGCAATACATTAAAGATGAGATTGTTGGTTTAGGAGTTAAGAAGCTTAACAAATTATTAGATTCTAAACTATTCACTACTCAAGCTCGTACTCGTTATATGTTCACAGATGTATTCGCTATCTACAATGCAGCTAAAGCAGGTCGTTACACTGCAATTAAAGAAGATGCTGTATTAGGTGCTTATGAAGTAGTTGCACCATCTAAGAAAGATGAAGAGTTCTTCCTAGAAGAAGGTAAGGCATTATCTGTTCGTTTCCCTGTTACAGTAACTCATGAAATTCCAGTTGTAACTGCGGTTCAATCTGCTGAGTATGCTGAGTTTGTTAAACAAGGTTTATGGCAAGGTATTACGTTCTTCGATGCTTTCTCTTGGGTTGTTGCACAACAAGCTGGTGCTGACCATGATGGTGATACTTCAATCATCATCTTTGACGAAGTAATGGTTAATGCTCGTATCCGTAAAGAAGTTGAGTTATACGGTAATCAAGCAGTACTTCCATTCGTTGATGCTTATGTTAAATACGAGAATGGTGTTGCTGTTGACTTCTCTACAGGTTGCCCTACTTACGTAACTGCAGCTGCTAAAGCAAAAGAAACTAAGCCAGAAGCTAAAGATGTAAATGGATTTATCGTTCAAGGTAACAATGTAATCTTCAATCCAGAAGAATTAAAAGGTGAGAACGGTACTGCTCGCCGTCATGATTTCTTAGAAGTAGTTGCTGGACTATCTCAACAAATCACTGTTGATACAATTGAAGCAAGCTTAATCGGTGTAATTGCTAACCGTGCAATGATCTTAACTGACCTTCTTTCTCGTTCAGTATTAAATGCTGCTCAACGTGCGGAAGTTGAAGCTGACTTACTTGCTTTATGTACTGCTGGTCGTTGGGAAATTGACCGTCCTAAACACGGTGGTGCTTACCTATCTATGCCTCTTATCAACAAATTATTCGCTAACTTCGAAGGTCGTTTCTTTGAAGAAGCAGAATTAGAATTAACAAATGAAGCTAAGTTCGCATTACTTGCTGAAGAAAAAGGTATTTACGCTCATATCTTCAGCCCGGTTGTACGTCAAGATAAAGTATCTGGTCAAGCTGTAATCACTGGTTTCGAAGTTAAGAAGCCACAATGGTTAGCATCTCAGAAAGATGAGTTTGGTGTTGTAAACAATGATAGTGCTTATGAGTTTGTATTTAACTATGCAGAAGAAGCTATCGTGGCATTATGTGAGAAGTTCCAAACAGGTCACAGCAATACTGCTAAGAATGAAATTCGTACTCGTATTGCTACACATATGGAAGTTGCTCCACAATCAATTGATGCAGTGAAGTACTATGTTGCTAACCTATACAATGCTTACACTCAAAAAGAGAATGTTCGCGCGGCTGCTGAGAAAGAGTTTATGCACCAAGCTGAAGCTGAACTTAAAGAAGCTGGTGTGTTCCGCAAGAAAAACATGCAATCTCTAACTAAAGCTAAGAAGACTGCTAAGATCCGTGCTAATTACGATGCTACATTATCTCAATACAAAATGGCTCGTGACCTATACAAAGCAGAACTTCGTAAAGAAATGTATGCAACTGCAAAAGAATTAGGTTTAGATGTTCGTCAATTAGTTGGTACTCTATACCTATTAGTTAATGAAGCAAAAACAAATGGTAAAGCTGCTTACCGTAAAGATGGCCGCGAATATCGTTTCGTAGCATCTAACGGATTCATTGCTTTACCATTCGAAGTGTTTGCGGAAGAAATGAACTCTTTAATCTCTGGCCGAGTTTCTGAGACTTATTTCGTTCCACAAGATATTACATTCACTCTTTTACAATCTAGCTTAGTTGAGAAAGTTGCAGCTCCAACTGCAGTTTCTAACCAAGTGAAAGTTCGTGTTATGAACCCGGTTGCAAAAGTAGCGAATAAAACTGTTTCTGTTAACCGTAACGTTCGTGTTGCGATTAAACCAGAACAACAGCAAGATTCTGTTCGCCTTGTAATGTACTTCTTAAACAAAGATGCACAAGTTACTGACGCTATGGCAGTTACTCGTGAAGATGCAGCATACATGGGGTTTGCTCCAACAAACTTCAGCATGGCTGGTATCTATGAAATCCCTGTTACAGAAATCGCATTTGGCGAAGAAGGAACGACTGCTATCGTTCGCTTCTAATAATTAAAAACAATCATTTGGGTAGTGGAGTTAATCCGCTACCCTTTTATTTTATCAGATAAAGGGAGAGAAATGAATATGAATAACAACGAAATCTTTGCAATGTATATGAACACATTAAACCAACAAGCACAGGCTCTTAACCAACAGACACAAGCTTTACAACAAGGCTTAACTTGGATGCAACAATCAAATACTGCACCTGTTCAACAAGAACAGTCTGTAGATGTTAATACATTAGTACAACAACAAATAGATGCTATGATGCCAGCTTTAATGAAACAAGCGGCAGATGCTGTACAACACACAAGTGAAGTGCCAGCACCATTCATTCCTCCACAACCAGTAGTGGAAGATATCGTAGAAGATCCTGCACCACAAGAATATATACTTGGCAACAAACAGTATGACTTATATGTTCGTATCGATAAGCCATGTGAAGGATGTCCATTCGCATCTTCTTGCGACTTAAAGGCATCTCACATTGCACAAGAGTGTGGAATCATGAACATGAAAGAAGCAGCTGTTGATGCAGGTATTATGGAAGTGAAAATTGAGGTAAATGAACAAACAATGACAACATCTTACCTTGTTTATAAAGATGGTCAATTCATTGGTTCTCTTGCTGACAATAGAGAGAACAAAACGATTCGTGCTGAATTAGAAAAGTATATGGGTCACACTGTTCGCGTAATGACTCACTTAAAGAAGAATGTTGCAAACTCTACTTTCACTGGATTATATGCAGAAATCTTAGAAGTAGTTACAGAAGTAAAACAAGCTCAACCAGTTCAACCTATTGTAGTAGCACCATCAATGTTTGATGAATCAATTCTTATTCCAGAAGTTAAATATCCAGAACCACCTACACAACCAGAAGAAGCAACTCTAGACTTAGGTGACATCGTTCTACCGATTTAACAGAGCGGGGATTATTCCCTGCTCTTTTTCTTTTATATAGACAGATAAAAATTAAAGACTTAAAACTAAAAAGCCAATTATAAGGAGAGATTTCGATATGACTATTATGACAACAAACCAATTACTTAACCACTTAAACACAAAGAAGGAAAAGCCAGTTACTAATCCCGTTGATGCTGTAACTGTAGCAGAAGATATTGTAGCTAGCCCTAAACCTGTATTCAATGTGGATCAAACTACTGAACCTGTTCAACCAGATAAGCGTAAGAAGAAAAGAGATATCGTACTAACACCTAGTCAACAATCAGTAGTAAGCAAGATTAAGAGATGGTACTCTACTACTCATGGTTACGGAAAGTTTGAATTAGCAGGATTTGCTGGTGTAGGTAAATCCACTGTTGTTGACTTTATCTTAGAGGAACTTGGAATTAGAGCGGATCAAGTTCGTATGTGTGCACCAACTGGTACTGCTTCTCTTGTATTAAAAGAAAAGACACCTGGATATTCTTGCTCTACATTACATCGATTATTCTATGTTCCTGAGTTAATGAAAGATGGACGTACTCGCTTTGTCCCTTCTGCAGAAAACTTATACGGTGTAAGACTAATCATTGGTGATGAGTTCTCTATGACGGGTAGACGTATGGCTGAGGAAATTCTTCCTATGGCTAAGAAAGCTGGATGCAAAGTATTAATCGTTGGAGATCCTGGGCAACTACCTCCTGTTAAAGATGAAGAGTATTTCTTTGTTAATCCAGATGCAATCCTTACTGAGGTATTACGCCAAGCTGCAGATAATCCAATTGTTGCTTTATCAATGGCTATTCGTCAGGCTACAGAAAATGGAGCACCATACATCTTCCCTAATAGAGACCAGAACATTGGTGGGAAAGTATTTGTTATTAATCGCAGTAGAGTATCTATTGCTCAATATGCAAAAGTAGTTTCTAACGGCGGTGTTGTTATTGCAGGTATGAATAAAACTCGTCAAAGTTTAAACCAAGCTATTCGTTCACACCTTGGCTTTAATGAACCAGTTCTTATGAATGATGAAACTGTTGTAATCAAAGAGAACATTGATGGTGGTAACAATGGTGAGATTCAAGTCACTAACGGTATGCGTGGTAAAGTATCTGAAGTTAAGAAACTAAGTAACGGAAATATTAAGTTCAAGTTTACTCCTGAAGCATTTGATGGACATCGCTATATTGAAGTAAACGAGGATGTATTGTTTGAGAGAAAGACAGCTTCTGAGATTCGTAAGAAGAACAAGGAGCTTAGAGTTCAAGGAAAACGCGAAATCCCATTAGGCGTAGAAGTTCAGTTTGGATATGTTATTACTGGACATGCTTCTCAAGGTTCACAATGGAAGACTGTATATGTAATTAATGAAAGTGGAGTATTTAATCGTGGAGCTGATGGATATAAGAATGCTAACAGATGGTTATACACAGTAGTTACACGAGCAGTAGAAAACTTAGTAATTGTAAGATGATTTGTAGGAGTGGGGATTCTTCCCTGCTCCTGTTTTTATATGTGCGTTTCTATGAAGAACGTAGATATAAGGACGGGATTTACCCGGGCCTTCGGCCAGGGCTGTTGCCCACTGCTAACGCATTGGTCAACCGTATAGGTGCTAACGCACCCTCACTAACGTTCAGGCTAACGCCTATCCTTCCGCCTATTAATAGTAGAGCGGGAATCTTTAACTGGACGTGCCCTCGTAATGGATAGAGGCTAACGCCCTATCCGATAGTGATGTAAAGAATGGTTTGGATATAGAACTGGACGTTTGGTTCTGTACCCACAAGGATAACTCCTTTACCTTTCTTGAGGTAATAATTCCTCTAATTAAATATAGAGTACGTAAAAGTTTAAGTGTACTACTCAAGGGGCTAACTCCCCTACCTTTTTTGATTTAAAAATTTTAATTATGAAATGGAGAGATTTTATTATGACAACTCAACAATTTACACAACCGCAATACGGACAACAGTTTGGACAACAACCACAATTTGGTCAACAGCAACAGAAGCAGTCTGACCCGTTCTGGTATCGTCAAAATAGTAGTTATCTGTATGGTGTAACAAATGCACCAAGCAATATGCAGTTAGGTATTGAGAATATCTCATTGAAACCTGCATCTGCTAACCAAGTGCCACATGGCATTATGTTCAATGGTTTATTACGTTCTGTTATTGGTAGTATTTCATTCCAAGTTCGTATGAGTCCTCGTACACAAGCACCATTCGTACAGACTATCTCAACTGAAAATGGAGTAGATACACAAACAGGTCAAAAGAACTATTGGGAGCACATTAACTTAACTCCACAAGTTAAAGCTCAAATTCTTCGTTTTGCTGAAGCGATGTTGACTGGACAAGCTCCTATGCAACAACAAATGCCACAGCAACAATTCGGAATGCAACAACCAATGGGTATGGGCGGTATGCAACAACCTATGAATTATGGTCAGCAACCTATGTATGGTCAACAGCCTATGGGTATGCAACCTATGATGGGTATGCAACAACCTATGCAAGTTCCGCAGTATGGTCAACAAACTCCTGTTTATACGCCACCTGCTCCTCAGGATATGGCACAGCAAACTGAACAGCCAGTTGAACAACCACAACAGCAACCAGTTGATGCAGGAGACAAAGTTGAACCAACTGTTAAAGAAGAAGATTTACCAATCTAAGAGAGAAGGTATCCCCTTTTCTCTTTTTTTATTTACACAAAAAACTTAAATCCGAAAGGTGAGAATCCATCATGTTAGAAATCACAACGAACGACAATTCAATTTACCTTGCAAAAGAAGAAACAAAAGGTTTAGTTGCTGTAGTAGCCAGAAAGATTGAGGAAGGTATTATCGAGATCACTTATTTCTGTAATGGCGTAACTAAGGTACTTAAATCTGCAAGTCTTCTAGCATCACGTATGATTGCTGGTCTTATGGAGGCTGACTATGCAGAGGTAGATAAAGCGGTCAGAGGTGTTGCTTAATGCAAAAAGGTTTTGAAGGCTTAATGATGTCCAACGTATGGAATGGTCTTCGAATAAAGAAAGAAAAAAATATAAAGAATATGCCCTTACATGTATTACGTGTAGATGGAGGCAGTGAAAAAGTCGTGTTCCAAGACGTAGAGGAATTTGATCTTCCTAATGAATACACCCTAGTGGGAACATGCACCATTAATAATCGGGAACACACATTTGAATATATAGCAAAATTCGGGAGGCAGAACTCTACTATTATAGGGTTCTTGCCTGTAGATGAAAGGAAGTTATCATAATGAAGATTAACACTAGAGAATGGTTAGCAATGTCAAAAGAGGATCGACTTCTTTGCATTCGTTTAACTGTAGCAGACAACATCATGGAACAACGTAAACGTCGAAGAGGATAACGTCCTCTTCCTTTTTTGTATCTAAATATATTTTAAGGAGAGATATTAACATGTTAGAAATTCAATCATCAGTTTGGTACCACACAGTAAATGTACCAGTAAGAACACACAACAAGGAATACGGTTTAAAGGATATTAAGGTGTATCCTGCAAATGCTCTACAGAAGTCATACGGTATGGTTTGTAACTGTATCTTATATTTAGTTTGTGGAACGATTCGTGTAACAATTGCTGAATCAAAGAATAATCCAGGAACAATCTATCTAATCACACCTGGACAAACACAAGTTGAAGTACAAGGCAATCCACAGTACTACGAGAATGTTCAGCTCAGCTATGAGTTGAAGGCACAAGTTTTAAAGTATGTTGAATCGTTAACGAAGCAGGTCTAGTCCCCTGCTTCTTTTTTTATGACAATTAAATAGGAAGATGAGGTCAAAAGTAATGAGCACCTTATTCGAAGGTTATACAAAGTTCGAAAGTAAGATTGATAGTAACAAAGATATTTGCATCACCATTGATGGTATACCGACAGTGATTGAGTATTCCTATCACTCTATCAAACGTAGTAAGCACCGCGTCGTATTCGAGGCTGCTGTCGTAATGATGATTCAGAATGCGTTTGATGACATATTAGATTTACACAACGATGAGAGATTTATCGTAATTGACAAAGAGCTATGCATCTCTGTCATTGGTTCATTAAGAGGAGTTGGAGGTGACATCATAATCAGTATTGTTTCTGTTATAGATTCTGATCAACCTACCAATCCTTATGGCACATACACTATTGCAATTTAAGGAGAGATCGTCATGGAAGGTAACGGTTGGGTTTTATTTATTGGAATGATATTAACGTTTGCTTTATTTATTCGTATTTGTATCACAGCCCCTAACAATGGTTCTGATACTACTGTTAAGAAAGAAAAGAAGAAAGTTGATTCTAAGTTTGAACGAGTTAATCAAGTAGAAGGCATTCTATATGCTGATGACTTAAAGATTAAGACATTCAACATAGGTGAACTTGCAGTTGATAACGTTACAGTCAAGTTGTATAACCACGTAGGTAAACCTGTACAGCCGACTGATATTATTTTCAATGGTCAATCTATATATGCTTTTGCCCCAGTCGGGACATCTTATCGTGAGAAAGCAGAGTATGCTATCCAAGTATTAAAGAACAATGCTAATCAAGGTGCGTTGTCTTTCCGTACAGTGGATGAGATTGAACATATTTTAATTGAAGTAGATAACCTGAATGACTACATCAATGAAGGTAAGGTTTCTCAAATCAGCAATGATGCCGAGGATTTTGTTTGGGTAGGCTAACGCCTACTCCCATTTTGTGTATTAACAATAACTAGAACGGGGAGATTTAATCATGAATAACTTATATGGACAATTCCAATCAGACATACAAGGTGCAGCTAACAATATGATGACTCAATTACTATGTGCAGAGAAAGGTATCGACTACAACCAGTTGATGCAACAAGCTCAGCAAGCACATGTTAATGGTATCTTACAAGCTGAACAGCAACGTCAAGTTAACAACTTGATTAAAAGTCATTACCAAGGGAATAGTGGTTCTATCGTTTCTAAAATTAAAGATATGTTTGTTTCGGAACCTGCACCGAACATGTTCATGCCTATGGCTCCTATGCCTGGGATGCAACCAATGATGCAGAATCCTATGCAACCACAACAAGGGATGACTCCTCAACAGGCGTCGTCCTTTTTAGTTCCACCTCAACCAACTACTACAGAGATTCCTTTAGAGGACAACTCTCGTATAGAAAAGCTTGAGAAGGACATGGAACAAATGATGCAACAGATGACACAATTTATGATGGCTATGCAACAACCACAACAAACAGTGGTACAACCTGCGCCACAACTATAAGAGGGGATCACTCCCCTCCCCTTTTTTAAATATAGGACTACCGACGTCCATTTTAATTTCGACTATCTCCCCTTAGTCAAATGTAGAACTAACGACGTCCATGTCCTATATCACATCTACAACTGTATTACAAGTCTAGACATTACCTAATGAGATGGTTAGGTTTAGTCATCAATCGAACAGGAGCGGATAATCATGAACGAATTAATTCCGGTAGCTATCAACAATAAAACAATCAACACAGATGAAGTCGATCAACTATATAGAGATGACATCGCACTATTGATCCCTCGTGTAGCAGGACAACCTTACATCAAGTCAACTACCGAAGCTGCAGTCAATACCATGTGGAAGATGACGGCAGCTATGCGCCCGAACAAATCCAAGATTTCTTTCGATCAGTTACATACAGGTAAGACTGACGAAGAAGTACATGAAGACTTAATGGCACTTGTAAAAGACATGTCCAACTTGATGCAAAAGATTGTTCATTCGTCTAGCTGGCGTAACGGAGAATTCAATGACTTCGATAAAGTTGAATTCGACAGACTGCTACGAAACATGCAATATCACACATCAGCGAAACCAGCGGTTTCGTCATACTAAGCAAACAGAAAGATGATTATGTGAAACACTTTTCAACGAGAATATCCATTATCAAAGTAGATGACAGTTCTTACTATATAGGACTACAGTTCTATCACTCTGATACTTGGATGACATTTAAACATATATCTCATCGCTACTCTTCCCATGAAGAAGCTGCGGCGTCCTATGACAAACTTGAACGACTTGGTTACATGGACCCTGCTCTATATAGTCATGAACTATATAAGTAGCGTTGGGGCGTTAGCCCCAGACTAAGATGGTTACTATATAGGAGGAAAACATTATGGAAAACAAAAAAGGAAGCATTTTTCAAAGTTTTACATCTAAACAAATTATTTGGGCAGCGGATCTTATTGCGGTGAAGATGAAGGACGGAACATATGACGTATTCAAAGGTCGTCCGTCTTTATCTAAAGGAATTGTTGATGGATTAACTTTTAAAGGGATGTTAGTTGAAGCGAAACAACCAATCGTTCTTTGTGAAGACTATCTAGATAAAGACAAAAACGGACGAGTACTATTCTCATAAGTATATATAGGAGGAATCATATATGAAGAATTCACCACTTTGTCCAGGCTTCTCCCCTGCTCACTCCGAAGCATATACAATGTCATCATTTATCGGTCACGTTGTCGTAGCTGGATATAATCACGAAACAAACAAATACTTAGCTTTCGTCATCGAAGGCGACATTGAGATGGATGCAGTGGTGAACTTGCGAAACCCCCATCTTGAACTATTCATACCAGAACAATTAATCGAGACAGGAAACTCACTGGCTTGGATGTTCAAAGAAGAACTAACGACACCCGGCTTACGTGTAGAAGATGCCTTCTCGCAACCATACAATTTTATTCACTGAGGAGAGATTACTATGCCAACGTTCATCGTCAACATTTACGAACGCACTTGGGCCTTCACCAAATACGAAGTCATCTATATAGATACAGACGGCACCGTCACTCGCAAAGAACGACGTGTCATCAACTGGGTCAACAATCCGAAAGAAGTCGCATACCATCGTGCAAAAAAGATGGTCGAAGAATGGCAACTGGCAGTCGGTGTAGTCAATGCCTTCGTCACCTATATAGTAGACAAACAAACTACGTATAAATTCCCTACAGGGGGCTTTTTCAAAATAGGCTGAAACACCACCTCTCGATGGGGGTGAAGCGGGTCTCCGCCCCTTCTAAGCCTTCTGAATGCCATAGGTTTTGGTGGTGGTCTATCCCCTTTCCTACCTGTACGTAAACATAAAGTATGTGATTCTCCCTATATAGTAGACGTCTATATAGTGGTGTGTGTCTCTGTCTATATAGCAGTAGATAAAGAGAATGTCTATATAGTAGATACACATAATCATAGGGTAATAGTCTAAGTGTTTGTCATATATAGAGAAGTACAAACGCAGTCATATCAAGGGTTTGGAGGTTACTGAATGGATGAAACTGATCATGTCCTATATATATTAGGTCTAGTATTACTGTCTATAGATGCTGTTATGTTTATCTATATAGTTTGTGTAATAGCGTCTTACATGTAGGTCTATATAGTAGTAGATGTGTAGTTCTATATAATCGTTATGTCATAGTGTTATGTCTATATAGGTATGTATATATGAGTCTATACAGTGGGTTATATAGAGAGAGAAGAAGCAGTAGATTTGTTTCCGGGGAATTTTCCCGCCCACTATATAATATATATCATTTCGGTATTTTTCGGTCGATTTCACAAAAAAAGTTTAGGAGTGTACAAGAATATGAATCTTACACGTAATATGAATTTCACTAGTAATGAACTAAAAGTTATATATAAGAAACTAACTGGTGCTAGACTCACTGAAAATGAACAACGTTTAGCATCTCACTTAGTAATGAAACTACAAATTGAAGGCAAAGTTAAACCATAAGGAGAGATTACTATGTTGGAAGTTTATATAGGTTCTGCACAGCATGAGAAAGTAGCTGCTATGGTACAAGTCTTTATTAATGTTTATACAGGTGAGCATGTAGATGTTAAAGAGTTAGAAGGTCGTGTCTTACATCATACATTCACTGATTCATGTGGAAGACAAGTCATGATGTTTAGGAGGAAATAATATGCAAGAACAACCTATTTATTTAAAGTCGCTACATTCTTATAACTTTCGTCACTCTAAGGAAAATCCAAAGGTAATCGGTTTTGTTATGTTTACACCTGAAGGGTATTCTCCCCGTCCATGTTTTAAAGTTCTATACGAAAGTGATAACTTTGTTGACCATATCCCTCACTCTTCACTTGTTGATGGATACTACGAAGTTGTTGTTAAGGATTAAGTGTATCACAACATAAGGAGGAGTTTTATAATGCCTAACAATTGGTATCACACACCTAATTACAATAATACTACTCAGCTTCCGAAGCAATCGAAAACGAAGGTAGTTGCAAGTGTTAAACGGAAAGCTATTGTCGGAGAAAAGATCGTGATTACTGAAAAACACTTTGCTAGTGATTTTATGATTGGAGATATATTTACCGTTAAGGAAATTGAGAAGGATTCGGTAAATGTGAATGAAGATGCTCAAGGTGTGTACCACTGGGAGTATGAAGTTGTTACAAAATTAGAGCAGGTTTGCGAATAAGGAGGAGCAGGTTATGGATGATGTTCAAAAGTTTGTATCTAAGAATCAACATCAGTTTGGTTATGTCATGCAAGTAGCTAGTGATCAATGGAAGAAGAAAGATCCTACTGGTGCTTTAACTGTTGGTCCTTGTAATTACTATATAGAGAAACATGGTGACTATCATACATTACTTGATAAGTTAGCTAGTAAAGAAGAGATAACTATGCGCGCCCTGGGTAAATCTGTTGAGACTATGCACAAAATCAAGTTTTTCTGTGAAAGAGCTAAGAATTATCAACGCATTGAAGATAAAGATAAAGACATGGATATTATCTTAGAGTTACTAAAAGAAAATGTCTAAGGAGAGATTGACGGCGTGACTAAGATCATAACCAAAACATCTGCACAAGCAAAGATAGAGCGTGCACAGCGAGAAAAAGATACTTCTTGCCCTGAATGTGGTAAACCCTGCCTAGGAAGTGTTGCAACTAGAACAAAAGGAATCTTTTCAGTCAGAGTAGAGAAAAAATACAGTTACAGTTGTATATATTGTGATTGTGAATGGACTACCGGATGGAAGTAAATAAGCGAATTGTTGTGTTGTGATTATCGCTAAGGTAATCATTCAATCTAGGTTTCCTTCTTTGACTTATTGAAGGATTTACCTACAAATTATAGGAGGGAAAGTAATGGTGTTAACATACGCGGAAGAAATTGAACTACGATATCTATTCTTAAAAGGTTTTACATACTTAGTTCGTAATGAAATTGGATCGGTAAATGTATTTGTTAATAAACCACATCGAGATAAAGAAACGAACTATATCCCTCATGGTAAATCAAGAGGTGGTTATGACATTTGGATTGAAACTAAAACTCCTATACCTATAGCAGAACAACGTAGATGCAGAGCTGTTGAATTAGGAGAGTACAAGTTTGTTACTTGGAAGTCTGAACCTATCTTAATATCTGACCTATTAAGTGTAGATAAAGAAAAAGAAGTGTATGTATTACTGTCTGATGGAGATGGCACTATGCGCTCGACGGATATGCCATTCGGAGTTGCCGTTACATCTGAAGGTGAAGCAAAACGATTCGTTTCAGAAGGTAATTGCGGCTACACTCAATCTTATGAAAAACTAACTGTCTTTGCCGACAAAGATGAAGCAATTAACTTTGCATTTAATAAGGGGTGAATAAAATGACTTACGAAGAAGCGATAAAGGCAATTAAGTCGAATTACCCGCCTGAAAGATACACAATGCTTAGAGAAGCACTTGATTTAGCAATTACAGTTCTTGAAGCAGAAAGCAAAAAGAAAATAGTATAGCAATAAATAATGTAGGAGGAATTAATATGAGTCGATTAAGTTTACGTGTAGTAGGTAGTATCATGGGTAACTGTTTAATAATTACCGATAATGAAACAGAGAAAAATGTTGAGGTTATGGCATTACAGTTAAAAGGTATTCTTGGCAGTGAACAATCAACTGGTGAACTCCCCCATGCTGGTTGGACTAAAGAAGGAGAGAAAATTACAATCTATCATGATGATGAAAGAGATAAGCATGAAGTCACATTTACGCTGCAGGAACTAGGCGAACTTATCAAATAAGGAGTGATATTTTGAAAACAATGAACGATTATCAATATGTGTATGAGAATTGGTATTGCGAAAGTTGCAAGAAATCAAATGAGGAACCAGTTCCCTTCTATGTTTATTGCATAAGAACTCCTTTAAGCCAGGTACGGGAATTAAAGAAAATGTTAGATGAAGGTATGAAGCCATAATGAGGAGAGATAAGCTATGAAGTTTAGAAACTATAAGCAACTGTTAACGGAATTAAATAAGACCAAGCAGGTCATTCTTACTGTTAGCTTGTGGACACATAGCAGTAAAAGAATGGTATTCAATGTTCCGTTCGAACAAGTAAAGAATTGTTTGGATCGAGATATGATATTTGAGTGCTCCGACAAGGTGCTTAAGTTCACCTCTATAGATGGTAAAGAGTTTAAGTCTCGATTAAATAGATTACGGATATCTAAGATTGATTCTGTAGAAGTTGTAGAACGACGCCCTATGTCATTTGGGGAGATTGAGGAATTAGTTAAGTCTATTCGTAACGATGTTAAACAAGATGCTTATAATCCGGAAGAGATTCTCCTGCTTTGCGATAAGGTTAGCGAAGTACTGGAGGAAAACTTAACTCTATGGTGTCAAAATGGTGGACTACAAAAGGCACTGAAGATTGCACAAATATGATTAAGTTTATTAAACGTCTTATATGTAAACATAAAGGTCATGATTGGGATACTTACACAGTTGTTACTGGTTATTGGAGTTATGACATAGAACAAGCTGGATATTGTACAAGATGTGGTTATGATACACATGGAGAATACTTAAATCATTAAAAGGGTGTGTTTTTATGAAATTTGCAGATAAAGAAAGTATATCTATCGGTGATAAGTATTGGGTTAGAACCATTACAGACAAAGACTACGAAGTAGAGGTTGTTGGTAATCCCGTGGAAAACATATACCAGGATGTGCTAGTACATTGCAAACGATTAGATAGGACAGATTGTGATATCCGTTTGGAGTTTGTCCGTCATTTATATACAAAGGAATCTATTAACTTTGAAATTGTGAAATCGGATTGTAAATATCCTGTTGTTATCTACTCTCTTTCATACGTAAGTCCTTTAGGAAAGATTCCTGTCATCGAGAAAAAATTAGAGTCATACAAAGGCAAAGTGTTGTTTGACTTACTACTGAGCAATGGTTTTGCCTCTAACAGATATATTGAAGCAGAATTTAATGAAGGTAAGTTTTTAATAGGTTCTTTTCGCGCGGTAGAACCCGATATCGAAATAAAGATGGAGTCTTCCTCTTTTTATTTAAAAGAACCTTCATTATTAGATAATGGGATTCTTCATAACCCACAAAAGTTTTTATTTAAGAAAGGTAAGATCTTGTAATGAGTACTTCAACTACGAATCAAACAAAGGATGTTGTTATCCTTAGAAAAGATACAAACGTTACGTATTCACCTGGTACTCCTAATAAGTTTACCGCTAAAAGACACAATGTTATCTTGCGTAAGCGTAAGGATAAGATTGAGTTAAATATTCAAAATGACGGCTACGATGCGAATGGCCAACGTAAGTCTATTCTAAATGGATGCTTATTAACTAAAGAAGAAACTCAGTACCTAATTGATGAACTTCAAGGATTACTTAATCAAGATACAGTAAAAGAAAAACATCTTAAGGACGTGATTTGATGTCAGGTATAAATAACACTATTCACGATTGTCTTATTAGTGTAACTGGACGTGCACCAGAGCAGGATTTAATGAAGCGAGTTATCCGCCTCCTCCCTGCTTCTATCTTACTATTAGCTGAACACTGGGGACCGAACGATACAGAGTTCAGAGATAAAACATTAATTTGGATTAGTAACAACAAGAAAATGCTAGAAGGTGAACTTTGTGGAATTAACTAAAATCGTAGAAACATTAAAAACATGTAATGCAAAGGTTTATTTAGTAGGTGGAGCTGTTCGTGACTTACTATTAGACATCGTACCAAAAGATAAAGATTATTGTGTCACTGGTATATCACAAGAAGGATTCGAGAGTCTCTTCCCTACTGCTATGTTACAAGGTAAAGATTTCCCTGTTTATCGTATGGATATTGATGGAGAACTTTGTGAAGTAGCATTAGCTAGAAAAGAACGAAAAGTATCTGAAGGTCATAATGGTTTTGTTATCTATGCATCACCTGACATCACTATTGAGGATGATTTAGCCCGCCGAGATATTACTATCAATTCAATGGCTATCGACCTAGAAACAAATAAGTTAATTGATCCATTCTATGGTGAACTTGACTTACGAACTGAAACGATTCGTGCAACTACTGAAGCTTTTTGTGAAGATCCGCTTCGTGTGTATCGTGCTGCAAGATTTGCTGCAGAATATGGTTTCTTTATTGAATACAAAACATCGACGATGATGAATCAACTTAAATCAGAGTTGTTATCACTACCTATTGAACGTGTATTAGAAGAAACGAAGAAAGCATTCATGGCTCGTACCCCTTCCCGCTTCTTCCATGCATTAAAATCTGCAAATGTATTAGATGTTCATTTCCCTGAGATTGATTGCTTATCAGAACTTGAACAGAACTTAATGTACCACCCAGAAGGAAATGTATTTGAACATACGATGCAGGTTATTGATTCTGCTCGTTATCTTGCAGATGAATTACCTGTTAATAGTGAACTAGTAGTTATGTTCTCTGCCTTACTTCACGATGTCGGTAAATATGTAACAAAAGGTATTCACCCTGTTAAAGGTACTCCTACTTATATTGCACATGAAGCAGAAGGTGTTCCAATTGCAGAACAATTTCTTGACCGCTTTAATTTAAAATCTTACAAGAAGGCTATCTTATTCAATGTAGCTAACCACATGGTTTTCCACGACGCATTCACTGCAATGAAGAATGGTAAAGCTGTTGATTTTATGGAAGGTAAATTTGAATACAGTGGTAGTGATTATATAAGAAAACCAGGTCTTCTTCCGAGTGTCGGTTGGGCTCAAGATTACATTACCGTATGTATTGCTGATACAGTTGGTCGAATACGCAACCCGGAGCTATTACCAGCTGTTCTAAAAGTTGTATCTTGCATGTTACGTGTATTTAACACTGAAGGTACACTCAACTTTGACGAACTAATTAGAAAGCTATTGTTCATTACCGGTAGTTATGAATCAGCTAAGAAACTGACTGTTGATTTAGTTATCGCTATTAAACATAAGCGTATCATGGATATGTATGTAGAGAATTCAAAGGATATCGCCTGCCTTCTTGATATTGAAGAACTAAAGAAAACATACAAAGGTGAAAAGTTAGGTTTAATGATTCATAAGGATAAACGTACACAGCGCACTGTCATTATGAAGAATGCTCGTGAACAAATGTCTAACTATGTGGGGAAAATGGTATGAATCAAGAACTAACGCCAAGCGAATACTTTGAAATTATAAAAGGCAAAAAGAATACGATAGATGATCAAGAACTCGTAAACATCTATGATAACTGTCTTACTCTTTTGAACAAGTACAAAATCACTGGCCAAACTAAAGCTATTAAGAAATTAATCTTTCATTTAGAAACAATTGAAAAAGAACGTAGCATTGTGCAGGCTGGTATCGATACATTTGTTTACCGTGATGACATCGAAGAATTTATCGAGAACATTTCTAAAGATACAGTTAAGATTCAGGATCTTGAAAGTTACGAACGAGAAATACCTGATGATGTTGTTGCTGTTCTAGAGACTGTTAAAGATAAGTTCGACCAGTTCTATGTTGTGTTTACGGATTATACAGGTAAGGTTGAAAAACAAGTAACAAAGGAACGCCGCGACAAGGACCCTATCCTCTTCGGAACATTCCAAGATGAGAAAAGTAGAACGGTTATTGACCGTTTCTATTTTATTGGCGATTGGGAAGATGAGTATTGTGACCTTACGTTAGATAAGATGGTTAATAAAGTACAAACTTCTAAGGGGAAAAACATTTCTATGACAATTAAAACCCCTACAGATATTAAAGAATTAAAAGAACAGCTTTCTCTGCTAGAAGAACATGAAAACCGCTTTATAATGGGCAATAAACAAAAAACCGGTTTCTTCCAGAAGATATCTACGTTCTTCTCTAAAAAACATTGAAAGCAAACATAGATTTAACAGCTAATCAAGATTTTAATAAACCTGCTCAAAGAAAGCCTTGGTTCTTATATGAAAAAACACTTTCTATATTATCTAGTCGCTTAAGTAAACCTATTCCCTGGGATCAAAACGACATCTTTTCGATGTTAGGTTCAACTCCGAGAAATAGTTTGGTGCATATTGGTAACAAGGAAGCTATTAAGAAAGAAAAGCGGTGGGCTAAATTTGAGCAAGGCCTATCTTGTGAATGTTGTGGTAGAGATTTATCGCTTATGCCTTGGAACATGACTTATAACTTATGTACTCCATGTGATGAAAATCTCGACATAAGTATGAATGGACGAACGGCTATCTTGAATTTATAAAGGGGAATTTACATGAGAGCACTTATTGAAAACAATATGAAACTACTTATAGAAGAAAAATTAATCCGTACTGATGTAGTAGATCGTGCGATGGTTAATTTAGGAGGTTAATAACGTATGGGTGATTTAGCTGATGATTGTTATGAAACAGCCATGCAGGAAATGTTTTCTATCAAGGAAGCAGTTACTAAATATACTGTAAATGTTCCGGACCAAAAGGTTATTGATGATATCATCCAATCTTTTAAGGATAGTCCAGTTGATAAATCAGATAAGCATGAATGCCTAGCGCGGGACATACTGGTTACAGTAGCTAAAAGAAAAACACTAAGCATTAAGCAAAAGACCCGTTTAGTAATGGTATTGGTTGATCGATACACGGTGGGATATGAATGTGACTATGATTTATAACTCAAGGAGGGCTAACGCCCTCCCCTTTGTTGATTTTTATTCTATTTACTAAGGAGAGATAAATATGAGTACAGTAATTGAAGGATTAATAACACCAAACACAATTGAAAACACCGTTGAAACAATTGTTGATCCATTAGTTGAGAAATACGATTTAGAACAGGTTGAAATTAACTGGTCAGAAAAATCTACCTTAGCTAAAACAAATGAATTTGTGGCTTATTTTAAAAAACGTTTAAATCAGTTTCTATTACGTAACGAACGTATTGAAATAGCACATGAAATGAAACATTCGATTGCTGGTGGTTTTCTTTCAGATTCATATATGAAGAATGTACCAGAATTAAATAATGAAGAATCTTATCTCGTGACTGAGAGTAAATATAAGTCTAAAGATATTGATGTGTTCATGGAAGTTCCTGTATCAGCTTTCAGAGGATTAGATATTGAAGCATTTATTGAAGAAATACGGGAAGAATTAAAAATAGCTAGTGGTAGTCCATTCTCTTGCCCTACTTTCAATATTAAGAAGTTTGAAAGAAACTACACATATGACTTTATTTCCGTTCCGTATATCTTTGAAGTAAGTATCGATAAGATGACTAGAATCGAATTAATACTATGTCGTGATATAGAACGGATTATGGATTTTGATATCTCAATCAGACACTTCTTTAATTTTGGAGGTACAGAGGTTTATGCAGCGAAGTTTGCTATTAAAGACATTAAGAAAAAACGATTGTCTGTAGTGTGTCCAATTACACCTAAGAGCACATTGGTTCGTCTATTCTATTTCAAGAAACGCTATGGTTTTTCAATTCAATATACTGCTTTTAATATATTGACATGGGTATTCAAACAAAAAGGTAATACACCTGAAGAACTAATAGAATATGTAACTACTGTTGAGAAATTTAAATATGACTTTGCTCTTAGAAGCTATCTGTATAACATGGTTCTTGTATATCTTGAGGCATATACGGAATCTGCAGGCGGAAATATACCTCGAAAAGAATTTGCATCTCATGAACTACTCAACGTCTTAGCCAATGAAAAGATGTATCATCATAATGTATTTGTTAATGACAATGTATCGTACTTCGGAGAATTCAAAATGAGTTTCCCTTACTCTGACTTATTCCGACCTATTTATAAATTTGTCGCTAACAACTCTCTTTATGATGTAATGTTTGCAACAAAATTTCCACATGGCTTCTTCGGTAAGTTCTACAAGTATCTGAATATGGGCAATAACTTCCCGACTTTCTTAGATGAACATGGCTTAGAGTATCTTGAAGTGCTAAAAAAATGCGTGTACTCTCCTTACGAATTAATCATGACGTATGTGGAATATGAAGAAACTAAGTCCAAAGAACAAGAATTACGTGATAAGCGAAAGTTTGAATTAGAACTACGCAATCTATTTACGCTTACTAGTGACCAAGACAAGTATCGTTATCTTAATAAAAAGTTTATCAGGAAACTTAAAGCTGGTTATCAATCACACCAAACCCCGCTTCCAGACTATTGTAATGAAGAAGACATTCCTTCTTTCTTAAAATTAGCTAAGCCGGAACCAGTTGAGTTTTATAACGTAGGGGCTCCTACCCCTATAGATGACGACAATTTACCATTTTAATATATTATTAACCATGTGTCGTAACTCTTTCTCAGCCATATACACGGTTGACTACACCTACCCATGCGGGGAGACGACACATCTAACAATAAAACTTACATTCTAGGGGAATAAACTATAAAGTAATATATTAACCTAGAAAGATTATATTCTAGGGGAATCTAATAAATGGTATTAGATTCTCATACCTCCTCCCCTTCCATATTTGGTTGGGGTTGTTTAATTTATCAAATAATTATCAAATGTTTGGGGGTGTTTATATTGACAAACAAATCTATTAATCAAACAATATATAGAATCGAGGTGAGCTGTGGTGACCCATAGTGAACATGTTGCACTTGGAGACTTAGTTGTAGTTGACACTGGTGTCCTTGGAAAGTTGGTTTACAAAGTAACTAACGACTTCCTTCATATTAAACTTGAGAATATCGACAATGGCTTTGAATACAATGAAGTTTTCAAAAGTCTTGGTGAGTTAGATGAATTCATTCGTAAGTATTCTAGCAATATACGATTAGTTTCTTTACATTAAGAACATATCCCGGGACACATTCTCATATACTCTTAGTAAAGAAAACTAGGGGGATACATATGAAAAAGAAAAAGCGTGTAGGTGAACCAACCAATAAAAATAAGCCTAGAAAAACAGATGGACTACCTTCTAAGAAAAAGAAAGTAAGATCCGGGGCTTATTGCTAGTTATTATATATTAATAAGTTATATTACTCTAGGTGGGGGCTATCGCCCCTACCCTTTTTGTTTTCTATGAACTCAATTTCTATTGTTATTGTTTTATTCAAATAGCAATTGCGTTTGCAGAAAACTAAACCTGTCATCATGTTACGACACTTTTTAAATTATCTTAGGAATGTGTCCTAGACTTATTGTTTTGGGGAGGAGACATCTGTTCTGTTACATGTCAAATCCAAGTTTCTTGTAAAACACTATTATTTTTTTCATAGAGTATTTATTAGTCAACTTCTATTGACTTTCATACTCAAGCCGTTATATTTGAAAAGCTAAAATTATATTTCCGGAGGGATTATTAATGGTAGAACTAAATGAAAAAGAGCAATTAGAAGAATTAAAGGAAAAGATCGGTGATATCAAAGCCGATATCGCTAACTATATTGAAGATAAGTTCGATGACATCTTTGCATTAATCAATGGACGCATTGAAGAACTATGCGATACAGAGCATGATGATGATTTCTCTGATGAAGAAGATCATGAAGAATATGAGGAGCGCGACGTTCGTGATGAACTAACTCATGAACAAGAAGAACAAGCTGCAGTTTTATCACAAAACATTGCTTCTCAAATTCAGCAAACTAATCAAAATCAAGAAAACAGTGATGAAGACGCACCAGTAGTAGTAATCAGCTCCCCTGCTCCATCTTTAGCTGAAAATATTAAGAAACAAATCGATGAAGTAAAAACAGTTGCAACAGAAACTCCAGTAAGTCTTACTGAACAAATTGCACAACAAGTTGCTGATAAAAACAACTTAGCTGTGGTTGCACCTGCTATGTCTGAAGGTCCAGTTGATATTCCTCAACCTGCTGAAGGAGCGCCTCGACCATTAGGTCAAATTATTGAAGAACTACGTAATAGTGTAAACACTGGAGTTGATGCAACTTCAGTAGAAAAAACAGAGCAATTAGTAGAACAAGCTGCTACACAAACTCCAGATGTTAATACTATAAAAGCATCAGGATTAGCACAAGATATCAAAGTACAAGTATTATCTGATTCAATAAAAAAGCAATTATAATAAACGATGGAGTTGATGCAGTAAAGGAAAAGATCACCTAGGGGAAAGGTGGTCTTTTTTGTTATCACTCATACATAAAAATTAAGGCATAAACATAGAAAAAAGGGACAAAATGTGGATAAAATACACAAACTTGAGACTTTTAATATACAGAGAGAGAATTTAAAAGGAGATGTTAATAATGGAATATGGATTAATTGTTACTGATGTAAAAATGAAAATTAAAGATGGTAATGGCATGAAAGCGATTTGTAATATTGTAGTAAATGGTATGTTAGCTCTAAATGATATTAGGATTGTAGAAAACAGAAGTGGGAAATTAATGGTTGCAATGCCTTCTAAGAAAATGGGAGATGGTAGATTCAAAGATTTAGCTAATCCTGTCAATGCAGAAGCTAGAAGAATAATTGAAGATGCTGTAATTGGTGAATACAACAAACTAACTTCTTTAAGCAATGAGCTGTTTGCACTTATTGGCTAATACTATAAATAATAATAATACTAATAATATATCTATCACTATACATAGCAATGAAACTTGTACACTTACAATTGAATATGTAATGTAAAGCAATATTTATATAACTGGTAACAAGCCAGTCGGGATCAGTATATTGATCATCCAATCAAACTAGTAGATTCTAGTGTTTTTAATATTTTTGTAGTGGATTATAATGTAATACACGTTTTTTTATTAGTTTTTTAGTTAGATATATTGGCAATGTCGTACTCACAACATACAGATCTTTACCCACCATGATGAGATACACCCAACACGAGGAGGAAATAAAATAATGAAAATGAATACAAAAACAATCGTAGACAAAAAAATGCAGGCTGGAATGAACGAATTAGTACTTGAAATGAACTCTTTAAAAGATGGATTAGACATTACAACGATGACAAAAGACATTTCAAGATATATAGAACAAAAAGTGGTTGGTACAGGTAGAAATTATAAAGTGGATATGTATGCTTTAGCTGAG
The DNA here is from genome assembly GCF_001429475.1 of Bacillus sp. Root131. Taxonomy (NCBI): domain Bacteria; kingdom Bacillati; phylum Bacillota; class Bacilli; order Caryophanales; family Bacillaceae; genus Bacillus; species Bacillus sp. Root131. The sequence goes on from NZ_LMJQ01000041.1 coordinate 234,021, forward strand.
AATGGAGTTTTAAAATTCGAACAACTAGCTTCTTTTGAAAATGGTTTAAATACTGAACTTATAATGGGTAATAAGGTAGTCACAAACAAAGAATCCAAGTATGTACTTGTTGTCCAATGTAAGATGAAGCTTCATACTATCAACAACTTCTCGAAATTACAGCGACTGGTTTATGAATTGTATGGTTCGAATCCTGAAGTAGCAAAAAAAGGATTGGCAGCAATGTCACCAGAGGAACGATCCGTTATGGATGTAGCTCTTAAATATGAGCGTTGATATAGGGGGGTGTTAATTTTTACCCCCCTCCCCTTTTTACTTTTGAAAAGATACACTTTATTAGCCTAGAATACACTGTTTTCTAGTGAAATCTAGTATTTTGTAACAAAAAAAAGAGCCTGGGATTCCTCCCAGGCTTCTTTTAATTATTTACGTCTACCATATATACCTAGCATAGCAGATGCTGCTGCTGAACGAGCACTATTTTGAGGAGCTTCTTGCTCTTCTTCTTGTTCTTCAGTATTATCTATAACCTCATCATTATCTTCTACAATCTCTTCTACTTCTTTAGGTTCTTCAACACTTCGTTTTACTTCTTGTACTTCTACCTGTTCTCCACCTACGTAAACTTTTACTTCTTCAGCGTTATTCTTAGCTTTGTCTATTTTCGCAGGTTTAACTGGCACTGGAATAGTTTGTACTTGTGTTACTTCAGGTTCAACTGTCGCAGAAATATATTCATATGGATTAGGTGGCATACCATTACGTCTAATCATCTCTTGATACATTAGACTTTTAATCCATCCACTAAAATTTCGAACACCAACACTCTGAGCGTAGTCATATAACTTAGCATCATTTACATTAAGAGTATTGAAATAAACCGTTTTATGTTGCTGGTTATCCGGTTTTTTCTTTTTAGGCTTATTAGTACCTTCGTTTTTAGCCAATTAAATCACCCTTTTACCGCAGTAGCGAAGGCTTCTTTAGCAATAAAGTAAAGTCCTGCCGCATTTGCGTATATTGGTTTTAGACTCTTACTCTTTCTTGATAATGCTAGCTCAGGTTTCATAATTTCCATTCGATAGTTGTTGTCTTTTAGTTCGTTAAATGCATCTGCTAATTGTTCTGAATATCCACCACAAACATGAAGTGTTGAACCTTTTGGCCATTTTAAAGATTCAATTGAACCTTTAACTTTCTTTGCAATCATTTCAGCTGTTCGGTTAGCGTACATATTCTTATAGAATTCTACACCATTATGTATAGTATCTGCTGCTGTCGGTACAAGGATACCATTAACAAATGCTGCAAGATTGATAGTTTGCGAGCCAGCATCAACAACATAAACATTTTGAGATGTGAATTCATTTGAGAAGAATGCAGCTGCACCTTCTGGTAATACGATAATATCTTTAATACGAATATTTAAAGGAACGTCATTGAATGTAACTTCAATTGGGTTACCATTGTTTTTAAATCTAGTTTCAATCTCTTCTAGTTCTTC
>NZ_LMJQ01000042.1:0-221170 GCF_001429475.1 Bacillus sp. Root131
CTTGTCTTCAAACGAAAAACACCTCCAATGAATTTGCATACTTAGTATGCGAATTCAGGAGGTGTTTTTTTCATGTACCACTATTCGGGTTCACTTCATCTTTTGATAACAAGGTTTTTTGTTTTAAATTAGTTATTAATAAACTTCTCAAATACAAAACCATAATCTTTCACATTGTATTGTTTCTTCGTATCAACAAGCCAGTTAAAGGCAATCTCGTTCATCTCTTTAAATTGCTCTGCTAAGTTTACTTGTGCGTTTGAAATACGGCTGAAAGCATTAGATGCCATATCTAAACTTTTATGTGCATATTGTAATGTAATGTCGTTGTCGTATGAAATTTCTTCAATTTTAAGTAAAGCCTTATATAAATCTTTTAATTCTTCAATATGTTTTTTATGAACATCAATTGAGTAATGCTCATCTCCCATTTGAAACTTAATTTCTATATCTAAATCAATCGTTCCTGCAGTTTCAAGTGCTACGTTTTTAATTTGATATTTACTATAGCTATAGCGGCGCAGTGTGCGTTTTTTACTTGTTGCGCTTGTACCATCTAGGTGGAGTAATCCTTTGTTTGTGAAGCAATATTCATCTGATTTGGATTTAATTAGAAAATAAATTTTCTCTCCATCTTCGTGCATCACGTAATCATCAGCATCAACTTTATCGTAATCTTTCGGTGTAATGACAGAACCTACATCGCTTAACCCTAAAACATCAGCAGCTACTTTTTTGAACATATATAATCCCCCTTGTAAATTAAATTCTTAATTGTACAAAAATATATTAACATGATTTTCATTTTTTGTTTTCTTGTAATACGAAAATATCTGAAGGTAAGTTAAGAAAAGTAACGCATAATTATTTTGATCCTAAATTATTTAGTAAATCTATTAGTCTAAGAGTCGATTCGCCGAAAAGTAACCAAGAGAAAAAAGCTAATTTTGCAAGTGATTATAGAGAAATTTCGTGAAAGCACCTCAAGCGATATGAGGTGTTTTTCAATCCCTTTTTGAAATCTTACAATTCTGTAAGGTAACTGTAAGGTAGTTCGATGGTAAGAAATTGCTAATCTTTTATAATGAAGATAACAACGATAAAACGAGGAGGAAGAAATGATGAAAGGGTTAGTTGTAACGGGCTTAACGGTTGCTTTTGGATTTGTAGCGTATGAGAAATTAACGTATGTAGTCGATGTTGTGAAACATTTGATTGCTTAGAGAAAACAGCTATGAGAGGGAAAGGGAATGAGTGAATGAATGGAATGGTTATTTGGAATTATAGGTACTTGTAGTGTAGTGTTATTGTTCTTTGTCCCAAGTGGTATACTTAGTTCGACAACAAGTTTGTTCTTCTTAAGTTTGTTTGCTTGTACGATGCTTATTATTATGTTTTTAATGAAGCGAAGTAAACCAATCTTCTATTTTAGCATGATTGTTATGGCAATTATTGTTCTCCAAATTATTACCCTTGTAATATACCCCACAATTATAAAAGCTTTCCATTAATGATGAATCCTCTGCGCTTGTTGCTGGGGATTTTTATTTGTACAATTTTAATTTTTAGTAGAGATTTACTCGTATCGGAATATAAAAATTAAATATTTTTATATTTCAAACAAATGATTTAGGGATGTTGTGTTCTCATTACGCATTTGATATATTTACTTTGAGCATAATTAAAATCAAGAAAAAGAGGCGGACGTATGGATAAAAAAGAAAATACGGTCGTATTGTTTCCACAACTATCAGAGCGCTATATTGATGAAGGTTTTTTAGCGCTGAAAGAGCGGAAATTCGAAGATGCATTGCGTTGCTTTGAAATATTACGTCAGTATAATGCGGAAACGGAACAAACGGAATTAGCTTCAGTTATTTGTTTACTCGAATTAAAACGTATGGAAGAAGCGAAAGATAAATGTGAACAGTTGCTTAAAACAGGAGTTGTCTTATTTGGTGATATTCTTGAAACGTACGTAACAATTTTAGTTCAAACAAATGATTATGAAGGTGTTATTGAAACTGTTGAAAAGGTTTTACAAACGAAAGATATAATGCCTGATCAAAAGGAAAAATTAGCGCAGCTTGCTTTATTTGCAGAAGGTATGCTAAATGAGGGAGACGCATCGCTAGTGGATTCAAACTTTGAATTGGATGAGTTTACTAATGAAATTTTTGGAGAAAACTTTGGACAGAAGCTAAGAGCGATTCAGCGACTTTCGTTAAAAGATTTAGATCTTGCATTACCTGTTTTAAAGAAATTTTTAATAGACGAAGAGCAGCACCCCTATTTGAAAACTTCTATTTTGTATAAAATGATAGAAAGTCAGGTAGAAGAAGAAATAGAGGTAGAAAAGTTTGGAAATACGATTAAGGTGATTCCAGCATTTACAGGTCATAATGAGGAGCAATCCAATAACATTATACATAAATTATCAAGCCGATTAGAGCAAAATTATCCCGATATATTTGAAGCGATGGTTACATATTGGAAAGAGTTGCAAATTAGCGTTTTCCCATTCGCTCTATTAATGGATAAAGAAGAGATTTGGTCAGCTGTTTTAGAGAGAATTGGAAGAAAGCGTTTCGGATTGGCTATTGATGAAGAAGAGCTTATGGCAGCATATAATATCGAATTGGAAGAGTTTCATATTGCCTATCAATGGTTATTACGTGTTGAAAGAGAAGGATATTTGCCCGTATAATTATGAAAAAGAATCGTTCAGTTCTTGAAACGAGCATATTCTATGTTATAATGTAAGGGTTGCAAAAGGCAGAAATCTGCCTGTTTGTAAGAGAAGAGAAGTGCAATTCTCTTACTTAATATGTTTCATATTATTCTCGAACAAAATATACCGTAGTTGTCTTCTGGGCAATTAGTAGATTGGAACATTATATCTGAAAGCTTTTGCTAGAGGGTTATTTGTGTATTTGTTATTTCAAAAAAGAGATAATGAAGATTTTAATCTATAGAGGTATGTGCATACATTATTATAGTTGGAGGGAAAGAATAAATGTCTACAAAATGGGAAAAATTAGAAGGTAACGTTGGCGTTTTAACAATCGAAGTTGATGCTAAAGAAGTAAACAACTCTATCGACGCTGCGTTCAAAAAAGTAGTAAAAACAATTAACGTACCAGGTTTCCGTAAAGGAAAAATGCCTCGTCCATTATTCGAACAACGCTTTGGTATTGAATCTTTATACCAAGATGCTTTAGATATCATTTTACCAAAAGCATACGGTGAAGCGATTGAAGAAGCTGGTATCTTCCCAGTTGATCATCCTGAAATCGACATCGAGAAGTTCGAAAAAAATGCTAACCTTATCTTCACTGCAAAAGTTACAGTGAAACCTGAAGTTAAATTAGGTGAGTACAAAGGTTTAGCAGTAGAAAAAGTTGAAACAACTGTAACTGACGAAGATGTAGAGAACGAATTAAAATCTTTACAAGAGCGTCAAGCTGAACTAGTTGTTAAAGAAGAAGGAACTGTTGAAAACGGTGATACAGCTGTAATCGACTTCGAAGGTTTCGTTGATGGCGAAGCATTTGAAGGCGGAAAAGGCGAAAACTACTCTCTAGCAATCGGTTCTGGTACATTCATCCCAGGTTTCGAAGAGCAAGTAATCGGTCTTAAATCTGGTGAGTCTAAAGACGTTGAAGTATCATTCCCAGAAGAGTACCATGCTGCTGAATTAGCTGGCAAACCAGCAACATTTAAAGTAACAATTCACGAAATCAAAACAAAAGAACTTCCTGAGTTAAACGACGAGTTCGCTAAAGAAGCAGACGAAGCGGTTGCAACTCTTGATGAATTAAAAGCAAAACTTCGCACAAACTTAGAAGAAGGCAAAAAGCACGAAGCTGAGCACAAAGTACGTGACGAAGTAGTAGAATTAGCTGCTGCTAACGCTGAAATCGAAATTCCAGAAGCTATGATCAACACTGAGTTAGATCGTATGGTTCGTGAATTCGAGCAACGTTTAAGCCAACAAGGTATGAACCTTGAGCTTTACTACCAATTCACAGGTACTGACGCTGACAAATTAAAAGAGCAAATGAAAGAAGATGCACAAAAACGTGTAAGAATCAATCTTGTTCTTGAAGCTATCATTGAAGCTGAAAACATCGAAGTTACTGAAGAAGAAGTAACTGCAGAAGTTGAAAAAATGGCTGAAATGTACGGTATGCCAGTAGACGCTATCAAGCAAGCTCTTGGAAGCGTAGACGCTTTAGCTGAAGATCTTAAAGTGCGTAAAGCTGTAGACTTCTTAGTAGAAAACGCTGCATAATAAAATAACAAGGCACGATTTTAATCGTGCCTTGTTTTATAAATATAGAAATAGATTTATAAAACTTTTCGATGGAGAAGGAAAAGTTCCTTTACAAGTCGAATATACATATTTCAAAAGTTTTAAATTTTTTTATTTGTACATAACTAGTCATATTATTTGTATTTCTCGCCACGTAGTGACATAATATGTATTTACATACGATACATTTATCGTGTACATACGAAGGCAAGAGGTTAGCACTTTGTAAGGGGTGTGAAAATATGTTTAAATTTAATGATGAAAAAGGGCAATTAAAATGTTCTTTCTGTGGTAAAACACAAACGCAAGTTCGAAAGTTAGTGGCAGGTCCAGGTGTTTACATTTGTGACGAGTGTATCGAACTTTGTACTGAAATTGTACAAGAGGAGCTTGCGAAGGACGAAGAAGTAGAATTCAAAGATGTACCGAAACCGGTAGAAATTCGTGAAATCTTAGATGAGTATGTCATCGGGCAAGATAGCGCGAAAAAAGCACTAGCGGTAGCGGTATATAATCATTACAAACGCATTAATTCTAACAGCAAAATTGATGATGTAGAATTAGCGAAGAGTAATATCGCACTTATCGGGCCAACAGGTAGTGGTAAAACATTACTGGCACAAACGTTAGCGCGTATTTTAAATGTTCCATTTGCAATCGCGGACGCAACATCTTTAACAGAAGCTGGATATGTTGGGGAAGATGTAGAAAATATCTTACTAAAATTAATTCAAGCAGCTGATTATGATGTAGAGAAAGCGGAAAAAGGAATCATTTATATTGATGAGATTGATAAAGTGGCACGTAAGTCCGAAAATCCATCAATTACACGTGATGTATCTGGTGAAGGTGTGCAGCAGGCACTTCTGAAAATTTTAGAAGGTACTGTAGCAAGCGTTCCACCTCAAGGTGGTCGTAAGCATCCGCACCAAGAGTTCATTCAAATTGATACAACGAACATCTTATTCATTTGTGGTGGAGCGTTTGATGGCATTGAGCCGATTATTAAACGTCGCCTTGGTGAGAAAGTAATTGGATTTGGTTCTGAGAAGAAAAATGCTGATGTAAATGAGAAGCATGTTTTATCTCACGTATTACCAGAGGATCTTTTAAGATTTGGTTTAATTCCAGAGTTTATCGGTCGTCTTCCAGTTATTGCGAACCTAGAGCCACTTGATGAAGATGCTCTTGTTGATATTTTAACGAAACCGAAAAATGCACTTGTTAAGCAATTCCAAAAACTATTGGAGCTTGACGATGTTGAGTTAGAGTTTGAAGAAGGTGCACTAATCGAAATTGCGAAAAAAGCAATTGAACGTAAAACGGGTGCTCGTGGACTTCGTTCTATTATTGAAGGCTTAATGCTTGATGTAATGTTCGAACTTCCATCTCGTAAAGATATCGAGAAGTGTATTCTTACAAAAGAAACAGTAGCTGATAATGAACCGCCAAAATTGGTGTTACAAGACGGTACTGTACTTGATACAAAAACATCTGCATAATGCGAAAGGGAAACAGCAATTTTTATAATTGCTGTTTTTCTTTATGTTTAGCTACGTTCCTCCGCGGAAATACTAAGAGATAAAATATTGCGGGAGGAAATAAATAATGAGCTGGACAAATATATTTTTAGTTGTTCAACTTGTTTTTGGTGTAATTGTCGGATTATATTTCTGGCATTTACTTCGAAATCAACGAACACAAAAAGTTTCAATTGATCGAGAATCGAAAAAAGAATTAGAACAGCTTCGTAAAATGCGTGAGATTTCTTTAACAGAGCCGCTAGCAGAAAAGGTGCGTCCTACAACCTTTTTAGATATTGTAGGGCAAGAGGACGGGATTAAGTCGTTAAAAGCGGCTCTTTGTGGTCCGAATCCGCAACATGTAATCATATATGGCCCGCCAGGTGTTGGGAAAACAGCGGCAGCACGTCTTGTATTAGAAGAAGCGAAACGAAATCCTAAATCTCCATTTCGTACGAATGCAACATTTATTGAACTTGATGCGACGACAGCTCGGTTTGATGAACGTGGTATCGCAGACCCTTTAATTGGTTCGGTGCATGATCCGATTTATCAAGGTGCTGGGGCGATGGGACAAGCAGGTATTCCGCAACCGAAAAAAGGTGCTGTAACAGATGCGCATGGTGGTATTTTGTTTATTGATGAGATTGGCGAACTCCATCCGATTCAAATGAACAAAATGTTAAAGGTGTTAGAAGATCGAAAAGTATTTTTAGAAAGTGCGTACTATAGTGAAGAAAATACGATGATCCCAACATATATACATGATATTTTCCAAAAAGGCTTACCGGCAGATTTTCGCTTAGTTGGAGCAACGACACGTTCGCCAGAGGAAATTCCTCCTGCTATTCGGTCACGTTGCTTAGAAGTATTTTTCCGTGAATTAGATACGGAAGAAATTCAAAAAGTAGCGAAAAATGCTGCGGAAAAAGTAGAAATGCAAATAGGCGAAAATGGTATTGAAATGATTGGGATGTATGCAAGAAATGGACGAGAAGCGATTAATCTCGTGCAAATCTCTGCTGGTATGGCGATAAATGAAGAACGTTCTTTCATTAAAGATGAAGATATAGAGTGGGTTGTTCACTCAAGTCAGCTTACACCGAAATACGAAAAGCACATTTATCCGATTCCAAGGATTGGTCTTGTAAATGGTCTTGCTGTATACGGACCAAATACAGGTGCGTTATTAGAAATTGAAGTAACAGCAATTCCGGCGAAAGATAAAGGGTCGGTAAATGTTACCGGAATTGTAGAAGAAGAAAGTATTGGTAGTCAAACGAAATCGATTCGCCGTAAAAGTATGGCAAAAGGCTCTGTTGATAATGTATTAACAGTACTTCGTTCTTTAGATGTGTTGCCAGAAGGATACGATATACATATTAATTTTCCAGGTGGTATCCCAATTGATGGACCTTCTGCAGGAATCGCTATGGCAACAGGTGTATATTCTGCGGTGCATCGCACATATGTAAATAATGAAGTAGCGATGACAGGTGAAATAAGTATACACGGAGAAGTAAAGCCTATTGGTGGCGTGTACGCAAAAATAAAAGCTGCGAAAAAAGCGGGAGCTAAGAAAGTCATTATTCCTGCTGAAAATATGCAACCATTTTTGTATACTATAAAGGGAATCGAAATTATTCCTGTCCGTAAGTTAAAAGAAGTATTTGAGTTAACATTTATGCAAGAAAATGCGCATAGAGAGCTAGATGTACATACTAACGTAGACGAAACAGATGCACAATCTATGTAAAAATAAACAATAATAAAATTTGCCAGACTTCGTTTAAGTTTGTATGCTTAATCGGAGTCTTTTTTCTTTTCGTGAGGTAGAAAAATAAGCTATTTATAATTGCGAGGAATCTCAGCAATTGCATCTAGGTGTATTGTAATATAAAATAGTTGAACAGGAGTTTAATTTATTATGGAGGTGCTATGTCTAGTATGAATACGAACGAAAGAATCGTGCCCCTCCTACCATTAAGAGGCGTTCTCGTATATCCAACGATGGTTTTGCATCTTGATGTAGGACGTGATAAATCGATACAAGCACTAGAGCAGGCGGCAATGGATGAAAATATCATCTTTTTAGCAATGCAAAAAGAAATGAATATCGATGATCCGAAAGAAGATGACATATATAGTGTAGGTACAGTGGCGAAAGTCAAGCAAATGTTAAAATTGCCGAACGGTACGCTTCGTGTCCTTGTGGAAGGTTTACATAGAGCAGAAGTAATAGAGTTTATCGAAGAAGAAAATATAGTACAAGTGTCTATTAAAACGGTAACTGAAGAAGTAGAAGATGATTTAGAAGAGAAAGCTCTTATGCGTACGTTACTGGAGCATTTCGAACAATATATTAAAGTTTCGAAAAAAGTTTCAAATGAAACATTTGCAACGGTAGCTGATGTAGAAGAACCAGGGAGATTAGCTGATCTAATTGCTTCTCACTTGCCGATTAAAACGAAGCAGAAACAAGAGATTCTAGAGATTGTATCTGTAAAAGAACGATTACATACACTTATTTCAATTATTCAAGATGAACAAGAGTTACTTAGCCTAGAAAAGAAGATTGGACAAAAAGTGAAACGTTCAATGGAGCGCACGCAAAAAGAATATTTCTTACGTGAGCAAATGAAGGCGATTCAAACTGAACTTGGCGACAAAGAAGGTAAGGGCGGAGAAGTAGAAGAACTTCGTGAAAAAATTGAACAGTCAGGAATGCCTGAAGAAACAATGAAGGCTGCGCTGAAAGAATTAGATCGTTATGAAAAGTTACCAGCAAGTTCTGCGGAGAGTGGTGTTATTCGCAATTATATTGATTGGTTATTAGCGCTTCCGTGGACAGAGGCAACAGAAGATATAATTGATCTTGCTCATTCAGAAGAGATTTTAAATAACGATCATTACGGTCTTGAAAAAGTGAAAGAGCGTGTACTTGAATATTTAGCTGTACAGAAGTTAACGAATTCATTAAAAGGACCTATCCTTTGTTTAGTAGGCCCTCCTGGGGTCGGCAAAACTTCGTTAGCGCGTTCAATTGCAACATCATTGAATCGTAAATTTGTCCGTGCATCTCTTGGTGGTGTGCGTGATGAATCTGAAATTCGTGGTCACCGCCGTACATATGTTGGAGCAATGCCAGGACGCATTATTCAAGGTATGAAAAAGGCGAAAACAGTTAATCCAGTCTTCTTATTAGATGAGATTGATAAAATGTCTAACGATTTCCGTGGAGATCCATCAGCGGCATTACTTGAAGTATTAGATCCAGAACAAAACCATAACTTCAGTGATCATTACATTGAAGAACCATATGATCTATCGAAAGTTATGTTTGTAGCAACCGCTAATACACTTTCAAGTATTCCAGGTCCATTACTTGACCGTATGGAAATCATTTCGATTGCTGGCTATACAGAACTTGAAAAAGTACACATTGCTCGTGAGCATTTATTGCCGAAACAATTAAAAGAGCATGGCTTACGAAAAGGTAATTTACAAGTGCGTGATGAGGCGCTTCTTGAAATTATTCGTTATTATACACGTGAGGCTGGTGTTCGTACGCTAGAACGCCAAATTGCAAAAGTTTGCCGTAAAGTAGCGAAAATTATCGTTACAGCAGAACGTAAACGTATCGTTGTGACAGAGAAAAAGATTGTTGATTTACTTGGTAAACACATATTCCGTTATGGGCAAGCTGAAAAAACAGACCAAGTTGGTATGGCAACAGGTCTAGCTTACACAGCAGCAGGCGGCGATACACTTGCAATTGAAGTTTCTGTAGCGCCAGGAAAAGGGAAACTAATTTTAACGGGGAAACTTGGGGATGTTATGAAAGAATCAGCACAAGCTGCGTTTAGTTATATACGCTCTCGTGCAGAAGAGCTTCAGATTGACCCGAATTTCCATGAGAAAAATGATATTCATATTCATGTTCCAGAAGGAGCAGTTCCAAAAGATGGACCGTCAGCAGGTATTACGATGGCAACGGCACTTATTTCTGCACTAACAGGTATTCCTGTAAGTAAAGAAGTAGGTATGACAGGTGAAATTACACTTCGTGGTCGTGTATTACCAATTGGTGGCTTAAAAGAAAAAACATTAAGTGCTCACCGCGCAGGCTTAACAAAAATTATTTTGCCAGCAGAAAACGAGAAAGATTTAGATGATATTCCAGAGAGCGTAAAAGAAAACCTTACGTTTGTGCTTGCATCTCATTTAGATGAAGTATTGGAGCACGCATTAGTAGGAGTGAAACAATGAAAGTAACAAAAGCAGATATTGTAATTAGTGCTGTTAAACCAGAACAATATCCAGACAGTGATTTACCAGAAATTGCATTAGCAGGTCGTTCAAATGTCGGGAAGTCTTCCTTTATTAATAAAATTTTAAATCGTAAAAAGTTAGTGCGTATTTCTTCTAAACCAGGAAAAACGCAAACACTGAACTTTTTCTTAATCAATGAGATGATGCATTTTGTTGACGTTCCAGGTTATGGATATGCGAAAGTGTCTAAATCGGAGCGCGCGGCATGGGGGAAAATGATTGAAACGTACTTTACAACGCGTAAGCAATTAGACGCAGCTGTATTAGTAGTTGATTTACGTCACCAACCAACAAGTGATGACGTGATGATGTATGATTTCTTAAAGCATTATGAAATCCCAACAATTATTATTGCGACGAAAGCCGATAAAATCCCGAAAGGGAAATGGCAAAAGCATTTAAAAGTTGTAAAAGAAACGCTTGCTGTTGAAATTGGCGATGAAATCGTTCTATTCTCTTCTGAAACAGGACTTGGAAAAGAAGAAGCGTGGAAGGCAATTCATAAAATGACAAAAACAAAAAACGCGTGACGAATGTCGCGCGTTTTTTTCTTTATATAAGCTGTTAACGTACGTTTAATGTAACTTCAATATTACCTCGTGTTGCTTTAGAGTAAGGACATACACCGTGAGCCGCTTCTACAAGTTCTTTTGCTTCGCTATGTGAAACGCCAGCGACATGTACATCAAGCACGGCAGATAGGCCAAAACCACCATCTGTATCTTTTCCGATAGAAACGTGAGCGGTTACTTCTGTACTTTCTACTTTCATACGTTTTGTACGAATGACAAGTTGTAATGCACTATCAAAACAAGCTGCATAACCAGCTGCAAATAGTTGTTCTGGATTTGTTGCTTCTCCGCCTGCACCACCTAGTGCTTTCGGCATTTTTACATCAAGATTTAATATGCCATCATCTGAAACTACTTTCCCATTTCTTCCACCTGTTGCTGTTACTGAAGCAGTATATAATTTATCCATATTTATTCCCCTTTTCCATCATTAATTGTTTTCATTGTTTCAATTAGTTTATTTAGCTCAATTAATAAAGAGCGATATTCTTGCTCTGTAATTCCTAAATTTGTAGCCATCGTTGTCGGTAATGAACAAGCCTTTTCCTTTAAATCTTTGCCTTGTTCTGTTAATTCAATACAAACTTTTCGCTCGTCTTCTTTGGAACGAACACGTTTTACAAGTTTTAATGATTCCATTCGTTTTAACATAGGTGTTAACGTACCGGAATCTAAAAATAGACGTTCTCCAATTTCTTTTACTGTTAGTCCATCTTGCTCCCATAGTACGAGTAAAGTAATGTACTGGGGATACGTAATACCCATCTCTTCTAAATAAGGTCGATAAAAACGAGTAACCTCTCTAGAACAGGCATAAATAGAAAAACAAAGTTGGTTATCTAGATGCAAAGAGTCCTCTGTCATACATAACTCCCTTCTAATTAAGTTGTTAACAATTTAATTTTGTAAAATCAATATAACGAAAAAGAAATAAAATGTCAAATACATTGTATTGAGAAAGTGTTTGCTACATTTTGGAACAATCATACATATTTTCCTTCATGATGAAAGAAGATAGGAAAGATGATGTTATAATTTATATGGAATAGTTTCCATCACTTGATTATGAGGACTTTTTTTGGTAACGTACAAATAGAGTTATTAATTTATAATCATTATAAAGTAGAAGATTTTTTTATTAGTTTACTGAATCTCCTTTATTACATACGGAGAATAATTAAAAAATAATCGGTTGTTCACACGATTGTCAGATTCATAAGAGGAAAGTTGTATTATGATAGTAGATAAAGTGATAAAACGGGTGAAGGGGGACATGCTGCGTGCATATTCTTGTTGTTAGTGTAAATTATCGAACAGCCCCTGTAGAATTTCGTGAGAAACTCACATTTCAGGCAGCAGAGCTAGAGCGAGCGATGAATACATTACAAAATCAAAAGAGCGTGTTAGAGAATGTCATTGTATCAACTTGTAATCGCACTGAGATTTATGCTGTTGTCGATCAATTACACACGGGACGGTATTATATTAAGAAGTTTTTAGCTGATTGGTTTCAGCTTGAAATAGAAGAAGTCGCGCCATATTTAACTATTTTTGAACAAGATGGTGCAATAGATCATTTATTCCGCGTAACGTGCGGTTTAGATTCGATGGTAGTCGGAGAAACGCAGATTTTAGGTCAAATAAAAGATAGCTTTTTAGAAGCGCAACAAGTTAAAGCAACAGGCACAATTTTTAATGAATTGTTTAAGCAAGTCATTACATTAGCAAAACGTGCCCACTCAGAAACAACAATCGGGGAAAGTGCAATGTCTGTTAGTTATGCTGCTGTTGAGCTTGGAAAGAAAATATTTGGCGAGTTAACAGATTGTCATGTGCTTATTCTTGGTGCTGGTAAAATGGGCGAACTTGCACTGCAAAACTTATATGGAAGTGGTGCTCGTAAAGTAACAGTTATGAATAGGACACTTTCGAAAGCAGAAGTAATGGCTGAGAAATATATGGGACATGCAAAATCGTTAAGCGAATTGCAATGTGCATTATTAGAAGCAGATATTTTAATTAGTTCAACTGGTGCATCTGAGTATGTCATTACGAAAGAGATGATGACAAAGGTGGAGAAAATGCGCTCTGGTCGCCCTTTATTTATGGTTGATATTGCAGTACCACGTGATATTGATCCAGCGATTGATGAGTTAGAAGGTTCTTTTTTATATGACATTGATGATCTGCAAGGAGTAGTGGAAGCAAATCGTGCTGAGCGTTTGAAAGAAGCGGAGAAAATTCAATTTATGATTGAAGAGGAAATTGTTCTATTTAAAACGTGGTTAAGTACACTTGGTGTTGTTCCATTAATATCAGCTCTTCGTGATAAGGCACTTGCAATCCAAAGTGAAACGATGGTAAGCCTAGAGCGAAAAATACCAAACCTTAGTGATCGTGAGAAAAAAGTCATTAGTAAGCATACGAAAAGTATTATTAATCAATTATTAAAAGACCCAATTTTAGTAGCGAAAGAAATAGCTGCTGAAGAGGGAGCGAGCGAAAAATTAGCGTTATTTGCGAAGATTTTCGATTTAGAAACGGAAGAAGTAGAGAGTCGTGCGGAAGAAGTAGAACATAAAAGAGTGTGGACACCATCCGTTCCATCTTTATAATTTGGAAGGATGATCGGATGAGTTTTTTAAATAACAGTATTATTTATCATATTGCAATTATTTTATATGCTTGTAGCATTAGTTTATATTTTATAGATTATTTCCAAAGTAACCGAAAGGCGAACCGATTTGCTTTTTGGTTACTTTCGATTGTATGGGTATTGCAGTCTATTTTTATGTTGCTTAGGGCGACAGATTCAGAAACGAACCCCATTTTAACTTTATTATCAGGGATTTATTTTTATGTTTGGTTATTGATTACGATGTCGTTAGTCATAAATCGATTTATGCGCGTTGACTTTTTAGTCTTCTTTACAAATGTTGTTGCATTTGGCGTAAGCGCTTTTTCTATTTTTACACCGCTCGGAAAGATGTCGCCAGTACTTGCAGAGCAATTAGTTTCAGAACTTGTATACGTGCATGTTGGAATGGCGATTATTTCTTATGCAACGTTTACGGTATCATTTATTTTTTCTATTATGTATTTACTGCAATATCGCCTATTAAAAAAGAAAAAGTGGAATGCGAGATTAAGAAGGTTAGGGAATTTACCGAAGCTTGAATCTACGTCTTACGGATTAAATTTATTTTCTGTTCCATTTTTCTTACTAGCAATTTTATTAGGATGTATATGGGGATATACAAAATTAGATAATTTTCATTGGTATGATACGAAAGTAATTGGTTCGTTTGTCGTTCTATTTGTATACTGTGCGGGCTTGTATTTAAGAGCGGCAGATGTATTGCAAGGGAAGAAAATTGTACTGTGGAATGTAGGGGCCTTTCTCGTAATGCTAGTTAACATTTTTTTATTAAGTAGTTTATCTAATTTCCACTTTTGGTATTTATAATGAGGAGAGAGAATTATGCGCAAAATTATTGTAGGGTCACGAAAGAGTAAGCTAGCATTAACACAAACAAACTGGTTTATTGATCAGTTAAAAGCACTTGGTTTACCATATGAATTTGAAGTGAAAGAAATTGTCACCAAAGGTGATGTGATTTTAGATGTTACTCTTTCAAAAGTAGGCGGAAAAGGTTTGTTCGTTAAAGAAATTGAGCATGCGTTACTTACGAAAGAAATCGATATGGCTGTACATAGTATGAAAGATATGCCAGCCGTACTTCCAGAAGGGTTAATGATTGGCTGTACACCAAAGCGTGTTGACCCTCGTGATGCTTTTATCTCAAAAAATGGAGCATCGTTTAAAGAGTTAGCGGAAGGTGCTATTTTAGGTACGAGTAGTTTAAGACGTAGTGCACAGCTACTCGCTGCGAGACCAGATTTACAAGTGAAGTGGATTCGCGGAAATATCGATACACGTTTACGTAAATTAAAAGAAGAGGATTACGATGCGATTATTTTAGCGACAGCTGGATTACAAAGAATGGGCTGGGATGATGAAGTTATTACAGAACATTTAGATGAAACGTTATGTGTACCTGCTGTAGGACAAGGTGCATTAGCGATTGAATGTCGTGAGGATGATAAGGATTTATTGCAGTTGTTAGCGCATATGAATGATGCGATAACAGAAAGAACAGTGGCAGCGGAGCGAGTATTTCTTCATAGACTTGAAGGTGGATGTCAAGTTCCAATCGCTGGATATGCAACCCTTAAAGAAAACGATACAATCGAATTAACAGCTCTTGTTGGCTCTATGGATGGCTCTGTTTTATTAAAAGAGACAGTAGTAGGTACTAATCCTGAGGAAGTAGGATTAGAAGCCGCGGGCCGTTTAATTAAACAAGGCGCCAAAGAACTCATTCTTGCTGCAAATAAGGAGCAACAATAAATATGAACGCTCTCGCTGGAAAAACGGTATTGATTACACGTGCCCAGCATCAAGCGAAACAAATGAGTGTAGCAGTGAAAGAAAAGAGCGGAATTCCATTGGAAATTCCGCTTTTGCATATGGAAGGTATGTCTCATAGGCAAATTCAACATATTGAAGGGCAGCTACATTCGTATGACTGGGTTATTTTTACGAGCAGAAATGGTGTAGCTTTTTTTCTAGATAGTTTGAACAAGAAACTACCGCTAACCATTAAAATCGCTGCGGTAGGTGTGAAAACAAAATTAGAGTTAGAAAAAAGGGGCTATCAAGTTCATTTTGTTCCAACTTCATTTGTTGCAGAAGCATTTGCAGAAGAGTTTCTAAAAGAATTAAGTGGAAACGAACGTATTTTATTTCCGAAAGGGAATATAGCAAGAGAGGTAATTCCGGTTGCACTTCGGGAAATTGGTGTTTCTCTAGATGAGCTAATCGTATACGGTACGAAAGTGAATATAGAAAAAAAGCAAGAGCTTATAGCGGCATTGAAGTTAGGGAAAGTAGACATTATTACATTTACGAGCCCTTCAACTGTTACTAGTTTTGTTCGTTTACTTGAGGGTGCAAACTGGAGAGAATGGACAAAAAAATGTACAATTGCTTGTATAGGACCTATTACGGAAAAAGAGGCAAGTCGTTATTTTCCGTCTGTTATTGTGCCGAAAGAGTACACTGTAGAAGCATTACTACAATGTGTTTGTGAATCTATAAAATGAAAGAATGGGGATAGAAATCTATGAACTCTTTACAATTTAATCGTCATCGTCGTTTAAGACAAAGCGGTAGTATGCGTGCACTTGTGCGTGAAACGTTTTTACATACGGAAGATTTTATTTACCCTATTTTTGTATTAGAAGGTGAAAATGTTCGTAATGAAGTTCCTTCTATGCCAGGCGTATATCAAATGTCTTTAGATTTATTGCAAGCTGAAATGCAAGAAGTTGTTGATTTAGGTATTCGTTCTGTTATTGTATTTGGTTTACCTGCTGAAAAAGATGAAGTTGGATCATCAGCATATTGTGATCATGGAATTGTACAACGTGCTATTCAACAAATTAAAGGCGATTTCCCTGAGCTAGTAGTAGTTGCAGATACATGTTTATGTCAATTTACAAGTCATGGTCATTGCGGTGTAATTGAAGATGGTATTATTTTAAATGACGAGTCTCTTGCAGTTCTTGCGAAAACAGCTGTAAGTCAAGCGAAGGCAGGAGCGGACATTATTGCGCCATCAAACATGATGGACGGCTTCGTAACAGCAATTCGCCATGCATTAGATGAAAATGGTTTTGGACACGTGCCAGTTATGTCGTACGCTGTGAAATATTCATCAGCGTTTTATGGGCCCTTCCGTGATGCTGCGCACGGTGCGCCGCAATTTGGTGACCGTAAAACATATCAAATGGACCCAGCGAACCGTATGGAAGCATTCCGTGAAGCAGAATCAGATGTAATGGAAGGGGCTGATTTCTTAATTGTAAAGCCAGCTCTTTCTTACTTAGATATCATTCGTGATGTGAAAAATAACTTTAATTTACCAATCGTTGCTTACAACGTAAGTGGTGAATATTCAATGATTAAAGCGGCAGCGCAAAATGGTTGGATTAATGAAAAAGAAGTTGTGCTTGAAAAATTAATTAGCATGAAACGTGCAGGAGCAGACTTAATTATTACGTATCATGCGAAAGATGCAGCAAAATGGTTGCAAGAAGGAGGCGTTAAATAATGAAAAAGTTTGATAAGTCAATTGCAGCGTTTGAAGAGGCGCAAGATTTAATGCCTGGTGGCGTAAATAGCCCAGTTCGTGCCTTTAAGTCTGTTGGGATGAATCCGTTGTTTATGGAGCGTGGTAAAGGCTCTAAAGTATATGATATTGATGGAAATGAATACATCGACTACGTATTATCATGGGGGCCTTTAATTCATGGGCATGCAAATGATCGTGTTGTTGAAGCGTTAAAATCTGTTGCTGAAAGAGGTACAAGCTTCGGTGCACCGACAGAAATCGAAAATAAATTAGCGAAACTTGTTATTGAGCGTGTACCATCGATTGAAATTGTCCGCATGGTTAACTCTGGAACAGAAGCGACAATGAGTGCACTACGTTTAGCTCGTGGTTATACAGGCCGTAATAAAATCTTGAAATTCATCGGTTGTTACCACGGTCATGGTGATTCGTTATTAATTAAAGCTGGTTCTGGTGTGGCGACTCTAGGTTTACCAGATAGCCCTGGCGTACCAGAAGGTGTAGCGAAAAATACGATTACAGTAGCTTATAATGATTTAGAAAGTGTGAAATACGCTTTTGAACAATTCGGTGATGATATTGCTTGTGTAATTGTAGAACCAGTGGCAGGGAATATGGGTGTTGTTCCTCCGCAACCAGGATTTTTAGAGGGACTTCGTGAAGTAACAGAACAAAACGGTGCACTGCTTATTTTTGATGAAGTAATGACAGGATTCCGTGTTGCTTATAACTGTGGACAAGGTTACTACGGTGTAACACCTGATTTAACTTGTTTAGGTAAAGTAATCGGTGGTGGCTTACCAGTAGGAGCGTACGGTGGTAAAGCAGAAATTATGCGCCAAATTGCGCCAAGCGGACCGATTTATCAAGCTGGTACTTTATCAGGTAACCCACTTGCAATGGCAGCAGGTTATGAAACGTTAGTACAGTTAACGCCAGAATCGTATGTAGAATTTGAGCGTAAAGCTGAAATGTTAGAAGCTGGATTACGTAAAGCAGCTGAAAAACATGGCATTCCACATCATATTAATCGTGCAGGTTCTATGATTGGTATTTTCTTTACAGATGAGCCCGTTATTAATTACGATGCAGCAAAATCTTCAAACTTAGAGTTCTTTGCGGCTTACTATCGTGAAATGGTAGAACAAGGTGTATTCTTGCCACCATCTCAATTCGAAGGTTTATTCTTATCGACAGCACATAGTGACGCAGATATTGAGGCGACAATTGCAGCGGCTGAAATTGCAATGTCAAAATTAAAATAATGTATTAGAGAAAAATCGCTCTCCATAAGGGGAGCGATTTTTTTTATTCATAAAGTAAGCTTTCCCTACATAAATCTGTAATGACATATAGTTTGGGAGGGGGAAAAGAAGTGGCTGCAGATCATTCGTTACGATTTTCATTAAAAGAATCTGTTTGGTTCCAAAAGGGACAGGAAGTCGATGAACTTTTGTCAATTTCGTTAGATCCAGACGTTGAGATAGAAGAGCTTGATCATGAAGTAATCGTGAGAGGGCAATTAGATTTAACGGGAGAGTATGTTGCAAGGCAAGATGATTCGGCGTATTCACTAAGAGAACTATCGCCAGCAAAGTCAATTGATTATGTAGAAACAAGGGAAGATGGGGTTAATGAACTTGTTCATTCCTTTCCGCTTGAAATATCAATTCCGAGAAATCGCGTGAAAGTAATTGAAGAACTATATGTATCAATTGAGGAATTTGATTATGAATTAAAGGAAAATGGTTGCTTACAATTATTAGCGGATATATCTATTACTGGTTTATGTGATGAAGAGAGAAGCGAGGATGAAGAAGAAACGGTGTATGCTGATTTAGAAGAAGATTCAGCGCAAGAGGATGAGAATAGACCGGCGCCCCATGTAGAAGAACCAACATACAAGGAATCAGATGAGTGGGAAGATTACGCATTTGAACCGTTCCAATTAGAGGAAAGAAAAGAGCAGGAATTAGAAGAAGAGAAAATAGAAGAACATGAATTTGTGGAACGTGAAGAGGAGCAAGAAACAACGCCGCAATTTGAATTGTTCGGACGAAAAGATTTCAAGAAAGAAAAAGCGAAAAAGCAGGAAGAACAAGAAGAAGAGTACTCACAGCGAGATGAAAATGCGCTTTATTTAACAAAACTATTTACGAAAGAACCGGAAGAGGAATTTACAAAGTTAAGAATGTATTTCGTACAAGAAGGGGATACAATTGAATCTATTGCAGACCGTTATGAAACATCGGTACAAAATTTGTACCGTGTCAATCAAACAGAAGATATATTTTTAAATACGGGGCAAATTATTTATATTCCCGTTTCAAGAGTAAAGGCGAAATAAAGAAGTTATGTTTTGAATAGAAAGGGTTATTCGTATGGATATTGAATTGCGAAATCACTATGAACCTATCGTGAGGCAATATAGATTGGATACGCAGCATATGGAAGAGCACGGAAATGTAATGAAAATTTATACGAATCAAGGTCCATATGCACTTAAGAAAATAGAAGGCAGAAAGTTAGAGCGGAATAACTTTCTGCATCATATTCAATATTTGAAGGAGAAAGGTTTTTCAAATTATGTACCTATATACCATGCGACGGATGGAAATTATATTTTAAGTGACGGGACGTATAATTATTATTTAATGCCTTGGTTAGAACGTGCAGAAGGAAATGGTGAGGACAATGATCAATACCATAAAATGTTTCAGACACTCGGAACGTTGCATCAAAAAACTGTGAAGGAAGAAACGTATACGGAAGAAGATTTAGAAAAACATTATACAACTATATCCAATCGCTGGGAAAATGATGGTGAGATGTTAGAAGAGTTTCTCGTAGAATCTGAATCAAAATGGTATATGTCCCCGCTTGAATTGCAATATTGTACGTACTATCATCATGTAATGAGAGCGCGTGAATTTGCAACGAAGCAATTAAATGAGTGGAACGATGCGATGAAAGAAAAAGATAAAACGCGTATTACTTTTGTACATGGTAACGTGTCACTTAATCATTTTTTATTTGACTATGAGCGGAATGGCTATTTTATTAGTTTGGAAAAATCGAAGTTTGCAACGCCTGTGCAAGATATAGTAGGTTTTTATTCACGGTCTTTAGACACATATCCGATCGCAAGAAGTGATCGGTTTGAATGGTTTCAAATGTATCAAAAAAATTTTCCGTTTACGAAAGAAGAGCAACTTCTCATGTTTGCTTATATGACGTACCCATCACAATTTATTCGACAAATCGGTTCGTATAGAAAAAGAAAAGATAATCGCAACGAGGAAAATGAATTGCTGGAAGTAAAGAGTTTGCAACAATCGCATTGGCTCGTTAGCAATATAGAATATTTCCTATCACAATTACAAGCTGCCCAGCAAGGGAACGGGTAAAGTAAAACTTTAATCAGCGGGGCTCCCGCCTAACTTCTTTGCTTCAGCTGAATTTTGATGTAGGGATCTTACTGCCCGCAAATAGCGAGATAAAGAAGATAAGTAGAGAATGCTACTTATCTTTTTTGTGCGCCTGAAAATTCATAGACTTAAATTTATCTTGACGAATAAGGTTTCGTTTTTTACACTATTGTATATAATAATTAACAATCATATAAATGCCTTGAAGGGGAAGAGTATAACATGAAACGTCTTCAGAGAGGAGAATCATTAGCTGGGAGATTCTCTAGATAGTTATGTTAGAAGGTAGCCCTGGAGCATCTTTTCTGAACGGAATAGTTCTTATTAGGAAAAGACGGATTTGTCCGTTATCAAATTAAGAGTATAAGCAAATTATGAATTTGTTTGTAAATAAAGGTGGTACCGCGATGTCCCTCGTCCTTTTTGGATGAGGGACATTTTTTATTTTAAGGAGGGAAAATAATGTCAAACACGGAAAAGAATTTACCAACTAAATATGATCATATGTCCGTTGAAGAAGGCCTTTATCAATGGTGGCTTGAAGGCAAATATTTTGAAGCAACAGGAGACGAGAAGAAACAACCGTATACAATTGTAATTCCACCTCCGAACGTAACTGGTAAGTTACACTTAGGTCATGCTTGGGATACAACTCTTCAAGATATTTTAACTCGTACGAAGCGTATGCAAGGATACGATGTACTATGGCTTCCAGGAATGGACCATGCTGGTATCGCAACACAAGCGAAAGTAGAAGGAAAACTTCGTGAAGAAGGTATTTCACGTTACGATCTTGGCCGTGAAAAATTCCTTGAAAAAGCTTGGGAGTGGAAAGAAGAGTACGCTTCTCACATTCGTCAACAATGGGGGAAAGTTGGTTTAGGACTAGACTATTCTCGTGAACGCTTCACATTAGACAAAGGTTTATCAGATGCGGTTAATAAAGTATTCGTTCAATTATACGAAAAAGGCTTAATTTACCGTGGTGAATATATTATCAACTGGGATCCAGCAACACGCACAGCTCTTTCTGATATTGAAGTAATTCATAAAGAAGTTCAAGGTGCATTCTACCATATGAACTATCCGTTAACAGACGGTTCAGGTCACATTCGTCTTGCTACAACTCGTCCAGAAACGATGCTTGGTGATACAGCAGTAGCAGTTCATCCAGAAGACGATCGTTACAAACATTTAATCGGAAAAACAGTTACACTTCCAATTGTAGGCCGTGAGATTCCGATTATTGCTGATGAGTACGTAGAAAAAGACTTCGGAACAGGTGTTGTAAAAATTACACCAGCTCATGACCCGAATGATTTTGAAGTAGGTAACCGTCATGACTTACCACGCATCTTAGTAATGAATGAAGATGGATCGATGAACGAAAAAGCTGGTAAGTATAACGGTATGGATCGTTTCGAATGCCGTAAAGCATTAGTGAAAGACTTACAAGAGGCTGGCGTATTAGTAGAAATCGAGCCTCATATGCATTCAGTAGGTCATAGTGAGCGTAGCGGTGCAGTAGTTGAGCCTTACTTATCAACACAATGGTTCGTAAAAATGGCTCCACTTGCAGAAAAAGCAGTAGCACTTCAACAAAAAGAAGAAGAAAAAGTAACGTTCGTACCAGAGCGTTTTGAAAACACATACTTACGCTGGATGGAAAACATTCATGACTGGTGTATTTCTCGTCAATTATGGTGGGGACACCGTATTCCAGCTTGGTATCATAAAGAAACTGGTGAGGTATACGTAGGTACAGAAGCACCAGCAGATATTGAAAACTGGAATCAAGATAACGATGTACTTGATACATGGTTCAGTTCAGCGTTATGGCCATTCTCAACACTTGGTTGGCCGGATGAAGATTCAGCAGACTTTAAGCGCTACTATTCAACAGATGCATTAGTAACTGGTTATGACATCATCTTCTTCTGGGTATCTCGTATGATTTTCCAAGGTTTAGAGTTTACAGGCGAGCGTCCATTTAAAGATGTATTAATTCACGGTTTAGTTCGTGATGAGCAAGGTCGTAAGATGAGTAAATCTCTTGGTAACGGTATTGACCCAATGGATGTTATCGAGAAGTACGGTGCAGATGCAATGCGCTATTTCTTATCAACAGGAAGTGCACCAGGTCAAGATTTACGCTTCAGCATGGAGAAAGTAGAATCTACTTGGAACTTCATTAATAAAATTTGGAATGCATCACGTTTCGTATTAATGAACATGGATGATATGAAGTATGAAGAAATCGATTTAACTGGTGAAAAATCAGTTGCAGATAAGTGGATCTTAACTCGCTTAAACGAAACAATCGAAAGTGTAACACGTAACATGGATAAATATGAGTTCGGTGAAGCTGGACGTTCATTATACAACTTCATTTGGGACGATTTCTGTGACTGGTACATTGAAATGGCGAAGCTTCCACTATACGGTGAAGATGAAGCAGCTAAGAAAACAACTCGTTCTATTTTAGCTTACGTATTAGACCAAACAATGCGTCTATTACATCCATTCATGCCATTCGTAACAGAAAAAATTTGGCAACATTTACCACATGAAGGCGAATCTATTACAGTAGCTGCGTGGCCAACAGTTCGCGAGGATTTACAAGATACGGAAGCTGCGGCAGAAATGCACCTTCTAGTTGATATCATTCGCTCTGTTCGTAACATCCGTGCAGAAGTAAATACGCCAATGAGCAAAAAAGTTCAAATGCAAATTAAAGCAAAAGATGAGGCTGTACTTGCTCAACTTACGAAAAACAGCTCTTACATTGAGCGTTTCTGTAATCCAAGCGAATTAACAATTCAAACGGATTTACAAGCGCCAGAAAAAGCAATGACTGCAATCGTATCAGGTGCAGAGTTATTCTTACCATTAGCTGATCTTATCAATCTTGATGAAGAGAGAGCTCGTCTTGAGAAAGAACTTGAGAAGTTCGATAAAGAAGTAGAACGTGTACAGAAGAAACTTTCTAACCAAGGTTTCGTAGCGAAAGCTCCTGCGGCAGTTATTGAAGGAGAGCGTGCGAAAGAGCAAGATTACCTAGAAAAACGCGAAGCAGTTCGTCAACGTCTAGTAGATCTTGAAAAGTAAAAATGTTTTTAGAGACTCACTATATTGGTGAGTCTCTTTTCTTTGCGTATAATAGAACTATGAAAGTTGTCTTTTGAAAGGGGAAAAGCATACGTGATACATACATACGAAGAAGCGATAGGGTGGATTCATAGCCGATTGAAATTTGGAATTAAGCCAGGATTAGAAAGAATGAGATGGATGCTAGAAGAACTCGGAAATCCAGAGCGTCATATAAAATGTGTTCATCTTGCTGGTACAAATGGAAAAGGTTCAACGTTAACATATATGCGCTACATGTTAGAAGGCGCGAAATATAAGGTAGGAACGTTCACCTCTCCTTATATCGAAACATTTAATGAACGCATTAGTGTGAATGGGGCACCAATTGCAGATGAAGAGATTACTGAACTTGTAAAGATGGTAAAACAAGTCGTGGAAAAACTAGATGAGACGGATTTAGGGGAAGCGACGGAGTTTGAAATTATTACTGTTATGGCAATTTGTTATTTCGGTAAAGTCAATTTCTGTGATGTTGTTTTATTTGAAACAGGGCTTGGTGGACGTTTTGATTCTACAAATGTTATACACCCTGTTCTCACGATTATTACGAATATCGGTCACGATCATATGCATATTTTAGGGAATACACTAGGAGAAATTGCATATGAAAAGGCGGGGATTATTAAATCTGGTGTGCCGGTAATTACTGGTGTGCAGGACGAAGAAGCTTTGGAAGTCATTCAAAATGTTGCAAAGGAAAACCATGCAAACCTATACGAACTTGGCAAGCATTTTACAGCGTTACATAAGCAGTCTAAAGAAGATGGGGAACAGTTTGATTTTACTTGTCCTTTTGCCGCATTTGAAGATTTGCAAATCTCAATGAAAGGCATTCATCAAGTAGGAAATGCAGCGCTAGCACTTATGGCAGTCATGTATGTAAAAACATATCTATCATTTTTAATTGAGGAAGAGGAAATAAGAACGGGATTACGGGAAGCGTATTGGATTGGGCGCTTTGAAAAGCTGCAAAGTAACCCGGATATTATTATAGATGGTGCCCATAATCCAGAAGGTATTGAAAGCCTTGTGAAAACAGTAGAAGCGCATTACAAAGATAAAAATGTAATAGTTTTATTTACTGCCCTTGGTGATAAACAATTGCATAACATGGTAGGCCAATTAGAAACCATTGCAGATGAAATTATTTTTACAACATTCGCCTTTGATCGTGCTATCTCTGCTGATAAACTTGCATCATATTCACAAAAAGAATCAAAATTAGTTTTTGAAAATTGGAAAGAGGCAATTGATACAAAAGTTGAAATGATAGGAGAAAATGATGTTTTCATCATAACAGGTTCTCTTTATTTCATTTCTGAAGTTCGAAAATATATTCGCGAGAAAAACTAGATAGTCTTTGCTATCTAGTTTTTTGTTCTACAAATGAAGTCAAAAGCATACATATAAGATAAATATATAGGGTTATTTGGCGAATTTCTCTGACAAATATCTCGTTTTTTTGTGAAAGGAATATGATATGATGCGGACAACGATAAGAGGTGAGGTGTGAGTGTATGGACAAGCAATCACGAACGATCTCAGTGAAAGTGAATGGAACAGAAGCGAAGTATGAGGAAAAGAAGAAAGATGAATTTGAATGGATGGTAGTAGAAGGTGAACGACCGAGAAATGTTGTTCCGTTTCAAAAAGCGAAATCGATGTCTGTGGAAAAATACCGAAAGAAGTGGAGTAATACATTAATTGCAATCGTTGCAACCGCAATTATTATCGGTACGGCGTTTGGAATGGGGATGCTTCATTTACTCACCGGACAAGGAACGACAGGAGGAAGTGAAGTAACAGCTTCCAAGCCGACTGGGAATGGAGAATCAAAGGTGGGTGGAACGGCAGGACAAACATCAGAACCAAAAGAAGAAAAACAAAAAGCACAGGCAGGAGTGTCATTGGATCCGATGAAATTATTTTTTGTTCAAGGGGGGCTTTATTCTTCTGAAGAAAAGGGACGAGCAGCTCTTGAAGAATGGAAAGGCAATGGGGGCATTGGAGCTTTGAGACCGAGCGGGGATAAGTATGCAATAGTTGTTGGTATTGCTAGCGATGAACAGGCTATAAATCAATTAATGACTCAGTATAAAAATGATGGTGTCTCCGTTTTAAAAAAGAACTGGGATATAACAGATAAAGCGTTGCTGAAAGATGATAAAGAAGTAGGAATATTTTTAACAAAAGTGCAGCCATTATACACTCATTTAGCAAAATATGCTTCTAGTGTACAAGTTGGTGGAAAAAGCAGCGCAAAAGATATAGAAGCGATTGAAAAAGAATGGAAAGCGATTGAAAAAGAGGGGAAAAGTATGAAGCAAGAAGAAGCAAAGAAACTGTATATGTATACGTCGGTAGCTGTACAAACAGTAAAAGATGGGAAAATGGATAAGGAATCTTTGGTGAAATTAAATCAAGTTATTATTGATGGCCTACTTTCGTATGAAAAAATTGTTTCGTAGAAAGTGAAATGATAGGATAATAAAATGAGTAAGAAAGAAGTACATGTACTTCTTTCTTTTCTTTTGAATTTAGAGCAAAGTGCTTTCTCTATGACAGGAATATAATCGTATGCAATAAAGAATTGTTATTTTAGTTAGAGAAATTAATATTTCTTTCATTTGTGGACAAACTATTCCTTTGATACGATTGATATAAATTGTTCTGCTTCATGTGAGAAAGGAAGGAGAAAATATGAAAAAAATAATTTTAGCTTCAGGATCACCTCGGAGGAAGGAATTGCTTGAGTTAGCTAGCATACCATTTGAAATCGTTGTAAGTGAAGTAGAGGAAACAATTGGTGCATATTCATCGCCTTCTGATATTGTAATGTCGCTTGCCTTGCAAAAAGCATCAGCGGTGGCAGAAAATAATAGTGATCACATTGTGTTAGGTGCAGATACAATTGTTACATATGAGTCGCGTATTCTTGGTAAGCCTTCTAATGAGGATGAGGCGAAAGAGATGTTACAATTACTATCAGGGAAAACACATGAAGTGTATACAGGTGTTGCGATTATATCAAAAGAAAAAACGGTTACTTTTTATGAGCGTACAGAAGTTACGTTTTGGGAGCTAACAGAAGAGGAAATTGATACATACGTCACGTCGAAAGAACCTCTTGATAAAGCCGGTAGTTATGGGATTCAAGGTAAAGGATCTATTTTCGTTCAAAATATTCAAGGGGACTACTATAGTGTAGTTGGCTTACCAATTGCACGTCTCGTTAGGGAATTAAAACAATTTGATATTGATGTAACCCATGCGTAAAATTGCATGGGGTTTTCTTTGAGAGAACAAATAAAGGAGTGGAGAGATGAACGGTATTCGTGATGTTGTAAGAGAAGAACAGCCACGGGAGCGTTTATTGTTAGAAGGTGCCGGAAGTTTATCAAATCGAGAGCTTCTCGCAGTATTACTCAGAACAGGTTCTAAAGAAGAAACAGTGTTAAAGTTATCAGATAAAATTTTACACCAATTTGATGGCTTACGTATGTTGAAAGATGCAACATTAGAAGAGCTAATTAGTATACATGGTATTGGGATTTCAAAGGCATCGCAACTTATGGCAGCCTTTGAACTAGGCAGAAGAATGGTGCGTTTAGAATATCAAAATAGATATAGTATTCGAAGTCCAGAAGATTGTGCGAAATACATGATGGAAGAAATGCGTTTTTTACAACAAGAGCATTTTGTTTGTTTATATTTAAATACAAAAAATCAAGTTCTACATAGGCAAACGATTTTTATTGGAAGTTTAAACACGTCAATTGTACACCCCAGGGAAGTTTTTAAAGAAGCCTTCCGTCGTGCAGCAGCCTCTATTATATGTCTTCATAACCATCCCTCAGGAGATCCCACGCCGAGCCGTGAAGATATTGAAGTAACAAAACGTTTAGTAGAATGCGGCCAGATTATCGGAATTGAAGTGCTAGATCATATTATAATAGGTGACCATAAATTCGTGAGTTTAAAGGAAAAAGGTCATATTTAAGACTATGCTTTTTACTTATTTTGTTTTATAATGTGATTTATGAGTTTTTTGTAGAAATTTATCTACAAAAAGGATAAAGATATAAAAAACGTACTGTTTTTATAATATAAAGTAAGAAAAAATGAGTCCGTGAAAACAAGAAAGGAAGATAAATAATATGTTTGGATTTGGTGGATTTACTCGCGATCTTGGAATAGACTTAGGAACTGCGAACACGCTTGTATATGTAAAAGGAAAAGGTGTAGTTTTACGTGAACCTTCAGTAGTTGCGTTACAAACTGATACGAAACAAATCGTTGCTGTAGGTAGCGACGCAAAACAAATGATTGGTCGTACACCAGGGAACGTTGTGGCACTTCGCCCGATGAAAGACGGTGTAATTGCTGATTATGAAACAACTGCAACAATGATGAAATATTACATTCAACAAGCTCAAAAATCAAACGGTTTCTTCTCACGTAAGCCGTATGTAATGGTATGTGTACCATCTGGTATTACAGCTGTAGAAAGACGTGCAGTAATCGATGCGACTCGTCAAGCGGGTGCTCGTGATGCTTATCCTATCGAAGAGCCATTTGCAGCAGCAATTGGTGCAAACTTACCTGTTTGGGAACCAACTGGTAGTATGGTAGTTGATATCGGTGGTGGTACAACAGAAGTTGCAATTATTTCTTTAGGAGGTATTGTAACAAGTCAGTCAGTTCGTGTTGCTGGTGATGATATGGACGATTCAATCATTCAGTACATTAAGAAAAGCTATAACTTAATGATCGGTGAAAGAACAGCTGAAGCATTAAAATTAGAAATCGGTTCTGCAGGCGAGCCAGAAGGTATCGAGCCTATGGAAATTCGCGGTCGTGATTTAGTAAGTGGTTTACCAAAAACAGTACTAATTCAGCCAGAAGAAATTGCAGATGCATTAAAAGATACAGTAGATGCGATTGTAGAATCAGTTAAAAATACACTAGAAAAAACTCCACCTGAATTAGCAGCTGATATTATGGACCGCGGTATTGTATTAACAGGTGGCGGGGCATTACTACGTAATTTAGATAAAGTAATTAGTGAAGAAACAAAAATGCCAGTTCTTGTTGCAGAAGACCCATTAGATTGCGTAGCAATTGGAACAGGTAAAGCATTAGACAATATCGATCTTTTCAAAACTGCTGCTCGATAATATTGCAAAATAAAAATCAGTGAAATTAAGAGGGTGTGAACGTGCCACAGTTTTTCTTAAACAAAAGATTAATTGTTTTGTTAGTTAGTATTATTCTTCTCGTGGCATTGATTGGAATCTCATTGAAAGAACGGAACAGTTTAACATGGCCAGAGCAGTTTGTTAAAGACACTGTCGGTGTTGTAGAACGTGTATTCCAAAAGCCAGCGAAATACGTAGCTGGATTCTTCGAAAATGTAGAGGATGTAAAGCGCACGTATGAAGAGAATAAAGAATTAAAAGCAAAATTAGATAATTATGCAGGTCTATCAGGGAAAGTAAAACAATTAGAAGATGATAACAAGAAGTTACAAGAGTTAACTGGAAAAAAGGAGTTGCTGAGCGATTATACTGAGATTCCAGCTACTGTTGTTTCTCGTAGTTCAGATAAATGGTACGATTTAATTGGAATTGATAAAGGGGCACAGCAAGGAATTAAAAAAGATATGGCTGTTATGACTTCACAAGGTTTAGTTGGACGTGTGAAAAGTGTATCTCAGTTTACATCATCAGTAGAGTTATTAAGCTCTATGAGCCGAACAAATCGTGTATCTGCTATTGTACAAGGGCAAGAAAATATCTTTGGTTTAATTGAAGGTTACGACAAAGAAAAACACTTACTTCTTTTCACAAAGATTGGTTCTGATGCAAAAGTAGAAAAAGATCAAATGGTTGTAACATCTGGACTAGGTGATATTTTCCCGAAAGGTCTTGTAATTGGGAAAATCGTTGATGTACAACCAGATGCATACGGCTTAACAAAAACAGCTTATGTAAAACCTGCCGCTGATTTAAATGACGTAGAGCATATTATGGTTGCTAAACGTAAAAAGCCTTCAGCGCCATTAGAATAGGAGGGAGAGAAGAGATGATGAAGATTTTAAAAAGAGCAGCTCTTCCTCTTTTGCTCCTTTTTGTGTTTCTATTTGAAAATATGTTTGCTACCATTGTTCCAACAAATGTGTTTTGGAAAGAGAGTATAGCAGCACCGCATTTCTTTATAATCGTCTTATGTTTTATTACAGTGTATTATAGTCCGGTCCAAGGGATTTATTACGGACTATTATTTGGTTTCTTATTTGATACCGTATACACAGAACTTGTCGGTATATATATTTTTGCTTATCCGATTTTAGCTTATTTAGTTTATAGTGTGATGAAAGTACTGCAATTGAATTTATTTATTGTTGTTTCCATCATATTAGCTAGCGTTGTAGCACTAGAGTATTATGTGTATGGATTTTTAACTTTGTTGGGACGTACTCATATGCCAGCGTATGTCTTTTTCACAGATCGTCTCCTTGCTACTTTATTGTTAAATGCTATTTTCTTGTTGATAGTTTGTTTCCCACTGAGACGATATATATTGCGTCTTTCAAAAGCGATGGAAGAAAAAGAAAAAAGGATTTTCTAATTTTATGTCGAATTGAATCGGTGGGGTGAACTTTAGTGGAAGAAAAAAAGCAACAAAATGTAACGATAAAAGGGACAAAAGATGGGATAACGCTTCATTTAGATGATTGTTGTTCATTCTCTGAATTGTTGATAGAATTAGACGAAAAACTTTCTACACATTACTACGATGGTGATGGACGCTCTTTAATTGAAGTGCATGTGAAAGTAGGAAATCGTTATTTAACAGAAGTCCAACAAGAAGAGATTCGTACGTTAATTCGTAATAAAAAGAATCTTGTTGTGGATTCAATTAAAAGTGATGTTATCACTAAAGCAGAAGCAATAGCTTGGAAAGAAGAAACAGAAATTGTCCCTATTTCCAAAATTGTTCGCTCTGGACAAGTTTTACATGTAAAAGGAAATTTGTTGTTAATTGGAGATGTTAATCCAGGCGGAACGGTTATCGCTGGGGGGAATATTTTTGTTGTAGGATCATTAAGAGGAATTGCACATGCTGGGTATTATGGGGATTCGGATGCTGTAATCGCTGCATCTGTTATGAACCCGATGCAACTTCGAATTAGTGATGTGGCAATGCGGGCTCCGGAAGAGAAAGAAGACGGAGCGGAGGCGGCAGAATGTGCGTATATTAATGAGAACAATCACATTGTTGTCGATCGCCTGCAACTTCTCACTCATCTTAGACCTAATTTAACAAAGTTAGAAAGGGGAATTGTATAGCTGTGGGAGAGGCAATAGTAATTACATCTGGAAAAGGCGGAGTAGGTAAAACTACAACGTCTGCGAACATTGGTACGGCCCTAGCGTTATCTGGAAAGAAAGTGTGCTTAATTGACACAGATATCGGTCTTCGAAATTTAGACGTAGTAATGGGGCTGGAAAATCGTATTGTATTTGATCTTGTTGATGTCGTTGAAGGGCGTTGCCGTTTACCTCAGGCTCTTATTAAAGATAAACGTTTTGATGATCTTTATTTATTACCTGCAGCACAAACGAGTGATAAATCAGCGGTAACACCTGAACAAATGGATGAATTAATACAAGTATTACGTCAAGATTATGATTACATATTAATTGATTGTCCTGCGGGGATTGAGCAGGGATTTAAAAATGCGGTAGCTGGTGCGGATAAAGCAATCGTTGTTACGACGCCAGAAGTATCCTCAATGCGCGATGCGGATCGTATTATTGGGCTTTTAGAAAAAGAGGATATTGAACCACCAAAACTTGTTATTAACCGTGTACGTAGTCATATGCTTCATGAACAGGATATGTTAGATGTTGATGAAATTGTACGTACATTGTCAATCGAGCTTCTTGGTGTTGTCGAAGATGACGATGAAGTTATTCGAGCTACAAATACAGGTGAACCTGTGGCGTTGCAACCAAGCGGAAAAGCAGCGTTGGCTTATCGTAATATCGCAAGACGCTTGTTGGGTGAGAATGTACCATTACAAGCATTTGAACAAGAAAAGGTATCGGTATTTGCAAAGGTAAAAAACTTCTTTGGAATCCGTTAAAAGCACTTCGCACATATGCGAAGTGCTTTCTTTTTTCTTCACACGAATATCTTTCTTTCTTAGCTCATACACATGTACAAACTGTATACAACTGTTTCTATTGAAATTAGCTTACGGAAAGAAAGGAGACAGTATGAAGAATAGACGCGTAGAAGAAATTAAAAAGCGGATTGCGAAAAGGAAGGCCGAGCAAGAAAGGATGGAGGAAGAGCAGTATTTTACCGGAGGGAATTTTGGTAGCGAAACAGTATTTATTGAAGAAGGAGAAAAGGAAATTCACCCTTTATTTCGAAAGGAAGTCTTTTTCTTCAAAGTTTTATTATCAGCAATATTAGTTCTTTCGGTTGCTATTTTATATAAGAATGCCCCGTCTTCGTTCGATGGTGCTAAAGCTGTTACAGAAAAAGTGATGAAAGAGGAATTTCAGTTTGCTACTGTAGCGAAATGGTATGAAAAGCAATTTGGAAAACCGCTTGTATTTTATTCACCGAATGAGAAAAAAGAAGGAAGTATTCAGCAAAAAAATTATGCAATTCCTGCTTCTGGAAAAGTAATGCAAGGGTTTCAAAAAAATGGTCAAGGTGTATTTGTCCAAACAGCTACAAATGCAACAGTTGAGTCAGTGAATGAAGGATTAGTTGTTTTTGCGGGTAAGAAAGAGGAACTTGGAAATACAGTTCAAATTCAACATGCAGATGGTACGGAGTCATGGTATGCAAACTTAAACGATATGTCAGTGAAATTATATGATTACGTTTCAAAGAAACAAAAAATTGGAACGGTGAGTAATGATACAAATGATAAAAATGGAAAGTTTTATTTCGCGATAAAAAAGAATGAAAAATTTATTGATCCGATCCAGGTGATATCATTTGATTAAATATAGGGACGTTTTAACGAAAATTTCCGTGCATCCATTATTTTGGGTTATCATTGTCATTGGTATTTTTACTGCACGTTTTAAAGAATTAATACTGTTATTTTGTATTGTTCTTATTCATGAACTTGGGCATGCTCTTGCAGCAGCGCACTATAATTGGCGTATAAAAAAAATTCAGCTTTTGCCGTTTGGTGGCGTGGCTGAGCTTGAGGAACATGGTAATAAGTCGTTGAAAGAGGAACTTGTTGTCGTAATTGCAGGACCGATTCAACATGTTTGGATGATGCTAGTAGGTTATATATTATTTGAAGCCGGTTGGCTGAACGCGGATTTATATTATTTCTTTATGTGGAATAATATAATTATTTTAGCGTTTAATTTACTCCCTATTTGGCCGTTAGATGGCGGGAAAGTATTGTTTAATATACTATCATATCGTTTTCCTTATTTACAAGCACATGGAAAGATGATGAAATTGTCATGTGTTTTTTTTGGTGTAATATTAGGATGGCAGTTACTCTGGAATAGCAATAATATTATGATGTGGGTACTACTCATGTTTTTGGCAGTGTCGTTATATCAAGAGTGGAAACAAAGACGGTATGCCTTTATGCGTTTTTTATTAGAACGTTATTATGGGAACAAAAGAGGAATTGAAAAGATTGCACCTATTGAAGTGCAATCAGAAGATCATTTATATAAGATATTCACAAAATTTCGTAGAGGATATAAGCACTCTATTATCGTCCATGGAAAATATAAAGAACATTACACATTAGATGAAAATGAACTGCTCTATGCATATTTTACTGAAAAACGAACAACTTCATCAGTTGAAGAATTAATCGGTTAGTGTTGACGATAGCACTAACCTTTTATTATTGTAAAAGCAAAGAAGATTATAAAGTGAGGAAATAATTTTGAAAACGTTATATGTGAATTACGCTGGATCGGAAAAGCGCGTTGCAATTGAAGAGAAGAAAAAAATTGTTGAGTTTTTATGGAAACGTAATGAAGAGCAAGAGATTGTTGGGCATATTTATGCCGGACGTATCGTAAGAACAATCGCTGGAATGAACGCAGCATTTGTAAACATCGGTTTAGAAAAACATGCGTATCTTTCATACGATGATGTACCATCTTGTTATCGTATACATGAAGGGCAAGCGATTCTCGTACAAGTTGTGAAAGAGGCAATTGATACGAAAGGGCCTAAATTGACAGCGAATATAGAATTTACCGGGAAATATGTCGTTTATATGCCGTTTGATGAGATGCGCGCTGTTTCTCGGAAAATAAAAAATAATAAAAAAAGACAACAGTTACTCCAAATTGAGGTAGAAGGAACAGGGGGTTACATTTTCCGCTCTGCTTCTGAAAAAGGAGCGATTGAAGAAATACAAGCTGAAATGCAAATGTTACAGCAGTTATATGAAGAGCTAAAAAGAAAAGAGGGCCAAGGAAAGGCGCCGTTATTACTTCATCGACCGGCCACCTTTTTAGATCGTGTATTCCAAGAGAATCCGATTGAAACAATTGAAAAAGTAGTTGTAGATACAAGAAGTATAGTAAAAGAATTAGAGGAAAATATCGGAAAAGAAAAAGTATCTTTTTATAATGAAAAATCTTCAATGTTTAACCATTTTGGAATAGAGCGTGAAATCGAGAAAGCACTTCAAAAAATTGTATGGCTCCCGAATGGTGCTTATTTAATTGTGGAACAAATGGAGACGATGACTGTAATTGATGTGAATACGGGCAAGTTTACTGGAAAACAGAATTTACAAGATACAGTCCTTCGTACAAATGAAGTGGCAGCTGAAGAGATTGCACGTCAATTAAGACTGCGTGATATCGGTGGTATGATATTAATTGATTTTATTAATATGAAAAGAAGAGAAGATAAAGAAATGGTAAGAGAATGTCTCATGGCTGCTATGCAAAATGATCGCACATATACAAGAGTGCTTGGGTTTACAGAGTTAGGGATTTTAGAGATGACACGTAAACGTAAGAAACATTCTTTACGCGACGTATTACTAGAAGAATGTGTACCGTGCAAAGCGACGGGGTATATGATGTCATATGAGACAATTGCGTATGAGTTAGAGAGAGAGCTAATTACATATGGCAATATAGAGGATGAGGCAGTATTAATCGCTGCACCTAAAGACTTGCAAAAACAATTTTTGCAAAAAGAATTACAAAAAAATATTCCATTTGAAATTTATTTCAAAGATGATATGATCGAAAAGTATGCAATTGTCCGTTTTGGAAGTAAAACAGAAATTGTAGAGCGGAAAAATAGTTAGCAGAACATTTATTGACAACCGTCTATGATTCATGATAACATCTTTATGTTATAGTTTATAGCACCTAAACGGCTATATGCTACA
Source organism: Bacillus sp. Root131 (assembly GCF_001429475.1). Lineage (NCBI taxonomy): Bacteria > Bacillati > Bacillota > Bacilli > Caryophanales > Bacillaceae > Bacillus > Bacillus sp. Root131. Next base: position 34,946 of record NZ_LMJQ01000042.1, read on the forward strand.
ACCGCACAAGACAGGTTCCCTAAAGGCATATATGTCTACCTCGTTTTTGGCGAGTCTTAGTAATTAAGAGGAGGTGCAAGTATGTACGCAATTATCGAAACAGGTGGAAAACAAATTAAAGTTGAAGCTGGTCAAGCAATCTACATTGAAAAATTAGATGTTGAAGCTGGTGAAACTGTTACTTTTGACAAAGTTCTTTTCGTTGGTGGCGAAAACGTTAAAGTTGGTAGCCCAGTTGTAGAAGGTGCAACAGTTACTGCGAAAGTTGAAAAACAAGGTCGCGCTAAGAAAATTATCGTTTTCAAATACAAAGCGAAAAAGAACAATCGTAAGAAACAAGGTCATCGTCAACCTTACACTAAGCTAGTTGTTGAAGCTATCAACGCTTAATCCAGGTTAACATGATTAAAATTACGATAAGTCGCACGAAATTAGGAAGTATCCAATCATTTAAAATGACTGGACATGCCGATTATGCGCCACATGGACAAGACCTTGTCTGTGCTGGAACTACAGCGGTTGTGTTTGGTTCTATAAATGCAGTGGAAGAACTTTGTAATGTGCAGGCAACTATTGAACTCGGAAGTGATGGCGGATTCTTAACGTATGAATTGCCTAATGATTTAGACGTTCATACAGTAGAAAAAGCACAGATACTTTTGGAAGGATTGGTTGTTTCGCTTAAGACGATCGAACTTGATTACGGAAAGTATATCCGTTTAATAGAAAAAGTGCAGGAGGTGTAACGTATGTTAAGATTAGATCTTCAGTTTTTCGCATCTAAGAAAGGTGTAGGTAGTACAAAGAACGGTCGTGACTCTCAGTCAAAACGTCTTGGTGCTAAACGCGCAGATGGTCAAACGGTTTCAGGTGGTTCAATTCTTTACCGTCAACGCGGTACAAAAATTTATCCAGGTGTTAACGTTGGTCGTGGTGGCGATGACACTTTATACGCGAAAGTTGACGGCGTAGTACGCTTTGAGCGTCTTGGCCGTGACCGCAAACAAGTGAGCGTATATCCTGTTGCTCAAGAAGCATAAGAACTCACGGAAAACTCTAACCTGAGTGCAGGTTAGAGTTTTTCTATATTAAGGGGTATCTAAATGAATGAAAAATGGACAATTATAGATGCATTGCGCCATTCAAGACATGATTGGCTCAATCGTATGCAGATGGTGAAAGGAAACCTTTCCCTTGGAAAAGTGGAAGAAATTCATAGTCTCATCGATCGTTTTGTCCAAGAAGCGAGACAAGAATCCAATCTGATGGGGCTATCAATGCCTTTATTTTCAGAGTGGATTTTAACATATAATTGGAAACAGCAGCCGTGCTTATTGGAGTACGAAGTATTAGGGAAATTACATAACTTATCTCACTTAGATGAGACTGTATGTACATGGACGAATCAATTTTTCTCGATGCTTCAGCATAGTTTAGACGTATATGTTGAAAATTATGTTTGTATCACAATTGAATGTGACGCGGATAATGCTCGTTTCTTTTTTGATTTTCGTGGTAAGCTAACGAGTGTAGAAGAACTACAGAATTGGCTTGCGACCCAAAACAATAAATGGTATTCCATTTCTTATACAGTGCGAGACGAAGAAGTCTCAGTTATATTACAACCAATTGAAAAAGTGTGGTGAAATAATGTTTGTAGATCAGGTCAAGATATATGTAAAAGGCGGCGACGGTGGTAACGGTATGGTTGCGTATCGTCGTGAGAAGTATGTTCCTAAAGGTGGCCCAGCAGGTGGCGACGGCGGTAAAGGTGCAGATGTTGTTTTCGTAGTTGAGGAAGGCTTACGTACATTAATGGACTTCCGCTACCAACGTCATTTCAAAGCTGATCGCGGTCAGCACGGAATGAGTAAAGGTCAGCACGGACGTAAATCTGAAGATTTAATCGTAAAGGTTCCACCAGGAACAATAGTAAAAGATGAAAAAACTGGTCAAATTCTTGCCGATTTAGTAACGCATGAACAAACTGCTGTAATCGCAAGAGGTGGCCGTGGTGGCCGTGGTAACTCACGTTTCGCAACAGCTACGAACCCAGCACCAGAAATCGCTGAGAACGGAGAACCAGGTCAAGAACGTGATGTCATTCTAGAACTTAAAGTACTAGCAGATGTTGGACTTGTTGGATTCCCAAGTGTAGGTAAATCTACATTATTATCTGTTGTATCATCAGCACGTCCGAAAATTGCAGAGTATCACTTTACAACAATCGTTCCGAATCTTGGTGTTGTTGAAACTGGTGATAACCGCAGCTTCGTGATGGCTGACCTTCCTGGACTAATTGAAGGCGCACATGCTGGCGTTGGACTTGGACACCAATTCTTACGTCATATCGAGCGTACACGTGTAATTGTACATGTTATTGATATGTCTGGTTTAGAAGGCCGTGAGCCATATGAAGATTATGTTACAATTAATAATGAATTAAAAGAATACAATATGCGTTTAACAGAGCGTCCGCAAGTTGTTGTAGCAAACAAAATGGATATGCCAGATGCAGAAGAGAACTTACAAGCATTTAAAGAGAAAGTGGGAGACGAAGTAAAAATCTTCCCAATTTCAGCTGTAACGAAACAAGGTGTTCGTGATTTACTATTTGAAGTAGCGAACTTATTAGAAACAACACCAGAATTCCCAATGTACGATGTTGTCGAAGAGTCTGAAGCAAGTGTAATGTATAAATTTGATGCTGAAAGTCTTAAATTTGAAATTACACGTGAAAGTGACGGCACATTTGTTATTTCTGGTTACGATATCGAGAAGACATTCAAAATGACAGACTTCTCACGTGATGAATCTATACGTCGTTTCGCTCGCCAAATGCGCGGAATGGGTATTGATGAAGCGCTTCGTGCACGTGGTGCAAAAGACGGAGATATTGTAAAAATTCTTGAATATGAATTTGAATTTATCGATTAAGACTGCCGAAATATGGCAGTCTTTTTTTTATCCCACTATTTGCCCGTAGAACCTCCACTGATTAAAGTATCACTTTATATTGCAATAGTTAGATTATTATAGGGAAAAATCCCCACTAATTAAATTTTCAATTTATAATGGAAAAAGGAGTAAATGTAGAAGAATTCTTTTATGGGGAGAAAAAGAACATGTATAAAATATTAATTGTAGAAGATGATGAGAAAATTGCGGGAATATTAGAGGAGCATTTAGAAAGGTATGGCTATCAATCATTTAGAGCAAGTGATTTACGTCATATAAAAGATGAGTTTGTAAAAATAAATCCTCATCTTGTGTTACTTGATATTAACTTACCGTACTTTGACGGTTTTTATTGGTGTCGTCAAATTCGTACTGTATCGAATGCGCCGATTATTTTTGTTTCTGCAAGAACAGGGGAAATGGATCAAGTGATGGCGATTGAAAATGGCGGCGATGATTATATTACGAAGCCATTCCATTTAGATATCGTAATGGCAAAGGTGAAGAGTGCGCTTCGCCGTGGCTATGGAGAGTATGCCTCTGCTGCTGAGAGTGATTGTTTAGGTGTAAATGGACTGTTGTTATTCCCGTCCCAGCATATCGTTGAGTGGCAGGGACAACAAACTGAACTGACAAAAAATGAGTTTTACTTATTAGAGTGTTTAATGAAACAGGTGAATCAATATGTAACGCGTGAAGAACTGTTAGAAGCTCTATGGGATGAAGTAGCATTTGTGGATGATAATACATTAACCGTAAATGTAAAACGTGTAAGGAAGAAACTAGAAGAGCTAGGCATTAAAAATGCAATTGTAACGAAACGTGGATATGGTTATGCGCTTCTTACGGAGTGGGGCGAAGGGCATGAAGGTTAAAAATTACCTCGTGGATCGCTTTCCTTTAATTCTTTCTTATATTGTTAGCCTTTGTTTATTTGGGCTCGTTTTGCAGTTGCAAAGTCTTTTAGAAAAGAAATCCATTGATTGGAGTACGTGGTTATATGGACTTTTATTAGGAACAGTTGTGTTTACTGTATACCTCATTTACGATTATCGAAAACGGAGTGTGTTTTTAAAGAGGATCGAAAAGTACGTTACTGGCGGAAATACATTACATGACTCTTTACTTATTGATGAATCTTATACATCAGAGCAAGAAATGGTCGTTGAATCTTTTACGTTATTAAGACAGCAATATATGAATGAAATTCATAAACAGCATGCGAAAGAGCAACAGCAAATGATATTTATGAACCAATGGATTCACCAAATGAAAACACCAGTATCTGTTATTGAATTATTGTTGCAGAAGTTTGGCAAAGAGCATCGTGAGGCAAGAGTAACAGTTGAAAGTATCCGTGAAGAAAATAACCGTATACTAAATGGGTTAGATTTAGCGTTACATATGGCAAGACTAGAGCAGTTTGCGAAAGATTATAAGGTAGAAGTAGTAAATGTTATAGATATCGTGCGAGGTATTATTAATGAAAACCGAAAATCCTTCATTCAATCGTCTGTATTCCCGAAAGTGATGTTTGAAGAAGATACTTGTATGGTTGCATCTGATAGAAAATGGCTGAGCATTGCTATAGGTCAAATTGTTGTAAACGCAATCAAGTATACCAAAATTTCAGCGGTAGAGAAAAAAGAAATTCAATTTCAAATTGAAGAGAAAAATCAAAAGGTGTTATTACATATTAAGGACAATGGAATTGGTATTCCAGAGCAAGACGTAAAGCGCATATTTGACCCATTCTTTACGGGAATAAATGGACGTAAAACGAGAGAAGCGACTGGGATGGGCTTATATATTACGAAGGAAATTTGCGATAATTTACATCATGGAATGTATGTTCAATCGGCTGAAGGAGAAGGGACAACATTCACGTTCCAATTTGCAAAAGATGAAGAATATCATACATTGATGAGAAAAATGACAAAACTGTAAGATAACAAAACGTTTTGTAAGGGAAATCACTCGTTTCTTTTTCTTATTTTTCTTATAGTAAATGTAAGAAGAAAACACATAGGGGGATTAGAAATGAGTGTTCTTGAAGTAAAAGGATTAACGAAGGTGTACCAATCAAAAGGTTCAGTAGCGACGACTGCTTTAAACGATATAAATTTTAAAATAGAAGAAGGCGAATTTGTAGGGATTATGGGTCCTTCGGGAAGCGGGAAAACAACGCTTTTAAATTTATTGGCGACAATTGATAAGCAAACTTCAGGTCATGTGCTTGTAAATGGGGAAGAAATTAATCAAATGCGTGCTGCAAAATTAGCGGAGTTTCGCCGTACACATTTAGGGTTCATCTTCCAAGATTTTAACTTACTTGATACGTTATCTATTAAAGAAAACATTATTTTACCACTTGTAATGGCGAAGAAATCTGTAAATGAAATCGATGCGAAAGTACTGGAAATTGCGAAGTTTTTAAACATCGAAGAAATTTTAAATAAAAAAGTATACGAAGTATCAGGCGGACAACAGCAACGTGCAGCAGCTGCGAGAGCGATTATTCATGAGCCTACGTTAATTTTAGCAGATGAGCCGACTGGAAACTTAGATTCGAAGTCAGCAAAATCATTAATGAGCGCGTTGCAAGACTTACATGAACAAAAGAAAGTGACAATTGCAATGGTAACGCATGATCCAGTAGCAGCGAGTTATTGCGAACGTATTCTATTCATTCGCGACGGAGAAATTTTCTCAGAAATACATAAAGGAAGAACGAAACAAGCCTTTTTCCAAGAAATTCTGGACGTACTTGCGATGCTAGGAGGAGAATATCATGAACTTTCGCCAGCTCGCGCTTAATAACGTAAAAGGGAATTGGCGTAACTATAAAGCGTTTCTTATAAGTAGTTGTTTATCGATTGTCGTATTTTTCATGTATGCTTCTTTTATTTATCATCCAGATGTCGTAAGCGGTAATATTAGTATGAGAAAGATGATTACAAAAGGATTAGAATCGATGAATTATATTGTGGTCATCTTCTCGGCACTCTTTATTTTATATGCAAATTCAACGTTTTTACGAGCAAGAAAAAAAGAGTTTGGTCTACTAACATTAATAGGCGGAACGAAATCGCAGCTCGGCCGAATGATTATATTAGAACAACTGATGTTAGGTGGTATTGCAATTGTAGTTGGTATTGGGGTTGGAATGCTTTGTTCAAAATTATTTTTCCAAGCGTTAAGCGTATTATTGAAAATAGATAAGACACTTCCACTCGTTTGGAATAGTAAAGCAGTTCTTATTACAGCTGGTGTATACTTTATTCTATTTTTAATCCTATCATTATTTAGTGTTTGGACAGTAGGACGCTTGCAAATTATTGATTTATTAAGAGAAGCAAGAAAGCAAAAAGTAGAGCCGTTTGCATTTACATGGTTAAGTGTAGTTGGTATAGGATGTATTATTGCTGCATATGTACTTAGCTTCCAAGTAACGTTTCTGAATTTCATCATCCTCTTTTTACCGGTGGTAGGACTGACAATTGGCGGAACGTATTTACTATTTACACAAGGTAGTACAGTTGTATTAAAAGCATTACAAAAAAGAAAGCAATCTTTCTATACGTATCCAAATATGTTTGTTCTTAGCAACCTTATTTATAAAATGAAAGATAATGCTCGTTTTCTATTTGTAATTTCTATTATTACGGCGATTGTATCCTCGGCAGTTGGCACGCTTTACGTATATTTTGAAAATTTGAGTGCGAAAACGGTAGAACTTACACCACATGCTATCTCATATGAGGAAAAGGGGTTAAATACATATAGCCTTATTAATGAAGAAAAGGTACAGGAGCTTGTGAAGAGACACGGGTTTGAAGATGCGCGAAAAGTAACATACATAAAACTACCAGCAACACAGAAAATAACGTTGTTTAATAGTGAACATGAAGTACCGATGACGATTATTTCAGAAAAAGAATATAATGCGGAAGTGCGTAAACAAAAGAGAGAGCAACCTTCAGAAATTCATAATGCAATGGGTAGTGCAACGATGGTTATGGTTGATATGTCAAATGAACTGATGAAGATAGATCGTACGAAACCGTATGAATTTACAATTAACGGACAAAAGCAGTCTGTTCAATTAAATGCCCCAACGCAGTATTCTGTTTTTAATGATAGTGAATATCTCGTTGTAAATGATCAAGATTTTGAGAAATATGCAAAACTCGTACCAGATGAAGAAAAGAGGAAATATTACGGTTATTATATTGAGGATTGGAAAAGTACAGAAGATCTTGTATTAGATTTGAAAAATGAAATTGCACCAGAAAAGCAAGGAGAATTGAGAAATTCAGTGTTTGCGTATAAGGATATAAGAGAAGGTGGAGCAATTACAATGTTCATCGGTTTCTTCGTAGCAGTACTGTTCTTCTTCTTCGCTTGTAGTATGACATACTTTAAATGGTTTAACGATAAAGAACAAGATCGTATTCAATTTAAATCGTTAAAGAGAATCGGTATGACAGATAAAGAAATTCGCAAAATTGCGATTCGACAAATGGGAGTTATCTTCTTTATCCCAATTTTAATCGGTTCCATTCATAGTGGAGTTGCTCTTCATACGTTAGGGAAAATGCTTTATATTGATTTGTGGAAATCAGGTGCGCTTGTAATTGGAGCATACATTTTAGCTTCTGCCATTTACTTTATGATCGCGCAAAGAGGATATTTAAAACACGTAAAAAGCTAGGGGAATCTCTAGCTTTTTGCCTATGTAGTAAGTTACAGGAGGACGATAGATGAACATTCGGCAACTAGCGCTGCAAAATATAAAAGGAAATTGGCGTAATTATAAAGTGTTTTTCTTAAGTAGTTGTTTTGCAATATTTGCTTCTTACGCATATATGTCTGTCATTGTGCATCCATATATGCAAGAGACGATGTGGTATCAAAACGTACGCTGGGGACTTATCATATGTAATGTTATAATCATTTCTTTTTTCGTCATATTTATTTTGTACTCTACTTCTATTTTCATAGAAGCACGTAAGAAAGAATTAGGGTTATATATGTTAATGGGAGCAACGAAGTCTAACGTAATAGGAGTGATTATGACCGAGCAAATTTTAATTGGGGTCTTCGCGAATATTTTCGGTATTGGGCTTGGTATGATATTTTTAAAACTCTTTTTTATGGTATTTAGTATGTTACTGGGGCTTCCGAAAGAACTGCCTGTCATATTTGACGTAAGGGCGATTGGTGTAACATTTATTACATATATAGTCGTTTTTATTCTATTATCTTTTATAAGTGCTTTACGTATATGGAATATAAAAATCATTCGGTTATTGAAAGAATTTCGAACAGATAAAAAAGAGAAGAAAACATCAAAGTGGCTCTGTTTATTCGGTTTTGCTTGTTTAGTGGGCGGGTATGCGTTGGCGCTACAAGTGACGATGGCTACGATAGCGATATACTTTTTCCCTGTGTCTATACTTGTCTTTTTTGGAACGTACTTTTCTTTCGCGCATGGTGCTACCCAAGTGTTAGAAATGATAAAGCGAAATAAAAAGATTATGTATACATATCCGTATTTATTTATAGTGAATCAATTGTCACATCGAATGAAGGAAAATGGTCGCTTTTTCTTTCTGATGTCTATGGCAACGACGTTTGTAGTTACAGCAACAGGTACGGTGTTCTTATATTTTTCTAGCATGCAAGATATGTGGCGAACTGGAGGGATACACTCGTTTTCGTACATAGAAAAAGGTATTTCTACTCATGAAGTCTTTGAAGAAGGTGCGGTTGAAAAATTACTGCATCAATATGAGTATGATGATTTTCAATATATGAGTTTTATTGGAGTGTATGCATCCTTTCAGTCTAATAAGGGAGAAACAACAATAGCACCGCTTATAAAAGAAAGTGAATATAACCAAGAAGCGAGGAAACAAAAACAGAAAACGTATCGTCCTAAAAAAGGTACAGTGACACTCGTTTATTATAATAAATACAATAATTCGAATGTATATAATCAAAAAGAGATTCAATTGCGAGTAATGAATCAACCATATCAATTCGTATTTAACGGTCAGAAAGAAGGTGTTCAATTTAACCATCATCCCTCGTACATTAATGGTCTGTTCTTCGTTATGAATGATGAAGATTTTGACAGTATAGCAAATCAGGTTCCTGATTCTGAAAAAATGATATATAGAGGCTACACATTACCAAATATCGAAAAGACGAAGAAATTAAATGAAGATTTACGGAAACATATGAAACAAGATAATAATGCATTTCGAAGCAATATGGAGTTATATGTAAATATGAAAGAAGGCGGCGATATTACTCTATTTGTAGGCTCATTTATTAGTATATTATTTTTTCTTACTTCATGTAGTATCGTGTATTTTAAATGGTTCCATAATATTGCATCGGACCGAAAGCAGTATGGTGCACTCTCTAAACTTGGAATGACGAAGGAAGAAGTATGGAAAATTTCTCGTTGGCAATTATGTATGCTATTTTTTGCGCCAATTATAGTAGGGAGTATGCATAGTGCAGTTGCGTTATATACGTTTCATAATACGCTTTTTATGGATGGATCATTAAGAAAAGTAGGTTTGTTCATTCTGTTTTATATCGCAGCATGTATCATTTATTTCTTCTTCGCTCAAAGAGAATATAAGAAACATTTAGACTAGCGAAAGCTAGTCTTTTTTTAATATTCGAAATTTGCATAGAAGAATATAAAAAAGTATGGTATAACAGTAAGAAAACGAAAAAGAGGGGAAAAGACGATGATTCGAGTAGGATATTTAGGACCAGAAGCAACATTTACAAATATGGCGGTGAGTCGTTTTTTTCCGGAAGCAGAGCATGTACCGTATCGAACGATTCCAGATTGTATAGATGCAGCTGCAAATGAAAATGTAGACTTCGCAGTTGTACCGTTAGAAAATGCAATAGAAGGTTCAGTGAATATAACGGTTGATTACCTTGTACATGAGCAGCCGCTTTCCATTGTAGGAGAAATTACAGTACCAATTCAGCAGCATTTACTTGTACATCCGCAGTATGCAGAAGTGTGGGATGAAGTATATGCGGTGCATTCTCATCCGCATGCCATTGCACAGTGCCATAAATTTTTAAATGAAGAATTAAAAGGAGTAACTGTTCGAGATATGACATCCACAAGTGCCGCTGCGCAATATGTGAAAGAACATCCTGAAGAGAAAATTGCCGCTATTGCAAATGAAGCAGCTGCAGAAAAATATGGATTAACAATTGTGAGGCGTAGCATTCATACGCATAAAAATAATCACACACGTTTCCTAGTACTCCATAAGAAAAAGAAAGCAGTACTCCCGAATAACGGAGAGAACCGCGGAGAGAAAACGACGCTTATGATAACGTTACCTGCAGATTATGCAGGTGCCCTATATCAAGTGTTATCAGCTTTCGCATGGAGAAAATTAAACTTATCAAAAATCGAATCGCGTCCGATGAAAACAGGTCTTGGAAATTACTTTTTCTTAATCGATGTCGATAAAGCGTATGATGACGTATTATTGCCAGGCGTAACGATGGAACTTGAAGCACTCGGTTTTTCTGTTACTGTGCTGGGGAGTTATTCTTCTTATTGGTTGTAAAGGGAGCTGTTGTTAAACTTGTTTGAAATGAAAAGTTGTTTATCGGTTTGAGGCAGAGTAAGCTATCGATTCTATTGGAGTAAGTGATGTAATTAAGCTAGCAAAATAAAGAAGCCGTCCTAAAAGATATTTTAGGACGGCTTTCTGTTAGGAATAGGTCACTCTTTTGTCGTGTTTTTAGTACGCATCATTACAACTATTATAATAATAGGATTCATCATTGTTCGAATTACTGCAGCAAATACAATTCGTTTGTTGTATTAATAGATTAAGTGTAGATGGAGCTACAGTATCTGAGAAAGTAATACTCAAAACATCTTCTACTAAAAATGTTTTAATATCTCCTGGTGTTAAGGTAAATGTAAGTGGAGAGCGATGGTTTAATCTTGCAATTGTTAATCTAATCGTTGTTGCAAATGCAGGACTGAAACTAAATTTAATAAGTGTCTTATTATGATTTTTAGTGAAGTTTTCAAATACAGTTCGAGGAATTCCAGTTGTTATATCAAGATCTTGAGGGGTATCTTCCGTACCGAAAATAGTATAGTTCTGTATAAAACAGTTAGTTGAATCTGAATTTGAAGAATTACATGGATGATCATTTTTCTTATAATATTTTTTTCCATTTTTTAAGAAGTAATCTGCCATAACTAATCACTCCCTTCATATATAAGGGTTAAAGGTTGTCCATATATAATATGAAATATATTTTTATATGTTTGGACGTGAAGGAAGAGAAAATAAAAATACTCCCATTAGATAAACAGATTTTTATTTTTTATCTGTCTACCTAATGGGGAGCATATCAGAACTCAATACTGTTTACCTGGTGGGATTCTTTATTTTAACTTCACAAGACGCTCTTCTAACTGACCACGCCAAATATCAGCTAGTTCTGGAACAGCAAGAATTTTTTCTATGCCATCTTTATCTTTTCTATTATGAAAATAGATTTCGTTAGAGAACAACACAGAAATATTGCTCGGTTGACGTTCTAGTAATGTAATTTTAGAATCTTTACGTACAGTACCTTCTTGAAGAACACGGCATAGGTAGCCAGTAAATCCAGTTGCTACAATGCGCGGCAAAATGCCAGGAATACCGAGGCGTTTTGAAATAGTGCTACAAGGTACTCTTGCTTGTGTCACTTGAATGATTGCTTCACCTAGTTGATATGTATCTCCGATGCAAACATCACGCTCTAACATATTTGTTACGGTAATGTTTTCGCCAAATGTGGAAGCTGGAAGCGTAGTTTGAAATTCCTCTTCCCATAGTGCGTAATGCTCGTGTGGGTATACACAAACAGCGCGATCAGGACCGCCATGATGTTTTAAATCTGCTACGTCATCGCCGAGGAATCCATCTTTTGAGAGGAAAGCTTCTTCTGTAAGTTCCTTACATATACCAGTAATCATTTCTTTATCTTCGCTATATTTCATTTGTTTCGGTTTGCCAATGCTAAAGTGAACGAGTTTAATTCCCATAAGTGATCTCCTTTACGATTGATTACAATATTATAGCATTAAAAAAAAGCACAGAGAATTATAAAAACTCTGTGCTTTACATTAATAAACGAGAAATCCTGCTTTATCCAGTGCCTTGCAAGCAGCATCTAACTTTTCTTTAGAATCGGCCTCAATTGTATGTAAGTGAATACCATCTGTTAGTTGCGAAAGGTAAGAAGCATTTGTGTTTTCTATTTTTTGTAAATATTGTTCTACATCAAAGCGATTACTTACCATAATAGATGCTGTTAAATCGCCGTATACAGGATGCTCAACTTTTACGTCTTTAATCGTAACACCGTGATCAACAAGCATTGTAAGTTCTTGACGTACTTCTGCTGGTTTGTGCTGGCATACGATTACGCGTTCAAAAGCTTGTTGTTTCTCTTGTGGCTTTAAATATAAATAGCCTTGAGCAGTCGCAATAATTGGTTCGTTTCGTGCTTTAAGTAAGGAAATATCTTGCACGATAACTTGCCTACTTACGTTTGTCTTCTTCGATAGTTCATTCCCAGATAACGGCTCATTTGCAGCGAGAAGCCACTGGAGGATAAGCTGTCGTCTTTCTTCACCTAAAATCTTTTTTTGTTCATTTTGTTTCATTATGATTTAACACCTCTATAAAATTGATTTCCAATTGTGTGTAGTGCATGAATAGTAGTATCAATTTGATCTTTCGTTGTTTGTTGTCCGAAAGAGAAGCGGACATATTGTTTGGCCTCTTCATACGTTTTTCCAATTGCAAGCATGGTTTTCGAAGGTTCTTGTTTACCGACTTGGCAAGCACTTCCGGTGGAAATGGCAATACCATGACGATTACATTCTAGCATAGTATATTGACCTTCTATTCCTTTTATTGTAACCCCAACAATATGTGGTAAACAAGAAGTAGAATGACCTTCTACTTCAATTTCTAGCGGAAGTGTTTGTATTTGCTCTAAAAAGTAGGATCGTAACTCTTTAAAACGTAAACTTTCTTCCCATTGAGTTTTTAATATATTTTCAGCAGCTGTTAAAAAAGATGCGATGCCGGGAACGTTAACTGTACCTGGGCGAAATCCTTTTTCGTGAGAAGTTCCTGGAAATACTTGTTCCCAGCGAGATTGCGGATTTATGTAGCAAGCGCCGACACCTTTTGGTCCGTATATTTTATGTGCTGAAACAGAAAGACTATCAATCCCCATCTCAAAAACATGGATAGGCAGTTTACCAAACGTTTGCACACAATCCGTATGAAATAAAACATTATATTTTTTCAAAATTGCCCCGATTTCTGTAATGTTTTGAACGGTTCCGATTTCAGAGTTTCCATGCTGTATACTTGCTAGCACAGTATCTTCTGTAATAGATGCCTCTAAATCTACTAAACAAATGAGTCCGCTTTTATCAACAGGAATTTCAGTGATCGTATAGCCTTTTGATTTTAGAGATTGAAAATAACTTCGAATGGATGCATGTTCCATAGGTGTCGTAATAATATGCTTCTTATTTCGGGCATTTAGAAGTGATTGGATCGCAAGATAGTTTGATTCTGAGCCACCGCTTGTGAAGAATACTCCTTGTTCTTTTCCACCAATCATTTCCGCGAATGTTTTTCGGCAAACTTGTAATAAAGAAGAAGCCGTTCCTCCAATGTCATGTAAACTTTGTTCATTTCCAAAGTATTGAGAAGCTGCTTTCATATATGTTTGTAACGCTTCCTCGCTCATAGGTGTAGTAGCTGCATAGTCAAGATATATCATCATGTAAGTTCCTCTCTCTAGTAAGAGTTACATTTCTTTTACTTTTTAAATGGTAGTGAAAATAAGAATTATAAAAAAACTCTTGTCATTATTTTAAAACTATGTAAATATAGGTGTCAAGACAGTTGAAAAGTGTAAAGTAGGAGGCAACAATTATGCCAAGTGCAGATGTCTTAATTATTGGAAGTGGCGTTGCGGCACTTCGTGTTGCAAAAGAGATTTGTCACGAAAAGAATGTGATTATTATCACAAAGGAGACGAAACGTAATAATAATACACATTTAGCTCAAGGTGGAATTGCCGCAGCGGTAGCTACATATGACAATCCTAATGATCATTTTGAAGATACGTTAGTAGCAGGGTGTCATTATAATAATGAAGAAGTGGTCCGTTATTTAGTCGAGGAAGGGCCGAAAGAAATTAATAACCTTATTGAAAGAGGAATGAAATTTGATGGAGATGAAACAGGTCCTCATCTTGGAAAAGAAGGAGCGCATCGAAAACGTCGTATTTTACATGCAGGTGGCGATGCAACAGGAAAGAATTTATTAGAGCATCTTATTCAAGAAGTAGCTCCATACGTTACGGTAGTGGAACAGGAAATGGTGCTCGATTTTATTATAGAAAAAGATAAATGTGTTGGGGCTTTAACTCGTAACAATAAAGGAGAACTGAAACGTTACAATGCAGATTATACGGTGTTAGCTTCAGGCGGTATTGGCGGTTTATACGCCTTTACTTCTAATGATGAGACAATTACAGGCGATGGACTTGCAATGGTGTACCGTGCAGGCGGAGAGCTTGTAGATTTAGAGTTTATACAATTTCATCCGACGATGTTATACGCGGGTGGGCGTTGTTCCGGCCTCGTGTCCGAAGCTGTTCGCGGAGAAGGAGCTGTTCTTATAAATGGAAAAGGGCAGCGTTTTATGATGGATATACATTCCGAACAGGATCTAGCGCCTCGTGATGTAGTCGCAAGGGCTATTCATGAACAGCTACTTGCGGGTGAAAAAGTGTACTTAAACATCGAAATGATTCAAAACTTTGAACAACGCTTTCCGACCGTGTCATCGATATGTAAAACAAATGGAGTCGATATAAATAAAAAACTTATTCCAGTCGTGCCCGGTACTCATTTTCACATGGGCGGCGTGAAAACGAACTGTGATGGAGAGACGTCTATTCCGAACCTATACGCAGTCGGTGAAGTAGCTTGTAATGGGGTTCATGGTGCAAATAGATTAGCGAGTAATTCATTATTAGAAGGTCTTGTGTTTGGAAAAAGAATCGGACGACACATTTTATCTAGAGAGACAAAAGAAAAGGTGAGCATGCTAGCCGAAAAGGAAGCGAAGTTTATCGTTCTGAATCATTTACCGACGAAAGAAGAAATACAAAAATGCATGATGAAATATGTTGGGATTGTGCGAACAGAGCAAAGTTTATCTTATGCGAAGAGATGGCTTAGTAAGTACGGTGTTCGAAATATGATATTACAACATGATGTTCTTACGAATGAAGAGATAACACTTATTAATATGTTAACGGTTTGTGAGCTTATAGTTGTGTCAGCTCTGCAAAGAGAAGAAAGTATTGGTGGGCATTACCGGAGTGATTATCCAGATAGAAATGTAGGAAAGAAAGAGATTGTTCGAGTAAAGAGAAAACTACAACTTGTGTGATGAGGGGAAGAGGGGCTTTATGAACACGATAAAAGTGAAAGAAGCATTAAATCGATTTTTTTTAGAAGATATAGGAGAAAGAGATGTAACATCTCAGCTTATTTTTCCAGATAACTTGCTTTCAAAAGGAACGTTTCTTTCGAAGGATACAGGGGTCTTTGCAGGACGTTTAGTAATTGAATCGGGATTTAAATTAATTGATGAGAGAATTGAAGTAGAGCTTCATAAAAAAGATGGGGATCTTGTAGAAAAAGGCGAAATCATTGCAACTGTGCAAGGTCCAATTGCATCGTTATTAACAGCAGAGCGCGTTATATTAAATGTTATCCAGCGTATGAGCGGAATAGCGACGATGACGCGTAAAGCGGTTCTTGCTTTAGATAGCAGCCATACACGTATTTGTGATACGCGAAAAACAATGCCGGGGCTACGTATGTTTGATAAGTATGCAGTCGTGTGCGGAGGAGGATTTAATCACCGTTTCGGTTTATATGATGGTGTCATGATCAAAGACAATCATATTGCCTTTGCGGGTTCTATTACGAAAGCTGTTACATCGCTGAAAGAAAAATTAGGACATATGGTGAAAGTAGAAGTGGAAACAGAAACGGAGGAGCAAGTGAGAGAGGCTGTAGCGGCTGGTGCGGATATTATTATGTTTGATAACCGTACGCCAGATGAGATTAGAGAGTTTTCAAAGATTGTACCAAGTGCCATCGTTACGGAAGCATCAGGAGGCATTACAATTGAAGATTTATCGAAATACGGAAAAACAGGGGTAGATTATATTTCACTTGGAGCGTTAACACATTCAGTGAAAGCACTTGATATTAGTTTCAATATTGAAGGGTAAGGAAAGTCGCTTAGAGGGGGAGAAAGGAATATGAGTATTTTAGAAAAAGTGCAACCAATTGAAACGATGTTACCGGAGCGTTATCACAAGATGTCAAAAGAAGATATGGAAAAGCGTGTTCATGAAATTAAAGAAAAAATGGGAAAAATGTTATTCATTCCAGGACATCATTACCAAAAAGATGAAGTGGTACAATTTTCAGATGCAGCAGGGGATTCACTTCAGCTTGCGCAAGTTGCAGCGAGCAATAAAGACGCAAAGTATATTGTGTTTTGCGGGGTGCACTTTATGGCGGAAACAGCAGATATGTTAACGACAGATGATCAAATCGTTATTTTGCCAGATATGCGTGCAGGATGTTCGATGGCAGATATGGCAGATATTGAACAAACAGAAAGAGCGTGGAAAGAGCTCACGAAATTATTTGGAGATACGATGATTCCGTTAACGTATGTGAACTCTACAGCTGCAATTAAAGCGTTTTGTGGTCGTAACGGAGGAGCAACAGTAACTTCTTCTAATGCAAAGCAAATGGTATCTTGGGCGTTTACTCAAAAAGAACGTCTCGTCTTTTTACCGGATCAACATTTAGGAAGAAATACAGCGTACGACTTAGGTATCCCGTTAGATAAAATGGCAGTATGGGATCCGCATACTGATTCTTTAGAGTACGATGGAGATATAGAAGAAATTCAAGTGATTTTATGGAAAGGTCATTGTTCAGTTCATCAAAACTTTACAGTGAAAAACATAGAGAATGTACGAAAAAATCATCCGGATATGAATATTATTGCACATCCAGAATGTTGCTATGAAGTTGTAGCTGCTTCAGATTATGCAGGGTCAACGAAATATATTATTGATATGATTGAATCAGCGCCATCTGGTAGCAAATGGGCGATTGGTACAGAAATGAATTTAGTGAACCGAATTATTCAGCAACATCCAGATAAAGAAATTGTTTCACTTAATCCATTTATGTGTCCATGTTTAACGATGAACCGAATTGATCTGCCTCACTTATTATGGGCACTTGAAACGATAGAAAGAGGAGAAGAAATTAACGTTATTAGTGTAGATAAACAAGTAACCGCAGAAGCGGTTCTTGCATTAAATCGTATGTTAGAGCGTGTGTAAAGCAACGGTATTCCCGTTGCTTTTTTTCATGCACATAATCATAACGAGAACGAAATGGGCATACATTGTTGTGAAGAAATCATTGCGATTTTTTTATGCTTATTCCACTTCAAATGATATTGAAAATCGAAGAAGTGATGAAAGTGAAAAGAAGTTAACGTTATTTAGAAAGAGTTACTTCATGAGATTTGTTACTTATAGATAAGTTATACAGGAGGGGGAAAATTTGAAAATTCATATCGTGCAAAAAGGGGATACCCTTTGGAAAATTGCGAAAAAGTACGGAGTGGATTTTGATACGCTGAAACAAACAAATACACAACTTAGTAATCCTGATCTAATCATGCCAGGTATGAAAATTAAAGTGCCATCAAAGAGTGTTCATATGAAACAACAGGCTGGAGCAGGCTCAGCGCCTCCAAAGCAATACGTAAAAGAAGTGCAGCAAAAAGAATTTGCAGCAACACCAACTCCGCTTGGAATAGAAGATGAAGAAGAAGTTACGTATCAATCAGCACCAATTACACAGCAGCCAGCTATGCAACAAACACAAAAAGAAGTGCAAGTAAAACCGCAGAAGGAGATGCAAGTAAAGCCGCAAAAAGAAGTACAGGTGAAACCACAGAAGGAGATGCAGGTAAAGCCGCAAAAAGAGGTGCAAAAAGAACAGCCAATTCAAAAAGAAAAACCAGTTGAAAAACCGTCTGTTATTCAAAAACCACCTGTGATAGAAAAACCAAAACCGGCGGAAAAAGAAAGCACGAAGTTTTCGGTAAATGTATTACCGCAGCCGCCACAACCACCAATAAAACCAAAAAAAGAATATAAAATTTCAGATGTAATAAAAAAAGGAAGCGAGTTAATTGCTCCTCAAATTAGTAAAATGAAACCTAACAATATCATTTCTCCGCAAACGAAAAAAAACAATATAGTATCGCCGCAAGTGAAGAAGGAGAATGTAGGGAATATAATATCGCCGCAAGTGAAGAAGGAGAATGTAGGGAATATAATATCGCCGCAAGTGAAGAAGGAGAATGTAGGGAATATAATATCACCGCAAGTGAAGAAAGAAAATGTAGGGAATATAGTGTCACCGCAAGTGAAAAAAGAAAATGTAGGGAATATAGTGTCACCACAAGTGAAGAAAGAGAATGTAGGGAATATAATATCGCCGCAAGTGAAGAAAGAGAATGTAGGGAATATAGTGTCACCACAAGTGAAGAAAGAAAACGTAGGGAATATAGTATCACCAAATGTATCGAAAGAAAATGTAGTTATTCCACAAGTCATACCGCCAAATATTCAAATGCCAAATATAATGCCAATTATGGATAACAACCAACCACCAAATATGATGCCAATTATGGATAATAATCAAATGCCGAATATGATGCCAATTATGGATAATAATCAAATGCCGAATATGATGCCAATTATGGATAATAATCAAATGCCGAATATGATGCCAATTATGGATAATAATCAAATGCCGAATATGATGCCAATTATGGATAATAATCAAATGCCGAATATAATGCCAATTATGGATAACAACCAACCACCGAATATGATGCCAATTATGGATAATAATCAAATGCCGAATATGATGCCAATCATGGATAACAATCAACCACCAAATATGATGCCAATTATGGATAATAATCAAATGCCGAATATGATGCCAATTATGGATAATAATCAAATGCCGAATATGATGCCAATCATGGATAACAATCAAATGCCGAATATGATGCCAATTATGGATAACAATCAACCACCGAATATGATGCCATATCAAATGCCGTATCAACAGCCTATGATGCCGCCGAATCCATATTATCAACAACCAAATCCATATCAAATGCCATATCAGCAAGGGGCGCCGTTTGGACCGCAATATACGTCTATGCCAAACACGAATATGATGCCAATGGATAATAATATGCCGCCGCTTGTGCAGGGTGAGGAAGATTGTGGATGCGGAGGAGAAAGTAGACTATATAGTCCACAACCAGGCGGTCCGCAATATGCGAATCCTTTATATTATCAACCAACTCAATCTGCATATGCACCACAGCCAGGAACGATGTATTATCAACCAGATCCACCAAATGTATTTGGAGAGCCCATTTCAGAAGAAGAGGCCGAAGAAGAAGTTTAAAAAGGCGGGAGTATTTCCGCCTTTTTTGCATGCGTGTTAATTAAGGAAATGAAGGGTTTTTATGAAGTGCTAGAAAATTCCCAGTGAAATATTAACAGTGTAAAAACCCTCTCTGTTACTCATCATAAGAGGGAGCTTTTCAGAAGAGAAGCTCATTCTAACAGAGGGGGTTTTTGTATTGAATACGAAAGTAAAAGTGATTGCTGCTTCTTTGTTAGTTACCAGTGCATTAGCTGCATGTGGTACACCAAAAGATAACAATGCAATGGATGGACGTAACTACAATTACGAGCGTACATCTTATAATGATACACACCAGTATCGTGATAATGTAACGCGTAATGATCGCTATACAGATTATGTAACATATAGAAATGGTCGTAACGATACAGGATATAACAATTATTACCGAGATGTAAATTACAACGGTCAAATTGCTAATCCACATCCAACACGTAATATTACAATGAACAATTCATACATTAACAATGATGGTAAAACAGCAGAAAAAATTACAAATCGTGTGAAACGTATGAATAACGTGGACCGTGTGTCTACAGTTGTATATGGAAACGATGTGGCGATTGCGGTAAAACCGCGTAATACAGTGACAAATGAAACGGCGATGGCGAACGAAATTCGTCAAGCTGTTGTAAATGAAGTTGGAAACAGAAATGTCTATGTTTCTGTAAGAAATGATATGTTTACTCGTGTCGATGCAATGAGCACACGCCTACGTAACGGTACAGTTACAAACGATTTTAATCGTGATATAGGAAATATGTTCCGAGACATTCGTTACGGTTTAACTGGTACTATGCGATAGCAAAACAAAAGAGGAAGGGATAGCCCTTCCTCTTCATTCATCGTTGTCTTGTAAACGACGTTTTTTAATAAAATAACTAACGGAGTAAGAAACTAAAAAGCATATGAGGAAAACACTACCTGTTAGAATAGCTTTAAATAGAGGTCTTTCAGGAATGAAAATGAGATAAATAATAGTAATAATAATTCCAATAAGAAGAGAGCGTAAAACAAGCTTGTAATAAGGGGTTAATTTTATTTCCTTTTCGCCTTCTTCTACATCGATTGAAACACTTAACTGTAAATAAGCAAGTAAAATACTCGTAAGCATAAATAATAGCCATAATGGAGATTTCGTAATTTGATCAATTCCTTCAGTGAATCCGATATAGCCTAAAATCTCAACTACCCCAATGTATTGAAAAAGAAAGGCCATACGTATGTTTTTTAACGTTTGAAGAATGAGACGTTCATCCTTTATTTTTTCACAATATTCATCCCCTACTTATTATGATTTCGCTTTTATATCTATTGTAATATATATTACAATTATCAATTTATAATTTACATAAAATAATTTGGATGAAAGAGGAAATAAGATATTTTTATAAACATGTTGCACTTATACTTTATTAATGTTATATTAACAAAGCGATGAGCTAATTTACGTAAGACGAGAGATATGCTTAAGTGCTAAACACGCGAATGTGGTCGCCTGGTCTCTCGCCGTAAACGCATCAAGACGCCTGCTTTGCAGGCGTCTTTCATTTTATATAAAAGTAAATGATACATGCAGATGAGGTAAATGCCTATCTGCATTTTTTATTTTTTCGAAAGAAATGTAATATGGATAAAACCCCCATTTCCGGAAAAACTACTAATGAAAGTTTGATTTTGCCTAGAAGAGGTGAACGGAAATGAAATGGATACTGATTGCGGTGCAAGCTTTCGTTATGATGTTTTGTTTCGTTTATGAAACGAATGTGAAGGCGGAAGGGCCAGTACCAGAAGTAACGAAAAAAGAACCCGAAGTTACAATTTTATTAGAGCGTATGTATGTTGATGGAGAAGTAAGTGAGGAAATACTTACAGAAAAAGTGGTGGATTTAGAAAAGTTTTTACAGCAGTATAAAGAATGGCAGCTCGTTGATCGTGATGATGTACAAATTGTATTGCAAAAGAAAGTTGATGATATTTCTCCGTTATTAAAAACGAGCGGTTATTTTGGCGTGTCAGAGGAAGGGATATTACAAATTTTCAAAGGTGTACCGAAAAGTGATAATGCGATTCACTCCTTCTTCCAAATTGATATGAAAAAGCTTGAGAGTTATGAGCGTGCGAAATTGAAGCGTGGTATTCGGATTAAATCAAAAGAAGGTTTTGTGAGAACGATTGAAAAAATGAAGCAATACGCAGTGCAAAATAAGAAAAAAAGCAGCTCATGGTGAGCTGCTTTTTCTTACTTATTCTTAGCTAAAATTTCTTTTGCGATTTCATCGATTAGCATATCTTTTCCGATTGGATTGAATGCTTTCGTATTGAAGATTTCGTTTGATACTTCATATACATGATTGTTTTTCACAGCTTTATTGTCTTTCCAAACGGCACTGTTTTTGTAGTCTTCGTAAACTTTATCAGCTTCGCCGCCAAAGTTTACAATAAACATTTGATCAGGTTGGAATGCAACAAGACCTTCTAGCGATACTTGCGCCATTGTTTGTTTTAAATCTGTACCTTTTGTTGCTGGAAGTTTTAAGTCATTAAAGATGATGTCACCGTATCCGAAGCTGCCGTATACGCGGAAGTTTTGTGGTGTAACTGCAACGAACATAAAGTTCTCATCTTTTGTTTTCTCTTTAATTTTTTTAGATAAAGAGTCTGCTTTCTTATCGTAGTCTGCAATCCATTTGTCTGCTTTCTTCTCTTCGCCAAATAGCTTACCTACTTCTTTAAATTTACCACGCCAGTCTTCTAAGTTTGTTTCTAGAACAACTGTAGGTGCAACCTTTTCTAGTTGATCATAAATTTTTAATTGACGGTTGTTTAAAATAATTAAGTCTGGTTTTAAAGCAGTAACAGCTTCTAAATCAACTTTAGGTGCCCAGTACCAACCTACTGCTTTTACTCCATCTAACTTATCTGTTAAGTGATTTTGGATTTTATCTTTATATGTATTTGCTGTACCAACAGGTTTGTGTCCAAGAAGTAATAGTTCTTCTGTTGATCCAGATAAGTCAACAATTCTCTTTGGATTTACTGGAATTGTTGCTTCACCTTTAGCATGTTTTACAACTTTTGTTTTCGGTTGTTCTTTTGCTTTCGATTCTTCTTTTTGAGAAGAGCAGCCAACGATAGAAAGAACAACAAGCATAATAGTAAATAAAATAAATAGCTTACGTTTCATCCTGATGTAACCCCTTTAATTAGTATTGATAATCATTATCGACCTCTGTATATTAAGGTGCTTTAACCTTTCTGTCAATGGAAAATAACAGAAGTTTCAAGTGGAGAACATTTGTTGGGGCAGTCTCGCTTTTCTATCATTAAATATGTTAAAATGGAATACATGATTTAAGAGGGAGAGATCGTATTTTGTTTGAATATGTTACAGGTTACGTGGAGTATGTAGGGCCGGAATATGTCGTAATTGATCATAATGGAATTGGTTATCAAATTTTCACACCGAATCCGTATGTATTTCAAAGAAGTAAGCAAGAAATCCGTGTCTATACATATCATTATGTGAGAGAAGATATTATGGCACTTTACGGGTTTAAAACACGTGAAGAGCGTTTATTATTTACAAAGTTGTTAGGCGTGTCTGGCATTGGGCCAAAAGGCGCTCTTGCAATTTTAGCTTCTGGTCAAACAGGACAGGTCGTTCAAGCGATTGAGCATGAAGATGAGAAGTTTTTAGTGAAATTCCCAGGCGTCGGAAAGAAAACAGCACGCCAAATGATTTTAGATTTAAAAGGAAAACTAGCAGATGTCGTACCAGATGCATTTGTTGATTTATTCTCAGACACAGAACGTTTTGATGAGAAGAAAGGTACATCAGCTGAGCTTGATGAGGCACTGGAAGCTCTGCGCGCACTTGGATACGCAGAACGCGAAGTTTCTCGCGTTGTACCAGAGTTATTAAAAGAATCATTAACGACGGATCAGTATATTAAAAAGGCACTTAGTCTTTTACTAAATGGTAAGAGGTGAGTATAATGGACGAACGTCTCCTTTCAGGGGAATCTGCATATGAAGATTCGGATTTAGAATATTCATTACGGCCACAGACGCTCCGTCAGTATATTGGCCAAGATAAAGCGAAACATAATTTAGAAGTATTTATTGAAGCGGCGAAAATGCGTGAAGAAACGTTAGATCATGTGCTTTTATATGGACCACCAGGTCTTGGTAAAACGACGCTTGCGAATATTATTGCTAATGAAATGGGCGTTAATGTTAGAACAACTTCAGGTCCGGCAATTGAAAGACCAGGAGATTTAGCTGCTGTATTAACAGCGCTTCAGCCAGGAGATGTATTATTTATTGATGAAATTCATCGTTTGCATAGATCAATTGAAGAAGTATTGTATCCTGCAATGGAAGACTTTTGCCTTGATATCGTAATTGGAAAAGGGCCTTCAGCACGTTCTGTACGCCTAGATTTACCGCCATTTACATTAGTTGGAGCAACGACACGCGCCGGAGCATTATCGGCGCCGCTTCGTGACCGATTCGGTGTACTTTCAAGGTTAGAGTATTACACAGTAGATCAGCTTTCTGCGATTGTTGAACGTACAGCAGAAGTATTCGAAGTTGAAATTGATTCGTTAGCTGCACTAGAAATTGCAAGGCGTGCTCGTGGTACACCTCGTATTGCAAATCGTCTTTTAAGACGTGTACGTGATTTCGCGCAAGTTCGTGGTAACGGAACGGTTACGATGGAAATTACACAAATGGCATTAGAGCTACTGCAAGTAGATAAATTAGGTTTAGATCATATTGATCATAAATTACTGCTTGGTATTATTGAGAAATTCCGTGGTGGTCCAGTTGGATTAGAAACGGTTTCAGCAACAATTGGAGAAGAATCTCATACGATTGAAGATGTGTATGAGCCGTATTTATTACAAATTGGCTTTTTACAACGAACGCCAAGGGGCCGAATTGTAACGCCGCTTGCGTATGAACATTTCGGAATGGAGATACCAAAAGTATGACGGAGATGCCAAAGCTGCTTATTACAGCGGGGATCTTACTCATTGTTGTTGGATTAGCTTGGAAGTTCATTGGAAGGCTTCCAGGCGATATTTTTGTTAAAAAAGGAAACGTTACCTTTTATTTTCCTATCATTACATGTATTGTGTTAAGTATTGTATTATCTTTTATTATGTATATAATAAATCGATTCAAATAAGAAATAGGTGGATATAGCTATGGATATAAATCTGTTTGATTTTCATTTACCAGAAGAACTTATTGCACAAGTCCCGTTAGAAGAGCGTGAAACATCAAGATTAATGGTGTTAGACCGTGAAACAGGTGATATTGAGCATAAACATTTTACGGACATTCTTTCCTACTTACATGAGGGGGATTGTTTAGTTTTAAATGAAACGAAAGTTATGCCTGCTCGTTTGCATGGTGTGAAAGAAGATACAGGCGCACACATTGAAGTACTTCTTTTAAAACAAGAAGAGGGCGATAAGTGGGAAACGCTTGTAAAGCCAGCGAAACGTGTAAAAGAAGGAACTGTTATCTCTTTTGGCGAAGGAAAATTAAAAGCAACTTGCACAGGAACTGCAGATCAAGGTGGACGTCAGCTTGAATTTTCATATGACGGCATCTTCTATGAAATTTTAGATGAACTTGGGGAAATGCCACTTCCTCCATATATTAAAGAGACGCTAGAAGATCGCGATCGCTATCAAACAGTATATGCGAAAGAAATTGGTTCAGCAGCAGCGCCGACTGCGGGACTTCACTTTACAGAAGAGTTACTTGAGAAGTTAAAGCAAAAAGGCGTTCAGTTAGCATTCATTACACTTCACGTAGGACTTGGAACATTTAGACCAGTTTCTGCAGATACGATTGAAGAACACCATATGCACGCAGAATATTACCATATGTCTGAAGAGACAGCGGCATTATTAAATCGTGTAAAAGAGAATGGTGGACGTATTATTACTGTAGGTACGACATCAACTCGTACGTTAGAAACAATTGCAACAGATCATAACGGTAAGCTTTGCGCCGCTTCTGGATGGACAGATATTTTCATGTATCCGGGATATGAATTTAAAGCAATTGATGGTTTAATTACAAACTTCCACTTGCCGAAATCAACATTAATCATGCTTGTAAGTGCATTTGCAAATAGAGATAATGTGCTTCATGCTTACAATGAAGCAGTAAAAGAAAAATATCGTTTCTTTAGCTTCGGTGATGCAATGTTCGTTGCATCTCACGCTAAAATGAGAAACAAATAAAAGGAGTAAGTTATGACAGCAATTCGTTATGAATTTATTAAGACATGTAAACAAACGGGTGCCCGTTTAGGTCGTGTGCATACACCGCACGGTTCATTTGATACACCAACATTTATGCCAGTTGGTACACTTGCGACAGTTAAGACAATGTCACCAGAAGAATTAAAAGCAATGGATTCTGGCATTATTTTAAGTAATACGTATCATTTATGGCTACGTCCAGGTCATGAAATTATTCGTGAAGCAGGCGGCTTGCATAAATTTATGAACTGGGATCGTGCAATCTTAACAGACTCTGGTGGTTTCCAAGTATTCAGTTTAAGTGACTTCCGTCGTATTGAAGAGGAAGGCGTTCACTTCCGTAACCACTTAAATGGAGATAAATTATTCTTATCACCAGAAAAAGCGATGGAAATTCAAAATGCATTAGGTTCAGATATTATGATGGCATTTGATGAGTGTCCACCATTCCCAGCTACTTTTGAATATATGAAGAAGTCTGTAGAACGTACAAGCCGTTGGGCAGAACGTTGCTTAAAAGCGCATGAACGTCCACAAGATCAAGGTTTATTCGGTATTGTACAGGGCGGGGAGTACGAAGAGCTTCGTCGTCAAAGTGCAAAAGACCTTGTTTCAATGGACTTCCCTGGTTACGCTGTAGGTGGTTTATCTGTAGGTGAGCCGAAAGATATTATGAACCGTGTACTTGAGTTTACAACACCACTTCTTCCAGATAATAAGCCACGTTACTTAATGGGAGTAGGTTCTCCTGACTCATTAATCGATGGTGCAATTCGTGGTATTGATATGTTTGACTGCGTACTTCCAACTCGTATCGCTCGAAATGGTACATGTATGACAAGTGAAGGTCGTCTAGTTGTAAAAAATGCGAAATTTGCAAGAGACTTCGGTCCGCTTGATCCAAATTGTGATTGCTATACATGTAAAAATTACTCTCGTGCGTACATTCGTCACTTAATGAAATGTGATGAAACGTTCGGAATTCGTTTAACGTCTTATCACAACCTTCATTTTCTGTTAAACTTAATGGAGCAGGTGAGACAAGCTATTCGTGAAGACCGTCTTGGCGATTTCCGCGAAGAATTCTTTGAACAGTATGGCTTTAATAAACCGAATGCTAAAAACTTCTAATACATAATTTAAAAGGAGGAACAAAAGATGAATGCAGGTATGATGAATATCGTTATGATTGTTGCGATGTTTGCGATTTTCTATTTCTTATTAATTCGCCCGCAACAAAAGCGTCAAAAAGCAGTTGCTCAAATGCAAAACGAATTAGCAAAAGGTGATGCTATCATAACAATTGGTGGCTTACACGGTACAATCGAATCAGTAGATGACACGAAAATTGTTATTAAATCTGGTGGTTCACACTTAACTTTCGATCGCAATGCGATTCGTGAAGTTGTGAAAAACTAATGTGGAAGGCCCTGCATGAAATGTGCAGGGCCTTTTTTAGTTACTTTGCTTTGACATATTTACACCGAAAATACCACCGAGTGTACTCGCCCCCATTAATGCTAATTGATAAAGTAATTGTGAGTTCGATAAAGTTTGAGAAAAGCCTAAATAGTTAACTAGAAAAACGAGTATAGTGAACGTGAGACCTGTTGTGAGACCTACTAGCCACCCTTTCCCCTGTGCTTTGTTGCCAGCAATAAAACCAGACATAAGCATAGATAAAAGAGCGAGTATAAAAATAGTAACGGCTAATGTCCCTTCGTTTATATTCGTAAACTTTAATAAAAGAGCCATAATCATGCTAGTAAGAGATGCGAGAATTAATAGTGTAGTAATACCGAATCCGATTGCAGTGGATAATTTTTTCGTTCCATCCATTTATACATTCCCCCTTTTTAATACAAGCATATTTTCCTTTTGTCTAAGTTAGACTAGTTTCTTTTTTATAGGGGAGTCTATACGTAAAAAAGGAGATGTAGAAATGGAATGGATATCAATAATTGGACGGACAATGCTTTTGTATACCATCATCTTAATTATTTTTCGTCTTATGGGTAAACGTGAGATAGGAGAGCTAAGTGTATTAGATTTAGTCGTATTTATTATGCTTGGAGAAATGGCTGTAGTAGCAATTGAAAATACCGATAAATCACTTTGGCATCAATTAATTCCGATGACTTTTCTTATGTGCATCCAAATTATTTTGTCAGTCATTTCCCTAAAGTATCAACGCTTTCGGCATTTAATAGAAGGTGAGCCGGCTATTCTTGTAAACGCGGGGAAGATTGATGAAAAGAAGATGAGAAAGCAACGTTATAATATAGATGATTTAATGATGCAATTAAGGGAGCAAGGAGTTGGAGATATTCGGGATGTAGAATATGCTATTTTGGAACCGTCTGGGAAGTTATCTGTCTTTCAAAAACAAAAAAATAAACAGGATGTATTGCAGTTTACTCTTCCTCTTATTATTGATGGAGAAATTCAATCTAGTCATTTACAAATGATTGAACATACAGATGAATGGCTTATTGAGAAATTAAAAAACTTAGGTTATAACGATGTGACACAAATTTTATACTGTAGTTTTCAAAACGGAAAATTTTTTGTTGATGTAAAAGAAAATTAGAGATTTATTCTTTGAAAGAGTAAGAATGATTAGTTTAACTAATAATCAGTGGAGATTACCCCACTGATTAAAGTTTCAACTTATTTCAAAAATGAAAGTTTACGAATGATAGGGAGACGACTTAACTCTTCTTTTCGAATGAGTTTGAAGGTGAAGAGAAGTACGATATAAACAATTGTTGTTAAAGTGATTTCCCATAATGTTTGTATGCCGAGGGAATGAGAGAAAATAATATATTTATGAATATAAAAACCGAAGGCGCCTGCGATACCGATGGCAAGTCCGCCGAAAATATAGTCTTTTGCGTAAATGGTAAATGTAATCTTTTTTAAAACAGTAGCGTAGTGAAGAAATGTTACTGTTACAATATTTGCAGCGATAGCGAGAGCAACTCCCATCATTTGAAATTCTGGCCTTGAGGCTAGTACAAAAATAACAATTAATTTCACGGTGGCGCCAATAAATGTATTCATCATTGCAGCTCTTGCTAAGTTTAAAGCTTGCAAAACAGAGGTCAGTGGACTTTGGAAATAATGAAATAAAAAGCAAGGTGCAAGAAGTTGAATGAATGCTGTTGCGCTGTCTGATCCGTACATAAGAGTTAAAACAGGAGAAGCGAATACATATAATATAACGACAGACCATCCCCCGGTAATTAATGAAATTCGAAGTGCTTGTTGTAAGCGGTGCTCCACTAATTTATGTTGTCTTTTTGCCATCGCTTCACTAATAGAAGGGACGAGCGCTGTAGAAAGAGCGTATGTAATAAAGGCGGGTAGTGATAGGAGCGGGAATGCATAACCGTTTAACATGCCGTATTGCTGGGTTGCAACAGAAGCAGCGACACCAGCGATTGCTAAGCTTTGCATAACGACAATAGGTTCAAAAAAATATGAAACGGAGCCGATTAAACGACTTCCTGTAGTGGGAAGAGCTATATCCATAAGGGAATAAAATGTTCCTTTGCTCTCCTTTACAGTAGTGAAAAATCCAGAGCGTATTGATAAATGTTTTTCGCGCTGAAATAACGTGAGTAAAAATAATAAGGATGCAACTTCACCGAGAACAGCTGATAACATAGCACCGGCTGCAGCATATTCTACGCCGTAAGGTAAAAATAATTGAATGCATATAGCGATAATGGTAATGCGGACAACTTGTTCTAGAACTTGTGCATAAGCGCTAGGTTTCATATTTTGTTTCCCTTGAAAGTAACCGCGCAAAACAGAAGAAATGGCAATAACAGGAACAACGGGCAAAATGGCTATTAATGGATAGTATGTTCTTTCGTCGGTTAATAATGTTTTTGCTAAAATAGGTGTGAGGAACATAATTCCGATTGTTAATATGATACTAATAACGGATGTAACAGCTAGTGATACAGTTAATATTTTTTTAACTCTTTGTTTATCGTTCACAGCTTCCGCTTCTGCTACAAATTTTGCGATTGCGACAGGAAGACCGATTTGTGTTAATGTAATTGCTAAAATGAATGTAGGAACGGCCATCATATAAAGACCAACGCCTTCTTCACCTAAAATACGTGCCATTACTATACGATTGATGAAACCGAGTATTTTTGTAATAAATCCGGCTATCATTAAAATAAATGCGCCTTTTAAAAAGCTTTGTCTCGTCATGTTCTTCTCCTACCTTCTCAAAATCAATGGAATGATTTACAATAATTTATATGCACGTACGAGACAAGAATGACAAGCATTTAAGAGAGTGAACTATGATAGCGCTCTTGAAAGTAGTTATTGCTGTCCATTAGAGCGGGATTAAAGCGACTTTTTCGTGCTGAAATAAGAAGGAGATGTTATAGATGTTAGATAAAGAGGCTTTGGTAGAATCATACCGCGGACAGTTACAAGTCGTTTTAGAAAGTAAAGTAGAAGAGTTTCACATGTTCGGTTACGACCGAGTGACAGATGATGATATTTGGAAGTTTCTCAAAGTGAAAAAGTGGAAAAAGATAGACAGTGATGTTAGATTATATGAATTGGTAAATGATGTATTAAGAGTAAGTGCTAATGAGTATATGACATATTTAACTGTTGAAGCGTACCAAGCGCCACTTTGGTCATTTGATGAGTACGAAAATAAATAACCGACTGCAATTGGTTTGTTCTTCCTTTTGCAGTATAATGATATGTATTGATAAAGAGGAAATAATTATGTCTAAGATTATATATAAAGGAGGTAGTGAAGAGGAAAATAAATGATGAAAGTCTAGGTAGTGTAAAAGCTTACCTATACAGCTAGTGATGAACTAGCAAAAATTATAGAAAGGAAGTCTACTAACTAGGCGTATGCACACGTATAAAAGTGAATCGTAAGAGATTTATTTAAAGTGTTAGTAGCAGAAAGAGGGTACATATGGCAAAGCGTGGTACGAGAATTGCCGCCTTTTTCCTCATCGTCTTATTAATCGGTGGAGTAATTGGTGCGGCGGGAAAAGACATAGCAAAAGGAATTAGTCTAGGACTAGACCTTCGCGGTGGTTTTGAAATTCTGTATGAAGTAAAACCAGCCAAAAAAGGTGATAAAATCGATCGAGACGTACTTGTAAGTACAGTAGGTGCTCTTGAAAATCGTGTCAATGTTCTCGGTGTAAGTGAGCCGAACATTCAAATCGAAGGGCAAGATCGAATTCGTGTACAGCTTGCTGGTGTACAAGATCAGCAAAAAGCACGTGAAATGTTATCAACACAAGCGAAATTAACATTCCGTGATGTGGATGATAACCTTCTTATGGATGGAACGGATTTAAAAGGCGGCGGAGCGAAGCAAACATTTGATGAGCAAGGCCGTGCGAGCGTAGGTCTTACACTAAAAAGCGCTGAAAAATTCCGTGAAGTAACTGAAAAAATTTCAAAAATGCCACCACCAACGAATTTAATGGTGATTTGGCTGGACTTTGAAGAAGGAAAAGATTCATATAAAGCAGAATCTGCAAAACCGAATCCGAAGTTCTTATCAGCAGCAACAGTAAGCCAAGTATTTAACCAAGCTGAAGTATCTATCGTAGGTGGAAACTTCACAGTTGAAAGTGCGAAACAACTTTCATCTTTATTAAATGCAGGTGCACTTCCTGTTGATTTAAAAGAAATGTATTCAACATCTGTTGGAGCGAAATTTGGTCAACAAGCATTAGATCAAACAATTTTCGCTAGTGCGATTGGTATCGCTCTTATTTTCTTATTTATGCTTGTGTATTACCGTTTACCAGGGCTTGTAGCTGTAATTATGTTAGGTCTATACATTTTCGTTACATTACTTGTCTTTAACTGGATGCATGCAGTTCTTACGTTGCCAGGTATTGCGGCGTTAGTGCTCGGGGTAGGTATCGCAGTTGATGCGAATATTATTACTTACGAGAGATTGAAAGAAGAGCTGAAAATTGGTAAGTCCATGATGTCAGCATTCCGAGCTGGTAACCATCGTTCATTAGCAACAATTCTAGATGCGAACGTTACGACTCTTGCAGCTGCAGGTGTGTTATTTGTATATGGTACAAGCTCAGTCCAAGGGTTTGCAACAAGTTTAATTGTAAGTATTTTAGTCGGTTTCATTACGAACGTATTCGGTACTCGTTTCTTACTAGGTTTACTTGTAAAGAGCCGTTACTTTGATAAAAAACCAGGATATTTTGGTGTGAAACAAAAGGATATTATTCCTTTAACAAAAGGTGTAGTACATCCACCAACGAAATTTGATCGTATTAACTTCGTAAATATCGGTCATAAATTCCTTATCTTCTCAATTGTAGTTGTAATTGCAGGTGCAATTATCCTGCCAATTTTCAAGTTGAATCTTGGTATTGACTTTGCAAGTGGTACACGTATGGACTTGCAATCAAAACAAGCAGTTACTGTGGCTGATGTTCATAAAGATTTTAAAGAGTTGAACATTGATGTGAAGGAAGAAAATATTGTACCGACTGGGGATGACAATAAAGGTTTCGCAGTTCGTACATTAGGTGTTTTATCAAAAGATGAAATTGCGAAAACAAAAACATTCTTCCATGATAAATATGGTACGGATCCAAACATAAGTACAGTTTCACCGACAATCGGTAAAGAGATTGCACGAAATGCATTTATCGCTGTACTAATTGCTTCTGCAGTTATCATTTTATACGTAAGTATTCGATTCCGATTTACGTATGCGTTATCTGCAGTGCTTGCGTTACTACATGACGCATTCGTTATGGTTGTTATGTTTAGTATTTTCCAATTGGAGGTAGACTTAACGTTTATCGCTGCAGTACTAACAATCATCGGTTATTCTATTAATGACTCGATTGTTACATTTGATAGAAACCGTGAATTATACAAACAGAAAAAACGAGTGCGCGATATAAAAGACCTAGAAGAAATCGTAAATGCAAGTATTCGCCAAACGCTTGGTCGTTCGATTAACACCGTATTAACAGTGTTACTCCCAGTAATTGCACTGCTTATCTTCGGTAGTGAGTCACTACGTAACTTCTCGTTTGCGTTGCTTGTTGGATTAATTGTAGGTACGTACTCTTCTGTTTTCGTTGCCTCTCAAATTTGGTTAATGCTTGAAAACCGTCGTTTGAAAAGAGGTAAAAACAAGAAGAAGGTTGAGAAAGTAGAATCTGAACCGCAAGTATAGAAAAGATGATGTCTCTTTATGAGGCATCTCTTTTTTCGTTTGTGGATACAATAAGATAGCAACTTTTTGATGGGAAGAAGATGGAAGAAAGTGGTGGTGTTATCGCTGTTTTTGTTAAAATAAAAAGATAGGTTAAGAAAAGAAGGGATTTTAATTATGGAAAAAGATGAACGTTTTAAACAGGCCGAGTTTGGTGCTATTGTCGGGATCGTTGGTAATATTATATTAGCAATTGTAAAGGCGGTAATTGGTTATATTGGGAACAGTAAAGCACTGTTAGCAGATGCGGTGCATTCTGCATCAGATGTAATTGGTTCGCTAGCTGTACTTTTTGGATTGCGAGCGGCAAAGCAGCCACCTGATGAAGATCATCCGTATGGTCATGGTAAAGCGGAATCGATTTCAGCGATTATTGTTGCGGTATTATTATTTATTGTGGGACTCGAGATAGCGATTTCGTCTATAAAAGCTTTTTCGCAGGAACTAGAACCACCGAAAGGAATTACGATTTTTGCTGTTGTTCTTTCGATTATCGTGAAAGAAGGAATGTTCCAATATAAATTCCGATTAGGGAAGAGGGTAAATAGTGATGCAATTATTGCAAATGCATATGAGCACCGTTCGGATGTATTTTCTTCAATTGCAGCTTTAATCGGTATTTGTGCAGCTATAATCGGTGGTAAGCTTGGTATAGACTGGCTTGTATACGCTGATCCGATTGCAGGATTAGCTGTTTCACTTCTTGTTGTAAAAATGGCATGGAGCATTGGAGCGGAAGCAATTCATGCAACGCTTGACCATGTTCTTCATGAGGAGGATGTTATTCCGCTTAGAGAAGCAGTTCTTCAAGTAGATGGTGTGAAAAAAATTGGTTCTTTATATGCACGGGAGCATGGTCATTATGTTATTGTCGATATTAAAGTGTCTGTAGATCCATACATTACTGTAGAAGAAGGACACCGCATTGGAAAACATGTGAAAGAAATACTTATGAAACAAGAGAATGTACAAAATGTATTCGTACATATAAATCCGTATTCTCCAAATTAAACATCATTAACATTTTTGTATATAGATATTGCATCGTAGTTTGCATTATATTGTCACCCCTTAATCTGTCTTGTATAATAAACAGGTTAAGGGGTGATTTCGTGTTACAACCGAAGACGCGTTGGAAAGAAAAAGAATATAATGACGAGCGAGTGAGTGAATTAGCAAGTAAATTACAGTTATCGCCACTTGTCGTTTCATTATTCCTCGGTAGAGGACTAGATACAGAAGATAAGATTTTAGATTTTTTAAATACAGAAAATCAAGAATTTCATGATCCATTTTTATTAGAAGGAATGGATAGAACGGTAGAACGTGTAAATAAGGCGATTCAAAATGGAGAGCAAATATTAATATTTGGTGATTACGATGCGGACGGAGTAAGTAGTACGACGGTTTTATATCTTGCTCTTCAAGAATTAGGTGCAGAAGTAGAATTTTACATTCCAAATCGTTTTACAGAAGGGTATGGACCGAACGAAGAAGCGTTTCGTTGGGCGCATAGCGCAGGGTTCTCACTGATTATTACTGTTGACACTGGCATCGCAGCAGTACATGAAGCGAATGTAGCAAAGGAGCTTGGAATAGATCTAATTATTACAGATCACCATGAGCCACCGCCAGAATTGCCAGAAGCACTTGCGATTATACATCCGAAATTAGAAGGTGGCCTATATCCGTTTCACTATTTAGCTGGTGTAGGTGTTGCGTTTAAAGTTGCGCATGCACTATTAGGCCGTGTACCAGAACATTTATTAGAGATTGCAGTAATCGGTACAGTAGCCGATTTAGTTTCACTTCATGGTGAAAATAGGTTGCTAGTGAAACGCGGTTTAAAACATATGCGTATGACGAAAAATATTGGTTTGAAGGCATTGTTTAAAGTTGCTAACGTTTCGCAAAGTGAAATTACAGAAGAGAGTATTGGCTTCTCAATTGCACCGCGTATTAATGCGGTCGGGCGTTTAGAAGATGCAACGCCGGCTGTACACCTTTTATTATCAGATGATCCTGAGGAAGCGAAAGAGTTGGCCGAAGAAATTGATGAGCTGAACAAACTGCGAAAAGATATTGTAAAGCAAATTACCGAAGAGGCTATCGCTGAAGTTGAAAATAACTTTCCGCCAGAAGAAAACAAAGTATTAGTACTTGCAAAAGAAGGTTGGAATCCAGGTGTAATTGGGATTGTCGCTTCTAAATTAGTTGAACGTTTTTATCGTCCGACTATTGTATTATGCATTGATCCTATAAAAGAAACAGCAAAAGGCTCAGCGCGTAGTATTGCAGGATTTGATTTGTTTGCAAATTTATCAGATTGTAGAGAGTTATTGCCACACTTCGGAGGGCATCCGATGGCAGCTGGGATGACGCTACATATGAATGATGTAGATGAATTACGCCGTCGCTTAAATGAACAGGCAGATGCAATTTTAACAGAAGAAGATTTTATTCCAATTACAGCAGTTGATGTTTTTTGTAAAGTGGAGGATGTAACGCTAGCGGCAATTG
The DNA here is from genome assembly GCF_001429475.1 of Bacillus sp. Root131. NCBI lineage: Bacteria > Bacillati > Bacillota > Bacilli > Caryophanales > Bacillaceae > Bacillus > Bacillus sp. Root131. The sequence goes on from NZ_LMJQ01000042.1 coordinate 70,716, forward strand.
AAGATATGCAGAAGTTAGCACCATTTGGTGTTGGAAATCCGAAACCACGTATTGCAGTGAAAGATGCAGAGTTAGAAAGTATTCGCGCAATCGGATCAGATGGCTCTCATTTAAAAATGGCTCTTCGTGATGGACAAGCAACACTGGATACAATTGGATTCGGTTTCGGTGCATATGCGAAAGAAATCTCTCCAGTTGCAAAAGTATCTGTAATAGGAGAAGCATCTATCAATGAATGGAATAATTTTAAGAAGCCGCAATTAATGGTACAAGATATTGCTGTAGAGGCGTGGCAACTATTTGATTGGCGTAGTATGCGTAATGCAGAAGCAAATTTAGCAGAACTTCCGAAAGAAAAAATAACAATGGTGTATTTTTCTGAAGAGGTATTGAATAAATTTTCTTTAGAGGACTATAAAGAAAAGCTTATGCATGCGTCAGAAGTAACGCATTTAGATGATCAATACATCGTGTTACTCGATTTGCCAAACGGAACAGATGAATTACGTGAGTTATTTAAAGTAGGATTCCCAGCGCGAATTTATACGCTGTTTTATCAAGAAAATAACCATCTATTTAGTACAGTTCCTACGAGAGAACACTTTAAATGGTACTATTCTTTCTTAAGCCAAAAAACACCATTTTCTTTAAGACAATATGGAGAACAACTATGTCGTCATAAAGGTTGGTCAAAAGATACAGTAAATTTCATGACACAGGTGTTTTTTGAGTTAGAATTTGTTACAATAAAAGATGGCGTCATTTTTATGGCAGACAAAAAACAAAAGCGTGATTTAATTGAATCGAACACATATCGTGAGAAAATGAACCACTTACAATTAGAAAAAGAATTGGTTTATAGCACATATCAGCAACTATATACATGGTTTGAAACGATTCGTAATCATAAAGAAGTAGAACAGTTAGGGTAAAGGATTTGTATTTACAAACCTTTTAGATCTGAGGAGGATTCAGAAATATGGATTTCAAGCAACATATCGCAATTGTACCGGATTATCCGAAAGAAGGTATTGTGTTCAAAGACATTACACCTTTAATGAATGACGGTAAAGCATACAAAGCAGCAACAGATGCAATCGTTGAGTACGCAAAAGAAAGAGATATCGATGTTGTAGTAGGACCAGAAGCTCGTGGTTTCATTATCGGTTGCCCAGTTTCTTATGCGTTAGAAGTAGGATTTGCACCAGTTCGTAAATTAGGGAAATTACCACGTGAAGTAATTACAGTTGACTACGGTAAAGAATATGGTAAAGATGTTTTAACAATCCATAAAGATGCAATTAAGCCAGGTCAACGCGTATTAATTACAGATGATCTATTAGCTACAGGTGGAACAATCGAAGCGACAATTAAGTTAGTTGAAGAGCTAGGCGGAGTTGTAGCAGGAATTGCATTCTTAGTAGAGCTTACTTACTTAGATGGTCGTAAAATGTTAGATGGTTACGATGTATTAGTATTAGAAAAATACTAATCACTATATAGGTAAAACTACGGTGATAAAAAGTACCCGTGAATCTCTTGGAGAGGAGCGGGTACTTTTGTATAATTGAACAAAAAATCATGGTGAAATGTCAGTAAAATCTTTTCCTTTTCACAATTCACAATCATTGGGTTATAATGATAGAATATAATTTATTCTATTAAATAAAGATAAAGTCAATTTTCAATAAAAGGTGATTCGATGGCAAATGAGCAGGTACTAACAGCTGAACAGGTACTCGAGAAAGCAAGTCAATATTTAGCGGATGAAGATATTGAGCTAGTGGCACGTGCCTATGAATATGCACGTGATGCGCATAGCGAACAATATAGAAAATCGGGTGAACCGTATATTATTCATCCGATTCAAGTTGCAGGTATTTTAGTTGATTTACACATGGATCCAGCTACGGTATCAGCAGGTTTCTTACATGATGTAGTGGAAGATACAGAGATTACGTTAGAAGATATTGAACGGGAATTTAACAAAGAAATTGCTATGCTTGTTGATGGTGTTACAAAGCTTGGGAAAATCAAATATAAATCTCACGAACAACAACAAGCAGAAAACCATCGCAAAATGTTTATTGCAATGGCTCAAGATATTAGAGTTATTTTAATTAAACTAGCTGATCGTCTTCATAACATGCGTACATTGAAACATTTGCCTCAAGAGAAGCAGCGTCGCATAGCGAATGAAACGTTAGAAATCTTTGCACCTTTAGCACATAGACTCGGAATTAGTACTATTAAATGGGAGCTAGAGGATACGTCACTTCGCTATTTAAATCCACAGCAATATTATCGTATTGTAAATTTAATGAAGCGTAAACGTGCAGAACGTGAAGAATATTTAGACGAAGTAATGACTGGTATTCGTGAGAAATTAAAAGAAGTTGCAATTCAACCTGAGATTTCTGGAAGACCGAAACATATTTACAGTATTTATCGTAAAATGGCACTGCAAAATAAGCAGTTCAATGAAATTTACGATTTATTAGCTGTACGTGTTGTTGTAAATAGTATTAAAGATTGTTATGCGGTGCTTGGAATTATTCATACGTGCTGGAAGCCGATGCCAGGTCGTTTTAAAGATTATATTGCAATGCCAAAAGCAAATCTATATCAATCTCTTCATACGACCGTAATTGGACCGAAAGGTGACCCACTTGAAGTGCAAATTCGTACGAAAGAAATGCACGAAATTGCAGAATTCGGGATCGCGGCACACTGGGCGTATAAAGAAGGAAAAACAGCAGAAACAACAGGTACATTAGAGAAGAAACTCACATGGTTCCGTCAAATATTAGAATGGCAAAATGAAGCTTCTAATGCAGAAGAATTTATGGAGTCATTAAAAATTGATTTATTCTCTGACATGGTATTCGTCTTTACACCGAAAGGCGATGTAATGGAATTACCACTTGGATCGGTTCCGATTGATTTCGCGTATCGTGTCCATTCGGAAATTGGGAATAAAACAATTGGTGCAAAAGTAAACGGTAAAATGGTGACGCTGGATTATAAATTAAAAACAGGCGACATCATTGAAATTTTAACGTCGAAACATTCCTATGGCCCAAGTCAAGATTGGGTAAAACTTGCTCAAACATCTCATGCAAAAAATAAAATTCGTCAATTCTTTAAGAAACAACGTAGAGACGAAAATATTGAAAAAGGCCGTGAACTTGTTGAAAAGGAAGTACGTGGTCTAGAGTATGAGATGAAAGAAGTATTAGCGCCTGATAACTTAAAACGCGTCGCTGAGAAATTTAACTTTGCAAATGAAGAAGATATGTTTGCAGCAGTTGGATATAGCGGAATTACAGCTTCGCAAATTGTTACGCGACTAACGGACAAGTTCCGCAAACAACGCGAAGAAGAAGAGATTGTTGAAGTTAAAGAAGTTCGTAAACCGATGAAAATTCGAAAATGGGATTCTGGTGTAAAAGTAAGCGGTGCTGATAATTTATTAATCCGTTTATCGAAATGCTGTAACCCAGTTCCGGGCGATGATATCGTTGGATATATTACAAAAGGCCGAGGCGTATCGATTCACCGCCGTGATTGTGTAAATGTTCATACAGAAGAAGCTGTAGAAAGATTATTAGAAGTAGAGTGGGAAGGTAGCCCTGAAAAAGAAATTGAGTATAACGTTGATATTGAAATTTCAGGTTACGATCGCCGTGGTTTATTAAATGAAGTACTGCAAGCTGTTACAGAGACGAAAACGTACATTTCAGCTGTTTCTGGTAGAAGTGACCGTAATAAGATGGCGACAATTAATATGTCAATCTCAATTCGTAACTTACAACATTTGAAAAAAGTAGTAGAACGCATTAAACGTGTTCCGGAAATTTATGCAGTACGACGCATGATGCATTAATAGGGAGTGTAGAAAGATGAGAGTTGTTTTACAACGATCAAAGAAAGCGTCTGTCACGGTAGACGGTGAGATCGTAGGACAAATTCCGTTCGGTTTAACATTACTAGTTGGCATTACGCACGAAGATACAGAAAAAGATGCAACTTACATTGCGGAAAAAATTTCAAACTTACGTATTTTTGAAGATGAGAGCGGAAAGATGAATCATTCTGTACTTGATGTAGAAGGACAAGTTCTATCTATTTCGCAATTCACATTATACGGAGATTGTCGCAAGGGGAGACGTCCAAACTTTATGGATGCTGCGAAACCTGACTATGCAGAGCGTTTATACGATTTCTTTAATGAAGAAGTTCGCAAACAAGGATTGCATGTAGAAACAGGGAAATTCGGAGCAATGATGGACGTTTCTTTAATCAATGATGGTCCGGTGACCTTAATTGTAGAAAGTAAATAGTGTTGATAAAAAAGAGAGGGTTATATAATCCTCTCTTTTTTATACATTGTTGTATGTTTTGTTCATTTATCATACGATTAATTTGAAGGGGAATAAAAGGAAAAGAAGGTGTAGTATGCTTCAAGAATTTAATATAGCTTTACGTTTTATGCTAGAGTTATGTATTCTTGGGATTGTTGGATACTGGGGGTTTCGAGTAGGAACAACAACAGCTATAAAAATTACACTTGCTATTATTATTCCGATTGTTGTTACTGCCATTTGGGGGTTATTTGGAGCTCCACATGCAGAATGGGAAGTAAAAGGTATATTACATGTATTATTAGAAATTATCGTATTTGGAGTAGGTGTTGCAGCATTATATCATTTGAAGCATCATATGCTAGCAAGTGGACTGGCTATTGTTATTGTTATAAATCGAATACTAATGTTTATTTGGAATCAATAGCAGTTTCGGTTATGTATAACTCTCTCATCAATATGGAACAATAAAAAGTAAAACATCCATATTGAATGTGAGGGATATACGTATGCGCATGAATGAAAAAGGGCATTCTGTTACAAATGGTGCAAATCAACTATTTAACGTGAATTTTCATGATTTTATTTCAAAAGAGCAAAACAATACTTCAATGGAGCTTGCTTCCGAGTTTGGGATTTCTCTTCAAGATGTAAAGCGTCTAAAGAAGCAGATTGAACGTTCTTAGAGCACTTGACAATCCTACTTAACAAACGTATAGTAATTTTATATTTACATATGAATATAACCGTTGATAGAGAAGAGTAAATGAGACACACATGGAAAGAGAAGGAATGTCTTAGGCTGAAAACATTTCTGCATGATGACTGATTGAATGACACTCTAGAGGTTTCAACTTGAACGGCATATATGCTTAGTAGGGATGAACGCATATTTAAGCGTTATTAAAAAAGTGGAAGCATACGTGCTTCAATTAGGGTGGCACCACGGGTATAATACTCTCGTCCCTACTGTTTAAACAGTAGAGGCGGGAGTTTTTTTATTTTTATTAAGATTAAAACAATTTGAGGAGGAACTGAATATGTCTATTCAAATCCCACGCGGAACGCAAGATATTCTTCCAGGCACTGTTGAGTTATGGCAGTATATCGAAGGGCAAGCACGCGAAATTTGCCGTCGTTACAATTATAAAGAAATTCGTACACCAATTTTTGAGCACACGGAGCTATTTTTACGTGGTGTTGGTGATACGACAGATATCGTACAAAAAGAAATGTACTCATTCCAAGATCGTGGAGAGCGCAGCTTAACATTACGTCCAGAAGGTACTGCACCTGTTGTACGTTCTTACGTTGAAAATAAAATGTTTGGTGATGCAACACAACCAACGAAATTATACTATATCGGTCAAATGTTCCGTTATGAAAGACCACAAGCAGGTCGCTATCGTCAATTCGTACAATTCGGTATCGAAGCAATCGGCAGTAATGATCCTGCAATTGATGCAGAAGTAATTGCACTTGCTGTTGAATTTTACCGCGGCATGGGCTTAAAAAATATTAAAGTTGTATTAAACAGTTTAGGTGATGCAGCGAGCCGTCAAGCACACCGTGATGCATTAATCGCACACTTTGAGCCACGTATCGGCGAATTCTGCTCTGACTGTCAATCTCGCTTAGAAAAGAACCCACTTCGAATTTTAGACTGTAAGAAAGACCGTAACCATGAATTAATGGGAACAGCACCATCTATTACAGAATACTTAAACGAAGATTCAGCAGTATACTACGACAAAGTTCAAGAACTATTAACGATGATGGATGTTCCATTTGAAAAAGATCCGAACTTAGTACGTGGTTTAGACTACTATCAACACACTGTTTTTGAAATTATGAGTGAGGCAGAAGGTTTCGGTGCGATCACTACATTAAGCGGTGGTGGCCGTTATAACGGACTTGTACAAGAAATCGGTGGACCAGAAATGCCAGGTATCGGTTTTGCAATGAGTATTGAACGTTTAATTATGGCGCTAAAAGCTGAAAATATTGAATTACCACTTGAACATAGCATTGATTGTTACGTTGTAGCGCTCGGTGAAAAAGCGAAAGACCATGCTGCAAAAGTTGCGTTCAATCTTCGTAAAGCTGGATTGTCAGTTGAAAAAGATTATTTAGATCGCAAAATGAAAGCACAATTTAAATCAGCAGATCGTCTAAAGGCGAAATTTGTAGCTGTATTAGGAGAAGATGAGCTGGATAAAGGTATCATTAACTTAAAAGATATGGCAACAGGTGAACAAGAAGAAGTAGCGTTAGATGTATTTGCTTCATACGTAGCAGAGAAATTAATATAGGGGGAACTTACAGTGGCTGAAAGAACACATGCATGTGGAAAAGTAACAGTAGAAGCTGTTGGACAAACAGTTCAATTAAAAGGTTGGGTACAAAAACGCCGTGACTTAGGTGGATTAATCTTTATCGATTTACGTGACCGCACAGGTATCGTACAAGTTGTATTTAACCCAGAAACATCAAAAGAAGCGTTAGAAGTAGCAGAAACAATTCGTAGTGAATACGTATTACACGTAGAAGGTACAGTTGTTGAACGTGGTGAAGGCGCAATTAATGACAATATGGCAACTGGTCGTATTGAAGTACAAGCAACAAAAGTAAATGTACTAAATGCAGCGAAAACAACGCCAATTATCATTGCTGATGATACAGATGCATCAGAAGATGTGCGTTTAAAATATCGTTATTTAGACTTACGTCGTCCTGTAATGTTCAACACATTCAAAATGCGTCACGACGTAACAAAAACAATTCGTAATTTCTTAGATACAGAAGAGTTTTTAGAAGTCGAAACACCAATTTTAACGAAAAGCACGCCAGAAGGAGCTCGTGACTATTTAGTACCAAGTCGTGTACATGATGGTGAATTCTATGCATTACCACAGTCACCACAGTTATTTAAACAGCTTCTTATGGTCGGCGGATTTGAGCGTTACTATCAAGTAGCACGTTGTTTCCGTGACGAAGATTTACGTGCGGATCGTCAACCAGAATTCACGCAAATCGATATCGAAGCTTCATTCTTAACACAAGATGAAATTTTAGATATGATGGAGCGTATGATGACGAAAGTTATGAAGGATGCAAAAGGTGTAGAAGTTAGTGCACCATTCCCTCGTATGAAATATGCTGATGCAATGGCTCGCTACGGTTCTGATAAGCCAGATACACGCTTTGAAATGGAACTAACAGACTTATCTGAGTTTGCAGCAGGTTGTGGATTTAAAGTGTTTACAAGTGCTGTAGAAAGCGGCGGACAAGTAAAAGCAATTAATGCAAAAGGTGCTGCAAGTAAATACTCTCGTAAAGACATCGATGCATTAACTGAATTTGTGAAAGTATACGGTGCAAAAGGTCTAGCTTGGCTTAAAGTTGAAGAAGACGGCCTAAAAGGACCGATTGCGAAATTCTTCGGTGAAGAAGATGCAAACGTGTTAATGACTACATTAGAAGCTACTGCTGGCGACTTATTACTATTTGTAGCAGATAAGAAGAGCGTTGTTGCAGATAGCTTAGGCGCACTTCGTTTACGTCTAGGTAAAGAGCTTGAGTTAATTGACGAAAGTAAATTTAACTTCCTATGGGTAACTGATTGGCCACTTCTTGAGTACGATGAAGATGCAGATCGTTACTTCGCAGCTCACCACCCATTCACAATGCCATTCCGTGAAGATGTTGAGCTACTAGAAACAGCACCAGAAAAAGCACGTGCACAAGCATATGACCTTGTATTAAACGGTTATGAGCTTGGTGGCGGATCACTTCGTATTTACGAGCGTGACGTACAAGAAAAAATGTTCAAAGCACTTGGATTCTCACAAGAAGAAGCGCAAGAGCAATTCGGATTCTTATTAGAAGCATTCGAATACGGTACACCACCACACGGCGGAATCGCATTAGGTTTAGACCGTCTTGTTATGTTACTTGCAGGCCGTACGAACCTTCGTGATACAATTGCATTCCCGAAAACAGCAAGCGCAAGCTGCTTATTAACAGAAGCTCCAAGCCCAGTTGCAGAAGCACAGCTTGAAGAACTGAACTTAAAATTAAGCTTGAAAGAAGAGAAGTAAGAATAGGGTCTAGATGGTTATACTATAACCGTCTAGACTTTTTTTGAGAGGAAGTTTAAAAAAGTCCGGTTCAGATGGAGGTCGCATCTCGTCGTTACTTCGCCAGTCCGGTGCTCGAGTAGTTAAAGCTACACTGCGCTCCTCCTGGCATAAGCGCCTCGAGCTGCTCGTCCCTCTGAATCCTCCTTTTTAAACATGTATTGGAGAGGAAGTTTAAAAAAGTCCGGTTCAGATGGAGGTCGCATCTCGTCGTTGCTTCGCTAGTCCGGTGCTCGAGTAGTTAAAGCTACACTGCGCTCCTCTTGGCATAAGCGCCTCGAGCTGCTCATCCCTCTGAATCCTCCTTTTTAAACATGTATTGAAAGGGAAGTTTAAAAAGTCCGGTGTACACTATGTTTTCATTTTCGAAATATGTATTTTTAGGAATTCTATAACTTTTTCTATACAAATAGTCGGAAAAACGCTAGAATACATGGTAGACCATTTTTGTAATAGGAGTGTAGAGCTGAATGTTACATCAATTTTCACGTAATGAATTAGCCTTCGGTAAAGAAGGACTTGAAATATTAAAAAATAGTACAGTCGGTATTTTAGGAATTGGTGGCGTAGGGTCATTTTCGGCAGAAGCGTTAGCACGTTCTGGCGTAGGACGTCTCGTATTAGTTGATAAAGACGTTGTAGATATTACAAACGTAAACCGTCAAATTCATGCTTTAGTATCTACTGTAGGACGTTCAAAAGTAGAATTAATGAAAGAGCGTATTGCAGACATTAATCCGGAATGTGAAGTAATTGGACTAGAAATGTTTTATACAGATGAAACATATGAAGAGTTCTTTAAACACGGTTTAGATTTCGTAGTGGATGCATCTGATACAATTACGTTCAAAATCCATTTAATTAAACAATGTTTACGTCGTAAAATTAAAATTATCTCATGTATGGGTGCAGCAAATAAAATGGACCCAACTCGTTTCCGTATTGCGGATATCTCTAAAACACATACAGATCCAATTGCGAAAGTAATTCGTACGAAGCTTCGTAAAGAGGGTATTAAAAAAGGTGTAAAAGTTGTCTTCTCTGACGAGAATCCAATCGTAATTCGTGAAGAAGTACGTAAAGAGATCGTACCAGACGAAAATGCAAAAATTCGTAAAGCGAAATTACCACCTTCATCAAATGCATTCGTACCATCTGTGGCAGGCTTAATTATGGCAAGTCACGTTGTACGTGAACGTATTAAAAACGTAGAAGTGAAACGTGTGGGGCAAGAATAAAGTGAAAGCATATATCCATTTTGGATATATGCTTTTTTATATGTATTAAAGAAATAAAAATATTTGCATTACTACTAGTTCAAATGTGAGCAAGGCTAGTAAGTAATGATTATATTTACCCAATCTATTTTGGGCGTTTCTTTGTATGACAGGGAGGAATGTTATTGTCAATCTTTGTCGTTAAATCGATATCCTTTGTCGAATCGTTGATATATTGCAAGTTGTGATAGATATATTTGAAAAATCGTTGATATATTGCAAGTTACGATAGATATATTTGAAAAATCGTTGATATAATTTCAATTACCGATATATATGGTTCACCGAAAACAAACAAGGATGTCACTTTTTTAACTAAGTGACATCCTTGTTTTTAATTCTCTGCAGAATAAATAATATCTAAATTCCCGTTTTGATCGGTTTTGAAAATCGGGGCAATTTGATCTTCTTGCTCTTCGACTGAAACAAGTTTTCGAGCACGATCCATAATTCTAACAAGCATCGCGTAATCTTCTTCGATTGCTTGTTGTTTTTTTGTGAGTACCGCTAATTTTGCTTCAAGTTCATTATTCGTTTTTTGTAGGGAAGTGAGCTGATTTTGTAATACATCATTTTCAGTTTGCAACTTTGCGATTGAAGGGTTATTATGTTCCATGTTTTGCAAAAATGAGATGACATTTTGCATTGTAAGTTCCTGTTTACTTGGCGTAATATCTTCTGAAAACTCAGCATCGATTACGAGTTGTTTCGTTTTCGTGAACTGATCTTTTTCTATTTTAGCTTCAGAACGTTTTAATTCTTTACGTTGTTTTTTTGCAATCTGCACTGCATCTTCGTAATTCGCTCGTACTTCAGCATTCCATCTAAAGCCACAAGCTGCTGAAGTGCGGTTCAACGCATCGCCGACTTCATCAAATGCTTTTATTTGTGTACTTCCGCTGCGAATATGTCGTAAAACAGTTTCTGCTAAAAGGAGATCATCTTCTTTTGTCCATGCATCTTGACGTGTTTTCATAAGCGAAGCCTCCATAATGGTGACGTTTTCGTTTATGTTACCCTTTATTTTTCGTTTTATTCGAAGTTTGTAATCTTTCATAAACAGTAGAAAGTGCTTGCTCAAATTTTCCTGTCGTTTTCGGTTTATAATATTGCTTGTTTTTTATTTTATCAGGTAAGTATTGTTGCCTTACCCAGCCGTTTGGATGGTCGTGTGGATATAAATATCCAATGCCTCTTCCAAGTGATTCTGCGCCTTTGTAATGACTATCTTTTAAATGGCTTGGAATATCACCTGTTTGATCGTTACGTAAATCATGTAGTGCTGCATCGAGTGCTTTATAAGCTGAATTTGATTTTGGTGATAAGCATAGCTCGATAACGGCATTTGCAAGTGGGATGCGTGCTTCTGGGAATCCGACTCGTTCAGCTGATTCAATTGCAGCTAGTGTACGCGGTCCAGCTTGTGGGCTAGCAAGTCCAATATCTTCATAAGCCATAATAAGAAGGCGTCTGCCAATACTTTGTAAATCACCTGCTTCAATAAGGCGTGCTAAATAATGGAGCGCTGCATTTACATCACTTCCGCGCACTGATTTTTGAAATGCTGATAATACGTCATAATGAGCATCGCCGCCTTTGTCGTGAACGAAGCTCTTCTTTTGTAAGCATTCTTCTGCAATCTCGAGTGTGATTTCAGCCGCTTGATCGTCTGTAGTAAAGCTGGATAATACAGCAAGCTCAAGTGCGTTATAAGCGGAACGCATATCACCACCAGAGGCGTTTGTAAAGTGATGTAGTGCTTCATCTGTTATCGTTACAGCATATTCTCCAAGGCCTTTTTCTTTATCTTCTAAAGCTCTTTTTAACCCAATTAAAATATCATCTTCTGTTAGTGCGTGTAATTCGAAAATTTGACATCTGCTTCGAATAGCGGAGTTTATTGCATGGAATGGATTACTTGTCGTTGCACCAATTAAAGTAAGAAGTCCGCTTTCTAAATGAGGTAATAGAAAGTCTTGCTTTGCTTTATCTAGACGGTGAACTTCATCTAAAATTAAAACGAGGTGTCGATGCATCTTCGCTTCTTGTACGACAACTTCCATATCTTTTTTATTGTGAGTAACAGCGTTTAATAGACGAAACGGGGTACCGGTACTTCCTGCAATTGCACTGGCAATGGATGTTTTTCCTGTACCTGGAGGACCGTATAAAATCATAGATTGAAAATGATTTGCTTGGACCATTCGCCATAAAATCTTTCCTTCACCAACTAAATGCTGTTGCCCAATAATTTCTTGAATATTTGTAGGGCGCATTCGATGTGCGAGTGGTTGTTTCATTTAGACCGTCTCCCTTAACATATAATCTCGTTCTATCGTATCATTTTTTTCTACGGAATTTGAAATAGTATGCTGTTTTATGGGAAAAATGAAGATGAATATTTTCATTTTTCTTTCAATTGTAATAATTCCCGAGTTTTTCAATGTGATTTTATGTTATCATTTTGATACACAAGTTGAAATTTCTTATAATACTATATTATGCTATAATTTCATAGGATTTTAAATTGTGTTCTTTTTATAAATAAGATATAACCAATAGAAGTGAAAATTTGAAAAGAGGTGCAAAATAGATGAAGATTTCAACAAAGGGCCGCTATGGCTTAACAATTATGATCGATCTTGCAAAAAAGTTTGGTGAAGGTCCGATTTCATTAAAATCAATTGCGCAGGCGCATGACTTATCGGAGCATTACTTAGAGCAATTAATTTCACCACTTCGTAACGCTCGTCTAGTGAAGAGTACGCGAGGTGCATATGGCGGATATGTATTATCTGATCAACCAGCTAACATTACAGCTGGGGATGTGATCCGTGTATTAGAGGGACCGATTAGTGTTGTAGAAATGATAGAAGAAGAAGAGCCAGCACAGCGCCAGTTATGGATGCGTGTTCGTGATGCGGTGCAAGAAGTGTTAGATAGTACAACGTTAGAAGATTTAGTACGTTATGAGGAAGAAAATCACGGGGGCTATATGTTTTACATTTAATTCCTTGTGAAACGATTTGGAAAGAAGGAGATTTAATGGAACGCATTTACTTAGATCATGCTGCGACATCTCCGACTCACCCAGAAGTGGTCGAAAAGATGATTCCATATATGACAGAAATATTCGGGAACCCGTCTAGTATTCACTTTTATGGACGTCAAACTCGTCACACAGTAGATGAGGCGAGACGAGTGTGTGCACGCAGTATTCATGCGAATCCGAATGAAATTATATTTACGAGCGGTGGTACAGAAGCTGATAATTTAGCGCTTATAGGTGTAGCACGTGCGAACCGTCATAAAGGTAATCACATTATAACGACGCAAATTGAACATCATGCGATTTTGCATACGTGCGAATTGTTAGAGCGTGAAGGGTTTGAAGTGACATATTTACCTGTCGATGAAACAGGGCGCATTCAAGTTTCTGACATACAAAAGGCATTAACCGAAGAGACGATTCTTGTATCTGTTATGTTTGGGAATAATGAAGTAGGGACAATGCAACCAATTGTAGAAATAGGAAAGCTACTAAAGGAGCATCAAGCTTATTTCCATACAGATGCGGTACAAGCTTATGGTTTGGTAGAAATTGATGTGAAAGAGTTTGGTATTGATTTATTATCCATTTCAGCCCATAAAATTAACGGACCAAAAGGTGTAGGGTTCTTATACGCTGGTGCAAATGTGAAATTTGAGCCGTTATTAATAGGCGGAGAGCAAGAAAGAAAACGCCGTGCTGGTACGGAAAATGTGCCTAGTATTGCTGGGCTTCAGCATGCAATTCTTATTGCTGAAAAAACTCGTGAGCAAAAAAATGCCCAATATGAAGAGTTTAAAGATATAATGGTATCTGTCTTCAAAAATGAAGGCATTACTTTCGAGGTAAACGGAAACTTAGAACATCGCTTACCGCATGTGCTTAATGTAAGTTTTACAGGAATGAACATTGAACCGTTTCTTGTGAACTTAGACCTAGCTGGCATTGCAGTATCAAGTGGTTCTGCTTGTACAGCTGGTTCGATTGATCCATCACATGTATTAGTAGCGATGTTTGGAAAAGACTCCGATCAAATACGTTCATCCGTACGCTTTAGTTTTGGGCTTGGAAATACGAAAGAGCAAATTGAAAAAGCGGCGTACGAAACAGTGAAAATCGTGAAGCGATTAACACAAAATTAGCATGGGAGGTGACATGATGAACAAACTACCTCACGAAACACGCGTTGTCATCGGAATGTCCGGTGGCGTCGATTCATCTGTAGCAGCACTTTTATTAAAAGAGCAAGGTTATGATGTAATCGGAATTTTTATGAAAAACTGGGATGATACAGATGAGAATGGTGTCTGCACAGCAACTGAAGATTACAATGATGTAATTGAAGTGTGTAACCAAATCGGTATTCCGTATTATGCAGTAAACTTTGAAAAACAATACTGGGATAAAGTATTTACGTACTTCTTAGATGAGTACCGAGCTGGTCGTACACCAAATCCAGATGTAATGTGTAATAAAGAAATTAAATTTAAAGCATTTTTAGAGCATGCAATTGCGCTTGGTGCTGATTATGTAGCAACAGGCCATTATGCACGCGTTGCTTATATGGACGGCGAATATAAAATGCTTCGCGGCGTTGATGACAATAAAGATCAAACATACTTCTTAAATCAATTAAGCCAAGAGCAATTATCAAAAACAATGTTCCCGTTAGGTGAATTAAAGAAACCGCAAATTCGTGAAATGGCGAAAGAAGCTGGCTTAGCGACAGCGGCGAAAAAAGATAGTACAGGTATTTGCTTCATTGGTGAGCGTAACTTTAAAGATTTCTTAAGTAACTACTTACCAGCGCAACCAGGTGTAATGCAAACATTATCTGGTGAAGTGAAAGGAAAGCATGACGGTTTAATGTACTATACAATTGGACAACGTCATGGACTTGGAATTGGTGGTAACGGTGATCCGTGGTTTGCTGTTGGGAAAAACTTGAAAGAAAACATTTTATATGTTGATCAAGGATTCCATAACGAACTTCTATATGGTGATGAAGTTATTGCTACGAATGTAGGATGGGTAAGTAACAAAGTAAAAGAAACAGAATTTAAGTGCACTGCGAAATTCCGTTATCGTCAAGAAGACAATAAAGTAACGGTTCAAATCGTTGATGAAAATACAGTTCGTATTCTTTGTGATGAGCCAATTCGTGCAATTACACCAGGACAAGCAGTTGTGTTCTATGATGGAGATGAGTGCTTAGGCGGTGCTACAATTGATGAAGTATACCGTAGTGGTAAGAAATTGGATTATTTAGGATAAATGAGAAGCCTCTGCCGATTAGCGGTTAGAGGTTTCTTTTACATAAAGCGAATTTTCGTTCGCTTGGAAAATACATTCTTTGTTATAATTTGTTGTAGAGGTGAAGGACATGTCAAACAAACTTGAAACAGGTATTCAATATATGCAAGAAGGAAATTGGGAAGAAGCAGCTAAAAATTTTACAGAAGCAATCGAAGAAAATCCAAAAGATGCGCTTGGATACATTAATTTTGCAAATTTATTAGACGTATTAGGTGATAGCGAACGAGCGATTTTATTTTATAAACGTGCACTAGAGTTAGATGATAAATCTGCAGCTGCCTATTATGGTTTAGGAAATGTATATTATGGCCAAGAGCAATTTACTGAGGCGAAAGCTGTATTTGAACAAGCAATGCAAGCTGGATTACAATCAGCTGATGTAACATTTATGTTAGGTATCACACATGTACAGCTTGGAAATGATCGTCTTGCACTACCATTCTTACAAAGAGCAACAGAATTAGATGAAAACGATGTGGAAGCTGTATTCCAGTGCGGACTTTGCTTCGCTCGACTAGAACACATTCAAGAGGCGAAACCTTATTTTGAAAAGGTATTAGAAATGGATGAAGAGCATGCAGATGCGTATTACAATTTAGGTGTTGCGTACGTATTTGAGGAAAATAATGAGAAGGCTCTCGCTTTATTTAAGAAAGCAACTGAAATTCAGCCAGATCACTTTTTAGCGGGTAATGGCGTTCGTTTATTAGAGCAAGAAGCTGAATAAGATAAAAATATAGTTTAATGGGTAGTTATCCCTCATCTAAAGAGGTGGGGGATGTACTGCTCATTAAAGTGAAAATATCGGAAAGGAGAGGAAAGATGGGAAATCAACATGCAATGGATTTGTTTGAGGAAGAGAAAAAGTTTATAAAAGCGCAAGTTCTTCATACCATTTTCCACAACGAAGAAAACCTCTATTCCGTTGTCAGTATGAAAGTCATTGAAACGAATGAAACATATGACGAAAAGAAAGTAATGATAAACGGTCATTTTCCCCGCATGCATGAAGATGAAGTGTTTACATTGACAGGTCACTTTAAGGACCATCCAAAGTATGGAAAACAATATATGGTTGAAACATTTAAAAAAGAATTGCCGCAAACAAAAGCAGGTATGGTGCAATATTTAGCGAGTGATTTATTTAAAGGGATAGGAAAGCGTACAGCGGAAAAAATTGTGGATCATCTCGGGGAACATGCTATTTCTAAAATTATGGATGACCCTGAGGCGTTAAATGGTGTTGTTAACAAACAAAAGGCTCAGGAAATATATGAGACAATTGTTGAACATCAAGGATTAGAGAAAGTAATGAGCTTTTTAAATGGTTACGGTTTTGGAACGAAACTTTCTATTAAGATTTACCAGCAATATAAAGAGATGACATTAGAAGTGATTCGTAATAATCCGTATCAACTTATTGAAGAAGTGGACGGGATTGGTTTTGGACGAGCGGATGATATAGGGCGTGCGTTAGGAATATCGGGTAATCACGACGACCGTGTACGAGCGGGATGTTTTTACACATTAGAGAATGTCTCATTGCAACTTGGTCACGTTTATATGAGGAAAGATCAACTTGTAAGAGAAACGATGTCACTTTTAAACAATCAAGAAGGAAGAGTGACTGAGGAAGATATTATAGGTTGTATTGAAACGATGCAAAGTGAAGGGAAAGTCATCATAGAAGAAGAACGAGTGTATTTAGCAACTTTATTCTACTCTGAAAAAGGTGTTGTAAAGTCTATTCGTCGATTGATGAATCAAGAGGAAACACCTTCATTTCCTGAAGCAGAAGTGTTAAAAACATTAGGTGAAATTGAAGAACAGTTAAACGTGCAGTATGCACCGTTTCAGCAAGAAGCGATTCAAACGGCACTTCATAAGCCAATGATGTTATTAACAGGTGGACCAGGAACGGGGAAAACAACTGTTATTAAAGGGATTGTTGAAATGTATGCGTCACTTCACGGATTATCGTTAAATCCGAATGAATACAGTGATGATAATCCATTTCCAATACTATTAACAGCTCCAACAGGAAGAGCAGCGAAGCGGATGAGTGAATCGACAGGACTTCCAGCTTGCACAATTCACCGTTTGCTTGGCTGGACGCCAGAAGGATCTTTCCAGCGTAATGAAACGGATCCTGTCCAAGGTAAGCTCCTTATTATTGATGAATTTTCAATGGTTGATATTTGGCTTGCGAATCAGCTATTTAAGTCGCTACCGACGAACATTCAAGTTATCGTTGTAGGTGATGAAGATCAGTTGCCATCTGTAGGACCTGGACAAGTATTAAAAGATTTATTAAATGCAGGCGCAGTTCCGACAGTGAAGCTTACTGAAATTTATCGTCAAGCAGAAGGCTCATCTGTTATTCAACTTGCCCATGCAATCAAAGACGGCACGCTCCCGCCAGATTTAGCACAAAATAAAAAAGATCGTTCATTTATCAGCTGTACAGGGGCTCAAATTGTTGAGGTTGTGAAAAAAGTTTGCGAAAATGCTAAAACAAAAGGATTTAGTGCAAGGGATGTCCAAGTATTAGCGCCGATGTACCGCGGGCCTGCTGGTATTAATGTATTAAACGAAGCATTGCAACAAGTATTTAATCCGAAGAGGGAAAAGAGTAAAGAAATTGCTTACGGTGATGTTGTGTACCGAAGAGGCGATAAAGTACTGCAACTCGTTAATCAGCCAGAGAGCCAGGTGTTTAATGGTGATATTGGAGAAATTGTTTCGGTGTTTTATGCGAAAGAAAACGTTGAGCAACAAGATATGATTATCGTTTCATTTGATGGAATTGAGGTAACGTATACAAAGCCCGATTTAAATCAAATTACGCATGCATATTGTTGTTCCATTCATAAATCACAAGGTAGTGAATTTCCGATTGTTATTATGCCGATCGTGAAAAGTTACAACCGTATGTTACGTCGTAATTTAATTTACACGGGCATTACAAGAAGTAAGAAGTTCCTTATTATTTGCGGGGAGGAAGCAGCTTTCAAATCCGGTGTAAATCGCCTTGATGATGCAATGCGTCAAACAACTTTGGCTAGTCGCTTGCAGGAATCACAAGGAGAAGTACAGATGGTCACAGTTAATGGCGAAGAAATGGACGTGGAAAACATTTCACCGTATGATTTCATGTAACAAGGTGAAATTATATAGTGAAACTTTCAAACGCATAGCGTTGAAAGGCTCCAGCGATGTATAAACGAATGCAGTTTGGACATAATGGCGAATAGAATCTGGGAGTCTGTAAGGAGATGAAAGCCATATGTTCATTTGTCCAAATTGCAAAGGGAAAGACATTGGAAAAATAGGTGTCAACCAATTTTATTGCTGGAATTGTTATATCGAATTATCGGTTTCAAAGGGGAAAATCCATACGCATCAAGTTGAGGAAGATGGTTCATTAAGCTCTCTTGATGATTTATTTGATGAGAATGAAAGAACGATCGGATAACGAAAAGGGGGATTTACTTTGAATCTACGCAATTCATTAATCGCATTAGGTGTTGGAGCTGCAGCATATCAATATGCTCGTAAGCAAGATGTATTTTCAAAACGCAATATGAAAAAAGCACGTAAGATGATTAAATCTTACTTATAATCATTTCGATAAAGTGAAAAACTCCCTTATTGACGAGGGAGTTTTTTTATGCGCTCATATGCAAATAAAAAAGTCCGATTTCTGAGAAAAGATAAGATAGACCGTAGCAGCCAACGCCGAGTATTCCATACTGCCATAATTGCTTCGCTTTTTCTTTACGTGAGGAACGAATAAAGAACCCCTTCCAAATACCAAACCCGATACAAATCCATTCAAGAATCATAAAAAGTGCTGATAATCCAAGCATAAACAAAACCATAATTAGCCCTCCTGATTATATTAATTCATGCTGTATTCTCAGGGGTGGTTGTCCTTGTTATGTTATTTATATGTACGTCTTTAAAAAACAGTATGGTCCGTATGAAAAGATTTTAAAAGTTTCGCACATAACCTACCCCATTTATTTTCAAAATAAAGGTGGAGGAGGTTTTTCATGTGAAGAATCTTAAAATCATTTGGATATATCGTTTAGGATTATTATTACTTGTTTTTCTTTGTTTGCTCGTCTTTTTAAAAATTAAGCCACTATGGGCACCGATTATTTTTGTATTTAAAGTAGCAATCACGCCATTTCTTATCGCTTGTTTTATTGCGTATTTATTGCACCCTTTAATTGAAAAAATCCATAAGGAAGGGATGCCCCGTACACTTGCCATTTTGCTTATTTATATCCTTTTCTTTGGCGGAATTGGTTGTGGGATTTATAAAGGAACGCCAGTCGTTATTAAACAGTTACAAGAGATTAATGAACAATTTCCGCAGTTTACAAAGATGTACGATTCGTGGATGGATGGCGTTACAGAACAAACAGCGAATTTCCCTTCGTTCATTCATGAAAAGGTGAAACAACTTTTTGTGGGTGTGGAAACGAAGATTCAAGCGCTTTTAAATAAAGTGATGAGTACAGCTCGTGGTGTACTCGATTCATTGCTCATTATTTTCTTAATACCGTTCATTGTATTTTACATATTAAAAGATTATGGTGAGTTTTATCATATCTTTTGGAAACTAGTCCCAAGTAAATGGCGAGGTACGGGGCAAATGCTTGCGAAAGAAATTGATAAGTCACTTGGAAGTTATATTCGAGGACAGTTATTTGTTTGTTTGGTATTAGGGGGAGTATCAGCTCTTTCTTTTTGGTTTATCGGTATGAAATATCCATTATTGCTTGGTATTATTATTGGGGTAACGGATATAATCCCGTACTTCGGCCCTATTTTAGGAGCGATCCCGACGTTAATGATTGCAGCAACAGTATCAACGAGCTTACTTATTAAGGCGGGTATTACGATTGCTATTTTGCAATTTGTGGAAAGTAACATTTTATCGCCTTACATTGTTGGTAAGTCACTTCGTATGCATCCCGTTATTATTATGCTTGCATTACTAGTTGGAGGGGAAGTAGCTGGTATTGTAGGGTTACTAATATCGGTTCCCATCTTAGCAGTTATTCGCACCGTCATTGTTCATGTGAAGCCTCTCTTGAAAAAAGAAGATGTGTAAGTATAGAAGCCCTCTATGTAAGAAATAGAGGGCTAATCGTATATTTATTTAGAAATCTGCTCGTGTATCTTTTGAACGAGGGAGCTCACATCATTTGTTTGAATATGTTTTATTTTTTTCCATTCGTTATCATATATAAATACAATTTGATTGTTGAAAAGACGCTTTTGTTCTTTTAGATTAGAAATTTTTGCGAAAGAGTACTCTTCAAATATTGGATTGTTACTTACATCTGGTCCATAAAAGAATAGCCTTTTGTTCGTTAAAATCAATAGGCCTGGTCTCGCGACGGAACGATAAATAAATATGTCTAATGAACATGCTGCGTAAAGTAATATTGTTTCGTTAGTCGCTAATATGTTTTTAGCTTTGCTAAGTAAGGTTGTCATTGTGATCGCTCCTTTATTATATTAACAATAATTTAATTATAGTAAAAAAGGTAATATTTATAATTTTTTATAAATTATTCTTGTAAGGAGATTCCGATTTGTTAATAAACGCATAATATATGAAAAGGCTGTTAAGAATGAATAGTAGAATACCTATGATAAATAAGCAATTAATACAATATAAATGATTATCTACATTGACAAACTTAAGAGAATTCTATTATATTTAGTCATATAATACATTAAATCAATGACGGAACAAGTACGTTACAGTCCATTTATAGAGAGAAGCTTCCATATGGCTGAAAGAAGCTTTAAATGAAGGGTAACAGAAAGCTAATCCTGAGAGCAGCTAATCACTGCCGTCTTGCCACGTTACGGCACCATGAGGTGATGAATTGATTGTTATTGTAATCAATTCATAATTAGGGTGGTATCGCGAGTTAACTCTCGTCCCTTTTATAGGGACGGGAGTTTTTTATATTTAAGGAGGAAAATACAATGAAACAACTAACAGGCGCACAAATTCGTCAAATGTTTTTAGACTTTTTCCAAGAAAAAGGACATGCAGTAGAACCTAGTGCATCACTAGTTCCACATGAAGATCCATCTCTTCTATGGATTAATAGTGGTGTAGCTACATTAAAAAAATATTTTGATGGACGTGTAATCCCACAAAATCCACGTATTACAAATGCTCAAAAATCAATTCGTACAAACGATATTGAAAACGTAGGGAAAACAGCTCGTCACCATACATTCTTTGAAATGTTAGGAAACTTCTCAATCGGTGATTACTTCAAAGAAGAAGCAATTACATGGGCTTGGGAATTCTTAACGAGCGACAAATGGATCGGATTCGATAAAGAATTACTATCAGTTACAATCCATCCAGAAGATGAAGAAGCATTCACAATTTGGAATGAAAAAATGGGCGTTCCAAAAGAGCGTATTATCCGCTTAGAAGAAAACTTCTGGGATATTGGTGAAGGACCAAGTGGACCGAATACAGAGATTTTCTATGACCGCGGGGAAGCTTACGGTAATGACTTTAGTGACCCAGAATTATATCCAGGCGGAGAAAACGAGCGTTACTTAGAAGTATGGAACCTTGTATTCTCTCAATTTAACCATAATCCAGACGGTTCATATACACCACTTCCTAAGAAAAACATTGATACAGGGATGGGTCTAGAACGTATGACATCTATCGTTCAAGATGTGCCTACAAACTTTGATACAGACCTATTCATGCCGATGATTGGTGCAACAGAATCAATTTCTGGTGAGAAATATCGTAATGGCGATTTAGAAAAAGATATGGCATTCAAAGTAATTGCTGACCATATCCGTACAGTAACATTCGCTGTTGGTGACGGTGCTCTTCCATCTAACGAAGGTCGTGGTTATGTATTACGTCGCTTATTACGCCGCGCTGTTCGTTATTCGAAGAAATTAAACATTAACCGTCCATTCATGTTTGAATTGGTACCGGTTGTTGGAGAAGTAATGAAAGACTTCTATCCAGAAGTACTTGAAAAGAAAGATTTCATTGCGAAAGTTGTGAAAAATGAAGAAGAGCGTTTCCATGAAACACTTCATGATGGTGAAGCAATTTTAGCTGAAGTTATTGCAAAAGCAAAAGAAGAAAAAACAACTGTTATTTCTGGAGTAGATGCGTTCCGTCTATATGACACATACGGTTTCCCAATCGAATTAACAGAAGAATATGCAGAAGAAGCTGGTATGACAGTTGACCAAGAAGGCTTCGAAAATGAAATGGAAAAACAACGTGAGCGTGCACGTGCTGCTCGTCAAGACGTTGACTCAATGCAAGTTCAAGGCGGTGTACTTGGAGAAGTTAAAGTAGCGAGTGAGTTCGTTGGTTACGGTACAGTTGCAACGGAAAGTAACGTTGTTGCACTTGTGAAAAACGGTGAGTACACAGATAGCTTACAAGCAGGGGAAGAAGGACAGTTAATTCTTGACGTAACACCATTCTACGCTGAGAGCGGTGGACAAATTGCTGACCGTGGTTACCTTCTTGCTGACGGCGTGAAAGTTCTTGTAAAAGACGTACAAAAAGCACCAAATGGTCAAAACTTACACAAAGTAGCTGTGGAAGAAGGCACGTTAACGAAAGATGCAGCTGTGAAAGCTGTTATCGATACGAAAAACCGTAGTAGCGTTGTGAAAAATCATACAGCAACTCACTTACTACACCAAGCATTAAAAGACGTACTTGGAACGCATGTTAATCAAGCAGGTTCTCTTGTAACTTCTGAACGTCTACGCTTTGACTTCTCTCACTTCGGTCAAGTGCAAGCTGACGAATTAGAAAAAATTGAGCGTATGGTAAACGAGAAAATTTGGGAAAGTATTAACGTTGAGATTTCTCAAAAATCAATCGGAGAAGCAAAAGAAATGGGCGCAATGGCATTATTCGGTGAAAAATACGGAGATGTTGTACGCGTTGTACAAGTTGGCGATTACAGCTTAGAGCTTTGCGGTGGTTGTCACGTTGATAATACAGCTTCTATCGGTATTTTCAAAATCGTTGCTGAGTCTGGTATCGGTGCAGGAACTCGTCGTATTGAGGCGGTAACTGGTAAGTCTGCATACGAATTAATGAACGATCAAGTAGGTTTATTAAAAGAAGCAGCAGGAAAAATGAAAACAAATCCGAAAGATATTTTAACAAGAGTTGATGGTCTATTTGCTGAAGTGAAACAACTTCAAAAAGAAAACGAATCTCTTGCTGCGAAATTAAGCAATATTGAAGCTGGAAACTTAACTGATTCTGTAATGACAGTTGATGGTGTGAATGTATTAGCAGCGAAAGTAAATGTTGCAGATATGAACAACTTACGTACGATGATGGATGATCTAAAAAATAAATTAGAGTCAGCAGTTGTTGTATTAGCGTCTGTTAATGACGATAAAGTAAACATCCTAGCAGGTGTAACGAAAGACTTAATTAGCCAAGGTTACCATGCTGGTAAACTTGTGAAAGAAGTAGCTTCTCGTTGCGGCGGTGGCGGTGGTGGCCGTCCTGATATGGCACAAGCAGGTGGTAAAAACCCAGCTCAAGTCGAAGAAGCTTTAGCATTTGTACAAGAGTACGTTAAATCTGTTTCAAAATAAAGAGATAGTAGTGTACAATGGTAGGGAGAGGAGAAGTTCTTCTCCCTATACTTACTATATAAGTGAGGTGCTTGAAATGGACGGTTTTGATAAAACAATGAAGTTTAGCATTCAAGATGAAAAACAGAGTGTCCATGTAAATGATGTACTTTTAACTGTGTATGATGCACTTCAAGAAAAAGGCTATAATCCGATTAACCAAATCGTCGGTTATTTATTAAGTGGAGACCCAGCATACATACCTCGCCATAAAGATGCACGAAGCATCGTTCGTAAGCTTGAACGTGATGAGATCATTGAAGAGCTTGTGAAGTCTTACTTGAAACATCATCGTGAGGAGTAGTTTATGCGGATATTAGGTTTAGATGTAGGTACAAAAACAGTCGGAGTTGCAATGAGCGACGAAATGGGCTGGACAGCACAAGGATTAGAAACAATTAAGATTAACGAAGAACGAGGTCACTTTGGTTTTGATCGTATTTCTGAGTTAGTAAAGCAGTACAATGTGGACAAAATAGTAGTAGGTTTACCTAAAAATATGAATGGTACAATTGGCCCACGTGGTGAAGCGTGCCAACAATTTGCAGAAAACCTACGAGAGCTGTTACAATTAGACGTTGTAATGTGGGACGAGCGTTTGTCGACGATGGCAGCGGAACGTCTACTCATTTCAGCGGATGTAAGCCGTAAGAAGCGAAAACAAGTAATCGATAAGATGGCTGCAGTCGTAATCTTACAAGGATTTTTAGATAGTAAATAAGAGGTGACCAAAATGGAAGAAAATCAAATTACAATTGTAGACGAAAAAGGTAACGAACATTTATGTGAAATTATTTTCACTTTTGATGCTGAAAAATTTGGTAAAAAATCATACGTAGTCTTCTCTCCAATCGGTGAAGTAGACGAAGATGGAGACCAAATTTATGATGCAATGGCTTATGAGCAAAATGAAGAAGAGGGCGGAAGTTTACTTCCAATCGAATCTGAAGAAGAGTGGGAAATGGTACAAGAAATGTTCAACACTCTTGCTGATGAGCAAGAAGCTGAATAATAAGTACTGAAAAGATGGACGACATACAGTCCATCTTTTTTTGTATTTATATGTAAAATGAAAGATTTTTTGTCGAAACTGTGTAATCCTTTGTAGTATAATGAGACGGATTGTAGAAAAATAAAATGGATACTAAAAAAGATAGGCGAATTTGTTGTGGCTTTCCATCATGCTGTATAGAAACATATACATATGGTCTACAATTGAATAAGGAGGAAGAGTTTTGATAGAGAATCAAGTGAAAAAGAAGCGTAGACGCATCTTTTTATTTTCGATTATTGCACTGCTTTTAGTTTGTGGTTCAGTCTATGCGTATATTTCATCCGCATTAGGACCAGTTGATAGCGGGAATAAAAAAGAGATTGAAGTAGAAATTCCGAAAGGATCATCTACAAGTAAAATTGGAGAAATTTTAGAAGAAAAAGGCGCTGTGAAAAACGGTACAGTTTTTAGTTTTTATACAAAGGCTAAATCGAAAAGTTTACAAGCAGGTACATATTTATTAAATCCTTCGATGAATGCTAAAGATGTTATCGAACAAATGTCATCTGGCAACGTGCATCGTCCAGCTCTTTATAAAGTGACGATCAAAGAAGGAGCTCAAGTAACTGAAATTGCAGAAACGATTGCGGCAGAACTAAAGTGGAATAAAGATGATGTTACGCGTCAATTAAACGATAAAGCATTTATTCAAAAAATGCAGCAAAAGTATCCGAAGTTATTAACGGATAAAATCTTTGATAGTAATATTAAATACCCATTAGAAGGTTATTTATATCCTGCGACGTATTCATTTTATAAGAAAGATACGACGTTAGAAGAAATCGTAATTCCGATGCTTGAGAAAACAAATGCAATCATTGTTCAAAATGAGGCAAAAATGAAAGCAAAGAACTGGGATGTTCATCAGCTTTTAACATTATCTTCACTTATTGAAGAAGAGGCAACTGGTTTTACAGATCGTCAAAAGATCTCTAGTGTCTTTTATAATCGTTTAGAGAAAGGTATGCCGCTTCAAACGGATCCAACGGTATTATATGCACTTGGAAAGCATAAACAACGTGTATTATACGAAGATTTAAAGGTCAACTCACCGTACAATACGTATGTTGTAAAAGGATTGCCGGTAGGGCCGATCGCAAACTCTGGTAAACATTCAGTGGAAGCTGCGTTAGAACCTGCGCAAACAGATTATTATTATTTCTTAGCTGCACCAAGTGGTGAAGTGTACTATGCGAAAACATTAGAAGAGCATAATGCATTAAAGCAAAAATACATTACGAAAAAACAGTGAAATGGGGAGGGATAGCGAAAAAAGTCGCACATCCCTCTTTTTTGTGGTAAAATATATCGGGTTAAAAACTGGCAGAAGAATCGTTTTTAATATCAAAACGGGACGTACAAGCTAAGGGTAAAACTGGCTTGTATTTTTATTGCATTCTATGTGGGAAAAGACGTCATAGAGGCACTTCTCCATGTAAATAAGGAGGACCATTTATGGAGGATGCAGTTAACGAGTACCTATTATCATTTATTGATCCGAAAGATAAATTAATTCTTGAAATGGAAGAATATGCAACAGAAAATCATGTGCCGATTATGGATCGACTTGGAATGGAATTTATGCTGCAATTTTTACGTTTAATTGGACCGAAAAGCATTTTAGAACTTGGAACAGCAATCGGTTATTCTAGTATTCGTATGATGCAAGCTATTTCAAATTCACGTATTGTGACAGTTGAGCGCAATCGTGAGCGATATGAAAAAGCACTTGAATATATAGAACGTTCCCCAGTAACAGATCGTATTTCAGTTATTTACGGTGATGCGTTAGAGACAGGTGAACAAGTAAAAGAACACGGGACATTTGACGTTATTTTTATTGATGCAGCAAAAGGACAGTATCGTCGCTTTTTTGACTTATATGAACCGTTATTAAATCCTGGTGGCGTAATTATTTCAGATAATGTTATGTACCATGGTCTTGTAACGACAAAAGAGAAAATTGAAAACAGACGTACACGTGGTTTAATCCGTCGTATTAAGACGTACAATGAGTGGCTTATGAACCATGAAGGATACGATACAACGATTTTCCCAATTGGTGATGGAGTAGCTGTTAGTAAAAAGAGAGGGTGACCAAGGTATGAAGAAACCTGAATTGTTAGTAACGCCAAGAGCGGTGGCGGATATCGAACTTCTTGCGAAAGCAGGAGCAGATGCGGTAATGATCGGTGAGCAAAAGTTTGGTTTACGTTTAGCAGGGGAGTTTTCACGTGAAGATGTAAAACAAACTGTGAAGATTGCACATGAAAATGGTGTGAAAGTATACGTAGCCATGAACGCTATGTTCCACAACGATAAAGTAGAAGAATTAACAGATTACGTTTCATTTTTAAATGAAGTAAATGTAGATGCAATTGTTTTCGGAGATCCAGCAGTATTAATGGCTGTTCGCGAAGTAGCGCCAAATATGCAGTTGCACTGGAATACAGAAACGACAGCAACAAACTGGTTCACTTGTAATTACTGGGGACAAAGAGGAGCGAAGCGCGCTGTATTAGCTCGTGAGCTGAGCTTAGATGAAATTGTTGATTTAAAAGAAAATGCTGAAGTGGAACTAGAAGTACAAATTCACGGTATGACTTGTATGTTCCAATCGAAGCGTTCATTAGTAGGAAATTACTTTGAGTATCAAGGACGTAATCTTGACATTGAAAAGAAAAAATATGAAGAGAATATGTTCTTATATGACCCAGAGCGTAACAATAAATATCCAATTTATGAAGATGAAAATGGTACTCATATTATGAGTCCGAACGATATTTGTTTCATCGATGAATTAGAGGAACTAATCGAAGCTGAAGTTGACAGCTTAAAAATCGATGGTGTACTAAAAAGCTCTGAATACATTATTGAAGTAACGAAGAAATATCGTCAAGCGATTGATTTATGTGTGGAAGATCGTGATGCATATTATGACTTGAAAGATGCTCTATATAAAGAAATAGAAGAAATGCAACCAGTAAATCGTCCGTTAGACACAGGATTCTTCTTTAAAGAAACGGTTTACTAAACGAGGAGGGTGTAGGAAATGACTGTACAAGAAATTTCACGAGTGATCGATGGCAAACGTGTTATTGTGAAGAAACCTGAACTGTTAATCCCTGCGGGTAACTTAGAAAAATTAAAAGTAGCTATCCATTACGGGGCAGATGCTGTATATTTAGGTGGACAAGAATTTGGTCTTCGTTCGAATGCAGGTAATTTTACGCTAGAAGAAATGGCAGAAGGCGTTGAGTTTGCAAAGAAGTATGGAGCAAAAATATACGTAACAACAAATATCTTTGCACATAATGAAAATATGGACGGGCTAGAGGAATATTTAAAAGGGATTGAAAAAGCTGGCGTAACGGGGATTATCGTTGCTGATCCGCTTATCATTGAGACTTGTAAACGTGTAGCGCCTTCTGTTGAGGTGCATTTAAGCACACAGCAATCACTATCCAACTGGAAAGCAGCACAGTATTGGAAAGAAGAGGGTTTACATCGTCTTGTATTAGCTCGTGAAGCAAGCTATGAAGAAATGAAAGAAATCAAAGAAAAAGTGGATATTGAAATTGAAGCATTCGTCCATGGTGCAATGTGTATCGCATATTCAGGAAGATGTACATTAAGTAACCATATGACAGCGCGTGACTCTAATCGTGGCGGTTGTTGCCAATCTTGCCGCTGGGATTATGATTTAGTTCAAACAGTATCACAACATAAAGATGCAAAAGAGCTTCCTCTATTCCAAGAAGAAGATGCTCACTTTGCGATGAGTCCAAAAGATCTAAATTTAATTTTATCAATTCCGAAAATGATTGAAATTGGAATCGATAGCTTAAAGGTAGAAGGACGTATGAAATCAATCCATTACGTAGCGACTGTAGCAACCGTATATCGTAAAGTAATTGATGCTTATTGTGCGGATCCAGATAACTTTGAGTTTAAACAAGAATGGTTAGATGAGCTTGATAAATGTGCAAATCGTGATACAGCTCCTGCATTCTTTGAAGGGGTTCCAGGACATCAAGAGCAAATGTTTGGAAATCATAGTAAGAAAACAACGTATGATTTTGCTGGTTTAGTGTTAGATTATAATGAAGAAACGGACATCGTAACGATTGAGCAACGTAATCATTTCAAACCAGGACATGAAGTGGAGTTCTTTGGACCAGAAATAGAAAACTTTACGCAAACGGTGGAGAAAATTTGGGATGAGGATGGAAACGAATTAGATGCAGCGAGACATCCGTTGCAAATCGTGAAATTCAAAGTGGATCAACGAGTGTATGTGAATAATATGATGCGCAAAAGCATACTTCAATAAGAAAGAGTGATAGTCGAATGGGGACGAATAAGCCTGTTGTAATTGGAATTGCTGGTGGTTCGGGATCAGGTAAAACGAGTGTAACGAAAGCGATTTTTGACCATTTTAAAGGTCATTCTATTTTAATCTTAGAGCAAGATTATTATTACAAAGATCAAAGCCATTTACCAATGGAAGAGCGTTTAAAAACAAATTATGATCATCCGCTTGCGTTTGATAATGATCTGTTAATTGAACATTTGCAGCAGTTGCTTGCATATGAGCAAATTGATAAGCCTGTATATGACTATACATTGCATACACGTTCAGAAGAAATTATTCCAGTTGAGCCGAAAGATGTAATTATTTTAGAAGGAATTCTTATTTTAGAAGACCCACGTCTTTGCGAGTTAATGGACATTAAATTATTCGTTGATACGGATGCTGACCTTCGTATTCTGCGCCGCATGCAGCGTGATATTAAAGAGCGCGGTCGTACGATGGATTCAGTTATTGATCAGTACGTAACTGTTGTACGTCCAATGCACAATCAATTTATTGAGCCTTCTAAGAAATTTGCGGATATTATTATCCCTGAAGGTGGACAAAACCATGTTGCAATTGATATTATGGTGACAAAAATTGCAACAATTCTTGAACAAAAAGTAAATTTGTAATAGCATAGTAAAAGATATACGGTAGGAAGGGATTTTTTCCCTTCCCATCGAATACAATGAAACATGCAACCTCATCTATATATAGGTGAGGGCATATTTATATCAACTTTCCATACATATCTTCTTTATATAAAGAAGAATTGGAAATACGGGGTTGTATGTGACAACTCCGCTAGTGCAAGGGTACTAGAAACCTCCGCTAACAATGGAAGCGGAGGAGTTTTCATATGGAACTCCTCTTTTTTTCGGGGGATTGGTATATAAAAGGAGTGGAAAATATGTCAACAGAAAAAACATACCCTATGACGCAAGAGGGTAAGCAAAAACTAGAGAACGAACTTGAGCAATTAAAAACAGTAAGACGTAAAGAAGTAGTAGAACGTATTAAAATCGCACGTAGCTTCGGGGACCTTTCTGAGAACTCTGAGTACGATGCAGCAAAAGATGAGCAAGCGTTCGTAGAAGGACGTATTACACAATTAGAAAATATGATTCGTAACGCAGTTATCATTAAAGATAATGGCGAAGTATCTACTGTTGTTACATTAGGTAAAACAGTAACATTTAAAGAATTACCAAACGGAGATGAAGAAGCGTACACAATCGTAGGTAGCGCGGAAGCTGACCCATTTGAAGGAAGAATTTCTAACGATTCTCCAATCGCAAAAAGCTTATTAGGTAAGCAAATTGGTGAGAAAGTAACAATCCAAACACCAGGCGGAGAAATGCAAGTAGAGATTGTCTCTGTAAAATAAAAAAAAGATTCTCCTATCGGGAGAATCTTTTTTTTTGTAGAATGAAAAAAATTGTGTAAACCTTAGAGTAATTCGACAAAAAATGTCAAAAAAACACTTTAAGCTTTGATATCATAATTGGAGAATATAGGTTTTAAAAGGGAAAAGGGGCTAATTATGAAACATAAAATCTTTACAGGATTGGTGTGTAGTATATCCATATTAGGACTTGCTGCATGCGGAACGAATGAAGAAACTACATCATCAAAGGGAGAAAAAGTAAAGCAAGAAGAAAAAAAGGATATTAAAGCAACTGAGAGTTCAAAAGCCTTAGAAAATCCACAAGATAAAAAGGAATTTAATGATTTTGATGTAGCGTATCAATTAGCTATTGTCATGAAAATATTTCAAGATGTAACGATTAAGTATGATTACGCAATTGGAAATCCAGATTATTTATTGCGAGATTCGATGGATCAAAAAACAATAGATGATATGAAGAATATGTTACAAGAACAGGCGAAGAATAATGATAAAATTTTAAAAGATGAAGTGAATCAAGCGTATACATATTTAAAACAATCGAAAGTAAGTAATAAAGATGATATTCAAAAAATAATAGATGCACAAAATAATTATTTACATATTGTAGATAAGATGATTACTTGTATTGATTCTGTAACAGTTGAGAATGCAAAAGAAAAAAGAAATGAAATGGATAATCTTAGTAAGGATTATTTAAAAATAGCGGCTAATGTAACAACCACTGTAATTGAAGTTGCTAAAAACACTGGAGTGAATGAAACTGAATTTAGATCGCTTCTTATGAAATTTTTAGAGAAGCCAAAGAAACAATAATAACCTTATATAATATCTGTTTTTGTTTTGGGGATTGTATAAATAAAATAGTACCTCGTCTAAACTATAATAGACGAGGTGTTTTTTTATGAAAATAAAACGGAGAATTGCAATTGTTTTAATTTGTTTTATGGGCATTATGTTTTTATTGCTTTGTCGTTTAATTCAAATCCAAATTATAGATACAGAATCATTTACTAATCGCAAAATAAATTTAATTGAAAAAAGTGTTACGCAACGTACGCAATCCATTGCAGTAGACGATGGACGTGGGCAGTTTATAGATCGTAATGGTAAAGAAATAGGGGAGGAAAAGTATCCTGTTTTAATTGTTTTTCCATTTTTACAAATAAAAAATGACATGTTAGAGAAAATCGCGCATATCATTGGTGTGTCGAGACAAGAGATCAGAAGACAAATGAAAAATAAAAAAAATGCATTTATACTGCAAGGGGAAACTGCTCCATTTCGAGTGACACGAGAGCAGATGGAGAAGGTGAATCAATTACATGTATTAGGTATTGTAGCAGCTGAAGTGCGATTAAAACAAACTGGGGAGATAAATCATTTAATTGGTGATGTAGGGGAGAACGAAAGAGAATTTCAAAAGCGATATGGAGAAGTGAAAAAAATTTCAAAACAAACGCCGATAGGTATTTCAGGATTACAGCAATCATTTGATGAATTTTTATTGACTGATGGAGAGGCAAAAGTATTGTATCAAGTAGATCGGCAAGGAGAACCAATTTTCGGAAAGCAAGCGAAATATACTTCACCAGGAAATCCATTTTACCCAGTTAGGATTCAAACTACTTTACATAAAGGGTTGCAGCAAAAAGCAGAAGAAGTGATTGAAGCAAATGAAATAAAGAAGGGGGGATTAGTATTACTTGATGTAAAGACAAATGAAATATTAGCGATGGTCAGTAAGCCGTCTTTACAAGTAAGAGATAAGAATTTATATAAGACTACACTTGAAAATCAAATGTTAACGCCGCATTTTCCAGGCTCTGTTTTTAAAACAGTAGTTGCAGCTGCAGTCATTGATCAAAAAGTAAATTTGTTTAATCGGACATTTAATTGTAATAAAGATTTATATGGTGAAAACGACCCACAAGTTATGATGGGTACACTTAACTTCAAAGAGAGCTTTGCTAGGAGCTGTAACAGGACATTTTCCGAGTTAGGTAACGAGCTATTACAAAAGGATAGGACGGTGCTAGAAACATACGTAGCAGCTTTAGGAGCAAATGAAAAGGTCGGATGGAAAGGTTCTGTATTTCATACACCTCATTTCGAGCAAATGCCAGAAGAAAAAGGCTCTACTATTTGGGGGAATGAAGAAAACAAAAATAGTAAAAAAGCGGTAGAGCAAACAGCGATTGGACAGAAAGATGTACGTATATCACCTCTAGCAATTGCTAATATGATGGCGACGATTGCGAGGAATGGAAAAAAGATGGAAGTGAAAGCTGTTGAAAAAATAGTATATAAAAATGGAGCGGATTTTTTTACATTTGAGAACCATACGTTACATGGAAAACAGCTTTCGTATGAAACAGTGAAAACATTACAAGAGTTATTAAGAGGCGTTGTAACAAGGGAGAAAGGAACAGGAACGGCATTCCGCTCGTTGCCGCTCAGTGTCGCTGGAAAATCCGGGACAGCGCAAACAGGGAAAGGGACGAGGGTGAATCGCTGGTTTGCAGGTTATTTTCCGTATGAGAATCCAAGATATGCTTTAGTTGTTGTTGATCTAGAGACTGATAACAAAGTGAATAAAGTCACACCTATTTTTAAAGATATGGTAGGAGCAATCTATCAATTGGAGAATGAAAAGTAATCTTGCAATTTATAGTGAATTGTTTTCATTTCATGAAAATATCATTGTAAATGTTCAACCTTTCTAGATTTAATGTTACAATAGCAATTAGGAAAAACTGCATGGAGGTTTGGAGAATGGCAGGAGGATCAAGATTCCAACAGAAACAACAAAAACGTCGTCAAAACGGTGTTTTAAATATTGCAATCGCTATTGTATTACTATTAGTAGCTATTGTAGCATATCAATTGTTCGTTCCTAGTACGAAAGAGCAAGCATCTTCTACTGATAAGAAAGTCTCTCAACAAACAACAAAGAATGAGAAAGCTGGAAAATCAGAAGATAAAGAATCTGCTAAGAAAAAAGAAAAAGAGCAAGCAGAAGCTAAGCAAAAAGCTGAAGAAGAGAAGTTAAAGGCTGAGGAAGAAAAGAAAAAAGCTGAAGAAGAAGCGAAAGCTAACGAGAAAGTATCAGCTGAAAAAACTGTATCCAAGGCAAAAGAGGCTTATACAAAACCTTCTTGGAAAGCTGTAG
The DNA here is from genome assembly GCF_001429475.1 of Bacillus sp. Root131. Classification (NCBI taxonomy): domain Bacteria; kingdom Bacillati; phylum Bacillota; class Bacilli; order Caryophanales; family Bacillaceae; genus Bacillus; species Bacillus sp. Root131. Next base: position 104,549 of record NZ_LMJQ01000042.1, read on the forward strand.
GAACAGAACAAGGTTCATCACCAGCGATGACGTTTAAACAGGGGTCATCAGATTGGAATGAGATGCAAAGTGCAATTGCTGCAGGTATTGAAGTACCGAAGGAGCAATTAGTATTCCATTTTGTTGGAAGAGACAAAACTGGAAAGAGTAAAGCTTATGGTGACGTTCAAGATAAGCAAAGTGGAAAAAGATATTACGTAAATATTGATTGGGTAGATAATGAGGGCTGGAAACCAGTACTTGTTCAAACTCTAAACTAAAAAAGAGAAGCTCCTTAGGAGCTTCTCTTTTTTAGTTAACGCAATTTCTTTAATTTAAAATGAACAACCGCGCTATAATACGGTCTTTTGCTTTCAGGATCCATAACCATTTGATGTGAGATGTGATGAACTTCAAGCATAAGTGCTTTATTATTATCGATTTGTTCACTAATTTTTCGTTCTAAAGAAGCTAAGTCTCCCGCTTCAAAAAATTCTACTTTATCTTCTAACATTTCAAAGGTAAATGACATGAAGACGGCCCCTCTCCTATGTAATCAACTATAGTGTAACAAAGAAAAGAAGGAAATACCATGTACATTTCAATTGACATTTTTAGAAAGAGGGAATATCATACTGATAAAACCGATAAGAAAAAGGGGAATTTTTATGGGCACAGAATTTAATGGTTTATTTGATGAGTGGGCTCATACGTACGACTCATTCGTACAAGGCGAAGATATACAATATAAAGAAGTTTTCGCCCATTATGAGGATATTCTAGAGGATGTAGTTAACAAGTCATTTGGTAATGTATTAGAATTTGGTGTCGGTACAGGTAATTTAACAAATAAATTATTACTTGCTGGCCGCACAGTTTACGGTATAGAACCGTCGCGTGAAATGCGTATGATTGCAAAAGAGAAATTGCCAAAAGAATTTTCGATTACAGAAGGTGATTTTCTTTCGTTTGAAGTCCCAAATTCAATTGATACCATTGTAAGCACCTATGCATTTCATCATTTAACAGATGATGAAAAAAATGTAGCGGTTGCGAAGTATAGTCAATTGCTAAACAAAGGTGGTAAAATAGTGTTTGCTGATACGATATTTGCAGATCAAGATGTATATGATAAAACTGTTGAAACAGCAAAACAAAGAGGTTTTCACCAGTTAGCAAACGATTTGCAAACGGAATACTATACACGTATTCCAGTTATGCAGACTATTTTTGAAAACAATGGCTTCCATGTAACGTTTACGAGATTAAATCATTTCGTTTGGGTAATGGAGGCAACTAAGCAATAGAAAGAGGGATTAGATTGAGAATTGCTGTAATTGGAGCAATGGAAGAAGAAGTACGTATTTTACGTGACAAATTAGAACAAGCAGAGACAGAAACGGTTGCAGGTTGTGAATTTACGAAAGGACTATTAGCAGGACATGAAGTAATCTTGTTAAAGTCTGGTATTGGTAAAGTAAATGCAGCGATGTCAACGACAATTTTATTAGAAAAATATAAGCCTGAAAAAGTAATTAATACTGGTTCAGCTGGTGGATTCCATCATTCTCTAAACGTTGGTGATGTAGTTATTTCCACTGAAGTTCGTCACCATGACGTAGATGTAACAGCATTTAACTATGAATATGGTCAAGTACCAGGAATGCCGCCTGGATTTAAAGCTGATGAGGCGTTAGTTGCATTAGCTGAGAAATGTATGCAAACTGAAGAAAATATTCAAGTTGTAAAAGGCATGATTGCAACAGGCGATTCATTTATGAGTGATCCGAACCGCGTTGCAGCCATCCGTGATAAATTTGAAAATCTTTATGCGGTAGAAATGGAAGCAGCAGCTGTCGCACAAGTATGCCACCAATATGAAGTTCCGTTTGTTATCATTCGCGCACTTTCTGATATTGCTGGTAAAGAATCAAATGTTTCATTTGATCAGTTTTTAGATCAAGCAGCTCTTCATTCTACAAACTTTATCGTAAAAGTGTTAGAAGAGTTAAAGTAATGTAACAAAAAGGCAACTGTCTCATATAAAGAAAATACATACAGTTGCCTTTTCTTTATTGGCAAACAAGGGGGAGAACACGATGAATGTATATCGTGGAGTTCATGAGTTAATTGGTCATACACCAATTGTAGAAATTACTCGTTTTTCACTTCCGAAAGGGGTCCGCTTATTTGCAAAGCTTGAATTTTATAACCCAGGCGGAAGCGTTAAGGATCGTTTAGGAAGAGAATTAATCGAAGATGCGCTAGAAAAAGGGCTTGTTACCCAAGGTGGAACAATTATTGAACCGACTGCTGGGAATACTGGTATTGGACTGGCACTTGCAGCATTAGAACATGATTTACGTGTTATCGTTTGTGTACCAGAGAAATTTAGTATTGAAAAACAAGAATTAATGAAAGCACTAGGTGCAACGATCGTGCATACACCGACTGAGCAAGGAATGACCGGTGCAATTGCAAAAGCAAAAGAATTAGTAAATGAAATACCGAATTCATACTCTCCAAGTCAGTTTGCGAATGAAGCAAACCCGCGTGCTTATTTCAAAACACTAGGTCCTGAACTTTGGGATGCACTGAATGGAGAGATTAACATATTTGTTGCTGGAGCAGGAACTGGCGGTACGTTTATGGGGACTGCATCTTATTTGAAAGAAAAAAATATAGATATTAAAACAGTTATCGTAGAGCCAGAAGGATCTATTTTAAATGGTGGTAAGGCTGGTTCACATGAGACCGAAGGAATTGGACTGGAATTTATCCCGCCATTTTTGAAGACATCTTATTTTGATGAAATTCATACGATTTCTGATCGAAATGCATTTTTACGAGTGAAAGAATTAGCGCAAAAAGAAGGACTTCTCGTTGGGAGCTCTTCAGGAGCAGCATTTCATGCGAGCTTACTTGAGGCAGAGAAGGCAGCACCAGGTACAAATATTGTAACCATTTTTCCTGATAGTAGTGAGCGCTATTTAAGTAAAGACATATACAAAGGATGGGAATAAAAAATGAGAGCAAAGACAAAGTTAATTCATGGTATTCGCATAGGAGAACCTTCAACTGGATCTGTAAACGTACCGATCTATCAAACAAGTACGTACAAACAAGAAGCGGTTGGTAAGCATCAAGGATATGAATATTCACGTACAGGTAACCCAACACGTGCAGCTTTAGAAGAAATGATTGCCGTATTAGAAAATGGTCATGCTGGATTTGCATTCGGTTCTGGAATGGCTGCTATTACAGCGACAATTATGTTGTTCTCAAAAGGTGACCACGTTATTTTAACAGATGATGTTTATGGTGGAACGTATCGTGTTATTACGAAAGTATTAAACCGCTTCGGTATTGAACATACATTTGTAGACACAACAAACTTAGAGGAAGTTGTAGAAGCAATTCGTCCAAATACGAAAGCGATCTATGTGGAAACACCAACGAACCCATTACTAAAAATTACTGATATTAAGAAAATATCTACTCTTGCTAAAGAGAAAGATTTATTAACAATTATTGATAATACATTCATGACGCCATATTGGCAGTCGCCGATTTCTTTAGGAGCAGACATTGTACTTCATAGTGCAACGAAATATTTAGGAGGTCATAGTGACGTAGTTGCAGGTCTAGTAGTGGTAAATAGCCCACAACTAGCAGAAGACCTTCACTTTGTACAAAACTCAACAGGAGGTATTCTTGGACCACAAGATAGCTTCTTACTACTTCGCGGTTTAAAAACATTAGGAATTCGTATGGAAGAACATGAAACGAATTCACGCGCTATTGCTGAATTTTTAAATAATCATCCAAAAGTAAATAAAGTATATTACCCAGGTCTTGAATCACATCAAAACCACGAATTAGCAACAGAACAAGCAAATGGATTTGGTGCTATTATTTCGTTTGATGTAGATAGTGAGGAAACATTAAATAAAGTACTTGAGAAACTGCAATACTTTACACTTGCTGAAAGCTTAGGAGCAGTAGAAAGTTTAATTTCTATCCCATCTCAAATGACACATGCATCAATCCCAGCAGATCGCCGTAAAGAATTAGGAATTACAGATACATTAATTCGTATTTCTGTCGGTATTGAAGATGGTGAAGATTTAATTGAAGATTTAGCACAAGCGCTAGCGTAATAAAAAATGCACTGCTAATGTGGAGCAGTGCATTTTTTATTATGTTAATTTGTGAAATATTTCACAAATTATACATACACAAATGAAATGATTTCATGTATATTGAATTCATGAAATGTTATTCACGAGTAAAATTGTGAAGTGTTTCACAAACAATGGGATTCATGTAGGACGGTAACTCTATTTTTTTTCGCTAATCGGGACTTATTATGACCTATAGGGACTTATAAAGACCGTGATAACAGAATAGGAGGAAATTTACATGGTAGTCAAAGAGAAAGTTGTAAATGAAATGCAAGAGGTAAAAGAGATGATTGATACGTTAGTAAATAACGGTCAACAAGCTTTACAAGCATTAGAAAGTTTTACACAAGAGCAGATTGACAACATTGTTCATGAAATGGCATTAGCAGGTGTTGATCAACATATGCCACTTGCAAAATTGGCTGTTGAAGAAACAGGCCGTGGTGTCTATGAAGACAAATGCATTAAAAATATTTTTGCCACTGAATATATTTGGCATAGTATAAAGCAAGATAAAACGGTAGGAATTATTCACGAAGATCCTCATGAAGAAATAATAGAAATTGCAGAACCTGTCGGTGTAGTAGCTGGGGTAACACCAGTAACGAATCCAACGTCGACAACAATGTTTAAAGCGTTGATTGCGATAAAAACGAGAAATCCAATTATTTTCGCATTTCATCCTTCTGCACAAAATTGTTCGGTGGCAGCAGCGAAAACCGTATATGATGCAGCAATGAAAACTGGTGCACCAAAACATTGTATTCAATGGATTGAAAGACCGTCTGTCGAAGCGACGAAACAATTAATGAACCATGATGGTGTGGCACTCGTTCTAGCAACTGGAGGCGCTGGTATGGTGAAATCAGCTTACTCTACTGGAAAACCAGCGCTAGGTGTAGGTCCTGGTAATGTACCGTGTTATATAGAAAAATCAGCACATGTAAAACGAGCTGTTAATGATTTAATTTTATCGAAAACATTTGATAACGGTATGATTTGTGCATCGGAACAAGCAATCATTGTCGATAAAGAAATCTATGATGATGTTAAAACAGAAATGATCGAAAACAATTGTTACTTTGTAACAGAAGAAGAAAGAAAAAAATTAGAAAAGCTCGTTATAAATGAAAATACATGTGCAGTAAATAGTGATATTGTAGGAAAATCAGCACAGTATATTGCCGAATTAGTTGGGATTACTGTTCCTGAACATACAAAAATGCTTGTAGCTGAAATTCAAGGTATCGGAGCAGCATACCCGTTATCTCGTGAGAAACTGAGCCCAGTATTAGCCTGTGTGAAGGCGAATTCATTAGAAAAAGGATTTACATATTGCGAAGAAATGTTGAACCTCGGTGGTTTAGGACATTCAGCAGTTATTCATTCTACAAATAAAGAAGTGCAAAAGCAATTTGGATTACGTATGAAAGCTTGCCGTCTCATTGTAAATGCACCTTCATCACAAGGTGGAATAGGGGATATATATAACGGATTTATTCCATCACTTACACTTGGTTGTGGTTCTTACGGAAAAAATTCAGTTTCCCAAAATGTAACAGCGACTCATTTATTAAATATAAAAAGGCTGGCAAATAGAAAAAAGAATATGCAGTGGTTCAAATTGCCACCAAAAATTTATTTTGAAAAACATGCTACAGCGTATTTAGCAAATATGCCTAACATTTCACGTGCATTTATTGTAACGGATCCTGGAATGGTTGAACATGGCTATGTGGATACAGTCACGCACTATTTAAACAAGCATGCAAATGATGTGAAAATTGAAGTTTTCTTTGAGATCGAACCAGATCCATCAGATGAAACTGTCTTTAAAGGTGCGGAAATGATGAGAAGCTTTAAGCCAGATGTAATTATCGCACTTGGTGGTGGTTCAGCTATGGATGCAGCAAAAGGAATGTGGTTATTCTATGAGCATCCAGAAACGACATTCTATGGCATTAAACAGAAGTTTTTAGATATAAGAAAACGTACATGTAAATATCCGGAATTAGGAAATAAGGCACAGTTTGTTGCGATTCCAACAACATCAGGAACAGGATCAGAAGTGACACCATTTGCGGTTATTACAGATAAGAAAAATAATATAAAGTATCCGCTCGCAGATTATGAATTAACACCAGATGTAGCAATTGTTGATCCACAATTTGTAATGACAGTACCACCACATGTAACAGCAGATACTGGTATGGATGTTTTAACACATGCAATTGAGGCGTATGTTTCTGTTATGGCAAATGACTATACAGATGGATTAGCATTAAAAGCTATTGATCTCGTATTCAAATATTTACCAAGAGCATATAAAGATGGAAATGATGAAGAAGCACGAGAAAAAATGCATAACGCTTCTGCAATTGCAGGGATGGCATTTGCAAATGCTTTCCTCGGTATTAATCACAGCTTAGCACATAAGATTGGACCAGAATTCCATATTCCGCACGGACGTGCAAATGCCATTCTAATGCCGCACGTAGTCCGCTATAATGCTATTAAGCCAAGAAAACACGCATTGTTCCCAAAATATGAGCACTTTGTAGCAGATGAACGCTATGCACATATTGCGAGAATGCTCGGGCTTCCAGCAAGCTCAGTAGCAGAAGGTGTGGAATCACTCGTCAAAGCAATTACTGAGCTTGGAAAAAGCTTAAATATTAATATGAGTATTGCAGGACAAGGGGTAGATAAAGAGCAATTTGAAGAGGTTGTTGGAGTATTAGCAGAAAGAGCTTTTGAAGATCAATGTACAACTGCTAATCCAAAGTTACCGCTTATTTCAGAGCTGAAAGAAATTTATATGGAAGCATATAAAGGTGAATAATGATTAAAAAAGAGCCGCAGTAAAGCGGCTCTTTTTTTGTTGGAAAACATCTCCCAGAATGGCTGTATTTACTGGTCTTTCAGTTTCATAGAATATGATAAAGTGAAATGGAGGAGTGAGAATATAATGAAAGAATTACAAGGGAAAATAGAAGATTATACTAGGTTCGGACAAATTCTTCTCGCTGTAAGTACATTGTTAATGGTTGGCTTGTTGATTCCGGATGGAGCAAAAGAGACAATCCAATTTTTTGTTATGATGGGGAGTATCGTTATATTTTTAAGTTTATCGTTCTTTTTCTTTCAGCGTGTGAAAGTGATGCGTGACCAGTTAGAGGAAAATGAATGTGAATAATATTGTTAACTAGAGCGCGGCGAAAAGAAAGAATCTTTTTGTCGCGCTTTTTGTTTTTTGTAGAAAAATGTATGCGTTTCATGTTGACAATGATAATCCTTATCAATTAAAGTAGAATAGTAGTTAATGATTATCATTATCAATTAGAGGTGAAGGAATGAAAAAATCTATTACGCTATTTACAGCGATTTTATCTATTTTTTTCTTGTTAATAGGTTGCAGTGCCAAAGGGGACGAAAAAGCGTCTGCAACCAAAACAGAAAAAGGAAAAGAAAAAATCGAAATTACCGACCTGTCAGGGAGAAAGGTAACATTCGATAAAGTACCAGAAAGTTTTGCAACATTAAGTATGGGAGACATGGATATTATTCATGCTTTAGGTGGAAAAGTAGTAGGTCGTCCGGATACGAAATTAACTCTTCCAGAGGAGTTAAAGAAAGCAAAAGTAATCGGGAATGCACATCAACCGAACTTTGAGCAAATTGCTAGTTTAAAGCCCGATGTACTTGTTGCTAACAATGGATTCCAAAAGAATGTGCCAACGGTTGAAGGACAGGGAACGAAAGTAATCATTTCTTCTGCGAATTCTGTACAAGATATTCAAAAGAATATTGAATTATATGGAACGGCAATGAAGAAAGAAGATAAAGCAAAAGAACTTAATCAAAAAATCAATAATCAAATGAAGAAATATGAGAAAAAGAGCGATGTGAAAGCATTGCTAGTGTATGGCGCACCAGGTACTTATTTAGCGGCATTACCAACATCTTTATCAGGTGATATTTTAGAAAAAACAGGCGGAAAAAATATTGCTTCTGATTTTCCAGAAATGAAAGAATATCCGCAATATGCACAGCTAAGTGTAGAACGTATTATTGAGGCGAATCCAGATGTGATTTATTTAATTACACACGGAGATCCAACAAGTGTGAAAAAAGCATTCGAAGGCGAAATGATGAAAAATGAAGCGTGGAAAAATTTAGATGCAGTAAAACAAAACCGCGTAGTTATTTTGCCACCTGATTTATTTGGATCTAATCCTGGGACAAAAGTTACAGAAGCAATGGACTTTATGTATAAAAGTATACAAGATGTAAGGAAATGATACGTATGGAAAGTAGTGAAGTAGTAAGAGAAAAGGAACATCCTTTTGCGAAAAAAAGATGGATAATAGCAGTTACTTTAGTTGTATTAACAATTCTAGGCCTCTTTTACGGTCTTTTCGCAGGAAGTTTATCCTTTTCTGTACGAGACATTCTAACAGGTATACAAGATGAGGGTTCGACAGTACATCGAATTGTATGGGATCTTCGCATACCGAGAGTGCTCGTTGGGTTTATAGTAGGAACATGTTTAGCTGCATCTGGTACACTGCTGCAAGGGGTTATGAGAAACCCTCTTGCAGATCCTGGTATTATCGGAGTTTCATCTGGGGCAGGCCTTGTAGCAATTGTCATCATGATTTTATTCCCACAGCATCTAGCTTTTTTACCACTAGGGGCGTTTTTAGGAGCTTTCATAACAGCGATGGTTATTTATGCTTTATCATGGCAAAAAGGGGCACCACCTTCAAGAATCGTCTTAGTAGGGGTGTCGATCAATGCATTAATTGGTGCAGCAACGTCAGCATTAATGTTATTACATAGTGACAAAGTACAATCCGTGTTACCGTGGCTAGCGGGTGGTATTGGTGGTGTAAGTTGGGCACATTTAAACATGATTATTTATTATGCAATATTCGCCATTATATTAGCTTTCTTTGGCATTAAGCATATTCGAGTGTTAATGCTTGGAGATGAAATGGCAAAGTTATTAGGACATAACGTGGAAAAAAGTCGGTTTTATTTAATCGTAGTAAGTACATTATTAGCTGGAATTGCAGTAAGTGTATCTGGTCTTATTGGATTTGTCGGTCTTGTCGTACCACATATGCTACGTTTATTAGTTGGAAATGATTATAGATATTTGCTACCTTTATCATGCCTTGGCGGCGGTGTATTACTTGTTTTTGCGGATGCAATAGCTCGAAGTTGGTTCGATCCAATCGAATTGCCTGTTGGTATTTTACTGTCCTTCTTAGGTGGTCCGTTCTTCTTATATTTAATTCATAGAGGAGGAAAACAACGTGATTTCCGTTAACAAAGTGTTTTATGCACACTCTGAAAGATTTCAAATGCAAAATATGAATGTACATATTAAGGCTGGAGAAATCGTTAGTTTAATTGGTCCGAATGGATCGGGAAAATCTACTTTGCTTCGTTTAATAGCAAGGCTACTGAAACAAAGCGAAGGGGACATCATTTTAGATGGGAAAAACATTCATATGATGAAGAGTGCTGATGTGGCGAAGCAATTAGCAATGTTACCACAAATGCATGATCATCAATTAGATTTAACAGTGAAAGAACTAATTGAGTTCGGAAGAGGTCCACATAAATCATGGAGTAGCCGCTTAAATAAAGAAGATGAAGAAATTGTTGATTGGGCATTGTCTGTTACAAATCTTGAAGGGTATGAATATCGTCTTTTACATTCTTTATCAGGAGGGGAACGGCAACGTGCTTGGATTGCCATGACGCTAGCGCAACGTACAAATGTCTTACTATTGGATGAACCAACAACCTTTTTAGATATCGTTCACCAGTTGGAAGTAATGGAACTTGTGAAACGATTAAATGAGGAGTATGGAATGACAATTATAATGGTTTTACATGACATTAACCAAGCTGCTCAATATAGCGATCGTTTACTCGTATTAAAGCGAGGAAAGATTCAGTATGATGGTATACCAGAAGAAGTGCTATGCCATGAAATGTTTCAACATGTATTTGGCATAGATGTAGATATCTTTCAAGGAAGTGACAAGCCGTTTTTTACACCGAAACGAATTTCTAAAAGGGGAGAAGAGCGATGCAAACAGAAGAGCGTATTACCACTGAATTAGTAAGAGAATTTGTTATGGCAGCTCACGGGGATTTAGAGAAAGTACAAGAGCTATTGGTTGAATCGCCAAGCTTACTTCACGCCTCTTATAATTGGGGTGGATCAGATTGGGAAAGTGCGTTAGGGGCATCGGCACATGTAGGTCGTAAAGATATTGCTCTTTATTTACTAGAAAAGGGTGCTCGGATGGATATTTTTGCAGCAGCTATGCTTGGTGAATTAGAAGTTGTACAAGCTATTTTAGTAGCTCAACCAGAAGCATTGCGTGCATCTGGTCCTCATGGCATTTCTCTTCTTCAGCATGCACGAATGGGTGGAGAGAAATCTAAGCGTGTATATGATTATTTAGCAATACTATCTTAATGAACGAAGGAAGTTCTTATGTGCGGTAAACTTTTCACTTGAAACAATTGGAAAGTTTACCGCCCGTTAGAACGGGATAAGTATCTAGTATATTTGAAAATCCTACACCCCCTCAACTGTAGTTTTCTTAATACTAGTTATGATATGGATGCAGTAGACGAAATTTGTCTACTGCTTTTTTTAGTCGTTAAGAATGAATATTCTGTATTTTATTGTGGGTTCATTTATCCCGCTATTTGCGGGCAGTAAGTCTCCCGCCTCAAAATTCAGCTAGAGCAAAGAAGTTAGATGGGAGATCCACTGCCCGTAAATGCTCGATTGGTGAGGGCTGATAATCAGTGGGGGTGAACAAAATTCCCCACTGATTAAAGTTTCACTTTATAATTAATAGTAACATTTCGTATGCATACAAAACATGATCGTGAAATTAAGAATAAATTAGTGGAAAGGAGTGCAGGCATGTTTCATACAGATCGTTTACAAATTCGCAAATATACAATGGATGATTTACAGTTCTATGCTTCACTATGGGGGAACGAGAAGGTAATGCGCTATATTGGAAATGGGACGTTAAAAACATATATACAGTGTAAAAAAAGTTTGGAGGAGTGGGTCATTCCTAGCTATAAAAACGGTCTCGGTTTATTTGTATTGATTGAAAAGGAAACGGGAACAAGAATTGGTCATGCAGGGCTGGTAAAGCAGCAGATTGATGGAAAAGAGGAAATTGAAATTGGTTATTGGTTACTTCCTCAGTATTGGGGAAAAGGGTATGCAAAAGAAGCGGCGGCAGCATTTCGAGACTACGGTTTCCAAGCATTACGAATGAATAAATTAATTTCTCTCATTAACCCGAATCATCCCGCCTCAATATTTGTTGCTAGAAAGACAGGGCTCAGCTATGAGAAAACAACTTTATTTCATGGGATGGATGTTCTTGTTTATTCCATTAAACGTGTTGGATGAAAAATTACTTTTTTAAAGGTAAATTGCATTTTTTGAAGAATGGTATATGAAAATAAAGGGGGGATTACATGTACATTTATCATAATGGACTTATTATTCGTGAGGGAACGAGTAGCGTACCAGCATATGCAATTAAAGCATTGTTTGAAGATGCCGGTTGGAGTAATGATAATATCCCTTCTTGGCAAATTGAAAAATTTACGATAGCATTCGAAAATTCAACATGGGCTTTCACAATTTGGGATGAGGAAGAGATGGTTGCGATGGTTAGAGTCATTTCTGATGGAATTATGATTGCGAACATAGTAAATTTAGTTGTGAAGTGTGAATATAGAGGGAAGGGATTAGGTAAGAAGCTTGTAGCTCTTTGCCTGCAAAAACTTCCCCACGGTGATTGGTTTGCGCATACATCAGCGAACAATTTTGATTTTTATAGAAGTTGTGGATTTGAAGTTAGAGAGCTATCGAGAAATGGAACATGTGCGTATTATGGATACCAAGTCGCGAAAAGAGATGGTCACCGATAAATGAATGGAAAGTAAAAAAGTATAGCGAGGTAATTTTGAGACTTTTGATAATAGAGAATGGATTGAGGCTCGTTTTATGATAAAATAAAAGAAAATTCTGTTTATTATTAGGGGGATAAAAATGAGTGTAAAAGCTGGGGATGTATTTAAATATGAAAGAAGATTTACTGAGGAAGAAGTTTTTGAATTTGCAAATATTACCGGTGATAAAGGTAGACACCATGTGGAATACGATGAAAATGGAAGATTAATGGTTCATGGTTTATTGACTGCTAGCATTGGGACGAAAGTGGGAGAAGAGTTACATTACATAGCAAGAGAATTAGTAAGTGAGTTTATTAGACCAGTTTTCACAGGAGATACGATCACTTGTGAACTAACTTTAACAAATGTTGAGCAAATGGAAGGCTATAAAAAAGTTTCAATCGAGTCAGTTTATCGCAATCAGCATGAAAAGACTGTACTAGTTGGGACAAGTTATGGAATTATAAGGGGATAAAAAAGAAGCCTGTTTAACAGGCTTCTTTTTTTATTATTTAATAAACACGTTTTCGATTTTCCGCATAACTCGAGATGAGTAATAATGCAGTTTCTTCTCCTATATTACGAACAATATGAGGAACGCATGCATTCCATGAGAAAGAATCACCTTCTTCTACAATTGCAATATCTTCACCGTGCTGAACTTCTAGTTTTCCGCGTAATACAAGGTGACATTCTTCCCCTTCATGGGCATTTGGTGAGTTTTCTTTCGGGAATCCAGTAGGGATTTCTACTAAAGATAGGCGAAGGCCCCCTTGCTCCGCAACATGTTCAATTCTTTGCTCATCTTTGCCGTATACACTGTATTTCCGTTCTTCTTTTTTGACAATTTTTAATCGATCTTTTTGCTCTAACAATAAATAGGGAAGGGGAACGTTTAAAAAATTGGAGATCGTTTCTAAAGTTGAGATAGATGGTGATGTTTTATTATTTTCAACCTGACTCATAAATCCTTTAGAAAGACCTGTTCCCTCGCAAATTTGTGCAATTGTTATGCCTCTACGTTGACGAATTTCACGTATTGCAGAACCAATATTCATAAAATCAAGCTCCTTTTTGTAAACAACTATTTGTATCATAGCAAAAAAAATATATTTTTTCCCAGTGAAAATGAATTGACGAATAAAAAAAATTAGTGTATGTTTTGTAATGTAAATAAAAGTTTTGTATAAGAAAACTATAAAGGAGAGAATGAAATGAATCAACATATTGGTAACTTAATTATTCGTATCGTGTTAGGGGTAACATTCTTCATGCACGGTTTAACAAAATTCCAATCAGGAATTGACAATATTGCAGGATGGTTTACAAGCATTGGTTTACCAGGAGGACTTGCATACGGTGTAGCAACGTTTGAATTAGTTGGAGGTCTATTATTAATTCTAGGTTTAGGTGTAAGATATATTGGATTATTATTTGCACTTGTTATGGTTGGAGCAATCGTAAAAGTGAAATGGTCAGCTGGTTTATTGGGAGATGGAAAAAATCCTGGTTTCGAATTAGAACTTGCATTATTAGCAATGGGTGCATACTTATTTGTTGCAAAAGCTGATGGTTTTGTAGATAATTTCTTAAAAGAAAAAATGTCAAAGAAGAATTAATTTAAATGGGGGGGCTAACAAGATGAGTTTTCAACTTCATCCCGATACAACACTTGATGTTGTTCATTTATACGTATCTAATGTAAAGAAATCACTAGAGTTTTATACGGAAGTACTAAGTATGAAGGTGCTAAAAGAAGAAGAAGCAGTCGTTACATTTGGGAATGAAAATGGTGAACCACTTCTTATCATTGAAGAAAAGAAAGAAGCTTTTCCGAAGCAAAGAGGAAGAACAGGGTTATATCATTACGCAATTTTATTACCAAGTAGGCAGGATTTAGCGAATGTTCTTCATCATCTTGTAGAGATGGTATATCCACTACATGGCGGAGCCGATCATTACTTTAGTGAAGCTCTTTATTTAGCTGATCCAGATGGAAACGGGATTGAAATTTATCATGATCGACAAAAAGAAGTTTGGCGTGATGAGAATGGAGAACTCCCATTTGTTAGTAACCCGTTAGCTGGTGAAGAATTATTACAACAAGGAAGTACATGGAATGGCTTTCCAGCTGGTACTGTGATGGGGCATATTCATTTCCATGTAGCTGATTTAGAGGAAGCGAAACGTTTCTATGTTGATGGTCTTGGTTTTGAAGTAACGATCCCAGCTCGTAATGGAGCGTTGTTCGTATCTGCAGGTGGTTATCATCACCATATCGGTTTAAATACATGGCAAGGTGAAGGGGTACCACCGCAAATGCCAGGTTCTGTTGGTTTAAAATATTTCACAGTTGTACTAGCGAATGAAAAACAAAAAGAGCAAGTATGTGAAAGCTTAAAAAATATTGGCAAGATTGCTACGTACAAAGATGGAATATTACAAGCCCAGGATCCATTTGGACATTGTATCCATTTCAAAATAAAAGGAGAAGCCTAAAAAGGCTTCTCTTTTTTATTTTCTTATAATTGCTTTTTCGTTTTGTAAAAATAGTTCATCAAATTGTTTTGCAAGCTCAAAATCTAGTTTCGTTAAACCTTTTGCATTCCAAGATGACAAAGTAATAATAACTGCTTTATACTGGATAAGGATAAATGGATGGTGATTATGTTCTTCTGATAGTTTGGCGGCTTCAGAGACAAATTCGACTCCTTTTAAGTAGTCGGAAAACATATATTTTCGTTCAATCCATTTCTCATCTTTTACCATCCATTTATCTACCTTCAATAATTCTTCGTGAACTTCTTCTTCAGTTAATCTTAGCATCATTTTTCACATCCTTTACTGGAAGTAAAGCAAGACCATTGTTAATAAGGCGTGTTACAGCTTCATCAGTTGTGAAAGTAGAAAGTTGTTGTAGTAAAGTTGCCGATGCTTCATGCCCTTTGTTATGCTCTAAAAGTAACTCTAATATTTCAAGGCGCAGCAACCATTCTTTCGCATAAAATTTATTTAATACTTCTTGAATTGCTACTAATTGATCGATATGCGCGTTGTGTAAAATCCCCTCACTTCGAATATCTCGCACTGTTTGATACATACGTTCAAGTTCATTCAGTACAAGTGGAGCAGGAAGTCCTTGAACTTCTTCATCCATTGGGAAAAATGCTGCGGCATCTGCGGCACCTGGGAATACTGAAGTGATTTGTGAGCCAACAGCCATATCAAATGCGCCCCATGAAGCATCAAATAAAACGCGGGCGTTATAAGTAACTGTGCAATCGATAAAGGAAATAAGAGCAATTTTCTTATCGTTTTTCACAATATCTGTTACTGTTCCTTTTACATGAATACCACTTGCGAAAGTAAACTCAGCGATAGTTCCAATTGTAATTCCTAATGATTGTAGTTGTTCGTCTGTACAATTTTCTAATGCAATATTTTCAGTGAGTAATCCAATCGGTGTTCCAAATCCGTCACTGTGTACAGAAGTAGAATGATTCGCTAACTGTTTATTATGAAGCGCTAATGCCGTTGGCGAATTTGTTCGCATGTAAATTAATTCACCTGCATCGTTTTCAATTGTCTCGCTAAATGTACCTGTAATTTGTAATCCACTATTTAGCTCAGCTGTTGCATAGTTCTCAGAGCGAATTGCTTTTTCTAAACCTTCTTTTCCACCTGTTTTAAAGGCCATTGTTTTAGAAAATGTTTCAAGCGCATCTGTTAATTCTTCAAAGGATTCACAAACAAATAGTTGTGGTTGCATTTTTGTTACGTCATAAGTTGTCCCTGTACATGCTTCGATAGAAAATGGAACCTTTTCTACAGCGTCTGTTAAGCAATGTTTGCTTTCGCCAACAGAAGAAAGGAGACCAGCACCATATATCTTTGGATCATCTATATTTCCGATCAATCCATATTCTACTGTCCACCAGAAAAGACGTGAAATTTGTTCAGCTTCCGATAAACCAGAAACTAAGTTTTGTTTTTCAATTACAGCATTTTCAGCAGCCTTAACTTCATCAGGAGTAGAAGTAGGGCTTTCTTTTACTATCGTTAATGTACGAACAGCTTCAAATGCATCATGTTCTTCTTTTGTAGAGAAAGCTTTTGCACCAATTTGCCCAAAACGTTTCACATATTTTGCATATGTAGGATCAAGTAAAATCGGTGCGTGTCCTGCGGCTTCGTGTACGATATCTGGAGCTGGTGTGTACTCGATATTTTCTACTTTCCGGATATCTGTTGCAATCGGTAGTAATCCGTGTCCTTGAAAATCGAAGAATGCTACGCCAGGAATAAGTCCGTCAATTGTTACAGCGCCCCAGCCGCTTGGTGCCAAACACTCATTCATTTCTTCTACTTTTGGAATTGCATCTATATTAATACCAGATGATTGTAGTCCGTTCACATAGGCTGGATGAGCAACGTCTTTTAAGAAGCTATGATTTTGTCTCATAATATAACGCCACACAGCGTGATTCACCGGTGTGTATTGATCATAATGTTGTGTGGATACAAATGGTTTTAAATGCGATGGAATTTCTGTTTTCTTTGTCATTTAGACATCCTCCTTTTTTTCAATAAAATTGAATATCGATTTCGAATAGCTTGTATCACCCCCTTTCATTATTTGTAAGCGCTTATAAAATTTTATCATAAGATTCGGAATTATTTAACATCTGTTTCTGTGAGAAATAGAAAAAGCCCCTATCGGAAAATCCGATAGGGGCGAAAGAATCGCGGTACCACCCTATTTGTAAGTGGAAATATACTTACATCTCAATTAATGATAACGGAAAAATTCCGTCTTTTCCTTCATGCATAAAAGCACTACGAAAAAGAAGCTCCAGAATTGTAATTCATACTTATATATGTGCTAATTTCCACCGACCATTAGCTCTCTGTAACAGGGATATAAGATACTACTGCGATTCTTTCAACGCGTATATATGAAATTGTGTAAGAGGATGGACGCAAAAAAGTCCCTATCGGAAAATCCGATAGGGACGATAAAAATCGCGGTACCACCCTATTTGTAAACAACTAATTGTTTACCACTCACTTTACGATAACGGAAAGATCCGTCTTTCTCTTCATGCATAAAAAGCATTACGGGAAAGAAGCTCCAGAATTGTAATTCACGCTTGTATATGTACTGATTCGCACCAACCATCAGTTCTCTGAGACAGTGATATAAGTCGCTACTAGTATTCCTTCAAAGCCGATATATAATTCGTTCAACTAAACTATGTTTTGTATTATAAAACTATATTAAAAAAATTGTCAACAAAAATTTTTTATCCCGTGTTAATTAGCAGTAAAATTCCTACCTCAAAATTCGGTTGGAGTAAAGAAGTGAGAGGGAAGATTAACTGCCCGTAACTCCCGATTGGTGAAGGCTAATAATCAGTGGGGATGAACGAAATCTCCACTGATTAAAGTTTCACTTTATTTCACTTCTAAACTAACAGTTAAATTAGAGGTATTGCCAGCTGCATCAGTTGCTACAATGTGAATAGTATTTTTCCCTTCTTGTAATTGAGTGCGATCGAAATAAATGTCATAGCTTTTCTCCCAAGGGTTCAGGAATGCCTGGTCCCATACACCATTTCCGTTAATTTCATATTGCATTCTCACTGGAATACCAGGTGCTATCCAACCAGATTCTGACATCCAATCTAGTAGAATATCATCAACTTTTCCTCTAATTACGAGATTTTCTTGGTCAACTTCGTATGTTAACTTAGGTGCAGTTCGATCAAGAAATACAGCAGCTGTTTGTTTTGTTTCTCCGCCAGAATTAGAAGCAACTGCTTCGATTTGATATAGCCCGTCAGCTAAAGGAGTGCCATCGGTTTTTGTACCATTCCATTTGAAAGGTTTGTATCCAGGAGTTGCATTTTTAGCTTGATGGATAATCCCTTGATACGTTACACGTTCTTTCGTAACTAAATTTGCATGCAATGTTACATCATCCACAGGCGCAACTAAATAGTAGTTGATGAGATTATCATCTAGTACGTGGTCGCCATTTGGGCTAAAAGTAGAATTAATAATTTCAAGTCCATCGATACGTTTATAATCTTTAGGCTCGATACTAAATGTGAATGGAATTCGAATTTCTTCTTTTGCCCCTTGTTCTTTTACATATACATTTCCAGTATACACACCTTGTGGTAGTGAGCTATCTACAGTGATAGTAAATGGTTTTTCGGTACTACTATTCGGTTGAATGCTAATCGATGAAGGGACAGAAGCTTTTACTTTTGTGTTTGTGTTTGCATCTAGTAACTCCACACGAGTTGAAAAACTTTTCTTTTTACTAGAAAGGTTTTGTAATGTAACATTTTGCGTCAGTTTTACTTTTCCGCTATTTGGCTTAATAAGACCAAAGCTGACATTGTTAGGTTTTACTAATACATTTGTTTGAGCTGCTTTCGGAATGCTAATTAAACCTGATCCTTGTGCCATAACAGGGTATGTATTTTCATTGACATCATGTAATGTTTTTGCATTGTTAGCAAGAGCCGCTTTCAATTGTTCTGTCGTCCAATCAGGATGCATTTGACGCAAGAGGGCAACCGCTCCAGCTACTTGCGGAGCAGCCATACTTGTTCCGTTATGCGATTCATAGCCGCCTCGCGGTACTGTACTAGTAATTTGTACTCCAGGTGCAACAACATCAGGCTTTATTAGCCAACTTCCTTGTGATGGTCCTCTTGAACTAAAGTTACCGATAAGTTCTGTTTGCTTTGGTTGTCCAATTTTTATATTTTTCTTTCGTTTTGTAATTAAAGTTTTTAATTCTTCCCCATTTGTATTTGATAATTGCATTACTGGGACAGCTAGATGTTCACGTGAAAAATATTCCGGCATCATATTAATTTCTTTTTCGCTAGAGATTAATAACACACCAAGTGCACCAGCTTGTTTCGCTTGTTCTGCCTTTACTAATGTACTAGAAGTACCTTGTAAAATAAGTGCGAATTTCCCTTTCACATCTTGTTTTGCATAATCACTTGGATTGCCATAACCAACGTATACAAGAGGGGGATCATTTCCTATTGGAAAATCGGATTTTGATAACGGTAACCCTTGATATGTTTTGCTGGAACCAGCTACTTGGAATGTTGGAAACGGGATAGAAACCGTAGATGCTCCAACAGAAATGACACTACTTGCGTTACCGGGAGCATCAACAGACCAAGGTTTTGGTCCGTCATTTCCATTTGAAACGACAGTAGTAACACCAAGTTTCGCTGCTCGTTCTAACGTTAATGTTACAGGCTGATCAGGTACATTTAAATCCTGCCCAAGGGAGAGGTTTAACACATCCGCACCATCTTGAATCGCTCGCTCAATCCCTTGGATAATATCATCTGTTGTACCAGTTCCACCGTCATTCATTACACGATAGGCTAGAATAGAAGCGTTTGGAGCAACGCCTTTAATTTTTCCATTACCCGCAATAATTCCAGCTACATGAGTACCATGTACGTTACCATCCATTGGATCGCTATCTTCATCAACCGTGTCATATCCACCGATATAATTTGCCTTTAAGTCAGGGTGTGTATAGTCTACGCCAGAGTCGATAATGGCTACTTTCATGCCTTTTCCATCAAGCGGTTTGCCAGATGGATCTTTTAAATTCCACGCGTCAGGTGCACCAATTGTCGGTCCACCGATATTTGGTGCTTCTTCGTTAGTAGTACTTTTTGATGTTTCATGCAATTTATATGTTAAGTTCGGATAGACTGCTTTTACTTCAGGTAAAGAGGCAAGAGAGGTAATTTGATCTCCAGGAACTGAAATAGAGAATCCGGAAAATAACGTATTATACACTTCTTTAATTTTTGCACCAGGTGCTTTTTCTTTTATTTTCTTAGTCGTATCTTCTTGTGCTTTTTTTAGCTCAGCATGATAAGACTGCGCATTACTATTTTGTAAATCTGGAGCATGCTGAATATTACTTTGAGCAGCGAGAGGTGCATGTTGCAATTCTACAATTACTGATATTTCTTTTGTTGTTTTCGTTTCAACATTTTGAGCAATTTTATGTTCTCCCCACTGTTCAATCGTTGTTTTTAATTGTGGACTAAATTGCTTCTCCTTTTGTAGTGATTCAGCATGAGCGCTTAAAGCTCCAAAACTAGAAAAGACAAGCGCCATGCTTAATAGTGTAGATGTAGTTTTTTTCATTGATACTCCCCCTAATAAAAAAGTTCCAATATTCAGAAATGTAATCTTACATTTTAGTTAGAACTTATAAATATAAATGTTGGCTAAACTATACTTTCGACATAATTCATACCAATCCTCTATGAATTGAAAATTTCTTGGGGAATTTTTTCTGATTATGTCGAATCGATATTTTTCACATATTGTAGGAAGAAAGTGAGGAATGCTATGAGGGAAATGGAGTGATGGTATGAAAAGGCTAATAGTAAGTGGTAGTGTAGTGTTGTTTATGTTTGTATGTTCTATCACTATTACTAGCGCAGAAAATAATAGTGTGAAAGTTGCTTTTATTCGTCATCATAACCTTTGGATTAAAGTTGATGGGAAAGAAAAACAACTTACAAAAGGAGAGAACATAACAGGGCCAAAGTGGTCACATGATGGAGAATGGCTGGCATATGTAAAAGGGAAGAAACAAAATATTCTTGAGTTATATCGGCTGAAAGATGGAAAGAAAGTTACACCGTTTCACTCAGAAGCATCGAATTATCAATGGTCACCAACAGAAAATATAATTGCATTTATATTTACAGGTACATTGAATACATTTGATGTAGAAAAAAAGAATGCAGATTTTGAAAATGTATCGGCTGGTGTGGGTGATTATGCATGGTATCCTGATGGAAAGAACTTTCTTGTATCCTCTGAAGCGCACTTACTTCCAACAGGATGGACAGGGGCTCAGCTATATGAAGTGCAAAAAGATGCACATATGAATCCTCACAAAATGAAGCATTTGTATGCATTGCCAAATGAACATGATGATTTTCTAGCGCTAGTAGCAAGTGGCTTTAAGTGGTCACCAGATCAAAAGTGGATTTCATTTTTAGCGGTACCGACAGCTTCATGGTCAGCTGATAGTAATACGCTTTGCTTAGTTCGAGCAGATGGAAGTCGGTTTGAAAAAGTAGATCAAATGTTATTAAACGAACAATGGTTTCAATGGTCACCATCAAAAAATATATTAGCTTATATTGAAGGGAGCGGAAGAGTGGCATTAGAAAATAAACATTTAAAAGTAAAGGAATTGCCAGCACTTCAGCAGAACATATTTACGCCGAAAGGATATGTTGATTGGGATTTTGTATGGAAGAACGATAGAGTAATTATCGTTTCACGAGCAAAAGAGGCAGGAATAGAAACTCCACCAGAAAAAAGGCCACTACCATCTTTATATGAGGTCGATAGTACAAGTAATGCACAGCATCAAATCACAAAGAAAACGAACAAGCAAGGGGATTACCACCCGATCTTCATGAAGAAGAGTAATCAATTAATTTGGATACGTTCAGACCGTAAGAAAGCGGATGTATGGCTTGCTCATAAAGATGGGAAACAGGAAAAGAAGTGGATTGAAAATATAGATGTACCAGAGTGGTATTATGAGAAATGGAATTGGGAAAATGTTATCTCGGTGAAAGAAGAATAAAAAACTGCCTAAAAGATCGTTTTAGGCAGTTTTTTACTGTTATTTATGTGTTTTATTTGGCTTTTTTTTCGCTGGGTTTCCGTTCCCTTGGCGCTTTCTATTTTGTTCATCTTTTGCTTGTTTTTCATGTAGTGTATCTAAAAATTCATTCGAGTTACTCATGTTTATATCTCTCCTTTCATTTTGTCATGATTACTATAACCATTTAGGAGGATAATCATGAGTTAGAAGTTAGGCACTTAATTTTCCTCGATAATGTAAGTAAAATATTCCATACATAACAAATAGCATGAGTAAAACTTGTAACTCTACATTTTCCTTTAAAATAGCTGCGATAGGGTCTGGTAAGTATGGTGATTTATCGTTTGTGCTTAAACCTAACCATTTATTTAAGAGGCTAATGGTACAAAACATAAAAACACCGGACCAGCTTGCCGTAATTGCTTTTTGTTTAATTTTTGTTTCACGTTCATCATCTGTAATCCAAGGATTAGCAGTTTTATCACTACTAAAGAAGCCGTTTATATATCCCCATACAATCATTCCAATAAAGACAATTATCCATTTCATATATGTAATTCTCCTTTCGGTGTAAAAAGTTTTTTACATGTGATATTGTAATATTTTACAAACATTCATGTCAAACCTTTTTTACATATAGGTTTTTATACAGCAGGAATAAAGTATGAGATAGGGAAGAAATATGTAAGAGGATTACATAATGAGAGGAGGAAGGGGATGAAAATTGTCTTTGTTCGGCACGGGGAAGGGGAACATACAAGGGATTTGCCATCAAGTTTACAAGTGCTGCATCCGTCATTGACGGATGAAGGAAGGAATCAGGCTAATTTAATTCAATGCGATGTACCATTGCAGGAAACGGATATATTAATTGTTAGTCCTACACTTAGAACTTTACAAACGGCGACAATATGGAGTGCGAAAGTAGCTTGTCAAAAAATCGTCCATCCATATGTATCTCCGCGTATTTTTCCTTATCGAGAAGAAGCGAAAACATTACCGTGCGATTATATAGTAGAGCAGGGAATGATAACAAAGTTATTTCCGCATTTTTCGATAGAGAAAAGCTCAAATAATCAGTTATGGAAGGAAGGTATAAACACTATTTCAGAGAATAGTTTTCAGCAAATAGTAGATGAATTTCTTCTTTGGTGTTATGAACTGAGTGCTGAAAGAATTTGCATTGTATCTCATGATGGAACAATTACAGCATATAGACAATATTTACAGAAAGTCGTTTTAACTAGATCAGATTTTTTGAAAGAAACAGGTATATATGAAATGGCTTTATCCCATAAAAGTCTGATTGATAAGGGCTGATTATAGAATGGGGGTTGTATGTTGAATATTGCATTAGTAATTGGTTTTAATTCGGATTTAGAGGCGCAATCAATCCGAGCATCTCTTGAATATTTTGGTGCAAGGGTTGTGACATATTGGATTGGTAGACCGAAAGATTTTGTGGAAGTTCTTTCTGGAAAGAACTTATTTAACAATATTAATTATATTATTTTTTGCTTTCATGGTGAAGAAGGGAAGTTTGTCATGGAAGAGTTAGGCGAAGAAGTATATGAACAAGATGAACCGAGAGGGTATTTTGGTGCAGCAGAAATTTATAAATATGCAAAATTGCATAATACACATATTGTAAATAGTGGGTGCACGTTAGGGGAGCAAAATCTAGCAAAATCTTTTTTACATAGTGGTGCGAAATCATATATTGGATCGATTAATTATGTAGATGGAAATGCAGCACTTATGTTTACTATACGCTTATTTTATGGGGTTATTAACCATGGGAAAACGTTAGAAGAAGCGTTTCAAGAATCGAGTTTAATTGATGAGGAGACACATACATTTCGATTCTATAATTAGTGTGAAACACGTTTATTCTATATTCGAATAAACGTGTTTCACATTTAACTCACAATTTTTTTACATTTTTTTCAATGAAAATGATTATCACCTGTGGTATGATATGTTCAAGTTTTTACAGGTAATAAAAGTTACTATATAAACGTTAGTTTTTAATGTTTCATACATATGTCATGAATTATTCATAATTAACGTTTGAAAAATAAGTAACTAATGTTATTATATTAACTGTAACTAACTTAATTACAACTTTAGGAGGAAGATATGGTTATTCAATTTTTAAGAGAAAACAAAGCAGTTTCTTTTGCATTAGCAGTAATTCGAGTATATCTTGGTTACACATGGTTAATGGCTGGAATCGGTAAACTACAAGGAAAAGGATTCGATGCAACAGGTTATTTGCAAGGCGCAATTGAAAAATCTAAAGGCGCACAACCGGCTGTTCAATCTTGGTGGGCATCATTCTTACAAGAGTTTGCAATTCCAAATGTAGATTTGTTTAATACGCTTGTAACATGGGGAGAAATTTTAGTCGGAATTGGTTTAATTGTAGGCTGTTTAACAAAAACAGCGGTCTTTTTTGGTCTTGTAATGAACTTTTCCTATATGTTTAGTGGGTCAATTGGTGTGAATCCTGAGATGGTTATCTTATCTATGTTTGTTCTTGTTGCCGGTATGAACGCTGGGAAATTTGGAATGGATGGCTTCGTTATCCCGAAAGTATTAGGATCAAAAACTCAAAAACGCCAAAAGCAAGCTGCTTAATATATGAAAATGGGTATCTCACAATGAGATACCCGTTTATGTTATTTTTCAATTTTGATCGGATTGTTCTTAAAGAAGTCTTGTACATACCCGACAAATTCTTGTGGTTCTTGGCGAAATGGTGCATGATAACCTTTTTCAATAATATGTAAAGTGCTATTTTTTAAGAATTGATGATACGTTTCTCCTTCTTTCCAAGAAACGCTACTATCATTTCTGCCCCATATAATTAAAGTTGGCTGTTTCATTTCATTCGCATTAATTTTAAGACGTCTAGGCCATAGTTTCATTTTGTTATAATGTTCTTCATCATTACGTTTGAATTTCACTTTGCTCTCATCATAATCTGTAATAGAAGAAACGGCATTTAAATCAGTCGACAATTGTGGTTTTGGTGAGCCTTGTTTATTAACGAATGTATGAGGGCCACCTGTAGCATCAGTTAAAATAAGGTGAGTAACTGCTTCAGGATATAAATATGTTAAATTTAGAGAAATTTCTCCCCCCATGGAATGCCCCAGTATTGCGAATGAATCATATCCTAGTTTTTTCATTAATTTATAATACAAATTTGCATGAGTTGGAAAAGAATAATAAAAATCCATTGGCTTAGATGAGCGCCCGAATCCCAAAGCATCTACAGAAATAATTGTATGATCTTTTGCTAAATCGGAGTAGATCTTTTGAAAACCATCTGATGACCCTCCAAAGCCATGAATCATAAGTAAAGGTGGTTTTTCATTACCAATCTTTTTAAAGTAAATGGTTTGACCATCTATTTCTACCATTTTTTCCTCGGTAGCTAGTTTCGCTGTAATTGTATTTTTAACTTGCTTTACTTGTTCTACTGGCTTTTCTGCTGCACTACATCCTACTAATAGTGTAAGAGTAAGACAACCTACCATAAAATAGCTAAATCGCTTCAATTAGGTGTCTCCTTTCTAACATAACGCTGTATCTATCATAGCAAATAGCATATTACGATTTCCAGGAAGTTGGCTACCATTTTTTATCATAAGAGGTGAAAGGAGCGTTTCTTGGAAATTTTCTGTTTGAAGAAATTGACGAAATGTAAATTGTGAGTGTGGGACATCAATTCGTACTATACCATTCCAACATTCACATATCTTTTTTAATAATTGAATAGAATCTTCTTCTTGCTTGGCGATAAGTGGATTGATACATAATATATTGCCCTTTCGTATGCATAATGAAAAAGCTTCTATACAGTTATTTCTTTCAATTTTAAAAGAGTGTACGGCCCTTGGTAATAGCAAAGAGTAAAGTAGAGAACGATTCATACCAGTTGCAATTTGATCGAGAGAAGTAAGAGATATAAGGTCTTCTTCTTGTACTTGTTGTAAGTGAGAAGGGTACGTCTTAATAGTTTGCTTTTCAAAACGATGAATCGTTGTTGCTGTTTGAAATCCGCATGATGTGTATAGAGGTTCGCCAGCTTTTGTCGCAATAAGTGCAATGGGTTGTTTTGGATGAATTTGTTCCAAGCAATGATTTAGCAACATGCGCCCGATTCCGCGTCCTTGAAAATTAGGGTGAACGATTAACATACCAATGGAAGTGAAGTTACTTGTAAAGGGAAATACTCCTCCAGTCGCAATGAGTTTGTTTTCATGAATGTAACCTACAAGTGTGCCGATAGAAAGATACATTTCGAATTGTTTTTTCATAAAAATTTCATCGTGTAACCATCCAACAGATTTGCAAAGATTAAGTAATTCAAAAATAAAAGATTCATTTAGCTTTACTATTTTCATAAAGGCTCACCGCATTTCTATTTATTTTCATAAACATAGAGTCAAAATGTAAAAAAAGAGATTTACGTTAAATGAAATCCAACTTGTTTATATTTAAATTGTAAAGGGCAGGATAGTTGATACGAAAAGACAAAGTTATACAAATTATAACTGATATTTACATAAGTTAACAAAAAATTTACATACAGCTAATTTTCTCTTAATAGTCTTCCATTAAATTTGATAGTGGGAAATGAATAACCTAATTAGGGGGACAAGACAGTGAAAAAGTTTGTGAAAAAAGCATGGCCATTTGCAGTTGTGGCATCATTAGCAGTTACTTCGGTAGCAACATGGAATTTTACTCGTTCTAGTGAGGTTAATGCAGATGAGAACGGAAGCAATGCAAAGATTAAAAATGTTATCGTATTAATTGGGGATGGTATGGGCCCTTCATATATGACGGCTCACCGGTATATGAAAGATAATCCAAAAACTTTTGAAATGGAATCTACAGAATTTGATAAGCATCTTGTAGGAACACAAAAAACATACCCAGAAGATGAACATGAAAATATTACAGACTCTGCATCAGCAGCAACAGCTATGTCAGCAGGGATTAAAACATATAATGCTGCAATTGCAGTTGATAATGATAAAGCGGAAGTGAAAACGGTTCTTGAGCAAGCGAAAGAAAAAGGGAAATCAACGGGACTTGTTGCAACTTCTGAAATTACACATGCAACACCAGCTGCTTTCGGTGCGCATGACATTAGCCGTAAAAATATGGACGCAATTGCAAATGATTATTTTGATGAGAAAATTAAAGGGAAGCATAAAGTAGATGTTATGCTTGGCGGCGGCGTAAAGAACTTTGTTAGAAAAGATCGTAATCTTACAGAAGAGTTTAAGAAATCTGGTTATAGCTATGTAACGGATCGAGATCAATTGTTAAATGATAAAAATGATCAAATTCTTGGTTTATTTGCACCAGGTGGATTAGATAAAATGATTGACCGTAATGATAAAACACCTTCATTAGAAGAAATGACTAATGCAGCAATTGAGCGTTTGAACAAAAATAAAAATGGTTTCTTCTTAATGGTGGAAGGAAGTCAAATCGACTGGGCTGGACATGATAATGATATCGTTGGTGCAATGAGTGAAATGGAAGACTTCGAAAAAGCTTTCAAAGCAGCGATTGAGTTTGCGAAAAAAGATAAAAATACGTTAGTTGTTGCAACGGCAGACCACGCTACAGGTGGATTATCTTTAGGTGCCAATGGCGAGTATAACTTTAAAGTAGATCCAATTAAAGCTGCAAAACGCACACCAGACTTTATGGCAAATGAGATTGCAAAAGGTGCAAATGTAGAAGAAACATTAAAAAAATATATTGATTTACAATTAACTCCAGAAGAAATTCAAGCTGTAAATGATATAGCTCCGTCAAAAGATGTAACAAAGATTGATAATGCAATTGAAGATATTTTCAATAAACGCTCGGTTACAGGCTGGACAACAGGCGGGCATACAGGGGAAGATGTAAACGTGTATGCATTTGGTCCAGGTAAATACTTATTCTCTGGCGTTCAAGAGAATACAAATATAGCGAAACGTGTCTTTGATATTGTTGGCGGCGGCGATCCGAATAAAGGAAGACGATAATTAAGAGCGAAAGTGAGGCGAACTGCCTCACTTTTCTTTTTAGGAGTTGGGAATATGAAAAAATTATTTAGGGAATTAAGATTCCTTCTAGTATTTGTAGTATTACTAGTTGGATGTCAACAAGAAGAGAATAACGTAGAACAAAAATCTATTATTAAAAAAACTGAGGAAAAGGTACAAATAACAAAAGAAGAAGAGAGATCTATTCAAGATGTTATGAATACATTTGTGCGAACGACGAATGAAAAAAATCTTGCAGAACATATGGAGTTATTTTCAAAGAAGATGCCTAGTGCTGAAGACTTAAAAACACAAAAAGAAGCCGCATTTCAAAAGGGAAATAAGAAAATTGAATTGGAACATATAGATATGAAAGCTAGTAAAGTAGGGTATGTTATTGTTGAAACGAAAGAAAAGGAAGTAGATGACAGTATCACTCTTCAAAAGAAAGTACAGTATGCTCTTGGAAAAGAAGATGATAAATGGAAGATTGAAGAGGTTCGAACAATAGAGAAAAAATAACGTGAAACTTTCATAAGTGTGGGGGTCGTACTTCCCAAACTGGTAGAAAAAAGGTTCTCATTGGCGAGAACCTTTTTTTATAGTGGTAGCATAATTTGATTTGAGCATGCCTCAATATCATCAATATCTTGACGAATTGTGGCCATTTTATTATCAAGATCTTCAGCTTTCATTGCTGCATCATGTAGTTCATCTTTTAAATACTCCGGTATTTTCCCTTCATATTTATAATAAAGTTTGTGTTCTAAACTTGCCCAAAAGTCCATTGCCAGTGTACGTAACTGAATTTCTGCAAATACATCTTTTGTACCAGAATTTAGTGATAAAGGATATTTAATAATCATGTGTAAACTTTTATATCCGTTTCGTTTTGGGTTAGCGATATAATCTTTTACTTCAATGACTTCCATATCTTCGCGTTTTTGAATGACTTCTTTCAAATGATAAATATCTTCTACGAAGCAACATGTAATACGAATACCAATAATATCTTGTAAATGTGTTTGAGCGTTTTCAACTGTTGGTAATAAGCTTTTGCGTTCTAGCTTTTTAATAATACTTTCAGGTTGTTTTAGTCTTGTTTTTATATGTTCAAACGGGTTGTAATCCTCTAGGAATTGAGCTTCCCGGTTCATAATTTCAAATTTAGTTTTTAACTCTTCTAAAGCAAATGTATATGGTAATACAAAAGCTTTCCAGTAGTTAACTGTTGATTGATTATATTCCATTTATATACACACCTTTTCCTATTTACAAGTGAGGTTGTTATTATACTAAATACCAAATCATATAAGCACAAGCAGCAAATGATGAGATCATAAAGCGATATTTAGTTTTCATACTTTCAACTCCTTTCGAGTAAGATTCTATATAAATAAACGTGATTGTTAATAAGTTCACTATGTACAATTTCTATAGTAATAGATTCGTGTGAATTTCGTATGAACTAATTGTTTCAGCTTTTTGTCTTTTTTGCTGTTAATCATAATTATTATTCGGATTTAAAGTGTTTTCATTTGATTTATCCATTTGTATAAATTAATGTATATTTAAATTTATAGTTATTAAGGAGGATATATGGTGAACTTTGAAGAATTAGCAATTGCTAGACGTTCTGCAATGAAATTTATACAAGGTATAGAAATCCCTGATGAGGATTTTAAAAAAATATTTGAGTTAACTAAGCTTTCTCCATCTTGCTATAATTTGCAGCACACACATTATGTTGTAATTCGTGATCAAGAGCGAAAAGAAAGATTAAAAGAATTAGCGTTCGGTCAATATAAAGTATCGAGTGCATCAGCGGTAGTGCTCGTTTGTGGTGATAAAAGAGCATACCAAAATGTTGAAAATATTTACTTCGGTATGAAAGTTTTAAAAATGATTGATGAATGCGAATATGAAGATACCATTAGGCAAACGAAAGGTTTATATGAAGGAAAAGGAGAGCGTTTCATGGAGGATGAAGCGATTAGAAATGCTTCGTTAAGTGCGATGACTTTTATGTACGCAGCTAAATATTATGGCTATGATACATGTCCAATGATTGGTTTCGATGAAAAAGCAGTACAAAGTGAATTAAATATGCCAGAGCATGTAATACCTGTTTTAATGATTACGATAGGGAAAAGTGATACGACTAAAGTTCGTCCAAGAGGATATCGAAAGCCAATTAGTGAGTTTGTTACATACGAATCGTTTTAATAAAATTTATTTAACTATAAAAACAAGGGGATTCTAAATAGAATCTTCTTGTTTTTGCAATTGACAAATAGAATGAAGTTTTATAATATATAAATCGTAATCATTACGTTTTAGTTTGCGATCTTTGAAAGAAAGGAGAATTACCTATGCGTGTAAATATTACATTAGCTTGTACGGAGTGCGGTGATCGTAATTATATTTCTAAAAAAAATAAACGAAACAATCCAGAACGTATCGAATTAAAAAAATATTGTCCACGATTAAAGCGAGTAACGTTACATCGTGAGACGAAGTAGAAGACTAGAGATATCTCTAGTCTTTTTTTGTTAATAAGTTTTGGTTTTCTTTGTTATAATTACCTTAAATTGTAACGAAGGAGAGGGTATGGTGAATCAAAAAGATAAAGAAAGAAAAGAGCACGTAGCTCATATTATTGAAATTCCAGATGAATATAGGCTTGTTGTAGATGATCAAGAAGGGGTTGATGACCCGTATCATCTATTATGGTGGGGACATAAAGATGATGAGGAGAAACAGATACAAATTACATTAAATAGACATACTGGTAATTTAATTGAATTTAGGATAGATGATGGAAATTCTTTTTCGAGTGATAAGGGAGCGATAGAGGAGAATAAAGCAAGAGAGGTTGCAAATACATTCTTAAAAAAATATACAAAAGAAGGATATGAATTCTATACATATGTAACGGTTAAGGACGACAGGCGCGGTTGGAAAGAAGTAAATTATATGCAAGAAGTGAATAGCTATCCATTGCCGAATACTGGGTGTGTTGTGCGAGTGCACCCTTCAGGTAATGTTGTGCATTTTCATTACAATGGACAAAAAGCCATAGAGAAAAAAACGTTATGGCCAAGTGAAATTGTTGGGGAGAATATCGTTTTAGAAAATTTGAAAGCTAGACAAGATATGAGACTTGTATTTGTAGATTTAACATACTCTTCATGTGAGTATGAAAACGGGGAAGAAGTAAAAGGGTACCATCTTGTATATGAACCAGAGCCTAGTCATGCGTTTATTGATGCAAGTACAGGTAAAGATTTATATGGGCCAGAACACTATAAATTACCTTCTACAGTACTTGTTGATAAACCGCTAAAGAGTAGTCAAAAAAAAGATGTGTTTGATTTATTTGATTGGGACAAGGGGAAGTTTGTCAAAATAGATGAAAAAGTAGATGAGGATGAAGTCCGGATAAAATTTGTATTAAAAGAAGAATTACAAAAAGAAATAGAAGAGAAGGATTCATATTCAATGGATGAGTTTTATAAAAAACATTTTCCAATGTTGAAACATAATGAATTCGTTGTAATTACTCTAGATAAAGAAACAAATCAATTGCTTTCTTTTTTTATGTGGAAGGATGAGAAAAAAAGGAAAACAATCTTATCAAGAGAGCAATGTTTAAGCAAGGCACTTCAATTTTTAGAGCATATTATCCGAGATGCGACAAAGTATGTTCAACTTTGGGATAATTATGAGGAGGAAGAGGGGATAGAGAGGTTTTCCTTTTCAATCTATGTAAATGACATTCACGTAGAGCGGAAATATATTATGATCAACATCAATGCAGAAAATGGAGCTGTGATGCACTACTCTGGAGAGTCTGGCAACTTTATAAAAGAATTACTTACATATGAAACAACACCAAAAGTAACAAAAGAAAAAGCGTTAGAAATATACAGAGAGGCTATCCGAGTTAAATTAGAATGGTTTTTAGATCATGATGCAGAGGAAACCCAGTACAAACTACTGTACAAACAAACGACAGATGAAAAACATAAAGAACCTTTTGATTGTAGTCGGGAAATTCGTTATATTGATGCTCAAACTGGGAGAAAGATTTGGAGTAAGTAAAATAAAAAGAGTTATTTTTCAAAGAATATAAAAATAACTCTTTTTATTTTTATAATTTGCCTGTTCGTTTTTCAAAAGTAAATGTGATAGGAAGATCGGAATGAGAACTATCGTTTTTAAATGTTACTTTCCATTCTTTAGTATGGGCTTTAATTTCAAAATTAAGAAGATTCATTGCTCTACGTTTATCTATTTCTAAAAACATATTATGAATTTCCGGTTCTTGCTGTAAATTAAGAGCCTTTAGTGTGACTGTAAATGTGAAAAAATTCTGCCCTTCATATACTATCCTTGCTATTTTTGTTTTTGGTGTATTTAACACTACATAAAAACGGTCTGATTGAGTTAATTGTACAGAGTCATCGGTAATTTCATTCTCGTTAGTTTGAAGTTCAACTAAGAAAGATGTACTACGGGAAGAATCTGTTTTGCTTGTAATATGTAATTCAGTAGGAATCATGGGTATTTCATAAAACTCATTTTTTATTATAGTATTGTAGTCTTCTGAAAATTTACGAACTTCTTTTGGAAAAGAGTCTTCTTCTTGTGTATTTAAAAAGGTTTTATGTTGCTTTGGAAATTTTTTATTAAACTTTAATGTTTCTTTAAAGTAATAATTGGATCCAGTCAAAAATAAACAACTACAAATTAATAAAAAAATTCGATACGGATTTTGAAAGTGAAAGAAAAATAGTATACATGTAATAATTCCAATTACATAGAGAATAAAGATAAGTAGTTCTAGTTTTGAGTGAAAGGAAAAACCATAGTTATGAAAAAATTTCATTCCAGTTATAATTTGAGCTCCAAAAAATAAAGAAATTCCAAATTGAAAAAATAATAAATCAGGCCCTCTTTTAATAACAAAAGTAATGAACGAAATGAAAAGTAAAAATCCCCCTAAATAAATTGTTACATTTAATAATCGATCTAATGTAATCATGAATAGTGTCCCCTTTAATAGCATATTCATATATAAATAACAATTTCTTTTAATTATAATATAACAATAAAATATTTTAAATGTTAGAAGTGTTGAGTTTTATAAATAAACTGTACAGACACAAACAACCTCACGCCTACATACACATAATAAAGACCACTATTTTGGCGGAGGTGAAAGGTTTGAGTCTATTCGCCGCAATTGGATATATGGTTCGAGAAGTGTTTGTCTTTGTTTCTTATGTAAAGAATAATGCGTTCCCGCAGCCGTTATCATCAGATGATGAGAGAAAGTACTTAGAGTTAATGGAGCAAGGTGATGCTCAAGCGAGAAATCTTTTGATTGAACATAATTTACGGCTTGTAGCTCATATCGTTAAAAAATTTGAGAACACAGGAGAAGATGCAGAAGATTTAATTTCAATTGGTACGATCGGGCTCATTAAAGCGATCGAGAGCTATTCTGCAGGAAAGGGAACAAAGCTTGCGACGTATGCAGCACGCTGTATTGAAAATGAAATTTTGATGCATTTACGTGTACTAAAGAAAACGAAAAAAGATGTTTCACTTCATGATCCGATTGGGCAAGATAAAGAGGGCAATGAAATATCGCTTATTGATATATTAAAATCAGAGTCTGAAGATGTAATTGATATGATTCAGCTTAGTATGGAGTTAGAAAAAATTAAAGAGTATATCGATATTTTAGACGAAAGAGAAAAAGAAGTGATTGTGAAACGTTTTGGACTTGGGCTAGATAAGGAGAAAACACAGCGGGAAATCGCTAAGGCGCTTGGTATTTCTAGAAGCTACGTATCAAGGATTGAAAAGCGTGCTTTAATGAAGATGTTCCACGAGTTTGTAAGGGCAGAGAAAGAGAAAAAAGCGAAAGAGTAAAGTGTATTAGAAGCAGCCATATTTTAAAAGGGGCTGCTTTTCTTATTGTAAATAAGAAAAGAAAACGCGTTATGCTAAGAAGAAATACATGTTCACTGTTGAAAATGACGGATTCTATCTGTAATATTAGAAGGTGCTAAATAATTTAAGAATAATACCATACTTAGTTTTCTGTATGTATAATAAGGCTGCTTTATATGATATGTGGGAATAAGAACCAATTTTACATATGATATAGAAAGAAAAGAAGGGAAAACTAAAGTTATAGACTGATTAGGGGGTTTCGCAATTTGCGACGTACATTATATCGACTTATGATAGAACTTACAAATGGTCGCTTTACTTCTTATATATTACGTAAATTTGCACAATCTCGTTTGAGCTCTATCATTATTCCATCGTATGCGAAAGTTTTTCAAATTAATCAAGATGAGATGGAAAAGGGCTTGAAGGAATATAGAACATTGCATGAATTATTTACGCGTAAGCTAAAAGAAGGAAAGCGTAGTATTGATACAGATGCATCGAGTATCGTTAGTCCTGTTGATGGTGTTTTTGCAGATCATGGTCCTATTGAGGATACAAAAACATTTGATATTAAAGGAAAGCGCTATTCAATTGTGGATATGCTAGGTAATGAAGAACGTGCAACGCGATATGCAGGCGGTACATATATGGTAATTTATTTGAGTCCAAGTCACTATCATCGCATTCATAGTCCGCTTTCTGGTTCTGTGACTGAAAGATTTGTACTCGGTAGAAAATCATATCCGGTAAATGCAGCTGGTATGGAATACGGGAAAGAACCGCTGTCAAAAAATTATCGTTCTGTTACAGAAATAAGCAGTGATGGTGAGCATATGGCTCTTGTAAAAGTAGGTGCCATGTTTGTTAATAGTATCGAGCTTTTGCATGAGAGAGATACTGTTCAAAAAGGTGAAGAAATGGCATACTTTACATTTGGTTCAACAGTTGTGTTATTGTTTGAAAAAGATATGATAGAAGTAGTGCAGGAATTAAAGAGTGGACAAGAGCTTCGTCTTGGTGAAAAAATAGCTACTCGATTAGCTCATAAATAAAGAAAAGCTTTTATAACCGTAAGTAAGAGTTATGGGCAAAGATACTTAATGATGAAATCCCCTAGATGGGAGTACTTGTTTATTCGAGAGCCATCGTAGGATGGCTCTTTTTACAGGGCATCCAATAATTTATCCTGTAACTGTTTGATTGGTACGGGCTAATTAAACTTTCACTTTATATGTAATCAAGAAGATTTGACAAGCTTGTCCTCTAATGAGCGTCTAATGATTTCTTGTTTTATAAGTAAAATGAAGTCGGGATTTAATTTTAGTTCTTTTGCTTTATAATAAGACTCAGTGAGTAACTCAGTGGATAACTGTTCCATATGTTTTGTTTTCAAGGTGAGTCACCTCCTAATAATATAAGGATTGATTCGTTGATGCATTTAATGTACCAAAAAAATATGACAGTCACAAACGGGTGGTTATCCACATACCTAGGTGGATAAAGTGTGTATAGTTTGTTAGTAAATTCCAAATCAACTGAAAGATTAATGTGGAAAATGTGTACAATTTTATCCACAGGTTATATATCGAAAAATGTTGTCGAAAAATTTTATGAAAAATCCTCAAAGAGGTGAAAGAAATTGAAACTATTTTTACCAAATGAATATGTGAAAAATGTATATCATGTTCAACCAGAAGATTTAAAAAAACGTGGGATTAAAGGTGTTATTACTGATTTAGATAACACTTTAATTGAATGGGATCGTCCAAATGCAACCCCGCAACTTGAAAAATGGTTCTTGAAAATGAAAGAGCACGGCATCCAAGTAACGGTTGTTTCAAATAATAATGAGCAACGTGTAAAAGATTTTGCTGACCCATTAGGCATTCCATTTATTCATAGTGCACGTAAACCATTTGTTCGAGCGTTTAAGCGTGCGATACAAGAGATGCGTTTACAGGCAGAGGAAGTTGTGGTAATTGGAGATCAGTTACTGACTGACGTGCTTGGTGGAAACCGAGTAGGGCTTCATACAATTTTAGTTGTACCGGTAGCACAAACGGACGGATTAGTGACGCGCTTTAATCGAAAAATTGAACGCAGAATTATGAAAAATATGAAGAAAAAAGGTTTAATTAACTGGGAGGAATAAAGTTTGACTGAAACAATTAAATGTATTGGTTGCGGTGTAGAAATTCAAACAGAAAATAAAAACGAAGTGGGGTATGCTCCTACCTCATCTTTAGAGAAAGAACAAGTTATTTGTCAACGTTGTTTTCGCTTGAAGCATTACAATGAAATTCAAGATGTATCGTTAACAGATGATGATTTCCTACGCATTTTAAATGGAATTGGAAAATCAGATGCATTAGTAGTCAAAATTGTAGATATTTTTGATTTTAATGGTAGCTGGTTACCTGGTTTACATCGTTTCGTAGGAAATAATAAAGTATTACTTGTTGGAAATAAAGCTGATTTAATTCCAAAGTCAGTAAAACATGATAAAGTAAAGCATTGGATGCGCTATAGTGCAAAGCAACTAGGATTAAAACCAGAAGATGTCTTTTTAATTAGTGCAGCGAAGGGACAAGGAATTGCTGAACTAGCAGATGCTATTGAGTATTATCGCGGCGGCAAAGATGTTTACGTTGTTGGATGTACGAATGTAGGGAAATCGACATTTATTAATCGTATGATTAAAGAATTTAGTGATGAGACTGAAAATGTAATTACAACATCTCATTTCCCAGGAACAACACTTGATTTAATTGATATTCCATTAGACGAAGAATCTTCTTTATATGATACGCCAGGTATTATTAACCACCACCAAATGGCTCATTATGTTGGAAAGCAAAGCTTAAAGCTTATTACACCAACAAAAGAAATTAAGCCGATGGTATTCCAATTAAACGAAGAACAAACGTTATTCTTTAGTGGATTGGCACGTTTTGATTATGTAAGTGGTGGTCGTCGTGCGTTTACTTGTCACTTCTCGAATCGCTTAACAATTCATCGTACAAAGCTTGAGAAAGCAGATGAATTATATAAAAATCATGCTGGGGATTTACTAAGCCCACCAACGCCAGAAGAATTAGCAAATATGCCTGAGCTAGTGAAATACGAATTTAATATTCGTGAACCTAAAACGGATGTTGTATTCTCTGGATTAGGATGGGTTACTGTGAACGAACCAGGAGCAAAAATTGTTGCACACGTACCAAAAGGAGTAAGTGTTTCACTACGTAAATCTTTAATTTAATATGGAGAGGGATTTATGAAACAATTATATGGTGTAATCGGAAATCCAATTGGACATTCATTATCACCCGTTATGCATAACAATGCATTTGAACACTTGAATATGAATGCCCATTATCATGCGTTTCTTGTTGAAGAGGAAGTGCTAGGGGAAGCAGTAAGAGGTTTAAAAGCATTAGGTATTTCAGGATTTAATGTAACAACTCCGCACAAGGTTGCTATTATGGAGTATTTGGATGAGATTGACCCATTGGCAAGGAAAATCGGTGCAGTAAATACAGTGGTTCATAAGAATGGAAGGTTAATTGGCTACAACACAGATGGGATTGGTTTTGTTCGAGCGTTGCAGTCAATTAGTCATGAACCACTTCAAGGGAAACGTATTTTGTTACTTGGTGCAGGTGGTGCTAGCCGAGCTATTTATTTTTCTCTTGCTGATGTAGGTGTAAAAGAGATTGATGTAGCCAATCGTACAGTAGATAAGGCGAAAGAACTTATTGCTGCACGTACGGCCGATGTTAATTCTGTTGCTTTGTCGTTAGAAAAAGCGACAGAAGAACAAGGGAATTATGATATTATCATTCAGACGACAACAATAGGTATGCATCCACACGTCGAACATACGCCATTACAAATTTGTTCGTTAAAAAAAGGAACGATTGTATCAGATATAATTTATAATCCATTTGAAACGAAAATTTTATGTGAGGCAAAAGAGCAAGGTGCAATCATTCAAAATGGTATTGATATGTTTGTGTATCAAGGAGCACTTGCATTTGAAATGTGGACAGGAAGTGTACCGAATATCGGGAGAATGAAACAATTAGTTATAGAAAAGCTTGGAGGCTAACATATATGTTAACAGGAAAACAAAAAAGATTTTTACGTGCACAAGCACATCATTTAACACCAATTTTTCAAGTAGGAAAAGGCGGAGTAAATGAAAATATGATTAAACAAATCGCAGATACTTTAGAAGCTCGTGAGTTATTTAAAGTAAGTGTATTACAAAACTGTGAATTTGATCGCCGTGAGGTTGCGGAAGAACTTGCAAAAGGTGCACGTGCTGAAATCGTTCAAGTAATTGGAAGCACAATCGTTTTATACAAAGAATCAAGAGAAAATAAACAAATTAAGCTTCCTCGATAAAAAGATTAGCATGCGCTATTTTTATCGCTGATGCGTAATGATGTAGAGAGCGAAACCAATTGAACTTTTATTAATAGCAACTCTCTTCATTCCTAACCAAGGAGAGTTGCTGTATGTAAAAGGAAGGGGCGTTTCTTTTGAGGAAAATTGGCATCATTGGCGGTACATTTGATCCGCCTCACTATGGACATTTGCTAATTGCAAATGAAGTATATCACGCTTTGGATTTGGAAGAAGTATGGTTCTTGCCAAACCAGATTCCGCCACATAAACAAGGACGTAATATTACAAGTATAGAAAGACGTTTACATATGTTAGAGCTCGCGACTGAGGCAGAAGAACACTTTTCTATTTGTTTAGAAGAGTTAAGCAGGAAGGGCCCATCTTATACGTATGACACTATGTTGCAATTGACGAAGAAGTATCCGGATGTGCAGTTTCACTTTATTATTGGTGGGGATATGGTTGAGTATTTACCGAAGTGGTATAACATTGAAGCTTTACTTAATCTTGTAACGTTTGTTGGAGTTGCGAGACCTGGGTACACATTGCATACGCCGTATCAGATTACTACAGTGGAAATTCCGGAATTTGCAGTTTCTTCATCCTTATTACGTGAGAGATATAAGGAGAAGAAAACGTGTAAATACTTACTTCCTGAAAAAGTACAGGTATATATCGAGAGGAATGGGTTGTATGAATCGTGAGAATGCACTTCATATTGTTAAACAACAAATGCATGAAAAACGTTATACACACACAATTGGTGTAATGGAGACAGCGATTGAGCTGGCTAAGTTATACGGTGTGGACGAGAAAAAAGCAGAGATGGCAGCTATATTCCATGATTATGCGAAATGTAGAGCGATTTCAGAGATGGAAGAGATTATTAAACGTGAAGATTTGCCGAAAGATTTACTTTGCTATAATAAAGAGTTGTGGCATGCGCCTGTTGGGGCATACTTAGTAGAAAAAGAGGTAGGCATTACGGATTCTGAAATTTTGCAAGCTATTACATATCATACAAGTGGTCATGAGAACATGACAATGTTAGATAAAGTAATTTATGTAGCTGATTACATTGAGCCAGGGCGAAAGTTTCCAGGTGTGGAAGAGGCTCGTAAACTCGCATATACGGATATAAATCAAGCTTTATTATTTGCGTTAAAGAAAACAATTCAATTTTTAATGGAAAAAAATCAGACGATTTATCCATTAACATTCCAAACATACAATGCAGTTATCAAGGAGGAAATGAGTAAATGAACGATAAAGATTTATTAGTATTAGCGGCAAAAGCAGCTGATGATAAAAGAGCAGAAGATATGGTTGTCCTAAATATGCAAGGTATTTCACCAATTGCAG
This sequence comes from Bacillus sp. Root131, assembly GCF_001429475.1. NCBI lineage: Bacteria > Bacillati > Bacillota > Bacilli > Caryophanales > Bacillaceae > Bacillus > Bacillus sp. Root131. Next base: position 144,235 of record NZ_LMJQ01000042.1, read on the forward strand.
ATTATTTCATTATTTGTCACGGTAATTCAGATAAACAAGTGCAAGCAATTGCACGTGAAATTAAATCAAAAGCACATGAGTTCCAAATCGACGTACAACGTATGGAAGGTTTTGACGAAGCACGTTGGGTATTAGTTGATCTTGGAGATGTAGTTGCTCATGTATTCCATAAAGATGAGCGTAATCACTATAATTTAGAGCGTCTATGGGGCGATGTGCCACGTGAAGATATTACAGAAGAGCTAGGCCAATGAAATACGAACAATTTGCATTGTTGTACGACGAACTAATGAATGATGTCCCTTATGATAAATGGGTGGAATTCACAGAGGAAAGCCTGCAGCAAGCAGATATGAAAGAGGCAAAAATTCTTGATGTAGCATGCGGTACGGGTAATGTAACCCTTCCGCTTGTGCAAAAGGGTTACGATTTAATAGGTGTCGATCTTTCAGAAGAAATGTTAACAGTCGCTCAGCAAAAACTGGGAGCAGAGGGATACTTTATTCCTTTTTATCAACAAGACATGCGAGAGCTTGATGTTCCAGGTGAGTTTGATTGTGTAACCATCTTTTGTGATTCATTAAATTATGTATTGCAAGAAGATGGAGTGCAAGAAACATTTAGAAGAGTATTTCACCATTTACGCCAAGATGGCTTGTTTTTATTTGATGTACATTCTTTATATAAAATACATCATGTATTTCAAAATGAAACGTATACAGTGAATGGAGAAGAAATATCTCTTATTTGGAATTGCTTCCCTGGTGAAGAATCAAATAGTGTAGAGCATGATTTAACATTCTTTGTTCAAGATCCAGAAGAAGATGTGTACCATCGGTTTGACGAATGTCACGTGCAACGTGCATATCAAGTGGAAGAGTTAACGAAATGGCTTGAAGAAGCAGGTTTTACAGTGCTTCGTGTAACAGGTGATTTTGAGCGACTTGAAGTTACAGAACAAACAGAGCGTATTTTCTTCATGGCGAAGAAAAACGGATAAAGTGAAACTTTAATCAGCGGGGTGCGAAGCTCCCCGCTGATTATTAGTTGAACCAATCGGGCTTTTACGGGCAGCCCGACCCCCTCCTAACTTCTTTGCTTTCGCTGAGTTTTAAGGTGGGGATCTTACTGGCCGTTAATGCGGGATAAAACAAAAGCAACCGAGAAGGTTGCTTTTGTTTTATAAAGAAGATGTATTTTTAGTTCTAGCATAATCTGAAGATCGTATGCGTAAAGTGTGGGAATAGTAGTTGAAGTGAAAATGTATTGTAAAAAAGTAATTATTTATAAAAAGGATTTGGAATGTAAATGACGTATTTATTATGTGTGTTTATTGAATTGCTGATCAACGCATTCTAAATCTTCATCAAATTTTTCATGTGTTCGCTCGATTAACTTATGGAACATATCTCCAACGTGTTCTTCTAAAACCCGAATGCCTTCCCCAGTAACGCCGCCTTTCACGCAAACCTTTTCTTGTAAGGTAGGTAATGTGAAGATTTCTTTTTCAAGTAATTTCCCCATCCCCACGACCATTTCACTTACTAAAGTAGTAGCCTCTTCGTGTGTAATATTTGTTTTATCTACAGCAGCGTTAATGAAGCATTGTAGTAAATAACTAAAGAAAGCAGGACCGCAACTTGCTATATCAGATGAAACGCGCGTTATATCTTCTTCTATTACAAGAGGTGTAGAAATGTTTTTGAATAGACGAAGTAATTTTTGTTGCCATTCTTCAGAGCAATTATCTCCAAATGTAAATAGTGAGGCGCCAGAGAGGGCGCGGTTTGTGATACTTGGAATGATACGCGCGACGTGACAAGGTACGAGAGTCTCTAATTGTGATGGAGATATTGGACTCGTAATAGAAACTAAGCACGTTTCATCAGAAAAATGTTCAGCGTATTTTTTTAGGATAGGGTATATATCTATCGGCTTAACGCAAATAAAAATAAGTTGTGATTGTTCGATTACTTCCGGGATTGTTTTTGCTATATGAACAGAAGGGTATTTTTCTTTTATATGATATGCTTTGGCAGGCGTCCGATTAATGATTGTAAGGCACGAAGGTTTGACAGCACGGGTTTCTAAAAATGCATCGATTAGTATATTCCCCATGTTTCCTGTCCCTATAATTCCTATGTTCAAAGTTTCATCCCTCCTTCGTAACAGCTTTCTCCTAAACAATATGAATGATGTTATAAATTTATGATTAGAGGTGTAAAATGATGTGGGATTTTCCGAAAAAGTGGTTAGGTTTAGTAGCTATTATTGGAACTTTACTTTTTCTTGTTTTTTGGAAAACGAATCAGAGTGTAGAACGAACGCCTATTACAATGAATGTGCAAGAGAAGGAGATAGAAAAAAAGGGTAAACCGAAAATATCGGATACAAAGGAACAGAAAAGAACAATTATAATTGATGTGAAAGGAGCGGTTAATAAAGAAGGGGTATATGAAATGAAGGAAGGAGATCGCGTAAAGGATGCGGTTCAAAAGGCTGGTGGTTTTTTATCAGAAGTAGATATCAAAAAAGTGAATTTAGCACAAATTGTACAAGATCAAATGCTTCTTTATATACCGAGTAAAAATGAGTCAGAACAAGGGATGTTTACTTCTTCTAAGGAAGATGGCAAGATTCGAATAAATACAGCAGCGAAGGAGCAATTGGAAAAGATTACAGGAATTGGCTCTCGAAAGGCAGAAAGTATTTTGAAATATCGAGAAGAACATGGTCCGTTTCAGAAAATAGAAGATTTATTAGAGATTGATGGGATTGGTGCGAAGTCTCTTGAAAAGATAAAAGATCAAATTATTATTCCGTAAAAGATTGACGAAGTTTTTCTTCTTTCGCTACACTACAAGTAGACAAAAAAGTAGGTGAAAAATATGGAACGAATTTCATGGGATCAATATTTTATGACGCAAAGCCATCTACTATCGTTACGTAGTACATGTACAAGGCTTGCGGTAGGAGCGACAATCGTTCGCGATAAACGAATTATTGCTGGTGGATATAATGGTTCGATTAAAGGTGGCGTACATTGTATAGATGATGGTTGTTACGTAATCGATAATCATTGTGTTCGGACAATTCATGCCGAAATGAATGCTTTATTACAATGTGCCAAGTTTGGTGCGAAAACAGAGGAAGCAGAAATTTACGTTACGCATTTCCCTTGTTTACAATGTTGTAAGGCAATTATTCAAAGTGGTATTACAGCGGTTTATTATGCGCAGGATTATAAAAATCATCCATACGCCATAGAGTTATTTGAACAAGCGAATGTAACAGTGAAGCACGTTCCGCTAGAATATGATATTGCTGCATTAGAGGAGCAAAAACGTTATACGGAGTTAAAAGAATTATTTGCGTCTTTAGAAAAAGATAATTTATCAATGGAAGAATTACAGCATGTATTCACGAAAGCAAAAATGATGCTATAAGGAGTGAGTATAAGTTGCAGGAACAATGGGGGTATGTTGCAATCTCGTTTATAATAGGGATTGCAATTGCCTTTTCCTCGTCACTTTTATTGATAGTTTTTTGCCTCTTTTTAAATATTTTCTTCTGTTTATATCGCACTTCGCGTAAAACCTTCTTTTTTTGCATTGTAGCGTGCTTTAGTGGCGCTATATACACTTCTTATGTTCAAGGGTGGAATAAGTCTCTAGGAGAGTCCTATGGAGTTACAAGAGGTGTTATACAAAATACACCGCTTGTTAATGGCGATCGCCTATCTTTTCAATTTGAAGATCACAATAAAAATATAGTGCAATTAAGTTATAGAATAAAATCAGCCTTGGAAAAGGAAAAAATGCAACAATTATACGCAGGGATATCATGTGTATTCGAGGGTGAGAGGAAAGAACCACAAACAGCTCGGAATTTTCATGGTTTTAATTACCGTGATTATTTATACAAGCAACATATTCATTTCACATTTGAGGCTACATATATTTCTGAATGCTATAAAACATCACTGTCGCTTATGCAATGGATTCTCCTTTTGAGGCAACAAGCAATCTCGAAAGTTACAGAAATGTTTCCAGAGCAATCAGGTGCTTTTATGAATGCGTTACTATTTGGTGATAGACAACAAATGACGTTTGAAGTGGAAGAGCAATATCAACAGTTTGGTCTTATACATTTGTTAGCAATTTCAGGTTCGCACATTGTATTGTTAATGGGGATAGTATATTTTATTTTGCTAAGAAGTGGTGCGACGAGGGAGGTAGCAACAATTTGCCTTATCGTCTGTATTCCTTTGTATATGGTTTTAGCAGGGGCGTCACCATCTGTTATAAGGGCTTCTATAGCAGGAGTTTTGATGTTGATTGCTTTTATGTGCTCGATTCGTTTATCTAGTTTAGATGCTTTAAGTGTAACAGCTATATGTATGCTTATATATGACCCTTATCTTGTTTTTAATATTGGATTTCAGTTTTCTTTTGTAGGTAGCTTCGCTTTACTTTTGTCTGCTCCGTTCTTATTAGGGAGTAGCAACGGAGTAATCCGAAATTCTATTTATATTTCTATCATTTCACAGCTCGTTAGTACTCCGATTTTGTTATATCACTTTGGTTATTTTTCTCCATATAGCATTTTCCTCAATCTCTTATACGTTCCGTTTTTATCTATCATTGTATTACCATGTAGCATTATTATTTTACTGTGTATGCCAATTGTCCCGTTTCTCGCAAAAGGATTTGCGAATGTATTATCAATAGGCTTGAGTATGTCTAATGATTTTCTAAGTTATTGTGAAAGTTTACCATTTACCCAGCTTGTTTTTGGGAAAACGCCCTTCAATCTTGTAGCTGTATATTGCGCGAGTATTGTCAGTATATTGATGGTTTGGGAAAGGAGAGCGCCGAAAAAAATGGTGTGTATAGTTGTGAGTGTATTTCTTTTTATTAGCACGTGTCATTATGTATATCCATATTTTAGAGGAAGCGGAAGTGTAACATTTATTGATGTTGGACAAGGTGATGCAATATTAATTCGCCTTCCGTATGATAAAGGGATTTATCTTATTGATACAGGTGGAACGCTTCGTGTTAATAAGGAAGAATGGCAACAAAAAAAGCATGAATTTTCTGTTGGAAATAATGTTTTAATACCCTATTTACAAAAAGAAGGTATTAAAACAATTGATAAATTAATCGTAACGCATGGAGATGCAGATCATATAGGTGCTGCGCAAGAATTATTATCATATATACCTGTAAAAGAAGTGGTATTTGGCCGAAAGGGAAAAGATGCAGTATTAGAAAAAGTAGTAAAGAAACAGGCATTAGAAAAGGAAATGAAAATAACTGAAGTGGGGGAAGGGGAGAGTTGGAGTGTAAATGAAGCTGAGTTTTTCGTTTTAGCTCCAAAAGGAAAAGAAAAAAGTGAAAATAATGCTTCAATTGTAATATGGGCAAAATTTGGAGGATTGACGTGGCTATTTACAGGCGATTTAGAAGAAGAAGGAGAGCAGTTTTTGGTATCTGCGTATCCAGATTTGCGAGTGGATGTTTTAAAAGTTGCTCATCATGGAAGTAATACGTCATCTATAGAGTCTTTTTTGAACGTTATACAGCCCCGTGTAGCGATTATATCTGTTGGTAAGCAGAATAGATATGGACACCCGCATAAAGAAGTAATAGAACGTTTGGAGAAGATGGGGAGTGCGATATGGCGCACGGACAAGCAAGGTGCTATTTCCTATGTTTTTAAAGGGGAAAATGGAACCTTTCAAAGTAAAATCACATATGATAAGTCATATAATAGGTGAAAAAGAGAAGACTGCCATGAAGTGGCAGTCTTTAAGAACCGATAAATTTAATAACAGTTGCAATGATGAAAAGTGTTGCGAAAAAACCAAATGAGACGATAAATCCTACCCCTGAATCAATAGCGTCATTGCGTTTACTTTGAACGTTTTGTTCAAAATCATTCATTTAGAATCCCTCCCCAACATTCCACTTTAGTATAAAATATTGTCAGAAAAAAATCTACAATTTCAATGTGAAGAGAAAATGAGCTTTTTGCGAATTTTAGATTATGAAGTAACGTGAGTTTTTTGTTTCCAAGCATGTTAACAGTTGGCACTTATACTGGAATTTTTATTGTGAATAATAAAGGGAAGGTGATTACCGCACACCAATAAGAAACCCGGGGCTTATTGCGTGGCGTTTAATATAAATAAAGGGACGGGTTATAAAGCCTGTTCCTTTGTACTTGTAAAACAAAAGCTAGGGCATTAGTATAAATATATATTGCCAAGTTAGGGAGTAGGAAAAAGTATGAGTGATATACATAAAAAAATTAAAAAGAAACAGTTTGCTCCGTTATATTTACTATATGGGACGGAAGCTTTTTTTATAAATGAAACGATAAAGCTTATTACGACAGAAGCACTTGAAGAAGAAGATCGAGAGTTTAATGTTGTGACATACGATTTGGAAGAAGCGTATTTAGAAGATGTGGTTGAGGATGCGCGTACGCTTCCTTTCTTTGGAGAGCGGAAAGTACTGTTAATAAAATCACCGCTATTTTTGACTTCGCAAAAAGAAAAGTTAGAGCAAAATATAAAAATTTTAGAAGAATACATTGGTGAACCTTCTCCATTTTCTATTCTTGTTTTTGTTGCGCCTTACGAAAAACTTGATGAGCGAAAAAAAATTACAAAACTATTAAAGAAAACAGCAGATGTAGTAGAAGCGAATGCGATGCAAGTGCAGGATGTTCAGAAGTGGATTGTTGCTCGGGCAGATGAAGTGCATGTGCACATTGATAACGCGGCTGTTAGTTTGTTGCTAGAGCTGGTGGGAAGTAATGTAACGATGTTGGCGAAGGAAATGGACAAGTTAACGTTATACGTTGGTATGGGCGGAGAGATTACAACGAAACTTGTTGCAGAGCTTGTGCCAAAATCAGTTGAGCAAAATGTATTTGCTTTGACAGAAAAAGTGGTGAAAAAAGATATTGCAGGTGCGATGCAAATTTTGGATGGATTATTTACGCAGCAGGAAGAACCGATTAAATTGCTTGCATTATTAGTGAGTCAATTCCGTTTGTTGTATCAAGTGAAAGAGTTACAGCAACGTGGTTATGGGCAAAATCAAATTGCATCACATATTGGTGTACATCCGTATCGTGTAAAATTGGCAATGAATCAAACGAAATTTTTCTCTTTTGAAGAATTAAAAAAAGTGATTATAGAATTAGCGGAAGCTGATTATAGTATGAAGACGGGAAAGATGGATAAGAAACTTGTGCTCGAGTTTTTCTTAATGCGATTAAATCATATGTGATGACACAAAAAAAGTTCATGTACCTAGTGCATGAACTTTTTTTGTATATAAAAAAACGATCCAAATGGATCGTTTTTTAAACGCCTTACGCGTTTACTTGTTTCGCTAAGCGAGATTTTTGACGAGATGCAGCGTTTTGGTGGATAAGACCTTTACGAGCTGCTTTGTCAAGTTTTTTAGAAGCAGTTTTGAAAGCTTCTTTAGCATTTTCAAGATCGTTATTAGTAACTAAAGCTTCTACAGTTTTAACAGCAGAACGCATGTCAGACTTGATAGAAGCGTTATGTGCACGACGCTCTTCGCTAAGTTTAGCGCGTTTGATAGCAGATTTGATGTTTGCCATACTTTTCACCTCCCTGGTGCAATCGAATGACTCGATTCTTACATAGAACAAGTGATATTCTATCAAACGGTGAAGAGAATTGCAATAGTATATCCATGAAATTTCACGTAAAGGAAAGAATGACCTTATATAACTTTGGGAAATCTAACGATATTTACTATGAATTACGGAGGAGATACGATGAAAGAACCATTGGATTTAAGTAAATATAGCGTTAGAACTGACCTTGCTGTAGAAGCTCATCAAATGTTGCAAGAAAGCCAAGAAGAACAAAAAGGGATACAGGGGGTAATTGTAAAAGAGAGGGAAGAAGAAGGTACTATAATTACAAAAGTAACAATTGATGAAGCTGCCTCTGAAGCGATGGGTAAAAAACCTGGAAATTATTTAACGCTTGAAGTACAAGGTATACGTCAGCAAGATACAGAACTTCAACAAAAAGTGGAGCGTATTTTCGCAAAAGAATTTTCTTATTTTTTAGAAGAGGTTGGTGTTACAAAAGAAGCGAGCTGTTTAATTGTAGGCCTTGGGAATTGGAATGTAACACCGGATGCTCTTGGGCCAATAGTTGTAGAAAATGTATTAGTAACGAGACATTTGTTTCAATTGCAGCCTGAAAGTGTAGAAGAAGGATTTAGACCTGTTAGTGCAATTCGTCCGGGGGTAATGGGGATTACAGGTATCGAAACGAGCGATGTTATTTATGGGATTATTGAGAAGACAAACCCAGACTTTGTAATTGCGATTGACGCATTAGCTGCCCGTTCTATTGAACGAGTAAATAGCACGATACAAATTTCTGATACTGGAATCCATCCTGGATCAGGGGTTGGGAATAAACGTAAGGAACTAAGTAAAGAGACATTAGGTATCCCTGTTATCGCAATTGGTGTTCCGACTGTGGTCGATGCCGTTTCGATTACAAGTGATACGATTGATTTTATTTTGAAACATTTTGGTCGAGAGATGAAAGAAGGAAACAAACCTTCAAGATCTTTGTTACCAGCGGGATTTTCATTTGGAGAAAAGAAAAAATTAACAGAAGAAGATATGCCAGATGAAAAGAGCCGAAATATGTTTTTAGGTGCTGTTGGTACGTTAGAAGAAGAAGAAAAAAGAAGGTTGATTTATGAAGTGCTATCGCCTCTTGGTCATAACTTAATGGTGACCCCAAAAGAAGTAGATACTTTTATTGAGGATATGGCGAATGTAATAGCGAGTGGTTTAAATGCAGCGTTGCATCATCAAATTGATCAAGATAATACGGGAGCGTATACACATTGAGGGAGAAAGATGATAATAGTTTGAGTCGTTTTGCGCTTTTGTGTATATGTAGTGTAGCTTTATGTTTACTTATGATGATAGCAGGAGTGTCACTTGCTAATCATGGTTTGAAAAGTATGAAAGGTTATCGGCAATTGTCGTATGAACAAATAGCTCATATGACAGGGACAGAGAGTACAGGTGCTGAATCAGAAATTTTGGGTAGTTCGTTTTCAGCTTCAGAAAAACAACAACAATTAGAACGTTTAAGAAGTTTTAATGTTGTAGAAGGAATTGGGATGGCGGTAGCAAGTGTAGCTTATGAAATGACGAAGTTCGGAACGGATATAGTTGTTGGGAAAATAAAGGGGATTTTTAGCTAAGAGTAGCATGGGAGATGGTTGTTTTACTGATTTGTAAGACAACAGTTTTAAAATTTGAAAAGGGTTTGTCTCTTATGGTTTATTCGCATAAGATATAGATAGAATGATTTGTATCGTAAGCAGCACGAGTTTTCATTGAATCTTTGTTGCTCTATTGATATAATCAGTGCTAGTGTATATTGGCGAGACTATTAGGAGTTGAGAACATAGATGAACAAAGAAGAAAGAGCAAAAAGACAGTCCAAAATTCGTAATTTCTCTATTATTGCTCATATTGACCACGGAAAATCAACGTTAGCAGACCGTATTTTAGAGAAAACAAATGCGTTAACACAACGCGAAATGAAAGCTCAGTTGCTTGACTCTATGGATTTAGAGCGTGAGCGTGGTATTACAATCAAATTAAACGCAGTACAATTAAACTATAAAGCAAAAGATGGTGAAGAGTATATTCTTCATTTAATTGATACACCAGGACACGTCGACTTTACGTACGAAGTATCTCGTAGTTTAGCGGCTTGTGAAGGCGCGATTCTTGTAGTAGATGCAGCGCAAGGTATTGAAGCGCAAACGTTAGCGAACGTATACTTAGCGCTTGATAACAACTTGGAAATTTTACCAGTTATCAATAAAATCGATTTACCAAGTGCGGATCCAGAACGTGTACGTCAAGAGGTAGAAGATGTAATTGGTTTAGATGCATCAGAAGCGGTACTTGCTTCTGCAAAAGCTGGAATTGGTATTGAAGAAATTTTAGAACAAATTGTTGAAAAAGTACCAGCTCCGGCAGGTGATTCAGAAGAGCCGTTACAATGTATGATTTTCGACTCTTTATATGATCCGTACCGTGGTGTAATTGCTTATATCCGTGTTGTAAATGGAACGGTAAAAGTTGGCGATAAAGTACGTATGATGGCAACGGGTAAAGAATTTGAAGTAACAGAAGTAGGTGTATTTACACCGAAAACTACGCAACGTGACGAGTTAACAGTAGGTGATGTAGGTTTCTTAGCAGCATCTATTAAAAACGTAGGTGATACACGTGTTGGTGATACGATTACACATGCGAAACGTCCAGCTGCAGAGGCGTTACCAGGTTACCGTAAATTAAACCCGATGGTATTCTGTGGGCTGTATCCAATTGATTCTGCTCGTTATAACGATTTACGTGATGCGTTAGAAAAATTAGAGTTAAACGATTCTGCTCTTGAGTTTGAACCAGAAACATCTCAAGCGTTAGGATTTGGTTTCCGTTGTGGATTCTTAGGACTTCTTCACATGGAAATCATTCAAGAACGTATTGAACGTGAATTTAAGATTGACTTAATTACAACAGCGCCAAGCGTTATTTATAAAGTTTATTTAACAAACGGTGAAGATGTTATTGTTGATAATCCATCTAATATGCCAGACCCACAGTCTATCGATCGTGTAGAAGAGCCGTTTGTGAAGGCTTCAATTATGGTTCCGAATGACTATGTTGGAGCTGTAATGGAAATTTGCCAAGGTAAACGTGGAACGTTTATTGATATGCAATATTTAGATGAAACGCGTGTTACATTAACATATGAAATCCCGTTATCAGAAATCGTATATGACTTCTTCGATCAATTGAAATCAAATACGAAAGGGTATGCATCATTTGATTATGAGTTAATTGGTTATAAACCATCTAAACTTGTGAAAATGGATATTCTTTTAAATAATGAACAAGTGGATGCTTTATCATTTATCGTACACCGTGATTCAGCATATGACCGTGGTAAAGTAATTGTAGAGAAATTAAAAGAATTAATTCCGAGACAACAGTTCGAAGTGCCAATTCAGGCGACTATCGGAAATAAAGTTGTAGCACGTTCTACAATTAAGGCGATGCGTAAAAACGTACTTGCAAAATGTTACGGCGGTGACATTTCTCGTAAGCGTAAACTTCTTGATAAGCAAAAAGAAGGTAAAAAACGTATGAAGTCTGTTGGTTCTGTAGAAGTGCCGCAAGAGGCATTCATGGCTGTACTGAAAATGGATGACAACTAATATTTGAAATAAAAAAGAAGTCGTTTGTGCGGCTTCTTTTTTCTGTATAATTACTTTTTAGACATCTGAGCAGCTCTCATTTACAATAATGAGAGAGCTTTTTAGTTCATATAGAGTTAGGAGATTGTTAATGTCCGAAAATATTCGAAAAGATATTCAAGATAAAATACAAAATGGCAATTTTAATTGTGAAAAGGAATTGACGCTTTCTATTATTAGTGGAAAGTGGAAAGTTGTGATACTGTGGCATCTTGGTGTGGAAGGGCCTCATCGTTTTAGTGAATTACAACGGTTATTCCCAAGCATTTCTCATAAAGTTTTGTCGAACCAATTAAAAGAGTTAATGGAAGATGGGATTGTTGATCGAACAGTATATCCCGAAATTCCTCCTCGTGTTGAGTATTATATGACGGAACTAGGCATGTCACTTTTACCGATCGTTGAAATGATGTATGATTGGGGAAAAATGCGAATGGAACAAATTCGTAATACGTTAGAGAAGTAGAGAATCCTCCGGAGTGCGGAGGTTTTCTTTTTAGAAAGGTAGGAGTTATATTTGGTACAAGCTGCATATATTCATATCCCGTTTTGTCAGCACATTTGTCACTATTGTGATTTTAATAAAGTGTTTATTGAACGCCAACCGGTTGATCAATATTTAGATTATTTAGAGAAGGAAATAATAAATACGGTTCAAAGAGTTCCGTTTGATAGTATGAAAACGATTTTTGTGGGCGGTGGAACTCCGACAGCGTTAAATATGGAACAGACAAAAAAATTACTCGAGATTATTAATCGTCATTTGCGCCCGTTTGCTCCGAATTGTGAATTGACATTTGAAGCGAATCCAGGAGATCTACCGAAAGAGAAGTTGAATGTACTACTAGAAGGTGGAGTGAATCGAATTAGTTTTGGTGTGCAAACGTTCCGTGATGAACTGCTTGAGAAAATCGGGCGCAAGCATACGAGGGAAGATGCATTCCTAGCGATTCGAGAAGCTCAGGAAGTAGGCTTTAAAAATATTAATGTAGATATTATTTATGCTTTGCCAGGACAAACGATAGAAGATGTGAAGGAAACATTAGACATTGCTTTTACGCTTGGTGTACAACATTTCTCGGCATATTCATTAATTGTGGAACCTAAAACAGTGTTTTATAACCTAATGAATAAAGGGAAATTGCGTCTTCCGGGTGAAGACCATGAAGCGAAAATGTATGAAATGGTAATGGATGAAATGGAGAAACACGGTTATAACCAGTATGAAATTAGTAATTTCTCAAAAGGTGACAATAAAAGTAGACATAATCTCACATACTGGAATAATGAAGAGTATTATGGCTTTGGAGCTGGAGCTCATAGTTATGTGAATGGGGAACGTATTCAAAATGTAGGTCCGCTGAAGCAATATTTTAATAAAATTGATGAAACAGGATTTCCGTATTTAGATGTTCACGTGGTGACGGAGAAAGAAAAGATGGAAGAAGAGTTGTTCTTAGGACTTCGAAAAACAAAAGGTGTATCTAAAATAGCATTTCAAAAGAAATTTAATATGGAGATGGATCAAGTTTTCGCGAAGCAGTTACAAAACAACCAAGAACAAGGATTGCTTGAAGAGAGCGATGGATATGTTCGTTTAACGCGAAAAGGAAAATTATTAGGGAATGAAGTATTCCAATCATTTTTAATTGACTAATTAAATGTTCCATTAACGTGAAAAAGTTTCATTATTTCGTGACGTTTCCGTTGACAATTGAATGTCAATTTTGGTAAGTTATTAATAGATTTAGCACTCAAAGACAAAGAGTGCTAACAGAGGTGATGATGAGATGCTTACGGAACGTCAGCTCTTAATTTTACAAACAATTATTGATGACTTTATTGGATCAGCGCAGCCTGTTGGGTCTAGAACGTTGGCTAAAAAAGATGAAATTACATTTAGTTCAGCTACTATTCGAAATGAAATGGCGGACTTAGAAGAATTAGGTTTTATTGAAAAAACGCACAGTTCTTCTGGACGTGTTCCTTCTGAGAAAGGCTACCGATTTTATGTAGACCATCTTTTAGCGCCGCAAAACTTACCGAACGCTGAAATTGTACAAATTAAAGATTTATTTGCTGAAAGAATTTTTGAAGCGGAAAAAATTGCACAGCAATCTGCTCAAATTTTATCAGAACTTACGAATTATACGGCCATTGTTCTTGGACCGAAGTTAAGTACAAATAAACTTAAAAATGTACAAATTGTGCCGCTTGATCGTCAAACTGCAGTCGCTATTATTGTAACTGATACAGGGCATGTACAAAGTAAAACGATTACCGTTCCGGAATCTGTTGATTTATCAGATTTAGAAAAAATGGTTAATGTTTTAAATGAAAAGCTATCTGGCGTACCGATGGAAGAACTTCATAATAAAATCTTTAAGGAAATTGTTACAGTTTTACGTGGGTATGTTCATAATTACGATAGTGCAATAAAAATGTTAGATGGTACATTTCAAGTTCCGTTATCGGAAAAGATATACTTTGGAGGAAAAGCAAATATGCTTTCGCAGCCAGAGTTCCATGACATTCAAAAGGTTAGATCTTTGCTTACCATGATTGATAATGAAGCCGAATTTTATGACATTTTGCGTCATAAACAAGTCGGGATTCAAGTGAAAATTGGTAGGGAAAACACTTCGACGGCTATGGAGGATTGCAGTTTAATTTCTGCAACATATTCGATCGGCGAAGAGCAACTTGGAACAATTGCTATTTTAGGTCCGACAAGAATGCAATATTCTCGTGTAATTAGTTTGTTACAGTTATTTACGAGACAATTTACAGATGGACTTAAAAAGTAAATGAGAGTAATACATTCGCTCAAGTGATGAAATTTTCATTGCTGTGTGTAATATATAATGCTTAGGTAATCATGCTATGCATGATACCTAATACCTTTTAAGGAGGTGAATATTGTGGAAGAGCGTAACGAACAAGTGGTAGAAGAAGTAAAAGAAGCGCAAGTTGAAGAAGCTGTCACGCCAGAAAACAGTGAAGAAACTGTAGAAGAAAAAAGTGAGGCTGCTCTTTTACAAGAAAAAGTAGATGAGTTACAAGCGAAACTAACGGAAACGGAAGGTCGCACATTACGTCTACAAGCTGATTTTGAAAATTATAAGCGCCGTGTCCAAATGGATAAACAGGCTGCTGAAAAATATAGAGCACAAAGTCTAGTTTCAGACATCTTGCCAGCTCTTGATAATTTTGAAAGAGCAATGCAAGTGGAAGCGACTGATGAGCAAACGAAATCCTTGTTACAAGGCATGGAAATGGTGCATCGTCAATTGTTAGAAGCGCTGACTAAAGAAGGTGTGGAAGTGATTGAAGCTGTTGGTAAACAGTTTGATCCTAATGAACACCAAGCTATTATGCAAGTGGAAGATAGTGAATTTGAATCAAACGCGGTTGTGGAAGAATTCCAAAAAGGTTATAAATTAAAAGACCGTGTGATTCGCCCATCAATGGTAAAAGTAAATCAATAATTTACATAAAACTAGGAGGATTCGCCATGAGTAAAATTATCGGTATTGACTTAGGTACAACAAACTCTTGTGTAGCTGTTATGGAAGGTGGAGAACCAAAGGTTATCCCAAATCCAGAAGGAAACCGTACAACACCTTCTGTTGTAGCTTTCAAAAATGAAGAACGTCAAGTTGGGGAAGTTGCAAAGCGCCAAGCAATTACAAACCCAAATACAATCATGTCTGTTAAACGTCATATGGGTACAGACTACAAAGTAGAAGTTGAAGGTAAAGATTATACACCTCAAGAAATTTCTGCAATCATTTTACAAAACTTAAAAGCTTCTGCTGAAGCATACTTAGGTGAAACAGTAACGAAAGCTGTTATTACAGTACCTGCATACTTCAACGATGCAGAGCGTCAAGCAACGAAAGATGCTGGTCGTATCGCTGGTTTAGAAGTTGAGCGTATCATTAACGAGCCAACAGCAGCAGCACTTGCTTACGGTTTAGAAAAACAAGACGAAGAACAAAAAATCTTAGTATATGACTTAGGTGGCGGTACATTTGACGTATCTATCCTTGAGTTAGCAGACGGCACATTCGAAGTTATTTCAACTGCTGGTGACAACCGTCTTGGTGGCGATGACTTTGACCAAGTTATCATCGATCACTTAGTAGCTGAGTTCAAAAAAGAAAATAACATTGATTTAAGCCAAGATAAAATGGCGCTTCAACGCTTGAAAGATGCAGCTGAAAAAGCGAAAAAAGATCTTTCTGGTGTAACACAAACTCAAATTTCATTACCATTCATTAGTGCTGGAGCTGCTGGTCCATTACACCTAGAATTAACGTTAACAAGAGCGAAATTCGAAGAGCTTTCAGCAGGTCTTGTTGAAAGAACATTAGAGCCAACTCGTCGTGCATTAAAAGACGCTGGTTTTGCTCCAAGCGAATTAGATAAAGTTATTCTTGTTGGTGGATCTACTCGTATCCCAGCTGTACAAGAAGCTATTAAACGTGAAACTGGTAAAGAGCCATATAAAGGTGTAAACCCTGATGAAGTTGTAGCATTAGGTGCTGCAGTTCAAGGTGGCGTACTTACTGGTGATGTAGAAGGCGTTCTATTATTAGACGTAACTCCACTTTCTTTAGGTATTGAAACTATGGGTGGCGTGTTCACGAAATTAATCGAGCGTAACACTACAATTCCAACAAGTAAGTCACAAGTATTCTCGACAGCTGCTGATAATCAACCAGCAGTAGACATTCACGTATTACAAGGTGAGCGTCCAATGTCAGCTGACAACAAAACGTTAGGTCGTTTCCAATTAACTGACCTTCCACCAGCACCACGTGGTATTCCACAAATCGAAGTAACATTCGATATTGATGCGAACGGTATCGTTAACGTACGTGCGAAAGACTTAGGAACAAGCAAAGAGCAAGCTATTACAATCCAATCTTCTTCAGGTCTTTCTGATGAAGAAGTAGAACGTATGGTACAAGAAGCGGAAGCAAATGCTGACGCTGACCAAAAACGTAAGGAAGAAGTTGAACTTCGTAACGAAGCTGACCAACTTGTATTCCAAACAGACAAAGTTGTAAAAGATTTAGAAGGTAAAGTAGATGCAACTGAAGTTGCAAAAGCAACAGAAGCGAAAGAAGCATTACAAGCTGCAATTGAGAAAAACGAGCTTGAAGAAATTCGTGCGAAAAAAGATGCTTTACAAGAAATCGTACAACAATTAACTGTTAAATTATACGAGCAAGCTCAAGCAGCTGCTGGTCAAGCAGAAGGTGCGCAAGGTGCACAAGACGCTGGCACGAAGAAAGACAATGTAGTTGACGCTGAGTTTGAAGAAGTAAAAGAAGACAAGTAATTCAACTGTAAACATAATAAGTAAGATGACAAAAAGTCAAAGTCAAGCGTGCCTTGACTTTGGCTTTTTTCACGAATGAGAAGTGATGTGTGAGGATCTTAAGTTTTTCGCTTTGCATACTGTAAGTGAGGAAACTTTGTTGCAAAGCACTTTCTTTCGGTGTTAAAATTACGTTTATGTGAAAGATTCGGGGGTTGTAAATTTATGAGTAAACGAGACTATTATGAGGTCCTTGGACTTAGCAAGGGCGCTTCAACAGATGAAATAAAAAAAGCGTATCGTCGTTTGGCTAAAAAATACCATCCAGACGTAAGCAAAGAAGAAAATGCAATTGAAAAGTTTAAAGAAGTACAAGAAGCATACGAAGTGTTAAGTGATGATCAAAAGCGTGCGCAGTACGATCAATTTGGTCATGCTGGTGCAAATCAAGGATTCGGTGGATTTGGCGGCGGAGGAGACTTCGGCGGTGGCTTCGGTTTTGAAGATATATTTAGTTCTTTCTTTGGCGGTGGCGGCGGCAGACGCCGTGATCCAAATGCTCCGCGCCAAGGTGCTGACTTACAATATCAAGTCACTTTAGATTTTGAAGAAGCTATTTTTGGTAAGGAATTAAATGTGGAAATTCCAGTAGAAGATCCATGTGATACTTGTAAAGGTAGTGGAGCAAAACCAGGAACTTCAAAAGAAACATGTAAACATTGTTCAGGCTCTGGTCAAGTGAGTGTAGAGCAAAACACACCGTTTGGTCGTATCGTAAACCGTCAAGCTTGTGGTCATTGTTCAGGAACTGGACAAATTATTAAAGAAAAATG
Organism: Bacillus sp. Root131; assembly: GCF_001429475.1. Taxonomy (NCBI): domain Bacteria; kingdom Bacillati; phylum Bacillota; class Bacilli; order Caryophanales; family Bacillaceae; genus Bacillus; species Bacillus sp. Root131. The sequence goes on from NZ_LMJQ01000042.1 coordinate 161,763, forward strand.
TACGACATGTCACGGTTCAGGTAAAGTTCGTAAACGTAAAAAAATCAATGTTAAAATTCCAGCGGGTATCGATAATGGTCAACAAATTCGTGTGTCTGGAAAAGGTGAAGCCGGCGTAAATGGCGGACCAGCAGGAGACTTATATGTTGTCGTTCATGTAAGAAATCATGAATTCTTCGAGCGTGAAGGAGATCATATTATTTGCGAAATGCCATTAACATTTGCACAAATGGCGCTTGGTGATGAAGTGGAAGTTCCTACTGTTCATGGTAAAGTGAAGCTGAAAATTCCAGCAGGAACACAAACAGGAACAGAATTCCGCCTAAAAGGAAAAGGTGCTCCGAACGTACGTGGATACGGTCAAGGAGATCAATATGTAGTCGTTCGCGTTGTTGTACCGACGAAATTGACTTCACAGCAAAAAGATTTATTACGTGAATTTGCAGGACAAGAAGAGCAGGATGATAGTTTATTCGGAAAGCTTAAACGTGCTTTCAAAGGGGAATAATGGAAATAAAAAATGGAGTTGGTAAATTGTGAAATGGTCAGAAATTAGTATTCATACAACAGAAGAAGCAGTAGAAGCTGTCTCTCATATTTTACATGAAGCTGGTGCTAGCGGAGTTGCGATTGAGGATCCAGCGGAGTTAACGAAAGAGCGCGAGCAACAATATGGTGAAATTTATGCATTGAATCCAGATGAATATCCGGCGGAAGGTGTATTAATAAAAGCATATTTCCCACAAACGGATTCTTTACATGAAACGATTGCAGGTGTAAAATCATCTATTGATGTGCTTCCATCTTACGACATTGAAATTGGTACTGGAAATATTACCGTTAACGAAGTCAATGAAGAAGATTGGGCTACTGCTTGGAAAAAATATTACCATCCAGTACAAATTTCTGATACATTCACAATCGTACCGACGTGGGAAGAATATACACCATCTTCTCCTGATGAAAAAATCATTGAATTAGACCCAGGTATGGCGTTTGGTACAGGAACTCATCCAACAACAACGATGTGTATTCGTGCTTTAGAAAAAACAGTACAGCCAGGTGACGCTATCATTGATGTAGGAACAGGTTCTGGTGTGCTTAGTATTGCAGCGTCAAAATTAGGTGCGTCTTCTGTTCAAGCATATGATTTAGATCCGGTTGCAGTTGAAAGTGCAGAAATGAATGTGCGTTTAAATAAAACAGATGATATCGTGTCTGTTGGGCAAAATAGTCTTTTAGAAGGTATTGAAGGTCCTGTTGATTTAATCGTAGCTAACTTATTAGCAGAAATTATTCTTTTATTCCCTGAAGATGCAGCGAGAGTTGTGAAGTCAGGTGGATTATTTATTACATCGGGCATTATTGCTGCGAAGGAAAAAGTAATTTCTGAGGCGTTAGAACAAGCTGGATTTACAATTGAAGAAGTGTTACGAATGGAAGATTGGGTAGCAATTATTGCACGAAATGCGTAATATAGATTTTAGTCTATAATGAAAAGGGGGGTCTCTCACTATAAGGTGAGGGACTTGCCGTTTGTTATATGAAAAATGATAATGTTTCGTTCTTTTCGTAAGTGTTGACTTACGAAAGGAACGAAACTCTACTAAGGTGATTATATGCAACGTTATTTTGTAGAAGAAAAACATGTAAGTGAAGCAAAAGTTCGCATTGTAGGTGATGATGTACATCACATTGCGAGAGTAATGCGTATGACAGCTGGCGATCAAATTTATTGCTGTGTAAACGGAAAAACAGCAGTATGTTCAATTGATGAAATTACCAGTGAATTTATTAATACGGCTATTGTAGAATGGGTAGAGGCGTCAAGTGAACTTCCTGTTTTCGTGACGATTGCAAGTGGACTGCCAAAAGGAGACAAGCTAGAGTTGATTTTTCAAAAAGGAACTGAGCTTGGGGCAGCTGCATTCTTACCATTTCAAGCATCTCGCTCTATCGTAAAATGGGATGCGAAAAAAGCTGATAAAAAAGTTGAGCGTTTAAGAAAAATTGTGAAAGAAGCTGCGGAACAATCACATAGAAGTGAAATTCCGGAAGTACATGCTCCGGCATCATTTAAACAACTGCTTACAATGAGTGGTGAGTATGATGTTTGTCTTGTTGCTTACGAAGAGGAAGCAAAACAAGGCGAGAAATCTAATTTTGCGAAAGCTTTAACGACAATGAAACCAGGTCAAAAGCTATTGATTGTATTTGGCCCAGAAGGCGGTTTAGCTGAGGAAGAGATTACAGCGCTTCGTGAACATAAATTTGTACCATCTAGTTTAGGACCAAGAATTTTAAGAACAGAAACGGCGCCGTTATACGCGTTAAGTGCTGCTTCGTATCATTTTGAATTGATGGGGTGATGATCAATGTCAACTGTTGCGTTCCATACGTTAGGTTGTAAAGTAAACCACTATGAAACAGAAGCCATTTGGCAATTGTTTAAACAAGGTGGTTATGAAAGAACAGAATATGAAAAGAAAGCTGATGTTTATGTTATTAACACATGTACAGTAACGAATACTGGGGACAAAAAAAGCCGTCAAGTAATCAGACGTGCTGTGCGTCAAAATCCAGATGCAGTTATTTGCGTAACGGGATGTTATGCACAAACATCTCCAGCTGAAATTATGGCGATTCCAGGTGTAGATATTGTAGTTGGTACACAGGATCGTGAAAAGATGTTAGGTTACATCGAAGAATTCCGTAAAGAGCGTCAACCAATTAATGCTGTCCGCAATATTATGAAAACACGTGTGTACGAAGAACTTGATGTACCTTATTTCACGGATCGTACACGTGCGTCTTTAAAAATACAAGAGGGTTGCAATAACTTCTGTACATTCTGTATCATTCCTTGGGCGCGTGGTTTAATGCGTTCTCGTGATGGAAAAGAGGTTATTAAACAAGCACAACAATTAGTGGATGCAGGCTATAAAGAAATCGTATTAACGGGTATTCATACAGGTGGATACGGCGAAGATATAAAAGATTATAACTTAGCTGGATTACTTCGTGATATGGAAGCGGAAGTAGGCGGATTAAAACGTCTTCGTATTTCTTCTATTGAAGCGAGTCAAATTTCAGATGAAGTAATTGAAGTGTTAGATAAATCTGAAGTAGTTGTACGTCACTTGCATATTCCGTTGCAATCTGGTTCTAATACTGTATTAAAACGTATGCGTCGTAAATATACGATGGAATTCTTCCAAGAGCGTTTAGATCGTTTGAAAGAAGCGTTACCAGGCCTTGCGATTACATCTGACGTAATCGTTGGTTTCCCAGGTGAAACAGAAGAAGAATTCATGGAAACATACAATTTCATTAAAGAGAACCGCTTCTCTGAGTTACACGTGTTCCCTTATTCAAAACGTACAGGAACACCTGCAGCACGCATGGAAGATCAAGTTCCTGAAGATGTGAAGAACGATCGTGTTCATCGTTTAATTGAGCTATCTAATCAATTAGCGAAAGAATATGCATCAGCGTTTGAAGGTGAAGTGCTTGAAATCATTCCAGAAGAGCAATTTAAAGACGGCGACCGTGAAGGGTTATATGTAGGGTATACAGATAACTACTTGAAAATTGTATTTGAAGGATCAGAAGAATTAATTGGTAAGCTAGTGAAAGTGAAAATTACGAAAGCTGGCTATCCATATAACGAAGCGCAATTTGTTCGTGTTCTTGAAGATGATGTGAAAAAAGAATCAGCAAGCGCATAAAAAAGAGCGTGCAACCGGAAATGGTTTGCATGCTTTCTTTATTTGAAGCGGTTAAGAACTAGAAGGTGGGGAGGCGTTTCGTGCATCCCTGTATGAAAAAAGTTGAAATGATAAAAATATAGTTGTCTTCATAAAAGAAGGATACTAGATATTTGTATAACTTTTGAAAAGGAAATGCTTCTATTCTTCTTTTATTCTGCCAAATAGTTGACCTGAAGTGATGAAATGTATTATAATCGTAAAAGACATGCTGAAGAAGTGTTTCTTTTTGCATGCTGAAGTTAGTATGTAAGTGTGATGTTTCGGAGGGAGGGAAAGAGAATGTCAAAAACAGTCGTTCGTAAAAACGAGTCTTTGGAGGATGCACTTCGCCGTTTTAAAAGATCGGTTTCTAAAACTGGTACACTTGCTGAAGCAAGAAAGCGCGAGTTTTATGAAAAACCAAGTGTAAAACGTAAGAAGAAATCTGAAGCGGCAAGAAAGCGTAAATTCTAAGAGAGGGTGTAAGTTATGAGTCTTCTCGGTCGTTTAAACGATGATATGAAACAAGCGATGAAGAATAAACAAAAAGAAAAATTAACCGTTATTCGTATGGTTAAGGCTGCTTTACAAAATGAAGGTATTAAACTGCAACATACTCTTACTGAAGAAGAGGAAGTAACAGTTTTAGCTCGTGAAGTAAAACAGTATAAGGACTCCCTCCTTGAATTTAAAAAAGCTGGTCGTGAAGACCTTGTTAATAAACTGCAAAGTGAAATTCAGATTTTAAGCGCATATTTGACAGAGCAATTAACTGAAGAAGAACTAGTTGATGTAATCAAACAAGTTATTTCTGAAGTTGGTGCGACTTCTAAAGCAGATATGGGTAAGGTGATGACTGCTGTTATGCCGAAAGTAAAAGGTAAAACAGACGGATCACTTGTGAATAAGTTGGTTATCCAGCTATTAGCATAAAAAAACGTCTCATTTCGTATGAGACGTTTTTTTATTGTTCTTATTAAGGGAAAAACGCTATATTGCTTAAAAAGCGTTTCTGTAAGTGATAGAAACGCCTCTGGTATGTAAAAAAGGGTAACGGCCTTAGTTATGATTAATCCCACCATAAAAAAAGCTTTTTCGTTTTCTTAATTTCTTCGACTAACTCCTCAATGCTTTCTGTTCCTTGTTCCACTATATCTGGACAAAATTCATACATTTCTTGCGCGAAAGATTGCATTTCGGCGTCTGTAGGTAACACGCTAAAAATGGTATCAACCCAGTCATAATCTGCACTGATTATGATAAAAGGATAGCGATCATTCCATTTTCTTAGTTTAAAAATAACATCTTTATTGCTAACTTCGTAATTAACGCCATTTGTTGGTTGGATTGCAAGGATATCAAATTGGCCATTTCCTTGTATACTTCCAATGCTACACTTACTCTTACTTCCTTGACTAAAATTTCTTTCACAAATAAAAGCTAAGTATGGGGGGCTGAAGCTCAGATTGAAGTTTTATAACTTGCTGTTCAGCATAATCTTCAAAGGTAACGACAGAGACTCCAGCTATTTTAGATTTTGAATCAGTTGCATAGAAGGGCTAGATACTACTGTCAGTGACTTGTTTTATAACGTTCAAAATTTCTTGACTAAATCCAATTTCCTTTCGTATTTCCTTGCTTATTAATTCATTTTTTTGTTTTTTAGTGAATCCTAATATTTTTTGAAATTCATATAACAACTACCTATAAAGTATTCTTACTTACAACGTAAAATTTAGAGTGGAGCAATTTCTTTTTCGAATTTTATTTCATTTGTCTAATGAATGACAACTACTTATTCTATGGTCAGTATGTCACGCCCAGAACAAATTGTAACAGGGTTTTTCAAGTTTCTAACTTCTCACTAGGCTCAATTTCTTCATGCAACTTGTACTGATATGCCCTAGGGGCGCATATTCTTGTATTAATACTTCTATTATTAAGGATCACATCCTCTGATCCATCATTGTCCCGATAAATATGATTTCATATAGCGACTGTTTTATTAACATGATATGAACTCTTACAGAATATAGTTATGTTAGTGAAGTCGTTATAACACGATAGGCACTTGTGAAGAAATACATATATGGGATGAGAGGGGGGTCTTTCGAGATGAAGAAATTAGAACAAATGAAAAATTGGTTAACAAAACAAGTAGACCTACCAGTGGATGTATTAATGGATCTACCTCGGATTACTCTTGTTGGGCAAATACATATTTATATAGAAAATCATCGGGGACTATTAGTGTTTTCAGATAAAGAAGTGCGATTGCTTTTAAAACACGGTCAATTACTAATTAAAGGACAATCCTTTGTTATTAAAACGATTCTTCCAGAAGAGCTTTTGCTCGAAGGGATAATTGAGCAAGTAACATTTTTAGAAAATGAAAAAAAAGGTGATTGAAGTGAAACTTCCATTAGTGAAGTTTTTCTTCTTTATCCTGTAAAAGTTTCGTTGATAGAGATCGATTACAGTTTTACTTTGTTTCATTTTAGTACGAGCTATTTTAATGCTTCAAATCTACTTTTAGAAAGGTAGTGAAGGTGGTAAATGAAAAATAAATGGTTTATAAAGTGGCTTGGATATGTAAAAGTGCGAATTGAAGGTAGAGGAGCGGAACGGTTTGTTAATGAATGTGTACGGAGGAATTTATTAGTTTGGGATGTTAAGAAGATAGCTGATGAAACGTTAGTTTTTTGTATGTTGTTACGCGATGTGAAAAAAATAAAACCAATTTATAGAAAAAATGAATGTAAATTATACTTTATTGGACGTTATGGTTTTCCTTTTTGGAATAAGCGTTTAATTAAAAACAGTGGATTTTTAATTGGGTTTTTAATTTTCTTTTTTGGCGTGATTGCAATGTCCAATATGGTTTGGAAAATTGAAATTACAGGAGCAAAACCTGAAACAGAATATATATTGATGAAAGAATTGGATAAAATGGGTATTAAAAAAGGAAAACTACAGTTTCAAATGCCGAATGTAGAAGATGTACAACGCCATTTGACAGATAATATTAATGCCATTACTTGGGCGGGATTAGAAGTAAGAGGAACGACGTATCATTTTAAAATTGTTGAAAAAAACGAACCGAAAAAAGAAAAGGAACAAATGCCGCAAAATTTAGTAGCAAAAAAAGAAGCGATTATTACAAAAACGTTTGTAGAAGTTGGAAAGCCGGTTGTACTGAAAAATGATCATGTGGAAAAAGGGCAGATTCTCGTATCGGGAATATATGGTAATGAGGAAAGTCCAACGATTGTTTCAGCGAAAGGTATTGTGTATGGCGAAACGTGGTATACATCTAAGGTGGATGTCCCGTTAAAGACGCAATTCCAAGTGTATACTGGTAATGTATACAATGAACATTTTCTTAAATTTGGGGGTACGAAAATAAAAATATGGGGATTTCAACATGATAAGTATAAACGCTCTCGTACTGAAAGTGTAAAGCATGATGTGAAATTATTTGGTTTTACACTGCCGATTGCATATGAAAAAGATGTTGTGAGAGAAGAGGAAGAAGCGAACCGAGAATATACAGAAAAGCAAGCGCTGAAAGTAGCGAAAGAGATGGCCGAAAAAGAACTAAAGAAAAAATTGGATGAACATGCTATGATTGTAAGTGATAAGATTTTGAGTAAAGAGGTTGAGGCGGATCAACTAAAAGTCACATTGCATTATACTGTGATTGAAAATATTGCAGAGCCACAACCAATATCCGAATCCGATATTCAAGGAGACTGAGTAATGGCAGAACAATTAGTAGAAATGAACCAACAATTGGAAAATACTAACGAAGCAATCGCTCTTTTTGGAGTCAATGATGCGCATTTAAAAGTAATTGAACGAGAACTGAATGTATCGATCGTAACTAGAGGAGAAACTGTTCACGTATCTGGGGCAGTTGAAACGGTGACACTCGTAGAAAAAATCTTACAGCAATTACTTGTTGTAATTCGTAAAAGTATATCAATTTCAGAGAGAGATGTTGCGTATGCAATTCAGCTCGCACAACAAGGGAAAGTTGCTCAATTTGAAGAGTTATATGAAGAAGAAATTTTCAAGACTGCAAAAGGTAAATCCATTCGTGTAAAAACAATGGGGCAAAGACGATATATTCATGCAATGAAGAAGAATGATATTGTCTTTGGGATAGGGCCTGCAGGAACTGGAAAAACATACTTAGCCGTAGTAATGGCTGTGAGAGCTTTAAAACAAGGATATGTAAAGAAAATCATTCTAACAAGACCTGCTGTAGAAGCTGGAGAAAATTTAGGTTTTTTACCAGGGGATTTGAAAGAGAAGGTAGATCCATACTTACGCCCATTATATGATGCCTTACATGATATTCTTGGACAAGAATATACGCAGCGTATGATGGAACGAGGAGTAATTGAAATCGCGCCGCTTGCTTATATGAGGGGGCGTACGCTTGATGATTCATTTGTTATTTTAGATGAGGCTCAAAATACAACGGGTGCTCAAATAAAAATGTTTTTAACAAGATTAGGTTTTAGTTCTAAAATGGTTATTACAGGGGACCCTTCACAAGTAGACTTGCCAAAAGGGGTAAAATCAGGGCTATCTATAGCTGCTAATATTTTATCTGGTGTATCAGGTCTGTCATTTATTACATTAGAACAAACAGACGTTGTCAGACATCCATTGGTGCAACGTATTATTGAGGCATATGATAAAATGGAATGATCCTATTTGTCAGGATCATTTCTTTTTGTATGATAAGGTTGGCGAACGGCATATTTTTTACTATCATGAAAGATAAGGAAAATAAACTATAGGTACTGGTGTATAAAATGTTACCTCAAAGTATCGTTGGGTAGAAGAAATGAAAGCTATAAATAGTTTCACTTTATTTCTGGAGAGGAGAAGGTATTGAAATCATGTCAAGATCTCAAGAAATTTCTAAGTGGTTTCGTAATTTACAACATTCGAAAAAACTAAGTTGGATTTCTTACGTTGTATTAGGAGCAGTGCTGTTTTTTGCGCTTATGAATAATGTAAAACCAGAGCAATTAGATGTTAACATGTATTCTATTGCGAAAAAGACAATCCATTCTCCTATAAAAATTGAAGATAAAGTTACAACGGATAAAAAGAAAAAAGAAGCCTCTACAAAAGTTGAAGATCAATATACATATAAAAGTGAGTATAAACAAAATAAAGTTGATATTGTGAATGACGTCTTTGCTAAAGTGGATGAAGTGGTGCAAGAGATTAAAGCTGTTGGACCGGATGATCAAAAAAAGATGACTGATGCTGAGAAAGTGGACAAGTTAAAAAAGAAACTACCCGCTGACTTAACGAAAGAATTATCTGATTCAAACTTACTAAATTTGATTAATGCAGATTCGAGCCAATTAGTATTAGCGAAAGATGCTGCGGTCACAGCGATTAATAGTATCATGACTGAGCACATTAAAATGGACGAATTGAAAGATGCGAAAGAACGATATGTAAGTGAGATGAATAGTGTTAATGTTGATAATGGTTTAAAAGAGTCAATTAAGGCGCTAGGAAGATATGCAATTTCAGCGAATTATTTTTATGACCCGATCTTAACGAAAGAGAAGAGAAAAGCAGAGGAAGATTTAGTTCCACCTGTTTATATTCTTCAAGGACAAGTTCTCGTTAGAGAAGGTGAAACAATTTCAAGTGATGTGTATAATCAGTTGAAATTAGTTGGCTTGTTAGAAAAAGGGAACGGTTTTCAACCTTATGTTGGATTAGCGGTACTCATTGGTGTGTTACTATACTTTATGCATAAACAATTTGAATTATTTTTAAAGAGAAAAAGAGAAGATAGACCGTATGTTTTAGCGTATATCACAATTTTGTCTATCACAATCGTTTTAATGAAAATCATTAGTTTGTTTCAAAAACTTGAATATGCAGGGATTGCATATGTTGTCCCGGTTGCGATGGGAACAATACTTGTGAAATTAATGATTGGTGATCGATTTGTCTTTTTAACGAGTATGATTTTTTCTGTATGCGGAAGTATTATGTTTAATGAAGGAGTAACGAGTACATTAAATTATAGTGTAGGGATTTACGTATTGTTAAGTTCATTATCGGTTAGTATTTTCTTGAGAGAAAAAAATCGTCGTACAATGATTTTACAAGCTGGTATACTCGTTTCTGTATTAAATGTAGTCGTATTGGCGGCGCTCTTATTATTACGTAATGGGAATTTTTCGCCTCTTGAAATTGGTACGCAATTATTAATGGCTTCACTTTCAGGGATTATATCATCCGTTTTGGCTATGGGGATTTTACCATATTTAGAAAGTGGACTTGGAATCGTATCAAGTATGAAGCTTATGGAACTATCAAGTCCAAATCATCCGCTTTTACGCAGAATTTTGTTAGAAGCGCCAGGGACATATCATCATAGTGTAATGGTAGCGAATCTTTCTGAAGCTGCTTGCGAAGCAGTCGGGGCAAATGGTGTATTAGCGCGTGTAGGGGCATATTATCATGATGTAGGAAAAACAGTACAACCACAATTCTTTATTGAAAACCAAATGGGGATTGAAAACCCGCATGATAAATTAGATCCTGTAACGAGTAAAGATATTATAATTGCTCACGTAACGGATGGAGTAAGAATGCTCGAAGAATATCATATTCCACAAGAAATTATTGATATCGCGGGGCAACATCACGGTACAACGTTACTGAAATATTTTTATTATAAAGCGATTAAAGAAGATAAAGAAAAATATACAGAAGAGATGTTCCGTTATCCGGGTTCAAAAGCAACTTCGAAGGAATCGGCAATTGTTGGTATTGCTGATAGTGTAGAAGCTGCGGTACGTTCTATGAATCACCCAACGCCAGAACAAATTAATAATTTAGTGCAAAGCATTATTAAAGATCGATTGCAAGACGGTCAATTTAGTGAATGTGATTTGACGTTTAAGGAACTACAAATCGTTGGGAAAACGTTATGTGAAACGTTAAATGGTATTTTCCATTCGCGTATTACATATCCGGAAATTCCGGAAGAAAAGGAGAAAGAATGAGTTTGTTAATTGATTTTATTGATGAAACAGAAGAAGTAAAAGAAGCGTATATGAGTTTAATTCGTGAAGTGTTAGAAAAGGCAGCTCAAATGGAAAATATCGAGGATGGCGCGGAGGTATCGGTGACATTTGTAGATAATGAGCGCATTAGAGAAATTAATCGTGATTACCGAGATAAAGATCAACCTACAGATGTAATATCCTTTGCCATGGAAGAGATGGGAGAAGGGGAAATGGAGATTGTTGGTGCAGAGATGCCGCGCATGTTAGGTGATCTTATTATCTCTATTCCAAGGGCGAAAGAGCAGGCTGAAGAGTACGGCCATTCTTTCGATCGTGAACTTGGATTTTTGGCGTTACATGGCTTTTTACATTTGCTTGGTTATGATCACATGACAGAAGAAGAAGAAAAAGAAATGTTCGGAAGACAAAAAGAAATTTTAGAAGCTTTTGGATTAGGACGATGAAAAAAGGAAAACTTATAGATAGTTTTGGATATGCTATAGCTGGTATGTTCTTTTGTCTTCGTCATGAACGAAATATGAAAATTCATTATTTAGCCGCAGTCATTGTTATATGCTGCGGCTTTTATTTCCATATTACGAAAATAGAGTGGATGATATTACTTATTGTAATAGGGAGTGTAATGAGTTTAGAAATGGTAAATACGGCTGTAGAAAAAACAGTAGATTTAGCGACTGCTGATATTCATCCGTTTGCAAAAATTGCAAAGGATGTTGCAGCAGGAGCGGTTTTATTGTTTGCAATTATAGCTGTTATAATTGGTGCTATTATCTTTTTACCGTATATGGTATAGTTGCATTCCGAAGTTTTTATTAAGCTTTGGAAGTGCCGTAAGGGCCTTTAATGAGAGAGTGTATCTCTTCATAGCTGTGAACAGGAAGGATGCGGGAATATGAATAGTAAACAATTAATTTTAGAAGCAATCGAAGCGCGTAAACAAGCGTACGTACCATATTCTAAATTTCAAGTAGGTGCAGCATTATTAACGAGCGATGGAAAAGTATATCGTGGATGTAATGTTGAGAATGCATCATATGGCTTATGTAATTGTGCTGAAAGAACAGCTTTATTTAAGGCGGTTTCTGAAGGAGATAAAGAATTTGTAGCCATTGCGGTTGTAGCAGATACAAAGCGTCCAGTACCTCCTTGTGGAGCATGTCGACAAGTTATGGTAGAATTATGTAAACAGGATACGAAAGTATACTTATCAAATTTACATGGTGACGTTCAAGAGACGACAGTCGGAGAATTGTTACCAGGAGCATTTTTAGCGGAGGATTTACATGAATAGAAAAGGTTATAAATCAGGTTTTGTCTCTATTATTGGCAGACCGAATGTTGGAAAATCTACATTTTTAAACCGTATTATCGGCCAGAAAATTGCTATTATGAGTGATAAGCCACAAACGACTCGTAATAAAATTCAAGGTGTATATACAGAAAATGATTCACAAGTTATTTTCATTGATACACCAGGAATACATAAACCTAAACATAAATTAGGCGACTTCATGGTAAAGATGGCTCAAACGACATTGAAAGAAGTTGATATTGTTCTGTTTATGGTCAATGCAGTTGAAGGATTTGGTCGTGGTGAGGAATTCATCATTGAGAAATTAAAAGAAACGAAACAACCAGTATTTTTAGTAATTAATAAAATTGACCAACTTCATCCAGAACAATTACTAGAGTTAATTGATCAATATCGTAAACTACATGAGTTTGCAGAGATTGTACCAATTTCTGCGTTAGACGGTAATAATGTGGATGCTTTAATTGGAACAATTAAAAAGTATTTACCAGAAGGACCACAATACTATCCAGATAATCAAGTAACGGATCATCCGGAGAGATTTATTATTGCGGAGCTTATTCGTGAGAAAGTACTACATTTAACACGTGAAGAAGTGCCGCATTCTGTGGCTGTTGTTATCGATGCGATTCAAAAGCGTGAGGGCGGCGCAGTTTATATAAATGCAACGATTGTTGTTGAACGTGCATCGCAAAAAGGAATCATCATCGGAAAACAAGGGAAAATGTTAAAAGAAGTTGGTAAGCGAGCTCGTTTTGATATTGAAGCGCTACTTGGTTCTAAAGTATTTTTAGAAGTATGGGTAAAAGTGCAAAAAGATTGGCGTAACAAGCTGTCACAGCTTCGAGACCTTGGTTTCCGTGAAGACGAGTATTAAAATATAGTAAAGCTGTAATCAGTGGATGGTTTGTTCATCCGCTGATTATTGGTTTTTATGAACTTTGATAAATTAGGAAAAATTTTTCTCACATGAAAATGGACAAAATGGGTCAATTTAATAACAACAAAGGAAATTGGTTTATAGGCTACGCTTATTGAGAAAGGTGGATTCTTATGCTAGATTTTACCTGGAAGTTTTTCTCCAAAACAGGAAGCATTGAAACGTACTTGCTTTTGAAAGAAATGGAAAAAGACGTAAACGATGAGATGGATCAACATGAAGAGGAGCTAGCGCATCTAGACTCTCCAATTTCTTGACCCGTTTTGTTCAAACCTTGGATGGTGACGAACATGTTTCAAAAAGTTGAGGGCATCGTTATCCGTACGACAGATTACGGAGAAACGAACAAGATTGTTACAATATTCTCAAGAGAACTTGGTAAGATAAGTGCAATGGCAAGAGGGGCAAAAAAACCGAAAAGCCGGTTAGCATCTGTGTCGCAATTAATGACACATGGCCATTTTCTTATTCAAATGGGATCAGGGCTTGGAACATTGCAACAAGGCGAGATTATTTCAACTATGAAAGAAATTCGCGAGGATATATTTTTAACTGCTTATGCATCATTTATTGTTGAGTTAACTGATAAAGCAACAGAAGATAAAAAACATAATCCGTATTTATTTGAAATGTTATATCAAACGTTGCATTATATGTGTGAGGGTGTTGATTCAGAAGTATTATCATTAATTTATCAAACGAAAATGCTTCCGGTATTAGGGATGCGCCCGTACTTTGATACATGTGCGATTTGTCATCAAGAAACAGACTTTGTCGCCTTCTCCGTCAGGGAAGGCGGTTTTCTGTGCTCACGTCATGCAGAGCAAGACCCATATCGTATACCGGTAGGAGAAGCTGTTCATAAATTATTACGTCTTTTCTTCCATTTCGATTTACATAGGCTCGGAAATGTATCGGTAAAGGATAGCACAAAAAAACAAATGCGCTTAGTATTGAATACATATTATGATGAATATTGCGGAATTTATTTGAAATCAAGACGTTTCTTAGAACAACTTGATAAGTTTCAAATATAATTTTGGGCCGTATACGGTCCTTTTTACATACTTTCTTTTTCGGATAGCATATTTAGTATATAATATTTAAGAGATAGTATAACTTTTTTCGTTGTGCATTAAAGGTGGTGATTATCATAGAGCTGAATAAACGGCAAGAACATATCATTCAGATTGTAAAAGATCACGGTCCTATTACAGGGGAATCAATTGCAGCGCAATTGGGTCTAACACGTGCGACGCTAAGACCAGACTTAGCAATTTTAACGATGGCTGGTTATTTAGAAGCACGTCCACGTGTAGGTTATTTTTATACGGGTAAAACTGGGGGACAGCTATTATCTGAAGCTGTTAAGAAAATTAAAGTACAAGATTATCAATCTAGACCGGTTGTAATTGATAAAAATGTTTCCGTATACGATGCAATTTGTACGATGTTTTTAGAGGACGTTGGTACATTGTTCGTTGTAGATCAGATGACTCTATTAGTTGGGGTTGTGTCTCGTAAAGATTTATTAAGAGCGAGCTTAGGAAAGCAGGATTTAACCTCTCTTCCGGTTAATATTATCATGACAAGGATGCCAAACATTGCGATGTGTCGTAGAGAGGATTCTTTATATGATATTGCGATGGAATTAATAGAAAGACAGATTGATGCAATGCCAGTTGTAAAAGATACGAAACAAGGTTTAGAAGTGATTGGGCGAATTACAAAAACAAATATTACACGTGCGTTTGTAAATTTAGTAAATAACGAATAAGTGTAATTTGTTTAAAGTGAGGTAATGTAATGGATAATAAAATCGTATATGTCGTATCTGACTCTGTAGGGGAAACGGCTGATTTGGTTGTTCGAGCAGCAATGGGGCAATTCCCGTTTGCTCCTGATATTAGACGTGTACCGTATGTAGAAGATACAGGGACATTAAAAGAAGTGATTTCGATTGCTAAGAGTAATCAAGCACTTATATGTTTTACGTTAGTTAAGCCTGATATGCGCCAGTATTTAGTGACGGAGGCTGCAAGAGAAGGGGTAGAGGCATACGATATTATCGGCCCTCTTATTGATCAAATTGAAGAAATTACGGGGCAAGTGCCGAGGTATGAGCCAGGTGTTGTCCGTAGGTTAGATGAAGAATACTTTAAAAAAATTGAAGCGATTGAGTTTGCTGTGAAGTATGATGACGGCAGAGATGCAAGAGGTATTTTAAAAGCAGATATCGTGTTGATTGGTGTTTCGCGTACATCAAAAACACCACTTTCTCAATATTTAGCTCATAACAAACGCTTGAAAGTTGCGAATGTACCACTCGTACCAGAAGTTGACCCACCTGAAGAACTATATCAAGTGGCAAAAGAAAAATGTTTCGGTTTGAAAATTACGCCAGATAAGTTAAATCATATTCGAAAAGAACGATTAAAATCACTTGGATTAAGTGATGGAGCAACGTATGCAAATATTAATCGTATTCAAGAAGAAATTGATCACTTTGAGGAAGTAATTAGTAAAATAAATTGCCAAGTAATCGATGTATCCAATAAAGCGATTGAAGAAACAGCAAATATTATTGTGAATGCAGTGCAAAACCAAAAAATGTTTTAGCACATTTACCAAAGGTGAATGTGCTTTTTTCGCTCTGGTGAAATATGATATCTATGGATTTTGTAATAGATTGTAGTGTAATGGTTATACTTATACTCCTTTGTCTTTTAGTATATTCAAGGTGTGAGTTTGTCATCCTGAAATGTAAGATGAAAAAATAAAGGGATATGTAGCGTAGTTGAAGAAAATATATTATAATAAAAAATTGTGATAAAAACCTATATTTTACGTTTAGACTTTAATTTTTCAGAATAAACTAGGGATAGGATTTACGAAAAAGACATGTAATTACGTTAAATCGACAAAATCTATACAAGAAAACGCACATTATGGAAGGATTCACAGAAGGGATGTAGAATACAGAAATATGCAAAACATCAACAACATATTAGTTGGTATAGATGCATGTCCCGTGAAGAATGAAATTGTGCAAGTTGGAGCGGAATTTCATGTCGGAATTTTGTTTGTCGCATCATATGCTCATCCTTTAAGGAAATAGCAAGGCAATTGGATCTTTGTAGATACTGAACAAAATGGAGTTGATTGTTATATGGATCAACATGAAAAAGCTACAGATCTCAAGATCAAACAGTATATGTGACTTGCTACTGTTCTTGTAAAAAGGTGTATATGTATTGTTTCTAAGAGGTACATTTGTAACAGATGAGCAAATGTATACAATTTTATATAGCAGGTATGTATCTGCGATTTATGCAGATAAAGGACCTATAGGAAAGGTTCAAAACCGTTTATACAATGTAATCGGCAACACTTTCTAACAAGTTTAGAAAAATATTGTCGAATTATAAAGGAATTTTTTAATTTATATCGAATACAAAATACGACACGGAGATGGAGTTATGGGGAACAGAATTCCCGAAGAAGTTGTTGAACAGATTCGGACATCATCCGATATTGTAGAAGTAATTGGTGAATACGTTCAACTTAGAAAACAGGGGCGTAACTATTTCGGCCTTTGTCCATTTCATGGTGAGAATTCTCCTTCATTCTCTGTTTCATCTGATAAGCAAATTTTTCATTGCTTCGGATGTGGAGAAGGCGGAAATGTATTTTCATTTCTAATGAAAATGGAAGGACTGGCTTTTACCGAGGCTGTTCAAAAGCTAGGCGAAAGAAATGGAATTGCGGTTGCAGAGTACACATCAGGGCAAGGACAACAAGAAGACATATCTGATGACACTGTCATCATGCAACAAGCTCATGAATTATTGAAAAAGTATTATCATCATTTATTAGTAAATACGGAAGAGGGAAATGAAGCACTTTCATATTTATTAAACCGTGGTATTACGAAAGAGATGATTGAGAAGTTTGAAATTGGTTATGCATCACCTGCTTGGGATGCAGCGACGAAAATTTTACAAAAAAGAGGTTTATCGCTGTCTAGTATGGAACAAGCTGGCCTTCTAATAAGAAGTGAGAAGGATGGTAGTCATTACGATCGCTTCCGTGGAAGAGTTATGTTCCCGATCTATACGTTACAAGGTAAGGTGATAGCGTTTAGTGGAAGGGCGTTAGGAGATGACACTCCAAAATATTTAAATAGCCCGGAAACGCCGATTTTTCACAAAAGTAAATTGTTGTATAACTTCCACCAAGCAAGACCGTTTATTAGAAAGCGTGGGCAAGTGGTTCTTTTTGAAGGATATGCCGATGTACTAGCTGCGGTAAAAAGTGGCGTGGAAGAAGCCGTTGCGACAATGGGAACGGCTTTAACTGAAGAACAAGCAAAACTTCTGCGACGTAACGTTGAAACTGTTGTTCTTTGCTATGATGGTGATAAAGCAGGGCGAGAAGCGACGATGAAAGCAGGGCAATTATTGCTAAAAGTTGGTTGCCAAGTGAAAGTCACATCCTTGCCAGATAAGCTTGATCCTGATGAATATGTGCAACAATATGGGACTACCGCTTTTGAAAATCTTGTGAAATCAAGTGTGAGTTTTGTTGGTTTTAAAATAAATTATTTGCGTTTAGGGAAAAATTTGCAAGATGAGTCTGGCAAAGAAGAATATGTGAAAAGTGTTTTAAAAGAGTTATCGTTGTTACAAGATGCGATGCAGGCAGAGTCATATTTGAAGTCATTATCGCAAGAATTTTCGTATTCAATGGAAACACTTTTGAATCAATTGCACCAATATCGCAAAGAACAAAAGGTACAGCAAAAACAAATAAAGCAGGTTGCTAAACCGTCTCAAGTCGTTCAAACAAAACCGAAGTTAACAGGTTTTGAAAGAGCGGAAAGAGAAATTATTTACCATATGTTGCAAAGTGCAGAAGTAGCTGTTCGTATGGAATCCCATATAGAAGATTTTCATACAGAAGAACATAAAGGGATTTTATATGAACTATACGCATATTATGAAAAGGGAAATGAACCTTCAGTCGGAACATTTTTAAGTTGGCTCTCTGATGAAAAGTTGAAAAATATTATCACTGATATTTCGACGGATGAATTTATTAATCCAGAATACACAGAAGAAGTGTTGCAAGGCCATTTGGAGACGCTTAGACGGCATCAGGAAAAACTTGAAAAGATGGAGATCATCTTTAAAGTGAAACAAATGGAAAAAACAGATCCTGTAGAGGCTGCTAAATATTATGTAGCATATTTACAAAATCAAAAAGCGAGAAAATAGCTTTTTTGATAAAGTTTTAGTATAATGAATGTTTGTATCTCGCGTAAGGAGGGGAACAGATGGCTGACAAACCAGCTCGTTCTAAACAAATTGAAACTGAAATGACCCTTGAGCAAGTGAAAGAGCAACTCACTGAGCTCGGAAAAAAACGTGGCGTTCTTACATATGAAGAGATTGCAGAACGCATGAATGGATTTGAAATTGAATCCGATCAAATGGATGAATACTATGAATATTTAGGTGAACAAGGCATTGACTTAGTTGGTGATAATGACAACGAAGAAGGCCCTAATAATCGCCAAATTACAAAAACAGAAGAAGAGTTTGACCTCAATGATTTAAGTGTACCACCTGGGGTTAAAATCAACGATCCTGTTCGTATGTATTTAAAAGAAATTGGTCGTGTAGACCTACTATCTGCAGAAGAAGAAATTCGACTTGCAACGCGTATTGAAGAAGGCGATGAAGAAGCGAAACGTCGTCTTGCAGAAGCAAACTTACGTCTTGTAGTAAGTATTGCAAAGCGCTACGTAGGCCGTGGTATGCTTTTCTTAGACTTAATTCAAGAAGGTAATATGGGTCTAATTAAAGCTGTTGAAAAGTTCGATTATCGTAAAGGTTTCAAATTTAGTACGTATGCAACTTGGTGGATTCGCCAAGCTATTACACGTGCCATTGCAGACCAAGCGCGAACAATTCGTATTCCAGTTCATATGGTTGAAACGATTAATAAGTTAATTCGTGTACAACGTCAATTATTACAAGATTTAGGTCGCGAACCGTCTCCTGAAGAGATTGGTGAAGAAATGGATCTTGCTCCAGAAAAAGTACGTGAAATCTTAAAAATTGCACAGGAGCCAGTTTCTCTTGAAACACCAATTGGTGAAGAAGATGACTCCCATTTAGGTGACTTTATTGAAGACCAAGAAGCAACATCGCCTGCGGACCATGCAGCCTATGAATTGCTAAAAGAACAATTAGAAGATGTGTTAGATACACTAACAGATCGTGAAGAAAATGTTCTGCGTCTTCGTTTCGGTTTAGATGATGGACGAACTCGTACGCTTGAAGAAGTTGGGAAAGTATTCGGCGTAACGAGAGAGCGTATCCGTCAAATTGAAGCAAAAGCACTTCGCAAATTAAGACATCCAAGTCGTAGTAAGCGTCTTAAGGATTTCTTAGAATAGGTTATTTTTTAAGTTTACTTCACCTTTGTGAAGTAAACTTTTTTATTTTGTTAATTTTTGTTAAAATTTAGCTATCGGCAACGATTACAATTTCTTGTAATTTATTTTACAGAATTGTCTTTTGATTTGCAAATGCTCATTTTTCGATTTTTCGATTAATTTTGTTTATTCTATACAAAAATATATGTAGAAAAGCGAAAAATATGATGAGAAACGTTAATAATTATCGAAATAATAAGCTATATGACAATAAAAAACAATAAACTGAATTTATGGAATATTTTTAACAACTAGTAGTTTACTCTTTTCTGATAGAGCGTTTTCAAGTACAATGGAAATGACTGAATCATCTAACTATTTAGGGGTATAGAGGGGGGAGAAGAGATATGAAACGTAATCCGCTGATTCCGTTCGCTCTTATTGCAGCATTAGGTATTATCGTTATGTTTGTATTTTCATTTCAGGGGCTAAATAAATCTAAAGAGTTAGCTGATGCAAAAAATGGCGGGAAGCCAGCACAAACAGCATCAAAACCAGAGGATATTGTGAAGCAAAGCTGTACGAGCTGCCACGGTGATCAGTTACAAGGGGCGGTAGGACCTAACTTACAAAAAATTGGTGGGAAACTTTCAAAGGATGAAATTAAAGAAATTCTTTCGAAAGGAAAGGGCAATATGCCTGCCAATATAGTTCCAGCTGATCAAGCCACTAAAGTAGCTGATTGGTTATCGAAGAAAAAATAAAGTCCCGTATGACAAGCCTTTTGCTTATGCAAAGGGCTTGTTTTTCTATATTTTCTAAAATACGATGAATGATATAGAAGTGAATTGTTGTTATGGGCTTGCAACAACTACTATAAATTCATTATCATGGAGACAGACTGACAAGAGAAGGAGTAATGGAAATACATGAATGAAGTAAAGCTTTCAAAACGATTAGAAGAAGTTGTGCGTGAAATACCAGTAGGATCTACAGTTGCTGATATTGGATCGGATCATGCGTATTTACCGTGTTATACAATTATAAATAATATTGCTACAAAAGCAGTTGCAGGAGAAGTTGTAGATGGACCATTTCGTTCTGCACAAGCAACTGTAGCTGAAAGTGGCTTACAAGATAAAGTAGATGTACGTAAAGGGAATGGATTAGCTGTTATCGCGCCAGGAGAAGTAGATGTTATTACGGTTGCTGGAATGGGCGGAGCGTTAATTCGTGACATTTTAGAAAGTGGTAAAGAAAAATTAGAAGGTGTAACACGTTTAATTTTACAGCCGAATATTGCAGCACATCATATTCGTGAATGGTTTGTTGAAAATGGTTGGGAGCTTATCCATGAAAAAATCGTAAAAGAAGATGGGAAAATTTACGAGATTTTAGTAGGAGAGCGAGGAAATGTCGAAGCACCTTACTCGGAAAATAAACAAGCGGGATTGTTTATGGGGCCATTTCTAATAAAAGAGAAAAATGAAGCTTTTGGTGAGAAATGGGAAGGGGAATTGAAAAACTTCCAAAATATTTTAAAACAGTTAGAACGTGCGGCTAATTCTGAAGAAACAAAAGCGAAACGTGCAGAAGTAGAAGCGAAAATGAAAATGATAGGGGAGATTTTATCATGAGTAAAATTCCAAACGGCCATGAAATTATTTCTTTATTTGAAAGTATGTATCCGAAGCATTTGGCGATGGAAGGAGATAAAATTGGTCTGCAGATTGGAGCGCTTAATAAATCTGTACAACACGTATTGATTGCGTTAGATGTAACGAAGGAAGTTGTGGAGGAAGCGATTCAATTAGGAGCGAATGTCATTATCGCGCATCATCCTTTAATTTTTAATCCGTTAAAAGCGATTCATACAGATAAAGCGTACGGAAGAATTATTGAAACGTGTATTAAAAATGATATTGCCATTTATGCAGCGCATACAAATGTGGATGTTGCCAAGGGCGGAGTAAATGATTTACTTGCTGAGGCGTTAGGGTTGCAAAATACAGAAGTTCTAGCACCAACATATGCGGAAGAAATGAAAAAAGTTGTTGTGTTTGTGCCAGTAACTCATGCAGAAGAAGTACGAAAAGCATTAGGAGACGCAGGTGCTGGTCATATCGGCAATTATAGCCACTGTACGTTTAGTAGCGAGGGTACAGGTACGTTTGTACCTCAAGAGGGGACAAATCCTTATGTAGGGGAAACTGGACAGTTAGAGCGCGTAGAAGAAGTGCGAATCGAAACGATTATTCCAGTTTCACTACAACGAAAAGTGATTAAAGCGATGGTAACGGCACATCCATATGAAGAAGTAGCGTATGATGTGTATCCACTTGATAACAAAGGCGAAACATTAGGGCTTGGGAAAATAGGATACTTAAAAGAAGAAATGACACTTGGACAGTTTGCAGAACATGTAAAGCAATCATTAGATGTAAAGGGTGCACGAGTTGTTGGGAAATTAGATGATAAAGTGCGCAAAGTAGCTGTACTTGGTGGTGATGGTAACAAATACATCAATCAAGCTAAATTTAAAGGAGCGGATGTATATGTAACAGGTGACATGTATTATCATGTTGCTCATGATGCGATGATGCTCGGTTTAAATATAGTTGACCCAGGACATAACGTTGAAAAAGTAATGAAGCAAGGTGTGCAAAAGCAATTACAAGAAAAAGTGGATGCAAAGAAACTCAATGTACACATTCATGCTTCGCAATTACATACAGATCCATTTACATTTGTATAAGAAAAATAAAAACCGTTGCTCATATAGGCAACGGTTTTTATTATTGTTCTTTTTTCACTTTTACACGAGGTAATATTTTTTGTAACGGTACTTTTCGAACTCTCTCCCATGTAGCGGGATTCATTGGGTCATATTGATCTAAGAAAGCGATAACTTCTTTTGTAATTGGAGTTGGAGTAGAAGCACCTGCTGTAACAGCTACGTTTTCTACACCTTGTAGCCACTCTAATTGGATTTCGCTTACATCAGCAACTCGATATGCTTTTGTACCTGCGATTTCTTGTGATACTTGTGCTAAGCGATTTGAATTATTACTTTTCGGATCACCAACAACAATTGTTAAGTCTGCAACATCAGCTTGTTTAGCGACAGCTTCTTGGCGAACTTGGGTTGCTAAACAAATTTCTTTATGGAATTCTGCTGTTGGGAATTTTTTTTGAATGTCCTCCATCAAATGTTGAACATCCCATTGACTCATTGTTGTTTGATTCGTTACTAAAATTTTATCTGTTGGGATTTCTAATGTTTTTAAATCATCGGCTCTTTCGATAAGGTGAACGATGTCAGGTGCAATACCGACTGCGCCTTCTGGCTCTGGATGATTTTTTTTACCGATATAAATGACATGATACCCTTCCGCTTTCTTAGCTTCGATAAGGTCATGCGTCTTGGTAACATCTGGACAAGTGGCATCGATTGTTGTTAAACCTTTTTCTTTTGCGCGTTGTTTAACTTCTGGAGAAACACCGTGTGCAGTGAAAATAACAGTACCAGAATCAATTTTATCTAAAATTTCTAAGCGACTTGGACCGTCTAATGTGATGATTCCATCTTCTTCAAAAGCGTCTGTAACATGTTTATTGTGAACAATCATACCTAAAATATAAATGGGTCTCGGCAATGATTTATCTAATGCGGCATTACGTGCAATTACCATTGCATCGACAACACCGTAGCAATAACCACGAGGGGAAATTTTAACAATTTTCATATGAGTAATCCTCTCCTTCTAAACAAGGGATACTTTTGTGCATAGTCTTTTACATTATAAAGGAGGAGTGGATAGAAAACAAAGGATTGTTACACATATAGTTTTGGTTTTGTTGCTGTTTGTTGAACTGGTTCTTTCGGTAACTCTTTTTCTATTACAGGTTCAATCACTATTTTCTTTCGTTTTCGTTTCTTTTTTTGAGGTGTAGGAGGCGGACTTTTTACCTCAACTGGCTCTGTTACATTTTCCGTTTGATTTTCTTCCGTACTTTTTCCAGAGGTGAGGATTTTAACAATGCTTGGTAGACTACGCATAATAGGACCGTACTGTTCGACGACAGGACCTACAGATTGAACGACTTGGGATACTTTTTCGATGTTATTTATCATATTAGTTGGATTCGAAATTAAATTCGAAAAAAAACTGCCGATGCCACTGCTTGCTGCAGTTGTAGTTGCTGCCCCGCCGCGCGTTTCATTTGATTCATACATTTGAGGCGGTATCATTTGCTCAGGATGTTGCTGCATGTATGGTTGATATTGTGGATGTTGCTGAGGATATTGTTGCTGGTATTGCTGTTGATATTGCTGCGGCGGTGGTTGCTGATGCATCATCGGTGGGCCTTCCATTTGTCGGTAAGGCGGAACCATTTGCATAAAAGGCTCGGTTGGATCGTGTTTTTTAAAAAGCTTAGCAAGAAAACCTTTCTTTTTTTGCGCCATTGGTGGTAGTTGTGGAATGGGATATGGTGTATAAGGTTGTTGTCCTTGATTCGGATACATTTGCCTTGTAGGGGATTTCGGAAACATGTGAGAAATCCTCCTTTCTTCAGTTAGGTATATACACATACAATATGCAATAAAAGGGAAGAAGGTTAGTTTTTGAAGTGAAAACCTAAACTAAAGATGGATTTTACTTGTAGATTTCGATATAATGTAGACTTGACTGATTTGTGCGCGCAGTAGAAATTTTAGAAAGAAGGTGTAACTTATGACACAAAAAACTTTTACACAGTATGATTTTAAACCATTTTTAATAGATGCAGTTCGTGAACTACGCTTTACAGAGCCGACAGGAATTCAGCAGAAAATTTTCCCGGTCGTGAAAAAAGGTGTAAGTGTAATTGGGCAATCCCAAACAGGTTCTGGGAAAACACATGCATACTTACTTCCTACATTAAACAGAATTAATGCAAGCCGTGAAGAAGTACAACTTGTTATTACAGCACCTACTCGTGAGTTAGCACAACAAATTTACGAAGAGATTGTGAAATTAACAAAATTCTGTGCGGAAGATCAAATGATTACAGCGCGTTGTTTAATTGGTGGAACTGATAAACAACGTTCAATTGAAAAATTGAAAAAACAACCTCATATCGTAGTTGGGACACCAGGGCGTATTAAAGACTTAGTTGAAGAACAAGCATTATTTGTTCATAAAGCAAATACGATTATTGTCGATGAAGCAGACTTAATGCTTGATATGGGATTTATTCATGATGTAGATAAAATTGCAGCACGTATGCCTAAAAACTTGCAAATGCTAGTTTTCTCTGCAACAATTCCTCAAAAACTAAAACCGTTTCTGAAGAAATATATGGAGAATCCAGAGCATATTCATATCAATCCAAAACAAGTTGCAGCTGGAAACATTGAACACTATTTAGTGCCTTCTAAACATCGTAATAAAATTGATTTAGTGAATAAAATGCTACTTCAATTTAAACCTTATTTAGCAGTTGTTTTCACGAATACGAAAAAGATGGCGGATCAAGTTGCTGATGGATTAATGGAACGCGGCTTAAAAGTTGGACGAATTCACGGGGATTTATCACCACGTGATCGTAAAAAAATGATGAAACAAATTCGTGACCTTGAATTCCAATATATTGTTGCGACTGATTTAGCAGCACGTGGTATTGATATTGAAGGGATTAGCCATGTTATTAACTATGAGCTACCATCAGATTTAGATTTCTTCGTTCACCGCGTTGGAAGAACAGCACGTGCGGGGCATTCTGGTATTGCAGTGACGATTTATGATCCAGCAAACGAAGAAGCGTTAGATAGCTTAGAAAAACAACGTCATATCGAGTTTAAACATGTAGATTTACGTGGAGATGAGTGGGCGGATTTAGGTGAGCGTCGTCGTCGTAAGAGCCGTAAAAAACCAAATGACGAACTTGATGTTATGGCAACGAAAGTTATTAAAAAACCGAAAAAAGTAAAACCAAACTATAAACGTAAACTTGCAACAGAACGTGACAAAGTGAAGAGAAAATATAGCAATAAAAAAAGATAAGGGGTTTCCCTTATCTTTTTTTAATCCCGCTAATTTAAATGAAGAGTATAGTCTGTTTAAATAGTCAAATAAATTTGTGTAGTGCGTCTTTTGTGAACAAACAATTCACTACATATTTCTACAAATTATGCTATCATTATATCTATTGTATATTGAAGAGGTGATTGTATGTTAAAGATTGGATCTCATGTTTCCATGAGTGGTAAGAAAATGTTATTAGCAGCAAGTGAAGAGGCTGTTTCATATGGTGCAACGACGTTTATGATTTATACAGGTGCACCGCAAAATACACGAAGAAAACCAATTGAAGAATTGAACATAGAAGCAGGAAGAAAACATATGGAGCTGAATGGAATTGAGGAGATTATCGTCCATGCACCGTATATTATTAATGTTGGGAATACGACAAAGCCAGAAACATTCCAATTAGGTGTAGACTTCCTTCGTATGGAAATTGAAAGAACATCGGCATTAGGTGTAGCGAAACAAATTGTTCTTCACCCAGGAGCGCACGTTGGTGCTGGAGCAGATGCTGGTATTCAACAAATTATTAAAGGGCTTAATGAAGTATTAACGCCAGAACAGACGGTTAACATTGCATTAGAGACGATGGCAGGAAAAGGAACAGAATGCGGTCGTAGCTTTGAAGAAATTGCAAAGATTATTGATGGTGTAAAATATAATGAAAAGCTATCTGTATGCTTTGATACGTGCCATACGCACGATGCAGGATATGATATTGTAAATGACTTTGACGGCGTGTTAAACGAATTTGATAAGATCGTTGGTATAGATCGTTTACAAGTACTTCATATTAACGATAGTAAAAATGTACGCGGAGCAGGAAAAGACCGTCATGAAAATATTGGATTTGGTCACATTGGGTATAAAGCATTGCATCACGTTGTACATCATCCACAGTTAATGCATGTACCAAAAATTCTTGAAACACCGTATGTAGGGGAAGATAAAAAAGATAAGAAACCACCATACAAATTGGAAATCGAAATGCTGAAAAACGGTAATTTTGATGAAGGGATTCTTGAAAAAATTAAAGCACAATAAGGAGGGGAAATCCCCTCCTTATTTTAGTAGTTGCTGAAATAATGTATTTACTTGTTGGGCAGTGGCAGGGGAAGTTACTCTTGCGATCTGTTTTAAGAGTTCTAGTCGCTCGTTGTTATCGTAAATATTAATATTTTTACCTTTCATAAGTAAAACGATTTGGTCAGCTTGTGCAGTCGTAATAGAAACTTCATATTCTTTGCTATATTTTAATAACTCTTTTGTAGAAATATGATTTAATTTTTTATTAACAATTTGTTTTATGAGGTTCATCTTGTTATCCTCCTTCACGCGTTCTTCTATCGAAATATATGAGCATATAGCTTGTACATATTCGTATGGAGTTTCTTTTTTCATGAGGAAAAGAAGCGTATGTTATAATATAAGGACAAAACTACAGAAAAAGAGTAAAGGGAGGACCTATGGAGCAAAAGCAACATCGAAAAGAAAGTGTTATTCATCTCATTTATCGTTTAGTTATGATTATTTTTGGAGCAGCATGCGCGGCGGTAGCGATTGAACTATTTTTAATGCCAAATAAAATTATTGATGGTGGAATTATTGGTATTTCTCTTATATTAGATTATCTTACTCCTAACATTTGGTGGTTAAGTTTTTCTACTTTAGTCGTTGTTCTCAATATCCCATTTATGTATTCGGGTTATAAGCAAATTGGAAAAACATTTATGTTATCTTCGACATTTGGTATTGTAGCGTTAGCTTTCATTGAGTCAACGTTACATGCGGTGCCACCATTTACAACAGAACCTATTTTAGCGACAGTGTTTGGTGGGCTTATTTTAGGTCTTGGTGTAGGACTTGTAATTCGTCATGGTGGGTCGTTAGATGGAACTGAAATTATGGGGATTTTATTAACGAAGAAATTACCGTTCTCTGTTGGTGAATTCGTAATGTTTGTGAACTTATTTATTTTTGCATGGGCAGCATTTGTGTTTGGTGTGGAACAAGCGATGTATTCTGTTATGACCTACTATATTGCATTTAAAACGATCGATACAGTAATTCAAGGGCTAGATGAAACGAAGGCGGTTTTAATTGTATCTGATCAATACGAGGAAGTATCAAACGCGATTTTGCATCGTCTTGGCCGTGGAACTACAAAGCTGGTAGCAAAAGGTGGTTACACGGATAAAGAAAAAGAAGTTATTTATGCAGTTGTAACGCGTCTAGAAGTGACGAAGTTAAAATCAATTGTGCATGAAATTGATGAAAATGCGTTTGTGACGATTATGAACACGCAAGAGACAAATGGTGGTAAGTTTAAATCGGCTATTCACTAAAAATTTATAGGAATATTTTTCGAAAGCAGAGAATTTTTCTCTGCTTTTTGTTATAATAGTAAGGTTTCTTGAAAAAATAGATATATTTTAGGCAGATTGGTTTACAACTATAATAAGCTGTACTATAATTCAAATAGATATAAATCGGAATCATTCTGAATTAAAATAGGTGAGATGCTATGAATAATATATTAGAGATTGAAGGTTTAACATTCCGATACGAAGATCGGAATGTGTTAGAAAATATTAATTTGCAAGTTCCGAAGGGAGCTTTTTTAGGTTTAGTGGGACCGAATGGTTCAGGTAAATCAACTTTACTTAAGTGTTTATTAGGCGTTTTAAAGCCAAAAGAAGGAAGCATTCGCGTGTTTGGCGTTGATAGTAAGAAGTTTAAGGAATGGAACAAAGTTGGTTATGTATCCCAAAAGGCAAATAGTTTCAATTCTGGTTTTCCAGCAACTGTTTCTGAAGTTGTGTCAATGGGACTTGTTTCGAAAAAAGGGCTTTTTCGCTTTTTCACAAAAGAAGATAAGAAAAAGGTAGAAAAAGCAATTGCTGATGTAGGGATGAGTGAGTTTCAAGGTCGTAACATTGGAGAGCTTTCTGGTGGACAGCAACAGCGTGTATTTATTGCTCGTGCGCTCGTTAGTGATCCTGAATTGCTTATTTTAGACGAGCCTACTGTTGGAATTGATGTAAAAAATGTGGAAAGTTTTTACGAAATATTAGAGGATTTAAACAAAAGATTGGGAATCACATTAATTCTTGTTACTCATGATATGGGAGCTGTTACCGAAAAAGTAACACATGTTGCATGCCTAAACCAACATCTACATTTCCATGGAAATGTAGAGAAGTTCCGAGAGTTAGAAGATGCAGAAATGTCGGTCTTATATGGACATCATGTTCATCGTTTAGAACACGAACATGAGCATCACGGGAGGATATAATGATACAAGATTTTTTACAATATGACTTTTTACGTAATTCTTTATACGCAGGTATTTTAATTGGACTTGTTGCACCGCTAATTGGTGTGTTTGTTGTTATTCGTCGTTTATCTCTTATTGCGGATGCATTAAGTCATGTGACGTTATCAGGTATTGCAGCAAGTTTATTACTTGAAAAAACCATTTTTACAGGTGGATTTTTAAACCCCTTATATATGGGGATGATTTTTTCAATTGGTGGAGCGCTACTAATCGAAAAGTTAAGAACTGTATATAAGCACTATCAAGAATTAGCAATTCCGATTATCCTTTCGGCAGGGATGGGAGTTGGAGTTATTTTTATTTCACTTGCAAATGGATTTAACACAGACTTATTTAGTTATTTATTTGGTAGTGTTAGTGCTGTAACAAGTACGGATTTAATTATTATTGGGATTGTAGCAATTGTTGTTGTTGCGACAATTATTTTATTATATAAAGAGCTGTTTCTACTATCATTTGATGAGGAATACGCAGTATCAACTGGTTTAAGAGCGAAATGGATTCACTTTATTTTCATTATATTAGTTGCTCTTGTCATTGCAGTATCAATGCGTGTAGTAGGGGTTCTTCTCGTATCATCATTAATGACGTTGCCAGTTGCAGCGAGTATTCGTATTGCTAAAGGATTTAAACAAACAATTTTCTTTTCCATTTTATTTGGTGAAATTGCAGTTATTGGTGGAATGTTTGCTTCGTATCAACTTGATCTAGCACCAGGTGGTACAATTGTTATGATAGCAGTTCTTATTTTAATCGGTGCGATTTTATGGAAGAAGAAAAAAACTGCATAAAGTAGGGATAGGTATGAATCTAACGGAAGCTTTACGCCTAATGAAAGAAAAAGGATACAAACATACTGGAAAAAGAGAAGAGATGCTCAGATTATTTGCAGCACATAATCGTTATTTAACTGCGAAAGACGTTTTAGAGCATATGAAAGACGACTATCCAGGGCTTAGTTTTGATACGATTTATCGTAACTTAACAGTTTTTGCTGAGATTGGTGTTTTAGAACAAACGGAATTAAATGGTGAAAAACATTTTCGTTTTACTTGTTCTATTATGGAACATCATCATCATTTTATTTGTTTGGATTGTGGGGGGACGAAAGAGATTACTTCCTGCCCAATGGATTTTATGAATAAAGATTTTACTGGTTATGAAGTAACGGGTCATAAGTTTGAAATATATGGTCGTTGTCCAAAATGTGCAAAGTAAAAGCTCGTCGGTTATATAACTGACGAGCTTTTTTACGTAGAAAAGAAGGTTGCTCACAAATATTGTGGCAACCTTCTTTTTATTGTTCTTGTGTCTCTTTTTCTTTTTCTCGTTCAGCAGCCATTTCAGCAGCAATTACGTCGATTTCTTTTTTCAGTTCTTCTACCATTGTTTCTTCTGGTACTTTACGAACGACTTGCCCTTTACGGAATAATAATCCCTCTCCACGTGCACCAGCAATACCGATATCAGCTTCACGAGCTTCACCAGGGCCATTTACAGCGCAACCAAGTACTGCAACTTTAATTGGTACTTGAAGTGTAGAGATGTATTCTTCCACTTCGTTAGCGATGCTAATTAAATCGATTTCAATACGACCACAAGTTGGACAAGAGATAAGTGTCGCTGCGTTAGACGCAAGACCGAATGATTTTAATAATTCACGAGCAACTTTTACTTCTTCAACTGGATCAGCACTTAATGAAATACGTAGTGTATTTCCGATGCCTTTACTTAAGATTGCTCCAAGACCAGCGGCACTTTTTACAGTTCCAGCAAACAATGTTCCAGATTCTGTAATACCTAAATGTAATGGGTAATCAAAAGCGCGAGCAGCTTTCTCGTATGCTTCGATTGCTAAGTTAACATCAGAGGCTTTCATAGATACGATAATATCGTGGAAATCTAAGTCCTCTAAAATTTTAATATGATGTAGCGCGCTCTCAACCATACCATCTGCAGTTGGGTACCCGTACTTTTCTAAAATGTGACGCTCTAATGAACCGGCGTTTACACCAATACGGATTGGAATACCGCGCTCTTTTGCTGCATTTACAACAGCTTCTACTTTATGGCGACGACCAATATTACCTGGATTGATACGTACTTTATCAATGCCACCTTCAATTGCTTTTAAAGCAAGGCGATAATCAAAATGAATATCAGCAACAAGTGGAATGTTGATTTGTTTTTTTATATCAGCAATAGCATCTGCTGCGCGTTCATCTGGAACGGCAACGCGGACGACTTGACAGCCGGCTTCTTCTAAACGCTTGATTTCAGCAACTGTTGCTTCAACATCATGTGTTTTTGTTGTTGTCATACTTTGTATAATTAATTCATTATTACCGCCGATTGTTAAATTACCGACTTTAACTGGACGTGTTTTTGTACGATGAGTCATTTCATTCACGAATAGATCGCTCTCCTTATAAAAGAAGTTTCTTATTTAGTCCCTCATATCAATGATAGTATACGTGATATAGGGCTATAGAAACCGAAGTGCTCGGTTTCACTTTTACTATTGTATCAGCGCCTTTATGTAATTGACAAGGATTAAGTGATAGCTTATTGATATAACGGGAATTTATAAGACTTTCCAATTTGGATTTTTGTAGCAGATGTACTTTTGTTTAATAGTTTAAAGTCGTCAATGACTTTTTCTATGGAAGGAATTTTTTTCTTGTTAATTTGTTCTGTAATAGAAAGAACTGTCTCACCAGTTTTTACTTCAATTGTTTTATAAGATGTATCCGTTTCTTTTTCTGTTTTATTCTCTTTATTTTGTTGGTTGTCTGCGTTCTCTTTTTTAATCGTTTGGGCAGCGGTTGTTTTTTTATATGAACTTAACATCGGTAAAGTACCGATTTTTATATCGTAATAAAATACATAACCGAGAACAAGCACGAATAGGAATATACCTAACCTCTTCATATTCTTCACTCCTTTGCTAGGAATATATGCTTGTCCAAAAAAAAAATGCCTATTTAGGCATTTTTTTATTTTTCTTTCGGTTGGGGTACCTCTTTAATCGTTAAGTATAGAACGATTAAAACAACAGCGATATAAATGAATGTTGCCCCAGGTACGACGATTTTGAATAAATCCATAATCATGAAGAAAATGGTTGGGATTGTGTAGCTGTATGCAGTTAGTGTCCAAACTTGTTTATAGGATAGTTTACGTTGACCGCTCATAGCAGAACCGATGAACGCAAGTAAAGTCACGCCTACAAAAGTGATGAATAATTGGAATAGGTACACTAAGAATCCGATAACGAATAATAAAATTGGATAAATATTATCAAATAAAGAAATAAATTCTTGTAAATCTTTTTTCTCAAGAGATGCACCTAACAAATCGTTATAAGAATACGTTTGTGTTTGACCATTTCCCATAGAGACTACTTTATCTTTTAAAACAAATAAACCTGTTTTATTTTGATATTTTTCTAGGTCTGTTGAATTTGGATCAAATACGAAAAGTGCATTTCCTTCTTCTTTTTCAATGGGTTGATCAATATCGGCTTTTAGTTCGCCATTTTCAATCTTAAAGTCAGGTAAATCTTTATCGATGACTTGATTTACCATGCCTACACCATCTTGGATAAAACTACCGTACAAAAAAGTTCTTGGAATAGTAGTAATTAAGCAAAGTAGCATAATATACAAAATGGTTTTACCGATTTTTTGAAAACGGAATAGCGCCATATCTTTAGGCGAGTATATGCTTTTTACGAATTGGGTAAATATGGACATAGATTCACTTCCTTTATGTATGTATAAAATCATTGTAACGTAGGAATCTAGAGAATCTCAAGATATATTATATTTACATATAGTGGAGATAACTAAATTTCTTTTTATTAACTTTCTTCTTTTAAATAAGAAAAATACAATTGACACTTTTCTTTTCTATATGGTAAATTTATCTTACCTTTCTTAAAGGGCATATCCGATAGGAATTCCTTTATTTGATATGTTGTTACATACATAATTGTGGACCCTTAGCTCAGCTGGTTAGAGCAGACGGCTCATAACCGTCCGGTCGTAGGTTCGAGTCCTACAGGGTCCATATCCATTTCGCATGTTTATTATGTTAGCAGGAAGCTTCCTTGTAGAAGGAAGCTTTTTTTACGGAATATATGAGCATTTTAATTGAAAAGAAGTGGGAATTTTGCTACTTTAATGATAGCAAGACAATGTGATTTATTTGTTTGCACCCTATGGCAATTAGGGTAGAATGAAGTTGTATGTCACTTAAGTGGCAATACATAAACTGGGAGGAATATAACAATGGCAAAACACGAATTACCAAATTTACCTTATGCGTATGATGCTTTAGAGCCTCACTTTGACAAAGAAACAATGAACATCCATCATACAAAACATCACAACACGTATATTACAAACTTAAACGCTGCTTTAGAAGGTCATGCAGAATTAGCTGACAAAAGCGTAGAAGAATTAGTTGCAAACTTAAACGAAGTACCAGAAGCGATCCGTACAGCAGTACGTAACAATGGTGGCGGACATGCTAACCATACATTCTTCTGGACAATCTTATCTCCAAACGGCGGAGGACAACCTGTAGGTGAACTTGCAACTGCAATTGAAGCGAAATTCGGTAGCTTCGATGCATTCAAAGAAGAATTCGCAAAAGCTGGCGCAACTCGCTTCGGTTCTGGTTGGGCTTGGTTAGTAGTAAACAATGGTGAGTTAGAAGTAACAAGCACTCCAAACCAAGATTCTCCTTTAACTGAAGGTAAAACTCCAGTTATCGGTTTAGATGTTTGGGAGCACGCTTACTACTTAAACTACCAAAACCGTCGTCCAGACTACATCGGCGCATTTTGGAACGTTGTAGATTGGAACGCTGCTGAAAAACGTTACCAACAAGCAAAATAATCGTAATAAATATAGAAAAAGCTAGGGGAGAGCCCCTAGCTTTTTTCTATGCTTTCCTTTTACATAATTGGGCTTGTCTTTGGAAGACTAGAACATGAAGTAAAGGAGAGTTGTGTATGAAGTGGAAACATATAATTGGTGACGTTGAAGTGAATCGGGATTTAGTGTTATTGCTCCTTATAGGAGGTTTATACACGCTCGCAATTTCTTTATCGAATACGTTTGTAAATATTTATTTATGGAAGCAAACACAAAATTATGTGAATCTTGGCTTGTATAATTTGGCCAGCGTTGTATTACAGCCTCTCACATTTCTTGTAGGGGGGAAATTAGCGAAACGTATCGATCGCTCGATTTTATTACGAATAGGAGTAGGAACGCTCGCAATTTTTTTTATAGTTGTTTTAGTGGCTGGAAAAAGTGCTTCTCAGTATATTTTATTAATGGGGGCTCTTTTAGGAGTAGGATACGGTTTTTACTGGTTGGCTTTTAACTTATTGACATTTGAAATTACAGAACCAGAAACAAGAGATTTCTTTAATGGATTTCTTGGACTTCTTACATCTTTCTCTGGGATGATTGGACCAATAGCAGCAGGATACACAATTTCACGCATGGAGAAATGGAGTGGTTATACTGTTATATTCTTTCTTTCATTAGTTTTATTTGCAATTGCTGTCGTCTTAAGTTTCTTTTTATCTAAAAGAGAATGTGAAGGGCGTTATGAAATTGTGCAAGTATTGAAAGAACGAAGAGTTGATAAAAATTGGGGAAAGATTACACGAGCTCATTTTTTCCAAGGATTGAGAGAAGGAACGTTTATTTTTGTCATTTCAGTATATGTGTATTTAGCAACTAATAGTGAGTTCGCATTAGGGAAATATAGTTTAGTGAACTCTGCTGTATCCTTTGTATGTTATTACTTGGTCGCTCGCATGTTAAAGAAAGAGTGGCGAAAAAAAGCAATTTTACTTGGGGGCATTATTTTATATGCTGTCGTCTTTTTAGTTATTTTCAATGTTACATACACGAAATTACTTATTTATGCGGCATGTATTGCGGTTGCATATCCTATTTTACTTGTTCCATACGGGTCAATGACATATGACGTAATTGGTAGAGCTAAAAATGCGAGAGAATGGCGTGTGGAATATGTCGTTGTCCGGGAGTTATGGTTAAATGCCGGAAGAATCTGTTCCATTTTAAGTTTTTTATGTGCTGTACTATTCTTTCCACCTGAAAAAAGTTTACCTTACTTATTATGTATTTTAGGTGCTGGACATTTTCTTATTTATTTTGCAGTTAAAAATGTCAAATATGATGGGGAAAATGCAGATAAAACAAGTGTTGTAACGCAAGGAACTACGCAGAATCAAACTGAACCAGAAGGTTAACTTCTTTTTTAAATGAGTAATATCAGTGTTTAAGGAGGTCGTGGTAACATTTTGGAAACAATTATACCAAATCGTTCTCCATAAATGCAACCACTTCCGCCTGTTTAGAAGGATACAAATGACTATAAGTATTTAAAGTAGTTGACACATTTGAATGACCTAGGCGTTGGGCTACTACAAGTGGACTGACGCCTTTATTTATTAAATAAGATGCATGGGAATGCCTAAATTCGTGGATTAAAATCTTTTTAACGTCAGACATTTTCAAATACTTTTGGTAGTTCCTACTAAGAGTGGAAACGGCAATACTGCTACGAAATTCTCCAAATACAACATAATCATTTTTGACAGGAAATTCTTTGGATTTTTCACAATGTAACTCTTTTAATAAATCGATACAATGCGTTGGTAACATGATTATTCTGTTAGAAGCTTTAGTTTTTGGTTTTGTTACTTTTCTTTCAAATTCTGTTTTATTAATATCAATTGTTTTTTCTTCAAAATTAATATCCGACCAAGTCAAAGCAAGTAGTTCTCCTTTTCTTGCTCCACTATAATAAAGTGTTGAAAAAAATGCTTTGTATAATAGCTCGTCCACAACTGCAATAAATTGCTTAAATTCTTCAAATTCCCAAAAGTTCATTCGTTTATTTGATTCTTTCTCAAAATTCCCCGTAATTCTTGCGGGATTAGTGGTTAAACCATGGAATTTAATTGAAAAATTAAATATAGCAGAAAGGACTGCGTGGATCTTCTTTAAATGTTTGGCTGAATACTGATTAATAATCTTATTTTGATAATTCATAATATGTTTGGGGGTAATCTGCTCGATTTTTAATTTCCCAAACTCGGTTATTAGATGATTGTAGATGACGTTTCTAATCGTCACTATAGAAGATTGTTTTCTCCTTTGTGAGTACCAATCAAAATAGCTATCTGCAACTTGTGAAAAAGTAAGACTAGAAGTTGTTACTTTTTCAACTAACATTTTAGCTTCGGCTTCACGAGCTTCTTTTTTTGTTTTAAATCCACGACGTTTTACTTGTTTTAAAGTACCGTCTAATTGTCGAACCCTTGTGACAAAATAATAAGTCCCGCGTTGTTCATCTTTATAGATTACCAAAGGAATTCCTCCTCATTGTATACGTAAAGAGTGATAATTCAATTTATTGAATAGATTATAGCTTGTTTGTTACCAAAAGAAAAGATGTTCTAATAAGAACATCTTAATAATGGATTTAAATTTGAAGAAATAACAATTGGTAAACGGCTAATTTTATGTTATGCCATTTGTTAATAAAAAGAGTCAGTCTAATAAAAAGAATCCGCTACAATATGCAACGGATTCTAGTCTTAGAAGTTTGAAGCAACTAAGACGTTTTGTGATGGAAATTCAATTATAACATATGCCGTTTAAAAACCAAATGGACCTTATAGGATTTGAACCTATGACCGGACGGTTATGAGCCGTCTGCTCTGACCAACTGAGCTAAAGGTCCTTGTATGGATAGTATATCAGCGTGTATAAAAAAAGAAAAGGCACAATCAATATGANCGTTTAAAAACCAAATGGACCTTATAGGATTTGAACCTATGACCGGACGGTTATGAGCCGTCTGCTCTGACCAACTGAGCTAAAGGTCCTTGTATGGATAGTATATCAGCGTGTATAAAAAAAGAAAAGGCACAATCAATATGAGAGTGCCTTTTCTTTCAGCTTAATATTTCTTTAAATAAATAGAGGTGTACCTCTTTTATTGGGATGTAAACACACCCTATAAAACAGAATCATCTTTAAATCCAGATTGTTAGCACACACAATAAAAAAGAAGCGAGGTAAATATTTAGATAAACGCTATGTCACNAAACACACCCTATAAAACAGAATCATCTTTAAATCCAGATTGTTAGCACACACAATAAAAAAGAAGCGAGGTAAATATTTAGATAAACGCTATGTCACAAGTGCGATTGACATATTACGCTCTTAATAATAAGAGAATCTGCTTTATAGAATGTATCCACGCTTTTTATTGTACTACTTTTATTATGTACATGGTGTATTGTTTTGTGGTTATGCAAAATTGCATTATTACAGTTCCTATAAAACAAAAAAAGACATCCTAATTAGGATGTCTACGAAATTAAACCGTCTTACTTTTAATAACAGAAGAGTAAGGGAACTCAATTATTATTAAACCATCATATTAATTAAAACAGAAAGGATACTTTTATATTATCATATAGTGCTATCTGTTAATATTGATAAAAAATAAAAGGGTATTTTTGGGTAATCAATAAAAATTACTGATTGGCTGGGTGTGAATTTTTCATAATGGTTGGTTTTGTATCACTAAAATTGAAATATACTAGCAAAACAATAGGAGAATGGGAAATAATTGTCATTTTAAAGAGATAATTGTTGAAAAAATCAAAAAAGACAATTATTTTAAATGGAATTGTGTTATATTGGGTGCGTATATCCAATTCTGGAAGAGAATTTGCAGTTTCGAAAGTTTAAGAAATTAACAAAATAATATTATTGAACATAAATAAAGACCCATAGAAGCGTGTGTAAAAGTGTCATCACCACAATTACACCGTTCCCTAACTGGTACTTAGGAAACACTTGCCTCGTATGAGTCCATCTTAGTATATCATATTTAAGCAATGTTCTTATTGAAAAAATTGTTAGGATGGAAAGTTTATGTTCGGAGAAGGGGGAAGTAAGTTTGTGAAGGAGTTAAAAGAAAAGACGAGAAAAAACTCTAAAAAACATCTACAAAAAGAATTTAAGCACAATTTGATGAAAGAACTAATGAAGAAGATAAAGCAAGATATGGATGATAAAGGATTTAAGATTCGTCCGTTAGCAAAGAAAGTCGGTGTAGATCGTTCGGTCATTACTGACGGAATTGTAACCGGTAAAACAGCTGAAATGAAATTAGACGCATTTATGAAAATCATGGATGTTGTCTATGAAAATTTAGAAGAACGGCAGGAAGTAATACGAAGTTTTATTAAACTTTCTCAAAATGATCTTAATATTCGTAAATCGCTAGTTTATTGTCAAGGTACTGGTGAGTATGAATTAATGGACTTTATAATAAAGGAAAACCAAGCTAATGAAGAGGTAAGAAAATATTTACGTGTATATGAAATATTTAATAAAAGAAATAAAAATGAAAAGAAAGGTCAGCCTTTATTAGATGAGATGAAGCAACAGACCTTTTCCACAGATGCTGAGTGCCAGATAATGTTGAATACTTTATATGCTTTTACTATGAATGACATATTTAATATAAGAGCAATGCATCCGTATACTGATAATGTGGAACAATATTTATTAGAAGTTACAGATAAATTTATAAATAGTTGGTTAACGATGTATTTTGATGAGCGGATGGCTTACATTCATATGTTTGATGATAAATTAGAATTGTGCCGTCAAAAATGCAATAAGATTTTAACGAGTGAAATTCTTATACCACTAATTAGGGCGACCAGCATGTGTTGTCTTGGAGAAAGCTATATGTTTGAAGACCAGCTTCTCTCGGAAAAGTGGATTTTGAATAGTATCAATTACCTAGATAAACATGGAGTATCTCGTGAAAGTAGAAAGTATAAAGCTTTTAATACTACATTAAATTACTTATATATTGAATTTGGTTTTAATTTAGACAAAATTAATTTCGATTACATTGATGTTTCAGAATTAGGTTACTATATAGGATTGTATGAAGATAAGGAAAAAGGATTAGAAATGATATATAATTTAGTTAAAGAACGTGGTGGCTCACCTTTTACTGATTACTACATTGCTAGGATAAATGAAGATTTAGAGGGCTTGGAAAAGGCACTTATGCGCTTTGAGCGGGTTGCAAATTACCATTATGCTAAAGCGGTACGACGTACAATTGAATTATTAAAAAAGAAACAGGGAGAGGTTGAGAGAGTATGAGAAAAATTGGTATACTATTGTTAGGCGTTGTTGGTGCGTTAGCATTAGCTTTAAACACAGGGGTAGCTGAGAAAGAGCATGTTGCTAGTAAGCAACTAAATAACGAATATGTACAATATATGAATTCGGAACCAGGTGGGTTATGAGGGGAAATTAAATATCGAAATGAAAGAGGTTGCGACTACGCAGCCTCTTTCGTACTTTCTGGGCTTGGCTGATTATATTCTGAACCAGAAAAAAACAACCGCAAATTTTTACCAATAGAAAAGGGAGGAATTTTGATGTTAGAAACTGTAGGGGTAGTAGAACAAACAAAATGTATGATTGGAAAACTCTTAGAGTCTAAAAAAGTCAGTTGTGATGTTGAATATGTGATAAATGAGTTATATAAAACAGGAATATATACGAAAAAGGAATTTGATGAAATCACGAATATATTGCAACAAAAAAAGGACTAGCCAAATGCTATTCCTTTTTTTTGTTAACTCAACATACGTTTTATAGCAATGTTGAAAAAATCTCTTACTTTTTCAGTTTCCTCGATAGTAAGTTCTCTTCCACCATAATTAAGTGTACCGTTTTCTAAAATATCTTGTAGGTTATCTTTGGAGCCATCTGGATTATCAATTCTCCCTAATATGAAATCAGTTGTGGAATTAAACACATCAGCTAATTTACATAGCATTTCGGGATTTGGTTTTCTGTAGTTTATTTCATAACCATTGTAGGTTGAAATTGAGACTTCTAATTGATTTGCCACATGTTCTGTTGTCCACCCATATCTTTTGCGTAGAAACTTTAAGTTTCCTCCTATATCCATTTATAAAACCCCCCTAAAATAGAGTACTTTACCCGTTTTACTATAACTTGAATACCTGTATAAACAGCTTACACTAAAATAAAAATAAAATCTACGCATATAGCGTATAAAAGGGTATTTACTTTTACGCATAACGCGTATAATATAATAAGCAATAAGCGAAGTAAGGGGGTACCTCATGAAAAGAGATTGGCTTGTGAAAATAAGAAAACAACATGAGTTGACGCAAGCAGACATTGCGGAAGCTTTAAATATAAGTCCTACACACTATGCAGACATCGAGAGTGGAAGAAGAACACCCGGGGCATCTTTGGCTATGAAAATTGCAACATTTTTAGAGTTTCCAGTAGAGTGGCTTCTATTACCTTCTTATCTGCATAATGCGGAAAAATGGGTATTGAAACTAGCTATGCAAATGGATTTTCCTTCGGAAGAAATTTTTTTGAATGCATTTCCGCGAATTGCGGAAAAGATAAAATCTTGTAAGAAAACGAGTTAACTGAAGGGAGGTGATAAGAATGAAAAATGGCAAAAAACCATCTAAACGTGAAAAAGTCCGTATTGCGTCGTATAAGTTGAATCCTGAAAACTGGTTGATCTTTAAGAAAACAGATGGACAACTTCACTTATTGCATCGAAATACATTTGCTACACGTGTAATTCCAAATTTATAACTGAAGGGGGATAAACCAAAATGAACATCCAGGAATACGGTGATCGTGAAAAAAAGCTTGTAAGGCTAATAGGTACATCAAAGCTGTGGAATTTTAATCAGTTTGTACTGGATTTGGTTGAAATACATGGGGTAGAAAAAACGCAAGAAATCGTTAGTGAGTTAGGGCGTCATGCTGTAGATACTGCTAAATTACACGAAGAAACAATTGCTAAATAAGGATGATCTCAATGTATAAAAATCTATTTATCGCTCGAAAAGAGAAGCGTATGACACAAGAAGCGGCTGGGAAGTTAGTAAACATGTGTAAGCAAACTTATTATCTAAAAGAAAATTGTAAACGTGATTTCACCTTAAAAGAAGCCCAGAAGCTTGCAAAATACTTCAAAACAACAGTGGACGAGCTATTTGAAAAATAATGAAGGGATGGTAAAAGAAAATGAAACCTGAAGAGTTGTTCGAAGAAAAACAACATCTAGTATTTGCTGCGATCAAACAACAATTTGGTAGTTATCACATGGCGAAACGAATTGCTGAAAATAACAATATGGAATTTGATGATTTGGTGCAAGTGGGAAATATGTATCTTTGGGAGCGGTGTGTGAAACATAATCCAGAAAGAATAGGTACATTTAGCGCTTACGTGATGAGAGGATTGCGATGGTATTTGAGTAATGAAATTCACTTAAAAGGTACTTTATTTAAAGTTAGTCGATATGTCAGTGTGGACGAAAGAAACCAAATTGAGACGCGATCTATTGATTTACATCGAGATGGGGAAGTAATAAATGATTTTTTTGCAGTATCAGATATTGATGTGGAAGAAGAGGTAACAACACTTCTTGAATTTGAAGAAGTCACAGGTGTTCTAAACGGAAAAGAAAAAGCCATCATACTGCATATTGGTGAAGGGTATACCGCAGAAGAAATTGCAGTGAGACTTGGAATGGGTAAATCTACAGTACATCAAAAGAAAAATGCAGCTTTTCTAAAAATCAATCCAGATTATCAACCTGTGAAAAGATCATTCTTCCTTGGGAAATTACCATATAAGAGAAACCGCCAGTTGGGGCTGACGGTCTAATAGAAACATATATTAACGACATTATAACACGAAATTTGGTGATGTACATGCAACTCTTTCCACACCAAGATAGAGCGTTAAACGATACATACAAGCATAGTCGTGTGGCGTACTACCTTGATATGGGGCTAGGGAAGACCTTTGTAGGCTCTGAAAAAATGTGGGAGCTCAATACACCATATAACTTATTAATCTGTCAGAAATCCAAAATAGACGACTGGAAAGAGCATTTTGAACAACATTACGACTACAAAGTAATTGTGTTCGATAAGCAACAATTAGAACATATACCACCTGAAAGTGTTTTAATTATCAACTATGACAAGGTATGGCGTAGGGATGAACTAAAGAAGTTAAAGGATTTCACAATTATGCTGGACGAGTCTTCCATGATTAAAAATGAAAAGTCTAATCGAAGTAAATTTATCTTGGGATTAAACGCTGAAAATGTCATTTTACTATCAGGTACACCGACAGGTGGAAAGTATGAAGAATTGTGGTCACAATTGCATTTGTTAGGTTGGAATATTAGTAAAAAATTATTCTTAAAACAATTCGTAGTTCAGGAATGGGACGATAAAAACCAACAAATGAAAATTACAGGTTATAAAAACGTAGAGCGACTAAAAGCAAAGTTAAAGAAGCATGGTGCCGTATTTATGAAAACAGAGGAAGTCTTTGATTTACCCAATACCAATGAGATTCCAGTGAAGATACCTGTTACCAAGATGTACAACGAATTTAAGAAGCATCACATTATAGAAATTGGTGAAGAATTACTAATCGGCGATACACCAGCAGCAAAGAAGTTGTACTTAAGGCAACTTGCAGGGAGTTATAACGAACATAAATTACAATACATCAAGGACCTTATAGAAAGTACAAATGACCGCATCATCATCTTTTACAACTTTAAAAAGGAATATATGGCACTGGTCGATTTAATCGAACGACCAATTGCTACAATAAACGGTGATATTAAGGACCTTTCAGCCTATGAAAAACATGATAACTCGGTCACATTAATTCAATATCAAGCTGGCGCGATGGGATTAAACCTACAGAAAGCTAATAAGATTGTTTATTTTACGCTAACAGATAAAAGTGAGTTGTTTGAACAAAGTAAAAAACGCACGCATCGTATAGGGCAAAAACGACCTTGTTTTTACTATTACTTACTTACAGATGGATCGATAGAATGGCGCATGTTAGATGTTCTGAAAGAGCGTAGGGATTATACAGATGCTTTATTTGAAAAGGAGGAAGATGTAAATGCCCAATGAAGTGCAAGCATTTGAAAATAAGCATTTGGCAATTATGACAGCAATTGCAATTCATACTCAACAGGAGAAAGCACTCGCTGAGAAGTCAAAAGAAATGAAAGCGGAGCTTGAAAAAGCAATGGATGAGCACGGTATCAAGTCCATTGATAACGATCTAATCAAAATTACAAGAGTTGATGAAAGTAAGACAACATCAATTGATACGAAAAAGCTAAAGGACAAAGAACCAAAATTATATGGTGAGCTTTTAGAAGATTATCCAAAGACATCTGTTCGAAAAGCTCATGTGAAATTTGTGGTGAAGTAAATGAAAGAGTCACAATTCCAAGCAAAAGTTATCAAATATTTAAAAGAAAAAGGTGTATGGCACGTAAAGTATTGGGCTGGTAGTCAGTATACCAAAGAAGGAATACCCGACATTTTAGCATGTATTGGTGGAATGTTTCATGGAATTGAGTTGAAAACGGATGTAGGTACACCTTCAAAGCTACAACTATATAACATTCGTAAAATAAAAGATTCAGGCGGACAAGCTTATATTTTAAGGCCAAAAGATTTTGAAGCATGGAAAGAACGGTGGTTTTGATGACGCAATATAGTTATAGTCGAGTTTCACTGTATGAAGATTGTCCCTATCACTTTGATATAAGGTACAACAAACGTTTAACTGAAATTCAGGATTTAACAAATGCAGCAAATCCATTAATCATTGGTCATGCTTTGCATACAGGAATAGAAAATGATGTAGAAACAGCTTTAAATGAATACTACAATGCATTTCCAGT
Organism: Bacillus sp. Root131; assembly: GCF_001429475.1. NCBI lineage: Bacteria > Bacillati > Bacillota > Bacilli > Caryophanales > Bacillaceae > Bacillus > Bacillus sp. Root131. The sequence goes on from NZ_LMJQ01000042.1 coordinate 205,597, forward strand.
CATGAATGATGCCATTGTAGAAGAAGCGATGAAGCTAGAAATATTAATTCCAAAAGTACAAAACTTCTTAGAAGAAGCATTCGGGGAATTTGAGTTCATTCACGAATACAAGATTGATAAACCAAATTATGTTGGGTTTGTTGACCTTATTTTAAAAGCACCTGACGGTACATGTATGGTTATAGATTTTAAATATTCAAATCATGTTAAGAATTATATGAACAGCGGACAGTTGCACATTTATAAAGATTACTTGGAGCAAGACGGGTTTGATATAAAAAAATTAGCTTATCTATTTGTCCCGAAAACAAGTATTAAGCAAAAGAAAGATGAAGATTTACACACCTTTAGAAAACGTTTAGTACAAACAGTGGAGGAATCGCAAGTTGAATTTGTTCCAATTGAATTTGATGAAATGAAAACGGTGTATTTCTTAAATAGCATCAAAACGATTGAAAAAGCCAACAGCTTTTCAAAGAGAAATGCAAGTGGAAATTGCTTTGCTTGTAACCCACGTTTCAGACCTAACTATTTAGAAGCTATAGAAAATGAAAAGGGAGAGATTGAAATGGTATTACCTAAAAATGAACGTCGTGAAAGAAAAATTGATACAAAGCCAGACTTTTGGTTATATGCAGATAGTTACACTGGAAAGAGTACTTTCGTAGATCAAGTGGAAAATGTTCTTTTCTTAAATACGGATGGTAACACGGATAATACGACAGCACCTGTTATCCCAATTGTAGATGAAGTAACGAAAAAAGGACGTGTGACAAGTCGTAAATTAGCTTGGGATTTATTCCTGGATGTAGTTGCTGAATTAGAAGCCGCTGAAAATGATTATGAAGCTGTAGCAATTGACCTGGTCGAAGACCTTTATGAACATTGCCGTGTATATGTATTTGATAAAAACAGTTGGGAGCATGAGTCAGATGGTTCATATGGCAAAGGTTGGTCATTAGTAACAACTGAGTTTAATAACGCTATGAAGCGATTGAAGGCGTTAGGGTACCAAATTATTTATATCAGTAAGGAAAAAGTTGAGGAATACACCCTGAAAGGTGGAGCGAAGCGTACAACATTCAAACCAAATATCAATGACAAAGTAGCAAATTTCCTTTCGGGAACAGTTGATTTAACATTACGTGCTTATGTCGATTCGGATGATAAACGATTTTTACAACTTACGAAAAAACAAAATGTATTCGGTGGTGGTCGTTATGATTTCCAAGTAGATACAATTCCGCTTGATATGGAAGCATTTATTGAAGAACTTACGGCTGCACAAGAAGAAAAGACGAAAGAGAAAAAACCAAAACGCACAGGGCGTAAGCAAAAGGAAGGCACGTCTGAAGAAAATGTGGCCACAAAAACGATGTATTTCCAACATGAAGGTTCTGATGATTTCATTGTAGTTAAAAAGGGTGAGTCATTAGACTTCTTAGAAACAGATATTTTTGATGAACGTACGAAAAAAGAATATGAACAGTGGCTTGCTGAAAATGAAGATAAGTCTGCAGATGATGAACCAGAAGAGAAGTCAAAACGCAGTCGTCGTTCTCGTAAGGAAGAACCAGATGCACCTGTTGAGGAAGAAAAGCCAAAGCGTGAACGTCGTCAACGTAAAGCGGTTGAAGATGATACGCCACCAGGTGAAGCTGATGGGCCAACTGAAGAAGAAGCATCTAAACGTACGCGTAGATCAAGATCAAATAAATAATTATAAAAAGGGAGAGATAAATTATGGCAGTAAAGGAACTGAATACAAAAGAACAGCATTATGCTGATACTCGTGAAGAAGCGGAAGGAATTGTGACAGAAGCAAAGGATAATGCATATCTAACATCATTCAAAATTAGTGAAAAACACAATAAATATGGTACTTACTTCTTAGTTGATCTAGCTTTCAGCTATAACACGCCACGTGAAATTATGGAAGATGCAGAGGCATCTCCAAAAGGTGATGAAGAATCTGGTGAAAAACATGAAGGTGTGGAATATAGTGTGAATCCAGATGGTACAGTTTCAGTTAATGACGATGAAGAAGGAGAAGATGAATAATGGCAGAGAAAAAATTTAACTGGTCTAAATTTGATAAAAAAGTAGATTTAGAAGCGTTAGCAGCAGATGTACAAGAAGTAGAGGAAAACGGTGGTGGCGGAGACTTTGAAAAGGTTCCGGATGGTCAATATGAAGTAGCGGTTGAAAAAATGGAACTCACTGAATCTAAGAAAGGTGACCCAATGCTTATGATTTGGTTCAACATCGTTGATGGTGAATTTGAGGGTCAAAAGATTTTCTATTACAAAGTAATGCAACCTCAAAATGATAAAGCGTGGGGTTATCAAGTTCATCAAAATAATGAAATGTTACGTAAGCTTTGGGATTGCAAAGAAGAAGACGTTAAATTTACTAGCTTTGGAGAGTATGCAGATTTAATACTTGATATTCATGAAGACATCGACGGTAAATTTGAATATTTACTTGAAAAAGAAACGGACAAAAAAGGTTACGATCAATTTAAAATTGTCGAAGTGTTTGAAGTTGAATAACTGAATAAAGAGAGCTTCCGAGCTCTCTTTTCTTTTGGCTAAATGAGTGAAAGGAGTGATATCATGCTCTTTTACGATTTCGAAGTGTTCCCACATGATTGGTTAGTAGTCATTACAAATACAGACGATCAATCAGAAGAAATTTTCGTGAATAATGAACAAGCTTTAATTGATTTTTATAACGAACATAAAAATGACATTTGGGTTGGTTATAACTCTCGTCATTATGACCAATACATTTTAAAAGCCATTATTTGCGGTTTTACACCTCAAGAAATGAACCATTGGATTATTGTAAAACGTGAACTGGGGTGGAAGTTTTATAAAGATTTTTGGAAGATACAGCTATTTAATTTTGATGTAATGACTAATAAATTTCGTTCTTTAAAGCAATTAGAAGGGTTTCAAGGTCATGATATACGTGAAACTTCAGTTTCATTCCATACACAACGTGAACTAACGGAACAAGAAATTGAGGAAGTAATCAAATATTGTCGCCATGATGTACATGAGACCATGCATATTTTCATAGAAACGATTACGGAATTTGAATCACAAGTTGAACTTTTAAAGATGTTTCATTTACCACTCAAACATATATCCAAAACAAAAGCGCAATTAAGTGCCTTTATTCTAGATGCTAAGCAACCCACTGTTCCAAGGGATGATGAATTTGATTTTACATTTCCAGCAACGTTGAAAATCAATAAGTACACCGAAGTCCTGGGTTTTTATAAAGAAAATAAAGATTACAATAAGGTTTTAGAACTCAATATTGCAGGTGTACCGCACCTTTTCGCATGGGGTGGTTTGCACGGTGCAAGAAGTAATTACGCTGGTACTGGTCACTTTCTGAATATAGACGTAGAAAGTTATTATCCTGCATTGATGATTGAGTATGGCTATTTATCTAGAAACGTAAAGAATCCTGGTAAATTTCGTAGCATTCGTGACACCAGGATTAAATATAAAGCTGTTAAAGATAAACGACAAGCCCCCTTGAAAATTGTAATTAATGGGACATATGGAGCGATGAAGGATAAGTACAATGGTCTTTATGATCCACTTATGGCCAACAATGTTTGTATTGGTGGAATGACATTACTTCTTGATTTAATTGAAAAATTGGAGCCACATTGCGAAATTATCCAATCAAATACGGATGGCGTTTTAGTTAAGCTGCAGCATTATAATGATTACGATGTGATTGATGATATTTGTTACGCATGGGAACATCGCACAAAAATGAAATTAGAATTCGAAGAGTTTGTCAAAGTGATTCAGAAGGACGTTAATAATTATATTTTAGTAGATGCGGAAGGGAAATATAAATCTAAGGGTGCTTATGTAAAAAAACTGAATCCACTTGATTACGATTTACCAATTGTAAATGAAGCAGTTGTTAATTATTTCGTAAAAGGCATTGATCCAGAGAAAACAATCTTTAATTGTACGGAACTAGTGAAGTTTCAAAAGATTGTAAAGATAAGTAGCAAATATGATTATGCAAGGTACGGCACAAGAAGGATGAATGAAAAAGTATTTCGTGTATTTGCAAGTGTTGATTTGAACGATAAAGAGTTACGGAAAGTAAAAGATGGGACCGCTGAGAAAATCGCCTATGTACCTGAACGATGTTTCATTGTAAATGATGAGATTAGTGATATGAAAATACCAGGTAAATTAGATTATTGGTGGTATTGGGAGTTAGCAAATAAAAGAATTGATGATTTTTTAGGGGAGGATAAATAATATGGAAAAGTGGCCGGAAGAAAGAATTGCAGCTTATAAAGATTATGTTAGGAATTATGAAAAAGATATGTTGGATTATGAAAACAGAATAACCGAGCATCAAAAGGGTTTGAGAAGTATGATTGAGGCGGTTTGTAGTGTGAGAGAAAAGAGACGTGAAACATTAACAGAATTATATAAGCAAGGTTGGCTATTAGATGATGATAGATGGGTGGAAGTGAACAAAAATAAAAGAGCAGCTAGCAAAAGCTAACTGCTAAGCCCTCGGGTATGAAGGGAAATCAGAAACTGTATCTACATTATTAACAAAATATTGAGCTTTAAACAGTTTTTAGAAAAAATGACTTCATATAATGGGTTAAATTCGTTTTTAAAATCTTTTTTAATACCGTAGGTATCTGACAATTTAAAGTTTATTAAAATAAATTATAAGGGCGTTTTATGAAAGTTGGTGATTTCTTTGTATAAAGGGTACCTGAAGGGCAACGGAAAACATGCAGCTAGTAAATTTAAGGATGGCACGAAGTTATTATCGTATCATACAGCAAGAAAACATGACTCCTTCGTAGGTATTTTAGATGACGATTACATTATGGTTGATATTGACGATATAGATGAAGCTGAAATGCTTCTAGACATCATAGAAGATAAAAATATTCGATGCTCCGTATTAGAAACAACAAATGGTATGCATTTTTATTTCAAAGGCTATGACATTACAGCAAATAAAATAAAGTGGTTTTCCAATATCGGGCTACTTTGTGATTATAAATTAGGAATAAAAAACACTGCCGATCCACTTAAAATAAATGGTGAAACTCGTAGATGGTTACGAAAAACAAATGAACATGATCCATTACCAACTTGGTTATATCCGTACAATAAAAAAAATCCGAACCTCACCAAAATGACTGAAGGTGATGGGCGAAATGATAAATTGTTTACTTATATATTAAAATTGCAATCTCAAGGAATGGCTAAAAACGATATTAAAGAGACCATTTCCATTATTAATAATTATATTTTGGAAGAGCCTGTTGAACAAAATGAATTAAATATAATTTTACGTGATGAAGCATTCATGAAGGAGTCCTTTTACATAAAGGGCGCCTTCCAACATGAAAAATTCGGGGATTTTCTAATAAATGAACATCATATCTGTAAGATCACAAATATCCTACACATCTATAAAGACGGTGTATATTCGGACAAGCAAGAAGATATTGAAGAAGCCATGATTAAACATATTCCAGCTTTAAAAAGGATGCAACGTCAAGAAACATTGGCTTATTTACAGTTAAAAGCAAAGCATAAAAATTTTGCTTCTACCAAATATGTTGTTGTGAAGAACGGTGTATTTAATTTAGAAACGTGGCAATTAGAAGACTTTACACCTGAAATTATTACACGTAATAAAATTCCAGTCGCTTATATTCCAGATGCTTACTATAAAGTTACGGATAAAACATTAAATAAAATTGCGGTAAATGATAAAACAATTCGCTCTATTTTAGAAGAGATTCTTGGTTATATTTTATTTCGTCGTAATGAGTTTGCAGCTACGTTCATCTTAACGGGGAATGGTTCGAACGGAAAATCATCTTATTTAAAGATTATCCGTCAGTTAGTAGGAGAAGAAAACGCATCTTCATTAGATTTAAATGAATTGGACCAGCGATTTAAAACGGCTGAACTGTTTGGAAAGTTAGCAAACATTGGTGATGATATTGGCAAAGGGTACATTAAAGAATCATCGGTATTTAAAAAGCTTTCTACTGGTGAAACATTGAACGTAGAGAGAAAAGGTAAGGATCCATTCGACTTTACGAACTATGCAAAATTAATCTTTAGTGCAAATGAAATGCCACGTATTAATGATTTCACTGATGGATTAGGGCGAAGACTTCAAATTGTACCATTTAAAGCAAAGTTCACACCTGAAGGTGAAGATTATGATCCATTTATTACAGATAAGTTATTATCTGATGAATCCATGCAATATATATTGATTCTGGCTTTAAAAAGCTTGAAACGTTTGCTTGAAGAAAAGAAATTCACGAAATCAAAAGCAGTTGAAGAAGAGCTTGTGAAATACCAGGAAGAAAATAATCCGATTATTAGTTTCGTAAATAATGAAAATATTGAACTAGAACGGTCGGTCGTAGGAGATGTATATCTTCAGTATAAAGTGTATTGTGTGGAGAATGGCTTTCAATCGGTTAGTAATATTAATTTTAGTAAGCAAATTTCTCAGTTATTTGGCTATAAATCACATGTTCAAAAGGTTGACGGTAAGAATAAGCGCATTTTCATCAATAATGAATAGAATTTTTTCGCGCTTCCAAAAGACATGGTCAAAGGGTCGTGACCGTTTTTTTGGTCAAAGCGTTTTTTAAACTCAGTTATATCAATAGGTTTAAAAATATGTTTGACCATTTTTGGTCACAAAAATCCTCAAAAATCACAGATTCTCATGTGTTTTTAATCAAAATAACAGATAAATGCGTTACTAGTAACAGATATCTGTTACCTCATAATTGCAGTCATATCAAGGGTTTTATCTAAGGTAACAGATGGTAACAGATAAATTCACTTTCTTTATAAAATATATATAAAGAGAAAAGATGAAAAAATATACTATATAAAGAAATTTAGGGGGTAAATGCGTTACTTTTTGACTGTGAAAGTACGATGAACGCATTCGTATCAAGGGTTTGAAGGCGGTAACAGATGGTAACGCATTTTACTAAAAAAGGCAGGTGAATCATCATTTGTTTAACTGGTTAAAGGTATATCAAGAATTAGAAGGGGAAATTGAGTATATTGAATTTAACCTACAGCGTAGTCAAAGGGAATTAAAACGCTGGCGGGGTGGTGATTTATCGAAGTATAAATTAGCGCCTGACTCAGATGGTACCAAAGTAGAAGATCATATTGAACGGATTGAATATGAACTAGCCCATAAAATGAATGATTTACATGATTTGAAGAAGTTAATTCGTACCTTTAAAGGTTTAGAGCATAAGATTATGTACGGTAAGTATGTTGAAGGAAAAACATTAGAGTATCTTGCAATTGAATTCGGCTATAGTCGAAGTTACATTTATCAAAAGCATGCTGAGATTATGAGGAGAATTAAGTTTGCTGAAAAACTTACACTTTTTTAACAGTAAGTTCCACCGATATTATCCATTGAAAAAATGGTTTATAGTAATAGCATAGACATTTGACGAAAGGGCAACGGATGCATGGTTGCTCTTTTTTAATCACATAAACCATAACCATGTAAGGATTAGAAAAATAAAAAGAATAAGCAGAAATTGTGCAATTTTCATTTCGCACCCCTTTTAGAAATAGTATGTGTTAGGTTTTAAATGATATTCATTAAATGAAATATCACATACCGCATTATTAGTAACCAAATTAAAAGAAGATCATATTATATTAGTGCAAGTTTATTCTTTTTTATAAAAAGGCTCATAAAAAATCACATTCTGTCATGAAAAGAGCGCCCTGGCACAGGTGCTTTTTTCATTTGTCACACTTTTATGAGGATAAACATAATGTAACATAAACAATTGTTATCTTTCATTTAATCTCCTTTTTGAAGAGCACTCGCTGAAACGGGTGCTTTTTGTGTTTAGCAAACAATTTCAAACATAATGAGAATGGATAAACATACAATAATATAGAACGGTTGAGAATACAGTTACCTATATTTTTTAAGAGAGAGCACTTGCTGGGGAGTGCTCTCTTACGTTTGCACCTTTTCATATAGACAAGCATATATTGGAGTATGGGACAACCCTCCGTTGTTTCATATTCACTCATATTAGCTCCTTTTTTAGAGTATCTACTGACGTAGGTGCTCTTTTTTATCATGTAATAAAACATTTTTTACACCATAAAAGGAGAGTTGGTACATATGATGTATACATCCGTTTTAAAGCGTGATTTGAGCTATTCTGATGCTTTAAATACATTGATGGTAGGTAAAGAGGGGATCCGTGCTAATACGTTATATCAAAGGGATATGTTGGCAAATGATTGGATGATTTAGAGTGCTTCACTGTCTCACAAACAATTGATTATGAGACAGTGAAGCATACACCCTTATATCAATGATTCGAATGTGTCAAAACTATGTATCAAAAACTATTGATTTCGATACAGGTAATTGATACAATGAAACCATCAAAAGCAAAGGGTGATGGTTCAATGATATTTGGATATGCGCGTGTTTCAACGAAAAAGCAAAGTTTGGATATGCAATTAGATGAATTGAAACGCTTCGGTTGTGAGGAAATCGTCACAGAAAAAGAAAGTGGAGCTAAAAAAGACAGGGTTGAACTTCAATCACTTCTTGGAAAGCTTCGAAAAGGGGGTACATTAGTTGTTTATAAGTTAGATCGTTTAGGAAGAACAATGCATCAGCTTGTTAATTTGCTTCAAGAGTTCAATGAAAAAGGAATTCACTTTGTATCTATTAAAGATGGTATTGATACATCTACAACAATGGGAAGATTTTTATTCCATATATTTGGTGCAATGGCTGAAATGGAACGAGAAGTTATTAATGAACGTGTTATAAGTGGTGTAGCTGCTGCTAAAGCAAGAGGAAGAGAAGGTGGCAGAAAGAAAGCACATACACCACAACAGATTGAAGGTATGCTGAAAATGATAGAACAAGGTGAATCAAAAATATCAGTATGTGAGATGTTTAATGTTTCAAGAGCAACCTTGTACAGATACATTAGAGAAAATGAAAATAATAAAACAAATTTAAAGTAGCGAAACATTGCTGCTTTTTTATTTTGGGTGAGGTGAGAGTGATGACGAAAATCAAAAGATGGTTAACCAAAGAAGGCTTATTAAAAATGGAAGGCTGGGCACGTGATGGTCTTATCGATGAACAAATTGCTTATAACATGGGTGTTACTCGCGTTACACTTCATAATTGGAGAAAGAAACATCCAATCATGGATCAAGCTGTACGTCGTGGAAAAGAAGTAGTGGATCGTGAAGTAGAGAATGCACTACTAAAACGTGCATTAGGTTATACGTATGAGGAAGTAACGGTGGAAAAACAACAAGTTAGTGAAGACGATGACTTTCAAGATGTTGAAACAAAAAGGGTTAAGCGACAAGTCGCACCTGATACAACTGCCGTCATCTTTTGGTTAAAGAATAGAAAGCCTGATGCATGGCGTGACCGACGTGAGATTGACCATAGTGGTGAAATGAAACAAACGATTGTACAAAAGGCTGATTTAAGTAAGTACACGTCAGAGGAGTTGAAACAACTTGAAAGCCTCCTTAAAAAATCTTCCGACAGTTGATGAAATTCAAAGAGAAATAGCACGTCGTGATGTTATGTACATGAAGGTAGATATAAGAAAGCACCGCATAGTGAGTTTGTTGGTGGTGTCATTCAGGAAGCGATTGATAAAAAGAAACAAATGAATGCAGGCGAGATTCCGACCACGAACCAATACATTGCAATTAATATGCCACCACGTCATAGTAAATCGATGACCATTACAGAGACGTTACCATCGTATTATTTGGGGAACTTTCCAGAGGAGAGAGTGATTGAGATAAGTTATAGTGATACATTCGCTCGTCGTTTTGGTAAGAAGAATAAAGAGAAGGTAAAACAGTATGGACCAGATTTATTTGATATCCAAATATCTAAAGAAAGCTCGGCACATGATGAATGGTTACTGGATAATGAAATAGGTGGCATGATCTCACGTGGTGTTTTATCAGGTATCACTGGTATGGGTGCGGACTTAATGATTATCGATGACCCGATTAAGAACCGTGAGGAAGCGGATAGTGAAACACATCGCGGTAAGATTTGGGATGAGTGGATAGATAGCTTCTCTACTCGTTTACATCCTGGTGCAATTGTCATACTGATTCTAACAAGATGGCACGAAGATGATTTACAGGGTCGGTTGTTAAGTAAGGAATATGGTGAACCTTTACCTTGGCAAGTATATAATCTTCCACTGGAAGCTGAGGAAGATGATGTAATAGGACGAGCAGTAGGTGAACCATTGTGGCCAGAACGATATGGGTTAGAGTTCATACAAGAACGGAAACGATATCCAAGTAGCTTTAACTCATTGTATCAAGGTAGACCAACCGCAGCGGAAGGGAATCTATTAAAGCGTAAATGGTGGCAGTATTATGATACGTTGCCAAAGATGGTGCACATCATCATGAGTATTGATGCAACGTTTAAAGATGAAGCAGATAGTGACTTTGTTTGTATTCAGGTATGGGGCAAGAATGGTGCGGATATGTATTTAATCGATAATCTCAAGGCACGTATGAATTTCCCAACTACCCTACAAGCCATTCGTAATATGGTAAGGAAGTATCCGAAAGCACACGCTAAATTAGTGGAGGATAAGGCGAATGGTCCAGCTATTATTTCGATGTTAAAGAATGAAATAGGCGGTATGATTCCAGTGAATCCACAAGGCGGGAAGGTTGCACGTGTAAATGCAGTCTCACCATATATTGAATCAGGAAATGTATATTTACCAAGGTATGCTCCATGGACACAGGACTTTGTGGAAGAGTGCGCATCCTTTCCACAAGGGAAAAATGATGACCAGGTAGATGCAATGTCACAAGCATTAAACCGATTTATCTATTATCATGCGAAGGAAAAATTCATTCCAAAAGAGCCAGTGACATTAGAAGAAAAGGTACATCGCCACATTATTAGACTATCGAGAGGGCGAAGGAAAGGAGGGCAACTACAGCCAGTGACATTAGAAGAAAAGGTACATCGCCACATTATTAGACTATCGAGAGGGCGAAGGAAAGGAGGGCAACTACAATGACGTATGTTGTCTTTTTTATATTAGTTGCAGTCATTGTATTTCTTGGTGTGTTTGCATATGAAATGGAGCGTGTACATCAAGGTGAACGTGATGTGTGGAAGCAAGAGCGTAAGGAATTGTACGATCGTATCCAAGCACCATCTTTTGCTGAATATAAACAGGGTGAAGTGAAGATGGTAAAAGCACAAAAAGAAGAAAAGCCTGTACCAACATACCATTTAGAATAGGAGTGGCCACGATATGGCTAGAGTGTTTCATTTAACGTTAGGTAGTATTGAAAAATTCGCGGTAGCTGATGATTATGAGGAAATGTATGAAAAGAGAGCTGAAGTTGACCCGACATTTGCCTATACACCTGTAGAGATAAAAGAGTTGTGTGTGGAAGGGTATGAAATCAAAGCGGAAAAGAAAGTGTCGAAGTCGAGAGTGAAGAAATCTTAAAAGAGCTTGCGTATTCCAACGTATAGGCTCTTTTTTCGTGTGAAGAGGGTGAGAAGCATTGTTTGGTCTCAATAAACCAAAGGAACAAAAGCAAGAACAGAAACGCCCTGATGATTGGGTGTCTCTTGTGGAAGAACGTATTACCCAAGCCGAGGACTGGGAAGAGAAACGCCAAATGATGGCACAAGTAAACTATTATCGTGGGAACCAGTGGCTTGTGTGGAATCCGACAAGTAAGAAAATGATTACTGCACCTCTTGAAAATGGAGAACAGCGAATTACAGTGAACCAAATTCGACCACGTATGATGGTCAAGCTCGCGAAACAAATTAAAAATCGTGTGAAATTTGATGTTGTACCTGATAGTAACGATGAAACGCGCATTGAAATTGCGAAGGCAGCATCCAAATTTCTTAAATATTGGTGGGAACAAACAGGAATGGATCGGAAAACACGTGATATTTTCCTGAATAACGGTGTAAAAGGCTGGTGTGCCGCAAAAGTGTACTTTGATGCGGAAGCGGGTCAAGATATTACACCAGGGGAAGGGGAAATTGGATTCGCAGAAGATATGCAAAAGTTGTATACAGGTGAAATCCGTTGTCGTATTTGTGATCCACTCACAGTATACATTGACCCCGCCGCCGAAATGGACGAAGAGATTCGTTGGATTGTGGAAAGAAAGCCACGTGATATTGATTACATTCAAGAGCGCTACGGAAAAGATGTCGCTGCTGATGAAAATGTGGGATTTGCGGCCGCGTTTGATGTGACACCGCAAAATGGATTCAATTCTACAAGTAAAAAGCGTCCAAATATGGCGATGGTGGATGAAATGTGGGTAAAACCGTGTGGTAAGCATCCAAATGGATTGAAAGTTACGATTGCAGGTGGACAATTGCTGGATATAGACGAAAATGCTGGGGACATTCCTTTCTTTATCTTTGGTGATATTCCGATACCAGGGAGCGTAAAAGCGGAAGCATTTATTAAAGATATGTTGCCGATTCAGCGTGAAATCAATATTATGCGCTCTATGTTTGCCACACATGCAAGGAAAATGGGGAATGGTGGATGAAATGTGGGTAAAACCGTGTGGTAAGCATCCAAATGGATTGAAAGTTACGATTGCAGGTGGACAATTGCTGGATATAGACGAAAATGCTGGAGACATTCCGTTCTTTATCTTTGGTGATATTCCGATACCAGGAAGCGTAAAAGCGGAAGCATTTATTAAAGATATGTTGCCGATTCAGCGTGAAATCAATATTATGCGCTCTATGTTTGCCACACATGCAAGGAAAATGGGGAATAGNAAAGCGGAAGCATTTATTAAAGATATGTTGCCGATTCAGCGTGAAATCAATATTATGCGCTCTATGTTTGCCACACATGCAAGGAAAATGGGGAATAGCATGTGGCTTGTGCCCATGGGGTCAAGTGTGGATGAAGATGAAATTACGAATGAAGAAGGTGGAATTGTTCATTATACACCAATTGAGGGCGCGAGACCTGAAAGAGTTGGTGCGCCAGATATCCCGTCCTTCTATGATCGTATTTTAAATAATCATGATGCGGATATCGATGATTTATCAGGTGCACGTGAAATTTCACAAGGACGATTACCTTCTGGATTAGATACGTATAGCGGATTATCTCTTATGGTAGAACAGGAGAATGAGAAGCTTGCGGTTTCTTCTCAAAACTATGAGCATGGTATGAAACGTTTATTGCAACGTGTACTTATGCTGATGAAGAAACATTATACCGAAGAACGTATGGCCCGTATTCTTGGTCCTGATAATGATATTGAATTAATAAGCTTTACTGGATCTGATTTAAGTGGTGGAGAAGACATTAATATTATTCAAGGTTCTTCTCTTCCAGAAATGAAATCAGCGCAACAAGACCGCATTATGACCATGTGGGACAAAGGGGCAATTGTGAAGAAAGATGGTTCACCAGATACTCAGGGGTTTTTAAAGCTCATGGGTATGGGCGATAGTAATGAATTGTTTGAAATGCAACAGCTTGATGAAAACAAGGCGAAAATGGAAAATAAACAGTTTGAGCAAATTGGACAGCAACCAGAATCATTGCAAGCATTGCAACAATACAGCATCCAGCAACAACAGTTTGAGGAGCAAGCCCAAGCGATGCAAGCACAAGGTGTAGACCCCATGCAGGCTGGCATGCAACCACCACAACTACAACTAACGACACCGCAGGTACGTGACTTTTACGATCATGAAGTGCATATATATATTCATAATGCTTTTCGAAAATCAAGCTTATACGATGAATTACCACCTGAAGTGCAGCAGTTAGTTGATGACCATGTACAGCAACATATGGAGGCACTCAATGCGCCAATGGAAGCGGATAGAAGGCAGCAGATGGAACAAGAACAACACATGCANAGTTGATGACCATGTACAGCAACATATGGAGGCACTCAATGCGCCAATGGAAGCGGATAGAAGGCAGCAGATGGAACAAGAACAACACATGCAAGAAGAGCAGAAAGCTATGAAAGAACAAGACTTACAGCTACAACATCGGAAATTAGATATTGAAGAAAAGAAAGTAGAAAAAGAAGTGCAGAAGGGTGAGAGATAAATGAATTTTGGGAAAGCGTTTGAAGAAGTGAAAAAAGGTAAGGGTATGCGATTACCACATTGGAGTAACGATGTAGTAATTCGTGCACAGTTCCCTGATGAACATAGCAAAATGACCGCTCCATATTTGTATGTAAAATCTCGTTTTGGTAGAGTTCCGTGGAAGGAAACAAACATTGAATTATTTGCTGAGAATTGGGAGGTTGTAGAATAATGACTTTTGGTCAAGCGCTTGAAGCATTGAAACAAGGTAAGACAGTGGCTCGTAAAGGTTGGAATGATGAAGGTATGTGGTTAAGACTCGTAAAGCAGGGGGAGTTTGATATCTCTTTTGAAGTGGTAGGTGGCAACAAATGCAAAGGACTCCTTCCCTGGATTGGTATGAAAACAGCTGATGATACATTTGTTCCTTGGTTAGCATCACAAACAGATATGTTAGCAGAAGATTGGGAGGTTGTTGAATAATGAACTTCGGCCAAGCAATCGAAGCAGTTAGGGCAGGAGAAAAGGTTTCTCGTAAAGGTTGGAATGGTAAAAATATGTTTGTAGTTTATCAGAAGGGTTATCCTGATGGAATTCCTTGCAACAAACAGACCGCTGAAGCTTTGGGTATAAATGAGGGAGATTTATTTAAAGTTCGCCCATACTTACAGTTAAGATGTGCTGATGGAACTCATGCCATGTGGTCACCTAGCACTTCTGATGCTTTAGCTGAAGATTGGGTTGTTTTATAAGTCGCTACTAATAGCGGCTTTTTTCTATACAAAAATTCGGGCGTTGAATGTGGTGAATGTGGACTTGCGCCCACCCACAGGAGGAAAGAAATATGTTAAAACCATTTCGTTTACGTTTAGGTAATTTTCAATTCTTTAATGGTTTGGAAGGCGGTGGTGAGGTCGTAACGGAAACGGTACCTCCTAGCGACTTAGGTGGAGAACTCACGCCTCCACAAGGTACAGGAGAAATAACAGAGCCAACTGGGCAAATAGAAACAACACCTGGGCAACAATTGGAAGGTGGAGAAAATCCAGAAGGACAACCACCAGAAGGTATGGAACAATCACAAGCTTTTGCGAAGAGATTACAAGAACGTACACAAGCGGCTCTTATGGAAGAACGTCAGCGTTGGGAACAAGAAGTTTCTGAGCGATATGGTAACTATGACACATATGACCGTGCGATGAACTTCTTTATGAAACAAGCAGGTTATAACGACCTTGATAGTATGATGCAAGCAATTGAACAACAAGATTTATTACAACGTGCTGAAAAGTTTGGTGTGACGCCTGAAATTCAGCAGAAATTAGAGAGTCTGGAAGCAAAGGCACAAAGAGCAGAAGAACTGGAATAT
>NZ_LMJQ01000043.1:0-205763 GCF_001429475.1 Bacillus sp. Root131
ACGCCGCCAGCGTTCATCCTGAGCCAGGATCAAACTCTCCAATAAAGTTAGTTTGTCTAGCATCTAAAAATAAAAATTGACGTTTCACGTTGTTTGTTTCGTTCAGTTTTCAAAGAACTTGTCCACCGCTTCAGAAGCGACTTCATCATATTAACATCTTCATTTTTCGATGTCAACTAAGTTTTAAAATTTATTTTTTGTCGTTTTTCTGCGTTTCCGCATCAGCGACGTTTATTAATATACCATCATGTTTTTTAAATAACAAGTGTTTTTTATAAAAAACACAAAAAATTATCTATCCTACTTTTTCTATAAAAAGAACTGTTATCCTTTCTACTAAAAATAGTTATTCTGATTGTATACTACTACACTTCATTCAACCAAATTGCATTTCACAATACCTTCCCAGATTTTCATTCTCTTCTATATAAAAATTTATAATAATTATCCTTCTATAGAATAGCGATATAAATTAGTCGTAAGAAAAAATTACATCCCAATTAAATAGCCAACCACACGCATTAATCCCTTCCTTCCCATTCAAAAATTTAATTCCCTACAAATAACAACATTCCAACGCAAATATAAACTTAAGAATATTATTAGAATTTTTTTACATTTAATTAATGAAAGATATCCATTTTTTGTTATATAGTAAGAAAGGACGTATTCAACTATAAATAAAGCAATGGAGGAATTATTTTATGGATAGGTTAACAAAGTTTTCATTAAAAAACCGCTCCGCCATTATCATCATGGTTTTTCTCATTTCCATACTCGGTGTTTATTCCGGCTCTAAATTACCTATGGAATTTTTGCCAAGTATCGATAATCCAGCAATCACCGTCACAACCTTATCTCAGGGACTTGACGCTGAAACGATGACAAAAGACGTAACTGACCCTCTCGAAAAACAATTTCGTAATTTGGAACATATCGATACCATCACTTCTTCTACGCACGAGGGATTATCACGTATCGACATTGCATATACATCAAAAGCAAACATGAAAGATGCAGCACGCGAAGTCGAAAAAGCCGTCAATACAATTAAATTACCTAAAGATGTAACCAAGCCCGTAGTTAGTCAATTAAACACTTCTATGATTCCACTCGCCCAAATTACTATCCAGAAACAAAACGGTTTTTCAAAAGCAGATGAAAAACAAATTGAAAAAGAAATCGTACCACAACTCGAAAACATTGATGGTGTTGCCAACGTTATGTTTTTCGGAAAATCAACCTCTGAATTATCTATCGTACTTGATCCGAACCAATTAAAAAACAAAAACGTAACATCACAGCAGGTACTAACTGTTTTACAAGGAAAAGAAACTTCTACTCCAGCCGGGGCAATTACTGTTAATCAGGAAGAATACAACCTCCGCGTCATCGGGGACATAAAAAATGTAAATGACATTAAAAACATCACTGTGGCACCCCAAGTGAAATTACAAGACATTGCTCAAATCGAAATCAAACAACACTACGATACAATCTCACATATAAACGGCGAAGAAGGCACAGGGTTAATCATCATGAAAAAACCGAGTAAAAATGCAGTTGCCATCGGAAAAGAGATTGATAAAAAAGTTAAAGAGATAAATAAGGAATATAAAGATCAATTTTCTATTAAACTTTTGGCTTCAACCCATGAACAAGTTGAAAATGCTGTTACTAGCATGGGAAAAGAAGTAATACTTGGAGCAATCGCTGCAACTCTAATTATCTTAATCTTTTTACGTAACTTCCGAACAACACTCATCGCTGTTGTCAGTATTCCATTATCTATTTTATTAACACTCTTTTTACTACATCAATCTAACATCACACTTAACATTTTAACCCTTGGTGGTTTAGCTGTTGCGGTTGGACGTCTCGTCGATGATAGTATCGTTGTCATCGAGAATATTTTCCGCCGTTTACAAAAAGATTCTTTCTCTAAAAATATTATTCTTGATGCAACGAAAGAGGTCGCCGTCGCAATTACTTCTTCTACTTTAACAACGGTCGCTGTTTTTTTACCTATCGGCCTCGTATCAGGAGCAATCGGAAAATTAATGTTACCTATGGTATTAGCAGTTGTATATTCTATTCTATCATCCTTAATCGTTGCACTAACAGTTGTTCCACTTATGGCTTTTTTACTACTCAAAAAAACAAAGCATCGAAAGCCAAGTTCTTCATCACGATATGTTGCTACCTTAAAGTGGTCTCTTTCTCATAAATTCATTATTCTACTTACTGCATTTTTATTATTTGCAGGATCAATTGCAGCCTATATATTACTACCGAAAGCAAACATAAAATCTGAGGACGACACAATGTTATCTATTAACATGACATTTCCAGCCGATTATAATGCTGAAGCTCAAAAACAAAAAGCATTCGATTTCGAAAAGAAATTACTTTCTAATTCAGATGTAACAGACGTTATTTTACGAATGGGATCTAGCGCAGAAGATGCACAATGGGGGCAAACAACTAAAAATAACCTTGCTAGTATATTTGTAGTCTTTAAAAAAGGTTCTGATATTGATCAATATATTAAAGAGTTAAAAAAGGAAAATAAAACTTTCGAGCCTGCTGAACTTGATTATATAAAAACAAGTTATTCAAGCTCTGGCGGCGGAAACAATTTGCAATTTAACATAACAGCTACTAACGAAGGGAATTTAAAAGAGACGGCTACTATCGTCGAAACAAAAATAAAAAGCATGGATAATCTTTCTAAAGTAAAAACGAATTTAGAATACTCTAAGAAAGAATGGCAAATTCATATTGATCAAACAAAGGCTGAACAACTAGGCTTAACACCAGAAATAGCTGCGCAACAAGTAGCATTCCTTATGAAGAAGTCACCTATTGGCGAAATTACAATTAATAATGAAAAAACTACTATTATGATAGAACACAAAAAGGAAAACATAAATAAACAAGACGATATTTTAAACACAAACTTACTATCACCTATTAATGGACCAATTCCTTTAAAAGACATCGCATCTATTTCAGAAAAACAAACACAAACAGAAATTTTCCATAAAGACGGAAAAGAAACAATTCAAATTACCGCCGAAGCTTCAAATAAAGATTTAAGTAAAGTAAACACAGAAGTAAATAAAGCGATAAATGACTTAGATTTACCTAGCGGTGCAAAAGTAAATATCGCAGGAGCTACTGAATCTATGCAAGAGAATTTTACAGATTTATTTAAAATTATGGGGATCGCAATCGGGATTGTATATTTAATTATGGTTATCACCTTCGGGCAAGCACGTGCTCCTTTTGCAATCTTATTCTCCCTGCCATTAGCTGCTGTCGGTGGTATTTTAGGATTAATCATTTCACGAACACCTGTTGATGTAAATTCCTTAATCGGTGCATTAATGTTAATCGGGATTGTCGTTACAAACGCTATTGTATTAATAGAAAGGGTCCAACAAAATCGGGAACACGGACTGGAAACGAGAGAAGCCTTACTGGAAGCAGGTTCTACTAGACTACGTCCAATTATTATGACGGCTATAACAACAATCGTCGCTATGCTACCACTCTTATTCGGTCAATCGCAAGCAGGAAGTATGGTATCAAAAAGTTTAGCCGTAGTTGTCATCGGTGGTTTAGCAGTCTCAACTGTTCTTACATTAGTAGTCGTTCCAGTTATGTATGAACTATTAGATAAAATCGAAAAAAAAAGGCGCTCCCGTAGAAAAATAAGCACTTCTACAGAAACACCCGATATTTAAAACCAAAAGGCGTTATCTTCACGAATGAAGATAACGCCTTTTCTCTATCTACTCATATAATCTATCATGTTTTCCGCATACCGCTCTAGAGGTTCACTAGAATCCACAATAAGATATTCACTATTTAAAGGTTTCTTACTACCATTTAACCACTTTTTAAAACCTACTTCCGACCTCACTTTTTCAATTTGACTAATCATACGCTTACGTGTTTGCAGTCTCGCATTAATCTCTTCCATATCATTAAGATAACACTCAATATATTTATATTTCACACCATGTTTATTTGATAATTTAATCCCTTTTTCAACCATTCCCTCATATAAACATGGACTATCCAATATAACACTATGCCCTTGTTCTAAATAAGAATCAATCAATGCCCATTCAGCATCATATGCAAGTCCACCAACTATCGTTGATTCAATACCTTTCACTTCTAGTGATTTTAACAACGCTGATTTCAAAACGTCATGATCTACAATTATAGCACCTGTTAACTTCGCTATATACTTAGAAACTGTGGATTTTCCCGCCCCTGGAAAACCTGACATTTGCAGAAAAAACAAATTAAATCCACTCCCTCATTTTCACCTCTTTATCTATATAACGAATTACAAATTCAACAATCGCTATACCTTTTCCTTCTATATTAAAATGCAAAAAGAACCCTCTACTTATAAATAGAGAGTTCTCCTTTGTAACTTATGCCGCTTTTATCTTCTTCGTCGTTTTACTTTTTCTTTTCGTTCCTGTAAAGCGCTTATGCAATACAGATGCTATCAAGCGTGAAATGACATTGAATAGTAATACCATAATAATTAATACAGCTGCAGATTTTGTCGCAATCAACTTCGCATCTGGAATAAACCCTTCAGAATTTAACTTCCAAATATGAACTGCTAACGTTTCAGCTGGTCTAAACGGATTTAAAGGATGCGCAGGACTCGAGAAGTCCGCTGCTGAATTTAAAATCGGAGATGTTAAACCCGCTGTGTAAATTAATGCTGCCGCTTCCCCAAATATACGACCCGCCGCTAAAATAATCCCTGTAATAATTTGCAGTAATGACGATGGGATAATAATACGAACGATCGTTTGCCACTTTGTTGCACCTAATCCAAGACTTGCCTCTTTTACATTATGAGGCACTTCTGAAATAGCATTTTCACAAACACGTGTTAAACCTGGTAAGTTTAAAATAGTTAAAGCAAGAGCACCACCCATTACTGTGTATCCCCAGCCTGTCATTGTAACGAACACTAACAAACCAAATAAACCAACAACAATAGATGGTAAAGACGCCATTGTCTCAATGCATAAACGAACAAAATTTAAAAAGCGCCCTTGTTTTGCATACTCTGCTAAATATATTCCAGCACCTAGTCCAAGAGGAATAGATATAATAAGCGTTATAACAAGCATGTAGAATGAATTGAATAACTGCGGACCAATCCCACCACCAGCTCTTGTATTACTTGGTTCTCCAAACAAGAAATTAGGATCCCAAAAACCCCATCCCTTTTGTAAAATTTCAAACACTAAGAACACTAGCATAGCTACGACCAAAGCCGCAACCGCATAAAAGATACCCGTCCAAACTTTATTTACCGTTCTTGCATTCATTATTATCGCTCACCTCTTTGCCCAATCGCTCGAATTACTAAAATAAACAGGAATGAAATAACAAGTAAAATCATCGCTAAAGTCCATAGCGCATTATTCCAAGCAGTTCCGTTCAATGTATTTGTCATGTCCATTGTCAAAATACCAGTTAACGTTGCTGTCGGACTATATATTCCTTCTGGTAATTTAATCGTATTCCCGATTACCATTTGAACGGCTAGCGCTTCACCAAAAGCTCGCGCTAAACCTAAAACAACCCCTGTTAAAATTCCTTTTTTCGCAGCAGGAACAATCACTCGGCTAATTGCTTGCCATTTCGTTGATCCTAGGCCATAAGAAGCTTCTAAATAATCAAATGGAACAGAGCGTATTGCATCAGAAGCGATACTAGCAATAGTAGGTAAAATCATAATACTTAATACAACGATACCCGCAATTAAACTAAAGCCCACTCCCCCGAACGAATCACGTAATAACGGAACTAAAATCGTAACCCCTAATAATCCGTATACTACTGACGGAATACCGACTAATAATTCTAAAACAGGCTTCAATACTTTATTTCCAAACTTCGGCGAAATTAAATTCATGAATATAGCCAGAGCTATAGCAATTGGTGCACTAATAATAACCGCACCTAACGAAACCACTGTTGAACCTACAATAAAAATTAAAGCCCCAAAAGATCCTTGATCAGCATTTGGATTCCATTTTGTCGATGTTAACATCTCAGTAAACGAGATACCACTTTGTGTAAAAGATTGAATTCCTTTGCCACAAATAAACGCAATAATAGCTAATGTAATTAAAACAATAAAAATACCACAAAACGTAACAAGTGATCTTCCTATATATTCACTTTTCACGTAATTAATTTGTTTTTTCCCCTTCATCACAGGACAGACCCCACTTCACAGATTGAAATGAACAGGACTGGCCTTGCAGCCAGCCCCATAAATTTGATTACTTATTTAATTTAGACATTGGAATGTAGCCCATATCTTCTACTTGCTTTTCAAAGTCTTTACCTTTTACATAATCGATGTAAGCTTTTGTTGCTTCTTTCGCTTCACCTTTTGTTACCATATACTCGTAAGACCAGAATGGATATTTACCAGACGCAATGTTTTCAACTTTTGGATCAGCACCATCAATTTTCACTGTTTGCAGTGCACCTTTTTTATCACCCACCATGTAAGACATTGCTAAATAGCTTACTGAACCTGGAGTAGAATTGATAGCTTGCTCTACTGCACCGTTAGAATCTTGTGTTGTTCCAGTTCCATCATTGATTTTTGCGTCTTTCATAATTGTTTTTTCGAATGTAGCACGTGTACCAGATGAAGCTGGACGATTAATTACGTTGATTTTTTCATCTTTTCCGCCTACTTCTTTCCAGTTTGTTACTTTTCCAGTGAAGATATCTTGTACTTGTTGCACTGTTAAGTTATCAACTTTTACATCTTTATTTACAACAAGAGCGAATGCAATACCCGCTACCTTGTTATCTACTAATTCTTTCGCCTTTTCAGCATCTTTTATTTTATCTCCGGACGGAACATCTGAATTACCAATTTGCACTGCACCAGATGCTACTTGGTTAATCCCAGTTCCACTACCGCCACCTTGAACTTGAATAGAAACTTTTGAATTTTTCTCCATGAATTTCTTTCCAGCTTCCTCCGCAAGAGGTAGAAGAGCTGTAGAACCAGCTGCTGCAATCGTACCCGATAATTCTTGTTTTGTATTATCGCTTCCTTTAGCAGTTTCTTTACTAGTTGTATCTTCTGCTTTTCCACACCCAACTAATGCTCCTGCTACCACTAAAGCTGCTAAAGAGAATTTAATACCTTTTTTCATAACCATGTCTTGTACCCCCATTTGGATTATCACTTTTCGAATTCATTTTCTTTCGAACACAAATTCATTGTAGGACAACAATATTATGTGAGTGTTAAGCAATTTTTAATTTTAAGTAAATGACGATAATAACCCTTAAAATCTATGAATCCCAACATTTGCAGTTAAAGAATCCAACAAAAACCACACTAACTATGCTGTAATGTAAATTTATTCTTAACAATGTAAATTCAATGTAAATGTTTTTCTCTCTTTTTCCCTTTTAGTTAAAGTTATATTTACAATTCCGCTGTATTTTGTAACTTTTACACGCCTAATTTATGCACATTAAAAAGAATTTCAGTAATATTTTTTAGTACAACTAAATAAATTGGAACAATTCTAAAATTAAATGAATATTTTTAAAGTACTAATTGACAGCATCATCCAATGTAGTCTACTATATTACTAACAAAAAGTTTACCTAAGGAAACTTTTTAAACTAACACTAACAATATAGAGAAGAGGTAACTTTTATGGTATCGGCTAATACTAAACCCCTTTCCGATTTTAAAACAGGGGAATTTGTACAAATTGAGAAGATACAATTAGAAGGAACTATGAAACGACGTTTATTAGATTTGGGATTTATCCCTGGGGCAACGATTAAAGTATTGCAACGCAGTCCACTTGGAGATCCGGTCGCCTATCAAGTGAGCAACACAACTATTGCACTGCGAAAAGAAGAAAGTTCCCTTATTTTCGGGGTATTAATAGGAGATGATTTCAGATGAGCAAACATCGTATTGCTTTAGCTGGCAACCCGAATACCGGGAAAAGTACATTATTTAATACTTTGACAGGTTTAAAACAACATACTGGAAATTGGACAGGAAAAACTGTTTTAAAAGCTGAAGGAGAATATGAACATAACGGAAGTACTTATACATTAATAGATTTACCTGGAACTTACTCATTATACTCAAATTCCGCGGACGAAGAAGTGGCGAGGGATTATATTATATTTGAAAAACCAGAAGTAACTGTAGTTGTCCTAGACGCAACTGCTATGGAAAGAAATTTAAATTTAGCACTCCAAGTGATGGAAATGACAAACAACGTAGTCATTTGCATTAACTTAATTGATGAAGCCGAGAAAAAAGGTATTGTTATTGATGAAAAAAAATTAGCAAAATCACTTGGTGTACCTGTAGTTAAAATTTCAGCACGTAACCGAGTAGGCATTGGTCATTTACTAAATGTTATTGCAAAAGTATCAAATAAAAAACTAATTCCAACACCAATTAAAATTACTTACAGCGAAAAAGTCGAAAATATGATTCAAGAATTAGAACCACAAATTTATAAGGTGTTCGGTGATACGTATCCAGCACGTTGGATTGCGTTACGTATATTGGATGGAGATAAAAATTTCTTAACTACACTTCAAAAACACCATAATGAACCACTTGTAAGGGAGGTCATAATTAATGGAATCTCACTCAGCCAGTAAAGCTCTTCCATTAGACTATATTATTCAACATGCACAAACACTTTCAAATGAAGATATACGAGATGATATAGTCGGAGATATTTACCGAACATCTGCAAGCATATGTAAAGAATCCGTCCAATATACAAATACTGATAAATTATATCGTTCCGAAAAACTAGATAAAATTTTCACATCTCCAATCTGGGGATTCCCAATTATGCTCGGTATTTTATCTATTATTTTTTATCTTACAATCGCAGGCGCTAACGTACCATCTGATATGATTGCCGAATTCTTCGGATGGGTCGAAGGATATTTAACATCTTGGTTCCAAGCAGCGCATGCACCTGAATGGTTACATGGCATTTTAATACTTGGTTTATTCCGTGGTATCGGAGCTGTTATTAGCGTTATGTTACCACCTATGGCAATCTTTTTCCCTATGTTCGCGCTACTAGAAAACTACGGATACTTACCACGTGTCGCGTTTAATATGGACCGCTTATTCAAACGATCCGGCGCACACGGGAAACAATCTTTAACAATGGCAATGGGATTTGGTTGTAATGCAGCAGCCATTATGTCAACACGTATCATTGAATCACCACGTGAACGTATGCTAGCAATTTTAACGAACAACTTCGTTCCTTGTAACGGTCGCTGGCCTATGTTAATTTTAATGGCTTCACTATTTATGGCTGCTGGTTATACAGGCAGTATGCAAACATTGGTTACTGCTGGCGTTGTAGTTGGAATGGTTGTAATTGGTGTTATTATGACATTAACTGTTTCTTGGGTACTATCAAAAACAGCCTTAAAAGGGGTTCCAACTCACTACACACTTGAGTTACCTCCGTACCGCAAGCCAAAAGTTTGGAATACAATTGTTCGCGCAACACTCGATAAATCAATCTATGTTTTAAAACGAGCTATAGTTGTTGCTGCCCCTGCGGCTGCATTAACTTGGTTACTTGCTAACATTTTTATCGGTGACACAAGCTTACTTATGTATTTTGTAAACTTCCTAGATCCATTTGCTAAAATGTTAGGACTTGACGGGTTTATTCTAGCTGCATTCATTCTTGGACTACCCGCTAATGAAATTGTAATCCCAATTTTATTAATGTCTTACTTATCAACTGGGGCTTTAACTGAAATAGATGATTTTAATCAAATTAAAAATCTATTCCTAGAAAATGGTTGGACTTGGTTAACAGCGTTAAACACAATGTTGTTCTCACTTCTTCATTTCCCGTGTGGAACAACATTGGTTAACATATATAAAGAAACAAAAAGTGCAAAATGGACATTCTTATCGTTTGCAATCCCTACCGTTATCGCCATTGTTGTTACATTCCTCTCTACACAATTGGTACATTGGTTAGGGCTTGTATAAAGCAAAGCATACATAGAAGGTATCCCCCTTCACGTTTGCTTTGCACGAAAGAAACCTGAAAATCATTCAGGTTTCTTTTTTTGTACATCAGTATTCCACGGCTGTGCTCCATACGTTGTGAGTTTTTTATGAATAAAATATATAGCTCCTGGAAGAACTGCCATTAATATCGTGCAACTAATCCCTAAACCCGTAAACAACTTACATCACCTTATTTCACTCTTTTAGGTAAAGCCGAGCCTGAATGCTCAATCGTCGGGTGAACATGAACAGTAATTTCAGCTTTACTAAAGTAATTTTCGCCTTGATCCCAATTCTTACTTACCTTTTTCCACTCTTTATAATTATGTCGCTTATACACTTCCCCTAACTCTAATACATCTACCTTATATTTTTTTTGAACAAGTTTAATTGATTTTTGAATACGCTTCTCCATTTCTTCCGATATATCCTTCTCTAAACGCTTTTCATTCAAAACCTTTTTATGATCACTAAAATGCAACTCAGCTATTGTACCTTCCAGAGATAAATGAATATTAAACTTTGGTTTTGTAGCATTCGTTGTAGATACTTTAATTTTTCGACGCAACTTATGAATTTCATATGTAATAAGTTGATCCTTTTTACGAATGGTAAAAAAACCTCCAATTTTTTTACCTATTATATAATTCATCCCTAATGTTTCTTCCCCACTCAAGTTGCCTACACACTTATTATCCTTTCCACGAAACAATGCTGCACCGTCCATTTGCACCCCTTGTTTTGTTAGTTCAAGAATAGGTAATACAAAACTCCGGTTAGAGATCATCTTTTCCTGTACCTCACCAATTCTTGCAGCCTCAATCATTTGGGCATTTTTCGGAGGGTGTTCAGCTAACATATCAATATACTGCGCCGGTAAATTTTCAGGTTTTGCACTCTGTTTTAAAATAGATTCTGCATTTTTCTTTGAAACAAACAAACGAATATTTCTTCTCATTTCATGATCGCGAATATATACATCTAACGTATTTTGTAAAATGTATGGATGTGAAAGTAATTCTTCAGAGAAAATAATCACTTGTATATGAGGGAAAAATAATGTACGACTAATTTTTTTAGCGATTATTCTTATTTGTTCAAACACACTATCTGCTTTCGCACTAACATTAATATAATTTTCGCCATCTCCATCACCTTGTCCACCTTGCTGCGCTAACTTACTAGGAAGTACCATTTGATACGTCCCTTTCATAATTGGATTCGCTTTCTTCTCCTTCACGATATCATAAGCCGCTCCTACTACAAATCCTCTTTCTTCTATCTCTTCTAACTCAGAACACCCACTCATAAATCCAGTTAAAGTCATAACCATTATAATTTTAAGAAGGTGTTTCATTTCCACCATTCCTTCTTTTTATTTTATATACAATTAAAACGAGCAAAGGCGCTAACACAACAAACCCCATATCTATCCAAGCTAAATAAGTCCCATAACTTGATAAAGCATTCAAACTACTAGGTATCATATTCGCCATAAAAATAATAGGGGCACTTACGAAAATAAAAATATGTTTCTTCACTTTCGGAAACATAGCACAAAACAATAAAGATGCGACGTCATAATACATTGCTGTAGTGTTATAAATAGTAATAATCCAAGTCGTAAAAAAAATCGCATCGAACCTTTCTAAAAACCCTCCGCCAATTTCAATTTCTTTCCCTAATTCAATTGTTGGATATGTCAATCCACGTGTGGTCATATACGTAAAAACACTAATACAAGTTACATAAATTAAAATGTATGACAACACGTTTACCATCACCGCTTTCGCGACTGCCATTGGCGCTTTTTTCGCTGACTTATCATTCAGCAACACCGCATAAAATAAAGCTACTTCAAATCCAATAAACGTAAAAATAGAATTTTTAACTCCAACAGCATATTGACTTACTTTCGTTTGAAAAGCTGGTAGTAAATTATTTATTTCCATTAAATTTATATTCAATAAAGAAAGAAGTACTATCGCAATTAAAACAATAGGTAAGAATAAAACATTTAACCTTAATAAGGCTGCTCTTGATCCTGCTATTCCATAAATAACAACTAGCAAGAAGAAGAAAGACAGTAGTTGTATCGGTGTATCACTAAATAAATACGTTTGAGAAATAATTGAAATCATTCGCGATTCATATGCTGTCAAAGCAGCAAACGTTAATACTAAAATACTACTAATTGTGTATGCAACAGGCTTCGTCAAATGCGCACTCGTATATTGAACAAAATTTTGTTTCGGAAATAAGATCGCCACCCTCGTCACAAACCAACCTAAAACTGTACAGATCAATCCACCCAAAAGCAAAATAATCCAACCGTCCGAAAATAAAGTTTGGTTAGCGATATCTCTTGGCATAGACAATGCTCCTATACCAATAATGGTCGATGATACCGCAAACCCAATTTCCCGAGATCCAATCTCTTCATCGCCATACTCAAATGGTTTCAATTATTTTCGCTCCTTTGGACGTATTGTAGAATCTTTTGTTTGTAAGTACTCTGGTCTATCTTTCAACATCGATTTTGGCATGCGAATAAATTCTTCTTTCCAATCTTTATAAAATGCAGGAGCAATTGGAGTTGTATACGGTATACCAACGCTTGTTAAATTTGTAATATGAATAGCAAGTGCGATCAGAGCTAGAATAATCCCATACAAACCAAAAGCCGTTGCAGCTAATACAAAGACGAAAAGTAAAATTCGGAACGTAATTGTAATGCTATATACAGGAAGCGAAAATGTAGCAATCGCAGTAACTGCAATAATAATAACTAAAAATGGATTTACAATCCCTGCATTTACCGCAGCTTCTCCAATTACAAGACCTCCTACAATCCCTATCGTTTGTCCCATCGGTTTCGGCAATCGGATTCCAGCTTCTCGTATTAATTCCATAGTCAAGGCCATCATTAACGTTTCAATATACGCTGGAAACGGAACACCTTCCCTAGCACCTGCAATTGAATAAGCCAGTTTAGAAGGAATAAGTCCTTGATGGTAAGATACAAGTGCTACATACATAGCTGGTAACAAAACCGCAATTATACCTGAACCCATACGTAAAAATCGTAATAACGTTCCAATCACCCAGCGCTCGTAATGATCTTCTACAGATTGAAAAATATCAACAAATACGAGTGGCGCAATAAGAGCAAATGGGGATCCGTCTACCAAAATGGCTGCCTTTCCTTTCGCTAATGAGGCTATAATATTATCAGGCCTCTCTGTATTCAAAAACTGTGGAAATGGGGATAAATTATTATCCTGAATTAATTGTTCAATCGTACCTGTTTCCAAAACGACATCTGTCACTATTGATTGAAGACGGCGATCCAACTCTTTTACAATGTGAGGATTAATAATATCTTCTATATATACTAGGGTTACTTCTTTCTGCGATCGCTTCCCCATAATATAAGATTGGAACCTCAACTTTGGATCACGTAAACTACGTCGGATTAACATTTTATTCACATTAATATCTTCATTTAATCCGATCCTCGGTCCACGTATTAAATCTTCAGTTACTGGTGGTTCTAAACTTCTTTTTTCCCAAGCTCTACTATTAATCACGATAGCCGTTTGAATATTATCAATTAATATAACCGTATCTCCCGCTAAAATCGCATTCATAATGTCTGGAAACTTCGTCTTTACACCCACTTCTGCGATAGAAATAAAACGATCCAATAACGTTTGAACAACGGCTTCCTCACTTGGAATTTCTTCGTATTGCAGCGTACGAACGACATATTTATAAACATTATCCTTGTCTGTTAATCCACATAAAAACACAACCGCACAACGTGTAAAACTCCCAGCAAGAGCAACTTCTCTAATTGTTAAATCATTAGGTGAACCTAACTCATCCCTAATTTCTTTCATAACTTCAAATAAGTTACCTTCAAGCTCTAACAATTTCCCCACCTAACTTCCTTTTCAACAAGTTTTTAGTTAGATTCCGCTAATAGAAGAAAATATATACAAAAAAGAGCTATCTCTTTTCAAAGATAGCTCTAATAAACGAATTACTTTTCTACTATTATGCTGTTTTTCTTTATAGATACACTTTTTGTAAATCCACTAACTACAAACATCACAATCATATTAATTAACAATGCGACTATACCTACATTTAAATCTTTTATAGACTGCGGAAAACTCGGAAACATCGTAGCTATATTAGAGCCCGATAAAGTGATATATGCAACAACTAATAACCCCATTCCCATTCCTGCAATCGCTCCTTGCTTTGTAATAACCTGACGTGGAAACAAGCTACATACAAGTGCAGGGAAAAGTTGTGTAACAATACTGTACCCCATTAATAGAAGGGCTCCTATTGTTTCTCCTCCTTTAAATGTAAATAAAACTGCTACGAGCGTTACTACAGGTACAAATAACTTTGCAGCTTTAGCAACTTGTCTATCTGAAGCAGATGGAACCATCGTTCGATAAATATTTTTCGCTAACAGTGTAGAAGCCGCCATAACAAGCATAGAGCCTGGAACTAACGCCGTTAATACTCCCGCACTACCAATAATTCCAATAAACCAAGGATCAAAAGTTTGTAAAGCAAGACGGAATAACGAAAGATCCACATCCGCTCCCTTTAACCCAGGAACTTGCAATATAGCAGCAAACCCTGCAAAAAATACGAAAAGTAACACTAAAGAATACAATGGCATAATTGCTGCATTTTTACGAAATACTTTTTCATTTTTTGCAGAAAAAGCAGAAGCAAATGTATGAGGCCACATATAAAAACCTAGGGCCGTTAATATAATAGTAGAAACAAACCAAGAAATACTCATTCCTTCTTCAGGTAAAGATAAAAATCCCGGCTTTGCTGCTTCTACAGCCTCAAACATAGGCTGAAATCCTCCATAATAATGATACGGTAAATATATACCTAAAAACATAACGATAAACAGTATCATAATATCCTTCAAAGCAGCCGTCCAAGCCGAACCGTGTATACCTGAAACCATTACATATATAGTTATAACAATAGCACCAATCCATACTGCAACAACAGGTGACACCCTTCCGTAAGAAGCTTCTGAAACGATAATCCCCAGTCCCTTTAACTGTAAAACAAGATATGGGATGATGGAAACAACACCAACAACTGAAACAATAAGTCCAAGCGCTTTACTTCTATATTTCTTCGCAAAAAAATCCGACTGCGAAACAAGGTTATGCTCTTTCGCATACTTCCAAATTGGTGGTAATAAAAAATACGATAAAAGATAAGCTAAAGCACCATATCCCAAAATATAAAAGGTAGGTGCTCCTTTACTATACGCCCAGCCGCTTCCCCCTAAAAATGTAAACGTCGTATAAATCTCACCTGCCATCAGGAGAAAAACAAAAATAGTGCCAAATCCTCTTCCCCCAACTGACCATTGCTCTAAATTCATATCTTTTCCATGTTGTGCCCGAATCCCTAAAAATAGTGCGAGAAACAAAAATAAAATAATGATAAGTAATGCAGTCATTTTACATCCTCCTTATTAGCGGGATCAAACACGTACACAAGCCCCATACAAAGAGATGTAATAAACACTGATAATAATACCCAAAATAATAAAAATGGCATCCCTAATACGTAAGGAGTAACTGAATTCGCAAATATTGGCCCAACTACTAAACAAAGAACTGGAATAAGCGCTAGGATGTATATTTTCTTCATCTCATTCTCCTTTACTTATAAAATTCATAATGGCTGATACAAAGACTTCCACTCCAATCGGTAATGCATCTTCATCAATTGTAAAACGAGGATGATGATGAGGATATATAATACCTTTCTCTTTATTTCCCGCTCCGATAAAAAAGAATGTCCCTGGTACCTTTTGTAAAAACGCCGAAAAATCTTCTCCAGCCATCGTCGGCTGCAAACGAACAACTCTATCTCTTCCATAAAGTTGTAATGCCGTTTGTTCAATAAGCTCTGTAACTTCATAATTATTTACAACTGGTCGATATCCATATTCATAAGAAAACGTATATTTCGCTCCGTAAGATTCCGTAATATGCTTCACAATCCGCTCAATCTTCTTCTCTGTTTCACCTCGTAACTCATGTCTTAAACTTCGCACTGTCCCTTCAATCTCCGCTTGCTCTGGTATTACATTATGAGTTGTCCCCGCATGAAATTGAGTAACGGATATTACGAGAGAATCTAATGGATTCGTGAGGCGAGATACAATTTGCTGAAGTTGCGAAACAACTTGTGTACCGATTGCGATACTATCCACCGTTTCATGAGGGATTCCAGCATGTCCACCTTTTCCCTCTATCCTAATTTTAAAAACATCCGGTGCAGCCATTGCAGGACCATAAATAACGCCTATTTTCCCAACCTCTAACGACGCCCAAAGGTGAGCACCAATGATATAATCCACACCTTCCATTACACCTGCCGCAATCATCTCCTCTGCACCACCAGGAAAATTTTCTTCAGCATGTTGGAATAGAAAACGAATCTCCCCTTTAATCTTCTCTCTTGCTTCTACTAACTTATATACAACCCCAAGTAATATCGCTATATGTCCATCATGACCACACGCATGCATCACACCTTTATATGTAGAAATAAAATCAAACTCATTTTCTTCATGAATAGGAAGAGCATCCATATCGGCTCGAACCGCAACTGTTTTGCCCGGCTGTTTACCTACTAACTTTGCCATCACACTATATTTAGTCGGCCGTGACACTTCTAAATATGGGCATTTCCGAAGTATATCGAACACAAACTGCGATGTTTTTTCTTCTTGAAAAGATAACTCTGGATACTTATGAAAATGCCTTCTCCACTCAACTAACTGATTTTTTGACAAAACAAGTTCCTTTGCAACATCCATACCCCTTCACTCCTTCTTCACCAAGTTAAATGTTATTATAACGTGAATTGTTAACTTTTAAAAGAATCTTCTGAATTTTCAAATATGATAAACCAAAAAGAAAAAGCCATCCAAAAGATGACTTTTTCTTTATTATAAAATAGTAATCGCTTGTTTTCCCATTTGCTCCCAAGCTTTCTCAAATTCTGCTCGTGGAACAGCCAAACGTGGATTATTTTTCAGAGGATCATTTACATATACAAAGTTTTGATCATATCCAATTACTACTGCACTATGCTCATAATATGTAATTTTCACTTCGCCTGAACTCGTATTCCATGTTTCAAAACTACTTTCAGCTAGCGGCTTAAACGTCGTATTAATAATGACCCATACCGGGGAACCAGAACTAATTACTTTATATATATCTTGCATGTCTCTACCTGTTAAATTAATTACTTTTTCAGGAACATATTTTTCTGCTAAATCAAAGATTGGTTTATTGTATACACCATATCCAGGCTTTTCCTTTGTATAAATATTTCCTACAAACCCCTCGTAAGGATTTCCACGCAAACCATTTTGTTCAAATGGAACACGATAAATTTCGCTAGCAAGTTGCATCTTATCTACTTGTACACCTTTATATTGCAGCAACATAGCTAAACTTGTCACTTCACATCCTCGAGGTAATTCTGGTAATTGTTTAATAAACGGAACATCTTCAATCATAGCTGCTTCTTTCATTTCAGATAGAAACTCTAAGCGTAAAACTTGCGCCTTTTGCATGATTTTATCTTTCCCTATAAAAAATGCAGCAGCAAGTATAATACCAAAAACAAAAAGATATTTTAACTTTTTCATTATAAACAAAACTCCATTAATTATTATTTTACAGACACAACTCTTATCATTGTACCCTTCTTCTTACTAGTTTGCTAGAAAGATCATGTGAATTATCGCTCATAGAATTAATTATAAAAATTCTAATTATTTTTAATAAAAAGAAAAATAAATATACATTTCCAGAATATTTTGCTAAAATCAAAATTGTTAACATGGTGAAGATATCACCATGTTAACAAACATTCTTAGAGTATTTAGTCATAGTTCATTTTTTACATACTCCATTCATTTCATAGCAAATAAACCGAGTGTGTGTTGCATCTCCCACTAATGATTAAAAACTCAGAATAAAATGAAGTTCACACATTCAAGAAAATACGGGGTGAGGGGCATATGAATCAACAAATTGAACAAACAAATTTAAAACGAACAATGAAAAGTAGACACCTATTTATGATTGCACTCGGTGGTGTTATCGGAACCGGGCTATTTATGGGATCTGGTCAAATCGTCCATAATGCCGGACCTGGTGGCGCTATTCTTGCATTTTTAGTCGGTGGATTTGTTATGTATTTAACGATGTTATGTCTTGGTGAATTATCTGTTGCTATGCCAGAAGCAGGTTCATTCCAAAGCTATGCAAGCAAATTCATTTCACCTGGTTTTGGATTTGTTGTCGGTTGGATGTATTGGTTAAATTGGGCTGTTACAGTTGGCGTAGAGTTAACAACTGTAAGTATTTTAATGAAACGCTGGTTTCCAGACGTTTCTTCATGGATTTGGTGCGTTACATTTGCAGCAGCGCTCTTCCTCGTAAACGCTTTATCAGCAAAAGCATATGCAGAAGCAGAGTTTTGGTTCGCAAGTGTAAAAGTTGCAACAATCGTTATTTTCATCGTACTTGGTGGCGCTGTTATGTTCGGTTTACTAGACTTTAATGGAAAGCCAGCTCCGATGCTTCATAATTTCACTGAAAATGGCGGGCTATTTCCAAACGGTGCATTAGCTGTTCTTCTTACGATGATTACAGTAAATTACTCCTTCCAAGGAACAGAATTAATCGGAATCGCTTCAGGAGAAAGTGAAAATCCTGAAAAAACAATTCCAAAAGCGATCAAAAATACAATTTGGCGAACTCTCTTCTTCTTCGTCTTAGCGATATCAGTTGTTGTAGGTTTACTCCCATGGCAAGAGGCTAATCTAGTCGAAAGTCCGTTTGTACTTGTTTTTGATGTAGCCGGGGTCCCATATGCAGCAGACATTATGAACTTTGTTATTATTACAGCTGTATTATCCGTTGCTAACTCTGGTCTATACGCAAATTCTCGTATGCTGTGGGCGATGGCAAAACAAGAAATGGCAAGCCCAGCATTTACGAAATTAACTAAAAAAGGTGTACCGCTAAATGCATTAATTTTCAGTCTGATTTTTGCTAGCCTTTCCTTATTAACAAGTGTATTTGCGGCAGATACTGTCTTTCTAGTTTTAACATCTATTGCAGCAATGGCTGCCGTTGTCGTTTGGATGTCAATTGCCGCTTCACAGTTTTTCTTCCGTAGAAATTTCGTGAAAAATGGTGGCGACATAAATGATTTAAAATATCGTACACCGCTCTATCCGCTAGTTCCAATCGTGGCGTTCTTACTCAATTTCATTACATTTGTTAGTTTGGCTTTCATTCCAGATCAAAGAATTGCTCTTTATTGTGGCATTCCATTTATGATTATTTGTTACATTTTATACCAAGTTAAATATAAAAAAATTGTCACACTTGAACAGCCACGAACTATCACACAAAAATAAACTAAATATACAAAATATTCAGCTATCTTTCTTATGATAAGATAGCTTTTTTCTATTTCTTGGATATCCTGGTATAACTTTATTTATCTTAAAATTTTCACAATCACGTTTTTCTCTGGAAAATAGTTTACAATGTAATCAAGTTACAAATGATATTCACCTTAAAAAGTGTGCATTTGTGTCTATTTTTTAACAATATATCAAAAACTATTGCCTTCTATAAATTAATAGGTTTATATTGTTTTATTGGCATAGTTTCAATCCAAGGAGAAAGGAGATTTTCAATCGTGCAACTAAAGAAAGCGTTTTGGAAGTTGGCTTCGCTTCTTCCGTTATCATTACTTCTGTTCCTCGGTGGCTGTGATAAAAAACTCGCAGTATTAAATCCGCAAGGACCTGTTGCAAAAGCACAGTATGATTTAATTGTTTGGTCATTCTTGCTTATGTCATTAATTATCGCAATTGT
The DNA here is from genome assembly GCF_001429475.1 of Bacillus sp. Root131. NCBI lineage: Bacteria > Bacillati > Bacillota > Bacilli > Caryophanales > Bacillaceae > Bacillus > Bacillus sp. Root131. Next base: position 20,110 of record NZ_LMJQ01000043.1, read on the forward strand.
ATTCATTCTGTTTACAGTCATCTTGATTCGTTATCGTGAAAAACCAGAGAATATGGACTATGAGCCACCTGAACAACACGGTAACACATTACTAGAAATTATTTGGACGCTTGTTCCTGTTATTATCGTTATCGCATTATCGATTCCAACAGTAAAAGCAACTTATGCTTCGGAAGAGGTTCCGAAAGAGTCCAAACATATTAAACCAGTTGAAATTTATGTTACATCTGCAAACTGGAAATGGTTATTCAGTTACCCAGAGGAAAAAATTGAAACCGTTAACTATTTAAATATCCCAGCTGGTGTACCAATTCAATTCAAACTGACTTCTGTCGGCCCAATGAATGCTTTCTGGGTACCAGAACTTGGTGGTATGAAGTACACAATGGATGGCATGATTATGGATCTTTATTTACAAGCTGATAAGCCAGGTTCTTACCTAGGCCGTAGTGCGAACTTCTCTGGTGAAGGATTCACACACATGGAGTTCGAAGTTGAAGCAAAAACTAAAGAGAAATATGACAAGTGGGTTAAAGAAGTACAAGAAAAGGCTGATAAGTTAACCGAAGAGAAGTACAACGAAATTATTAAACCTGGTGTAGTTGGACGCATGACGTTCTCTAGTCACCACTTAAGTTATGTAGATCCAAAATCACTTGAATATTGTGATTACAACTACTACAAAAACAAAAAATAATAGCTATTATTCCAACAGATTGGAGTGAACACAGTGAAGCTTGATGAATTCTTTGTCACAGGTGACCCGATTATTTACGGTGCAGACGCTTCTATCGTTCTTGTGACATTAGCAATCATTTTCGTACTAACAAAGTATAAAAAATGGAAATGGCTTTGGGACGAATGGTTGACAACTGTTGACCATAAAAAAATCGGAGCCATGTATATTATTTCTGCGGTTATCATGTTATTCCGTGGTGGTATGGATGGTTTAATGATCCGTGCACAGTTAACATTCCCAGAAACAACTTATTTAAACGCTGAACACTATAACGGAATCTTTACAACGCATGGTACAGTAATGATTCTTTTCATGGCAATGCCATTCGTTATGGGATTAATGAACCTTGTAGTACCATTACAAATTGGTGCTCGTGACGTTGCATATCCGTTCTTAAATGCTTTAAGTTTCTGGTTATTCTTTGTCGGAGCAATGTTATTCAACATCGCTTTCGTAATCGGTGGTTCTCCAGACGCTGGGTGGACTTCTTACTTCCCAATGGCAGGTACAGAGTTTACTTCAGGCGTAGGAAATAACTACTACGCAATTGCATTACAGATTTCAGGTCTCGGTACGCTAATGACCGGTATTAACTTCCTTGTTACTATCTTAAAAATGCGTACACCTGGTATGACTTTAATGAGAATGCCAATGTTTACTTGGTCAATCTTAATTACAACAATTATCATTATTTTCGCTTTCCCAGTATTAACAGTTGCTCTTGCATTAATGACATTTGACCGTCTATTCGATGCTCACTTCTTTACGATGGCGAGCGGCGGTATGCCGATGTTATGGGCCAACCTGTTCTGGGTATGGGGTCACCCTGAAGTATATATCGTTATTTTACCGGCATTCGGTATTTTCTCTGAAATCATTAGTACATTCTCACGTAAGCGTCTATTCGGTTACAGTGCGATGGTATACTCAATGGTTGCAATTTCTTTACTAAGTTTCGTCGTATGGCTTCACCACTTCTTCACGATGGGTGCAGGTCCAGCGGTTAACTCATTCTTCTCGATTTCGACAATGGCGATTTCGATTCCAACCGGGGTTAAGATCTTTAACTGGTTGTTTACACTGTATAAAGGACGTATTCGTTTTACAGTTCCAATGCTTTGGTCATTGGCATTTATTCCAAACTTCGTAGTCGGTGGGGTTACAGGGGTTATGCTTGGAATGGCAGCAGCTGATTATCAATACCATAACAGCTACTTCCTAATTGCTCACTTCCACTACGTATTAATCGCAGGTACAGTATTCGCTATGCTTGCTGGATTCACATTCTGGTATCCAAAAATGACTGGTCATATGTTAAATGAACGCCTAGGTAAATGGACATTCTGGATCTTTATGAGCGGATTTAACATCTGTTTCTTCCCAATGTACTTCTTAGGTTTAGACGGTATGACTCGTCGTATGTACACTTACTCTGAAAGTCTTGGATGGGGATGGCTAAACCAAATCGCATCTGTTGGTGCGGTAATGATGGGTATTGGCTTCCTACTTCTTTGCTACAACGTAATTTGGAGTGCACGTCACGGTGAACGTGACACAACTGGAGATCCATGGGATGGTCGTACACTTGAATGGGCAACTCAATCTCCTGTACAACATTACAACTTCGCAAAGCTTCCTGAAATTAAAGAAGCTGATGCTTTCTGGTACATGAAAAAACGCGGAGAAACAGTTACACCAGCAGCAGAAGATATCAAACCAATTCACATGCCAAGTAACTCTGGTGTGCCTATTATTGCGTCTTTATTCTTCGGTCTTGCAGGTTTCGCATTAGTATTTAGCTGGTTCTGGCTTGCAGCAATCGGTGGTATTGGTATTTTAGCTTGCTTAATCTATCGTTCATTCGATTATGACGATGGTTACTACGTAAGTGTTGATGAAATTAAAGAAACAGAACATATAGCATGAGAGGTGAAATGACATGGCGGCTTTAGATAAAAGCTTACCTTTGGAATATCAATCCGAACAAAGCAGATTGAATATCCTAGGATTCTGGATTTTTCTTGGGGCTGAAATTATGCTGTTCGCAACACTTTTCGCCTCTTATCTAGTCCTTGCTGGTCGTACGGCAGATGGCCCAACTCCAGCGCAACTGTTTGAACTTAAAACGCTTTTAATTCAAACATTACTACTTTTAACAAGTAGTTTCACATGTGGTATCGTAATTCACGAAATGCGTAAGCACAACCAAAAAGCGATGCTTGGATGGTTCGTCCTTACATTACTTTTAGGTGCAGGTTTCCTATTCTTCGAGATTGAAGAGTTCATTATGTATATTGGTGAAGGCGCAACAATTCAAACAAGTGCTTTCCTATCTGCATTCTTCGTTCTTCTTGGAACGCATGGAGCCCACGTAACAGGCGGTATCATTTGGGCAATTTGTGTTATTATCCAAATTTTAAAACGAGGTCTAACACCAGTTACAGCTCGTAAAGTATTCATTATCAGCTTATACTGGCATTTCCTTGACCTTGTTTGGGTCTTCATTTACACACTAGTTTACTTGAACGGGATGGTGGCGTAAATGGCTCAAAACAACAATCAAGCAAATGGGCATGCGCATAGCGGATTCCCTTGGTCACACGTTTTCGGATTTATTTTATCGCTTGCATTAACGTTTCTAGCGTTATACGTGGCACTTTACACAACATTGCCACTTTCAACAGTCTTAACAACTATTATCATCATGGCTGTTGCGCAAGCATTGTTACAATTAATTATGTTCATGCATTTAAAAGAAGGAGAAGGAAGAGTTCAAATTCTTACAATGATATACAGTTTCTTCGTTGCAACTGCAACAGTTGGTTTAACTGTATGGATCTTCTTCTCAATGTAATGTACATGAAAAAGACTGCTGAGATTCCTCAGCAGTCTTTTTTTATCCCCTCCCCTATTACATCCACATTACGGAATTAACAACAGAATCATGAAAAATATACTTATTATGACAAATGTTAAGAAAAGTCTTTCTTTATGAAATCGAATCCATATGCGTTGCTTTTCTACCTATTATATGGCTAAATAGGTACTATATTTATTTGAAGGGAGAGAACGCAATGGAACATCATACTTCTGTTCTATCACTTATGGTTATCGTTGCAATCGCGTTTTTCGTTCCCCTTTTGTTACAACGCTTTAAATTAAAAGCACTTCCTGTTGTCGTTGCAGAAATTATTGCAGGAATCTTTGTAGGTAAAAGTGGGTTTAATATTATTGAGCCAGATATATGGCTTCAAGTTTTATCAACATTAGGATTTATCTTCCTCATGTTCTTAAGCGGTTTAGAAATTGATTTTTCTATCTTTAAACAAAAAGGGAAAAAAAATACGACAAACGAGCCAAATACATTTCAAGCAGCAAGCATTATCTTCTTATTTATTTTCATCTTATCTTATGCCCTATCATTACTATTCGTATGGCTAGGATTCGTAGATAATGCAATGTTCATGACTTTAATTATTTCAACTATTTCTTTAGGTGTTGTTGTACCAACATTAAAAGAGAACAACCTAGGAAAAACTGCAATCGGACAAATCATTTTATTAGTTGCTGTTATTGCAGACTTAGTTACAATGATTTTACTCGCTGTTTTCGTCGGATTAAATTCCGAAAGCGGCCAAAGTATGTGGCTCTTACTTCTTCTATTCGGTGCCGGTATTGTCATTTACTTTATTGCAAAACGCTTTAAAAACATTCCATACTTAGATAGTTTAAAAGCTGGTAGTGTACAAATTGATACACGGGCTGTTTTTGCACTCATTTTAATCTTAGTTGGTTTATCGGAATCTGTTGGAGCAGAAAATATTTTAGGTGCCTTCTTAGCAGGCGTACTTGTATCGTTATTATCACCAAATGAAGATATGGTTGAAAAACTTGATTCCATCGGCTATGGTTTCTTCATCCCTATTTTCTTCGTAATGGTTGGTGTAAATCTAGAGGTATGGTCTATTTTCAAAGAACCTTCTAGCATGCTAATGATCCCAATCTTAATTGTAGGACTCTTTATTTCAAAACTCTTACCATCACTCGTCTTACGAAAATGGTATCCACGTAATATCGTACTTGGAAGTGCAATTTTATTAACATCGACACTTTCTTTAGTTATTGCGGCTGCACAAATTGGTGAAAAACTGGGGATTATCAGTCCAAGTTTATCTGCCTCTCTTATTTTAAGCGCAGTTATTACTTGTATTTTTGCACCTATATTATTTAAAAAAATGTTCCCAAAAGTAGAAACACCAAAACCAAAAGTAGCTATTATTGGCGCGAGCAGAATTACCCTTCCGTTATCACTAGATTTAAAACGAGAAGATTATGACGTAACGCTATATATGATGCGTCAAAACAAAATAAATGATGAAGAAGCGAAATCACATGACTTTCCTATCGTGAAATTAGATGACATCACAATTGCATCATTAACTGAACAAACAGCATTTGATGCAGATCGCGTCGTTGTTGCAACAAGCGATGATGAACAAAACTTATTATTGGCAGAACATGCAAAAGAGCTAGGTGTTGAACATGTTATTGCAAGTGTAGAAGATCCACTTCTACAAGAAAAAGCAACGCAAGAACATATCGCTGTATTCTCAACAATTAACTCTACACGTATTTTATTACGTGCCCTTATTGATAAACCTAGTCTCGTTCGCTTAATTACAACAGCAAACGAAACAGTACGCGAAGTTGAACTGCGCAGCAATAAATATAACGGCATTGCGCTTCGCCGCCTCCCGTTTTTAGGTGATGTACTTGTCATTCAAATCTACCGCGGTAATAAAGCATTAATACCACATGGTGATACAAGACTACAACACGGTGATACATTACTTGTAACAGGTTCAAAAGAGCATATCGATACACTAAAAAACATATTAGAGTAAAAAAAATGCCCCCCACATAATTGAGGGGCATTTTTTAATTTTCATATGGTAAAATGTTACTATCACATATTATGAGGATGGATTACATTATGTCTATTGTAACTTTAGCTCTCTTATTATTAGCAGAAGTACTCGTCGCCATTATTCTCATCGGTGTTAGCATTGAAATTTGCAGCTATGGTTGGAAAAAATCAAATGGAGTTAAATACTCATGCCTTTTTCTTTCACTCCTTCTAGGAACCGCTAGTATACTCGGCCTTCTCGCTGCACCTGCATACTTCTTTATACAACTTATAGAAAAAGGTTTATAAGAAAGGATGATAATATGATTACTGTGCAGTATATTGATGCATCCGAGACACACTTATTACGCCAAGCGGTGTTGCGTCCCAATCAGTCCCTAGCAGACTGTAAATACTCTTCTGACTACGAAAAAGACACATTCCACTTAGGTGCCTTTATAAACGATGAGTTAATTAGCATCGCTTCCTTCTCAAAAGAAATATATCCTGATTTGCAAAATGGTATCCATTATAGACTACGAGGAATGGCAACATTACCTAACTTTCGGAACAAAAGAGCTGGAAGCTCCTTAATTCAGAAGGCAGAACAAATTTTAAAAGAACGGAAAGCAAACATTCTATGGTGTAATGGCCGTATTACTGTAACTGACTATTACAAGCGATTAGACTTTCAGGAGCATGGTGAAATCTTTGAAATTGAACCGATTGGCCTTCATAAAGTTTTGTATAAAAAGATATAAGAAAAGCTTTCCTCAATACGGGAAAGCTTTTCTTATATTTCAATCTTCACTTTTTATCTTTTTCATATATATGTAGATAAATAAACTAGGAACTAAAAAACAAGCAAACATAATAAGTGCTGTTATACTTATTTCTTTTATCGAGATATCTGGTGTTACAATGATACAAACAGCTAATATCCCAATAATAATACCTACTGGAATTAATAATAATTTCATGAAATAGCTACGTGACACTCCGCCTGTGTGCTCATATACCTCTACAGAATGTTTTAAATTTAAGAAGTTAATAACTACGATCCCGCCAATAAATATCATTAATAAATCCGAAACACTTTCATATCCTGCCTCTTGCAAGACATAGCGGTAAAAGATGATAGCTAGTATGACGATATTTTGTAAGATGAAAGCCAATCTAATATGTTTTAACCCTTCAATCATTAAACGTTCATCTTTCACGATTTTCATCCTATCACTCCTTTTCCTCCCAAAACAACTCATTCAACGTTTTATCTACTGCATAACAAATTTTCAAACATAAATCTAAAGATGGATTGTATTTCCCCTTCTCAATTAAACTAATCGTTTGCCTTGTAACGCCTACTTTTTCTGCTAATTGTTGCTGTGTTAAATCTAACTGAACACGCGCGACTTTTATTTTACTTACAGCCATTCATGTTCCTCCTCCACCTTTATTGTAACATATATATTCCTTTAAGTAATTTATATTTTACAAAACCAATTAAGTTTTCACCTTATTCCAATTAGTGCGGGCTAATACACAGTGGGGATCCTCCCTACTGCCTATAGTCTCACTTTATTATACACAAAAAAGGAGCCTCTCATAAGAAGCTCCCTCTCCTATATCTATATTATAAGAATAAATGACATCCAAATAAAATTGTAAATAAGTATAGTAATGGATGTACTTCCTTTCCTTTACCCTTCACAATTTTCAAAACTGGATATACTAAAAATCCAATTGCGATTCCATTTGCAATACTAGATGTTAACGGAATACCTATAAAAATCAAAAATGCTGGTAACGCATCTTCAAATTCATTCCAATTAATATCTCGAATGCTTTGTGCCATTAAACTACCTACTATAATTAATGAAGGAGCTGTAATAGCGGCCACACTTGATAAAGAAGCAATAACAGGACTGAAAAATGCCGTTATAATTGTTAGACCAACAACAACAATCCCTGTTAATCCAGTTTTCCCACCTGCAGCAATACCTGCTGACGATTCAATCGTCGCTGCTGTTGGGCTTGTTCCAAAGATAGAACCTGTAGTCCCTCCAATTGCATCTGCAATAAACGCTTTACCAAAACGCTTCTCTGTATTGTCTGTAATTAAACCTGCTTGTTTAATTAAACCAAGTAATGCACCTGTTGTATCGAATAAAAGTACAAGTAAAAATGAAAATACAACACCATATAATCCGTATTCAATTACATCTGAAAATGCATTGGTTGGGTTTGAAACGATAATACCCTCTGGCAAATGAGGCATCGCCACAATTTTATCAGCAAACTTCAATTGCCCTGTAAAGAAGGCGATAATTCCTGTCACAATCATACTAATAAATAATGCACCACTCACACGTAATGCCATTAATACCGCCGCTAATATTAAACCAATTAAAGTTAAAATAACAGCTGGAGAATGAAAATCACCAATCGTAACTAAATTAGACGGATGATCTACGATAATTCCAGAAAGGCGCAATCCAATAAAAGCAATAAATAGTCCAATTCCACCTGCAATTGCATGCTTTAAACTATCAGGAATTGCTAAAATTAACTTTTGCCTAAACGAAGTAAAAGATAATAAAAGAAAAATAATCCCCGTTACAAATACAGCTGAAAAGGCAACTACATATGTAATCCCTTCTGCCTTCTGTACAACAGAATAAGCAAAATATGCATTCATTCCCATAGCTGGAGCAATAACAATCGGGTAATTCGCGAAAATTGCCATACCTACTGTTCCAACAACGGTGGCAATAATTGTTGCTGTAAACGCTTGGTCAAATGGTACACCTGCATCAGATAATATTTTTGGATTGATGACAAGAATATACGCAAATGTAAAAAAAGTTGTGATGCCAGCTAAAAACTCTTGCTTCACAGAAGTGTTATATTTTTGTAATTGAAACATGCTTATGTACCCTTCCTACACCTGAATTATTATCACACATTCTTTTCTTACTAGTATGTGAGAAAATATAATACTTAATCTTAACAATCAATAAAAAGAAGAGTCAATATATTCCCTAATAGTTCGAATTTTAAGTTTAAGTCTGACAAGTACAGATGTAGTACAGTTCATTATGATTATTTTTGTAGCATAACAGATAGAAATGTTTTATAATTTGAAATAGTTAAATATTTAGCAAACGCATTCAAATATCGTTCACTCTACAAGGGGGATTCTTCTTATGCAGCACACAAACAAATCTGGAACTTTAAATCGTGGTTTAAAAGAACGACATATTACTTTAATGTCACTTGGCTCAGCTATTGGTGTTGGGCTATTTTTAGGATCCGCTTCCGCTATTAAACTAGCCGGTCCTTCTATTTTACTAGGCTATATGATTGCCGGACTCGTTATTTTTTTCATTATGCGAGCTCTCGGGGAAATGGCAATTGAACAACCTGTTGCCGGTTCTTTTAGTAAATATGCATATGATTATATCAGCCCACTCGCTGGTTATATTACTGGTTGGAATTACTGGTTCTTATGGGTTGTTACTTGTATGGCTGAAATTACAGCAGCTGGTATTTACATGCAGTACTGGTTCCCAGATATCCCGCGCTGGACTTGGGCATTACTTGCTCTATTGTTAATGAGCGCTTTTAACTTCTTATCGGTAAAAGTATTTGGAGAACTTGAGTTTTGGTTTGCTCTCATTAAAATTGTCACAATTATCTGTATGATAGTAGTCGGAGCTGGTATTATTTTATTCGGATTCGGAAACGGTGGTATCGCTACTGGTATTTCAAACCTTTGGTCACATGGTGGCTGGTTCCCAAATGGTTTTTCTGGGTTACTACTCTCCATGCAGATGGTACTATTCGCTTATTTAGGCGTTGAATTAATCGGTGTTACAGCTGGTGAAGCTCAAAATCCGAAGAAAACACTCGCAAAAGCAATTGATAACGTATTTTGGAGAATATTACTGTTCTACGTAGGAGCTCTATTCGTTATGATGGCAATTTATCCATGGAACGAACTTGGTGAGAAAGGAAGCCCATTCGTATTAACATTCCAGCAAATTGGTATCGCAAAAGCAGCAGGTATTATTAATTTTGTCGTATTAACAGCAGCTCTTTCTTCTTGTAACGGTGGTTTATTTAGTACAGGCCGTATGCTATTTACATTAGCTCAGCAGAAAAAAGCTCCTGAAAGATTTGGTCGTTTAAATAAAAACGGCATTCCAAGCCAAGGAATTGTAGCAACTGCTATCGTTTTACTCATTGGTGTTATATTAAACTATCTCGTACCTGCAAAGGTATTTACATGGCTTACTAGCATTTCAACTTTCGGCGCAATTTGGACTTGGGGAATTATATTAGTTGCTCAAATTAAATTCCGTAAAAGCTTACCTACTCAAAATAAACAAAAGTTATCATATAAAATGCCTTTATACCCATTAAGCTCATATTTCTCACTCGTTTTCCTTGTATTAGTACTAGGTATAATGGCGTATTCAGAAGATACACGAATTGCATTGATTGTCGGCCCAATTTGGCTTATCGGCTTAGCAATCGTATATTACATGAAAGGGTTTCATAAGATTGATGAAACACCTAACTCAAAAATTAGTTAAGCAAAACACCCCTTCCTTATTACTTGGAAGGGGTGTTTTTATATCTATATAAATATTTCTCAACAAAATTCACGGTATTTTTACAATCTTTTAATATTTTTTATGTTTTCCGTCTTTATTTTTACAGAAAAATAAATTACATTATTAAAGCACATATATTTATTATTAGGGGGATTCTTCTATGAAGAATAAAAAATGGATTACATTTTCTTTAGCAACAGCAATTACACTAAGTATAGGGACCTCGTTCATACCGTCTACTTATGCCGAAAGCTCTGTAGACCCAGCTCCTGAAATTGCTGCAAAAGTTGTAAATCAAAACAATGGGAAGAAAGTATTATTCGATAATACACACGGTCAAACTGCTGGGACAGCTGACTGGGTTATTGACGGCGGCTTTTCTGACTTCGGAAACGGCATTGCAAAAAACGGATATCACGTAAAAGAACTTCGTAAATCAACACCTATTACGTACGAAGACTTAAATGGTTACAATGTATTTATCGTTCCAGAAGCTAATATTCCTTACAAAAAATCTGAGCAGGACGCTATGTTACAATATGTAAAAAATGGTGGTAGTATCTTCTTTATTGCCGATCATTACAATGCGGATCGTAATAAAAATCGCTGGGACTCTTCTGAAGTATTTAATGGATATAGACGCGGTGCTTGGGATAATCCAGCAAAAGGAATGTCTAATGAAGAAGCAAATTCACAAGCTATGCAAGGAGTAGAAAGCTCTGATTGGCTATCTGACAACTTCGGTATTCGCTTCCGCTACAATGCACTTGGTGATGTTTCAGCGAAAACAATTGTATCGCCTGAACAATCTTTCGGAATTACAAAAGGTGTTTCTTCTGTAGCAATGCATGCTGGTTCTACTCTAGCAATTACAAACCCAAAACTAGCAAAAGGACTTGTTTACCTTCCAGAAAATCCATCAAAATGGAATAACGCTGTTGATAGTGGCGTTTATAATGGCGGTGGTATTGCAGAAGGCCCATATGCTGCAATTGCAAAAATAGGACTTGGAAAAGCTGCCTTTATTGGTGACTCTTCTCCTGTTGAAGATGCAACGCCAAAGTACGTTCGTGAAGATTCTGGCCAAACAAAGAAAACTTACGATGGTTATAAAGAAGAAAACGATGCGATTTTATTAGAAAACATCGTAAATTGGTTATCGAATAAAGAGACATTTACAAGTTTAGATCAAGTAAATGGTTTACAACTTGATTCACCTACAGCTCTACAAACATTTGAACAGCCAAGCTTATCAACAGAACCACAACCTGAACCTTGGAGTGCACCAAATGCAGGTTATCAATGGTTTAATACAAATACTTTTAAACCAGGTTCATACGGTTATAACGGTGCGGTAACAACAAGCGACTACGTCGTTACACACCCTAGCATTCTACCAAACAATGAAATTTTCCAAATGAAGATTCAAGTAAACAACTTACTACCTAATACAACTTATAACAACTATTCTTTAGGTATATTCACTACTGGTGGAACACAAGTAGCAAAAGTTCAAAATACAAACGGCACTTGGCCATCTGCTTTCGGATATAGTAGTGCATTCTCTTTCACAACAAACAGCTTAGGCTCTGCTGAAAAAGTTGTAAATGTACAGATTGATTCAAATACAACTGGACAAGCAACGCTTCGTCTACGTCAAAATACAACAGCGAAATATAATGAAACTGTAACGATTAATAAAAAATAATGAAAAAGGCAATCCATACATGGATTGCCTTCTTTTCACTTCTCTTCTTTTGAGAAAAACATTCTTGAAATAACGATACCTATACTACCGACGATTAGGAATAACACTGCCCTAATCATCATCGAAACCTCCGGTAAGTCAAGTAGGAATAACTTCCCTACCGTTACTACTAATACGATTAATCCAGCATATAATATTTCATTCATCTGTCTATAACGGCCAAACCAAACTGCAAATAACGCATATATCATCCATAATAACGATACAGATACGCTAATTATACTTCCATCTGTAGAAAGAAATTCACCAATTCTAGTAATTGTAATAAATACAATGACCATTAACCAGTAGAGCGCTATAGAGTACACATACTTACCAAAACTCGCTAACACTTCTTTCGCTTGTCTCATGCAATAATAGAATGTTCCTATTAAAATAATATGAGCAACAAAGCCTGCCGAAATAAATTGATCAAACGGACTAAAAATCGTTTGTATCATTCCAATCGCGTAAATCGTTGCACTAACATACAATTTTATCTGTTGTTTTCCTTTAATAGAAGTAACCATTCCAAGGAAACCTTGTAATAATAGTACGATCGCTGCATTTACTAAACTATACTCGTATAAAATCGCTAAACTAAATGCTCCCATTGTGAAACCAAATAAGAGATTTGTAAATGTAGAATGTCTATTCTTCCTATACTCAAGCACAAACATAACAGCGTGCACAATTGCACTAATAATTAATCCCCATGTTGTAAAATCAGGTATTTTTGAAATAGCTAGTATAAAGAACACTGCATTCGCACTAAATATCGCCAAACGCGGTTCTGGTATAAAACTTCTCTCCGTAAACATATGCCAAAATAATAGTAAATGAATCAAACCATATACAATCGTTAACTGTATTTGCAAGTTCTCTACTAATATTGACATAACAGCAAAGAAGACAAAAAGAACAATGGCCGCAACAGCGTAAGAAATCATATATAAATATTTATAACGATTTTTCAATCCATACCATAATAAACTAAGTGTTAACACTGTCTCATATCCAAAGAAAATATAAGGATTAGGAGTCGTACTATTTAACAAGAATGGCACGAAGAACGCTCCTACCGCTACGAAGATAGTAAGGTATTCCGAGTTATATCTTTTCGCTAAATAAATCCCTAAAATAACCCATGTAATATTAAAGAGAAACGCGATACTTGCCGGAATAAATGCATACAAATAATGTGCCGCAAACGTCGTTAAAACAATCCCCGAAATACTTCCTCCAACCAATACTAATCCTAACGCCTGCCGCTCTCTTTTAATTTGAATATCTCCTATATAATACAAACCGATAGATAATGCGATACCAAACACAATTCGTATTGCTGGTGTTAATAAACCAGCATCTACCCCTGCTTTAAATAACCAGATCACTCCAAGCAACATAATACCGACAAATACACGCGGTAACCACGTTTGACAAAACTTAATAATATTAAATGGCTCTGGTTTAAAAGCAGATATATCTACTTGTTTTACCTCACATTCTTGCAAAGGCTCTTTTATCTTAACTATTTCTTCTTTTGGCTTTTCCTCCATTACCGTTTCAATATATTCTTTCTTATCCTTACTAACATGTTGCTGAGCGTTTTCTACTTCTATTTCCCTTTGCTTCACCTTTAATTCAGCAAGTGCTTCTTGAATCGTTTCAATTGCCGTTTCGAGTGCTTCTATTTTCTTATCCAAATCCTTCTTCATATGCTACCCCCTTATTCGTAACTCTCATTAAACCTATATATTACCAATTACCTTTATCATACTCTTAGTCTATTCATTTTCAATAGTATTTTTCCAAAAAAAGAAAGGTGTCTTCCCAAAATAGGAAAACACCTTTTTACTCATTTATTCTTATTTAAAGCAATGCTAACGATGAAACCAAGACACATGCCTACAATAGCTGGAACAATCCATCCAACACCTTCTGTATAAAACGGAATGTATTTTAATACTGACGTCCACTGATTCATCATTACATTTTTATTTAAAATATCAATTGCACTAAATATTGCTACAATCCAAACAGTTACTGTATATACGTATGCATACTTCCCAATATACTTATGGAATAACCCTAGAATAATAAGCGTTAATGCAATTGGATAAATAAATCCAAGAATTGGTACTGATACTTTTAAAATTTGCGTTAATCCTAAATTAGCTAAGATCATACTAACAACGCTTACTATAAATGCCCACACTTTATAAGATACTTTCGGAAATGCACTCGAAAAAAATTGACTACAAGACGTAACAAGTCCAATTGAAACACATAAACATGAGATAGTAAAAATAAGACCTAATAAAACGACTCCGCCCTGTCCAAATAATGTAGTCATAACTTGTGCTAACACTTTGGCACCGTTATCAAATGTTCCTAATGAGCCACTAATTGCCCCCACATATCCAAGGATGACATAAATAATCGATAATAATAGTCCTGCCCCGATTCCAGCAATACTCATATATTTCGCTAAACCTTTATCATCTTCAATACCCTTTGCACGTAATGCATTTGCAATAACAATTCCAAAGATTAAAGCAGCTAACGCATCCATTGTTAAATATCCATCTAAAAACCCTTGAAACATAGGAGCTTGGCCATAGTTCCCTATTGGTTCTTTCATATCTCCTACTGTTGTAAACATACTCTTTATAAAAATAAGTGCAATCATACATAATAATAACGGCGTCAAGACTTTTCCAAACAACCCCATTAGTTTAGATGGTGATAAACTTAACCAGTAAACAATACTAAAGAAAATAACTGTGTAAAACAATAATACTCCGCTTCCTGCTTCAGGGAATAACTGACCTGGCCCCATTTCAAAGGCTAAACTTCCCGCACGTGGTATACCAAGCCCAGGTCCAATAAATACATACACGATACATGGAAAAATAATTGCAAATGAAGAATGAACTCTACCCGCTAACGTTTGAAAACTTCCTGCTTTTGCAATAGAAATAACACCTAATATAGGAAGACCTGTTGCTGATATAATAAATCCTACTAACGAAATCCACACATGTTCTCCTGCTTCATATCCAAGAAAAGGTGGGAATATAAGATTCCCTGCTCCAAAGAACATCGAGAATAACATAAGACTAATAAGTAAAATTTCTTTTTTCTGTAACAATTTCATTTCTTTCTCCTTCTTTAATTTCATCTTTTATGAAATCAATTCCACATATAAAAAAAGTACAATAACCCGCTTCCTTACAAAGAAAACATAGTCCATAGTCTATCACAAAAGAAACACCCCTTCTATAGCTATTCCCTTTTTCCAATCTCTTCTGAAAAATCAACCTTTATTGACTTATAATAGTTAATAAAGTAAAATATTAAATGTACAAAATTATTAACTTTGTTTTTGTTTGTGTCAGGAGGAAAATAACATGGAATCAGCGATACAACTAGAAAGAGAACAACAAAGAAAAAAGAAACATCCTCCAGGTTTATACTTACTCTTCTTTACAGAAATGTGGGAAAGATTTAGTTACTATGGATTACGAGGATTATTAACATTATATTTAACGACAGCTTTAGTAAGCGGTGGTCTTGGGTTTAGTCCCGCATGGGCACTCTCTATTTACGGATTTTATACTGGAGCCTGTTATTTCACACCAATGATTGGTGGATACTTAACAGACCGTTTTCTAGGTAGACGAAAAGCAATCACAATTGGTGGTATAACAATGGCAATCGGTAACCTTACACTATTTGCCTTGCAAAACCAATTAGGCCTATACCTCGGATTAGCGCTTATTATTATCGGTAACGGATTCTTCAAACCGAACATCTCTACACTGGTTGGAGAATTATACGAAGAGAACGATCCAAAACGTGATAGTGCATTTACCATTTTCTATATGGGTATTAACGTCGGGTCATTTTTAGCTCCACTCGTTTGCGGGTTTTTATCAGAAAATTTATTCAAAACAACAGTTGATGGCGTTGTACATTACGGATTCCGTTACGGTTTCTTAGCCGCTTCAATCGGAATGATTATTGGACAAATTTTATTTACAACATTATCAAATCGCTTCCTTGGTGATATCGGTAAAAAACCAACTCGCGATTTACAAACAACAGATGGACAACCATCAGTAGGAGATACACCGTTAACAAAAAAAGAAAAACAACGTACCGCAGTTATCGTCATTTTAACATGCTTCGTTGTCTTCTTCTGGGCTGGCTTTGAACAAGCTGGTAGCTCGTTAACATTATATACAAACAAATTTGTAGACCGCTCTGTGTTCGGATGGGAAGTTCCAACATCTTGGTTCCAATCGGTCAATCCATTATTTATTATTTTACTTGCTCCAGTCATTTCTGCATTATGGGCAAAACTTGCAACTCGCAAGCGCGGTGATTTAAAAATCCCAACTAAAATGGGACTTGGTATGATCTTGCTTGGTATCGGTTATATCATTCTCGTTATCGCTACATTAAAAACAGGTAGTGATGAACATAACATTACAGAAAAAGCAAACTTACTATTTATCGTCTTTACGTATCTTTTCCATACGTTAGGTGAGCTATTCTTATCACCTGTCGGACTATCAATGGTTAGTGCGCTTGCTCCGGTAAAATTAGCATCTTTACTAATGGGTGTATGGCTAGCAAGTTCAGGTATCGCCAACATTTTAGGCGGACAACTTGCAAGCTTCACAACCTCACTTGGATACGCTGAAGTATTCACGGTTATTGGCGCTGTGGCAATTGTATTAGGTTGTGTTTTATTATTAATTTCTAAGAAATTAGTGAAATGGATGGATTAAAAAAGATGAGGAATTTCTCCTCATCTTTTTTTATGCCGTTTTACCTTTTTCTATTGCTTGTTCGTACAGCTCTTTATGTTCTTTATATTCACTTGGTACGAAACTCTTATAGAAGAATGAGAACCAGCTGTCTCCCTTTTTATACCCTTCTTCTCGAATTTCTGCTGCTTTTTTATTCAATTTAAACCCTTCAGTAAACCATTTCTTTAACAATTCATTTCTTTCATACTTAGCAGGAACTTTTAAATTATAGTTTTCAAATGCATACTTATAGCCAGCCTTTTCTACTGCCTTTTTTGTAGACTTATAGCCTTTTTCATACGCTGTTTCATATGCCTTCACGTATACTTCTTTCTCTCTATTTCCAGGATTCTTTTCAGCTAGTTCTTTCCCTGTCTTTTCTCCTAATTCAGCTTGTTCTTTTCCTTTTTCAAAATGCGTTTTCTTCTGCTCTTCTAAAGACCATGCGGCTGCATAAGTCGCTTTAAACGCTTGTTTATATGCATCAGATTTTCCAGCTACATGCACTTCTGCATCATTTTTTCCTGCTTTAAAATCAGTTTCTCCATTCTTTTGACCTTCAAGTTGACCTTTTTCCATATCAGCTTGGCGCTGCGCTTCCTCTTGCTTACGTGCCTCTTCAGCTTTTCTTTGTTCTTCGGCTACACGTTGTCTCTCTTCTTCAGCTTTACGCTGTGCTTCTGCTTGTCTCTCAGCTTCTACAGCACTATTATTATTCTGGCTAGGAGCTGGGCTCGTTGCACCACTACTAGAAGCTGGTTTATTGTGATAATGATATTCCCCGTACTGTAATCCCCATTTCTCACAATTTGTACGACACGTATGTCCGCCATTAGCATCTGTACGCCCTGGATGCGCATAAGCTGAAATTGGAGCTACCAATAACGCTATACTCGTTGTTAAAAGAAGTTTCTTCACCTGTTGTCTCACTCTTGTTCCTCCCAAAATATAGAATTATAACTTTATTATACATAAATAGAAGAATACTTAAATACAAACCAAAACATTCTATTTTTTCTCAACATTAGTAAAAAAGAAGGTGAACTCTTTAAAGAGTTCACCTTCTTTTTTACTTCTTCGCCTTCGTTCCTACTAAATCACCAGCAACAACATAACGCTTAGAATTATCCTTTACAGATACACATGTAATAAGCGTTATCTCATCTTTCCCATGATCCTCCACAACTTCCCACTTATCAGGAGTTACTTCAGATACACCAGTAACCGCATACTCATATTCATTTTCATTGTCATACAAATAAATTTTATCGCCTTTTTTCAAAGAAGCTATATCACTAAATAAAACACCTTTTTTAGACATGTTATGTCCTGCTAGTGCGTAATTTCCTTTTCCCATAACTTGATTTTCTTTTACTGTCGCTGCACCTGTTAATAAGTTTTTTTCAGTAGAAGCTTTCAAAACAGGCAGTTCTACTGAAACACTTGGAATCGAAATACGACCAATTACTTGTTTCTTATCTAATGATGCATTCGCTACTTCCGCCAAGTCTGGTTGATTAATTTTGGAAGCATCTACAAATTCCGTCTCATGCTTTTCATAATCCATCTTTTGAACAGCCTGCACATTTTCAGTCTGTTTCTTTTCAGCCTGATATCCATCATAAAATGGCTTTCCAATTAACACCCCACCTACAACAAATAGCAGGATTGCTACTATACTATAAATTCTTTGCTTATTCATATACAATTCCTTTCCCTTACAAAATCTTACTCTATATAAAATGATAAAATAATATCGCCATATGTACAAGTATTAGCTGAAAAGAAACCTTCTTGCCGGTGCAAGAAGGTTTCTTTTTAAGCTAATTTATTTCTGTATAATGATACGTGAAATACTGTCATTTGAATAAAGAAAATAGAAAATAGAATATATAATGGGTATCCAGGAAGATATTCATTAATAATAGGCGAAAAAGTTAAAAATCCAACTGCACAAGGTAACACAAACCATAACGATACAAATGTTGTTCGACAAGCTTTATCCGTAATCGCTTTTTCACGTTCATCTTCTAGTGGAAATAATAATGGATACATCCAAAAAGATAAATTCTTATATTTTTTCTTTTGAATTCTATAAAAAATTGTAACTATAATAGCTCCAATAAATAATAAAATAAATGGTACTCCATTAACCGCTACTTCAAACGGGAATTTCTCGTTTTTAAATATGTCTGCTAACTCTGTAATAACACTATAAAATTCAACAAATGTCCAGCATGCTAGTGCAGTATAGAGTACATTTATAATATAAGAAAAACCAATTCTACTCATCCTCTTCCCCCTCCTTATTTAAAACAAACACGTCTTCCATCTTTAACTGGAATACATCACAAATCATCAATGCTAGTAACAATGAAGGAACGTAATCCCCTTTTTCAATTGCAGCAACTGTTTGTCTCGTCACTCCAACCTTTTCTGCTAATACACTTTGTGAAAAATTAAAACGAGCTCTTAATTCTTTTACTCTGTTTAAAATGGTCAAATTTACCACCTCTCACCATTATTGTATGCTACCCTTAACAAAATGTAAACTTAACTTAACATTAATATTGTAATAAATCCAACTCTACGTATTGTAAAGTTGGATTACGTTTTAGTTTAAAATTGTAACTTTAACGATTTTTCTTCCCCATTGACTAGAAGACCCTTTATCAGGCATTAACACATCAATTCTGTTACCTTTAATCGCTCCACCAGTATCTGCTGCAATTGCGACTCCATAACCTTCAACATTTACAGTTTTGCCTAATGGAATAACACTTGGATCTACAGCAATTAATTTCATTCCTGGGTTTGCAGTTAGATTATAACCTTTACCACCTGGTCCCCATGCAGAAAATACTTGTTGACCTGACGCATAACCATTTTCCGCTGGATCAGCTGTATAAGCTGTAGCTTCTACATAAATTTCTTTCCCACCAGCAGTTGGCTTAGAAGGTTGTGCAGGTTCTACCTTCGAATTATTATTAGCAACTGGTTCTGCCGGTTTACTAGCTTTTTCTTGCTTTTGCTTTTCAGCAATTTCTGCTTGTGCTTTCGCTAAAGCTTCTTGCTCAGCCTTTGCAGCCGCTTCTGCTTTTGCACGCTCTTCCGCTGCGATTCTTGCTGCTTCTTGTTCACGAGCAATTGTTTCTTGTACTGCCTTCATATTTGATTCAATTTTAGCTTTCTCTTCCGCTGCTAAATTAAGCTGACTTGCAACCTCATTATATTTAGCTTGAACTGTTTGTAAGTTATCTTGACGTTTTTTCAAGTTATCTTGCAGTTCAGCTTGCGCTTTTGCTAATTTTTGTTTGTCTACTACTAAAGATGCTTCTTTTTCGTCAATTGTTTTCTTATCTTCTTCAATTTGACGAAGATCTTGTTCTTGTAGACGTAAAATTTCTTTATCAGCTTCTAGAATAGTAGAAACTGCGTTCATACGTTGTAAGAAGTCTGCAAAGTTTTTTGACTCTACTACAACTTCTACTACTAAACTTGTATTTGAACTGTTTTGAACAGAAACCATACGTTTTCTCATAATGTCTTTACGAGCAAGGACTTTATCCTCTAAAACGACAATTTCTTCCTTTTTTTGTTCAATCTGCTTATGTGTTTCATCGATTTTACGTTGAATAGCAGCTTGATCCTCTTTATTTTTTGCAATTGTATTATTTAAATTATGTAGTTCGTTTTCGATACCTTTAATTTCTTTACTAACAGCTTGCTTCTCTTGCTCTTTCTTTTGCATTTCTGCATCGTTTTGTTGCAATTGCTGTTGCATGTTGTTAAGTTTCTCGTCGTTTGACTCTGCTTTAACAGCGACTGTACTAGAAAGACCGATAATTCCTGCTAATACTAGACAGCTGATTCGCTTAAAATAGTTCATAATCCGACTCCCTTCTTATACAGTTATACATGATTTATTTTACAGTTTGTTTACAAAACGATTAAATACAGTTTATTTTTCGTGACAAAAAAAAGAGAATTATGAATAAAATGTAATAGATTCTTAAATATTTAACAATTCCTATATTTAAAAAATACAAAAGATGCTAAAATCCAAATATAGAGAAAATATAACTTTCGAAGGCGGTTGAAATAAATACATGTTTACTCAAAAGAAATCACTCCAACATACAATTGCTCAATTAGAAGAG
Source organism: Bacillus sp. Root131 (assembly GCF_001429475.1). Classification (NCBI taxonomy): domain Bacteria; kingdom Bacillati; phylum Bacillota; class Bacilli; order Caryophanales; family Bacillaceae; genus Bacillus; species Bacillus sp. Root131. The sequence continues at coordinate 41,101 of NZ_LMJQ01000043.1, forward strand.
CGTATACAAGAATTAGAAGCAGAATTGAAACAAAAAGATATTGAAAAACAAGAGACTATTTCGACTATCCACGATCGTGTACAAAGCGTTGTACACGAGCATCAACTTGTAAATAACCAACACAATACACTCCAAAATTTAGTTCAACAATTAAGTTCATGTTTCGAAAATGTTTCAACACGCACGACACATTCCAATGAGTTAAATAATGAAATGTTGCAAAAGGAACAAAGCTTAATTCAGTCTATTGCAGAAATTATTGACTGCTCTAATGAAGGAAAAGAATCCGTTCACCGCTTACTTATTGTAATTAATAAATTAGGTGAACAATCTCAACGCACGTCTAATAGTATGAATCATCTAAGCGAACGCTCAAAGGAAATCGAGCAAATTGTAGAAGTCATTCAAAACATTGCAGCACAAACAAATTTACTTGCCTTAAATGCGAGTATTGAAGCCGCACGTGCTGGAGAGCACGGTAAAGGATTCGCTGTCGTTGCCAATGAAGTAAGAAAACTAGCGGAAAGTACAGCAGAAAGCACAAAAAACATCGGCAACTTAACGAAAAAAATTCAAGAAGAAATTGAAAAAGCATACGATAATACAAAAGATAATTTACATTTAGTCGATGAAGGTGTAGAAATGAGCGCCGATACAAACGCTAGAATTGAAAATATTTTAGTTATGATTCAAACGTTACAAAATGGCGCTACAAATGTTATTAAGGCTATTGAAAACCAAAAGTCTTGTAATGATGACATATTACGAGAATTCGCTAATACACAACAAATGTTCCAAAAATTAAATACTACTATTATGAATCATATTCATGATGCTGAAAAAGTCGATGTTCAATTGTCTAAAAGTCTTCAAGGAACAGTAACTTCTTAATTAAAAATAAAAATCCCTTATACTGCTATAAGGGATTTTTATTTTATTTCGAATATTTATTTCTTTTCAATATTCATCCATATCTTTGTTATAATGGAAAAGTTGTTTCTTTCAACTAATAAACAAGGAGGTTATTATGGAACAATTTTACTACGTTTTAAAATATTTAATTCTCGGTCTGTTCCAAGGACTAACAGAACCAATTCCGATTTCTTCAAGTGGTCACCTCGTTTTAGCACAACATTTGCTAGGACTAAAAATAGAAGGATTTAGCTTCGAACTACTTGTTAATTCAGCTTCATTATTAGCTGTATTACTTATTTATAGAAATGATTTAATTCGTCTGACGAAGAATGGTCTCTCTTATATATTTACAAGAGCAGAAGACGCGAAATCAGATTTCTTCTTTATTATTTATCTTGTTATTGCAACCATTCCAGCAGGTGTTATTGGTGTTTTATTTAAAGATTACATCGATCAGTACTTAAAAGGTGTGAAGATGGTTGGGATTTCCCTTCTTATTACTGCTGTCGGCCTTTGGATTATTAGAAATTTACGCGGTCGTAAAAATGATGGCGACCTTTCTATGAAAGATGCAATCATCGTCGGATTAGCACAAGCTTGCGCACTGATTCCTGGAATAAGCCGATCTGGTGCCACAATCGTAGCAGCAATGTTACTTGGTATGAAGCAAGAAACAGCTCTTCGCTTCTCATTCTTACTATACATTCCTGTTAGCTTAGGTGGCTTATTGTTAAGCATTACAGACATTGCAAATGATCCAAATCTAGACACATTATTCGTACCATATGTCGTTGCATTCATCGCAACATTTATCATGACGTATATTTCACTAAAATGGTTTATGAACATTATGGCAAAAGGAAATTTAAAGTATTTCTCTTTCTATTGTATTATCGTAGGTGTACTTACTCTTATTTTCTTATAAAGTGAAACTTACAAATCGAAAGCGAGTCATTCTATTACACTAGATGACTCGCTTTTTTATACCTTTATTAAGTTAAAACCTATCATTCACTTCGGATTTTCAGAATATTATAATAATTATTAAGTTCACTATTATAGTAAAGCTATCTTTCCTACTATTATCGTAAAAGAGGTGTTTATATACTTATAGTTACTAAACTCATTCACATTAAGTACGGATATGAAAGTGAACTACTTTGTGAGCTTAAACAATATTATCCTTCCCCTGGAACGAACGGTTTTATTAACATAGAGTTTTCACATGTTCATCGTACAAATGATAAGACAGAATATATGTTTCGTATGTTATGGAAAACACAACAAGATTACCATACATGGCTTTCTCAAAGAAAAGGCCATGAAACTTTGAAGTACAAAATACAAGGCTATATCCTTTCTTCCAAATCAAATGCTACCTATGTGCATTAACTCTTCTCTTTTTATTCCTTGCGAGGAGAAAAATGATAAAGTGAAACTTTAATCCTCACCAATCGTGCTTCCCACAAATAGCGGGATAAAGAGCCCTCTTACTTTTCATACTGTAAGAGGGCTTCTCTTATGCATACACTTTCTTTTCTTGACAATACAAACGAATAACATGTTTATTTTGTTGAAATACATCATGCGTCAGACGAATAATAATAAAGTTTCGTTTTGTTTGATCATCATGAACAAAAATCTGTTCTCCCTCCTGAAAACGCCATGCACTTTCAAAAGTCGTAATATGATCCCCACTTACAGAAAAAAGTTCATATCGCATCTCTTGTACCCTCTCTCAACTTACATAATCATAATATCCTCATATTAAATTTATTATAACTTAATTCCTATAAAATTAGTAATTATTTCTATTTCGAAAGATTTTAACTTTGTATTTAAATATTTTTAGCGCTATAATGATAAACGAATTTTTATTGAAAGGAGTTTCACTTTGACTGCATATTTATTTCCAGTAAAAACAGCATTTATTTTATTTCCTTTTTTAGCAATGTTTCTTTTAATCCCTTTTCTAATATTTAATTATCGAAAATACGGTTATTTAAATAAATGGCGCTCATTTATTTTATACTCATTATTACTTTACTTATTAAATGCCTATTTTCTTGTTATTTTGCCGTTGCCACAAACGTTTGATACTTGTAGCCTACAATCGGCTAATACACAACACATGCAACTCTCACCATTTTATTTCATACAAGAGATTAGTAGTCATACATCGGCAGTTTTAACGAAACCGGCTACTTATTTCTACTTATTAAAAGAGTCTGCTTTTTTACAAGTTGCATTTAATGTTCTATTAACTGTTCCATTCGGTATTTACTTACGTTATTATTTCCGACGTAGTTTCCTACAAACAATTTACATTTCCTTTTTCCTTTCACTATTTTTCGAGCTAACACAAGTGACTGGATTATACGGTATATACAATTGTGCATACCGATTATTTGATATCGATGATTTGTTTTTAAATACATTAGGTGGCGTAATTGGTTTTATCATTGCACCAATATTTACGTACTTCCTTCCAAAAACAAACGAGTTAGATAGTCATATTAATTTAGAAACGAAACCAGTCGGATTCATTCGTCGCCTTATCGCGATGCAAATTGATTGGATTTTCTTATCTATCGTTGTACCTGTCATTAAAAACAAAGGAAATTCTTTCTTCGTTTCTAATATGCAATCTTACACCAATATGTATGAACTCATTTTCATTACGTGTTCAATCCTTATTTACTTTATTATTATTCCATACTTTACGAATGGAAAAACAATTGGGAAAGCATTGCTTCGCATTCACCTGAAAGGAAAATCAGATCGTATTACATTAAAAGAACTATTTATTCGATACGGTATATTTTATTTTGCGTTAGGCGGAATCAATTATATTCTTTCTAGTAGTTCTATGTTAAATCATACAGAACCTTTAGTATTACTCGTTACATTGTTATTCCTATTCATCATTAACGGCCTGTTTATTATTCATGTTTTACTGCATGTATTTAGCCGTGATAAACTACTATTTTATGAGCATATTAGTCATACAAGAAATGCAATTACACTAAAAAAAGCTGACAAATAATTATTTGTCAGCTTTTTCATATACATAATGTGAAACTTTAATCAACCCTCCCAAAACGAGCGGTTATCTCCCACCGAATTTTGAGATGGGAGTATTACTGCCCGTTAATGCGGGATAAATAACTTTTCTGCATAAGGATTAAAAAACATTCCAAGTTCATCTAGAGACTTCCTCGCCTGTAAAAACGAATGAAACTCTGGATATATATCTTGTAATTGCTCATACGATAATGTATGCATTTTCCCCCAATGCGGACGCCCTTCATACTTCATAAAAATTTTTTCCACTTCGCCAAAGTAAGCAGCATATTTCATACCTTTATACATATGAACAGCGATATACGCTGAATCTCTTCCATAGGCTGGACTAAGCCATATATCATCACCTTTCACATAGCGGCATTCGATCGGGAAGTGCACCTTATACTTTTTCTTTTCAATAAGATTTGAGATTTCTTCTACCACAGTCCTCATATACTTTGAAGGAATGCTATACTCCATTTCATAAAATGGTACCGTACGTGATGTAGCAAATACTTCATAGCTCGGGCCAATTATTTTTGTGTTTGGTACAGCCTTAGCTGATAATCGACTCACTCCTTTACTTATAGAAGGAAACCATTTACACCCTTTAGATAGTAAAGAGAACATCCTATTTTCAAGTAACTCCACCTTTAGTTTATGCCATTTCAAATCACTGCCTGTATTCGTTGTTTCGTTCGTAAGTTTTACTTGTACTTCATCAGAATAAGGAAAAACGAAAAATTCAAAGTGACGATGCTTCTTATACTCTTCTAGTTTGTTCATTACAGTAGATAATGACTGTTTTTCACTTTCATAAACGAGTGAATACGCTGGAATAACCTTCAATTTTATCTTTACAATGATACCTAACATTCCAAGTGACAACTGAAACGCTCTCCAATATTCTACGTTCTCAGCTTCCGAACAAACTATACTCTCACCATTAGATAAAACTGCCGTAATCTCTATAACTTGTGTTGATAAGCTCCCAAAGGTAATACCCGTTCCATGAGTCCCCGTACTAATCGCTCCTGCAATAGATTGCGAATCAATATCTCCTAAATTTTCTTGCGCATAACCTTTTTCCTCAAGTAACTTCCCTAAATCATATAACTTTGTTCCTGCCCACACTTCAGCGACCATCTTCTCTTCATCAATATTCACAATGCCCTTCAATTCATCTAAAGAAACTAAAACTTCTTCCGTTTGCACAAGGGGTGTAAACGAGTGTCCTGAACCAACAACACGAATTTTCTGCCCCTTTTTTCGTGCAACCCCCACTACTTCTACTACATCTTGTATACTTTCTGGATACATCGTATAATGCGGCGTCCCTTCTACATTCCCTGTCCAATTCCTCCACCTTTGTCCCTTTATAGAAAGCATTGGCCATCCCCCCGATATGTTGAATACTCCCCAACAATCTCTCCTTGTTTAACACGATACAAAAAAGGAAAGCGTTCACATAATTCACCAGCCTTACTATGACGAAACAAAATGGACTCTCCTATGTCCACTCTTTCCTCGCCGTTATAAAATATTGGCGTTTGTACCTCACCAGCACCTTCTAAAGCTAATAGTTTTGCACCCTTTGGTCTCCAAACTTCAGGCTCTTTATCTTTTCCAACTGCTCCTGAAGCAATATATCCACCACCTAGGCAAGTATAAATAAACGGGACTGGTTTACGCACAACTGGTAAGGCAAATCCGACCGCTGGATGAAATTTCACCTCTTTATAATAATCAAACAGCTTCGGAGAATAAAAAGCAGAACCTATTGTAATCTCTGAAACTGAATTATCTTTCTCAGTTGTTTTTATGCTTCCTGTTCCGCCTCCATTTACAAACCTTAGCTCAATACCAAGTTTTTGTATTGCTTTTACAATATATTCTCTTCTTTCTTTAACTTCTAGCACTGATTTCTGCTTTAAATACGAAATCACTTTACTTTTCAGCCATTGATTCGGTATATGGTCTCCCACCCCAGCAATTTGAGCTTCATAACCCATCACACCATCTAACATTAAATATGATGACCTTCTCACCTTTTCTACTACTTTCAACGCATCCTGCACATTTTTTACTGGGGATCTTTGTACACCAAAATGAAATTGAAAGAAACGACTACTCATATCAATATCCAAACAAACACGAAAACATCCTTTAGATTTCTCAGCAATTTTTTCTAAATACACAATATGCTCTTCACAATCCACCATACAAGTTATAATGAAACCTTTCTTTGTTAGCAAACTAATTTCATACAAAGCTCTTTCATCATAAGCAGGATATCCAAGCAATAAATCATTAAATCCTTGTTCTATTAAAAATAAAGTCTCTCTAGGTGAAAAGCACATAATACCTTGAAATCGATCATTTGCAGCTAAAATCTTTTGCATAATCGGAACAGAACGTAACGATTTACTCGCTATACGAATCTTCTTATTTCCACTTAACTCTATAATTGATTGAATATTTCTATCTAAAGCCACTTCATCCAAAAATGCACACGGTAATGGAACTTCTTTAAAAATTCCTCGATCCACATTTTTCTCTCCTCTTCTCAATATGTCTTATACATATTGGAAAGAAAGTGTGATTTTCCTGTTTGCAAATAAAAAAAGTTTCTTCTTTACGAAGAAACTTTTTGAAACTACTTCATAGAAATAGTCGCCTCTACTGGATAATGATCAGAGTAATCATTATACGTATATTTTTGGAACCATGATGTAACAGTCCATTGTGGAGATTTCGGCTGTAACACCTTATTCTCTATATACGATGGGTTCGCATGGTCTTTGCTTGCAATAATATAATCTAAATACTCGGCAGGACTATCAGGGAAATTATATTTTGCAATACTGTTTGTCGTTGCATCCCAAGTCGCTGTATGTCCAGTATAAGATGGTACAGAAGCGTTCAATGTTTTAAACATAGATGTATACTCTGAATCATTCTTGTTCTCTGCATTTATTTTATTTACGTTCATATCACCACCAATTAACACATACTCATTATTTGGTATATTTTTATTTTTAATAAAATCTTGAATTTCTTTTAATTGGTTCGTACGTACAGATGCAGGTGAAGTTTTTCCGCACATACTATCTTCAGCCTGCAAATGCGTCCCAATTACGTGAATGAAACGATCATTTTTCTTAATTTTCGTATATACAAATCCTTTATTCGATAAATTATCTGGCCCGCATCCTTTTGCAAATACATATTGAATCTTTTCAGCGATTGGCCATTTGCTGACAATCGCAACGCCACCATCTTCAGGAGTTGAAGATGAATAGTTCCCTAACTTTTTATCCCATTCGCTTCCACTACTACGACCTAATACTGCTGTTTGATTTGGATATTCTTTCTTCAAATTACCTAATAAACGATCTGATGCGCTATTATCAAACACTTCATTTAATATAACAACATCTTGATTCTTTATATAATCTGCCGCCCCAATTAAATCAGCACGCTCAGTTTGTCCCCAGTTTGGATATAAGTTTGTTGATAGCATATATACATTATGCGTCATCACTTTTAATGTATCATTTTGATTTGTAGATGCTTCTGCTTGAGCTGACGTTCCGCTATATAAAGCTCCTAAACCAACACCTAAGCTAAGTACACCTTTTAGCAATTTACCTTTCACGTTTCATACCTCCATGTATTGTATAGTGATAAAAAGGCCAAATACTCTATTCTGAGATTTGACCTTCTTCAAATACTTAACGATTTCCGTACGTATCAAACCAAAGCTGAATATATCCAGCAGTAACACGTTGTGCATCCATTAAACGCTTACCTGTCATTGGTGTAACTTCAGCGCGCCATTTATCTGCATATTCTTGTGATACAGCTGCTCTTACGAACCAATCTTTCGTATTATCATTTACAATGCCAGCATAATCTTGCTTCGCAACTACTGCCGCTCCATGAATCCAATCTTCTGGATTCGTACCTTTCCAGTTCCAATACCCATTTCCATCCGTTACTTTATAATTATCTTTTATCGTATCTACAAAGTTTTCATATTTAGAATGGAATCCTTGTGGATACGAAAGATTCGTAAAGTTTGCCGCATGCATCGGTTGGTTTACATCACCTAAATAATGAAGAGATAATCCTAAATAGAAGAATGCTTGTTTCATATCTTTATTTTTGTAAGACTCACCAGCTAATTTAAAATATTTAGCTCCAGTTTCCTTTGCCTGCTTTGCATACGGAATATAAGTTTTCCCATTGTCAGGGTCATAGAAATGTGAAGCAAATGTGCTATTATCATAATAAGGATTTTCATAGTCAGCAGCATAAATACCGTTCTCTAACTCAGTACGCCATTCATTTAATAGTGCAACTCGATCTTGTTTTACAAGTGTTGTATTACGAGACATAATATCAATTGCACGATTTACAATCCATAAATGAGAATTCACGCCTTCTTTATGTTTATCTTCAGCAGACCAGCGCGGAATAACTCCAAATCTCTGTCCCCCATCATTTTCATGAGCAAATGCAACACTTTGTAATGGAGCAACTAATGTAATAGCTGCCGCTAAAGCAAGTACTTTCTTTTTCATATAAAATCCTCCATTTTATAATTGAATTATTGTAAACATTTTGTTAGGATCCTATGATGTCATCCGGTTAACCTATGACTAGAATATCCCACCTTTCATGAAAATTCTATCACTAAATTAAAATATGCAAATGTTCATATCATTATAACTTTATACACAGTGAATATAATGAATGAATACACTTTCATTTTAATAAACTATTATTAAGGCTTGTCTAAACTAATGTAAAAAAAGAGTAAAGCACCCACATGCTTTACTCTTTTTTTCTATTCGATAATATACTTGGCAATTGTACATTAACTGCCAACTTATGTATAAATCCAAACACTAATCCGATCCCTATAAATATGTATAATATCGTAAATATCTTTCCGAAGTCAGTTTGGGGACTAAATTGCCCATCACCGACAGTAGTCAGCGTCACAACGCTAAAATATAAAGCATCCAGAGGACGTAACCCCTCCACTGTACTATAAAAGATTGTACCAGATATTAATGTCAAAATTGTTAATACGAATAACACTTGAAATTCTTTATCTTTCCATGCTCGCAAACAAGCTTTTAGCATCCGTTTCAATGTCAATATAAATGAAAGCATTAGACTTCCCCTTCCAAACAAAATACCTTTAGTTACAGGAAAGTCTATCACCTTTCAGTATAGAAAAAAGTAGCCCTCTTCTATTTCTAGAAAAGGGCTACTCTTTTCGATTCTATCTTATTTAGGTGAAACAAGAATTTTCACTTGTGTTTTATCTTTTACAAGTGCTTCAAATCCTTCTTCAACAACTTGATCCACTGTAATTTTTTTCGTAATTAATTTCTCTGCTTGAATTTGACCAGAGCTAATTAATTTAATAACAGCTGGGAAGATGTGACGGTATCCTAAAATACCAATAACTTCTTTTTCTTTTAATACTAAATTATTCGGAGTAATTGTTGCGTCTTTTTCCCATACACTAACAATTACAGTTTGTCCTTCGAAGCTTGTACTTTCAATCGCTTGGCGTAATACAACTTCAACACCTGTTACTTCAAAGCTAACATTTACACCTAAACCATTTGTTAAGTTACGAATTTCAGCTAGCACATCTTGAGTTGCTGGATTTAATACATAATCTGCACCTGCTAATTTCGCTAACTCTTGACGTTCTTTAGAAAGCTCAACTGCAATAACAGGAGTTGCTCCTGCTGCTTTAGCTGCTTGGATAACAAGAAGTCCAATTGGACCGCAACCAAATACTGCTACAGCTTCCCCTTCTTTTAATTTACTTTGACGTACTGCATGAACTGCTACTGCTGCTGGTTCTACAAGCGCACCTTGTTCATACGTCATTTCATCTGGAATGTGATGAACCATATCTTCTGGTACTACTGTATATTCAGAGAAACCGCCGCCTTCTCCGCCAAGACCGTGGAAAACAAGTTGTTCACAAACATTGTAATGTCCATGTTTACAAGCTTCACATTTACCACAAGAATAAATTGGTTCTACAACAACACGGTCTCCCACTTTATGAGATGTAACTCCTTCACCAATCTCTATTACCTCACCACTAAACTCATGACCTAAAATAACAGGTGCTTTCACATGTGTTAATGGATGTTCTTCTGTTGGAATAAAAATAGGCCCTGCTAAATATTCATGCAAGTCTGTCCCACAAATACCACACCATTTAACTTTGATTTTCACTGTTCCTGGTTTTACTGTTGGTTCTGGTACTTCTTCTACTCGTACATCACGTTGATTATGCCAAAGTAGTGCTTTCATTTTATACATCCCTCTCTATGTATATACTTAACCTGGTGAAGTTTACAAATCTATTATAATACTTCTATCCATATATTTCAAAAAAACAATCACATCCCTACTAATTTTTTACAAATAACGTTCAATATTTTGTCACTTTGTACTTTTTTCCACATCTGTTAATTCAATTTCATTGCAGGTGAAATTAGCATTGTGCCATAATAGCATTGGAGAGGTGAATATCGCTTGAAATATTTTATTTACTTTATCGTTATCGTGGCATTTTTAGATACATTTTCACAATTACCTATTATGAGTACTTTCGCTCAAAGCCTTGGAGGAACTCCTCTTATTATCGGGCTAGTTGTCGGTATGTACTCATTCGCTAATATGATTGGTAATATTATTGCTGGAGCCGCTGTCGATAAATTTGGTGCAAAAAAAATCCTTTATATAAGCATGGGAATTACGAGTTTCATAGTCTTGTTATACACCGTTGTTCAAAGTGGTGAACAACTATTAGTTGTGCGCTTTATGCATGGATTTAGTGATGGCTTTTTAATTCCTGCTGCCTTTACATTTTTATCAAAACAAACAAATGCAAAAAGACAAGGAAAAGCAATGGCTCTATCTGGTGCTGCTGTTGGAACAGCGGCAATCGTAGGACCTGCTTTCAGCGGTATTATGAAAGCAACAGCTGGCGTAGAATGGGTCTTCATTACTATTTCTATTTTAATGGCTCTTGGTACAATCGTATCTCTATTCTTCTTACCAAATAACGTATCAAGAAAAGATACATCAAGAACGCAAATGATGAACAAAGAAGATATGATTGAACTGTTAAAATCAGAACCGTTATTACAAGCATATATTGGTGCTTTCACATTAATGTTTTCACAAGGAATTGTCACTTATATGTTACCAGTAAAAGTTGAGGCATTAGCGCTTAAAGCATCTACAACAGGCATGATGTTAAGTGTATTTGGTATTACTGCTATCCTCTTCTTCTTGCTTCCAACAAATCGTATTTACGATCGATTTAATCGTTCGAAACTAATGCTAATCGGAATTGCAGTTATGGCATTCGCATTATCTTTACTCGGATTATTTGCTACAAAAGGTATGCTCTTTATTGTAATGATGATTTATGGAATTGGATTCGCAATCCTCTTTCCGTCTATTAACGCTTTACTCGTTGAAAATACTACAGACGATAATCGCGGAAAGGCATTCGGATTATTTTATGCCTTCTTCTCATTAGGAGTTGTTGCTGGCTCCTTTACAGTCGGCGCAATCGGAGCATCACCTAGCATCAGCTTCATTATCGGGACAGCATTTTTATTAACATTTGCTGGGATGATTTATGTAAGAAGCAAAGTAAAAAAGACAATGATGGGATAATCCATCGTTGTCTTTTTTAAAATGCATATTGATATAATCCGTAATATAATGGAAGCGTTGGAATAATTCCAATTAATTTAAATATAAAAGGTAATGGCTCATCTCGCTCTTCATATAAACGAAAAACAAAAACTGCAGTTAAAGTCCAAATGACGCTAAACAAGAAGATACATTTCCAAACAATCGAGGTTAATATTTGTATATCAAATACAAAACCAAAGAGCCCTATCCACGTAATAATAGATACTACAAAGTCAAACTTTTGAATTGGTGTTTGAAACATACCCCTTACTAACGAAATAATAGCTAACATTGCTACAATAACTAAATATATTTTCCAAAGCATAATGATAATCTCCTATTCAATTCAACTTTTAACTTTCAGCAAACCATATTTAATAAACAATATAGCATTATATTTTTCATAGAAATAATACAATGGATAACAAAATAAAAAGAAAATAAGTACAGTTGGTACATTGTCTACAATAGAAAAATATTTTACTAGTAATTCCTTAATACTCTCTCCAATAATAATAAACAATGGAATTATACAAATCATCGCTAATATTAAACATGACGTTACCCTTATTTCTTTCAACTTCACCTTACAATGTGGACACCTTAATGAAAAAGGATGTGGGAGATCAATAATATGTTGTACAGTAATATCCCCTTCACACTGTGGACATCCAATAACTTCTTTCATTTATCGCTTACTCCTTTCTATGTATAAAAAGAGCCATATTGAATAGAACTCTTTTTTGCCCAATATATTACTTTTGTGTATAACCAAATAACAATGTAAATAAATTGAGCCGTAAAGGCAATAATACATTACTTCTTTTAAAAAGAAAGTTTATAAATAACGACGATACTTCGACAATTTCCTCGGAAATATTTCCTTTCTCCACATAATTTGATACACTACACATGAATAAACATTTGTATTACATAAACTAAAATAATAACTTACTGTACAAATTAAAAAGCACACTCTTCATATGAAGAATGTGCTTTTATGTTATTAACGTTTAATCCAAACAGCGCCTGCCGATTTATCTTCTGCCTGTCCAACAACTTGGAATTTAAGTCCAAGGTTTGGAACTTTTCTTCCTGCATCTACAATTTGCTTGTTACTATATACTTTTGAATCATCAAAAGTTGTAACACCTTGTAATCCAGAATAGTTAAACTGGCCACGTGTTAATGAATTTACACTCCATGCTGGTGTTTTATCAAATGAAAATGCAGCGTCTGCAATTTGCATGCCCGTATTACCGTACGCTGGTTTCCCGTTCAGATTACCAACAAGTGCTTCTGGATGAGAATCTACAACCCCAAGGAATCCTTCACCTGGATGCACCCCCACCCAGTTATCTTTAAAGCTATCATCTGCATACCAAACGACAAGACCTGTATTATACACTGGACCTTTTCCTGCTTTTAATCCATTATCTGATCCCGCATAGTTTCTCCATTCTAAGTAGTAATAGTGAGCTTTCTTCTCTGTCCCATCAGAAACAACAAAACCATTTAAATTCATTTTAGACTGTCCTTCTGCATCATCAGAAAATACAACTTGTCCATCAACAGTTACATTTACATCGTCCATCGCAAAACCTTTATATGTTACAGCCGGATCTGTAATATAGTCGAATTGTAGTTTCACTTTTTTGCCTTTAAATTGACTTAAATCATATGATTTATCAATCCATTTCCCATCTGTTGTATCTTTATCTCCTTGGACTACTTTTTCTCCAAGTCTATCAATTAACGTCTTCGTTCCATCTTCTGTTACTGCATGTACTTCGACGAAATCGCACTCTGCTTCTAACTCATAATTTGCTTTATAATCGAATTTTGCATTTGTTCCTTTTGTTAAATCAAAGAAAGGTGTCTCTAACGTTGTATGCATATCATCGCCTCTTGTACTATAATATGCATGCTTTCCAAACTCCGGTTTAATCGTTTCAACACTTTTACCTGGTAAGTTAACACGTACAACGCCTGGACGATTTGATTTCGTAACACTTTGATCAATATAGGTAGGAACTCCCACACCACTCTTAATTTTATCGTAATCTACTTCTAATATTTTTGCCCAGTTGCCACCCATATTCTTTTGTAAGAAGTCTTTATTTTGTGGTGAAAAACTTGTCGGCTCCGTTCCTGCGATTTTTCCTGTCCAACTACCTCCACTCATTAATGACCAAGCTTCGACAGGTGAACCATTTCCAGTATATTTCGTGTCATATTCATCTGGTAATCCAAGATCATGTCCAAATTCATGCGCAAACACACCTACAGCTCCATCTTCTGGTTCAATTGTGTAATCATGTGCTGCTACTTTTCCACCAAAGTAATCTACCTTTGATTTTGTACCTTCAATCGCTACTGGATCTACTGCTAATTTTGAACGATGTGACCAGATCGCATCATCACCTAATTTACCGCCACCAGCTTCTTGACCAACACCAGCATGGATTACCATTAAATGATCAATTACACCGTCAGGTTCGTTTTGATTCCCATCCCCGTTTGTATCATATCTATCAAACTGATCAAACTGAGATAAATCTAGTCCTTTCTCAGCAGCTGCATGCAAAGCTTCTTTCACTAAATCACGTGCACCTTTCGGACCTTTATTATCGTGACCACTGCTACCATCAGCTCCATAATCAGATGCTTTTCCTGGAACTGTTAGCCACTCCGTTACATATCCGTCTGTCGTATAACTACCACCAGACTGCTCTTCATAGTATTGTTTAAATGTTTTTACTTTTGAACCATCAAATAATGTATAAGGCTCCTTACCAAACAACATCTTTTGATAATGTTCTCTACTAAAGTCTTTCGAATACATATAACCTGGTGTTTGATCAATATTATTATGTTTATAATCACTAAATTCAACGAGTAGCACTAATACTTTATCTGATCGAACAGATCCTTTATATGGAGCTTGCTTTGCTTTTGAAGTTGGAACTTGCCCATTCAATTGCTTTTTATTTGGTTCTGGCTTTTGCTCAAGATTAATATTTTTTTCAGTCTTTTTTACATTTTCCTTTTCTTCCATCTTTTTCTCTTTTACTTTTTTTGTGAAATCAGACGTTTCTTGTGAGGGAGCATCTGGAAGAATTTCTTTGTTCGCCTGATCTCCTTGTTTCTTTTCAATATATTGCTCGACAGCCTTTTTCGTCTCTTCTTTAGAAGATGCTGGATTAATTGTTCCTCTTTCTTTCAAAGCTTCCGCTAAACGATCTTCTTGAATTAAATTGTAATCAATTGGCGTTGTAGACACATTCTCTTTCTCTTTTGCTGGCGTTTCTGCATATGCTAACGGCGCACTCATTACAGATGTGCATCCGATAATTGCTGCAATTGCTAATGATGACAACACTTTAAATGGGGCTTTTCTTCTCATTCCATTTCTCTCCTTTTATAAAACTTAAAATTCAGATAAATCGGTGCGTTTTTGTCGAAATCTCTGTTTACTACCCTCCCTATATAAAAAGACATAATTCTATAAACATTGAACTTTCTGTTATAGAATCATGCCCTCCAGTTTTCTGGTCAGACCCTCTATCTGTTTATCCCTTGGTTCAACTAATAATCAGTGTGCTGATGAACAAAGCCCCCACTGATTAAAGTTTCACTTTATATCGAAATATGAAAAATAAAGAGTTATGTGATATATATTAAATATCTTATATAACAAATTTAAAAGACAATATGCAAAATTGCATGAAAATTCTTTTAAATAAAAAAGAATCCTAGTCAATTAAACTAGGATTCTTGATTTTCTATTATTTCTCTTGTGTTTTTTCCCAATCAGCTAAGAATTTCTCAATTCCTTGATCTGTTAATGGGTGCTTCACTAATGAAGCAATTACGTTTGCTGGGATTGTTGCAATATGTGAACCGTTTAATGCTGCATCAGTTACGTGAACGCTGTGACGTACAGATGCTGCAATGATTTCTGTTTCGATGCCATGAATTGCAAAGATTTCTGCGATTTGACGAATTAAATCCATACCGTTATGACCGATATCATCTAAACGACCTAAGAATGGTGAAACATATGTTGCACCAGCGCGAGCTGCAAGTAATGCTTGAACTGCTGAGAATACTAATGTAACGTTTGTACGAATTCCTAAATCAGAGAACGCTTTTACTGCTTTTAAACCTTCTGTTGTCATTGGAACTTTTACAACAACGTTTGGAGCAATCTTCGCTAATTCTTTTCCTTCTTCAATCATTTTATCAGCTTCTAAGCTAATTACTTCTGCACTTACAGGTCCTTCTATAAAGCTGCAAATTTCACGAATACGCTCATGGAAATCTACGCCTTCTTTTGCTACAAGTGATGGGTTTGTCGTTACTCCAGCTACTACGCCTAATGCATTTGCCTCTTTAATTTCGTTAATGTTTGCTGTATCAATAAAGAATTTCATTTGTTATTCTTCCTTCCTAATTTTCATTTTATATTTATTTATTTTTCTTAATAAGCTCTAATTCAATCGGAATAGATTTGTCCACTTTTTTACCTTGTGTTATCTCTTTTGCTGTTTGCATCGCCTTCTCTCCGATTAATTCCGGTTTTTGAGCGACTGTTGCAGCCATACGCCCATCGTTAACCGCTTTCACAGCATCTTCAGTTGCATCAAATCCAACAACGACTACATCTGTTTTTCCAGCAGACTTCAATGCTTCAAGTGCACCTAATGCCATCTCGTCGTTATGCGCAAACACGGCTTTAATATCGCTATTTGCTTGCAAAATGTTTTCCATAACAGATAATCCTTTCGCTCTATCAAAATCAGCCGCTTGTTTGGCAACTACTTTTAAAGACTTATCGGCTACGTTATGGAATCCTTTCCCACGTTCACGAGCAGCAGACGATCCAGGGATTCCTTCTAACTCAGCAACGTTTGCTCCTTCGCCGACTAATTCACGAATGTAATCACTAGCCATTTGACCACCTTCGATATTATTAGATGCAATGTGAGAAACAACCTTACCTGAATTCGCAACGCGGTCTACTGTAATAACAGGAACATTTGCTGCATTTGCCGCACTTACCGCTGAAGAAACAGCATCTGAATCGGTCGGATTAATAACAACTACATCGACACCCTTTTGAATTAAATCTTCAACATCGTTCGTTTGCTTCGCTGCATCATTTTGCGCATCAACAGCAATCAATTCGATGCCGCTATCTTTCGCTTTCTTTTCTGCACCCTTTTTCAAAGTTACAAAGAAGGGATTATTTAAAGTTGAAACAGAGAATCCAACTTTAATAGTTTTATTTCGACCTTTATCGCTAGAATCCTTTGCCCATTCTGGTGGTTCCATTGAACAACCAGCAGTAATGACCATAATACATGCAACGAGTATAAGTAACCATTTCTTCATGAACTGTCCCTCCATTACGCTTCTTTTCGGCGATCAATTAATACAGCTAGTAAGATTACAAGTCCTTTTACAACTTGTTGGAAGAAAGAAGATACACCTAATAAATTTAAACCGTTATTTAGTACACCGATAATTAGTACACCGATGAATGTACCAACAATCCATCCTCTTCCCCCAGAAAGACTTGTTCCACCTAATACAACTGCTGCAATTGCATCTAATTCGTAAGAAGTACCTGCAGTCGGCTGTGCAGAATCTAGTCGTGATGTTAAGACAATACCTGCAAGCGCTGCCAAAATTCCGGAAAGACCGTAAATCATTACTTTAATTCTCGTAACATTAATACCTGATAGTGCTGCTGCTTCTTCATTTCCACCAATTGCAAATGTACGACGGCCAAATGTCGTTTTCTTCAAAATGAAGTACAGTACTGCGAAAGCGATCATCATTGTAACAGCTGGTACCGGAATACCAAGAAAATAACCGCGGCCAAACATTTGGAACATTAAATGATCACCAAGACCAGTGATCGGACGTCCGTCCATATAAACAAGCGTCAACCCACGAAAAATAGTCATTGTTGCTAAAGTTGCAATAAATGGAGCTACTTTTCCTTTCGCAATGATGATACCGTTTACAACCCCCATTACAAGACCTGCTAATAGTCCAACTGCCATTGCAAGGAACGGATCCATGCCACTTGCCATCATTCCAGCAACAAGTGCACTTGATAATGCTAAAATAGAACCTACCGATAAGTCAATACCCCCTGTTAAAATTACGAAGGTCATTCCGAATGCAATAAGCGCATTAATCGATACTTGACGCAGTATATTAAATAAATTTGGAATTTCAATGAACGCTGGATTTAAAACTGTAATTACGACGATAATTAATACTAAACCGATTAAAGAACCGAGTTGTTGTAATACATTCCCCTTCTTAGCCATCCTTACTCTCCCCCTGTAGCTAGTGCCATAATAGACTCTTGTGATGCCTCATCTTTCCCTAAAATGCCGCCGACTTTTCCTTCATGAATAACAAGAACTCGATCACTCATTCCTAAAACTTCCGGAAGCTCAGATGATACCATAATAACGGCATCGCCTTGCTCAGTAAGCTTATTCATGATAGAGTAAATTTCTTTTTTCGCTCCAACATCGACACCTCTTGTTGGCTCATCTAAAATGAGTAATTGCGGATGAATGCCTAGCCATTTTGCGATTACAATCTTTTGCTGATTTCCACCAGAAAGAGATTTCACTGCCTGCTCTCCGCTAGATGCTTTCACATTAAGAAGCTTCATCATATCCTCTGTAAACTGTTGTTCTAGCTCGTTGCTTAGAACACTTCCCTTTGAAAGACTTTCTAAATTCGGTAAAGCTAAATTTTCTCGAATTGAAAAATCTAACACTAATCCTTCAGACTTTCTATCTTCTGTAATGAAAGCAATTCTTTGTCTAATTGCATCTATCGGACTATCAATCTTTACTTCTTGTCCATTTATAAAAATTTGTCCAGAATCTAAAGGTTCATAACCAAATATCGCTTTCATAATATCAGTGCGACCAGCTCCCATTAAACCAGCTACACCAAGGATTTCACCTTTCCTTACTTGAAACGAAACATTTTCAAATTTCCCTTTCTTCGTTCCGTTACGCATTTCAAAAATGACATCACCAATTTGACTATTTCGCTCTGGGTAACGTTCACCAATGCTGCGCCCCACCATCATACTCACTACTTCATCAAATGATGTTTCTGGAATTAATCTCTTTCCAACGTATTCTCCATCACGCAAAATCGTAATGGCATCACATATCGAGAAAATCTCTTCCATACGATGCGAAATGTACACGAATGAAACACCTTCTTTACGTAACTTATTGATTACTATAAAGAGCGTTTCGATTTCACGATCCGTCAGTGCCGCAGTAGGTTCATCCATAATAATAACGCTCGCGTTTGTCATTAACGCTTTCGCAATTTCGATAATTTGCTGTTGTCCAACCGATAGTTCCTCTGCTAACATAGCACCTCTTACATGCAATCCTAGCTCTGCTAGTTGCTGCTGCGCAATCGCGTTCATTTGTCGAGTGCGTAAAATACCTGTTTTCCCATACATTAACTCTTTACCAAGAAACATATTTTCAGCTACTGTTAAATTCGGCAATATGTTTAGTTCTTGATGTATAAATGCGATGCCGTACTCTTCAGCTTCTTTCGCATTTTTAAAGGTGCGCTCTTGCCCATCAATCGTGATTGTCCCATCATCTTTTTTGTATACACCTGTTAAAATCTTCATGAGCGTTGATTTACCCGCTCCATTTTCCCCCATCAATGCATGGACTTCTCCTGTTTCAATCATAAACTGTGCATTCTTCAAAACAGGATTGCCATTGAACGCCTTTGAAATGTTTTTCATTTCAATATGCATTCCCATCACTTCCCTTTATTAAAAAATCACGCCTGCATGTAAAATTACATTTGCATAAGGCGTAGCCTCGCCTGTACGAATAATCGCCTTCGCTTTCTTTGTATGCTCTTTAAATTGTTCATGAGATACATACTCAAATGCTGGCTCTATTAATTTTTGCTCGATCTCTTTATTTACTTCCGCATTATTTATAATGACTTCTTCTGCTAACGTCACTTTTTCGATTGCCATATCATCAGCTACAACTTGTAACACCTCTAAAAAACTCGGTTTTCCAATCTCAACAGCTAAATCAATTCGTTTTACTCCATCCGGAATCGGTAACCCGCAATCAGCAATTACAACCGTATCTGTATGCCCAAGTGAAGCAAGGACTGCCGCGATTTCACTGTTTAATACACCATGCTTTTTCATCCAACAATCACCTGCACTTCACGTACTCGATCTCTCGTTGGCATACCGCCCTGTGCTCCAAGTTTCGTTACAGAAAGACCACCGGCAATATTCGCGAAACGAATTGCTTTTTGAAGTGTCTCTCCTTCAGAAAGTGCAACTGCTAACGCACCATTAAATGTATCACCAGCTCCAGTTGTATCCACTACATCAACAGCAATGCTAGGAACATGTACAATCTCTGTGCCATTATGGAAACGAACACCGTTAGAACCTTCTGTCATCAATAATTTATTTGGATACTTCGCCAATAAATCTTCAATTGGTGATGTAAAATCATCTAATACAATGCGGCACTCATGTTCATTTGGCGTAATATAAGTTGCTTTTTCTAAAATTTCTTCTGATAAAACTTGTGCTGGCGCTGGATTCAACATAACAGGAATATTATGTTCCTCACAAATAGCCAATACATATTTTACTGTTTCAAGTGGAATTTCTAGTTGAAGAACAACCATATCCGCTTTTACAAGAAGGTCTTTGGAGCGATCTACAACTGACTTATTTACAAGAGCATTTGCCCCTTGTACGACAACAATACTGTTATCTTCTTCTGCTAAAACGATATGAGCAATTCCTGTCGTTCTATCTGTAACCGGTACCACATAATCGATAAAAATGCGTTCGTTCTCTAAATTTTTTCTAACTACTGTTCCATAATCATCATTTCCTACCGCTCCAACCATCGCTACATTTGCTCCTAACCTAGCTGCAGCAACTGCTTGGTTTGCCCCTTTCCCTCCTGGGATTGTATGAAACGCTTCACCAATTACTGTTTCTCCTGCTTTCGGCCGTTTTTTTGAAACAGCCACTAAGTCCATTGAAATGCTTCCTACTACTGCAATATTTGGCATCTGTTTCATCTCCTTACTTCGTTGTATTTCGTTCTATAATTTCAATCGGCAAACGATAGTGTTTCTCTTCTAATGTATTTCCTTCCATTTGCTCTAACAACAACTCTGTTGCAATTTTCCCCATTTCATATATCGGTTGTGCAACTGTTGTAATAGATGGATACATCATTTCTGTTAAAGAAATTCCATCAAATCCAATAATTTGTAAATCATCTGGAATGGCAATCCCCTTTTGAAGTGCAGCCTTTACAATACCAATCGCAATTAAATCATTCCCAGCAACAATACCATCAATATGCGGGTATTCTTCTAATAATTCCATCGCTACACGCTCACTATTTGCTGGATCAAACGTACTCTCTGCAATCATATACGAAAGATTATTTTGCGTAATAACGTCTACAAAACCTTCAAAACGTTCATTTGCAGTACTCACATCACGTGGACCGCGAATATGTGCAATATGTTTACATCCTTTATCTAGTAACAACTTTGTCGCAGCCTGACTTCCTGCATAGTTATCTGCATATACAGTAGGAATACGCTCATTAAACATACGGTCAATCGCAACAACCGGGACAGATAAATTCATGTAATTAACACTATTTTGTGGATTCGTTGCTACAATAAATCCATCTACATTATTTTGTCTAAGTACATCAATGTATTGTTTCTCTTTTTCTAAACTTTCATCAGAGTTACAAAGGACAACTGTGTAACCTTGTTTATGTGCTACATCTTCTACGGCACGTGCAACTTCTGGAAAGAACGGATTCACGATATTTGGAACAACTAAGCCAATTAAACGAGACTTTTTATTATACAGTGAACGCGCTACTGTACTAGGCTTATAATCTAACATCTCAATTGCACGCTCTACCTTTTTTAATGTATCTTCGTGAACATATCCATTTTTATTTAAAACTCTGGAAACGGTCGCAACAGATACTCCCGCTAATTTCGCAACGTCTTTAATCGTACTCATTCTCTTTTCTCCTCATTTCATGTAACCGTTTACAGAAAATAATATAACGTATTTCTAAAAATACGTCAATCATTTCTCACTAAAAAGCTTTTAAGGTTATACTCAAAAAAGCACCGCCATAAGGCGATGCTTCTTCATTACGAGTATGATACAGTTTTTTCTTTTTCTTCTACAGCAGGCTCTTTAGCATCTTTTTTACGATCTGATAATTTAATTTTTTGTAAGAAAATCGTAAAGATGGCACCTACTACGATAAATACTAATCCTGTTAAGAATACAGTATGAAGCGAGTCTACTAAAGAGTTTTTCAAAATAGGTACAATGCTGTTAGCGAACGCTTCTGGCATTTGTTTTAATGCCTCTGGGCTAAATAGCATCGAATATAAACCTTGTGGATCTGTGTGAATCATATCTTTAAATTTCGTTACCATTTGTCCCGCTTCTTTCGGGAATGTATCTAATACAGGTACTAATTTATTTGTTAACGTTGTACCTGAAGTGTTATTCATAATTGATCCTAAAATTGTAATACCAAATGTTCCACCAATTTGACGGAAGAACTGACTTGATGACGTTACGACACCAAGGTCTTTTTTCGGGAAGCTTTCTTGTAACGCTAATGTTAATGTCGGCATTACAAGACCCATTCCTAAACCGATAACCATCATATAAGAAGTAGCTGTAAGCTTCGTTGTGTGCATATCCATCGTTGTTAATAACCAGAAACCACCCGCCATAATAAGCATACCTGCGATAATTTGTGGTTTTACACCAACTTTTAATACAAGTTGCCCACCGATAATACTCATTACAATCATTGTAATCATCATTGGAGTCATAATTGTTCCTGATTCAGCAGCACTTACTCCTACAATACCTTGCATGAAGAATGGTACGAACATAATCGCGCCGAACATTCCAATACTCATAAAGAATCCAATCGCATTCAGTATTGTAAATGTGCGATTTTTAAAGAAATGCATTGGTAAAATCGGCTCTTCAGCTTTCGTTTCAACAATAACAAAGCTAACGATACCAATTACAGCTAGTGCAAATAAACCGATAATTTGCCAAGAGTCCCATGCATAATCTTTTCCGCCAAACGTTAGCGCAAGTAATAAACTTACAACACCTAGAATCATCGTAAAGATTCCAGCGATATCAATTTTAATTGGTCCTGTTTGTTTATGTGATTTTAATCCCATTGCAATAAAGATTGTTGCTAAAATACCAACCGGTAAGTTAATGTAGAATACCCATCTCCAGTTCACTGCATCTACAATCCACCCACCAACTTGTGGTCCAATTACAGAAGCAAGACCGTATAACGCACCAAAAATACCTTGCCATTTCGCACGTTCTTTTCCCGTGAACATATCTCCAATAATAATCATAGCCATTGGCATCATAATACCGCCACCAAGACCTTGAATACCACGGAAAATAATTAATTCTGTCATACCATTTGCCATACCACATAACGCCGAACCAATCATGAAAATAACTAGCCCTGTTATATATACGTTACGACGACCAAGTAAATCCGCTAACTTACCTGCAATTGGTACAACTGTCGTTGATGTTAACATATATGCTGTTGTTAACCATGTCATTAAACTTAATCCGCCTAGGTCACCGACGATACGTGGCATTGCTGTACCAACAATTGTTCCATCTAATGCAGCAAATAGCATCGCGATTACTAAACCGATTAACAACAACTTTCTATTTTGATTTTCTTGTTGTTCCATGTAATCTCCTCAATTCCTCTTAGTTATTCTCTTTTTTCTCTTGTGTCCCGCAAATAATGGTTTCTAACTTCTCAAAGAGACGTAATAAATCTTCTCTTTCTTGCAACTCTAAATGTGAAAAGTATTTTGCAATATGCTCGTTGCGAGCTGTCATTGCCTCTTCTACTCTAGATTTCCCCTTTTTCGTTAACTCGATGATGACAACACGACGGTCATCTTTGTCGTGATAGCGTTCTACAAGTTCTTGATCGATTAGACGATCAATCATCACTGTAATTGCGCTAGGCTTCACGTACATCTTTTTTGCTAATGTTGTCGCTCTTGAAGCCCCATAATGATCTAGAATCTTTAAAATATAAAACTGCGGTGGTGTAAGTCCTGTTGCTTGCATTTGTTCTAATAACTCCGTCTGCATTTTCTTTCCAATCGAAAAGGCTAGAGCTTGAATTTTATCGATATGCGTCATATCATTTGGCATGTTATCCACCTCTTATTTAAACAATAAAATATTTAACGTATTTAAATATTAATCCCACGAACAAAATCCGTCAATACTTTTATTCATAAAAACGTTTACATTTTTGTCACAAAGTTGTATAATTTTCGACGAAGTTAATATTGACAGTCACGGAGAAACGGAGTACACGGCTATGAATCATAAAAAAGGAAACTTTTTTATATTTCATGGCCTTTTTATATTCTCTGTCTTAAAACGCTTCGAATTAATTAGGGGAGGATTTTCATTTTATGTTTTTCACACAATTATTTAAACCTGCGCCCCACGCGGAACGCTTACCAGCTGATCGCGTTGATAGCGAATACCGTAAATTACGTTTACAAGTATTCTTAGGTATCTTCATTGGTTATGCAGGTTACTACTTTGTTCGAAAAAACTTTTCACTAGCAATGCCATACTTAATCGAGCAAGGATTTAGTAAAGGGGAACTTGGGGTTATCCTTTCAGCAGTATCTATCGCTTACGGATTAAGTAAATTTCTTATGGGTATCGTATCCGACCGTTGTAATCCTCGCTACTTTTTAGCAGCTGGGCTATTTTTATCAGGTATCATTAATATTATTTTCGGCTCATTTTCTTTCATTACAACGAGCATTATACTTATGTTTGTACTTCAGTTTTTAAATGGATGGGTACAAGGCATGGGATGGCCTCCTTGTGGTCGTACGATGGTTCACTGGTTCTCTATTAGCGAACGTGGTACAAAAATGTCTATTTGGAACGTCGCTCATAATGTCGGCGGCGCGCTGATGCCTTCTCTTGTAACATTAGGCTTATACTTCTTTGCAAATGACTGGCATAGTATTTTTTACTTCCCAGGTATTCTTTCAATTTTAGTTGGTATTTATGTACTAATTACAATGAAAGATACACCTCAATCTTGTGGACTACCTTCTATTGAAGAGCATACTGGAGAATATCCACCAGATGAGAAAATAAAAGATCGCGAACGCGAACTTTCGGCAAAGGAAATTTTATTTAAATACGTACTAAACAATAAATTTTTATGGTACATCGCTATTGCGAACGTTTTCGTGTATTTCGTACGTTACGGCGTTGTAGACTGGGCTCCTACTTATTTAGTAGAAGAAAAAAGCTTTACTCATAGTAGCTCACGTACTGCTTACGCTCTATATGAATGGGCTGGTATTCCAGGTACACTTCTTTGCGGATGGATGAGTGATAAACTATTTAAAGGACGTCGTGCACCTGCTGGTATTTTATTTATGATTGGTGTATTTATCGCAGTTCTTGTTTACTGGTTAAATCCTCCTGGTAATCCAATGGTTGATAGTATCGCTCTTGTCGCAATTGGATTTTTAATTTACGGACCGGTTATGTTAATTGGTCTACACGCTCTTGACTTAGCACCAAAGAAAGCTGCTGGAACTGCAGCAGGCTTAACTGGATTCTTCGGTTACTTAGGCGGAGCTGCTTTCGCTAGTGCCGCTATGGGCTTTATCGTAGATGCATTCGGGTGGGATGGCGGATTCATCTTATTACTTGCATCTTGCATACTTGCAATGTTCTTCCTTGCCCTTACTTTAAATACAG
The DNA here is from genome assembly GCF_001429475.1 of Bacillus sp. Root131. Lineage (NCBI taxonomy): Bacteria > Bacillati > Bacillota > Bacilli > Caryophanales > Bacillaceae > Bacillus > Bacillus sp. Root131. The sequence goes on from NZ_LMJQ01000043.1 coordinate 66,785, forward strand.
GGTCAGTAAAATCAAAACAAGCTTAAATAACATATAAAAATCATAAAAATAGCTCTTAGCATCTACATACATGCTAAGAGCTATTTTTTATTTTCATTGCTGTTCCTACTAATGATAACAACCAATTCCTTCCCTACTCTAATATTAAAAAATTTGATGAAACACCTTTATTAAAACAGCTAACGTAACAGATGCAGCAAATCCCCCTAGACAAATTAAGCTTACCCCTTGACTATATGACAAATTTTGAAATGATTTCATTGCTTCCATCCTCCCTATCTCCCCTGTGATACTTTTATTTTACCAATGGGAAAAATTTCATAACATCGATTTCTCTAACAACTAACTTACAAATTTGTAAGTTAACATCTTTTCAACTTATATATCTAGTATTTCCACAAATAAGAGTTATTTATACATAAAAAAGACCTCAGTTATACTAAGGTCTTCATTACATTCTATTTTATTTTATAATCATCACCGGACATTTCACTCGTTTTGCTATTTTATGACTGACACTACCAAGCACCATTTCTTGCAGTGTATTTAGCCCTCTGCTTCCAGCGATAACAAGATCTATATCTCCTGTATTTACATATTGAACAATTGTATCTCCAGGATCACCATGTAATATCGTAATTGTATAAGAAATGTTCTCTTTCTTTAATAGACCTTCAATCTCTTTTAATTTATCTTTTCGACTAGCTGATATTGTTTCTAAGTCTGTTTGACCTTGTATAATATCTGATTTTGCCGTTCTATTATCTACTACGTACACAACTTCAACATTTGTTTCTTCGCTACATTTCGCAATATATGTTGCATGTTCCGCTGCTCGAAGTGCATGTTCAGAACCGTCACATGCTAATATAATTTGTTTGTACATATGCTGAATCCCCTTTTCGTTATCCTACTCGTATTATATAATAAAGCCCCCTAAAAAGGAGGCTTTTAACTAGCAATTCTTTTATTATAAGTAGCCAAATTTGCAACAAGTTTTGAGCTACGTTCATTTAATCCTGTTATACTTACTTTCACACCACTTTGCTCATACTTCATGATAACTTTATCAATTGATGCCACTGCTGAATCATCCCATACGTGCGCATGAGTAAAATTCATTTCAATTTCTTTTACATCTTCATTAAATGAAAAATTATTTATGAAATCGGCTGTAGATGCAAAGAAAAGTTGACCGTGAATTTCGTATATTTTTTTATTTTCAATATATAAATGTTTCACGTGAATCTTTGCCATATTGAATGCAAATAACACCGCACTAATTACTGTTCCGATAATTACACCTAATGCTAAATTATGTGTAATTAAGACAATCACAACTGTTACAATCATAACAAATGCGTTTCCTTTTGGTACTTTATGAATCGTTGTTACAGAGTTCCAATCAAACGTTCCGATTGAAACCATAATCATAACCGCAACTAAAGCTGCCATCGGAATATGAACGACATAATTCCCTAAAACGAATAGTAATACGATTAAAAATCCGCCCGCTACAAATGTTGATAGGCGACCTCGTCCACCTGATTTAATATTAATAACAGATTGACCGATCATTGCACATCCTGCCATTCCTCCGAAAAATCCAGCAACGATGTTTGCGATCCCTTGTCCGCGTGCCTCTTTATGCTTATTACTTTCTGTATGCGTCATATCATCTAAAACTGAAGCTGTTAATAAAGACTCTAGTAAACCAATGATTGCAAGCATAACTGCATAAGGTAAAATAATCCCTAATGTTTCTAATGTAAATGGCACATCAGGAATACTAAAGAACGGTAATTCTTTCGGTAGGCTTCCCATATCCCCTACTGTTTTCAACTGTAATCCGCTCATAAGTGCAATACTCGTCACAATAATAATTGAAATAAGCGTAGAAGGTACAGCCGTTGTAATACGTGGAAATAAATATATAATTGCAAGTCCTAATACAACGAGTGCATACATTTGCCAAGTTGCATTTTTAAAATGCGGTAATTGCGCTGTAAAAACTAAAATTCCAAGTGAATTTAAAAAACCACTCATAACAGATTTCGGAACAAACTTCATAAATGAGCTCAGTTTGAACACGCCAAAAATAATTTGGACGATACCTGTTAATATTGTTGTAGCAAATAAATATTGCAAACCATGATCTTTAACAAGCGTTACCATTAATAATGCCATTGCACCTGTTGCAGCTGAAATCATTCCAGTTCTTCCGCCAACAAATGAAATGGTAACCGCAATACAAAAGGCTGCGTATAGTCCAACTGTCGGATCCACGCCTGCAATAACAGAGAAGGCTATCGCTTCAGGGATTAATGCTAAAGCAACGACAATTCCTGATAACACGTCCCCTCTCACATTAGAAAACCAGTCATTTTTTATCGTTTGAAACAAAATACCACTCCTCTACTCCTTTATAATTTGATTTTCTCCATAAGAAAATCTAGCCGACTGCACGAAAGCTATTATATAACGAGTAGAAGATTTTTTGCTATGTAAAAGTTTCCTAAAAAAGATGTTACCTTCGTAGCTTCTTTTCCTAGAATATCAGGAAGACTTTAAATATACTATCACCTATTGTTGATTTAACGTACAACGATTTCGATTCTACCGTATGTCAAATGAAGAGAACTTTGTTTGGATGGATGAAAAATGCACATGTAATTCAGCTCATTTAATTGAGTAGTCCAAGGATCAAGATATTAGCTACTCAAGGAATTCATTTACATTTCTATGGATATTTCCACTTCATATATGAGGTTTAGGATTAGAGGAGTTTATGCTAATTTAATGAAATTAGTAAAAGCACTCTTTCGAGTGCTCATTTTATGCAGATACAGTTGCTTTATCCTTACGGAATATGCCCATTAATCCACCGATTAATAATAATACGCCTGGTAATAAGTAAATTATAGAAATACAAATAAATCCACCGATAGCAGCCACAGTCATCATAATACCGCCAACCTTCGCTTTACTTCTTACCATAACAGATCCAACAATTCCTAAGATTGATAGAGCCACAGCTCCCCAACCTAAGCCAATAACAGTATTTGCTCCATCAGCTTCAAAAGCAGCTCCCATACCGCCGATTAATAAAGCAACAAATGCACAAATAATACCAAAAATACCTCCAATAAGACCTAATACAAATTCAGCTGTTCTTTTCATCTTAATCTCTCCTTATTTAGCAACTTCAAATTCAACTTTCACTGATTTCTCGTCAAATGTAAATGTAGGTTTAAATGTACCAACAAACTTATCGCCTTCTGGTACATCAAATAACATTTTGTTTGTAATTTGGTTACCTGGCGCAATATTTTCGTTTATAAACGTATTTTCCCCACCAAAGTACTCTTTGAATTGGTTGCCGTTAGTATCAGCAATTTTTAATTCAGAAGTTCCAAAATATATATCTTTTTTGCCATTATTTTTAGCATTAAAAGCGATTTCTAGTACTTTCCCTTTTTCAGCTTTTACGTATTCGTTAGGCTCAACGAATTTAGCTGAACTGAAAGTAAGTTGTAGGCCATTAACTTCTACCGTATCTCCAATTTTATAAATCTTGCTTTCAGCTTTTTCCTTTTTATCTTTCTTTTCAGCCTGTTTAGGAGCATCGTTTTTACTCACTTCTTTAACTTCAGTTTCACCACAAGCAGCTAAACTAAAAGCAAGTGCACCTGTTAAAGCGATAGTACCCAATTTTTTATACATTTCTTTTCCTCCGATTATGTAAAATGTAAGATTTCCGAAACTATCATAACAGAAACAGTTACAACTTTTTTGTCATATTTTGTCGAGGGAAATAAAAAAAGACGCTATATCAGTAGCGTCTTTTCTCATTTTATTAATGTCCACCGTGTCCTTGACCACTTTCCTGAACAATTTCTAACCTCTCATCTAGTATTCCTTGTGTTTCAAATGAAATATCACTCGTACTTCCTAATAAGAAGCCATGATTATATGGTCCAAGTGTTGGATCATCTTTAAACTTCGGCTGAATAGTAGCAAGGAAGTCATACACTGGTTGTGAAGCTTTCCCTTCTTCTAACAAGACAACAGGTGCGTGTTTACCCATATGTGAAAAAGGTGCTCCAGCAACTGCTAAATCTGGTGTTTTGCTTGAAACAAATGATAAACCGTGACCAGGTTTTGTGAATCCCCAGCCAAATTTTGTTTTTTCATCTTTAAATTTAGCGAACGCAATCGAGTTTTCTGTAGGGGTCTCTCCACTAATACGCGTTACTTTCCCGTATTTGCTTAACTCTTTTTCTACTTCTTTTGAAACAATTTTTTCTGGCCCTAATACATATATATTTGCTTTATCTTTTCTCATTTTTAATGCCTCTATTGTCGCTTCTGGCACTTTATTCTTTTCTGTATAGAGTAGTGGTTCCGGCATATGAGAAATCCAATTTACAGCGGGTGTTGTATATAAACGTCCTTCTTCTGCAGACGAACCGATAATAACACTATTTGGGTAGCTTCCTGTTATATCGGCATACTCCTTATCAACATCCTTCGCAAATATAGCTGGGTCCGTTTCTTTTATTTGTTTTACTTTATAACCTTTCAATTGTTCAAGCGCGCTAGTACCTACATCTCCCATCACCATAATTTGTGTTCCATCTTTCGTTCCGATTGGATTTAATCGTTTTATTTCTTTTAACGTCATTTCCGGTATCTTTTCTTTTTCTATAAATAAAATCGGCCCGTTATTCGGATGATGAATAAGGTCTGCACTCGCAATACCTAATTGCCACTCGCTTGCTGGTACTAAAATAACAGCACCTGGCTGGTTCTCTTTATGGGTTGCTGGCCATATCGTTTGCGAAGTTAACACTGCCATTTTTAGGGGGTCATTTGTATTTAACCTCGTTACATTTTTTAGACTTGTCGTTAATAAATCATTCGATGCCCCTTCGTTCATTTCTTTTGGCGCGGTTACTTCCTGATTCATTTTCATTTCCTTTTGCTCTGTTTTCTTCTCTTTTGTAGATTCATGATTTTTATGGTCTGTATTCGTTTGCCCACATGCAGCAAGACCAACTGCTGTAATTATTGTTATCCCAAAAATTCGGGTCATTTTTTTCACTATACCGCCTCCGTATTAATCATTTTTGAGCCAATATGATTACCTAAAATGTAATTTCAACTCCACAATAACAAGCAATTCTGAAGAAATTATGCAGACACATCATAATCTGCACCATTTCTTCATGATTTTGCATTACACTTTAAGTAACGATTATAAATATGGAGGGCTCTCTATGATTGATATACTGCTCGTAGACGATGAACCGAGAATGCTTGAATTATTAACGCTTTATCTTACTCCAATTGGATATAACTGCGTATGTGCGACTTCCGGAGAAGAAGCTATTTTACATATAGAAAATCGAAACTTTAAATTTGTTTTACTCGATATTATGATGCCAAAGATGGACGGATGGGAAACGTGCAAAAGAATCCGTTCATTTAGTAACGTTCCTATTATTATGGTTACCGCTCGTGATCAAACAGTAGATGTCATCCAAGGATTAAAACTCGGAGCGGATGATTACGTAACGAAACCTTTCCATGAAGAAGAACTTTTCGCAAGAATTGAAGCCGTTTTAAGACGTACAAATGAACATAAACAAATCCAATATCACGGTATTGTATGGGATGAAACAAAACACTTCGCTTCTGTACATAATGAAGAACTTCTTCTCACACCGATCGAATTCTCTTTACTCGGGTTATTTTTACGCCATGTGAATTATGTATTAAGCCGTGATCAGCTCATTGAACGAATTTGGGGATTAAACACAAATACAGAAGATCGCACAGTCGATTCACATATTCGTAATTTGCGTGATAAATTGCGAAAAGCAAATTTCCCTATTGATCATCATTTAAAAACCGTGTATGGAGTAGGTTATCGATGGATTGATACCGAACATTAAGGAGCAAAGTGATGAAACGAATCTCTATTCAATTCGGATTTTATTTTTTAATTGTCACACTTTTAATTGAAAGTGTTCTATTTGTATTGCTCTATTATAGTCTCGTAAACACTAGAGTAAATGAAGAAATGACTGCTTTATTAAAACGTGGAAACAGTCATCGTGATGTACTTGAAAAATATTATGATAAGCAAACAATCTCTCACGTAGCACTAATGGAATCTGAAGCTGAAACAACTGTCGTTATTACAAATACAAATAAAGAAATACTAGCTAAATCTAACGAAATAAACACGACTATAAACGATCATATTAGTAAAATGCAAACTCGAACAGACCATAATGGAGCGATTATAGAAAATCATTGGAAAACATCTAATTATATATGTACAGTTAGCCCTATTGTAGTCGATGGAAAACATGAAGGCTATGTGTACATGTTTCTTGGAACAGAATCAATTGAAAAGTTGGTTAATGGATTAACGAAACAATTCATTATTGCTGGTGCCATCACGTTTCTACTCACAGTCATCACAATTTTCCTATTATCACATTTATTAACAAAGCCATTGTTACACATGAAACATGCAACTGAAAAAATGAGTAAAGGCGATTTGTCCGTTTCATTAACGACTACTCGAAATGATGAAATTGGTGAACTAGCATCATCTATTCAAACGCTCGCAAATGATTTACATTATATGAAAACAGAGCGAAGTGAATTTCTAGCAAGTGTTGCTCACGAATTACGAACACCGTTAACATACGTACGAGGTTATGCTGACATTGCTTTAAAAGAAAGCACCCCTCCTGAACAACGTTTGCGATATTTATCAATTATAAAAGACGAGTCTGATTACATTACAAACTTAGTTCAAGATTTATTTTCACTTGCACAAATAGAACAACATAGCTTTTCTATTCAAGTAAAGGAAGTGCATTTACACACCTTCCTTACTCGCATAGCTGAAAAAGTAAACGCCATGTATAAAGAAAGATACATTAAAGTTTCTTTCTCTTGTTCTCCTACATTGCTAGTAAACTTAGATGAACAGCGATTCGAACAAGTGATAGTGAACATTTTAAATAACGCTTATAGACATTCAAAAGAACATTCTCATATAAACATTTCTATTACAGACGAACATAAACGTATCTCCATTACAATTGAAGATGAAGGCGAAGGTATTCCACCTGAAGACCTCCCTCACATTTTTGACCGCTTTTACCGTGTCGATAAAGCAAGATCACGATCTACAGGCGGAACTGGTTTAGGACTCTCTATCGTGAAGGAAATTGTAGAACTACACGGCGGAAATATTACTGTAACGAGCGAAGTCGATTACGGGTCTTGCTTTATAGTTTCATTACCATCCATAAAGAAACACGACTATCATCAATAGTCGTGTTTTTTTATCCCGCATTAACGGGCAGTAAGACCCCTACATCAAAATTCAGCGGAAGCAAAGAAGTTAGGTGGGGGATCAACTGCCCGTAAAAGCCCGATTGGTTCAACTAATAATCAGTGGGAGATGAACAAAACCCCCACTGATTAAAGTTTCACTTTATCATTTTACTTTATAATATAAATTTACAAATTGCCCAAAACGTTTCGTATCCGTTAAAGTTAAATTAATTTCTGGATTCTTGTCTTGAAATAACGGAACTCCAGAACCTAATATATGCGGTGTAATTGTAACAACATATTCATCAATTAAATTATTCTTAAAGAACTCTCTCAGTAGACTCCCTCCACCGACCATCCATATTTTAGATCCTTCTTGCTCTTTCAACCTTTTCGTAAACTCCACTACCTCTTCATTTACAAAATCCACGTGTTCATTTGAACCTTTTTGTGAGTTAGAAAAAACATAACATTTTTTATCTAAATACGGGAATGTTTCCATATGCTCTACTACATAATCGTACGTTCTTTTTCCCATAATTATTGTATCAATCGTTTCGTACATTTCTGTATAACCGTTATCTCCCTCTCCTTCGGTTTCCATTAACCACTGTAAATCATCATCTTCTTTCGCAATATATCCATCCAAGCTAGCGGCTATAAATAAAACTATTTCACGTGACATATTTTTTCCTCCTTACATCTCATCTTGATAACATTATGCTGTAAACAATATACTAACAATAAAACACGACAATTTATGTCATGTTTAAAAAGAAAAAAGGTGATACATTTGTCAAAAGCTAAACGCTTATTAGATATTCTTATATTTGCTTCTGCAAAAAAAGCATTTACAGCTCAAGAAATAGCTGATGAATTTAATATTTCCGTTCGTACTGTCCACAGATACATTTTAGATTTAAGTGATATGGGATTACCTATTTATGCAGAACAAGGTCGTAATGGAGGATATAAAGTATTAACGAATAAAGTCATTCCCCCTATTTTATTTACTGAAGAAGAAGCGGTATCCATCTTTTTTGCTTTTCAATCTTTAAGTTACTATCGAGACTTACCTTTTAACACAGAAATCAATTCCGTTACGCATAAACTGTATAGCTCTCTACAACATGATGCGAAAGTGAAAGTTAATAAAATACGTTCTTATATCGCTTTTTGGAATCCGAAGAGAACAATTGATACACCTCTATTAAACGCAGTGTTAAGTGCGGCTATTGAAAATAAAAATTTACACTTTCAATACGAATCTAAATCGGGGATAAAAACAAAACATGTTCATCCTATCGGTGTATACGCTCATGATGGGCTATGGTACTTACCATCCTATGACTTCAGGAGAAAAAAAGTATTACTGTATCGTGTTGATCGTATTCTTTCTATATTATCAACAGAAAAAAATGAAAGTACGTTCATGAATTTAGAAGAATGGTTTACCTCTAGCTCTAACGTAGTGCACATTCCTACCCAATTACATGTTTTACTAACGACAGAAGGCGTGCGCCAATGTAAAAGTGTTCCTTACCTTGAAGAATTCGTGGTAATAAACGAAGACGGGACAGGATATATACATTCAACAATTGATAAAGGCGAAATCAACTTTATTACCCCTTTATTTTATAGACTTGGAAAAGATGCACGAATTTTAGAACCGAAAGAATTGATAGATGGTTTACTTATGCGTGCGAAAGAAGTTTTACATATGTATGAAGACGAAAAAAGCTGCTAAATATAAGCAGCTTTTTTCGTCCCGTTGTTCCTATTGTTTTATTATTGACGAATGTCAAACCACCAACGATTTTTCGAATTCATATTCTCAGTTCCACTAAAACCACTGTAACGGAAAGCATCAAGGAAAATTGAATCTAGTTTATCCTCATCCACAAAATAACCTAAATTAACTTTCATCGTTTGGCCAGGTAGGATACTGCCAATATTGTAGAAGCTTTTCCCATCTCCGTGAGGCTCTAAATAATCAACTTCTCCCGTCATAATACGCGTTGCATCCATTCCCTCTTCTTTAGCGTATTTCCATGCATTCCCTTCAAATTTAAGCTGCTTTATGGATGGATGCATATAGATTTCTTCTGTCGCCTGTTTACCAATATTTCTCACTGTTGTTGTCAAGTAGACAAATTTAACATTAACTAATTGCGAATCTACTAATGTATCAATTGAATCTTTACCATTCCCTAATTTATATACATCCCGTCTGTACGATAGCAGTTTTCCCGTCTGATCTAAAGCCTTCTTCTTGCTTAATATCCCTAGGCCAAGTTCATTAAAGTTCTCTTGTTTAAAATCTTTAATCGAATCAAAAACTTCAACTTTTTCTATCACATATTCAATTTGGCTGTTATCCATAGATATCGTTACTGGAACCTTTTGCCCTATATGAAATAGTCGTTTGCTATCTTTTTTCAAAGGAATCACTTTAGATTTTTTAGGTTCATCTGCTTGGCTAAAATACTTTTTATCATAATTTGATATATGTGATGCCTTTTCTTTTGACGTGGGCTCAAGTGAAATATTCCCTAAGACATCTATCATTTGTTCTTCATTTATATCTGATCCAATAAAACTTTCTAACATAATCCCTTCTTTCTCAAAAAAGAGAAAGACCTTCCTATCAAACATTACATTGTTGTTTCCAGTTTCTTTATGAACAATTACTGCTTTCTTGCCACCTATCTCTTTTTCTTCGTAGCTTTTTGAATATAAAGTTTGAAAGTCCGCATTTTCCCCTACTCTCCAAAGACTAAATGAAAAGCCTCCATTTGCGTCGTTATCTTTAAATGAATATTTCATAGCAGAGTCATCAATTGCTTCCATATTTTCTGGTAATTTATCAATTTTCAGCTTATACCACTTATCAGCCTTTTTCGTGTCCTTATTTGTTACCGACACATTTACTTCATAATTTTGTTTTTGAACAATCATATTATAGACTTTTACTGCACCAAAAACGGTTGTCGGCATACCAATCAATAAGCAGGCAGCAGCGATTAACATACGATGTCTTTTACTCTTTTTCTGTGGTCGCTCGTCCTTCAGCTTCATTTCCTCCATAAACAGTTTCTTTTTGCGCGTATATGTATGTGAAAATTCATGTTGTTCTTCGGATTTATCAAAATCATCTAAAGCAATTTTTTCAGCAAGTTCATATATTTCTTTGGAGTTCTTTGAATTCGTCATGTTGTATACCTCCTATCATATTTTGGACTCGTTTTCGAGCGCGTTCAAACTGCTTGCGGACATTAGCCTCCGTAATCCCCATTACACTTGAAATTTCTTGATACGTTAAGTTATAGAAGACTTTGTACTTAAACACCTGTCTGTTAGATTCATTTAACTCTTTTAGCAATGTATCAATTTGAACCTCAGACATTTTACGTTTTTCCCACTCTTCAATATTTTCATCTACTGCTTCTATTGATTCTCTTTCATATTCTTCTAAAAATGTTTCATGTCGTTTATTTTTCCGGTAACTATCAATCGCCTTGTTTTTCGCGATCCTCAAAATATAGCGTTTAAGCTCTTCAGTGCTCAAGCTATGGAGCTTTTCCAAGTTCTTATAAAGAGTAATAAACGTCTCTTGAACCGCATCTTCAGCCTGTTGAATATTATTTAAAATAGAATACGCTACATAATAAATTTTTTGTTCGTACAACTCGTATAGCTCTTCCATCTTTTCATAATCGTTATTTGTAACTTTCATATAATTCCTCCTCTCACTCTATATAACGAATGAGCACTGTACTTTGTGACACTGCAAAATCTTTTTATAGATAAAATTTAATAATAGAATAAACAAAAGCCCAATTTCTCTATTGTAACTGAGAAATTGGGCTTTTTAATATTAGAATTTTCCTGACTGTATCTCTAAGAAAAATTCTTTTACACCTTTTCAATATGCAGTATTTGCTCTATCGCTTCTTTTAACAAATTCTTTGTCTCTTCAAAGTTATGATTCTTCTTTTCCTCCGGTTGCACCGTATAAAACTCAGCAAACGAACGCTCTTTATATCTTGGTACGACATGCATATGGTAATGTGTTAACTCGTTAAATACTCCACCATTTTGACAAACTGTAATTCCATCTGGTTTATATAATGCCTTAATCGCTTTTGCAATCAGCTTAGAAGCATCCATAATTGATCTTGCTACAACGTCATCTAATTCTTCTACTTCTACAACATGTTGCTTTGGCACAATTAAAGTATGTCCTGGGTAGAAAGGCGCATGATCTAAAAAGCAAGTTACATAATCATCTTCATATACTTTATATATTTTTTCCTCTTCGTTTGCTAATTTACAACCTAAACAGTCCACTACACTTTCCCCTCTTTCTAAAAACATAAAAACGTGAGAATACGGCTCTCACGTTTTTATGTTTCATTTTATTAGTTCAATTGTTTCCGTAACCTTTATACTATCTTTTACAGATTGAACAATCGTACAATTTTTCACTGCAAGCTGCAATGCTTTGTCCAACTGCTCTTCTGTAATGTTTTCCGCTTTAATTTTATATTGCAAATGAACACTTTCAACTGGTTTGGATAAAGCTTCACTTCTACCAATTTCAGTTTCGATCGTAAACGTATCGTATGTAATACGTTTCTTTTCTAAAATTGTTCGAAAGACAATTGCACTACATCCTGCGATAGAAGAAACGAGTAATTGTAACGGTGAATACCCGTTTTCTTTTCCAATCGCTAATTGAGCGTACGATAAATCTGCCTTTATATCATCGTGTTTGATTGTTAGTTTCATTTGTTTTGTCCATCTCCACTTTCATCGGTTTCTGCTGTTTCTTACTCATATAATAATAATAATAATATATATAGCAGAAAATGATAAATGGAATACCGCAGTATAACGCCATTCTTTGTTCAGGAATAAACGCTAAACTAATAACAACGATGCTATTTGTAATTAAAGCTAAAATTGGAACAATCGGATATAGTGGTGTTCTATACTTTAAGTCCTCTAACTTTCCTCCACCTTTTATATACTGACTTCTAAAGCGAAGTTGCGATAGAGCAATAATGATCCAACTTGAAACAGCCGATAAACCAGCTATCGATAATAAGTACATGTATACTGTATCTTCTGCAAGGAAACTTGTGAATAGGGATAATCCAGCTACCGCAATCGTTACGACTAGCGCTGTAATTGGAATACCACGTTTATTTACTTTCTTGAAAGAAGTTGGTGCCATTCCTTCATTTGCAAGTGACCATAATATACGTGTCGCTGCATATAATCCAGAGTTCGCTACAGATAATAACGCAGTAATAATAACAAAGTTCATAATATCAGCTGCATATGGAATACCGATTTTATCAAATACAACTACGAATGGACTTTCAATTACGCCTGCTTCCTTCCAAGAAATTAATCCTACTAAAATTGTCATTGTTAAAATGAAGAATAACATAATGCGCCATACTGTATTACGGATCGCACGTGGAATTGTTTTTTCTGGATTTTCACTTTCTCCCGCTGCAATCCCGATTAACTCTGTTCCTTGGAACGAGAAGTTAACTGTAATCATTGTAAGTAATACGGCAGCTAGTCCATTCGGGAAAAGTCCACCATCGCTTACAAAGTTAGAGAAAAGAGGTGCTGCTTCTTTTCCGTCATATGATATAAATCCTAATAATGCACTACCACCAAGAACAACAAATGCAAGGATTGTAATTACTTTAATACTAGAAAACCAAAATTCTAATTCAGCGTAGCTTTTCGCTGAGATAGCATTTGACGCATATAGAATAACGCCGAATACAAGGCACCATACCCAAACATCAACATTTGGAAACCATCTTTTCATCATTAAACCTATTGACGTTAATTCTAGACCCACTGTTACTGCCCAGCCGAGCCAGTATAACCAACCAATCATAAAGCCTGTTCCTGGTCCAATAAACTTCGTTGCATACTTTTGGAAAGATCCCGAAACCGGCATTGCTACCGTTAACTCTCCAAGACAAAGCATTGTTAAATACATAATAAATCCGCCTACTAAATATGAAAGGATGGCCCCCCCTGGTCCAGCCTGATTAATAGTGTAACCCGAACCTAAGAAAAAACCAGTTCCAATTACACCACCAAGTGCGATCATAAATAAATGTCTACTCTTCATCGTACGATGTAATTTCTCATTCGTTGGTTGCTGCATCTAAATCCTCCCCCTACAAATACCCCTATATCTTGTTAAAATTTTCTGATAATAAAAATATACACGAAAGCGATTACATTTTCTATATAAAATTAAAACTTTTCTGATAAAATAATATAAAAAATCTAATTATAGCTAGATTTAGATTCTATTTAGAGGAAAATAAGGAGAAACAAGGAAAAACCCTTACATATATTGTAAGGGTTAACGAAGTTCTAATCTTCTGGATAAAATTGATAAACTATAATTTACGATAAAGTACATACAAGCTACTACCATAAACGTTGGAATCATATAATTCACATTTTGTCCGCTAATAATTTGAGCATTATGCATAAGCTCTGGCAGTGATATAACAACTGCTAATGCTGTATCTTTCAGCAATGAAATAAATTGACTGACAAGCGGTGGAACCATTCTCCTTAATGCTTGTGGTAAAATGATATGCCAAAGCGCTTGCACATACGTTAATCCTGAAGATCTTGCGGCCTCAATTTGTCCTTTTTCAATCGATAATAGACCACTTCGAACAATTTCAGATATCATTGCTGCTTCAAATATTGTTAAAGCAACAATTACAGCTGTTATAATTTCTAATTTCAAGCCTGCTTCTGGTAGTGCAAAATACGTGAAAAATATAATCAAAAGTAGTGGTAAATTTCGAATTACTTCAACGATAATTCCTAATACTTGTGAGACGACAGGTATTTTCATGTAGCGCAATATCCCTATTACACTACCAATAATAAAGCTAAGTACAATTGCTACGAGCGCTACCTCTAACGTTATAAGTAATCCTTTTAATAAAAATAGAATATGATCCCCTGTAATTGCTCCCTTAAAATCCATTTACACCGCCTCCTTTGCTAAGCGTTTTTCTAAATAACGCACTAGCATACTGAGCGGAATTGTTAATATTAAATAAAACATCCCGACAAATATATATACATCAAACGTAACAAACGTCTTCGTTGAAATTAAATCTCCTTGATACATTAAATCAGCACCAGCAATAATTCCAAGTATTGAGGAGTTTTTAACTAAATTGAGAAACTGGTTTCCTAAAGGGGGAATTACAATTTTCATAGCTTGAGGTAAAACGACATGGTACATTGCTTGCGTATAAGTCAATCCTGAGGAACGTGCTGCTTCCATCTGACCTTTCTCGACTGATAGAATACCAGCGCGAATAACTTCCGCAATAAACGCTGCTGTATATACGGTAAGCGTAACTGTTCCTGCTACAAAACCATTTAAAGTAATTCCTATTACAGGTAACGCGAAATAAAATATAAATGCAATTAATACGAGTGGAATATTTCTTACAAACTCTACAAAAGCTGAACCTACCCAATTTAAAATACGAATCGGTGCGATGCGCATTACTGCCAAAATTACTCCTAAAATAAAACTGCCTATCAATGCAATTACACTAGACATAACTGTATATTTAAATCCTTCTAAATACATATCAATGTTATTCGTTAATATAGAAAAATCAGGCACATATTCTCCCCTCTTTCTTTACAAGAAGAGGATGAGCACTCTCATCCTCTCACTTTTACTATTTATCAAGAAAAATAAAGTTTCACTTTACTTCTCTTGTTTTTGACCGATCCATTTTTCATACAATTTATCGTATTCCCCGCTCGCCTTCATATCTTTTAGTAAGTTATTAATCTCTTTCGTTAAATCGTCTGCACCTTTTTGCACTGCAATTCCGTACGGTTCATCTGTAAAAATTTTTCCTACTACTTCATAATTAGAATCTTGTTTTGCCATTCCGTAAAGGATTGCATTATCTGTCGTTAACACATCACCTTTACCTGCCTTTAACGCTGTAAATGCCTCACTATAATTTTCAAATTCTAATACAGTCGCTTCTGGTGACTTTTGACGAATGTTATTTGTAGATGTTGATCCTTTTACAGCTAATACTTTAACGCCTTGTTTTATATCATCGATGCTCTTAATATTGCTTCCTTTTTTCACAAGTAACGATTGTCCGGCTTTAAAATATACATCTGAGAAATCCACTTCTTTTTTGCGCTCTTCCGTAATTGTCATTGTCGCAATAATTGCATCAATATCACCATTTTTCAGCATTGGAATACGTGTTTTAGACGTTACTTCTTTCAGCTCTAGCTTCTTTTCATCTCCAAGAATTTTTTTCGCAAGTGCCTTCGCAACATCAACATCGAATCCTTCTACTTGCCCTGTTGAAGGATTTTTTAATCCAAATAAATTCGTATCATTCTTCACCCCGACTACTAATTTTCCTCGTTTCTTAATTTGCTCAACAGCCCCGCCTTGCTTCGTATTTGTTTCCTTTGCCTCATCTTTCTTACTTCCGCATCCAGCAACAACAAGCACGAATAAACATGAAAATACGATTAAAGTAAATAACTTTTTCATTTTAAGCATGGAATTCCTCCTCTAATGATTTAGCACCCGACTTAAAAATAAACGAGCTCTTTCTTGTTCAGGATTTGCAAAAAATTGCGCCGGTGTCGTATCTTCAATAATTTGACCATCATCCATAAATAAAATCCGATCTGCTACTTCTCGCGCAAATCCCATTTCATGCGTGACAACGACCATTGTCATCCCTTCTTTAGCTAGCGTTTTCATAACATCAAGTACTTCCCCGATCATCTCCGGATCAAGAGCAGACGTAGGCTCATCGAACAGCATAATTTCCGGCTGCATCGCAAGTCCTCTAGCAATTGCTACTCTTTGCTGTTGTCCTCCGGATAATTGATGTGGATATACATTAGCCTTCTCCGGGATTCCTACTTTCTCTAAATAAAACATTGCTGTTTTCTCTGCTTCTTCTTTGGAAACTTTATTTACTTTAATCGGTGCTAGTGTAATATTTTGCAGAACTGTTTTATGTGGGTATAAATAAAAATGTTGAAAGACCATCCCAATATTTCGCCGCAATTCATTCATGTCCGTCTTTTTATTGTGTACCTCTGTATTTTGTACAATTAATCCTCCATCTGTAATTGCCTCTAATTGATTTATACATCGAAGCAATGTACTTTTTCCTGATCCTGAAGGCCCGACAACTACTACCACTTCTCCTTTTTTCACTTGCACATTAATATTTTTCAAAACTTGAAAATTACCATAATATTTATTTACATTACGAAATTCTATCAACATACTCCCCCTTCCCCTAACAACGCATGTACATTCTTTTTATATTCAAAAATAGTCCCAAAAATAACTTTCAGCTTCAATTTGTCCATAAAAAAAGCAAAGGGTTTCCCCTTTGCTTCTTCATTTCTATTCTATTAAGATACTTCTTCTTTCTTATCTTTCCCGTATTCATGCTCCCAAAAATCAGCATTTTTAATTCCTAATGGCTGCGGATCGAATACTGGATCTTTTCCTTCTTTTTTCTGTTTTTCATAATCCTTTAATGCGACTAATGCAGGTTTTTGTAATAATAAAATCGCAATGATATTTACCCATGCCATAATTCCTACACCGATATCACCTAAAGCCCACGCCGTTGCTGCTGTTTTAATACAGCCGTAGAATACAGCTCCTAAAAAAACAAATTTTAGTACAATAGACAACCAAGGACGGTCTTTATCACGATTTAAGTACGCGATATTCGTTTCTGCAATGTAGTAATACGCCATAATTGTTGTAAACGCGAAGAATAATAACGAGATTGCAACGAAACCGTTTCCAAATCCAGGAAAAACAGATTCTACCGCCGCCTGTGTATATCCTGGTCCTGGCTGAGCGCCATTTAATTTATTAACGATAAAGTTTTTTCCGCTTGCATCAAATACGTTATACATGCCTGTAATAATCATCATAAATGCTGTTGCTGAACAAACAAATAATGTATCAATGTAAACGGAAAATGCTTGCACTAAACCTTGCTTAGCTGGATGTGATACTTCAGCTGCTGCTGCTGCATGTGGTCCAGTTCCTTGCCCTGCTTCATTGGAATAAATACCTCGTTTTACTCCCCAAGAAATTGCTAAACCGATAATACCACCGAAAGCCGCTTCTAATGCAAAAGCACTTCTTATAATTAGCATAAATGCTTCTGGCAACTTTTCAATATTCATAGCAACAATAACGCAAGCTACTAAAATATAACCAACTGCCATAAACGGTACGACAACTTGTGCAACGTTAACAATTCGCTTTACTCCACCGAAGATGATAATAGCTAGTACAACAACTAATAAAACCCCTGATACGGTAGTGTTAATTCCAAAAGCTGTTTCTAAACTTACAGCAATACTATTTGCCTGCACACCTGGCAGTAAAAGCCCCGTTGCAAGAATTGTCGCTGCAACGAATACTAATGCATACCATTTCACACCTAAACCTTTTTCAATGTAATAAGCAGGTCCACCACGAAACTGTCCTTGATGTTTCGTCTTATATATTTGCGCTAATGTAGATTCTATATAAGCTGATCCTGCTCCTAAAAAGGCCACTGCCCACATCCAAAATACAGCTCCTGGTCCACCGAAGGCAACCGCTGTTGCTACCCCAGCTATATTCCCCGTCCCAACGCGTCCTGATAACGAAAGTGCTAACGCTTGAAATGAAGAAACACCAGCCTCTGATTTTTCACCTTGAAATGTCAGCTTCACCATTTCTCCTACATGCCTTACTTGTAAAAACCTCGTTCGAATGGAAAAATATAAACCTACTCCTAAACATAAATAAACAAGTGCTGGACTCCAAACAATATTATTTAACCAATTCACGAAAGCTTCCAACATTCCCCCTCCTTCTTTATAAAGAATATTCAGAATATATATAAAATTATAAGTGTATACTGAATCTAGGACAATATTATTTTAATAAAGTAAACATATTTTTGTATAAAAAAACAAAGTATATATTTGTTTTATATACTTTGTTTCGAACTAAATGTATTATATATTCACAATTGCTTCTCTTTTTATAATTCTTTCATATAGCTCTTCTGATAATTCTCGGAAGTTATCTGGCATACCTTTCCCCTTAAACTTCTTTTGAAGTGTACCGTATAAACCAACATCACGTAGACGTAAAAACAACGGTAACTATTCATACCAACTATCCGCCAGTCTGTGCTCATGCTCATAGCCTTTTCGTAACACTTGTAGCTGTTTACGAGCAAAGTCTGTCTTCTCTTCCGCTGTCCATGGTGTAAATAGAATAGAGTAATAGAGAACCATCGCTAAATCATGTATAAAGTAATTATAAGCCGCATCATCAAAATCAAAGATTGTTAGCTCTTTACCATCATAATGAAAATTACCGGGATGGATATCACCGTGCATAAGACCGAACGTTTCTCTTTCAACTGGAAGGGCCTTAATCTCATCCATTAATACCGCTGCAATCTTTTTCACTTGATCATCTTCTAATTCATTAACAATTCCACTTTCGTCTTCTTCCCACGTATCACGATAGTCTGTTTTAGGATAGCTCATTGTTAGGCGATGCAGTTGTCCAATCGCTTTTCCCCATGCTTCAAAATAATCATCTCCCCAATAAGGCGATCCTTCCCCTTTTACTTGCTCACCTTTTGCATATGTAAATAAAGAAGCAAAAAAGAAAGTGCTATCTTCCGCTCCAATTTCTTCTACAAGATTTTGAGAAGTTGAGTTAAGAGGTCCTGCTACCTTTGCCCCATGCTCCGCAACATATCGTAAAAAATCTAGTTCAGCTTCAACTTCTTTTTTAGAGCGATGCGAAGAATGCGTTAAACGTAATACATAGTCCTCATCATTATCTCCCTTCGCCTTAAAAATATAATTTTCAAAATCTCCAAGCGGCTTCTCTTCCACTGTTACATGAAATGCCTTTGCCGCTCTTCTTAAGATCTCTTTCGTAAAAACACGTTCTACAGCTATTTCCATATGTATCCCTCCTATATATCTTCTTAATTCGACACAAATGTGAGAAGTACTGCTATGAAATTGAATAATGCGTAGAAGATGCCGGGAGATAACTTTAAATCCATTTTTTCTCAAATATTCCAAGCATAAATTTTTCACAAACAACAAAAATTAACAGAAGGAATTTTATTCTAAAAGAGGTGGAAATTATGACACAACAAGAAGAACAGCAAAAGAGTAAGAATCAAAAGCATATGTTTCCATCACTTCCGGAAAATATTAATTACATTGAAAATAAGCTCTGTCATTCAGATGATATAAAAAAATTAGATATCCCTTTTCAAAACGGAAAAGGAATAATTTTATATATCGAATCTTTAGCAGACCCAAATTTAATTCATCAATTAGCTCTTGAACCCTTATTAACTCGATCTGATCTATCTTTAGATAAAGCATTTTCTACATTAAATATGAAAAAAGAAACGAATTTAAATTACGGTGTACAACTTTTATTACAAGGTAAATCTTTATATTTCCATGAACATGTCGAAAGCTTTTGTACTTTTGAAACAGCATTATCTTTAAAAAGAGCTATAACAGAACCTGATAATGAAGGGATTGTACGCGGACCACATACTGGTTTCGTAGAAGATTTAGCAACCAATTTAGCGTCTATTCGTAAACTCATAAAAAGTCCAAATGTCGTCGTTAAATATTTCACACTTGGTGAAGAAATGCACACGAAAGTGGCAATTACTTATATTCAAAATATAGCTAATGACGATCTCGTTGCAGAAGTGAAAAGAAGATTAGAAATGATTAAGACAGACGCACTCATGCCACCAGGCTACATACAAGAATTTATAGAAGATACGTCTTTCTCACCATTCCCACAGCAATTAAATACAGAGCGCCCAGATAGAACTGCTGCTAATTTAATGGAGGGACGAGTCGCTATTTTATCAGATGGAGATCCAACAGCACTTATCGTTCCTGTTACACTCTTTGCCTTCTATCAATCACCAGATGATTATAATAACCGCTGGATCGTCGGTTCTTTCGTCCGAATGATTCGCTTAGTAAGTTTCTTAATCGCCTTTCTCTTACCAGCTATATATATCGCAACCGTCGCTTTTCATCCAGATGTGTTGCCACTCGAACTCGTCTATACAATTAAAGCCTCATTAGAACAAGTGCCACTTCCTCCTATTTTTGAAGCTCTCTTAATGGAATTGATCTTCGAATTATTACGAGAAGCTGGTATTCGTTTGCCGAGCCGCGTTGGACAAACAATCGGTATTGTAGGCGGTTTAGTAATTGGGGATGCAATTGTAAAAGCTGGACTCGTTTCTTACACAATGATTATCGTTGTAGCTTTAACTGCAATTGCTTCTTTTCTCGTACCATCAAATGATATGAGTTCAGCAGTTCGGATTCTGCGTTTCCCGTTAATGGTTCTTGCTGCTATATTCGGCTATGTAGGGATTTCATTCGGCATAATTATAACTTTCGTTCATTTATGTCAACTTCATTCTTTTCATACACCATATCTTTCTCCTCTTGCACCAATGCGGATAAAAGATATGAAAGATTCCTTTGTAAGATTTCCAATTTGGTCATTTTGGGAACGACCACATGATTCAAAACCAAAAAAAATGCAACGACAACATGTAACGAGAGAGGATGAGAACGGTGACAAACACGCAAAGTAAAATTTCACTTGTTCAATTGACCTTTTTCGTTATCCAATGTCAAATCGGGGTTGGTATACTTTCTCTCCCAAACCGTCTTCACCCAATAGCAAAAGGTGGTGGATGGATTTCTGTTCTCATTGCGGGGCTGGCAACTCAACTTATCATTTTACTCATGTGGTTTTTATTAAGAAGGTTTCCTGATGCAAATATGTATGAAATTGCTTGTATGATGTTTGGTAATAAATTTGGAAAACTATTAGGGTTTTCTTATGTTTTTTATTTTACTCTTATCGGTATGACCGTTATGTTAAATGCATGTACCGTCATTAAAATATGGATTTTACAAGCAACTCCTTGGTACGCAATTCTCCTATTATTTACAATAGCTTGTTGCTACGTAGCCTATAATACCTTTAAAGTAATTGTACGATTTTATGTCATGGCCTCTATTCTCATTTTACCTATGGCGCTTTTAATTGGACTTGGGCTCTCACGGGCTGATTTTTCTTATATTTTTCCCATTACAGAGGCTGGATGGTGGAATATTATTAAAGCATCGAAAGAAACAATTACAGCTATGTATGGTTTTGAAATCTTTCTCATCGCATTTCCTAAAGTAAATGGGACTGCTGTTGCAAAACTAAAGGCAATTTCTATCGCTAACGGATTCGTAACTCTTTTTTATGCTTTTACTGTTTGGATTTGCTTTATCGTATTTAGTCCAAAGCAAGTTGAGCTTATTCCAGAGCCAGTTGCTTACTTATTGCGCTCCTTACATATTGGGATTGTAGACCGTACTGATTTAATATTCATACCAATTTGGATGATAACTGTCGTAGCTTCTATTGCTAGTTGTTACGCTGCTGCTTCTATAGGTATTGGGCATATATTCAACCTTGCTAATCATAAAAAATCTGTTCCAATTGTTGGAGTTATTTCTTTTAGTATCGCCTTATTTATAGATACACCTGAAGAATTAAAATTGATTGCAAATTTCACTGATAAATTCACTTATATTTTCATTATCGTTCTTCCTTTTTTATTTCTTCTTTATTCCTTATTAAGAAATAAGAAAGGAGCTCCATATGCACAAAAAAACAGTTAAATTATGTAGTATCTTATGTGCTAGCTCACTTCTTTCTGGTTGCTGGGATCAAGAGCCTTTAAGAGAGGCTAGATTAGCTTATAGTATTGGATTTGATATTACAGAAGAAAATTAACTTCAGCAAACGGTTGAACTTGTAAGAAGTTCAGGAAGCCAACAATCTTCATTTGAAAATGAAATACATTCAGCAACCGGCCGTAACATACGCGATACTAGCGATACTTTGAAAGAAAATGTGACTGGAAATATTCGCTATTTCAAATACGGTGTGCAACTATTGGGAACAAAAATTCAAAAAAAGGGGATATTACCTTATTTAGATATTAGTTTTCGGGACCCTACAAACCCCACTGCTCTGGTAAAACTTATTTCAGTAGATGGTGAAACAGCTGCAATACTAGAAAAAAAGAAAGTAGGAAATTTACTAATTGGAGATTTTCTAAAGAAAAAAATTAAAAGCTTAGAGGACATGAGCATATTTCCAAATGAAACTTTGGAAACAGCCGCTACAAAAATGTTAGATCCCGGCAAAGATTTCACCCTCCCATCTATAAAGCTAAAAGGAAAAGAAGTTGTAACCAATGGGATAGCTCTATTTAATAAGGATAAATTAACTGGGCTTTTACCTTCACGACAATCGGTACTCTTCGTATTACTAACTGATAAAATGGGAACGAGCGCTCGCATAACCCAAAAGCTTACAAATAGCGATTCATCTAATACGTCTGACTACATTACCATTGACGTGAGCAATCAGAAATTAAAACGAAACTTAAAAATAACAACAGATAAAAAAGGAAATGTTTATGCTCACATTAAGCTCCAACTAAAAGTTATAGCAATTGAATCTCCAAGAGATAATCTGTATACAATGGACGACAGAGAAAAACTAAATAAAGAACTGTCTAAACCGCTCACGAAAGAGGCGAAAAAAATAATAAACAAACTCCAAAAAGCAAACTGTGATGCTTTCGGTATCGGCAGACACCTTATCGCTTATCACCCTGAGTTATGGAGGAAAAAAAATTGGGATAAAGATTATGCAAAAGTAAAGTTTAAACCTGAAGTAGAAGTAAGCATTTTGTATAGTGGTGTCTTAAAATAAAAGGTTGTATGCCCATGCGGCATACAACCTTTTTATTTCGTATATCGATACACAATTGATTCATATGGTCTTAAGTTAAGTTTTGCAATATCCTTGCTGGCATCTTTATAATTCGACAGTAGTACTTCTTGTTTCATTCCATCTAATTGAACGTGCGCTGGTACAGAGTACGTTATTTCTTCTCCATAGAAGTTATTTATAACAAGTAGTACTTCACTTTCTGTAGTACGAGTATATGCCCAAATTTTAGGATCATTTTTATCCAAAATAGCATATTCTCCTTCTGTAATTACATCATACGTTTTTCTAAGTTCTATTAACTTTTTATAATGATAAAATACAGACTCTTTATCTTCTAATGCCTTCTCTACGTTTATTTCTGTAAAGTTTTCAGCCACTGAAATCCAAGGTGTACTTGTTGTAAAACCACTGTTCATCTCTTCATTCCACTGCATCGGAGTACGAGAGTTGTCACGAGATTTTTGTTTTAAAATCCCGATAATCTCTTCTTTTGATAATCCTTCTTCTCGCTTGATATCGTATATATTTAACGATTCCACATCGCGATATTGCTCGATGGACTCGAATTTAGGATTCGTCATACCGATTTCTTCGCCTTGATAAATGTAAGGTGTTCCTTGCAACATATGCATAGCTGTCGCTAACATTTTCGCAGATTCATTTCGGTACTTTCTATCATCACCGAAGCGTGACACTATGCGAGGTTGGTCATGATTACACCAAAATAACGCATTCCATCCTCCGCCCTTTTGCATTTCAATTTGCCAGTTAGACATAATCTCTTTTAATTTAATAAAATCAAACTCTGCTTTCGTCCACTTATCACCATTCGGATAATCTACTTTTAAATGATGGAAACTAAACGTCATGCTCAGTTCATTACGCTCAGGATTAGAATATTTAATACAATTATCAATTGTCGTAGATGACATTTCTCCAACTGTAATTACATCTTTTCCTGCAAAAACTTTTCGGTTCATCTCTTGTAAATATTCATGAACACGCGGACCATCTGTATAATACTTGCGTCCATCACTTGTCGCAGTATTACCTTCATCGTTTAAGAAACATTGGTCTTTTGAAATTAAGTTAATGACATCTAATCGGAATCCTGTTACCCCTTTATCCAGCCAAAAACGCATCATATCATATACTTCTTCGCGAAGTTGTTCATTTTCCCAATTTAAATCAGCTTGTGTTTCATCAAATAAATGTAAATAATATTGCTCCGTCTTCTCATCATATTTCCAAGCAGATCCACCAAACTTAGACTGCCAATTATTTTTTTCATCACGCCAAATATAGTAATTACGATATGGACTATTTTTATCTTCCTTCGCTTCTTTAAACCACTTATGTTCAGTCGAACTATGATTTACAACAATATCAAGCATAATTTCAATGTTACGTACTTTCGCTTCTGCTAAAAGTTCCTCAAACTCTTCCATCGTTCCGTAAGATGGATCAATGCTGTAGTAATCACTTACATCATATCCATTATCATTTTGTGGTGATTGGTATATCGGTGTTAACCAAATATAATCCACTCCGAGTTCTTTTAAATAATCTAGTTTCTCTGTAACCCCTTTTATATCACCGGTTTCTTTATTGTAATAGCTATTAAAGCTCTTCGGATAAATTTGATAGACTACACTTTTATGCCAATCCTTCATGTTTAACTTCCTCCTACTTCTGTTTGACTCTTTTTGCAAATAACCATGTTAAAGTAAATGGGATTACAACTGCAATAATCATTCCTACAATAAACATTGGAATCGATTTCGGAATGATAGAAATAAATGCTGGCAATCCGCCAATTCCGATAGCAGGTGCTAATACACCATTTAATGTAATGAATATCGCTGCCACAGCAGACCCTATAATCGCTGCATAGAACGGGAACTTATTTCGTAAATTCACACCAAACATCGCTGGTTCTGTAATACCGAAGTATGCTGAAATGGCTGATGTTGATGCCATACTTTTATCATTTTGATTTTTAGAAATCCAGAACATTGCAAGTGCCGCACTACCTTGCGCAATGTTAGAAAGAGCAATCATTGGCCAAATGAATGTGCCACCGTGCTGTGCAATCAATTGTAAATCAATTGCAATAAACATATGATGCATACCTGTAATTACAAGCGGTGCATATAATGCTCCAAACAATACTGCTCCAACTACTGGTACTGTTTCATATACACCTACTAATCCTACTGTTAATAAATCTCCAATATGACGTGTAACCGGACCGATAATTCCTAATGCTAACACACCTGTCACAACGATTGTTGTAATTGGTACAACTAATAATTGAATTGCATTTGGTACATGTTTCTTTAAGAAAATTTCCACTTTACTTAATACAAAAGCTGCTACTAAAACAGGTAAAATTTGTCCTTGATATCCTACCTTCTCAATTTGGAACAGTCCTAAAATATTGAAGTACTCAATCTTTTGACCCTCTAAACCAGTCGCTGCTTTTCCATAGTCCCAAGCGTTTAATAAGGCCGGGTGCACAAGCATTAATCCCATAACAATCCCTAGTATTGGACTACCACCAAAACGCTTCGTTGCTGACCACCCGACAAGTGCTGGTAAGAATACGAATGCTGTATTGGCCATCATATTAATTAAATCCCAAAGCCCGCCTAAGTTCGGATAAACATCTAATAAATTTTTCCCATCAAAAAATAAGTCCTTTGCCCCTAATAGATTGTTAATACCCATTAGTAAACCAGCTGTTACGATCGCTGGTAATATCGGCATAAATACATCCGAAAATATTTTCACAAACTTTTGAGCTGGATTTAACTTCTGATTTCCAGAATCTTTTACGTCAGCTACAGTCGATTCTTCCATACCTGCAAGCGTTATCAATTCAGCGTAAACACGATCTACATCCCCTGGACCAATTACAACTTGAAATATACCAGCGTTATGAAACGCTCCTTTCACTAATGAAACAGACTGTAATTTATCATTATCTATTTTACTTTCATCTTTTAAAGCGATACGGAGCCTCGTCACACAATGTGCAGCTTGTTCAATATTGTCTTTCCCACCAATATACTGCAACACTTCCTCTGCTGTTTTACGATAGTCTTTCCCCATATTCCCGTCCCTCTTTTCTTTTTTTGATACCGTTTACAATTACATATTAACTCGTATATATAAGTTAGTCAACACTCGTATATACGAGTTTGTGTTTTTTTTTTATAAAAAAAGAGATGAAACAATATTTTGTTCCACCTCTTTACTTCCTGCGTGCCACATCCGAAAAGTGAAAAATATCTAAACGGTGGCGTGATTCTGTGTATTCAAACTGACTTCCATCATACAAATGTGTAAAGTTTTTCACAACGACAACATAGTCTGTTCCATTTAAATCTAAATACTTTCTGTCATCCTCTGTACACGGCTGTACTTCAATTACCCTCTGCGAATAACTAATATGTAGCCCAAGCTCTTTCTCAATGTATTTATAAATCGATGCAGTTGCAATTTCTTTCGTTAATCCTGGAATAAACTCAGATACAAAATGATTTATATCTAAAATTACTTTTTCTCCATCAATATTTCGTACACGTTTAATATGATCAATCTCTGTTTTTTCTTTTACATTTAATAATTTCGCAATTTCTTTTGTGGCTTTTTCTTTGTCCATTTCCACAACTTCCGTAATACAATGACGTCCTAAACGTTCATTTTCTTCTTGGAAACTTACAATACCGCCAAAATTAAATTCAATATTTTTTCGCTTTAAAACAAAAACACCTTTTCCATGAATTTTTTGCACATATCCACGCTCTTGCAGTAAATCTACAGCTTTTCTTACCGTGCCTCGGCTTGCCTCATACTGCTTCATTAATTCTGTTTCTGATGGGATTTTGCATCCCTCTTTTAATTGTTTATTATCAATAGATTTACTGATTTCTGTATAAATTTGTTCATACTTACTCATCATCTACAATAGCCCCTTGTCACCTTCTAATTCTATATGTATTATAACATGCTTCACTCTTCTGCCAATCTCTCACTTATTTTCCAGTACAAGAAAAATATAGGTAAATATTTAATCTTTAAAACGTATTTTTATAAAAATTTTTATATTTTTCTTTTCATTCAAAAAAACATGTAGTATACTAACTTCAAAATCAGAGGAGAAAGGGAGCAAAGAACTATGCTTACTTATACAACAACTGTAGTTTCATTTGCACAAAAACATCATCATCATACGTAACCCTTGAAACCTAGCGGAAAAATTACGCGTAGGTACAAGGGTTATTCCCGTTGTACCTACGCTTTGGCGAAAGAGCCATGTAGGTATTTTTTTATCTACATGGCTCTTTTTTTATTGTCAAAAAGCTAGTAAAAAATGATGTTTAAGCAAAACTTACTACAAAGGAGTTAACAAAAATGGAAACGAAAAAATGGGGATTATGGGTTTTAACAGCATTTGTTATCGGGAATATGGTTGGCGGTGGCGTATTTATGCTTCCAGCAAATTTAGCACAAGTATCAGGGCCAATGGGTTCTACACTCGCATGGAGTATTACAGGCCTTGGCGTATTTATGATTGCACTTGTATTTGGAAATTTAGCGATTCGGAAACCAGAATTAAAAGCTGGACCACAAAGCTACGCTCAAGCGATGTTTCCTTCAAAAAAAGCTGGTAAAGTTGCGGGATATAGTATGGCATGGGGATATTGGGCTGCTAACTGGGCTGCAACAGCATCTGTTATTATTTCCTTTGCTGGATATTTATCAACATTCTTTCCAGTTTTACAAAGTAAGCAAATTCTTTTTTCAATAAACGGATTTTCACTAGAACTCGGAAAAGGATTAACTTTCCTCGTATGTAGCCTTATGCTGTGGGGAATTCAATATATTCTTTCTCAAAATATTGATCGAGCTGGAAATATGAATCTACTTGCTACCATTGCAAAAATTATCGGATTTACAATGTTTATTGTAATTACATTATTCATTTTCAATGCCTCTAATTTCGGAGACGGTCAAACCTTTATGAATGAAGCAGGACAATCCATCTCGTTAGGTGGACAAATCAATTCAGCTGCTATTGCAACACTCTGGGCATTTATCGGTATTGAATCAGCAGTTATGCTTTCTAATCGTGCAAAATCACAGCGCGATGTAAAAAAAGCTACGATTTTCGGATTAATTATCGCTCTTCTTATTTACATGTCAATTACTTTACTTACAATGGGAGCTCTTCCGCAAGATGCTTTAAAAGAGTCTCAAAAACCATTAGTAGACGCATTAAATTTAGCAATTGGAAATAAAGGCGCATATATCATGGCTTTACTCGCTCTTATATCTTTATTTGGATCTACAGTTGGTTGGATTGTTGTTAGTTCAGAAGTACCTTACCAGGCAGCAAAGAATGGACTTTTCCCTAAGTTTTTCGGGAAAACAAATAAAAAAGGTAGTCCTTCAAAATCATTATTGATTACAAATGTAATGACGCAAATTTTCTTATTTTCAACGATTTCTGGTACTGTTTCAGAAGCGTATAGTTTCGCTATTGTCGTAGCAACATTAGCCTATTTAATTCCATACCTAGTTTCTACTCTGTACCAATTCAAACTGGTTATTACAGGAGAAACGTATGATATAATGCCTGGTTCTCGAATAAAGGACGGGATCATCACTACATTAGCATTTGTATACTCAATTTGGGTTATCAAAACGGGAACTGCTGATTTAAAAACGTTCTTCTTAGGAATTGGATTGTTCGTATTAGGTCTTATTCTTTATCCAGTACTAATGAAAGACTCACAAAAAACGGATTAAATAAAGAGAAGCTGCTGGCTTCTCTTTTTTATTAAAAATCTGTAATTAACTTTTCTTTTAACTCTCCTACAGATAAAGGTTTCGCATAATAAAATCCCTGTACATAATCACAGCTCATTGATTGTAACAAACTCTCTTGCTCTACTGTTTCTACCCCTTCAGCAACTACTGCTAAATTTAAACTATGAGCAATTTCAATAACAGATTTTACAATTGTTCGTTCTGGTTGCGCGTGATCATAATGAAATTCACGAATAAAATTACGATCAATTTTCACAATATCCAGTGGTAGTTGTTTTAAATAATATAAGGAAGAATAGCCAGTTCCGAAATCATCCAAAGCAATTAAAACACCCATATTTCTTAATTCTTGTAATGTAGCAATAATATAATCAAAATGGCGGACTGCAATGCTTTCCGTTATTTCTAATATTAAACGGTTCGGAGGAAAACCAGTTCTCTTTAAAATGCTACGTACAGACAAAATAAAACGTTTCTGCATTAATTGTTGTATAGATAAATTCACAGATAACTTTAGTCCTTCTTGATAATTTGGCAATGTTTTAAACAATCGGCACGATTTTTCTAATACCCAGTCTCCTAGCTTTATAATAAGTCCAGACTCTTCAGCTACCGGGATAAATTCGCTTGGTGCAATGGGGCCGTCTTCTGTCATACAGCGTACTAAAGCTTCTATACCAGAATATCTCTTCGTTTTCAAATCAATAATAGGCTGCAATGCTACATCTAACTCTTCATCACGAATTGCCTTTTGCAAAGCAAACTCAACTTTCATTCTACGATTTATTTTCGCCCGTAGCTCATCTGTAAAGAAACATGCAGCGTTTCTACCTTGTTCTTTTGCACTATACATAGCTAAGTCAGAGTTTTTCAATAACGTTTCCACGTCTAGTCCGTCTTGTGGATAAGAACAAAGTCCTAGACTAGCTGAAATGTATACTTCATGGCCTTCCAACATAAATGGTGCCTGAAAACATGACAACACAGATGTCGCTAACTGACTCATATCATCTTGCCTATGATTTTTTGTTAACAGCACAAATTCGTCGCCACCTAGCCTAGCCAGAACATCTTTCTCTCCTAGTACATAATGCAACCGTGAAGCGACTTCGCTTAAAAGTAAGTCCCCTATCATATGACCTAACGTATCATTTACTAATTTAAAACGGTCCAAATCAAAGTAAATCATACCAAATTCTTTTTTATCTGCAATCAATTTATTAACGGTTGTTATTAATTGCAAACGGTTCGGCAAACTGGTTAAAGCATCATGATAGGCAAGTTCCCTATAACGACTTTCACTTAGCCGCAATCTATGTTCTGCTTCTTTTCTACTACTAATATCATTTCGAATTGCGATAAACTGGTATGGCTCTCCTTTTTCATTTAAAAATGGAACAATTGTTGTTTTGACCCAATAATATGTACCATCTTTTGCTCGATTCCGAATCTCACCTGTCCATACTTTCCCATTCAAAATACGTTTCCATAAGTTTTGAAAAAAGGTTTTCGGATGATGTCCTGAATTTAAAATACGGTGATCTTTTCCAATTAATTCTTCTCTTTTGTATTTAGAGATTTCACAAAATTTATCATTTACATATGTAATAAGACCTTTTCGATCTGTAATTGCAACAA
Source organism: Bacillus sp. Root131 (assembly GCF_001429475.1). Classification (NCBI taxonomy): domain Bacteria; kingdom Bacillati; phylum Bacillota; class Bacilli; order Caryophanales; family Bacillaceae; genus Bacillus; species Bacillus sp. Root131. The sequence continues at coordinate 97,620 of NZ_LMJQ01000043.1, forward strand.
TTGAAGACTCATCTAATGCTAACTTTAAATCTCGCAATGAAGAGTCATATAATGCATGACCTCTCTGTTCTAGCATGCGCATCTCTCCTTGCTTCCTATCTGACTAAAACACAACCTGTTTCTCTTCATAGAAATAGAGATATTTCATTTTCTAATACTAGCCCATTACATAAATTATCTTTTTAAATAGACCGATTAAAATAACATAATATTATTTGTAATAAAAAGCAATATTATACCGTTTCAATTATAACTAGTAGCTTCTCATCTCCCTAATTATTTCGCACCTTATTATACTGCAATCCTTTTAAGTGGCTCTATCCAAGCCCTGTTTCTAACTAATACCATTCACATCTGATCTCTTTACTCTTTAATAACAAAATAGAAATTAGACCATACTACATAACTATTCACGAATAATAATATGAAAATCTACATTAATGTATATGTTTTTGAATTACAATAACAAAATATTAACATATTTTCACCTTAATTTTGGAAGTATTTTATAAATAAATACCGTATTAAACTAAAAAAGAGGGTAGCCTCTTTTTTAGTTTAATACGAATATGGTATTTGCTGATAACCTGGGTATGGCATTGGATACGTTACAGGGTATGGTGATGGATAAGTTACTGGATATGGCGCTGGATAATACCCTCCACTTGCTGCACCCGTTAATGCGCCAGCTGTCAGTCCACCTAACACTCCTCCTGCAAAGCTTCCAGGGAAAAATCCGCCTCCCCATGAACTACCCCCCCAGCCCCATCCGCCTCCGTGATGATGATGGTGATCATGGTGATTGTGTCCTCCATGGTGATGATGTCCGCCGTTATGATTGTGCCCACCATGATTGTGTCCTCCATGATGATGATTCCGATAATACAATCCATTATTTTCTATATAATTCATGTTTCTCCGCTCCTTTTCGATTTTTTCATTTTCATATGCATTAAGAGTGGGATAAAAATGTGATAGTACACTGTATGTAGGACAAATGCGGAAAGTATAGGTGAAATGTCTATATTTTGTAAAAAAAGCAAAACACCTTATAATAAAGATGTCATATTACATCTTCTATTTAAGAAATCTATATTGAAAAAAGATTAGGGGAATTATATAGAAATGAAGAAGCCTATCGTTCAGTTACTATTAATATTTACAATTGTATCTATCGTTCTGTTCCTATTAAATACATCGTATATTTCGTTATATACATTTGTCGGTGCTCTATGGTCCATCACAATCGTAGGAATTTCATTCGTTATCTTTATAGAAAATAGATCTCCACAAAGCACATTGGCATGGTTTTTAGTATTAGCACTTCTTCCTATTATAGGTGTGCTTTTATACGCTATTTTCGGGCGCAGCCGCTGGAGAAGAAAAAAACATCTCCATCGTTCAGAAGAACAAAGAAAATTATTCCGTGAAATATTAGAAGGAAGAAGACTAGAGTTATTACTCACAGTCCCACTAAATGAACGTTCCATACATTTAACAGAAGTCATACAAAAATTTGGAGGCGGTCCTGCCGCAGATAAAACAACTACAAAACTTTTAACAAACGGAGATCAAACATTTTCAGAAATTTTGCGAGCTATAGAGCAGGCAAAACATCATATACATATTCAATACTACATTTATAAATCTGATGAAATTGGTACAAAAGTTCGAGATGCTTTAATACAAAAAGCAAAAGATGGTGTTATTGTACGCTTCCTTTATGATGGTCTTGGAAGTAACACGTTAAGAAGACGATTTTTGCAACCTATGAAAGAAGCTGGGATTGAAATTGTAGAATTTGACCCTATTTTTTCAGCTTGGTTACTTGAAACTGTCAATTATCGTAACCATCGAAAAATTGTTATTGTAGATGGAGAAATTGGTTTTACCGGAGGACTCAATGTCGGTGATGAATATCTTGGCCGTTCAAAGAAATTTCCTGTTTGGCGTGATAGTCATCTAAAAATAGAAGGAAAAGCATTATATAAATTACAAGCAATCTTTCTAGAAGACTGGCTCTATGCCTCTAGTGGTTTAAATACTTATTCCTGGGATCAATTCATGAATAGACAATACTTCCCAGGTAAAGAGATTTCACATGCAGAAGGTGCTGTTCAAATCGTAGCAAGCGGACCAAGCTCCGATGATAAAAGTATTCGTAATACATTATTAGCTGTTATGGGCTCTGCAAAAAAATCCATTTGGATCGCTACACCCTACTTTATTCCAGATCAAGAAACTTTAACATTATTACGCTTAAGTGCAATTGCCGGAATAGATGTACGGATTTTATATCCAGGTAAAAGTGATAGCATCATTAGTGATCAAGCATCTCAATCCTATTTCACTCCACTTTTAAAAGCTGGTGCTTCTATTTACAGTTATAAAGATGGTTTTATGCATGCAAAAATTGTACTCGTTGATGATACAATTGCAACTATCGGAACAGCGAACATGGATGTACGTAGCTTTGAATTGAATTACGAAATTATTAGCGTACTTTATGAATCAAAAACAGTTCACGATATTAAACGTGATTTTGAAAAAGATTTTAAACATTCAACTGAAATTAAATGGAACTCTTTCCAAAAAAGAAGTATAAAAAAACGCATATTGGAGTCTTTCATGAGGCTCATTTCTCCTTTACTGTAAGCAATCAACTTCATCTTGATTGCTTTTTCTTTTCCCTTTATCCTCCTTCCTTTTCTTTGCATACCATATTAAAACAAGTTATCATAAGATGTATTACTTTATGAAAATAATGTTAGGTGGGAAATACATGTTAGAACAATTTCATATACATTCTGATTTAAAACAGCAGCTTTCTACGATTCATGAAAAGAATAAACAAGAAGCTGGTGAAAATGCTCATTTAATCGGTACTAAAATATATAAAGCATCTGATAACAGCATTATCGAAGATGCGATTACAGCACTTCTTCTTGGCAAGAACATTCTATTAAAAGGACCGACTGGTAGTGGTAAAACAGTACTAGCGGAAACTCTTTCTTCTTTATTTCAAAAACCAATGCATAGCATTAACTGCTCTGTCGACTTAGATGTAGAAGGTATTTTAGGATACAACACACTACAAACGAAAGATGGTGCATCTGAAGTTTCATTCGTTAACGGTCCTCTTATGAAAGCAATGAAGAACGGTCACTTCCTATATATTGACGAAATCAATATGGCAAAACCTGAAACTTTACCGCTACTTCACGGCGCATTAGATTACCGTAAAATGATCACAAACCCATTTACACAAGAGGTTGTATACGGTGATGAAGAATACCGTGTAATTGCTGCGATTAACGAAGGTTACGTTGGAACAAGTGAACTAAATGAAGCATTAAAAAACCGTTTCGTTATTATTGAAGTTCCTTACATTCAAGGTGACACATTAAAAGAACTATTATTAGCAGAATCAAAATTAAATGATGTTGCAACAATTGAAAAGTTTGTTGCATTTGCAAGCGACCTTATGCCTTTAGCTCGCGATGGACGTGTAAGTGAAGAAGCAGCAAGTATTCGTGGTATTATCGACGCATGTGATTTAGGTGTATATATTCCTGTTATGCGCGCTATTGAACGAAGCATAATTGCAAAACTTAATGATGAAACAGAACAAATGACTGTCCGTGAATTAGCAGAAAGTTATTTCTTTGAGGGATAATTTATGAGACAAATTTTTAGTGACAAAAAAATTGATGCGTCGCTGTTTCTACAAATGGAAAACTTAATGTATGCCCTTCTAAAAGAAGACGATGCCTATCTTGAATATGGCTATAAAGCATACTACGACGAAATTGAAAAGAAAGTTGTCATTAGTCACTTTTGGGATGATCGAAAAGAAGAAGATACAGTAATCGGATTAAAAAGCGAAGTGTTCTTAAAAGCACTTGGTAATAAACATTACTCGGACATGACTTTAATTCGTTCTTATGCGATTGAATTGCAAGAATCGCCCCTAAAAAAGTTTTTAACACAATTATTTGTTCTATTAGAAGATTTACGCGTTGAGGAAATCGTAAAGAACTTACGTCCTGGCACGAAGCATATTTTTAAACGCCGAAAAGAAATGTACCGCAATTATTTCGGCTCTCAAAATGAAATAAACCGCGTTCGTAATTATCACGGTGATCGTTTGTTTTGCCTATGCTATCTTTCATTAACGAGCGATAAATATGAAATGTTTAATAATGAATATTTTGAGCAAATTGAAGCGATTTTACATGAAACATTCCAAGCACGTAATACAGAAGATATTATGTATGTCGTTGAGAAAATTCGCTATCGCTTAGAGGCGCTTCTTGAAAGTGATATGCTTAACAACTATTTCGGACATGCTCCACTTTACTTATCTGTTCTTGCAGACGAAAAGAACTGTCGCGTCGAAGATTTAGCAAATGATGATACACAGCTTATAGATGACGATGAAAATAAAAACAAAATGGATGAAAGTTTCTCCACATGGCATCGTGAAAATAAAAATAACGAAAACGAGAACTTTTTACGCTTTGAATTAGAAAGCGGAACAAAAACAAACATGATGGGCGATACTGCTCGTGAATCAGAAGATGGCGACCAAGCACTTGGTTCTGTACAAGGTACTTCTCAAAAAAGTACACAATCCAACTTTGATGGCGCTGATACAGAAGAAGCAAGAGCTTCACACGCTTCTAGCCAGCACGACGGTGCATACGGTAAGTATAATGTAGGTGCTTCTCATACATTTAAAGAAGCTCGCAAAGCAAATATCGATGAGAAAAAAGATTACCAAGCTATCAAATCAGTCGTCAATAAAGATGTAAAAGAATTAAAGAAAATTATCGAAAAAACGATTGAAAATAAAACGAATGCGAATAATGATAAATATTACGGAAGGCTTCGCAAAAAATTCCTTCGTATTTATACCGAAAAACAACCGCGTATGTTTTATAAAAAAGGACAAGAGTCACAAGAACTCGATGTTGCATTCCAACTGTTAGTTGACTGTTCTGGTTCTATGTATAACAAAATGGAAGAGACGAAGAAGAGTGTTGTACTATTCCATGAAGCTTTAAAATCTTTAAAAATCCCGCACGCTATTAGCGGATTTTGGGAAGATGCCTCTAGCGCTAAACCTGAAGATAAGCCGAACGTTATCCATGAAGTTGTAAATTATAAAAACTCAACGTTACCAAACGTTGGTCCGGAAATTATGCAACTTCGTGAAGAAGAAGATAACCGCGACGGATATATTATTCGTATCGTTTCTGAAAAACTTGCAAAAAGACCTGAGAAACATAAATTCTTACTAGTCTTCACAGATGGTGAGCCTTCTGCGCTAGACTATCAACAAGATGGAATTTTAGATACGCATGAAGCTGTTAAACTCGCGCGTAAAAGTGGCATGGAAGTAATCGGTATCTTCATCGAAGAAGGCGAGGCAAAAGAAGCAACTTATCAATTGATGAAGAACATTTATAACCATCACTTCTTAGTTGCAAATCATGCTGAAGATTTACGATTGAAGATTAAACCATTACTGAAAAAATTATTACTGAAGACGATTGAATAGAAGATAGGAGCCTTGTGGCTCCTGTTTTTTCATTCAATTACTTTGTTTCTGGTTGAAACTTATATGGAATGGCTACTTCTAATAAGGATTCAAATCCTCCGTCATAGTATGGGAAGCGCTCATTCGCAATTGTTCGATCCACCCACTCTATTGCAGAAATTTCACCTTCATCTTCCGCAATAAGTTCACCTTTTACTACATTCGCTCGGAATGTAAAAAATAGTGCATGATTCCCTGATTCCTCAAAGAATTTTTCATTGATCGCAACAAGTCCACCTAACGTAGCAATTAAACCTGTCTCTTCTTTCACTTCTCTTATTAGTGCTTCCTCTAATATTTCACCTTTTTCCACAGCCCCACCTGGCAATGACCAAACGTTTTGTTCTGCATTATGTACCATTAATATTTTATCTGTTTCCTCGTCATGTATTAGTGCGTATACGACATCTACTCTTTGCATAAGACTTCTCTCCTCCCAAAAATAATGAAGAGCCGATTCCTAAGAATCGACTCTTCCTATTAATTCATCACTAACTCAGCTGTGAGCTTTTTTTTTAACTTAGCCAACATGTCCGTTGTCATTTTGTCTAAATCGTATTCTGCTTTAAAGCCCCACTCTTTCATTGCTGCAGTTGCGTCAATAGAGTTTGGCCAACTATCAGCGATTGTTTGACGAGCTGAATCTACTGCATAATCCATTGTAAACGTCGGAATGTGTTTACGAATTGATGCTGCAATTTGCTCTGGCTCAAAACTCATTGCCGTAATGTTAAATGCATTTCTATGCACTAGCTTACTTGGATCAGCTTCCATTAATGAAATGATCGCTTGTAAAGCATCAGGCATATACATCATGTCCATGTACGTTCCTTCAGCAATGTATGAGGTGTATGCACCTTTTTTAATCGCCTCATAATAAATTTCAACTGCATAATCAGTCGTTCCGCCTCCTGGAGGAGCTACGTAAGAAATTAAACCTGGGAAACGGACACCGCGCGTATCTACGCCAAACTTTTGATGATAATAATCACATAGTAATTCTCCTGCTACTTTGTTTACCCCATACATCGTAGTAGGACGCTGAATTGTATCTTGCGGTGTATTATCTTTTGGCGTCGATGGACCGAATGCACCGATCGAACTTGGCGTGAAGAACTTACAGTTTAATTCACGAGCTGCTTCTAATGCATTTACAAGTCCGCCCATATTTAAGTTCCATGCGAATAACGGATTTTTTTCTGCTGTTGCTGAAAGTAAAGCTGCTAAATGAATAATTGTATCTACTTCATTATGCTTTGCAATATCATGTAATTTTTGTCCATCTGTTACATCTAACGTTTCAAACGGACCAGACTTTACTACTTCACTATCTGTTTCACGAATATCTGTTGCAATAACATTTGATGCGCCGTATACATCACGAAGTTTCATTACTAGTTCAGAACCAATTTGCCCTAAAGAACCGGTTACTAGAATTTTTTTCATTTTCCCCACTCCTCATTTGCAAGCTATTCAAAAGATGCCCTTACTTAAATGATGCCCATTTCTTTTCCTACTTTTTCATACTTACGAATTGCTTCATCTAACATTTCTTTCGTATGAGCTGCTGTAGGCATATTACGAACACGACCTTTTCCTTTTGCTACAGTTGGGAACACAATAGATTTTGCGTATACACCTTCTTCATTTAGACGCTTACTAAATTCTTGTGTTAACACTTCGTCCCCAATAATACAAGGTGTAATTGGCGTTTCACTTTCCCCAATGTTAAAGCCAAGTTCTTTTAATCCTTGTTTTAAGTAGCGGCCATTTTCCCATAAACGATCATGTAACTCTGTGCTTTCCATTAAGATTTCAATTGATCTCATGCAAGCTGCTGCATCAGCTGGTGTTAATGCTGTAGAGAATAAGAATGGACGTGAACGAACTTTTAACCAGTCAATTAAGTTTTGTTTCCCTGCTACATATCCACCAATTACCCCAATTGCTTTTGATAATGTACCAATTTGGAAATCAACTTTATCAGATAGACCGAAGTGCTTTACAGTTCCTGCACCTTTTCCAAGTACACCTGAACCGTGTGCATCGTCTACATATGTCATTAAATCTAATTCTTCTGCAATCTCAACAATTTCTGTTAGTTTTGCAACATCTCCATCCATTGAGAAGACACCGTCTGTAATTACCATTAATTTATTGTAAAGACCCGATTCTTTCGCCGCGATTGCTTTTTGGCGTAAATCTTCCATATCAGAATGTTTATAAACAATAATTTTTGCCTTTGATAGACGACTACCATCAATAATAGAAGCATGGTTTAATTCGTCTGAAAGAATTGCATCATTTTTATCCATAACAGCTGAAATCGCTGCCATATTACAGTTAAATCCTGATTGGTAAGCAATTGCCGCTTCTGTATGTTTAAACTTTGCAATTGTCTCTTCTAATTTAATATGCAAATCTAAAGTACCGTTAATTGTACGAACAGCTCCTGCCCCAACACCGTACTTATGAATTGCACCAATTGCTGCTTCTTGCAAACGGCTATCTGTTGCTAATCCAAGATAGTTGTTTGAAGATAAGTTAATATATTCTTTTCCGCCAATTGTAATGATTGGTCCATTTGAACTCTCAAGCGGATCAATTACGTTATAAAGCCCCTTTGATTTTAAATCCTCTAAATTTTCTTCTAAAAATTTTGCAAGTGTTTTACTAGACATCGTGAAGCCTCCCATCGTTCATGTAAGCGGATTATTGTCTTAATAGTTCTAATAATCCCTCTACTAGCTTAACACGTTTTCAGAATTTATTATAGAAAAATAGTTTAAAGTAACCGCTTACAATTTTAGATTATATATGATTCATTATAATAAATCTATCATTTACTTTTCATATTTGATAGAATTAAAAAAGTATTTTGGGAGGTTTCAAACATGGCATTTACAGAATCTGATGTATACAATAACACAGCATTTTTCGAACAATATATGAAACGAAGATACCGAGAAAATAGCCCAAATGAATCCATTGAAAAACCAGTATTCTTTCAGCTCATTGGTCATGTGCAAGGAAAACAAATTCTCGATTTAGGCTGTGGTGACGCTAAGTTTGGTGCGGAATTATTAGAAAAGGGATGCTACTCTTACACTGGCATTGAAGGCTCCGAACTTATGTATGAAAAAGCTAAAAATCAACTAGAAAATAAAAATGGATCTGTTCATTTTTTAAACCTCAAAGATTATACCTATCCCTCTTCCACTTTTGATTTAGTAACATCTAGACTCGCCTTACATTATATTGAACATCTTGATACCATTTTTCAAAATGTGTTTCAAACTTTAAAAACAAATGGCACCTTTACCTTTAGCGTTCAACATCCCGTTATTACTTCTTCATTTGAAAGCTTACAAACAAGTGGTAAAAGAACGAGTTGGCTCGTCGATGATTATTTTAAACTAGGCAAACGGGTTGAACCATGGATTGACCAAGAAGTTATTAAATATCATCGTACAACGGAAGAGTATTTCACATTATTACAGCAAGCTGGATTTACCATTACATCATTAAAAGAAGCTACACCAAATCCAATCTATTTTCAAAATGAAGAAGAGTATAAACGTCGCTTACGAATTCCTCTCTTCCTCTTATTTTCTTGTACCAAATAAAAAAAAAAACGATGAATCACTCATCGTTTTTTTATCTTATCGCCTGAGCAACTTCTTTAACTACACGTCTTCCTCTTCCATGCGGGATACAAAGCGGTGTTCCAAACAACGGATCCGTACTAATTTGACACTCCATTCGGAATACATCACGTACTAGTTTCTCATCTACCACTTCTTCAGGTTTACCTTGTGCATATATTTGTTTATCTTGAATTGCTACAATGTTATCTGCATAGCGGCATGCTAAATTTAGATCATGTAATACCATAACAATTGTTCTTTGTTCTGTTTCATTTAATTCGAATAATAAATCCAGCACTTCAATTTGGTGAGTCATATCTAAGTATGTAGTGGGCTCATCCAGTAAAATGATATCTGTATCTTGTGCAAGTGTCATTGCGATCCAAGCACGTTGACGTTGCCCACCTGAAAGAGCATGCACATCACGCTCAGCAAATTCTGTCATACCTGTCGCTGCAAGTGCTTTCTGTACCATTTCCTCGTCTTTTTCTGACCATTGCTTCAGCCATGTTTGGTATGGATAACGCCCTTGCTTTACAAGTTGTAATACTGTAAGTCCTTCTGGTGCTTGTGGTCCTTGCGGTAAAATCGCCATTTGACGAGCGATTTGCTTCGTTTGCATACTTTGAATGGCTTGATTATCTAACAAAATATCACCAGTTGTTGGTTTTAATAATCTAGCTAGTGAACGTAATAAAGTTGATTTCCCGCAACCGTTAGAGCCGATAAAGATTGTAATTTCGCCTTTTGGAATTTCTAAATTCAACTCATCAATAATACTTGTTTCACCATAAGACAACGTCAAGCGTTTCGTCTCCAATGCTTTTTGCATATTCATCTCCCTTTATGAATTCCGACTTTTATAAAGTAAATAAATAAAATAAGGTGCACCAATTGCTGATGTAAATACCCCTGCTGGAATTTCAAGTGGCGTGAAAATTGTACGCCCTATTAAATCTGCAGCAAGTACTAGAATTGCACCGACAATAGCTGCAACTGGGAGTAATGCACCGTATAAAGAACCAACCAATCTTCGTGAAATATGAGGTGCCATTAAACCGACAAATCCAATCCCTCCGGCAAAAGCTACCGCACCACCAATTAAAGCTGTACTAAGTAATAGCATAAATACACGCGACTTCGTTAAAGGAACCCCAAGTCCTACCGCTATATCATCCCCTAGCTCTTGTGCATTTAAATGCCTAGCTGCGATAAATGATATTACTGTTAAAATGAGAACCCAAGGCGCAAGTACCATAACATTTTGCCAAGAAGAGCCATAAACGGTACCCGTAATCCATACATTTGCTTGGCTCGCTTGATAAATTGGTGCTAGCAACATAAATAATGTTGTCGCAGCCTTCGTTAATGCCCAGAATCCAACACCAATTAAAACGAGGCTAATTGGTGATAATCCATCATTTTGCCATGCAAATAAGTATACAAAAACCGCTACAATCGTTGCTCCTGCAAAAGCTGCGAGCGGCATATAATGAATACTTACCGTTAGTGCATTATTTTTATCACTAAATAGCGCTAAAAATAATACAACTGCAACACTTGCCCCGCCCGTAATCCCGATGATATCAGGAGAAGCAAGTGGATTTCGAACAAGCCCTTGTAAAATACAGCCCGCTACCGCGAGCGCAATTCCTACGAGGATAGCAATTAAAATACGCGGCATACGAAACTTATTTACAACCATGTTTGACATCGCATCGCCATTTCCGGTAATTGCTTGCCATACGTCATAAGGAGCAATTTTCATGTCTCCCATACCTGCGCTCGCAAAGAATAATCCTATTAAAACAAGTAGTAAACTTAACAAGACGAGACAAGCTCGTTTATACATTAAAAACGAGAGCTCGCCTTTTCCTATACGAAACGGAATATATTTCTTCATTTGCTAAGCCCTCTCTTACGTGCAATATAAATAAAGAACGGTGCTCCAATAAATGCTGTCATAACTCCTACTGGTACTTCTTGTGGCATAATGACATATCTTGCTGCTATATCAGCCAATATTAGTAGTATTGCACCTAACAATCCGCTATAAGGCACTCTCCATCTGTGGTCAACTCCAACAAGAAATCTAGCAAAATGCGGAGTAATAATCCCAATAAATCCAATTGGGCCAGCAACCGCAACTGAACCACCAGACAACAGTACAATAATAAGTAACACGAATGATTTCATTAAAATTGTTCGTTGTCCAAGTCCTTTCGCGACGTCTTCTCCCATCATCAATGTATTTACTTTTCCTGCCATAATAAGAGATGCAATCCATCCTATTAATAAATATGGGAATACAGATTGTAAAATTTCTAACTTTCGCCCTTGCACAGATCCAGCAAGCCAAAATAATACCTCTTCAAGTGCTTTTTCATTTAACACAAGTAATCCTTGTGTTAATGATGAAAATAACGCACTAATTGCGACCCCTGCTAACGTTAACTTAAGAGGAGTAGTCCCTTCTTTTCCTAAAGAACTAGAAGCAAATACAAGTACAGCTGCAACCGCCGCTCCTAAAAAGGCGATCCATGTGAAAGCTGATAATGATGTTACTGAAAAGATTACAATTGCTACAACTATGAAGAACGCAGCACCTGAATTTAATCCAATAAAATCTGGAGAAGCAAGTGGATTCTTAGTTAAAGTTTGCATAAGACAACCAGCAATGGCTAAACTAGCACCAACACTAGCTGCAATTAACGCCCTAGGCAGACGTACATTTTGAATAATAATATGTTCATTGGAACCGTTAAAATGGAAAAAAGCATCCAATGCTAGTTTCCAACTCGTATTTGTATATCCGAAAATAATACTTCCCCAAATACAAATAACGACTGCAATGATTCCAACAAATAATCCAATCCCTTTTGCTCGATTTGTTTTTAATAACATGCAGCGTTTCCCCTTCAATGTATAATGATACGTTGTTAGTGTATTTCAACTTAATTCTTATTGTCAACGGAAATGAGAATTATTTTCACCCATATATATTGACAATTAAAAGATAAAGGCTTAATATCATGCTTGCTATTGAAAAATATTCTCAACATGTAGGGGGTACATAATGAATTTCATGCGGAAGAAATCGTTTACAGTATTTGTATTTTTACTAGCATTTTCAATGCTTTTAAACGCTTGTGGAAAATCAAGTAACAAAGAAGAATCTACAAAAGAAGATAATAAAAAAGAAGTGGTTACTGTAGAACATGCAATGGGTAAAACAGAAGTTCCTGCTAATCCAAAACGTGTAGTTATCTTAACAAATGAAGGAACTGAAGCTTTACTTGAATTAGGTGTGAAACCAGTTGGTGCTGTAAAGTCTTGGACTGGTGACCCATGGTATCCACATATTAAGGATAAAATGAAAGATGTAAAAGTTGTTGGTGATGAAGGACAAGTTAACGTTGAAACAATTGCTTCTTTAAAACCAGACTTAATTATCGGTAACAAAATGCGTCACGAAAAAGTGTACGAACAACTAAAAGCAATTGCACCTACTGTGTTCTCAGAAACATTACGTGGTGAATGGAAAGATAACTTCAAATTTTATGCAAAAGCATTAAATAAAGAAAAAGAAGGTCAAAAAGTTGTAGCTGATTACGAATCACGTATGAAAGATTTAAAAGGCAAACTTGGCGATAAAGTAAATCAAGAAATCTCTATGGTTCGTTTCATGCCTGGTGATGTTCGTATTTATCATGGTGATACATTCTCTGGTGTTATTTTAAAAGAACTTGGATTTAAACGTCCTGGAGATCAAAACAAAGATGATTTTGCAGAGCGTAACGTATCTAAAGAGCGTATTTCTGCAATGGATGGTGACGTATTATTCTACTTCACATTCGATAAAGGAAATGAGAAAAAAGGATCTGAATTAGAAAAAGAATATATTAATGATCCGCTATTTAAAAATTTAAATGCAGTAAAAAATGGTAAAGCATACAAAGTTGATGACGTTATTTGGAATACAGCTGGTGGCGTAATGGCCGCTAACCTACTATTAGATGACATCGAAAAACGCTTTGTTAAATAATATTTCCTTAACCAGCTCCCTTCTATGGAGCTGGTTATTTTTCAATTCACTTAAATGTCACATTATTTCGTTTTGTATTTTTATTCCCAATATGTTATATTGAGAAAGTAAATAGAATATATTTTCTTTATATCAGAATAAATATTTTAATCTAAATTTTCTGATTAATCACTATTTTATTTTCTTTTAGAATTCAATTATTACATTTGAAAACGCTTATCATCTTGTTTTCAGGGCAAAATACAGTAACGGTCGAAGAAAAATAGAACTTTTTCAGAAATTTTCTTTCTATTTCCATATAATTCTATTGACTTCTAAATATTTTGTAAATTAAAATGATTACATAAATATCCGTTATACAGGATTAGGGGGAAACAAACATGGATGCAGCTTTAAAATTAGACAAAGCTGGAGAGCAACAATCACCAAAAAAACATCCACCAGGGTTATACTTGTTGTTCTTTACAGAGGCATGGGAAAGATTTAGTTATTACGGAATGCGTGGCTTATTAGTTCTTTATTTAACAACGAGCTTAGTAAGCGGCGGTTTAGGATTTGATAAAGCAGTTGCAGTTCAAATTTACGGTATTTTCACAATGCTTGTATATTTCACACCTATTATTGGTGGTTGGTTAACTGACCATTTCATTACGAAGCGACATGCCATTACTATTGGTGGTATCATCATGGCAATTGGTAACTTCGTACTATTTTCAATGAATACGAAAACTGGACTATTTTTAGGATTAGGATTATTAGTTATCGGTAACGGATTCTTCAAACCGAATATTTCGACTTTATTAGGTCAATTATATAGTGACAACGATTCTCGTCGTGATAGTGCCTTCACTATCTTCTACATGGGGATTAACTTAGGAGCTCTTATCGCTCCATTCATTTGCGGTTACTTCGCAGATTATAGATACGGTTTCTTAACAGCTTGTATCGGTATGATTATTGGACAAATTGCATTTAACTTATTAGCACCTCGTTACTTAGGATCAGCTGGAACAACAGTTGTGGGTAAAAAATCTAAAGAACAAAATGCAAAAGCTGTTGAGAAAAAACCTTTAACACCACAAGAGAAAAAACGTACTGTTGCAATTTTAATTTTAACTTGTTTCGTTGTATTCTTCTGGGCAGGATTTGAACAAGCTGGTAGCTCTTTAACACTTTACACAGATAAGTTCGTAGATCGTACAATTGGTGGATTTACAATTCCAACACCTTGGTTCCAATCTGTAAACCCACTATTCATTATCTTACTAGCATTACCTGTTTCTGCGTTATGGATTAAGCTTTCAAAAACAAAAAATGGTGATTTGAAAATCCCAACAAAAATGGCATTAGGTATGATTTTACTAGGGATTGGATATTTAGTTCTAACTTTAGCTGTTTTAAAAACTGGTAGCGATGAAGGTAACATTACAATGAAAGCAAACTTACTATTCATTGTATTCACTTACATGTTCCACACAATCGGTGAGTTATTCTTATCACCAATCGGATTATCTATGGTAAGTGCAATCGCTCCTGTTAAACTAGCATCATTATTAATGGGTGTATGGTTAGCTGGTACTGGCTTCGCAAACTTATTAGCAGGACAATTAGCCGCTTTCACTCAATCTTTAGGATATTTAGAAGTATTCGCAAGCATCGGTATTATCGTAATTGTACTGGGATTAGTACTTCTTATGTTCTCTAAGAAAATTGCACATATGATGGAATAACAAAAAGACGCTTCTAAAATTAGAAGCGTCTTTTTTATTATTTCTCCTCTAAAGCTGTCACGTCCACATGAACGCTCTCACCAGGATTAGATACATCATACACTTGAGCACTCCCCTTCTGCTCATCACAGCTCTCAATCCATACTGGTACGCCCTCATATGTAACGTCAATTCTACTTGAAGAAGATAAGATTTGTTTCACACGTTTCACATCCATACTACTATCCCTCCTTTTGCTTACTACACTCCTTTCTATTTTTTCTTTTCCTTTTAGAATATATTCGGTAAGGCAGCATATTGATTAATAGTCATTTCTACCTCACATGCTAATATTTACTCTCTCGCTACCTTTCTGACAAATAAAAAAAGACGTATATTCTACACGTCTTTTTCCATAATATTCAAATTTTAAGAAAATAATGTTTTTACTACCGCACTTACTTTATCATTATGGATTTGATAATACACTTCTAATCCTCGTCTTTCAAAGCGCACTACTTTATTTTGCTTTAACTTCGTTAAATGTTGTGAAACCGTTGATTGCGGAATTTCTAACACTTCCTGTAGTTGTGTTACATTACATGTTCCTCTTTGCATAAGTTCCATTACTAGACGTAGACGAAGTGGGTGAGCTAACGCTCTTAACATTTGTACATCTTCTTCTGAAATACGACATTCGAATTGATTTTGGTTCATAAAGTTCCCCTCATTTTCGTTTTTATTTGCGTTTTTATGTTCTTTTTATTTATTTATATATCTGTTCTTATATTTCCTGTTACGACATAACTTTATCAACCTATAAAGCCGAAAATTTTTTCCATCTTCATCAGCAAAAATTCAGGAAAAAATCCTTGCTGATTTTGAATATTATACTATATGATATAACGAAAAAGCAAAATAATGGCCTACGAATACTTTGCTTACAAACGTTGTTTTATCAGGCTTTTTGTTATATTTTCACCTCATTGAAATGCACAGTAACGGTATTGTAAAATATCGTCTATAATTGATAACCTATCGTAATGTAGTTGAACTATACTTAACCTCTTTGTTACGCTAAAAGGAATTTTCAGTAAAAAGAGATGATATGGTATTAAAAATTTGTTTCTTATTTTTTATTCGTATTGCAAGCGGTTGAATTGTTGTGAAAAACTTCCTATTAAATCCACTCACCGTTCCTCTCTCACTAAATCAAACAGGACAGATAAGTGCATATATCAAACTTTAATCAGTAGGGTTTTTGTTCATCCCCACTGATTATCAGCCCTCACCAACCGGGCGTTTACTGGCAGCCCGATCCCCACCTAACTTCTTTGCTTCCGCTGAATTTTGAGGTGTGGGTCTTACTGCCCGTTAATGCGGGATAAGAGACGGCATCTAATATACACCTATAGGGAACATGCCATCTGAATAAGCAAAATAATATGCAAATAATTTATACAGCACACTTAAATTCATTTGAGTGTGTTTTTTGTCTACTTTATGAACAAAGCTTTTCTTTTAACACTATTATGGAATAATTATACTTTTTTACGTTGACAATAGTGTTGAAGGAGAATATACTAAGCATGTAAGTTGATTGTGAATAGTTTCACAAATAATGTGAATTTCTTCACATATAATAGATAGGAGTTGTCATTATTATGAGTACTTGGACACAAATTTATGATCCATTAAACAATATTTGGTTATCTGCACTAATCGCAGCACTTCCAATTTTCTGCTTCATCATTTGTTTAATGGGACTGAAAATGAAAAGTTATATCGCTGGTCTTTACAGTGTGATTGTCGCTATTATTCTTGCAATATTTGTTTATAAAATGCCAGCAACAGTAGCTGTAGCATCTGCTGGATTCGGTGTTTTATCTGGATTTTATCCAATTTGTACTATCGTTATCGCCGCAATTTTCCTTTACAAATTAACTGTTAAAACAGAGCAGTTCAATATTATTCGCGATAGTATTTCAAGCATTACAAATGATCAACGTTTACAAGTATTATTAATTGCTTATTCTTTCGGTGCTTTCTTAGAAGGCGCAGCTGGTCTAGGGGTTCCAGTTGCTATTACAGCTGCACTACTTGTGGGTATGGGCTTTAATCCATTAAAAGCAGCAGGTATTTGTTTAGTAGCTAATATTGCTGGTGGTGCTATGGGTGCTATGGGTATTCCAGTTACAGTACCGGCACAATTAACTGAACTTGACGCATTAACTATTGGTCGTCAAACTGTTCTTATTTTACCTTTCATTAGTATTATCTTACCTTTCTTACTTGTTTCAATGGTCGATGGAGTTAAAGGTATTAAAGAAACTTGGCAAGGTATTCTTGTAAGTGGTGTTTCTTTCGCTATTACTCAATTCGCTGTAACTTACTTCTTAGGTGCAGAACTTACTAATATTTTCGCAGCCGTTGTAAGTATGATTGCTCTTGCATTATTCTTACGTGTTTGGCAACCAAAATCTTCTACTAAAGAAGAAAAACAAGAAACTAAAGTATCACATACATTCAATCAAATTTTATATGCTTGGTCTCCATTCGTATTCTTAACTGCATTTGTAACAATCTTTAATTTAAAACCAATTAAAGCTTTATTTGCTCCAGATGGTGCGTTAGCAAACTTAGTATTTAACATTCAGTTCCCTGGTCTTCATAATGCTGTTATGAAAACTACACCAATTACAAAAGCTGATACACCTTTCGCAGCTGTTTTCAAATTTGATGTATTTTCTTCTACAACTACTGCGATTGTACTAGCAATTATCGTTTCACTTATCGTTTACCGCGTAAAAGGTAAAATGGTTAAAGAATTAATGATTGAAACAATGAAAGAATTAAAAGCTCCAGTATATACAATTTGTAGCGTTATCGCTTTAGCTTACGTAGAGAACTACTCTGGTATGTCATCTACACTTGGACTTGCATTCTCATCTACTGGTAATGCATTCCCAATTCTTTCTCCAATCTTAGGATGGATTGGCGTATTCATTACAGGTTCAGTAGTTTCAAGTGGTTCTTTATTCGCACCACTTCAAGCAGTAACAGCAGACCAATTAAACATCGTTCCTTCTACACTCGTTGCCTTAAACGTGGTAGGTGGTACAATGGCAAAAATGGTTTCACCACAATCTGTAGCAGTTGCTTGTGCCGCAGTTGGACTAGTTGGTAAAGAATCTGCTCTATTTAAAACAGCAATGAAATACAGTTTAATCTTCTTAGCTGTTATTAGCTTACTTCAATTAAACGCTGTGTTTAATATCTTTTAAAAATAAAACACCGATCCAAATGGATCGGTGTTTTTCACATTATATTTTTTTATTTTTTAATAAAGAAGCTCCAGCAATTTCAGGATGAGTCATTTCGAATGGATCTAAAATAATATCCAATTCCTCTTCTGTCAGTACACCATGTTCTAAACATAACTCCCTAACAGATTTTCCTGTTTCAATTGCTTCACGTGCAATACGAGATGCTGCTTCATAACCAATATGAGGATTAACTGCTGTAATAATTCCAACACTTTTCTCAACATATTGCTTCAGCAATTCTTCATTTGCTGTAATTCCTTCAATACAATATTCACGGAATACACGGAATCCATTATTCATAATGCTTATAGATTGAATTAAATTAAATACAAGCACAGGCTCCATTACGTTTAACTCTAATTGTCCTGCTTCTGATGCTAAGCAAATTGTATGATCGTTTCCGATTACTTGGAATGCGACTTGGTTAATTACTTCTGCCATAACTGGATTTACTTTTCCTGGCATAATGGATGAACCTGGCTGACGTGCTGGCAATTGAATTTCAGCTAACCCAACACGTGGACCAGACGCCATAATACGAAGATCGTTTGCAATTTTAGACATGTTCATCATACATACTTTAAGCGCTGCAGATACTTCTGTGTATGCATCTGTATTTTGCGTTGCATCAACTAAATGCTCTGCACCAACAAGTGGGAATCCACTAAACGTTCTTAAATGTTTTACCACTTGTTCAATATACGTAGGATTTGCATTTAATCCTGTACCAACAGCTGTCGCCCCCATATTCACTTCATATAAATGTTGACGAGACTGTTTAATTCTTTTTATATCACGCTCAAGCACTCGGCTATACGCTTCAAATTCTTGTCCAAGGCGAATTGGAACTGCATCTTGTAAATGTGTGCGTCCCATTTTAATAACGTGATCAAACTCTTTTGCTTTTTTACGAAAAGCAGAATGAAGTTCTTCCATTGTAATAAGAAGCTCTTCTAACATCATAAGAGTTGCAATATGAATCCCTGTTGGAAACGCATCGTTCGTTGATTGGGCCATGTTCACATGAGTGTTTGGGCTAATTTTCGCATATTCCCCTTTTTCATATCCCATACGCTCTAACGCTCTATTCGCAATTACTTCATTTGTATTCATATTAATAGAAGTTCCGGCTCCGCCTTGAATAGGATCCACGATAAATTGATCATGAAACTTTCCATCAACAATTTCTTGCGCTGCTTCTGCAATTTCATGTCCAATGTCTTTAGCTAAGTAACCAGTATCTATATTCGCAAGTGCCGCTGCTTTTTTCACAATTGCCATTGCTGTAATGAGTGATGGATGAATGCGGTATCCTGTAATTGGGAAGTTTTCTACGGCACGTAATGTTTGTACACCATAATAAGCTGCACTTGGTACTTCTTTTTTACCTAAAAAATCTTTTTCTATACGTATATCCTTCGTTGCTATCATTTTTATCACCTATACTTTTTCATTCTAAATCCTTATCCAAAAAATCCGCCCTCTAAAAACACGAGTATCATTCAGAAGAATTTTTCAGTATCCACCTTCACTATATAGCACCTTTTTTGAAAGCGCAAACATTTATTTTTCTGTATATCCTTTTTATTAAAGTTTATAGAAAATCATTCTTCTACTTTCCTTATTTCCACTCGTTTAATTTGATGCATATCCTTTTCAAGGACTTTAAAATAAAAACCGTGTTTCTCAATAACATCTCCTTCAGCAACGATTTGTTTTTGTACCATAATCCAGCCACCAATTGTATCTACATCATCAGCAATTAAATGTATGCCAAGCAAATCATTTACTTCACTAATAAGCACTTTTCCCTCTACGATTTTATATCCTTCACTTACATGCTCTATAGGTGGATTCTCATCTTCATCGTATTCATCTCGAATTTCTCCAACAATTTCTTCTAAAATATCTTCTAGTGTAACAATCCCTGCTGTACCACCATATTCATCATATAATACAGCTAATGGAATGTGTTTTCTTTGCATTTGTAACAGTAAATCATGAATTGGAATATTTTCTAGCACTTCAATAACTGGCCTTGTATATGGCATAATTGAGCACTCCTCGTCCCGATTACCATCCATATAACGAATAAATAAATCTTTTACATTTACCATCCCAATAATTTCATCTTTATCTTCACCAAATACAGGATATCTCGTGTACTTTTCTTGTGCGATGACTTTAATATGTGTTTCAAATGGTTCGTCCTCATATAAGCCTACAACTTCCGTACGAGGTACCATAATTTCTTTTGCTACTCTATTATCAAATTCAAAAATATTATTTACATATTTAAATTCCCTTTGGTTAATCTCTCCGCTCTCATAGCTCTCAGATAAGATTAACCTTAATTCTTCTTCTGAATGAGCTACTTCATGTTCAGAAGCTGGATGTAATCCGAATAAACCAGTTACAACCCTCGCTGAACCATTTAAAGCCCAAATAAACGGGTACATAACTCGGTAAAAATAAATAAGTGGTTTCGATAACAATAAGCTAACTTGTTCTGCTTTTTGTATAGCAAATGTCTTTGGAGCAAGTTCCCCAATGACAACATGTAAAAATGTAATTACTGCAAAGGCAATAATAAATGAAACTGTACTGGAAATTGCAGGTGAGAATTGTAATTTTAAAAACAACGGCTCGAGTAAATGTTTAATAGTTGGTTCCCCTAACCACCCGAGCCCTAAAGCAGTAATTGTAATACCTAGCTGACAGGCCGATAAATACTCGTCTAAATTTGAAGTTACCTTTTTAGCTGCCAGTGCACCTCGTCTTTTTTCACTAACGAGTTGATCAATACGACTGCTACGTACCTTAATAATTGCAAATTCAACAGCCACAAAAAATGCTGTTAACCCAATAAGAATGACTACCATCAATAATTTTAAAATATCCACATATGCTCTTTAGCTCTCTTAGCTAAAGTTACACCTCCTTTTAAAAAGAAGTTTCACTTTAGTTTCTTCAATTATTGGAAAGCAACTCTATATAAAATCCACCAATTTTCAAACCTCATACAATTCTAAAGGTAAACCATCAGGGTCTTGGAAAAAGACGAATTTCTTCCCCGTTATTTCATCAATACGGATTGGTTCTGTCTTAACACCACATTGGTTTAAATGCTTCACAGCTTCTTCTATATTTGTAACAGCAAATGCTAAATGTCTAAGACCGGCTGCTTCTGGAAAACTTTTGCGCTCAGGCGGATTTGGAAATGAAAATAATTCGATTTGATACTCTTCTCCTACACATAAATCTAATTTATAAGAATCTCGTTCCTTTCTATATACTTCATTTATCTCTTTAAACCCTAATATTCTAGTATAAAAATTCTTTGACCTCTCATAATTCGAACAAATAATTGCAACGTGATGCACTCTACATATATTCATACTCTCTCTATTCCTTTCTTTACCAAAGATGCATATTCTCCCTTGAAATGAAAAACATATATAGCAGAATATCTCTTTTAGGGGGCTTATCATGAAATTCATTACTTTTTTCGTCGGACTAATTGTTGTTTTCTTACTCGCTTATATTGCTAGCAACAATAAGAAACATATTAAGTTTAAACCAATTTTCATCATGCTTATTATACAGTTAATTTTAACCTACCTATTATTAAATACAGAAATCGGTCTCATACTTATTCGTGTCATTTCCAGTCTGTTTACAAAGCTACTCGAGTATGCTGCTGATGGAATAAATTTCGTATTTGGTGGTATTGCAAATAAAGGTGAAATGCCATTTTTCCTTACTGTATTATTACCAATCGTCTTTATTTCTGTTTTAATTGGTATATTACAACATTTCAAAATACTACCATTTTTTATTCATTGGATCGGGTACTTTCTTAGTAAAATAAATGGTCTTGGGAAATTAGAATCTTACAATGCTATTGCCTCTGCCATTGTCGGTCAATCAGAAGTTTTTATTACAGTGAAAAAGCAATTAGCTCAAATTCCAAAACACCGTCTTTATACACTTTGTGCCTCTGCTATGTCAACCGTATCTATGTCTATCGTAGGTGCCTATATGACAATGATTGAACCTAAATATGTAGTAACTGCACTCGTTCTCAATTTATTTAGCGGTTTTATTATCGTACTCATCATTAACCCTTACGACGTTAAAGATGACGAAGATATTTTAGAAATCAAAGGTGAAAAACAAAGCTTTTTTGAAATGCTTGGAGAATACATTCTTGATGGTTTTCGTGTAGCCATTGTTGTCGGCGCTATGCTCATCGGATTTGTCGCATTAATTAGTTGTATTAATGACCTGTTCCTCATTATATTCGGTATTACGTTCCAACAATTAATCGGCTATGTATTTGCACCTATCGCATTCCTTATCGGTGTACCAAGTTCTGAAATTGTCGCAGCTGGCAGCATTATGGCAACGAAGCTTGTAACGAATGAATTTGTCGCAATGATGGACCTTAGTAAAATTTCTAATAGCCTTTCTCCCCGTACAGTTGGGATTATTTCTGTTTTCCTTGTGTCTTTTGCCAATTTTTCTTCCATTGGTATTATTTCAGGTGCGGTAAAAGGACTAAACGAAGAACAAGGAAACGTTGTTGCGAGGTTTGGCCTTAAATTACTATATGGAGCTACTCTCGTTAGCATTTTATCCGCAATTATCGTAAGCATTATGTTGTAATTAGGTAAAATTTTATCATTTTCTTATCCCTATCTTTTGTATACAATAACGAATAGATGTCTTATAAAGTGAAACTTTACTCAGAGGGGCTATCCCCCTCTGAGTATTAGCCTTCACCAATCGGGCTTTTACGGGCAGTTAACTCCCACCTAACTTCCTTGCGTTCGCTGGACTTTGAGGTGGGAGTTTTACTGCCCGTTAATGCGGGATAAATAATCAAGACATCTATTTTTTATACATGTACAATCGCTTTTATTTAGCGTAAAATATTTTTTATGTGTTTGAATACACTTCTAAATGTATATACTTCGATAGTTTTAAAGGAGAAAAAATGATGAAATCCGACCCGAACAACAATACGCGAGCCAGAAAAGGACGCTCAAAGAAAAAACGCCTACTTTGGTGCCTTCTTATTCCATTACTAATTGTAGCACTTGGAGCAGGAGGCTACTCCTTCCATATATACAGTAAAGCAAAGTCCGTCTTAAATAATGCTTATGCTGAACTAGGTCGAGGAGATAAGTCCAGTAAACGTGAAAAAGCTGTTAAACCTATGACCGACAACATTTCTGTACTAATTATGGGTGTTGATGAAAGTGATATTAGGGAAAAAGGTTATGGAAAAGCAACTCGAACAGATGCGTTATTACTTGCAACAATTAATAAAAACGATAAATCCGTTAAACTTGTAAGCATTCCACGTGACTCACGCGTCTACATTAAATCACGTGATAAATACGATAAAATCACACATGCGCACGTATTCGGTGGTGTAGACAGCACAATTGATACGGTAGAGAACTTTTTAGATGTTCCAGTTGACTACTATGTAAAATTCAACTTTAAATCATTTATTAAAATTGTTGATTCCCTTGGTGGTATTACTGTAGACGTTCCAGTTGAGTTCACAGAGCAAAATAGTAAAGATGAAGCAGATGCAATTCATCTAAAAAAAGGACGTCAACATTTAAATGGAGAAGAGGCACTGGCACTGGCTAGAACTCGTCATATCGATAGTGATTATATGCGTGGTCAACGCCAACAGCTTGTATTAGAGGCCATTGCTGAAAAGGCACTATCTCTTAATTCCATTAATAAAATCGGAGGCCTACTAGACGCTGTCGATAAAGACTTAAAAACCAATTTAACTTTTGATGATATGATGACAATTACAAAAAATTCAATGGATTCAAATTTAAAGATGGAAAAAATGCAAGTAGAAGGTACAGATAAATATATAGGCGGTATTTATTATTACGTTCCAAATGAAAAAAGCGTCAATAATATTTCGACAAAACTACAAGAACATCTCGGTGTTACGAATAAAAATGAGCATAAAAAATTATAATAAAAAGGCTGCTAGATTTCTCTAGACAGCCTTTTTATTATATTTTTCAACATATTTTTCATACACATTGTGACAAGAAGTGACAATTATTACAGCAGTGTAACATTTTTTACGAAAACATTACACACACAGTGAAAATAATAGTATACTAGTACGTACATAATGTTATTTTCATCATTTTTATACAAAAAATGTAATACATATATTTATACATAAATTTCTGGGGGGAAATAAATGAAGCTAAGTAAAATACTGATCGGTTCTGCAATTGCTGGGGGCATATTACTTTGTGTAGGCGGTGTTGGGGGATATCAATATGTCTCCAAATTAAATAATCAATTAGATACTAGTGCATTACCGAATACTACATTTGAAGGTATTTCTCTCGATGGAAAAAATAAGAAAGATATTCAAGCAATTATTAATCAAAAGGTAACTGAATTAGATCAAAAATCCCTTACCTACATATTCCAAAACGATAAACAAACTTACACATGGAAAGATTTAGGGATAAATTATAAAGAGAAAGATATTATTGACAAAATCTTTAAAGAACAAGAAGGAAACGTAATGAATCGTTACAAAATGCGTAAGCAAGCTGAAAACGGTGAATTAAAACGTGACTATAAATTAACACCACAATTAAATGCAACAGCTTATGAAACCTTTATAAAAGATAAATATAATGAAACATTAAAAAATCCTATTAATGCAGAATTCAGTATTGAAGGCTCAACAGTAAATGTTAGTCAAAGCCAAAACGGAGAAAAAATTGATAAAGGGAAACTAAACGGTTTAACAAACGAAGCTATTACTACCGGTAAATCAGATGTCACATTGCCAGTCACATTCATAAAACCAGAACGCTCTACAGAAGACATACAGAAAATGGGGATTAAAGAAGTCATCGCTGAATATTCTACTCCAATGGCCGGCCGTAACGGAAATCAATCATTTAACGTAAATAAGTCAGCCAATACTTTAAGTGGGGTTATTGTCGCACCTGATGAAACGTTTAGTTTTAACGGCCGCGTTGGCGTAACTGATGCTGCACATGGTTACAAATCTGCAGCAGTATATTCACAAGGTAAAGTAATACAAAGTGCAGGCGGAGGAGTTTGCCAAGTCAGTAGTACATTATACAGCGCAGCTTTAAGGGCAGATTTAGGCATTGTTTCTCGAAGCAATCATTCTATGCCGGTAAATTATTTACCACTTGGGCAAGATGCAGCAGTAGCAGATTATGGTCCAGATTTAAAATTTAAAAATAATACGGGCAATCATATTTATATTCAAGCATTTTCAAATGGAGGTAGTATTACTACACGCATTTTCGGTACAAATACTGGTAAAAATGTTGAAGTTTCTTCTCAAGTAATTAGTAGGACTAGTGATAAAATCACAGCGGTTACGTATAAAAAAGTAACACAAAACGGGGAAGTAATATCAAATGGACAAATTTCAAAAAGCGTATATAAAAGCGCTCCAAAAGAATAGCTAATATCCACCGAATAGCATAAAGAAAAAGGCGTGATTATATCACGCCTTTTTCTTTTGCAGTAATAGTAAAAAAGTTTCAAGATGGTCTTTCGTTTCTTCTAAAGACCACATACGATTGCCTTGCTTCGCAGCTAATACACACGCCTCTTCCCACGCGTTCTTTTTCTTCATATTTATTAATTCATCACGTAATTTCAAAACAATTTCTTCGTCTTCTTGTTCAATAAACTCTTCCATCACGCTTACTATTTCATCCTCATGAATACTTAACGTACAGTACGATTTAAGAAAGTATTGTAATGTCGTATACATAATGTACTCCCCCTTCTTATTTATCAGATGGATAAGAAGTAATAATCTTAAACCCTAATTCTCCTGACTTATCTCTTGCTAAAACAGTAACAGTTTTTACCAACTTGTCTTTTACACTCATATTTTTCTTTATTACCGTTTTTCCAACCGGGAATGAATGTGTTGTATTTAATACGAGACGAGCCTCTTTAGAATTTTTTAACCAGTCTTGAATTTCCTTATCATGCTGCTTCAAACTATCTTTTACAGCTTTCGTTGCTGTTTCCTTGTCATAGTATGTACTTGCTGCTGATACTTTATCTGTCTTCAAGCGATTCTTCAAATCTTCTTCTGATTTGCCTACATGTCTTTCAATCGTATGACCATTTTTAGGTGGCCCTTCCATTTCATCTAAAATATTATCACTAATTTTTTCTACTGATGTCGATTGATTCCCTGTTTGTTTCTCTGTTTTTTGTTCTTTTCCTGCACATCCACTTAAGATCAGCATTAGTGCCAATAAACCACTCAAGAAAAGACTACTTATTCGTTTCATCATATCACCTCTTTCATGATTATTATCGCAACTTCACTAAAAGTCAATTTCACAACGAAAAAATCTATCAGTTTTCATTTTTTTCATCTATTTTTCCATATTTACCCGCGCAATTTCATCAACCCTCTATTTTTCGACTTTTTATAATATATACCCCCTATATTTTATGATTATTTCCCAGATGAAAACACTGATAACATAACTATAAAACTCTTTTATACAAAGGTTTTTATAGTTTTTTTTAAATTCTTTTAAAATACCCCCATTTTTATATACCTAATACCCATATAAGGTATAAAGACCCCTTCTTATCAACGTTTTTCTACATTATGTAAATTTACCCTTGCCTATACAAACGAAATATGGTGTAATGCAAAAAAAAGATAAAGGATTTTAAACAATGGCTGAAACGATTCAAAATTTCTTAACAGAATACTATTCAATCGCAATTCCACTTAGTATCTTAATTAACATCATCATTAGTCTTTTAGGTGTTATTCCTAGCATCTTTTTAACCGCCATTAATATACAGCTCTTCGGTGTAACAAATGGCACAATCATTTCGATCGCAGGTGAGGCCTTAGGGGCTATTATCTCGTTTTATATTTATCGCATAGGCCTTCAAAAGTTCACTCACGATAAAGTAAATAAGTACCCAAAGGTAGAGCGTCTTCTTTATGTAGAAGGTATAGAGGCCTTTCTACTCGTTCTATCGTTTCGATTGATACCTTTCATCCCATCAAGTATCGTGACTTTATTTGCAGCTCTAGGGAAAATGTCATTACTCTCCTTCAGTATTGCCAGTACAATAGGTAAAATACCGGCCTTATGGATTGAAGTATATTCGGCATATCATGTTATGAACGGAACAAATGAAGCGAAGTGGATTGTAACAATCGCAGGCGCTATTGGATTGTTTTATTTGTGGAAAAAATGGAGAAAAAAATAAAGAAGGAGCCTATGCTCCTTCTTTATTTTTGAAGTATTTTATTAATATCTGTCCCTTAAATCCTTAATTTACACCAACAGCACTAAATGATTGCTTCACTGCATTTACTTCTGCAGAGCTAGCACCATATAAATCCGCAGCAGCTTGTACTGCACCAGCACGAGCTTGACTAAATGTAGTAGATTGCGTGAAATACTGTGTATTTGCACGGTAGTAAATCGCACCTAATTTATCTTTACCAATACCAGTTACAGTTACACCAGAATGCGTACCACCATTTGCTAATAAATAAGCTTGTTTGTTAATAATACCACTGTTTGTATGAACGCCACCGTTATCACTTGAACCTGTGTAACGCTTAGAATAGTGGTCTGGGTCACCATATTTCGCTGGATCACTCATAGAGCGAAGCGCGTCTCCTGCTTTACCAGGCGTGTAAATATCTTCACCAATCTCCCAATCTGGGTTACGGTTATCATAGAATTCTACTAAAGTACCAAAGATATCAGAAATCGCTTCATTTAACGCCCCTGATTCATTTTGATAAATTAAGTCCGAGCTATTTTCCGTAACAGCATGCGTTAATTCGTGACCAATTACGTCAATTCCACCAGATAATGAAGTGAATGTTACACCATCACCATCCCCGTATACCATTTGTGAACCGTTCCAGAATGCATTATTATACTTACTTCCGTAATGAACTGTTGATTTTAATGGTGCTCCTGCATCATTAATAGAGTTTCTGTTAAATGTAGCTTTATAATAATCATATGTTCTACCTGCATAGTAATGAGCATCTACTGCCGCTGCATCATACGCTGCATTGAAAACATTATCTGCATCTGCCCATAATGTTCCTGGTAATGTTGAGCGGTTTTTCGCATCGTATGTGAAAATCGTTGCTCCGCGCGTATTATCTTGTAAGTAGTAAGATGAACCAGATAATGTTGTATTAAGTGATTTCGTATCTCCTAATACACCTTTACCAGTTCCTACTTTATTTGTTCCTGTTACAGGTTTTACTACTGCTTTCGCATCCTGTTTAGGAGCCTCTTGCTTAACTGGTGACTTATCTTCATTTGCTACATGATCCAATTTATTATATTTATTTAATACTTTACCGCTGTCTGCTTCAATGAAATAGTAGTAGTTTCCTGGACTAGGATCTAAGAAGTTTAGATTTACAACGTATGCATATGTTGTTTCTTCACCATTTTGATATACATATAAGTCCGCTTTTGGTTCTACCTCATATTTCGGTGTTACCCCTAAGTCTTGCTGCGCGATTTCAATCGCTTTTGCGCCTTCAATCTTATTTTTATTTTTCAACTTTTCCTTCTTGTCTAAATCAGGTGCAACTGTTCCAGACAATACTTTTAAAGAACCGTCTTTACTTACGTGAGCTACTTGAGTAGAACCCCATACAGGTACTCCTTCGTAAACTTGTTGCATACGTACTACTGTTGAATCAGTTACAGCATCTTTCTTCACTTGTTTCACTTTGAAAGAATCTTGCGCACTCTTTTCCCCTAGCTTGTAATCACCTTTTGCTGCGTTTAAGTAATCAAACACAACAGATTCTGCTTTCTTACCAGTCGCTCCAGTTAAATCACCAGAAATAAACTCAGGTGACTGTACTGTCTCATTGTACTTCTTCGTAGAGAGTACATTTTTAGAATCCGCAAATGCAGAGCCTGTCCCTCCAAACGTTGTAACTGCCATTCCTGTCGCTAACACTAACGCTAAACTTTTCTTTTTCATGAACCTTCCCCCTAATAAAAATTTTTTTGAAAAAGAGTAGTTTCATATTAGCATTATGTTTCCACTATTAATATACTAAAAATTCAAATAATTATTTTCTCAAGTTTTGTAGAATTTTGAGGAACAAATATTGAAAAACCCCTTTCCGGTTGGAAAGGGGGATTATTATGAATTAACTTGTTCAACAGTTTTAGCTTGTTGACCAACAATATCAGGTTTACTGCTATACTGATGTATTCCTCCAGCAACTGTAAGAGTCACTATAAATGCTAATACTCCAAATACCATCTTTTTCATTTTTATTCCTCCTTATTATCATTCATCAAATCAATAACTAACCTATAATATCGATTACTTTCTTCAAATCTGGATAAATTTGAAAAATGTTCTGCTAGTTCAACGTATACTTTCTTTAATTCTATTTTATTTCCTGCAGATTTATACAACGGGATAGCCTCATTTTCCAAAAATAATTTATAATCTTTTGCTTCTTCAAAATATTTATATCTAAGCATTAAAAGCAAGTATAATTTTGCATTAAATCTCTCTTCTTGTTTTGCTGCATCAATTCCCTTATCAATTAATGCCCTTGCCTCATCCAACTCTTCTAATTTAATGCATACTAATGCCATTTCATATATTGTATCTAAATAGTTTAAATCTATTTGTTTTTGAAGTTGTAGACTATCTAAATAATATTTTTTCGCTTGCTGATATTTTCCTTTTTTATAATAGATACTTCCCATATTACTTAAAGTAATAGCTAATAGTACATCCTTATCAGCAAAAGATGTGGCCTCTCTCAATATACTTTCATACATTTTTAAAGCTTCTTCATACTGACCTTTTTCTGTATAACTTACCGCAATAAGGATTTGGCAATTAATTATGTTTCTAAACTTATATTCACTACGAAATCCTTCTAATGCCATATTTACAAAATGAATCGCAAGATGATGAATATCTAAATGAGTATATGCAAGCGCTATATTATAATACAAGCCTGTTTCATGATACCCTTGTTCCTTGGCCATTACTTCTGTTTTTAATAAGTAATCTAGCCCATCCTTCCATCTATACTGTAAACAGCACAATAACCCTCTACTATACATATATAATAACTTCTGAAATGGAGAATATTTTTTATATACCTTCTTCAACTTATCTAATTCTTCTTCGAGTGCAGGAAAATCCCTTTTCATAATTAAATAACGTGTATACAGCAGTTTATAATAATTTATAATTTCAAAATCCAACACATGCTTCA
Organism: Bacillus sp. Root131; assembly: GCF_001429475.1. Taxonomy (NCBI): domain Bacteria; kingdom Bacillati; phylum Bacillota; class Bacilli; order Caryophanales; family Bacillaceae; genus Bacillus; species Bacillus sp. Root131. The sequence continues at coordinate 128,292 of NZ_LMJQ01000043.1, forward strand.
TTTCACCTTGCAACTCTTCATATATACGTTCTACTTGTTGCTTGTCCAAATGAACTAGTGCATTCAACCATTCATCCAGCTTCCCCTTCACATCTTCTTCTACATCTCTCAAATCCGTCACGGCAATTTCCAGTCTTGTGCAGAGCAATTGTAGAATTTCTTCTGATGCTTCGATCTTTCCATTTTCAATCTTACTTAAGTATGAGACAGAACAAATGCCCTGACATAATTCTTCTTGTGTCATTTTTTGCTGAAGCCGTTTGTAAAAGACTTGTTTGCCTATTTTTTCTAATGTTTGTTGCATTGTCCTCCTCCATTCTCATTACCCCATTACTCTAATAATACATAAAATTTGGAGAAATATAAATTGATAAATATAAATTTTCTAAAAAATATGCATAATTTCATTTTTTTCTCTCTTGACTTCACTTCAATATCTCTTCTTTGCTACGAATGGTGAAAAATTGGTATACTATAACCAAATTATGGAGGTGTTCTCGCGATGACTCATTATAAAGACGATAGTTATGCCTTACATACAGACCTATATCAAATCAACATGGCTTATACATATTGGAAAGATGGTATTCATAATCGCCGTTCCGTGTTTGATTTATACTTTCGAAAGCTTCCATTTGAGAACGGCTACGCTGTTTTTGCTGGCCTTGAGAAAATTGTAGAGTACATAGAAAATTTCAGCTTTACTGAAAGCGATATCGCTTATTTAGCAGAATTACAATTTGAAGAAGAATTCCTTCATTATTTACAAAATATGAAATTCACTGGGACGATTCGTAGTATGCAAGAAGGTGAAGTTGTATTTAATAACGAGCCTTTATTACGCGTTGATGCACCACTGGGTGAAGCACAAATTATTGAAACCGCTCTCTTAAATATTGTGAATTACCAAACATTAATTGCAACAAAAGCAGCCCGTATGAAACATGCTGCAAATAATGATGAGCTTTTAGAGTTCGGCACAAGACGTGCCCACGAGTTCGACGCTGCCCTTTGGGGGACGCGTGCTGCCTTTATTGGTGGTTTCTCCTCTACAAGCAATGTTCGTGCTGGGAAACGCTTTGGGATCCCTGTAGCTGGCACACACGCTCACTCTTTCGTTCAAGCATATCGCGATGAATACGTCGCGTTTAAGAAATACGCTGAAACTCATAAGAAGTGCGTCTTTCTCGTTGATACATATGACACATTGAAATCTGGTGTTCCAAATGCAATTCGTGTTGCAAAAGAATTTGGGGATCGTATTGATTTCTATGGTATACGTCTTGATAGTGGTGATATGGCTTATTTATCGAAAAAGGCACGAAAACTACTAGATGAATCAGGGTTTACAAATACAAAAATTATCGCTTCTAGCGATTTAGATGAATACACAATTATGCACCTTAAATCTCAAGGGGCAAAAATTGACGTATGGGGTGTTGGGACAAAATTAATTACGTCCTTTGAGCAACCTGCATTAGGGGCTGTTTACAAACTAGTTGCGATTGAAGATACTGACGGAAAATTAAATGATACGATTAAAATTTCATCTAATCCTGAAAAAATTACCACTCCAGGACTGAAACGAATTTATCGTATTATCAATCGGGTTAACGATCATGCAGAAGGCGATTATATTGCGTTAGATTCTGAAGAACCTGGAAAAGAAGAGCGCTTAAAAATGTTCCATCCAGTTCACACATATATAAGTAAATTCGTAACAAACTTTGAAGCCCGTGAACTCCATAAAGACATTTTCGTTAACGGTGAAAGAACATATGAACTACCAAGTATATTAGATATTCAGCAATATAATGAACAGAGTCTCGCTCTATTTTGGGAAGAATACATGCGAACTTTAAATCCCGAAGAGTATCCTGTCGATTTAAGCCAAGAATGTTGGGATCATAAAATGAATTACATTCAAACTGTTCGAGAACAAGTTGAAAAAAACATACAAAAGTAAACAGAGAAGTTTCTCCTTCTCTGTTTTTTCAATACTATATGGATATTTGTAAAAAATATATTAAAATAATACGACGAATGTTTTTTATTTGTAAATTTTAATATCATATTATTTAAAAGTAAAATAATATTTGATATTATTTTATTAAATCAATTTCAACAAAATAACCAATAAAAAAGAGGACGCAGGTTGCGTCCTCTTTTTTATAAATCTTTCACTCGTAATACACGCATTGCATTTAACACTGCAAGTAGTGTCACACCAACATCTGAGAAAACAGCTTCCCACATTGTTGCAATACCAAAGGCACCAAGTAATAGAACGATCCCTTTTACACCTAAAGCAAAGATGATATTTTGCCACACTATACTTCTTGTGCGTTTTGCAATTTTTACAGCTGTCGCAATTTTTGAAGGCTCATCAGTCATAATAACGATGTCTGCCGCTTCAATTGCTGCATCTGATCCTAAACCACCCATCGCAATACCAACGTCTGCACGGGCTAATACTGGTGTATCGTTAATACCGTCACCAACGAAGGCAATTTTTTCTTTTCCATGCTTCGCTGCATCAATTTTTTCAATCTCTTCTACTTTTTGTTGCGGTAGTAATTCCGCATGAACTTCATCTAAGCCTAATTCTTTACCGACAGCTTCACCAACTGTTTTTGCATCACCAGTTAACATTACTGTCTTTTTAATACCTAGTTCTTTTAACTTTTGAATCGCTTGTTTCGAATCCTCTTTTACCTCATCAGAAATAACAATATAACCTGCATATTTTCCATCTATAGCAACGTGAACTAATGTACCTACTGTTTCTGGTTGTTTAAATTCAATATTTTCTTTTCTCATTAATTTTGCATTACCTGCAAAAATTTCTTTTCCTTGTACTTTTACGACTGTACCGTGACCAGAAATTTCGTTATAATCATCGATTATTTTTTCATCAATTGATTTTCCATATGCCTTTCGAATAGATTGGGCAATTGGATGGTTAGAATACACTTCAGCAAATGCCGCATACTCTAATAACTCTTCGCTTGTAGTACCTTCGCTCGGTTCCATTTTTGTAACTTTGAAAACACCTTTTGTTAATGTTCCTGTTTTGTCAAAAACAATATATTTTACATCATTTAAAGCTTCTAAATAGTTACTACCTTTTACTAACACACCACTTTTAGATGCACCACCGATACCTCCAAAGAATCCAAGAGGAATGGATACAACTAACGCACATGGACAAGAGATTACTAAGAACACTAAAGCTCTATAAATCCACTCAGAGAATGTAGCCCCTTCTAAAATAAGCGGTGGAATAAACGCCATGATCGCCGCTGTAATAACTACAACTGGAGTGTAGTAACGCGCAAACTTCGTAATAAAGTTTTCTGTTGGTGCTTTTTTACTGCTTGCATTTTGAACTAAATCTAAAATTTTCGATACAGTTGATTCACCAAATTCTTTTGTAACTTCAATTGTCAACACGCCGTTTTGGTTCACAAAGCCACTTAATACATCATTTCCAACTTCAACTTCACGTGGTACAGATTCACCAGTTAATGCTGAAGTATCTACCATTGATGTTCCTTCAATTACTTTTCCGTCTAATGGTACTTTCTCACCTGGCTTAACGATAATATAATCGCCAATTTGTACATCTTCTGGTGATACTTGTTTCGTTTCATTTCCAACCTTTACATTCGCATAATCAGGACGAATATCCATTAATGAAGTAATTGATTTTCGAGAGCGGTTTACCGCAATGCTTTGGAATAGTTCTCCTACTTGATAAAATAGCATTACTGCTACAGCTTCTGAATATTGCTGAATTGCAAAAGCTCCTACAGTTGCAATTGCCATTAAGAAGTTTTCATCAAATACTTGGCCACGAGTTATGTTTTTTACCGCTCTCCAAACGATATCTCCACCTATTAATAAATAAGCAAGGACGAATAACGGAATTGTTACCATTTGTGGTAAGCCCGCTAATGCAGCAATTGCCGTCAAAATTCCGCCAACCACTAATCTCCCTACCATCTTTTTCACATTTGCTTCACCATGATCGTGACTATGTCCGTGGTCATGACCGTTCTTCTCTTCACGAACAACTTTCACATCTGGCTCTAACTTTTGAACGACATTTGTTATATTTGCTACAGTCGCTTCTAGTTCTCTTTTATTCGCAACTTCTACTCGTAGTTTCTTCGATACGAAATCAACAGTTGCTTCTGAGACAGCGGGCATTTCCTTAACTTTATTTTCAATTTTCATTGCACAGTTCGCGCAATCTAAACCTTCTAATATAAATACTTCTTTAGCAATTTTATTTTTTTGTTCTTCTTGCACTTTAATATGCGGTTCTAATTTTGTAACGAGTTGTTTTGCTTCTGTAACAACTTCGTTTTCTTTATTTTGTGCTGTTTCTAAGATCATTGTCTTTGTTGCGAAGTTTACAGAGCAAGAATTTACTCCTTCTATATTCCCAACACCTTTTTCAATTTTCATTGCACAGTTCGCACAATCTAAACCTTCTAACATCAATTTCTTTTTCACTAATGCTTCAGCCATCGTTCTCCCTCCTCGCGTTCTTTTTATTCTTCTTCGTTTACGTGCTCAAACGCTTGCTCGAAGATATGAATTACGTGCTGATCAGCTAACGAATAATAAACAACCTTTCCTTCTTTACGATTCTTTACAAGTTTCGCTTGCTTTAACACACGAAGCTGATGCGAAATAGATGATTGTGTCATTCCTAATAAATAAGCTAAATCACAAACGCACATCTCAGCTTCAAATAGCGCATGTAATATTCTCGTACGTGTACGGTCACCTAATACTTTAAATAGTTCTGCTACTTTACTTAAACTTTCATCAGTTGGAATTGTTTGTTTTACTTGCTCAACAACTTCTTCATGAATTATCGTTTGAGAACATGTCTCTTGTGGTGTTTCTACTTTATTTCCAGCCATTATAGCTCACCTCTTTAATTGAACATATGAACAATCATTCATATATTTTATACTCTTATTATATGAGCACCTGCTCATATGTGTCAATGAAATCTGAATTTTTTTATGAACATTTTAATAAGGCATATACATATTTTCCGCATCCTCTATATTCTCATACAAAAAAGGATGCACAAGTCGCACACCCCTTTTTTTCATATTCCGACATAAAAATTCAACAAAGTAATATATGTTCCCTTTATTTCAACAAAAGAAAAAGCCTTGCGCGCTCCCTAGACGCACAAGGCTTACTGTGTTATATCCCTTTAATTAGCTTGATCTAAATTATCCTGCGAACTGCTATCGTCTTTTAAATGACTATGTTTTTTCGAATAAACAAAGTATACAACTACTCCAATTGCTAACCAAATACCAAAGTATATCCATGTTGTTAACGGTAAATTTACCATTAAGAATAGACAACATGCAATTGAAATAATCGGTAAGATCGGTACAAGTGGTACCATAAATCCACGTTGTAATTTCGGATGCGTTTTACGAAGAATGATAACAGTTACACCAACCATGGCGAATGTTAATAACGCTCCAATATTCGCTAAATTCGACAATTCTTTTAAATCGATAAATCCAGCAATTAAAGCACTACCAATTCCTGTTAACCAAACTGAAAATGTTGGCGCTTCAGTCTTCTTGTTAATTTTCGCAAAAGATTTTGGTAATAAACCATCACGGCTCATTGCGAAGAATACACGTGTTGTCGCATAAATGTAAGCGAAAATTACAGCCATAATACCAATTACAGCTCCAATTGCAATTACACCAGCCACTTTATCTTGTCCTACAACTTCTAACACATACGCCATAGCTTCAGGTACATCTAATTCCTTATAAGAAACCATACCTGTCATAACGAGACAAACTACAACATAAATAATTGTACAAATAACTAACGAAGCAATAATACCAATTGGTAGATCACGTTGCGGATTTTTTACTTCTTCAGCAGAAGTTGCTAATGCATCAAATCCTAAGAAAGCAAAGAATACTGCTGCTCCCCCTGCGAACACTCCACTTAAACCGTAAGGTGCAAATGGTATCCAGTTTTCTGGTTTCACGTAGAATACACCAACTGCAATGAATAAAACAACAATACCAATTTTAATTAATACCATTATGTTATTCACACGCTTACTTTCTTTCGTACCTCGTGATAATAACCAAGTTATCACTAACGTAACAATAACTGCTGGTAAGTTTACCATACCACCTTGCGCTGGAATCGTTAGCAACGCTTTCGGAATTTCTAGTCCCAGCCCACTCACTAAATTATTGAAATAACCCGTCCATCCGCCAGCTACTGCGGCAGTCGTTACGACATATACGGATAACAATGTCCATCCCATTAAATGAGCAACAAACTCACCAATTGTTGCATACGAATATGTGTACACACTACCTGAAACAGGAAGTGTAGATGCAACTTCTGCATAACATAATGCTGCAAATCCACAAACAATTGCTGCAATCATAAATGAAAAAATAACTGCTGGACCAGCATCTCTTGCTGCTACTAATCCAGTTAATACTAGAACTCCTGTACCAATTATCGCACCAATCCCTAGCATTGTTAGGTCAAATGCCCCTAGCGTTTTCGTCAAAGTTTTACTTTTACTTTCCCCTAACAATTGCGTAACGGATTTCTTTTTAAATAGGTTGGCCACGATGTATGCCCCCTTTTGCCAAGAAGAGCTAAGAGATCTTCACTCTTAGCTCTTATCATGTTGTTTTATATATTGTTCGATTTTGTTTTGTATAATGCTTCTATTAGCAAGATACTGTCTTTGCTTCTAATAATTCTTTAGCACCTTTGTACTCTACACCGTGAGCTTCTGCAACTGCTTCGAATGTTACATAGCCATCTAATGTGTTAATACCTTTTAGTAATGCAGAGTTACCTAGGCAAGCTTCTTTGTAGCCTTTGTTAGCAATTTGTACTGCATATGGTACTGTTACGTTTGTTAATGCAAGAGTTGATGTACGTGGAACCGCACCTGGCATGTTTGCAACTGCATAATGAACAACGCCGTGTTTTTCGTAAGTTGGGTTATCATGAGTTGTAATACGGTCAGTTGTTTCGAAAATACCACCTTGGTCAATCGCGATATCTACAACAACAGAACCTGGTTCCATTGATTTAATCATTTCTTCTGTTACAAGTTTTGGAGCTTTTGCACCTGGGATTAATACTGCACCGATTACAAGATCAGACTCTTTAACAGCTTCTGCAATATTGTAAGGATTAGACATTAAAGTTTTTACTTGGTTTCCGAAAATGTCATCTAATTGACGAAGACGTTCTGCGCTTAAGTCGATGATTGTTACATCCGCACCTAGTCCAACTGCAATTTTAGCAGCATTTGTACCAGCTTGTCCACCACCGATGATTGTTACTTTACCACGTTTAACCCCTGGAACACCTGCAAGTAAGATACCTTTACCGCCTTTGTTTTTCTCAAGGAATTGTGCACCAATTTGTGCAGCCATACGACCAGCTACTTCACTCATAGGTGCAAGTAATGGTAATGAACGGTTTTCTAATTGTACTGTTTCATATGCGATAGAAACAACTTTTTTCTCGATTAAAGCTTTTGTTAATTCTGGCTCTGGAGCTAAGTGTAAGTATGTGAACAAGATTAAGCCTTCACTGAAGTGTTTGTATTCGCTTTCAATTGGTTCCTTAACTTTCATAACCATTTCCATGTTCCAAGCTTCTTCAGCTGTATCAACAATTTTTGCTCCCGCTTCAACATACTGAGCGTCTGTGAAACCAGATCCTAAACCTGCACCCTTTTGAATGAATACTTCGTGATTGTTACGAATTAAATGTACAACACCTGCTGGTGTCATTGCCACACGGTTTTCGTTGTTTTTAATTTCTGCTGGTACCCCAATACGCATAATGAAATGCCCCCTTATAATTAACAGAAAAAAGAGATTCTTTTTTCTTTTTGTAATAATTAATAACTTATGTCCTTATTCTAGCATAACTTAAAAGTTATGAAAACGCTAACATACCATTTTCCTAAAGTTTTTATATTTAGAATAGTGTAAATATATAAAACATTGATTCTATTAGGGGTTTTGTGTCATTCCATTATCTTTCACTCTATTTTTATTATACTATTTCAAAATAAACAGCAATCATTTATTATTTGACAATAATGTAACAATGTAAGAAACCTAAGCGATAACGTATACATATACAGTTATTACTTTACTCAATACTTTAGAGATATATTCTTTTCACAAAAAAACAGCTGCTAGCATTTAGCTAGCAGCTGGGTAACTTATAAATAACTTAGAAAATAAATCATCTGTCGTTTCAGTAATTTTATCAAACAGATCACTTTCTTCCGCTTCTTGCTCTTTTAACATCTTAATTGTTTCACGTGCATCTTCAGGATAATCGGTTATGATACCATCTACGTTTAACTTATAATATGCCTTTAAATTTTCCATATCATTTACTGTCCATACGTAAATTGGTTTGTTTAACTTCCTTGCTTCTTTTACTAATTTCTTATTTAACATATATTCTTCTGCTACGTAAAAGTCAGCCTTCACATTCTTTAAGTTAGCTCTACTTGCATACAATATATACCCTACTTTTATATCTGGATTTGCACGTTTAAACTCTTTAATAAGTGGATAGTGTAACGTTTGAATTACACATTGCTTCTCAAATTCATTATCTTTAATCGTTTTTAAGACTTTGTTTACAAAATCTTTTTCGCCCCCATGAAGCTTCACTTCTATATTAAGTTTGATTTTGCCATTTGCTAGCTTAATGATTTCATCAAGTGTACTTATTTGTCCTGAAAGTCCATCTTGACTAAGGGTAAGCTGCCTTAACTCAGCCATCGTTAAATCTGACACATGCACATTGGCATTGGCAAGACGCTTCAGCTTCAAATCATGTATAACCGCTAGTTCACCGTCTTTCGTTTGTAATACATCTATTTCAGCGTAGTCTGCTTTTGCATCAATAGCACCTTGCACAGCTTCTTTCGTATTTTCTACGCCTTTTGATATATACCCGCGGTGCGCCATAATAATTGGTTCTTTATACGAATTTGAAATAAACGTTACAATGAAGGCAACAACCATTCCAGCAGTAATAATCCCCACAATATATACGCCAATAAATTTCCAACGATGTTTTTGGAAGAAACATTTATCTGCTTTCGTTTTCGAATAATCTAATCCTTCTTCTAATAAAACATCTTCAACCGGTACCTTTTGTAAGTATAATCGCGTAATCGCCATAATATAAAATGGCGTCACGATAAAACTAAATAAATACAATGTACTCGTTAAAAATACAGAAATCGTTGATTCTGCTAATAATGCAAATGTTCCTTTCGGATTTGTAAATTCATAAATACCCCATAGGCACAATAAATATATTCCCAAAAATACGACATATACAATTCCAATTGAAATAAAAAATCCTACTAAAAAGAGCAGTACTTTAAAAAAGCTTTCCTTTACTAAAGTTGCACTTTTACGTGCTGCCACGCGAAATGATTTTTGCTCTAAAACAACAATAGGTAGAACGAAAATCCATCGAAGATTTATATACGCGACTACAGCAAAGAACGTGTAATAACCAACTTGTCCCATCGTTGTCTTAAACAGTTCTCCTGTAATGAAGTTAGGAATTTGAATTTGCGGGATTAATGCCGTTTCATATCCCATATTTAAAAGAGGCAACAATACGACAGCATATAAAATAAATCCTGGTAAGCAATATGTGAAAAGAGTAGGTAAATACGTTACCGTTTTATATAAAATCGGACGTAATTTCACCTTCTGTCTTTTATGAGCGAAATACGAAATAATAATAAGCACCGCAAATTCTGTAAAGATAAGAAACAGTGCTAACAATGACAAAATTACGATTGCTAAGATGCCATAAGGCGTCTTTAAAAACGCTAATAATTCATCATTTGTCGCATTTGCATAACCACCAAAATACAATAATTTATTAAAAATGATTCCAAATAGTGGAACAAACACAATCGCTGCTAATAATTTATAAGCAAGTTGAAAAGTTAATACATTCCAAAAAGCAAATTTAACTGTTTGAAAGGAATGTCTCATTACTCCTGGTATAGATAGTTTTTTACGGTGTTGCATATACTCCTCCAAATTCTAAAACGGTATTTGAGATGGATTCCATATTTCCAGTTCTAATCCATCTTTTTAATAATAATATATTCCGCTTAACATGAACACTCTTATACATATAATGAAAAAAGTGATGGCTACTTCCCATCACTTTTTCATTTATTCTATTTTTTCTCTAGCCCTTGTCCAAATGCTTTCAAGAAGCTAAAACCGAATGTAATAGCTCTATTGATATCTGGATCTTTTAATACTTTAAAGAAATCCATCACTTTTGTTTTTTTACCACAATTTAATTCATCTGTTGCAAATTGCAATCCTGTAACTAAACTTGACGTAATTTGCTTCGTTATTTCTGGGTCAACTGAAGATAACGCTTCTCCTGCCCCCATCATATTATTTAACGCATTTTTAACGGGTTCACGATTTAATTGCTCCACAGCGATTTTTGAAACATCTTCCTTCGCAGCAAGTAAACTAATTGCCGCATCTAATATACCAGCCTTCTGCAACTGTGCTAAAAGCTGCATCGTTTCTTCTACTGCTTCACGATTATTAGATAGCTCATTTAGAAGTTCATCTGCTACTTGCTGTTTCTGTTCTTCCTCTGTTACAACTTTCTTTTTAATTACAGTAATTTCTTTCGCCACTATCTCCGCCCCCTAGTCCACAAGTGATACGTATTGTTTTCTTTGCCATTTTTGCTCGATTTCAACACCGTTTTGCGGATTACGCTTTTTATCTCTCGGGTTTGAAGATGGTAACGGACGATTCCCTTTTTCACGTAGTACACGCATCTTTACCATCGTTTGTTTGTACGCTGGTGTACATGTATAAAGATCTGTCGCCGTTCCAGTTAAAATATTGATTGCCTCTTCATTTACCGTTGCATGCATCGGTAAATATAGCTCTTTCCCCGTTACACGATCTGTAACAAGTGCCTGTACTTTAATTTTCCCAAATGGTGATGCTAATTCTACAAGACCACCATCTTTCACATTGCGCTCTAGGGCAAGTTCAGGCGAGATTTCAACGAACACTTCAGATACTTTAGATAAAATACCAGCCGATTTATTCGTCATATTCCCTTCATGGAAATGTTCTAACATACGACCATTATTTAAAAGTAAATCATACTCATCTGGTGCTACAACTGGTGGTACCCATTCATCTAATGATAGACGAGCTAGTTTATCCGGGAAGTTAAATCCGTCCACATATAATAGCGGTGTATCACTGCCATCATGGCTACCCCAACATAAACTATTCCATCCTTCTAAACGATCGTATGTTGCCTGAGAATATAAAGGTGCAAGCGATGCGATTTCATCCATGATTTCACTTGGACTTTCATAATTCCAGTCCCCGCCAAGTGCACGAGCTACTTTTTGTAAAATCCACCAGTCTGGCTTTGAATCACCAAGCGGCTTCAATACTTCATATAATCTTTGAATACGGCGCTCTGTATTCGTAAATGTTCCCTCTTTTTCTAAGCTTGGTGCTGCCGGTAAAATAACATCAGCAAAACGAGCTGTTTTCGATAAGAACATATCTTGAACAACAAGGAAATCTAAATTCGCTAAAATATGTTGTACATGGTTGGCATTCGAATCTACTAAAGCCATTTCTTCACCCATAACATACATACCACGCAGTTTCCCTTCATCTGCCGCCAGTAACATTGCAATATTATTTAAGCCTGGTGCTTTCGGAATTGTAGTACCGTATGCTTTTTCAAATTTCGCACGGAGCGCATCATCTGAAACTGCTTGGTAACCTGGAAGCCAGTTTGGTAATGTTGCCATATCACAAGCGCCTTGTACGTTATTATGTCCGCGTAATGGATATGCTCCTGCACCAGGACGACGATAGTTACCCGTAACAAGCAATAGATTTGAAATTGCTGCTGAAGTTGTACTTCCTCCAGTATTTTGAGTTACACCCATTCCCCAAAGTACACAAGTACCATCTGCTTCATATACCATACGAGCCATTTCTTTCAGATTTTCTTTCGAAATCCCCGTAATTTCTTCTGTATAATCAAGCGTATACTTTTCTACCATTTTGCTATATTCATCAAAATTCTTCACATTTTCAGCTATGAACTTTTTATCGTGCCAATCTTGATCAATAATATATTTCGTAATACCAGCGAGCCATACGTAATCAGTTCCTTGGCGCGGATGAATGAATAAATCCGCACGCTCTGCCATTTCATGTTTACGAAGGTCTGCCACAATTAATTTTTGGTCATGTAATTTATGAGCACGTTTTACACGCGTTGCAAGTACAGGATGTCCTTCTGTTGGATTTGCTCCAACGATAATGACAAGGCCTGCTTCCGCAATATCTTTCACTGTTCCAGCGTCCCCGCCCATACCGACAGTTTTAAATAAACCGTCTGTTGCTGGAGATTGACAATAACGGGAACAGTTGTCTACATTATTCGTTCCATATATTTGACGGGCTAGTTTTTGCATAAGATAATTTTCTTCATTCGTTACTTTCGAAGAAGAAATAAACCCAAATGCATCACTTCCATATTCTGATTTAATATGCTGCATATTGGATGCAACAACTTCCAGAGCCTCTTCCCATGAAGCTTCAACAAACATATCTCCTTGGCGAATTAATGGCTTTGTAATACGATCTTCACTGTTTACAAAATCCCATCCAAATTTGCCTTTTACACATGTGGAAATACCGTTAACCGGCGCATCTGAAACAGGCTGCACTTTCAAAATGTGGCGGTCTTTCGTCCATACTTCAAATGAACAACCTACACCACAAAATGTACAAACTGTTTTTGTTTTATTCACTTTCGTCTTACGCATCGCAGCCTCTACTTCTGAAACTGCTAAAATACTACTATATCCCGGCTCTACATCCTTTACAAAATCAATCATCGGATCTAACACATCCGGTTTCAATCCTGTCATGAATCCAGCTTCACCCAGCATTGTTTTTTCCATTAACGCATTACATGGACATACTGTTACACACTGCCCACAACTTACACAAGATGAGTCATTTATACTTACACCATTGTCCCATATAACACGTGGACGGTCTAAGCTCCAATCAATTGATATAGTTTCATTCACTTGTAAGTTTTGACATACTTCTACACACTGCCCACAAGCAATACATTGATTTGGATCATATCGATAAAATGGATGTGACATATCCACTTCACACGCACTTACTTTTGGCTCATACGGATATTTCTGTTCCTCAATTCCCATCATATGTACTGTATTATGGACTTTACAGTTACCATTATTGTTATCACAAACGGTACAATACAATAGATGATTCTCTAATATTCGATCCATTGCCTCAGTCTGTGCCTCTTTTGCACGCTGGGACTGTCTTTCGATATGCATACCGTTCTCTAATTTCGTTGAACAAGCACGCAATAACTTTCCATTTACTTCTACAATACACGTATCACAAGTTTGAATTGGATCTACTTCTGGTACATGACAAATTTGAGGATGTTCCAAATTACTCTCGTTAAATAATTGTAGTATCGTCTTTTCACCTGATGCAGAAAATTCTTTACCATCGACGGTTACACGGACTGTCTGTTCTGCCATAGTTTCCCCTCTCCTTACAACCAACTGTACAACACAATTATGAATCCGTTTTCAAAATCGCATTACTGTACATATTTTTGAAACGCTCTACCCAAATACTTTCTTATGAAGTCGATTCTAGATGTTATAAGGTATAACTACGAAAGCTTGAAAATATCACTATTCTACAGTTCTATTATATCGTACATATACAATAATAACCAAAATAATCTGTGATCTTCTTGTTAATAGGTGTTTTTATTTTTTCCATTGTTTTATGATAAATGTGGGAGAGAAATACATATAAAAGGGGAATTAAATATGGGGCCTACGCAAGAGACTTATACAATTGTACGTTATCAATCTGGTACATTTTCAAAACAACTTGATGAGATTGTCACAGAATCTCCTATTACTATTAAATTGAATGGTGAAGAATATGTAACAGTCGTATGCACACCAAATTATATTGAAGATATGGTAATTGGTTTTTTAATTTCTGAGGGGATTATTTCTTCCTATAAAGATGTTGAAGAACTATGGGTTCAAAAAGATAACGGAATTGTCCATGTAAAATCATCAAAAGTGAATCCGCTCTATCAAACTTTATATAATAAACGATACATCACTTCTTGCTGCGGAAAAGGTAGACAAGGTTTTATTTTCGTAAACGACGCAGCAAAAGCAAAAGACTTACATGATATACATGTAAAAATTACTCCTGAAGAATGCTTTCATTTAATGAATACCTTGCAACAATCTTCTACTACATTTCGCCAAACTGGCGGTGTTCACAATACCGCGCTATGTGATCGAAACAATATCCTCCTATCAAGAATGGATATTGGAAGACATAATGCATTAGATAAAATATATGGTCATTGTTTGCGTAACGATATATCCATTAAAGGAAAAATCATCGCATTTAGCGGACGTATTTCATCCGAAATTTTACTCAAAGTTTCAAAAATCGGATGTGAAATTGTTCTATCTAAATCCGCTCCAACAAAACTGGCATTGCAACTTGCCCATGATTTAGGCATTACAGTCGTAGGGTTTATTAGAAATGAATCTTGTAATATTTACACACATCCAAAACGAATTGATGGCTATCAATCCAATGTTTAAAAAATAAATCCTCAATCGAGGATTTATTTTAGTTATAAAAATGTAACATATTAAACACTTGAATAGTTAACAAAGTTAATATATAATTTCATTACATAATTAAAACAAAACATTGTAGCATATATCTTTTCATTCTTTTACAAATTAAAAGAGAATACTAACAAAACATATACTCAATCTTATAAAAGTAATGGATTTATTTGAAATCCACCAGGGAGGTTACAACTATGGAAATTCGCTTATTAACAACAGAGGACGCAGAAATATATTTAAAAGTTTGTATGGAAGGTTTAACGAAAAATCCGGAAGCTTTTAGCTCTTCTTATGAAGATGTTTTGAAACATGAGGATCCTGTAGCTGCTATGGCTAAACGATTAAGCAATCCGGATAAGTATACTCTAGGTGTCTTCAAAGATAATGATTTAATTGGTATCGCTACTTTAGAAACAAAACCATTTATTAAACAAGAACATAAAGCAAAAATTGGCTCCGTTTTTGTTTCTCCAAAAGCACGTGGTCTCGGAGCAGGACGAGCTCTCATTAAAGCCATTATTGAAAACGCCGATAAATTACATGTAGAACAACTTATGCTCGATGTTGTAGTTGGTAACGCTGGTGCCAAAAAATTATATGAATCATTAGGTTTCCAAACTTACGGCGTACAAGAACGTTCATTAAAACATAACGGTCAATATTGGGACGAGGAACATATGGTTCTGTTCTTAAATGATTAATACTTCAATATAAAGTGAAACTTTACTCAGTGGGGGATTTTTCCATCCCCCACTGAGTATTAGCTGAACCAATCGGGCTTTTACGGGGTAGTTTTCCAAAAACATCTTTCTTAATAAGAAAGATGTTTTTTTGCATTACAACAATGTAATCTTCATGTCACCTTTATCGATCGTACCAATCCTTACCATTCATTATACTAAAAATATAAAGTGAAACTTTAATTAGTAAAGCACCAATCACAAAATGAACGTATAGCATTCAATTGATATGTAGAGGAGAATGTGACATAAAACAAAACAAACGAGCTGTTCTTTTAATATTTACTACAGCAATTGTAACTTCTGGTTTAGCAATTTTACCTTGGTTTATCATATAGGAATACTCCCCTAATAATGAAAAAAGCTGATTGCTTCTTAAGAAGCAATCAGCTTTTTTATTTTATAAAATCCCTAAAATTTTATTTACGCAACTTATAATAATAACCATAGATACGGCAACACACATGACAACCGTATTACGATCTTGCTTTTCTTTTTTTGAAATTTCTTCTTTTGGATTCATGTGTATGATCTCCTTTTAAAAAAAGTGTGAGATAGGAAATTTTTCTTATCCGATGCGAGGTGAATACGAAAACCCTCTCTATCTCACATACACAATAGAATGGAATTGTCATTTTATAAATAAAATGACATGACGTTATGTCGCAACATAGGGTATTTTGTGTCGCTACGTTTTCTATTATAAAAAATAGTTGTGCAAAACTAGTGCATTTTTTATGTCAATTACTCTGAGCGAAAAAATCAGCCCTCCATTCAATCACATAAAAAGAGTTTTTATCCTTTTCGGCAAGAAGACTCCATCTGATTTGTGTTACGGGTGAAACCCAACAATTCAGGTGGAGATGAATTGCCGTCAGTCAATAAGGCTGAACTTTTTTGTTTCTTTTTGTCTTACGATACAATCTACTCTTAGATAAGGAGGGTATAGATCGTAAAACAACGAAATTGAATAATGATAATCATTCGGTTACTTGAGCCAAAAGGAATTACGATGAAGACTATATTCACATTTTGTTCCGTTTCATTTCAAATATTATCTTAGGGAAGAAATAATTTTAATGAACTCTCTGAGAAAGGTGGTGAAAACAATGGTTAAAAAGAAAGCAGTGAAAGTATTACGCAAACAAAAGAAAAGAGAAAACATGCAACGATTCACGCAGAAACAAAATATCGGACGAGCTAGTCTGACTGCAAAAGAATTCCGCTTACTGCAACGCATGTCACATAGTTCAAAAGCATTGCGAAATGTTGGATTGTACACGATGAAACAAAGTTATTTGAACCATAATAAAATGGCTACTGTAAAAGAAGTAGATACCGCCATGCAAGCCGATATGAACTACTGGGGCGTGCAATCAAACTCTGTGCAGGCTATTCGTAGAGCCTTATATGCAGAAGTGAAGAGCTTTTTTAAGGCATTGGAAACGTGGAAGAAAAATCCTGAAGCATTCACAGGGCGTCCTAATTTTCCGAATTATTCTCATTCAACTGACAAACGAATCATTGAAATCTATCAAGTGCCAAAAGTGGATGATAACGGGTATTGGCTGATTCCGATGAGTGTTGCATTCAGAAAAAAATTCGGTTCCATTAAAATACGTATGCCGAAAAACTTAAGACATAAAAAAATCTCCTACATTGAGCTTGTACCGAAGCAAAAAGGTCGGTTCTTTGAGGTGCATTACACATATGAGATGCACGTTTCTCAAATGAAGAAAACATCCACGACTACGAATAACGCTTTGAGTTGCGATTTAGGTGTAGACAGATTAGTAAGTTGCGTAACCAATACAGGTGATACATTTTTAATTGATGGTAAAAAACTAAAAGCCATTAACCAATACTTCAATAAAATGATACGTAGTCTGCAACAGAAAAATGTTGAAAACGGAATTTCAAAACGAGTTGTAACGAACAAAATGGCTGCACTTTGGCATAAACGGGAAAGGCAAATAAATGGTTACATTTCACAAACTGTAGGCTTGTTGTTTAAAAAAGTGAAAGAATGTAGTGTAGATACGGTTGTAGTAGGTTATAACGCTGGTTGGAAACAAAAATCAGATATGGGAAAAAAGAATAATCAACAATTTGTTCAAATCCCGTTTCATAAACTGATTGCGGCAATTGAGAATAAATGTATAAAAGAAGGCATCCGGTTTTTCAAACAAGAAGAAAGCTATACTTCAAAAGCTAGTTTTCTTGATAAAGATCCGGTTCCAGTTTGGACTAAGGATGATAGGACACACTATCACTTTAGTGGCAAACGAATGACTCGTGGTCTGTACCAAAGTAAAGCAGGAACATGTATCCACGCTGATATTAATGGTGCGCTGAATACATTGCACAAATCAAAAGTGGTAGTATTGAAAGAGAATCTTAAAGTGAAAACGCCGATTCTATTAGAAGTGCAAAAACGTAAGGCTGTTGCTTCGCGCATAGCTTAGTGGGTGCGTCAACCATCCATATGTACTCGACTTGTCGGGGCTTGTAGCACACGCCAGATTCATCTGAGTGGTGGCTTCTTCCACAAGGGAGAATTGCTCTTTTTCGAAAGGGTGGTGCAAGTGGGAAAACAATCATTCGTTGCCAGTACCAACCAAAAACATACTTGGGGTGTTACCATAAGGTGGCATGAATGCTAGAGCGTCAAACTGTCTAGCGATGGACAAAAAGACCTAGCGTTCAAACTCAAGCCCCCACTGAAACGATTCATTTCAGTGGGGGTAGTTGACTATTTTCATGTAAACTATACAAGTAGAATGAACAGTTTGGGGTGCACAAGATTATGGTAAAAATTTTATTAGTAGACGATGAAGAACGTATGTTACGATTATTAGATCTGTTCTTAAGCCCTCGCGGCTATTTTTGTATGAAAGCTACCTCTGGCCTTGAAGCACTAAAATTAATCGAACAAAAAGAATTCGATATTATTTTATTAGATGTTATGATGCCAAGTATGGATGGATGGGATACTTGCTATCAAATTCGTCAAATTTCCAACGTTCCTATCATTATGTTAACAGCTCGCAACCAAAACTACGATATGGTGAAAGGCCTCACGATGGGCGCAGATGATTATATTACAAAACCATTTGATGAGCATGTATTAGTCGCACGAATCGAGGCTATATTACGCCGTACAAAGAAAGATGGCTTTGTTAGTTTCAATGGTATTGAGTGGGATAAAACGAAACATACTGTCACAGTTTATGATGAAAAAATCTCATTAACTCCTATCGAATTTTCGTTACTCGGACTATTTTTGCAAAATACAAACCGTGCTTATAGCCGAGATGATTTAATCGAAAAAATTTGGGGCTATGAAACAGATATCGAATATAGAACAATTGATTCACACATTCGTAATATCCGTGATAAACTACGCAAAAAAGGATTTCCAATTGAAGATTACCTAGAAACGGTCTATAAAGTCGGATATAAATGGAAAAGTGAATAATTACTTCGGTCAGTGGGAAATCGTATACCACTGACTCTTTATTATGAATAAGGTATGGTGAAAAAATGAGTAAACTTTCCCTTAAAATTGGGACATACTTTTTAATATTAGCTTTATGTATTGAAACAATTGCTTTCGTATCTTTTTATAAAAGCCTTTCAAAAATGCGTATTGTAGAGGAAACAGATGCTCTTTTAGAGAAAGGTAATCGCTATAGTAAAAAAATTAAAAGCCGCGAGAGACGGGATGAATATTATAAAGAAATGAAACACGCTGAACATAATAAAAATCCTAAACGTCCTGTGTATCCTGAGTTCGATATTACGAATGAGGCTGCACACTTAGTTGAATCGGAATCAATTTCTAACTCCGATATAGCTATCATTATTACTGACCATAACGGCAAAATTATTTCCACCTCAGAACCCGTAACAAAAGATATGCAAAAACAACTTACTTGTAAAACAGAAACTGTCCCAGACGGCGGATTGGTCGTTGAAAGAAACTGGAAAAAATCAAAGTTCATCACAACAGTAAGCCCACTTAACACAACAAAGTTTCAAGGAAAGCTATATATGCTATTAAAAACATCTTTCCTAGAAAATATGTTACTTAAACTCATGAACCAATTTCTTATCATTAGCGTTTTAACAATTATTTTAACAACAATTTCTGTCTTTGTTTTTTCACGCGTTATTACAGAACCACTTGTAAAAATGAAGAGAGCGACAGAAAAAATGTCAAAATTAAATAAACCAATTCAATTAGGTATTAAACGGAATGATGAACTCGGAAGTTTAGCAAAAACAATTGAAGATTTATCGAGTGAACTTACGTATATGAAAAAAGAGCGCAATGAATTTCTCGCTAGTGTCGCTCATGAACTATTAACTCCATTGACCTATATGAAGGGTTATGCAAAGGTAGCAAAGAGAGACTCTTTAACAAAAGAGGAGCGAGAAGAATACTTACAAATCATTGAGGATGAAACGGATAGTGTAACCGATCTCGTCCAAGATTTATTTATGCTTGTACAATTAGAACAACACCAATTTGTTATAAAAAAACAAAAAGTGCTTCTTCAGCCATTTTTAGAACGAATGGTTGAAAAAACAAAAACAACATTAACGAATAAGCAAATGCAACTTCATGTATATTGCAAAGATGATTTAGAAGTTTGTATAGACGAAAGACGTATGGAACAAGTTATGTTAAATTTATTACACAACGCTTATCAACATTCGCCAGAAAACACATCTATTACGATACGTGTACTCATGGAAACAGATTCTTTTACAATAAGTGTACAAGATGAAGGTGAAGGTATTCCTGAAGAAGATATCCCGCATATTTTTGACCGCTTTTATCGTGTCGATAAATCTAGAACACGAGCTACAGGCGGAAAAGGTATCGGGCTAGCTGTTGCAAAGGAAATTGTAGAATTGCATAACGGTTCTATTCTAGTAACAAGCCAATTAGGAGCGGGAACAAACTTTATAATCGAGCTACCTTTTGAATAATATGCGTGTGAAAACACCAGTAGTAGTAAACACTACTGGTGTTATTTTGTTCATAAAAACAGCTCATATAAGCTAAGCTTTTGAAATTATTCTTATTTCAATATAAAATAAAGGTACATTTGCAAAGATTTGGAGGGTGATATAATTGGATATCCATGTATTAACAAAAGACGAAGCAGAAATTTACTTAGAACTTCGCGTAGAAGGATTAAAGCAAAACCCTGAAGCATTCAGCTCTTCTTATGAAGATATTATTAATAAAGAGTGTGCGATTGAATATAAAGCACAAAAATTAGCACAAGATGAAAACTATACGCTAGGTGCATTTAAAGATGGAAAATTAATCGGGGTTGCAACACTGGAAACGAAACCATATGTAAAACAAGAACATAAAGCTAAAATCGGTTCTGTATATGTATCTCCAAAAGCACGTGGACTTGGAGCAGGAAAAGCACTTATTAAAGAATGTCTTGAGCTTGCTAAATCTTTAGAAGTAGAACAAGTTATGCTTGATGTTGTTGTTGGCAACGATGGAGCGAAAAAACTTTATGAATCATTAGGTTTTAAAACATTCGGTGTACAAGAACGTTCATTAAAATATAACGGACAATATTGGGACGAAGAGCATATGGTCTTATTCTTAGATGAAAATAAATAATAAAAAACATCCTCATGTTTGGAGGATGTTTTTTACTTTCTGGTAAACCATGCCGTGTGTAATAATTGAATCGCTTTCGCAATTTCTTCCTCTGATAATATCGCAAACCCAAGTAAAACTACACTCTCAGGCGCCGTACCGTCTTTATAGTACGTAGACACAGGATATATTTTGATACTATGTTTCGCAGCTTCTTGAATTAATTCTTCTTCCCGCATTCCGTTATGCACTTTTAATAAAATGTGTAATCCCGAATCTTCTCCTATCACTTCAACACGATTAGAGAAATACTTCTCTATTTCAAAAACAAGTCGATCTCTCTTCTTTCGGTAGACGACACGCATTTTATGAATATGTTTTTCCCAATAGCCTTCATTTAAAAATCTTCTAATCACTTCTTGGTCCATTCTTGAAACACTTTGTGTATAAAATAAATATTGCTGTTGATACTTTTTAATTAATTTCTTCGGCAACACCATATAGCTCATCCGTAGCGATGGCAATAATGCTTTAGATAGCGTCCCCATATAAATAACTTTCCCCTCTGTATCTAACCCTTGTAGCGCCGGTATAGGCTTTCCAGAATAGCGAAATTCACTATCATAATCATCTTCAATCATATACCTGCCCTCTTCTTTCTTTGCCCATTGTAAGAGCTGCATCCTTCTCGTAATAGGCATAATCATTCCATATGGAAACTGATGGGAAGGTGTAACAAATACAACATTCGCATTGCTATTTTCTAAATCTGCAATACAAATTCCATCTCTATCTAAAGATAACATTTGGACTCTTGCTTCTCCCTGTTCAAAAACAACCATCTTCCTATGATACCCTGGGTTTTCAACTGCATAATTGCTTCCCTTTAACAATTGAAACAATAGTTTCACTAATATTTGTGTTCCCGCTCCTAATACAATTTGACTAGCTGAACAACGCACACCTCTAGATTCATACAAATAATTCGTAATCTCTTCTCTTAAGCTCGCTTCCCCTTGAGGGTGTCCTAGAAAGAGAAGTTCGTTATTATGCGGCTGCCATACTTCATTTACAATTTTCCGATACATATTGAATGGAAAAGCATTTGTATCAATTCCTGTTTGTGTAAAGTCAAATTTATAACTCTTCTCCTGAAACGGTACTTCTTCTATTCTCTCTCCGCAATCCTCTACATGAACCATTTGCTCAATCTTGCATACAAAATAACATTTGCTCAATCTTGCATACAAAATAACATTTGCTCAATCTTGCATACAAAATAACATTTGCTCAATCTTGCATACAAAATAACCTTTTCTCGATATCGACTCAATATAACCTTCTGCAAGTAATTGTTCGTACGCTGCCTCTACTGTATTTTTACTTACTTGTAAATGTATCGCTAACTTTCGCTTAGCTGGTAATTTCGTAAAAGGTACAATCGATCCATCTTTAATTTCTTTTTTTATATACTCATACAATTGCACATATAATGCCTTTTTACTATTCACATTTAAATTAGGCGTTAATTCTAACATAATATCTGACCCCTTAATAAAACTAAAATCTGATACTTTTTACAGTACCAGAAGTTATATATAATTCCTTTTATCATGTCACACATAAAAAATCAAATACCGGAGAGGAGAAACATGATAATGAACAATGGTAGACGTATCGGACTTATTATGATTATTACAGGGGCTACATTATGGGGATTATCTGGTCCAATGATTCAATGGCTATTTCAGCATACTAATGTATCCTCAATTGATTTTTTAACAATTCGCTTGTTGCTTGCAGGAATATTTATTTTGTCTTTCTTACTTACAAAGAAACAAAACATATTTCAAATTTGGAAACACCCTAGATATTCTATACAACTTATTATTTTCTCTATTCTCGGCATGCTCGGTGCACAATACGCCTTTATCGAAACGGTTCATATTAGTAACGCGGTCACAGCAACGCTATTTCAATTTCTAGGTCCTGTTCTTATTACCATGTATGTTGCATTTGAACAAAGAAAATTCCCTGCTTCTATGCAACTATTCGCAATTATAACTGCGCTAACAGGGACATACTTCATTATTACAAATGGCTCAATTGAAAATGTTGTTTTATCTAAAGAAGCTATTATTTTTGGACTATTAACAGCAATCGGATTTGCATTTTATACCCTCCATCCAGCTTCGCTTATTAAAGCATGCGGAACAACCATAGTAATTGGCTGGGGGATGTTAATCGGCGGCATCGCCCTGCTTATTTGTAATAGTTCGTTTGGATGGAGTCAGCTTTCACAAACCTTTACACCAAAAACTTTTTCTATGCTTATTCTTATCATTATAAGCGGCACTCTTTCTTTCCTTCTTTATATCGGTAGTCTGAAATATTTAGCCGCAACAGAAACAAGCATTTTATCTAGCATTGAACCCCTTGTAGCTGCCATCGTTTCAATCACTTGGCTAAATGAATCTTTTGGAACATATCAATTATTAGGCGGCGTATGTATCGTTCTGTCCGTTATTTTTTTGACGATGCCTCAAAAAGAAACCGAACCAACCTATACAACCGAACAAATATAAGGTGAAACTTTAATCAGTGTGGGTTTGTTCATCCCCCCCACAGATTATTAACCTACACCAATCGGGCTTTTACGGGATAAAAAATGTCAAAAGAGGTCGTACAAAACTTACGACCTCTTTTTATAATTTAAAGGAATTGTCCCGCCTTCTAGCAAATACAATTACACTAACAATAAAAACTAGGAGTGTGGCACCATGAAAAAAATCGGAACTATGCTACTTCTCTCCTTCCTCATCACTGGATGCACACAAGCACAACCTGATTCAAAAGTACCTAAAACAGAAGCTGTCACAACATCATCCACTCAAGTGAACGCACCTTCCTTCTTTCACCTTAGTGTTTTAAAAGATGTAAATTGGGAAGAAGCACCCTCATTCATAGACGGAAAAATACCTTTAAAAGGCATCGAAAAAAAAATCGCAATGGCTGATAGTCCTATTATCGCAAATGAACAAAATGAAATAATGTGGTACTTTCTAGATTCTGAAATACCAACTGGAAAATTGTCTATTATTGCGCTAAAACAAGGATCTGTAACTCCAACACCAGTACTCTTTCAAAAAGAAACTTCCAAACAAACTTGGACTACTTCAAATACAATCGATTCTACTACAAGCGAACTCCCTCTCGCTATGTCACTACCTTCATCTGGATTATGGTTATTAAATATATATGTGAATGAAAAATATTATGATCAGTTTGTAATCACCGCTGAGTAAAGTGACAAAAATAAACCACTTTCTTACAACAATGTAATTTCTACGTCATGTACTTCGATAGTTGAATTATCTCTCTTCTCTTATACTTAAAGTAAGAAATGAAACGAGGAGAGATGAAAAAAATGATAGAAGTGATCGTAGCAGTAACTGAGGTTTTAGTAAATGGTAAACAAGTTGCAATGGAATTAAATAAATAGTGAAGAAACATAAATAATTCTACACTTCTTCATTATTTTGATTTCTTATCTCAAAAAAGCAGTGCCTTTTTAGGCACTGCTTTTAGCTATTAATAACTTGTTATTTTCGTAATTTGCGCCACGCCTGAATCAATAGCTGCTTTCGCTACTGCTTCTGCAACACTTGGAACAACTCTTTTATCTAATGGATTCGGGATTACATAATTCGCATTACGTTCTTCGTCCGTAATGATGTTAGCGATCCCATATGCTGCCGCTAATTTCATCTCTTCTGTAATATCAGTCGCGCGCACATCTAACGCACCGCGGAATATTCCGGGAAACGCCAATACATTATTTACTTGATTCGCATAATCCGAGCGCCCAGTTCCTACTACAGCTGCCCCAGCCTCTAATGCATCCTCAGGGAAGATTTCTGGAATTGGATTCGCCATTGCAAACACAATTGCTTTCTCATTCATCGTCTGTACAAGTTCTTTCGTTAATACGTTAGGAGCAGATACGCCAATAAAAATATCAGCTTGGTGAATCGCTTCTTTTAACGTTCCACGCACATGTTCACGATTTGTCTTTTTTGAAACTTCAATTTGCGCTTCGTTCATCCATGTTTCACCTTCACAAACAATACCTTCTAAGCTAACTAATGTAATGTACTTTGCACCAGCCTTTAATAATAATTTTCCAATTGCAATTCCTGCCGAACCCGCACCGTTAATAACGATTTTTACATTATCCATTTGTTTGCTAACAACTTTTAATGCATTAATAACAGCTGCTAAAACGACAATAGCTGTTCCATGTTGATCATCATGGAATATAGGAATATTCGTTTCTTCTTTTAATCGCTTTTCAATTTCAAAACAACGTGGTGCTGCAATATCTTCTAAATTAATCCCTGCAAATGTAGGCTCTAAATTTTTTACAAGGGTAACGATTTCATCTACATCCGTTGTGCCTAAACATAATGGGAAAGCATCTACATTCGCAAACTTCTTAAACAAAATACTTTTTCCTTCCATAACAGGCATAGCCGCTTTTGGTCCAATGTTTCCTAAACCAAGTACCGCTGTTCCATCTGAGACAACCGCCACCATATTACCACGTGCTGTATAGTCATACACCGTTTCTTCATCTGCCGCAATTGCTTTACAAGACTCCGCTACACCTGGTGTATACGTCAGGCTTAAATCATCCGCTGAATTTACCTCCACTTTACTTGTAATTTCAATTTTCCCTACTAACTCTTTATGCAATAACAATGATCTTTCATTAATTTGATTTGCTAACATACTTATAATCTCCCCTTAATTTGACAAGCTAGCTATATGAATATAGCTAGCTTGTTTAATCATGAAAACATCTTTAATAATATTGTCGCTGTTACAACCATTGCCGCTCCGCCTAAACGAGTAGAAATTTGCGCGAACGGCATTAATTCCATACGATTTGAAGCCGATAAAATAGCGACATCTCCAGTTCCACCTAAACCACTATGACATCCAGTTACAATCGCTGATTCAACTGGATACATTTTCATCACTTTCCCTACAAGAAAACCTGATGCTACCATTGTAAGAACAACCGATGCACACACAACAACATATCCTACTGAAAGAACTGCTGCTACGTCTTTTAACGGAATATATAGCAATCCTAATCCAACCATTAAAGGCCAAGTTAAATTTTTTGAAATAAATTTATATAAATGGAATGCTCCTTGCTCCATTTTCGCTGGCATTAATTTAAAGTATTTCACAAGTGCTGCTGAGAAAATCATAATGATTGCCCCAGGAATACCGATGAACTTAGAAGCAAATCCTCCGAAGATG
The DNA here is from genome assembly GCF_001429475.1 of Bacillus sp. Root131. Lineage (NCBI taxonomy): Bacteria > Bacillati > Bacillota > Bacilli > Caryophanales > Bacillaceae > Bacillus > Bacillus sp. Root131. The sequence continues at coordinate 154,861 of NZ_LMJQ01000043.1, forward strand.
AAGAACGTACACGCAATTAATAAACCTGCTCCCATTAATGAGAAGTCAATTGGCTTCTCTGTATTTTGTTCTTTTAATAATTCTGCTTGATTGTCCGTTTTCACTAATACACCGTTACCACTAAGCTCCGGTTTCTTCTCACCTAAACGCTTCATATACCCTGCACTTACAATTGCGAACATATTTCCAATAATAGCTGCTGGAATAAGCTGTGATACAAACGTTGCTGATGATTCATTTAAAATATCACTATAAGCTAGCGACAATGGTAAAATTCCTTCCCCGATACCACCACTCACAATTGGTACGATGATAAAGAAGAATGTCTGCTTCATTTCAAATCCAAATAGTGAACCGACCAATAATCCTACTGCTACAGAAGCTAACGTCCCTACTACTAAAGGAATAAACATACGAACGAAACCTTGTACTAACACTTTACGGTTCATTCCTAAAATACTTCCGACTACTAAACAAGAAATATATAGATATAAAAAGTTCGATTTTTTCATTAACATTGTCGCAGCTTCCATTGAAGCTGGATTCATCCAGTTAAAAAATACAAGTAATGATGGAATAAATAACGAAAGTATTGCTGGACCGCCGATATTTTTTAAAATTGGAATTCTCATCCCAATATCGCCTAAGAAAATCCCCATGATCATAATAACTGCAAATCCACCAATCATATCTGCTGGCAATTTATTATATACAGATGCCCCATAAATAATAGCAGCCAATACTACATATAACGGTAAAGGTATAACACCGATTTTTACATTCATAATTTTAGAAGCGAAAGATTCTCTTTGTACTTCATTTCCTTCAGAAAATGATACCGCTTCCACATTCTTTTGAATTCCCATATGGCACCCCCTCGTTTTCTTAATAACAATATTAAAACGCTTTCAATAGTAAAAATAGTTTTTGTAAGTTTTGTAATTGATTTTGTAATTAAAAAAAGTATAAGCGACTTATACTAAGTCGCTTATACGTAAAACTCTATTTTCTTTTGATCAACACATCTTAATTTACTTACAGGTCTTCCCACATGTTGGTACATCATTTCGTTTTCTAACACCCCAATGTCAGTCAAAAACATTACATATTTTCGAATAGAAACTCTTGAAATTCCAACTAATTGTGCCATTTCATCTGTTGTAAACACTCTTCCATTCAGCGACTCGATCTTCTGCCAAATTAATTGCAACGTTTGCTTCGTTAACCCTTTCGGAAGCTCTTTAGTGACAGTAGGCTCTCTTTTTTCTTTTTGTAAAATTAACGAATCTAATTCCGATTGACTAATTTTTTGTTGTTCTTTCATGAAAGTAAATTTTTCTCGATATATAGTTAATGCCTCTTTAAATCGTTCAAATGTAAATGGTTTAATTAAATAATCTACAACTCCATATTGTAATGCTTTTTTAATACTCCCCATATCATGTACAGCTGAAATCATCATTATATCGATTTCTTTTTCTTGGTTCCGGATATACATTAAAAGCTCAAACCCAGTCTCTTCAGGCATAAAAATATCAAGTAATACTAAATCCACTCGTGATGTCTCTAATACTTCTATCGCCGACTTTACTGAGTTAACTGCTTGAACAAGTTCAAACCCTCCTACTTGCTCTAAATAGTGCGTATTTAACATTGCTACCATCGGGTCATCTTCTACAATTAAAACTTTAATCATATTTGCCTCTCATCCCTACCTTTAGGTATTTCAATTGTTATCGTTGTTCCCTTTCCTACTAATGAATGCATATGAATTTCCCCATTTATTCGCTGTATACTTTCTTTTACAAGATACAAACCATAACCCCGGTTATCTCCCTTTGTGGAATAACCTTTCGTAAATAATTCCTCTATTTCTTTTTCTTGTATACCTTTTCCCGTATCTTGTACTGTAATAGTTAATATATCCCCATGTTGTATCTCAATTTCAACTTGCTTCTTTTCACAATTCGTCACTGCTTCTAATGCATTATCAATTAAATTTCCGACAATCGTAATAAGTTCATGAGTAATACTTTCATCATCTATTTCCGGCATATAAGAATCTTCACTTATAATTAATTTTATATTTTTCTCTCTAGCATAGCTGAGCTTACCTAGTAAAAAACCAGCAAATACTGGACTTTTTATTCTTTTCATAACTCCACCAATTTCATATTGATGCTCTGATACCATACCGCTTATATACTTCTGTAATTCTTCATACTGTTTCATATGTGTAAGCCCTAATACGACATGCATCTTATTCATAAACTCATGAGATTGTGCCCGTAATGCTTCTGCATATAGTCTAATACCAGTTAGTTCCTCTGCTAGTTTTCTAATCTCTGTTTTATCACGAAATGTTGCAATTGCACCCACTATTTCTCCTTTTACATATAAAGGAACTCGATTCGTCACAATCGTAATTCCATAAATATTTTGTTCTTCGTTTAATTGTACTTCTCCCGTTTGCAATACTTCTTTTATACGTGAATTTGGCATATACAACTCAACATCTTTACCGATAAAATTTTCTTCAAGTCCACTTTTTTTAAATAGACGTTTTGCTTCATTATTAATTAACGTTACTCTAGCCTCTTTATCTACAGCAATGATCCCCTCCTTTACAGATTGTAGCATCGTATTTCTTTCTTCAAGAATTTTTGCTATCCTGTGCGGCTCAAGACCGAATAAACTTTTCTTGATATGTCTAGCTAGCAATATTGCTCCTATAATTCCGACTAATACTCCAACTCCGACACCAATATAAATGATATGTCTACTTTCCTTAACTCTCTCTTTTACATTATCTGCTGAAATACCAACGGCCACTGCTCCAAGTTGTTCACCTGTTTCAGAAAATATTGGTACAAACACTCGCATGGAAATACCTAAAGTTCCTTCTGCTAACGATACATGTTCTTTTCCTTTCAATGCAGGCCCTTCGTCCCCACCAATGAAATGACGACCTATTTTTTGAGGATCTGGATGAGATTTTCTTATTCCATCCATGTCCATAACTACAATAAATTGAACACCTGTGTTTTTTAATATCCTATTTGTATACGTTTGGATTGCAGGAGTATCCGCTTTCCCAACCAAGCCATTGATTACAATTGAATCATTCGCCACAATGTGTGCAATTGTTTTTGCTTTCTCTGCTTGGCTATCCTCCGTCGCCCGTTCTACATTATGACTAATTAATATATCTGTCACAAGTAAAGAAAAAATTACAACTGTACAAACTAACAATGTAATCGTTTTCCACAAATTCCATAGTCTTTTTCTTTTTTTCATCCCGTTAATGACTCCCCTAATTGCTGAATAGAAAAATAAGTAAGGTGATATTATTTTCACCTTACTTATCTGCTGTTATTATACTTTAAATTTACTAGTCATCGCTTGTAGTTCTTCGGCCATCCCAGCTAAGTTTTGCGAAGCTGAACTAATTTCCTCCATTGAATTAACCTGTTCTTCTGTTGAAGCTGCAACACTTTGCATACTAGCTGTATTTTCTTCTGCAGCCGCTGCAATTTCATCAATAGCATTTGTCACTTCATTTGCATCTCCAGCAATTCTCTTCGTTGTTTCTACCATTTGATTAACTTGAGAAACAATATGTGTAGTAGAACTTAAAATTTCCGTAAAACTTACTTTCGTTTTTGTTACAACATCAAGGCCTTGTTGAACTTCTCCATTCACATTATCCATTGCCTTAACAGTATGTTCAATATCCGCCTTAATTTCTGCAATTAAATTTGCAATCTCTCCAGATGACTCTCCTGATTGCTCTGCTAATTTTCTAACCTCATCTGCTACAATAGCAAATCCTCGACCCTGTTCACCTGCTCTTGCTGCTTCAATAGCCGCATTTAAAGCTAATAAGTTCGTTTGAGTAGCTATGTTTTGAATTGCTTCAGAAATAGCTCCTACTTGCTTTGATTTCTCATCAAGAAGTTTAATAATAGCATCTGACTCGGATACCGACCTAGAAATAGACTGCATTTGTTTTGCAGTTTGTTCAACTAAATCTTCTCCCTCTTCAGCTCTTTCTCTCGCATGTAATGAGGAAATAGAAATTGACTCTGCGCTTCCGGTTACATCTTGAATTGCTGTATTTACTTGTTGTAATGTAGCCGCACCTTCTTCAACACCTTGACTTTGTGATTCAGCCCCACCTGATACTTGTTCCATTGCAATTGTAATTTGATCTGTCGCATCATTTGCTTGCTGTACGCTCGCTGTTAACTCCTCAGCCGATGCCGCGACATGTTCTGCTGAAAAGCTAATTTGGGTAATAACATCTTGTAAAGACGTAGACATTTCATTAAATGAAGTCCCTAATTTCCCTATGTCATCCTTAGAATGGATTGTAATTTTCTCTGTTAAATCTCCCTTACTAATTTTATATGCTGATTCAGCTATTTTTCGTAATGGCCCTGTAATAGACCTTGTAATGAAATAAATTAATACACTACCAAATGCAATAGCGATAGCAATTAAAGTCTTATAAAACACTGGACTGGCAGCTTGGGTAATTTCTTCATCGAACATAACTCCAACTACTTTCCAGCCGGTTTTTTCATTTGTTGCAAAGATTAAATTCTTTTTATCATCTTGTTCTGTATAAGACACATTTCCTTGTTTATCTTCATAAATTGGTTTAACCCAAGGATCAGTAACTTTCGCACCTGGTTTTCTAGATGGATGACTAACAATTTGCTTATTTTGATCTAAAATAACTGCATAACCTTTTTCACCAATGTTAATCATTTTGGAAATTTTTAAGATGTTATCTAAATTTAAGTTAATTCCTATAACACCTTTACCATCTTTTACTTCTTTCGCAATGGTCACTACCATATTTTTTGTAGATGCTGATTGATATGGTGCAGTAACAATTACTTTCCCTTTATTTTCATGTGCTTCTTTATACCAAGATCTATCTGTTGGATTATACCCATCAGCCATTTGGATAAATGGTTCTCTTATAAACTTTCCCGTCTGCGTTCCAATATAAATACCTTCTACTTCTGGATGAAGCTTTATATATTGTGCTAACTTCGTTCTCACTATCTCTTCTTGTCCATTTGGATATGTATCCTCTGTTAAGATGTCTGCAAAATACGTCGCATCAACAAATTTCTCTTCTATATTTTGAGAAATAACAGTATTTAAAACTGAAATATTCTCCTTTGCTTTATCTGTCATTTGATGTTCAAAATTTGTTTTGGCAGTTTGATATGAAACACCACCGATAATAATTCCTGGTATAGTTAAAATAATAAAAAATGAAATGATTAATTTTTTCTTGATACTCATACATTTAACCCAGTTAAATATTTTTTGCATAATAAGCCTCCTTTATGTAATGTGGATACTTGTGTCATTTTATACAATTAACATACATAAAACAATATATAATGATAACATGTAAATTTTTCGTCAATTATGCATTTTTCCATATTCACTCCTTAATAAGGATTTTAATCATAAAAATAAGAGAACTTTAGCATTATATATACTAAAGTTCTCTTATTTTTCAACAGCTTCTACTCTAAAAAATTTCTCTTATAATCTTCAATCTCTATCCTTCGCCTTATAGTCATCTTACTAAAACTCTTCATCCTAATTTATTTGGAGCTCTTTACATAACTAATTGCCTGACTCCCCATTTGCACCCATGCCTGTTCAAAGCTTTCTCTCGGTACTTTTACATCTAAGCTATCCTCAAGTGGATCTCGAATATATACAGATTCCTGATCATACCCAATAAGTACAATACAATGTTCATTATACGTAATAGAAACATCTCCACTATTTGTTTCCCATGTAGTAAATTCATCTTCATCTAATGGTGCAAATGTTGCATTCGTAATCATGACTACCGGTTTCCCTGCTTTTACACTCTTATAAATCTCTTCTATATTCTTCCCAGTTAAGTCTACAGCTTTATTAGGTAAATATTTTTCTGCTAACTGAAAAAGTGGCCCATGATATACACCATATCCTGATTCAGAGAATGTATAAATATTACCTACAAATCCTTCATTCGGATTCCCGCGCACACCATCGTCTATAAAATCAACTTTTTTTATTTCATTTGCTAATGTCATCTTATCCACTGAAACACCAGCGTATTGTAACATCATTGCTAAACTTGTCACTTCACAGCCTCTATCCAATTCTGGTAACTGCTGAATTAATGGAACATTTGATAAGATGACTTTTTCATCGTTATTACTAAACTCCGTTTCTTTTCCTCTTTGTATATTTGAGAATGTAAACTTCTCTACATACTTTGGAATTCCATTTGTATATACACTCCATATTGCTGCACCTAGTAAAGCTGTACATATATACCACTTCAATTTTCTTATCACTTTCACGCCCTTATTAATTCGTTAAATAAGAATAAAATGCGTCAGCATCCGTTCTAATCATCGGTACAAAATTTAGTTCTTTTCCTTTTTCAGGCTGATCTTTTTTTATCTTTTCCGCTAACTCTTGAATATTCATATTCATTTTATCCATATTAAGCTCATCTGCCATTTGTAGCACCTTTTGTTCATTAATTTCTTTTAATATTTGATATATATCTTTACCGTACAAATCAATATGATATTTTTTTGCTTCTTCCTGTACTTTTTGTTCGTACACTTGTTGTGCTAACTCTTCAATTTCTTTTCCTTTTTGAGAAATGTCTAACTTTCCTGCTTCTTCTCTTACTTTCGTTCCGTAGATTTCTTCCGCGATGTCTTCAATTTCTTTTCCATCTGTAGAAATGCCTAATTTATCTGCTTCATCTTTAATTTTGATCGTATTAATTTGAGTAATTAAATCTACAATTGATGTATTCTCTATAGATATACCTAGCTTTAACGCTTCTTGCTTTACTTTTGTTTCATAGATTTCTTCTGACAGCGTCCCAACATCTTTTCCTTCAATCGAAATACCTAACTGCTCTGCTTCCCTTCCTACTTCTGTTTCATGAATTTCTTTTTCTAATGTAATTTGTTCTTTTCCTTCCGTTTCAATACCTAGTTCCTCTGCTTTTTCTTCTGTATGCACTGCATGTATCTTACCATTGTTCAATTGTTCTTTACTGCGCTGCGTGTAATCTGTCTTTCCTTTTTGTGTTTCAGAAGGAGAGGCACCCCCTAATATGCTTAAACTCATTACTCCAATAGTGAATACCGTCATCATTTTCTTTTTCAAAATTAATTCCTCCCTCTTACACTTTCTTTTTCAGCATTCCCATAATTTTTTTAATACTATACATACATCTCATCGCTGCTTGAGATAACATTATGATTGATAAAATCCACTCACATACACCTAGTCTCTTCTTCATGTAACGAACGTTCTTTATGCCATACATAATATAAATAGTTTCTTAACTTTCCCTTAAAAAAAAGACGACCTTGTAAAAACAAGATCGTCTTCTTACTTATATTTTTTGATTTTTAGGGAAAATCACTTCAAAACAAGTGCCATTTCCCCATCTGCTCTCTACTGATATTTTTCCATAATGCTTTTCTACAATCCAATTTGCGATTGAAAGACCTAATCCAGCTCCTTCTGACGTACTTCTTGCTTTATCCCCTTGATAAAAACGATCAAATAATTTCGGAATATCTTCTTCTTTCACTCCTATCCCGTCATCCTTCACCTGTATACGAATTGAACTACTCATTTGCGTACAATCTATTTGAATATGCCCACCTTCGTTTGTATACTTCATCGCATTATCTAACAGTATGACCATCATTTGATGAATCCGCTCTCTATCCCCCATAAAAGATACACCACGTTCTACTTTTAGTATCATTTCTTTTTCCTGATAAGAAGCAATCTCTTTATATGGAGCTACTATTTCTTCTAACAATTTATCAAGTTCAAATGTTTTCTTATCCATCTCAATTTGATTAGAATCAGAACGTGCTAGCAATAATAAATTACTAACGAGTTTCGATAACCGCCTACATTCTTTTGAAATTGTAGAAATATCCATCGCTTTTTCTTCTATCGTAGCGGATGGTGATTGGAATAACACATCCGTTTTTGATTGAATAACTGCAAGCGGTGTCCTTAGTTCATGTGATGCATCAGAAACGAATTGCTGCTGTTTCTCCCATGAATTTTGAATAGGTACAAGTGCTCTGCCAGCTAGGAAAAAGCCGATACCTATCGCACAGAGGCTTCCTATGCTACAACCTATAACGAGGATTAAAAATAAAGTATTTAACATTCTTTCTTCCGCTGTTATATCTCGCACGATTTGAACTATTTCTCCATCTTTTTGAAGCGAAAATGCTCTAAAATATCGTCCTTGTACTTCAATATCTTGTAACTCCCCTAATTTTTTTGGAGAAAACTTTTCCAAATTCTCTTCAAAAATAGAACGGAATTTACGGTTATCGCCCTCTATTTTCACTATTTTCCCATTCCAAGTTATTCTAGTTACTCGCGGATCTCCAATCTGGATATTCTCTATGCGTTTTCTTGGTGGTATTTTAACATCTAATTTTTCTCTATACTGAGCCATCATTTTTATAGATTGATCCACTTCATTATAAATACGCTTATATGTGTATGAATAAATAATACTGCCTAATATACCTATTAATAGGATAAATACTAATGAATTCACTATAGTCAAACGAATGCGTGTCTTTTGAAACATACTTCCTTTTCTCATTGTTCTTTTAATATATATCCAATACCTCGAACGGTTTGAATATCTTTCTGATAACCGAATGGCTCTAATTTTTTACGTAAATGATGCACATACACTTCTACAATCGCTACTGTCGTATCTGAATCAAATCCCCAAACACGATCAAAAATTTGTTCACGCATTAAAATCTTCCCGCTATTTTGAATGAGATACTCTAGTAGCTCATATTGTTTCAATGTCAACTTAATACCTTGTCCATCTACTTGAACGTCTTTATCTTTTCCGAACAATTCAATCCCTTTATAGCGAATCGTTTGCTGCGTTGTTAAACTACCACTTCTGCGTAGTAAAGCGCGAATTCTCGCTTTTAATTCAGGGGCCTGAAATGGCTTAACGATATAGTCATCTCCACCAAAGTCCAATCCCTTCACCCGATCTTCTAAAGAATCTCTCGCTGTCAAAAACAGGACTGGTGTTTCAATCTTTTCATCACGTATTTTTTGAATCACTTCAAATCCGTCCATCCCTGGCATCATCACATCCAACAAAATTGCATCATATATATTTTGAAGCGCTAAAAACAATCCATCTTCTCCATTCAATGCTGTATCCACTTCAAATTCATCACGCAAAATTTGTACGATAGATTCTAATAACGAAGTATTATCTTCTACTACAAGTAAGCGCATGCTCTCACCTTCCATCAAATAGTTCAATTCTATTTATTATTACATTTCTTCTCTTCATAACAAAAGAATGTAGTTATATTACGTAATTTCATTTTCAGCTATTTCCTTCTAAAATTTTGAAGTTTTATTATAAAAACTTTGTCTTAAATTTACCTTAATAAAAAATTGAAAGAAATAAGATTCCTCTTATCTCTTTCAATTTTTTATTACATATACCTTTTTACTTGGCAACTCCAAACAATTTAGCTGACCACCATACACAGCCCCGCCATCAATTCCAATAATACGATTACTACCAAAATACACTCCGCAATCCTCACTACTATGAAGCGTTTTTGTTTCCGTATGCCCAAATACAACAACCTTTTCACCGCTATATCCATTATGAAATTCATTACGGATCCACATTAACGTATATGGTTCAGATTCAGAAACTCGTTTCATCGGCTCAACCCCAGCATGTACAAATATATACTCTTCTGTTTCAATGTAATGATCTAATTCTTGAATAAACTTTATATGTTCCTCTAATACAGAAGATTGTAAAATCGGTTTTTGGAAGTCTTTCTCATTAACCGCAATATCTTCTTCTACAAATCCATAACTATATAATGTCTTATCTCCACCATTTCTTTTTACCCAATGGTTCCATGAACGTTCCTCATTTGTCGTTAACGCCTTAATCATCATATCTTCATGATTTCCTTTTAAAATGAGTGCTCCCTCTTCTTTCAATTCTTTTACCTTTTCAATTACAGCACGCGCATTTGGACCACGATCTACATAATCTCCCAGTAAGATTAATTGATCCTTTTTCGCATTATATTGAGCTTCTTTCAACAACTGTTCGAACTTTTCTATTTCTCCATGAATATCACTAATAACAAGAATTCTTTTCATATTATCCCCCCTCTTTCTAATTATAGTTCAAAACAACGGAAAATTCCGAATCTTAACCTTGGATTAAATTTATCCCGCATTAACAGGCAGTAAGACCCCCACCTCAAAATTCAGCGGAAGCAAAGAAGTTAGGTGGGGGTAGGGCTGCCCGTTAATGCCCGATTGGTGAGGGCTAATAATCAGTGGTGGATGAAGAAAAGCCCCATTGATTAAAGTTTCACTTTATTACAAACTAAACTATTATCCTTACAACAATGTAAGTCTCTTGTCATCCAATTCGATAGTTGTAATTACTGTATCTCCTTATACTGAGAGTAAGAAATGAAACAAAAAACAAGGAGAGATGAAAAAAGTAATGGAAGTTGTAGTAGCGGTAGTAGAGGTTTTCGTAAATGGTAAACAAGTCGCAATAGAGTTGAATAAATAATGAAAAGGACAACATTCACTCTAGACCCTTTACTCATATAAAAGAGATAAAACTTCATCATTTCTTTGATCCCTTATCTCCCTATAAAGAAAGCCGTATCCCTTTTAAGGATACGGCTTTCTCTTATTTTTGACTCGTACGAGATGAAATGCTAATTGCTCTATCTGTTGCTTTGGCAGCTTCATCTAACGCTTCTTTACTATTCTTTCCGTCATACATTGCTTCTAATGCTTTTACAACTGCATCTCGTGATTCTGGGAATACACTAATTAAAGCACCTTGTGTTGCTGGAGATTGCTTCGTCGCTTGCAGTTGATCTACTGTTACTTTCAACTGTGGATATTTTTCATATTGCTCTTTTACTAACGGCTCATTATATGCATCTGGATTAATTGAGAAATAGCCTGTTGCCGTATGCCATTTCGCTTGTACGTCTGGCTTCGTTAAATATTTCATAAAGTCCCAAGCACCTTGTTGCGTTTCTTCTGAAACCATATTCGTCATCCATAATGATGCGCCTCCAATGATAACACCATTTTGTTTCGAATCCTCTGGATATGGAATATATGAAACACCTACATTAAACTTAGATGCATCAATTAAATCGCGAACACCTGCTGAAGAATCTAAATACATAGCAACTTGTCCAGACTGGAACGCAGCACGAATATCATCCCAACTTGCTCCATACTTTCCAAGTGCGCCAGCTTTATTTAAATCATCTAACATTCCAAATACTTTCTGTCCTTCTTTACCGTTAAATACCGCCTTCTTTGCAGCATCTTTACGGCCGTTTTCATTATCTACATATAAAGCACCTTGTGTCGCTAACAACTCTTCAAAGAACCAACCATAGTTAAGCATGGAGAATCCATATTGTTTTACATTTCCGCCTTCTTTAATCGTTAACTTTTTCGCTGCTTCTTGTAATTCCACATATGTTTTTGGAGCTTTCTCTGGATCTAAGCCCGCCTTTGCGAAAGCATCTTTATTATAAATTAATACTGGTGTAGATGAATTAAATGGCATAGAATACATTTTTCCATCAACTGAATAATAATTTGTAATTGCTTTTTCTAATTTTGACGTATCGTACTTATCTTTTTTTATCCAGCTATCAATTGGTGTGATTTTTTTGCTATCAATCATATATTTCGTTGTAATTTCACTCGATTGAACAAGAGCTGGCGCTTCTTTCGTTGCAGACATCGTTCTAAACTTCGTTAAAGACTCTTCATATGTCCCTTGGAACTCTGCCTTTATCTCGTATTTACTTTGTGACTTATTATAGTCTGCAACAAGACTATCTAGTACACCTTGTGTTTTTCCACCCATCGCATGCCAGAAGCGAATTACAGTTTTATCACCATTTTTTTCAACTGGTGCTACTTTTGCCTGCGCTTCAGGTTTTCCCTCTGTTTTACTATTTGAACAAGCGGCACTAGATAATGCCATTGTTGCTGCCATTAATAGGGCAGCACCTTTTTTTACTAAACTCATTTTAAGCTCACCTTCTCTTAGTTATTTAATTGCACCTTTTGTTAATCCTTGTTGTAATTGTTTTTGTCCTAAAAATAGTAAAATCAATGTTGGAATAACGATAACCGTAACACCGGCCATTACACTTCCCCAATCAGTTGCAACTTCTTGAGACTGAAGCTGCTTTACACCGATTTGCACTGTTCTTACTTTTTCATCAGTGGTCACTAAAAGTGGCCATAAATACATATTCCATGTTGTTAAAAAGCTATATACTCCAAGCGTAATAAAACTCGTTTTACAATACGGTATTACAACGCTGAATAAAAATCTTATATTTCCAATCCCTTCAATAAAAGCAGCTTCTTTCAGTTCATTCGGGAGTGTCATAAAATGTTGGCGTAACAAGAAAATACCGAAAGCTGTTGCAAAAAACGGCACTGTCATCCCGGCGAAACTATTGATCCAGCCAAAGTTTTGAATCGTTAAAAAGTTAGGCACCATCGTTGCTTCCCACGGAATAAGCATCGTTGAAATAAACAGGAAGAAAATTAAGTTTCTCCCTTTAAACTGAAGAAAAACAAAAGCATAAGCTGCTAAACTTGATACGATAAGTTGTCCAATCATAACGACTGTCGATACAATTAAACTGTTATATAAGTATGTAAAAAGCGGTACTTTTTGAAAAATATTAATGAAATTATCAAAAGTAAACTGGGTCGGAAATAACCTTCTCATTTGAATATCGTCTGGTGTCATAAAGCTTATTAAAAATGCATACAGTACAGGAAAAAACACCATCACTGCACTAATAATGAGTAGCATGTATAATAGGAAATTTTGTTTCCACTGTTTAACAATCATTTATAATGCACCTTTCTCTCAGCAAACTTAAATTGAAGTAATGTAGCAACGAAAATGAAAACAAATAATACCATCGCTTGTGCACTTGCTGTTCCAAATTGATGATTCACAAACGCCTCTTTGTAAATCGAGTACACAATTAAATTCGTTGCATCATTTGGTCCACCGTGCGTTAAAATATCAATTTGTCCAAAGCTTTGGAACGCACTAATTAATGTTACTGTTACAATAAAGAATAAAGTTGGCGATAGCATCGGTAATGTAACACGGCGAAGCTTATATAAATAACTAGCACCATCTATAGATGCACTCTCATATAAAGACGTATCAATATTTTGTAAACCACCTAATATAACTAAAAATGCAAAACCTGTATTCACCCAAACTGTTGTAACTGATACAGAGAATAGTGCCCAGTCCGGACTCGTTAACCATGCGATTGCAGGAAGGTTCATAGAGGCTAATATATTATTAAATAATCCTACACTTGGATGAAATAAAAATAGCCAAATCACTGCACTAGCAGCTACTGATATTCCCATCGTCGAAGAAAACAGAACTCGGAATAACCCAATACCTCTTACCTTTCCATTTGCAATCAATGCAAGAAACAAAGCAAATATAATACTCGTAGGAACTGTATATAAAACAAATAATAAAGTTGATTTTATACTTTTGTAGAAGGCTGGATCAGAGAATAAATATTGATAATTTTCTAAGCCAACGAAGAGATTAGCTTCTCCATGTATATTGGTTAAATAAAAACTATAATAAATCGTCCTAAACAATGGATAGAACAGAAAAATCGAAAATAGCAAAATAGATGGCGCCAAAAACAATAATCCTATTCTTAAATCTTTCGTTCTCTCCCATAATTTTTTCTTTTTTGACACCTTTGTTTGAACTGGTAACTTACTTACTTCGATCATTATTTCGCCACCACTTTCAACTCTTCTTCAGCTACCACTTTTAAGCGTTCATTCGTGTTTTCGTTAAAGAAGCATAACTTTTCTTGCGAGAATAATAATTTTACTTTGTCACCTTTGTTCAGGAGTAACTGTCCGATGACTTTCGCACTCCAAGTTGTTCCATTTACCGCAAAATTTAATATAGATTCATTCCCTAATACTTCTACAGATTGCAGCGTCACTTCTTGTCCTTCCTCAGACAGTGCAATATGCTCAGGACGCATGCCTATACGAATTATTCCTTCTGGTAATTGCTTTAACTGTCCAATAGATAATGGAATTTGCAATTGCCCTATATGTAATACACCTTTTTCTTTATCTACTTCTCCATCATTTATATTCATAGAAGGAGAACCTATAAAGCTTGCAACAAATTCGTTTGCTGGTTCGTTATATATGTCAAGTGGTGTTCCAACTTGCTGTATACTTCCTTTATTTAAAACCATGATACGATCTCCCATAGTCATCGCTTCTATTTGATCGTGGGTAACGTAAATCATCGTAATTCCTAATCGCTGCTGAATTTCTCTAATTTCAATTCTCATTTGCGCACGTAATTTTGCATCTAAATTCGAAAGTGGTTCATCCATTAAACAGATTGGTGCTTGACTCACAATTGCCCTGGCAAGTGCAACACGCTGTCTTTGTCCGCCTGATAATTGGCCTGGTTTCATTTTCACATACTCTTTCAGTCCTACCATTTCAATAGCTTCCATTAATCGCTTTTGTCGCTCTTCTTTTTGTACTTTTCTTACCTTAAGTCCAAATAAAATATTTTCTTCTACAGATAAGTGTGGATATAATGCATAATTTTGAAATACCATTGATAGATTACGGTCTTTCGGCTCTATATCATTTGCAACACGTTCATTAATAATTAAATCTCCCGAAGAAATCTCTTCTAAGCCAGCAATCATTCGTAATAATGTGCTTTTCCCGCATCCCGAAGGTCCAACTAAAACAAAAAATTCGCCCTTCTTAATATGAACCGATACGCCTTTAACCGCCGTCTCTTTTGCATTTTTATATACCTTTGAAACATTTTTCAATTCAATCACAAGGTTGCACTCCTTTTTTCTTCTTGTATCCATACTTCATAATGACTTGTTGAAATCGCACTTGCTCCTGCACGAATTGCAATTTCCGCATCTTCTCGCGTTTGAATCAGCCCGCCTGCAATAATAGGAAACTCTATTTCCTCTGCTAGCTGTTTAATTATAGACGGCATAATCCCCGGCATAATCTCTACTGCATTTGGTTTAGTCGTTTTACAATTTTCAATTGATTTAGTAAGGGATAAAGTATCTACAATAAAAATACGTTGAATTGTTTTCAATCCAATTTTATTAGCATTTCGAATTGTCGAACCCTTTGTTGAAATAATACCTTGTGCCCCGATAACATCTTGAATATACAAAAGCGCTTCCTCTGTATTCGTATTTAAGCCTTGTATAAAATCACAATGAAGAAATACATCATGTCCATGTTTCTGCAATTCGTATACACGCTCTGGTAATTCCAGCATTGAACCCGTCATAAGAAAAACTGTTTTCGGCAATTGTTTGTATGCTTTGTATCCTTTCCAATCCTTTATCATCGCAATATAAGGTTCTTTAAACATCCATTCCACCTAACTGTTCTATTTTTATCCAAACTAAAAACACCTACTTACATAGAACGCCTTTCTCCTTATTTGAACTCTAGGGAATAGAGCACACCTAAGAAAGCGGCACATTATATGTAAGCGGGTGTTCTCAAATGTTCTCTACCCTAGTTATTTTGTTACCTTTACTATATTACTCATTTATTAAGCCAGTTTTGATAGTTTGTTAATTAGGTGTTAATCGAGTGTTAATATTCACCACATTACTTTTTATAATAATCTAGATATATGAATGAACTCCAACAGAACGCAACAACTATCTTTAAAATTCAAGTGATATGCAAATTCATTCCATAGTCAATCAGTTTTAGTTTTCTCGCAACTGCTTGTGAGGCATAATTATCCCAGGAAGTACTATAAAGTGGAATGCGCTTTTCCTCTTGTATTGCTATGGCCCAAGCTGTAACAACATCAGTACCATATCCATTCCCTTGAAACTCGGTTAAAGTTTCCACACTTCCCTCAGCAGCTACGGGGGTACTTCTGGCACTGCAACAAACAGAAACCACCTTTTCATTTTTTACAATTGCAAAATAAGGTTTCCTCCATTCCATCTGTTCTATTAGATTAGGAAAATTTTCTCGTAAAAGCTCTCTATTCTTCTCCGTTATTTGTATTGTTCTAGTCGGCTTATGTAAATTACTAGTAAACATGAAAGCAGGGCCCATCCAAACATTTTCCACTGTTCTTTCTTCATTTAATACATTAATAATCTTTGCTATCTCTATATGCTTTGAAGGTTCTCGAATTAACTTCTCAATCTTACTTACCGTTTCATCATCCACATTACAATGATATCCCGTTATACCCCCTTCACGAGTTCTGCCAAGAAAAAAACGTGGTGCTTTCGGATTTCCTTGTTCATTTACATATTTCATTTTTCCTACTTGATTATGAACAAATAAAACCTCTACCTGAATTACTATTAAATCAAGTTCTGAGAGAGTCATTTATATCCTCCTTTTTTACCCCATATACCATCCATTCATAATCTATTTTTCATGTTCAAAACAAAAATCCCATTCAAATACACATTACTGAATCCATCATACTAACTGATTTCTTCATTCTGTCTATCTAAATGGGATTATTTTTCGTTTGTTACTCTACTGGTTGTTGTGGCTGTACTACTTCATTCGCTCCAGCTACCCTCAACATATTTACAATATCTTTAAAACCTCTTTTTTCAGCGTATTGCAGTGGCGTCAGATGTTCCTTGTTAGCCATATTTACATCTGCACCGTGATCAATAAGCAATTGAATTACTTTCTTATGGTTTTCACTACCATTTCCTAATACAATTGCTTCTAATAGCGCTGTTCCACCACGTTCATTTTTATAATTCACATCAATATCTGTATGCTCTAATAATTCTTTAACAACCTCTACATGGCCACGCTCAGATGCAGAAATAAGTGCTGTTCCACCTGACTTAGTCGTTTCTTTCGTATTAACTCCTGCATTAATTAATACTTTTACAATATCCGTATATCCTTCTCTACTTGCATAAAGAAGTGGATTACTTTTTTTCTCATCTTTAATTTCAATATTAGCACCTGCACCAATTAATGCTTTAACTGTCTCTACATGATTTTGGTACGTCGCTGCAAGGACAGGCGTTTCTCCGTTGTCACCTTCTACGTTTATATTCGCTCCATCCTGAATCAACTTCATAGCTGTCTCTGTGTCTCCAAGAGTAGCTGAAAGTAACAACTGTTTGTCCATTAAATTTATACTTTTCTCTTCTTTAGATTCTTCCTGTTCTTTATGCTTCTCTTTTTTCTTTTCATTTTTCACATGAACCGGTTTCGATTCTGGTTCTTCTTGCTTATCGCAAGCCACTACCGTCATTAAAAGTCCTAATAAAATACATAATAAAATTTTTTGTTTTCTCACAACTACAGCTCCTATGAAAGATAATGTTTTCTTAACCATTCCTCCATCACATACAATAACTCTTCTTGAGTACATTTATCCATAAGCCCTTTAGATTCCTTCTTTAATCGGATTATCTTAAGCTTATACTATGTTTCTCAACCTATTGGAATGATACGCCTGATGGCCCCATCATTAACATTATGAAGCAATTAGTTTAGCACGTTTTTACCGCATTTGTATACATTTCTAAAAAGTACATAAAGTGAAACTTTAATTAGTGGGGGTTTTGTTCATCCACCACTAATTATTAGTTGAACCAATCGGGCTTTTACGGGCAGTTGATCTCCACCTAAATTCTTTGCTTTCACTAAATTTTGAGGTGGGGATCTTACTGCCCGTTAATGCGGGATAAATGATTGCTTTAGGTTACTATATTCCATTGTAACCGTTCTTCTAAAAATTTTACACCTTTTCTATATTTGCACCTGAGTAATAATAGAAAAAGACAACTATATAGTTGTCTTTTTCTATTATTAATGATGTCCACCATGATTTCCTGCTTTCGGTTTCCCCATCATCTCTTTATTCATTTCCCATTTATGCTCTGCTAACTCTTTATACGAAAGAACTTTGCCCTTATAGTTAGATACAAAGCTCTCTGCATCTTTTTTATTTTTAAATGAAATGACATTATAAGCCATCGGTGTCGTTATTGTTTTATCATATACGTAAGTAGCGTCTTCTAACGAAATCCAATCTTTCGAATCATAATCTCGAACAAATTTCTCTTTCGTCTTTTCATCTGAGTTGATCTCCATCCATTTATACATACAACCGATATCATCAAACTTTAACGCTTTTCCATTTTCTAAAATGATTTCTGTTGCAAATTGATTATCTGTTACCCCAATTTGGCAAATATCACATTTATCATGTTTCTCATCAATAGCAACAGCTGCTGTTTCCTTTTTCCCACACCCGACTACCGTAAATACGAAACATAAACATATAGCAAGTACAACATATTTGACTTTCATCAATATTCCTCCCTAGAAACCGTATACTTCACGAAAAGAATACCAAAAGGTTGTGTGAGATTTGTGAAAAAACAATGTGCTTTTTGTAATATAGGAAACAAAAAAAGATGTGTAGTTATTTCTACACATCTCTCATCACTCGCAGCCTGTAATTAACAAATCATCTTCTAACTTAACTAATAATGTATCGGCACTAATTTCCTGTCCAACTTCTACATTTACCAATCTTATATTTCCACTAATCCCGACTGTAATTTTTTTAAGCTCACCGTCATTTTTTCGGATCATCAGTAATTTTTCCCATTCATATACGTAAGAAGATTCATTAATAAAAATCTCCTCTACTTTTCCTTCATAAGAGCTATAAATCTCTTCAATTCTCGTTTTCATATAAAATCTACTCCCTATTCCACACTTCACTATTTTCATCTTATTCTACCATTCTTACGAGGAGTAGCTTACTTTTTAAAAATTCAAATTAACTATCGTGAACAAAATGAACAAAATAAAAATTATGCTTCTAATGATGTTATTTTTCAAATTATTTACCATTTGAATGGATGCTTTTATTATAAATAAAAAACCTTTTTCTGAATTTTTATTCTATTTTGAAAGCGCAATCATTCTTTTGAGGGGGAAATTACATGTTAGCACTACTTGGATTTGCGATGGTATTTGTCTTTATGTTTTTAATTATGACGAAACGTATGTCAGCGCTAGTAGCATTAATATTAATTCCGAGTGTTTTTGCATTAATTGGCGGATTCTATGCCAATATGGGGCCTATGATGTTAGAGGGGATTCAAAAATTAGCACCTACTGGTATTATGCTTATGTTCGCTATTTTATATTTTGGGATTATGATTGATAGCGGTTTATTTGATCCTGTCATTAGTAAGATTTTAAAATTTGTAAAAGGAGATCCTTTAAAAATCGTTGTCGGAACGGCTATATTGACTATTATCGTTTCTTTAGATGGTGATGGTACAACAACATACATGATTACAGTTTCTGCAATGTATCCACTATATAAGCGCCTTGGAATGAATCCACTCATATTAGCTGGAGTTGTTATGTTAGGAGCGGGAGTAACAAATCTTACACCTTGGGGTGGACCCACAGCTCGTGTTATGAGCGCACTTGGACTTGAGGCTTCCGAATTATTTACACCTCTTATTCCAGGAATGATTGCTGGTGCAATTTGGGTTGTTTTCGTTGCCTACTATCTTGGAAAAAAAGAAAGAAAACGTTTAGGAATTATGGATGTACAGTATTTAAAACAAATGCAAACAATGGATGAGCAAGCTGCAACTGTCGAAGCAGCAGTGCATAAACGTCCTAAACTTCTATGGATTAACTTTTTATTAACCGCCACATTACTTGTCTGTCTCATACTAGAAGTTATGCCGTTACCTGTTTTATTTACAGTCGCTTTTGCTATTGCTGTTATGATTAACTATCCAAACTTAGAGCAACAGAAAGAACGTATTGCTTCTCATGCAGGGAATGTATTAGCAGTTGTTTCTCTCGTATTTGCTGCCGGTATTTTCACTGGTATTTTATCTGGAACAAAAATGGTAGATGCAATGGCTAACAGTGTAGTAACTCTTATACCAGATGCACTTGGACCACAACTACCAATTATTACAGCACTTCTCAGTATGCCATTCACATTTTTCATGTCTAATGATGCATTTTACTTCGGGGTATTACCTATTTTGACGAAAGCTGCTGCTACTTACGGAATTAGTGCAGCTGAAATGGGACGCGCTTCCTTACTTGGGCAACCCGTTCACTTATTAAGTCCTCTTGTCGCTTCCACTTATTTATTGGTCGGAATGGCCAAAGTTGATTTCGGTGAACATCAACGCTTCACTTTATTGTGGGCCGTTGGAACGACAATGGTTATGTTAATTACCGGAATTGTAATTGGGATTATTCCAATATAAGATGCAAAAAAACAGTAGAAGAAGTAAAATCCTCTACTGTTTTTTATTATGAAGAAGCAAGAAAATAACGTCTCTCCGGTCTCCCAACACTTCCATATATTAGCTCTGCGTGGACTTTCTTCCCAGATATCAAATACTCTAAATAGCGCCTTGCCGTTGATCGGCTTACTCCAATCATTGAGCTTAACATTTCTGCTGTAATCCCTTCTTCATTAACTGTTAACATATGCTTTTTTACTTTCGCTAAAGTATAAGGATCTATCCCTTTCGGGGCATATTCTATTTGATCTCCCTTCACACCTCTTTGAGACCATAAATATTCAATTTGTTCCGTAGATAATTGATTGTTCTTCTTTAACTGTATAATCTTTTTTTGATAGCCTTCTAGACTTGCTTTAAATCGATCAAACATTAGTGGCTTTACGATATAATCTGTTACTCCGCCCCGCAGGGCGTGCCTCACTACATCTGTTTCCGATGCCGCTGTAATCATAATGATATCTGTATCGTGCAAATGATTCCTAATATATGTGACAAGTTCCGTTCCCTGCATATCAGGTAAGTACACATCTAATAACACGAGCTGTGGCTTCACAAGCTCTAGCCATTCTTTCGCTTGTTCTCCAGTCGTTGCCGTTCCAATTACTTTAAATCCCTCAATTTTTTCAGTAAAACGACGATGAATGTCAGCAATCCGAATATCATCTTCTACAATTAATACTTCAATCTCCTCACCCATTACTATTCGCCTCTCTCTTTCGGTAGTGCAATAATAAATAACGCACCACCTAAATCCCCTTTTTCAATTGCAATACTTCCATTTAAATCTTCTACTAACTCTTTCACTTTTGCTAATCCATATCCTCGCTCTCCTCCTTCTTTCGTCGAAAAGCCTTTATAGAATATGCTAGTAATTATTTCATCATGAATCCCTTGCCCTGAATCTTCCACTTCAATTAATATTTCTTCTCCAATATCAGTTACAAACATCCTTACTTTCCTATCATTCTCTTCATTTTTTTCAATTGCTTCAAATGCATTCGTAATTAAATTCCCTAAAATAGAAACGACATAATTACTCTCAATATGTGGACTTAATTTGTCTAAACCACTTTCTCTATCTAGCATAAAATCAATCTTCAACTCTCGTGCTCTATTATAAAATCCAATTAAAATTCCACCTAGCCATGGATTTTGAATCCGCTTCATAATAAATTGAACAAAATCTTGATATACCGCTGTTTCCTTATGAATAAGCTCTAAAGCATCTTCATATGATTCTAATTGGATAAGACCCGAAAGCGTATACAATAAATTATTATATTCATGCGTTTGCGCCCGCAATGCCTCTGTATATTGCTTCGTCTGGGACAATTCTGCTGTTAACTGATCCATTTCAGATTTCAAACGTAAGCTCGATACAACGCCAGTTACTTTATTCTTTACTTTAATAGGTAGACGGTTCGCAATAACAGCCTGTCCTTTTATATTTAATTGGCGGTCAAACTGTTCTTCACCAGTTTGAAGTACATCTAGTATCGTTGAATTAGGAATTACATTTAAAATAAATTCCCCAATAATATTTTGTTGTTTATTTAGCGAAAGAATATCATAAGCTGCTTGATTGACTAAACTAATCATGCCATTTTTATCGATTACAATAATCCCTTCACGTACAGATTGAATCACTGTACTATGCTCTTCATATAAAGATGAAATTTCTTCTGGCTCCATCCCGAACATCATTCTTTTTATACTTCCCGCTAAATATATAGAGCCGATTACCCCAATTAAAAGACCTATTACTGTAATCCAAAATACACGCTTTCCATACACTTCTACTGCTCCATGAATATCAGCCATTGAAAACCCAACAGACACCACACCGATAATTTCATTTTCCTGGTTACGGATTGGGACTTTCCCACGCAATGAAGGGCCTAACGATCCATTAGCTTTCGAAACATAAGATTTCCCTTCTAATAAAACGCCTTTATTATCTCCGCCAACCATTTTTTCTCCTATTTTATCTCGCTCAGGATGCGCATAACGAATCCCCTCTTTGTTTCCAACTACAATAAAGTCAGCTTCTGTATCAATTCGAATTTTTTCTGCGATTGGCTGAATAATAGAAGCTGGATTTTCTTTTTGAAAAGCTTCCTGAATTTCTGGTATCGCAGCAACTGTTTTCGCAACATGCAAGGCCCTTTTACCAATTTGCTCTTCTACTGTTTCAGATAATATGTAAAAAAATAAATAACTTGTTAGCAAAAGTACAACAAGAATAAGTGTACTAATAGTTAATGTAATTCTCGGTTGTAGTTTTAATTTTTTCAATGTCAAAACCATTCCCCTAACATAATTAAAGATAGAATTTAAAGAAAATACAGTTTTTTATTATCATAACACGCTTACTATATATTTCTTTCTTTTTTATCTTCATAAAAAAAGAAACGAAGCATAAGCACTACTTCGTTTCTTAACAGTTTATTATTATATTTTAAACTTACCAATCATCTCTTGTAATTCTTCTGCCATTTGTGATAAATGAACTGCTGCTGCATTTATTTCATCTACTGAAGCTAATTGTTCCTCAGAGGAACCAGCAATATTTTGAACGCTTGCCGCATTTTCTTCAATCGTAGCTGCAATTTCATTAATAGATGCACTTACTTGCTTTGCATCTACCGTCATTTGTTTTGCTACATCTACCATGCTATCAATTTGTACAACTGTATCATTTGTAGACTTCAATATTTCGGCAAAGCTTTGCTTCGTTTCATTTGCAACTACAAGTCCTGATTGTACTTCTGTTCCAACTTGATTCATAGAGCTTACTGTTTCTTTTATATCAAATTGAATCTCTTTCACTAGTTTTCCAATTTCCGTAGAAGACTTTCCTGATTGTTCTGCTAGCTTTCGCACTTCATCTGCTACAATTGCAAATCCTCTTCCTTGCTCTCCAGCTCTCGCAGCCTCAATTGCCGCATTTAACGCTAATAAATTTGTCTGTTCTGCAATATGTTGAATCACTTCAAGAATTGCTCCAATTTGTTTCGACTTATCGTCTAACAAACCAATGATTTTGTCTGACTGTGAAACAGAATCATGAATTAATTGCATTTGATTCACAGTTTTTTCAACTAACGTCCCACCATTTTCAGCTTTTTTCTTCGTATACATAGAGGCTGTAGATACTAATGAAGAACTATCTGCAACACGCTGAATTCCTTCTGTAACTTCTTCTAACAATGTTGCTCCTTCTTCAACTTCTTTCGTTTGTATTTCTGCACCACTCGATACTTGCTCTATCGCCTGTGTAATTTGTTCCGTTGCTTCGCTTGTCTGCTTCATACTAGCTGTTAATTCTTCTGAAGATGCTGCTACATGACTTGCTGAAATGTTTATATTGGAAATGACACTATGTAACGATGTAGCCATCTCGTTAAAGCTTTCTCCTAGCTGTCCAATTTCATCTTTAGAATGAACTGTAATTGATTCTGTTAAATCGCCTTCACTAATCTTCTTCGATGATATAACAAGTTGTTTTAACGGTTTAATAATAGACGCAATAATGAAGTAAATTCCAATCCCACCGATTAGTAGCGAAATTCCAAGAACAGTTATTGTTTTATAGAAAATAGGTTCAGCCGCTTCGATAATTTCTTTGGAAGGCATAATTCCTGCTATTTTCCATCCAGTTTTCTTATTCGTTTTAAAAGTGATATTACGATCTTCACCATCTAACGAATAATGAACACCCCCAGCTTCCTGTTTATACAATTCTTTACTAAGTTTCTCTTCTAATTTCTCTCCTGGCTTCAGTGTCGGGTGCGCTACTACATTTTTATCTTGATCAAATATTGCTACATACCCTTCCTTACCGATATTAACCATCTTGGAAGTAGTAACAATATCATTAATGATTAAGTCAATCCCAAGAACGCCACTTTTATCCTCATTTTGTTTTGCTAGTGTAATAACAATATTACCTGTCGTTTTTGACTTATATGGAGCAGTTACAATTACTTCTCCGCTTTTCTTCACTGCCTCTTTATACCAATCTCTTTCTGTAGGATTATATCCATCTGGCATCTGAATAGCTGGTGATTGAATAAACTGTCCATTACTAGATCCTGTATAGATTGCTTCCATTTCTGGATGCAGTTTATTGTATTCTTCTAGTTTATTTTGTATGTTTTGAATTTGATCTGCTTGGTAACTTGATTGTGTGAATAATTTTGTAAAATAAGTTGCATCTATTTTTTTACTATCCAATTCTTTATTAATTACATTATCCAAAATTTTTATATTATCTTTCGCCGAGTTCAAAATCGTTTCATTAAAATTCGTCTTCGCCTGTTGATAAGACGTCCAACCAATTACAATACTTGGAAGAATTAAAATAATAATAAATGATACAAGTAACTTTGTTTTTAAACTACTACTCCTTAATTTCCCTTGAAACATACTTCTACCCCTCCATACCGTTTTAAATGTAATTAATTAACATTTAATCTTTCTATAAAAATAATACAATTTAAATGTATCGATGAGACTCTCTATCTTTTTCTACATCATAAAGAATTGATACATACCTTTTTCATTCTATATAAATTAAATAATTAAAACAATATATAAAAATGTATATTATTCGAAATATTATAATTCACTGAAGAACCTCTAGTATCTCACTTACTAGAGGTTCCTCCCGCTTTACTATTCTTTATCTTTTTCTACTTCTTTTTTCGCATCTTCTACTACAGATACAACAGGTTTATCGTTTGATAATTGTTGTACTGCTCCTTTTCCAGCAAATCCTTCTAATAACTCTTTTAAATCAATGCCAGAAGAAGCTTTTAATGTTTCTTGCATCGTTGCCATTAAATCAGTCGCATAACCTGCAACTTTTCCGGCGCCGCTATTTTTACCACCGCCACCTGTATCGACAACTGTAATTTTATCAATGTTGCTAAGTGGGCTTGCAACTTCCTTCGCATAACTTGGAAGCATGTTAAGAACCATATCCATAATCGCCGCTTGGCCATATAACTCAAATGCCTCTGCAATTTTTTGTTTCGCTTCCGCTTCTGCTAAACCTTTTAATCTGATAACATCTGCTTCCGCTGTACCTTGTGCTTTTTGTACTTCTGCTTTTGCTTGACCTTGCGCTTTTTCGATTTCCGCCTTCGCTAAACCTTCTACACGAACTTCTTCTGCACGTGCTCTTGCTTCCGCTTCAATTTTATATTGATCTGCATCTGCTTTTTTCATTTGTTTTACTTTTTCCGCTTCTGCTGATTGTTCAACAGCATAGCGATCTGCATCTGCCTTTTTCTTTACTTCTGCATCATATTGCTTTTCACGACGCGCAATCTCTTTTTCTTCTAATTCAATTTGCTTTTCACGTTCAATGATTTTAACGCGCATTTGCTCTTCTGTAACACCTTGTTGCGCTTTTGCTTGTTGTAATTCATAGGAAAGATCTGCATCTGCGCGAGCTTGTTCTTGATCTCTCTTATAAGATTGTACTTTTAACTCTTTATGTTTTTCAGCTTCAGCGATTTGTGCATCACGTTGATACTCAGCTTCTTTTGCTTCTTTCTCAGCACGAGCTTTTTCAATTCGTGCCTCTTTTTCACGCTCTGCATTTGCAACTGTTGCATCACGCTTAACCATCGCAATTTGTGGCTGACCAAGTGCATCTAAGTAACCGTTCTTATCCATGATTTCTTTAATTGTAAAGGAAACGATGCGAAGTCCCATCTTCTTTAAATCTGTAGAAGCTACTTCATGTACCTTTTGAGCGAATTGCTCTCTATTACTATAGGCATCTTCTACTGTCATAGAAGATAAAATAGCACGTAGATGACCTTCTAAAACTTCTTTTGCTTCTATTTTCAACTCTTCTGTTTCTTTTCCTAAATATTGTTCAGCTGCTGTAGAAACTTCTTCAATGGTAGATCCTACTTTAATAATAGAAACACCATTTACTGTAATCGGTACACCTTGTTTCGTATACGTATCACGTGTTCCCACTTCTAATTTGTAGTTTAATAGACTTAAAGGCTCTGCTCTTTGCATAATCGGAACTACGAAAGTACCGCCACCACGAATAATCTTAATCTTCTTTCCATCATCAGTGGTAACTACATTTTTCCCGCCACCAAGCCAGTTTCCAGTAACAATTAATGCTTCATCTGGTCCAACTGTTCGATACTTTGTAATGAATACTAAAATGAGTAGAATTAAAATTGCGAGTAATACTCCACCGATAATTAATGGAATCGTCATGTAAATTCCCCCTTATAATTTTGGTTTCTTTAAAGAATAAGCGATGTTCTGTACAAGTAAAACACCATCTTGGACTCCCTCGATAATAACCTCTGTTCCTTGCGAAATATCTTTCTTTCCAACTGTTTTAGCTAGGATTGCATTGTTTCCAAATTGGGAGGAAATTAATACTTCACCAAACCCTTCTGTAGGAATAGTCGTAATGACCTCTCCTTTGCAACCGATGAATTCATCCATACGTTGCACCGTGTTTTGTTCTGCTTCTGCAATCGGTTTTAAAATTAGTATTTTCATGATGAATACACCGATAAAAGATATAGCAAATGCAGCCCCAAAAATAAGAATACTATTAAAGGAAAATAAATATTCTCCTATATAACTAAGTCCACATAACATGGCGAAAAAACTAAGTAATAAAGTAACAACGGATACAGATCCGCCTCCAAAACTAAATATGGATTCAAATATATCTCCAAAAAAGATATAAATTACAGTGAGTATAGTAGCAATAATAAATCCATATAAATAAATTGTTTCAAGTGGATAACCAAACAAAGCCATTTCTTATCCCCCTCTCTTAAACAATCCCTTTTTTGTTATGTGTATGCCCCACCTCTTTCAAAGATTATCGTTCTAAATTTTCAGTTATTTACCCTTTAAAGAAAAGCCTGTAAGACAGGCCTCTAAAAAAGAACAGGAGAAACCTATTGTGACAGGCTCCTCCTAGAAAATAACCGATATATTATATATCTATATAATATATCGGTTATTTTCCACAAAAAGTAAAGTTAAACATACATTGGAAAAGTACTTATTTTACTGACAATTCGTATGTTCCATTGCCATTATCATATTTATATACATACAAGTAATACTTACCTGGTTTTGCATTAAATTTTGCTTCTATATGATTCCCATTAGCTTGACCGTAAGCCGCATAATTTTGCATATCTGATTCATGGTGAAGTACCCATGTCATCCCAATTCCATACTCATTTAAAACAGAAATGTCGATATCTTTCGCTGATGCTACATTAAATGTATAAACATCAGTGTGGTCCCCGCCAATAAGATTACCTTTTATCGTACTATTTAGCCCGATACGATTTGCTTCCTCTGGACGATTATTTGGTTCTGATTCTGTTAAACTTCCATCTTTAATCGTAACAGTTGTTTCGCTTCTGCTCTCTTTTCCTTTATCATCTTTTACTCTTAACGATACTTTATAAGAACCTTCTCTTTCATATACATGTACTGGATTCACTTCTGCACTTGTGCTTCCATCTCCAAATTCCCATAAATAAGAAACAATTTTTCCATCTTCATCGTTTGAGCCATCACTTTTAAATTGAATTCCCTCTTTTACAACTCCATTATAAGGCCCGTTTACATTAACCGTCGGAGCTTTATTTTCTCCATCATCTTTTGCGATTCCATGGAAGACTACATCATATTCAAATTCATTTGAGCTATTCACACGATAATTGACGAAGTATGCTGTAACAGTTTTGTAGCCACTCCATTCTTTTTGCGCCAATTGTTCTAAAGATTCATTTACTCTTTTACTCATTGCTTTCCAATCTTCTGATTCACCTTTTGTGACACTACCTGTATACGTACCTTCTAATGTAAATGTATTAAAGAATTGAGAATTATGTTTTGTCATTTTTGTATCTTTCATAGGCAACGTATCACTAATTTCTTTCTTCACCGCTGTTAACGACTTCGTTGCATGTTCAGCTAAATAATCATCAGCTACTTCTGGTACAGTGTATGTATCTTGATTATTAATTAACTGCTGCATATACTCTTGATACTCTTTATTTAACTTAGGATCTTTACTTAGATTTTCACGATATGCATCATAATTTTTCACGTCATTCGCACGAATTAAATCTTGAATTTTATCAAATGTTTCAAACTGATGCGTATATAAGTAAGACTGCAATGCGAACGAGTAATTATAGAAATCCCAAGAACCGTATTTAGCAAATAGTGTGCGCTCTGCAGTATAACGGCTTGCAGGATCAGATGATAATCCGCTAATTATACTCTTTCTTGGTACAACGTTATTCGTACGAGTAGAGCCTGCGAAAAACTCTGCATTTCCTTCTTGGAACCAAGTTAACCTTTCATTTTGATACATATCTCCTCTTCCAAATAAACCAGGAACTTCATATCTCCCTTGCAGATAATGAGTAAATTCATGACGGAATAACTCTTCTAAACTATAAATACTTTGCTCTGGTGTACGCTCATATGTAAAGAATGTTCCTGTTTCTTCGATATAAATTCCACCGTTGTTTGTTTCATACCCATACAATTGTCTATTTAACTGATATTCATCTGGACTATTATAAATTACGATTGTTAACACATCATCCGCATTTCCTGGCTCTAATGCTTTGTCATTTCCAATTACACGGTGATACTGTGCCTTTACTTCCTTCGCAGCCCAATATAATCTCTTAATTTTTTCTTCTGATACTTTATCTCCTGTTTTGAACACAATTGATCCATCATCGAATGTATACGTTTTTGGTAAGTACTGCTCTTTTCCTTCTTTACGTATTTTCTCTAAATCTACTGTATTCCCGCTATAATCTTTACCATTATAATTTGTTGTAATTTGTTCTATCGCAACAAAATATGGTTCACTTAAGTGTGGGTACATATGCATTGCTTGTGTAACAACCTCTAATCCTTTATTCGGATTGCTATGAAATTTCCCTAAACGGCTTGCAAAATAAATACCATTATTAACGAGCCATTTATTTTCTGACGTTACTTCATTTAAAAGAGCAATACGATTTATTTCATTAATAAACCCATCTACTTTTCCATACCACATCGTTTCATTCGCTTCTTTACGGGCCTCAACTAAATACGACTGTATATCATAGTCAATCCCTTGCATAATATCGTATATTGCTTGTCCCTTCATTCGATCATTTACATAAGTAGTAAAATTATCATTGTATTGCTTTAAAATATTTGATGCGTATTGAACTGTTTCAACATCACTTGATGCATTACTAATTAATTTTCCGTATGCAGATACGACTGTATCTTGTTCATCTGTACCAAGCTTAAAGTTTGGATTTTTTGCGATTGCTTTTAAAGCAGGTAAACATTTATCCTGGAAGCTTCTTTCATTTAATTCACTTAATTCGTTATTATAAAATGCCAGATAAAAAGCGGAACGCAACACTTCAGTAAACGTTTGAATTCCTTTTGAATCATCTTTCGTAAATGTACTACCTCTATGAGCTAATTCATCTATAATGACTTGCATTTTTCCTTTATCTTTATAAAAGGCCTTTGTGTCTTCATTAAACTGGAATAAATCTGTAATTTGGTGCCACTTAATACTGCCTAATGTTTCAACTAATTCTTGATTATTCATTTTGTTTAAATCAGCCATTGAATAGCTTTCTTTAACTTGCTTTACTGCCGTTTTCTTCGTAATAGATGCTGGTCGCTGTGAAAAATCGCCTACTTTTAAACGTTCTTGAAATGATAAGGTTTCATCAACTTTTGAAACATGCCCAACTTCATCTACTGGCTTTTCAATTCCAACCGGTTTCGTTTTTAGCACATTATACGGTACTTTTTCTTCCGCTACTGCATGAGTTTGAAGTGCCCCTAACGATAAAGCCATTGTACTAATGCTAAGCATCACTTTATTGATCTTTGATTTCTTGTTCATATCCTTGCCCCCTATTTTAATATTCCATTCAAGAATTTAACATAAAATCTGGATGTAACAATATAAAATGCAATATTTCATATTATTTCTTCCTATAATTTGTACATATCGTGAACACCCTTTCCTTTATCTAACCTCCGCTGATTATGAACTTATAACAATCAAAATTCCCTTTTACAAATATTAAAAAGAGAATTTTTTGACATTTCACCCTTTAATTGTTATGGTTAATATAATTGTTAACTTTATTAAATAAAGGTGGGATTCTATGATAAAAAAAGAGAACAGTGTATTTTATATCTCCATCTTGCTTACAACCTTATTTATTATATGGGGTGTCATACCAGCAAGCTGGATACAAGGCCATGATTTACAAAGTATCACATCTTCTTTAAACTCATTTATCCTCAATAAATTTGGATGGTTTTACTCTCTACTTATGACCACAATGCTTGTTTTAGCTACTTATTTAGCCTTTTCAAAATACGGTTCTATTCGTCTTGGTAAAGATGGAGAAAGACCAAAATACAGCTATTCATCTTGGTTATCCATGTTGTTTGGAGCAGGAATGGGGATTGGACTCCTCTTCTATGGAATCGCTGAACCGATTTCACATTTTACAGATCCATTAACAGGAAAAGCAGGTACAGAGGAAAGCGCCAAACTCGCTATGCAATATTCATTTTTCCACTGGGGACTCTTTCCGTGGTCACTATACGCGATGGTTGCTTTAACAATTGCATATTTCACATTCCGCAAACAAAAAGGTAGCACAATTGGGGCTACAGTTACTCCATTATTTAATCGATCGAAAAATTCTCCTATCGGAAAAACAGTCGATATTTTGGCTGTTTTAGCCACAGTATTTGGCATTGTGCCATCTGTTGGGATTGGTGCTCAACAAATTGCCGGAGGATTAAGCTATTTATTCCCTTCTATTCATAACACTTTACTTACTCAGCTCGTACTTATAGCTATCTTCGCTGTTTTATATTTAACAAGTGCGCAAACTGGCTTAGATCGTGGGATTAAATATTTGAGTAACTTGAATTTCTCTCTCGCAGGTATTTTACTCGTCTCCTTTTTAATTTTAGGACCAACTGTATTTATTATGAAATATTTCACATCTACACTCGGTTCTTATATCGGCGCTTTACCTAGTATGGGATTAAATTTAGGAGCATTTAGTGAAAAATCTTCTTCTTGGATTGAAAACTGGACTATTTTCTATTGGGGATGGTGGATCTCTTGGTCTCCATTCGTCGGTACATTCATTGCTCGTATTTCTAAAGGGCGCACAATAAAAGAATTTATTATTGGAGTTGTATTAGTCCCAACTCTTATCTGTACATTTTGGTTTGCAGTATTTGGCGGTACCGCTATCCATATGGAAATGTTCCAATCGCTTGGGATAGCTGATGAAATCGCAAAAAATGGTACAGAGATTGGATTATTTGCTGTTATTTCGCACCTACCATTCTCTACATTTTTAACGGTTATCGGGTTAATTTTAGTAGCCACATTTTTCGTTACTTCTGCCGACTCGGCAACATTTGTTGTTTCAATGCAAACGAGTAACGGAAGCTTATCACCGAAAAATAGTTTAAAACTTATATGGGGATTAACAATCGCGATCATTGCAGCACTTTTATTACAAGCTGGAGGATTAAATGCACTACAAATTGCAGCTATAATCGCAGCACTACCATTTTCTATCGTAGTCGTTCTTATGGTTGCTTCGCTATTTAAAGAGCTGCGAAAGGAAGATGTTAATTCGCAAACGAAAGAAGTTCCGCAAAAAATAAAAAAGATTATGTAACAATTGGCACCTCAAATTACTTCTGAATCCGTGATGACTGAGAGAAAAAAGAAAATTAACAAACCCCATTCGTATGAAATATAATTTTCATACGAATGGGGTTTTACTCTATCTATTACACAAAAGACAAACATTAATTATATACAATAATAAGATTAAACGTTATTTATTTCTTAAATAACCTCTTTCTAAATACGAACATACTTAGTGCGGAAAGAACAAGTGTTATTCCAGAAAGTAAAGTCGATGTGCTAGCTTCACCGCCTGTTGATGGTAAAGATTTCTTTCCTTCCTCCGTCTTATTAACATGTTGTGTATTTAAAGTATCTGCTGTTCTGCCTTCGTTTTCAACAACCTGATTATTTCCTTTTGGCTCTTTTACTTCCTCTTTCGCTTCTTCAACTTCTTTTGTTGGTTCTTTCACTTCTTCTTTTGACTCTTCCACTTCCTTTGTTGGCTCTTTTACTTCCTCTTTCGCTTCTTCAACTTCTTTTGTTGGTTCTTTCACTTCTTCTTTTGACTCTTCCACTTCCTTTGTTGGTTCTTTCACTTCTTCTTTTGACTCTTCAACTTCTTTCGTTGGTTCTTTTACTTCTTCTTTTGACTCTTCAACTTCTTTTGTTGGTTCTTTCACTTCTTCTTTTGACTCTTCAACTTCTTTCGTTGGTTCTTTTACTTCTTCTTTTGACTCTTCCACTTCTTTTGTTGGTTCTTTCACTTCTTCTTTTGACTCTTCCACTTCCTTTGTTGGTTCTTTCACTTCTTCTTTTGACTCTTCAACTTCCTTTGTTGGTTCTTTCACTTCCTTTGTTGGTTCTTTCACTTCTTTTGTTGGTTCTTTCACTTCTTCTTTTGACTCTTCCACTTCCTTTGTTGGTTCTTTCACTTCTTCTTTTGGTATTAATTTTTCTACTATATTCTGCATTACAATGCCACTATATAATATGCCAGTCTCATAATGATCTGCATCTAAATCAAATTCATATATTTTTTCTCCTAAAGTACGCCAAATGATTCCCTCATCAGTAAGAGTTCCACCTTCACTCTTTAGTGTAATCTTTTCAATTGGCTCTCCCTCTAAATCATATACAGGTATTTTCACTTCTTTATTTATTTCTGCATCATCCAAAATGACCTTTTGCCTTCTAACATCAATTGTTACCCACTGACCTAATTGTATTAATGGCCTTACATCACGAATCTCATTTTCAGCTAATTTTAAACTAAGTAAGTCTAACATTGAGCCAAGAACCGTTACATCTGTAATACGATTCTCAGTAAGATTTAACCACTGTAAATTTTTCAATGAAGATAGCGGTGTTATATCTTCAATTTGATTATGAGATACATTCACATTATTCAATCGTTTCAAGTTTGAGATGAAATCAATATTTTTCAGGCCTACTCCTTCTAAAGTAAGGTTTTCTAAGTTCGTCATGTACTCTAAACCTGTTATATCTTTTATCTCATTTCCTTTTTCTTTAAGTATCTCTAATTTTTTAACCTGTAATAAATCTTCTTTTGTGATAGGAGCGTTTAAGTTCTCTCTACCTAAATTCTCTTTATTAATATGTTGTTGTAAAGTTTTATCGAGAATTACATTTGCACGTTCTTTTTGTTTTTCAACTATATTCTGTATAACCGTACCATTAAATCTTATTTTACTTTCAGTAGAATTAGTATCTAGTTTAAATTCATATATTTTTTCTCCAGGACTATTCCATTTTATAAATCCGTTATTCAGAGTAGCCCCCTCACTTTTTACATTAATATTTTGAAGTGGTTCTCCCTTAAGGTTGTATACTGGGATTTTTAATTCCTCATCTACGCTTGCTTCATTTAAAAAGATTTTTTGTCTTTGAATGTCAATTGAAATTCGCTTACCTAATTCCTCAACAGGCCTTACGTCAGAAATTTCATTTGCTCCAAGATTTATCTCATGTAAATTTGTTAAAGTGCTCAACGGCGATATATCAGAGATATAATTCTCTTCTAAATTCAGCACTTGTAAATTTCCTAATTGAGATAATGGTGATATATCTTTTATTTCACTATCAGCAATTTCTAGTTCAATAAGATTACTCATTTTACTAATAGATTCAACATTATTAATTTTATTGTTCCCTATCCATAATAGTTCCACATTATTTAATCGATCAATTCCATTAAGATCACTGATTTGATTATTTGCTAAGTATAATTGTTTCATAGTTGATAATGTAAATAATGGCTGGATATCTTTAATGTTATTACCGATTAAATCTAATGTTTTGATTTTTTTCATTTTACTTAATGGTGTAAGATCAGAAATTTTATTATCTCTTAAAAAAAGCATATTAATATTCTCTAATTGCCCAATTGGATGAATACTTTCAATTGAATTAGAAGTTAAATCAACGTACTTCAAACTTCTCAATTTCGAGATAGCTGATATATCTGTTACATTAGACTCTCGTAACGTCAACTTCTCTAAATTTGTCATATACTCTAAACCAGCTATTTCATTTATCCCTTTACCTGAATAAATGGATAATGTTTTAATTTGTAATAAATCTTTCTTTGTGATTGGCGCATCTACATTATCTCTATCTAAGTTATATTTATTAATATATTTTTGTAATTGCTTATCTAATATTACATTTCCGTTTTCATCTTGTTGCTCCTCTTTATTTTCCTTTTGTTTTTCTGAAACATTGTTTTCTAAATTTATAGCATTTACTTCAAACTGCACTTGATATTTATTATCATAGGCCATCGTTGGAATATAAATATGCATTTGCATATTGTATGTTTTTCCTAATTCTCCAACTTCAAATTGAATAACCTTCGTCCCATTTTTCTTTTTGTCTTCTGATAGGACCTTTACATCATGAAACACACCTGGCGTATGAATATCCTCTGTTTTCAAGTATTGGAAGAAATCACTATCACTTAACGTTGCTGTTACAATTTTCTTTCCATTCTCAATTGTTAATTTCGGATCCTTTATATAAACAGCTGCCATAGACTCTTCATTCGTTTTATCTTTATACGCTTTAATAACAGCATCATATGTACCATCTTCTAAACCTTGTCCCGTTTTATTCGCCTCAATTGCCACTGCCGCTAAAGCAGGTGTTGAATAAACAGCAAACGGAAGTGATAACGCCGCCGCTATAATCATTGCATTTATACGTTTTCTTTTATTTTGTTTCAACTTTACATCTCCTCCAAAATATATAATTCGAAATGTAATCATTTCTCGAATAAATGATATTGATTTTCATTATCATTGTCAACTAAAAAAATAAAAAGTTTACAAAAAAAGAACCTCTTTAAAAGAGGTTATGCCATTTTCTCACCTGATTCTTCTCTAAAAAAGCTTTTCATCGCATGAAATACGTCTGCTTTTTGCTTTAAAATATAGTATCTAAAGTTTTCATCTTTAATATTTTTATAGGCTGACATGAGTGTACTATGGCGATTATACTGATTCACTTCCCCATATCCAAACATATTACATTTCTTCATTAATTCTTCCACAAGCTTTACACACCTAGCGTTATCTGATGTTAAATTATCACCATCTGAAAAATGGAATGGATAAATATTATAGCGGTCTGGTGAATATTTATTATCAATCAGTTCTAATGCCTTTTTATATACGGAAGAACATATTGTTCCGCCACTTTCTCCTTTTGAGAAAAATTCTTCTTCTGTGACGACTTTCGCTTCTGTATGGTGAGCAATAAATTCAATATCAACTGTTTCATACTTTGTTCGTAAAAATCTTGTCATCCAGAAAAAGAAGCTACGTGCCATATACTTCTCCCACATTCCCATCGATCCACTCGTATCCATCATCGCTAACACAACAGCCTTTGAATCTGGCTTTAATACTTCATTCCAAGTGCGGAACTTTAAGTCTTCTTGATGAATTGGATGGAAAGATGCTTTACCACGCATCGCATTTCGTTTATATGCAGATATCATTGTTCGTTTCTTATCGATATTTCCCCATAATCCTGTTTTTCTAATGTCATTAAATTCAACATGTTCAATCCGATTTTCATCTATTTCTTTTCTCTTTAAATTAGGCAGCTCTAACTCTCTGAAAAACGCCTGCTCTAATTCTAAAATAGAGACTTCAGCTTCATAGTAATCTTCCCCAGCTGCATCTCCTGCTCCTTGCCCTTTTCCTGGCCCTTTTTGTTTTTGACCACCTGATCCATCTCTCGCAACGACATCACCAACTTTACTGTCACCGTTTCCTTGCCCAACATGTTTATTTTTATCATAATTGTATCTAATCTTATATTCATCTAGAGAACGAATTGGTATTTTTACAACATCTTTGCCATTAGACATAACTATACTTTCTTCTGTTACAAGATCGGGTAAATTATTCTTAATTGCCTCTTGTACTTTTTCTTGATGGCGTTGTTGGTCGTCATATCCTTTGCGATGGAGGGACCAGTTTTCCTGTGAAATCGTATAATTTGGTTGATTTTCTTCGCCCATTCCTTTCCCTCCTTACTGTAATTGTCTTCCTTTATGAACAGCAATCTATAAATTTTGTTCTGTACTGTGCAAGCTAGAATATTTGAAAGGTAACTGCCCACAGAAAATCATCCCATAAACATTTATAACGTTTTTCATACAATACCCGAGCATCCTAAACAAAATTTTGCCACTCACATAATAGAAAGAAATATTCAGCCACTGATAAGAAAGAAACACAATGCATTGTTGCACACATTTTTACTTTGCAACATATTGTATTGTGTTGGCTTTTTTCGTATGAATGGTTGGTTACTCTATCATATGCATATTGTAAAAATAATTGACAATAAATTCATGAAATTGCATCTTAATTTATTACATTTGGACAAGGTATGACACTTTATACACATATGAACGGATAATAAAACGCTGTCCCGCAAAATACAAGAGACAGCGTTTTGTTATCAAACTATCGGTTTAACAAGCTACCTACATAGCGTAATAATTCATTTGCTGAAGAAGAATTATAGCCATGCTCATCAATTAAACGCGCAACAACATCATTGATTTTCTTAAGCTGATTTTCGTCTGGCGTTTTCGTTGATGTTGTAATTTTCACTATATCTTTTAAATCAGCAAATAGTTTTTTCTGAATCGCTTCACGAAGACGTTCATGTGAATTATAATCAAAGCGTTTTCCTTTACGGGCATAAGCAGAAATGCGAATTAAAATCTCTTCACGGAACGCTTTCTTAGCATTTTCTGAAATCCCAATTTGCTCTTCAATTGAGCGCATTAATTTTTCATCTGGACTCATTTCTTCTCCTGTTAACGGATCACGTAATTTCGATTTATTGCAGTACGCCTCGACGTTATCTAAATAATTATCCATAAGTGTCTTAGCCGATTCTTCATATGAATAAACAAACGCCTTTTGTACTTCTTTCTTTGCGATTTCATCGTATTCTTTTCTCGCTAATGAGATGAAATTCATATAACGTTCACGGTCTTCATTACTAATCGATGGATGCTGATCCAGCCCATCTTTTAAAGATCTAAGTACATCTAACGCGTTAATAGATGGTACCTCTTTTCGAATGATTGTAGACGAAATTCGGTTAATGACATAACGAGGATCAATACCCTTCATACCTTCATCTTGATATTCTCGTTGTAGCTCCTCTACATCAATCGCATTATAACCTTCTACCGTTTCTCCATCATACAAACGCATCTTTTTAATTAAATCAATATCCGGACGCTTCGGATCTTTTAAACGAGTTAAAATAGTGAA
The DNA here is from genome assembly GCF_001429475.1 of Bacillus sp. Root131. Classification (NCBI taxonomy): domain Bacteria; kingdom Bacillati; phylum Bacillota; class Bacilli; order Caryophanales; family Bacillaceae; genus Bacillus; species Bacillus sp. Root131. The sequence continues at coordinate 192,993 of NZ_LMJQ01000043.1, forward strand.
CATTGCTGCAACGCGAAGTGTGTGTGGTGCAATGTGAACATTCGACACATCACTTTCACGAATCATTTTTTCATAAATATGTTCTTCTTCACTTACTCGTAAATTATAAGGAACTGGCATTACAATAATTCTTGAGTGCAATGCCTCATTTTTCTTATTTGCTATAAATGAGCGATACTCTGTTTCATTCGTATGCGCTACAATTAATTCATCTGCTGAAATAAGCGCAAATCTTCCCGCTTTGAAATTCCCTTCTTGCGTAAGCGATAATAAGTGCCATAAAAACTTCTCATCACATTTTAACATCTCTTGGAACTCCATCATTCCTCGGTTCGCCTTATTTAATTCTCCATCAAATCGATACGCACGCGGGTCTGATTCTGAACCATATTCTGCAATCGTAGAAAAGTCCAGACTACCTGTTAAATCTGCAATATCCTGTGATTTTGGATCAGACGGGCTAAATGTACCAATCCCTGTACGGCGATCTTCAGAGAAGAAAATACGCTCTACAACTACATCCTCAATTCTTGATCCGTATTCTTGCTCTAAACGCATGACATTTAGTGGTGATAAATTTCCTTCAATTCTAACCCCATACTCATCAAAGAAATCATCTCGTAAATGATGTGGAATTAAATGCAGTGGATCCTCATGCATTGGGCATCCTTTAATTGCAAAAATTGCTCCACGATCTGTTCGTGAATATGTTTCTAATCCTCGTTTCAACATCGTAACTAACGTTGATTTCCCTCCACTAACAGGACCCATTAATAATAAAATTCTTTTTCTAACATCTAATCGTTTTGCGGATGGATGAAAATATTCCTCTACAAGACGTTCTAGAGCATCCTCTAATCCAAAGAGCTGATTACTAAAGAAGTTATACTTTCTTCTACCATCAACTTCTTCAATTCCAGCATCTTTTATCATATTGTAAATGCGAGAGTGTGCTGTTTGAGCCACCCATGGTCTTTCTTTCACAAGCTCCAAATACTCCGCAAACGTACCTTCCCATTGTAACCGTTCTTCTGCTGCTCGATGCTGTTCAATCTTTTTTAGAATATCCATTATAGCTCCTCCCCCATCTCCTTGTTCAATCGGATTATTATAAAAGGTATGCTAGGATGTCCTTAAACATTCTTTAAATCAAAACGAAATATATAATAGCACGCTAAAATTCTCTCCAAAATTCAAAGAAAATTCTGTATAATATAGGTATTAACGTTTTCACACTGCTATTCATTATAAATAAATTCTTTTCTTCTAAGAACCTTACATACATTTTGGGTAATAAATAGAACTCGTGAACCGAAAAAAGTAAGGAGGATATTAGTATGAAATTATTATTAATTTTAGGTGTATCACTCACATTTCTTACAGCTATTTTTACATCTGGTTACAATGACAAACCAGGTACACATAAAAAATGATGTGCTTTTAGCACATCATTTTTTTATACATTATTTATAATACATATTTTCCATATCATATTTGGATAATGGTCGACTATAATAATAACCTTGTACAAGCTTCACATTCTTTTCTTTCAAAAACTGTATTTGCTCCTTTTTTTCTACTCCCTCTGCAATTACATTCAGTTCTAAAGTATGAGCTAAATGAATAATTGCAGCTGTAATATTCGTATCACGTTCATCTATATGTATACCTTCCATAAAAGAACGATCAATTTTTAAAGTATCAATTGGATATGTTTTCAAGTAACTTAAAGATGAATAGCCTGTTCCAAAATCATCTAAATGAATCTTTAAATTTTGTTCTTTTAATTGTAGTAACACTCTCTTCGATATATCTTTATGTATAAGAGCTCCTTCTGTAACCTCTATCGCTAATAAATAAGCTGGTACATTGTACTTATTTAAAGCCCGTGTAATCATCTCTATTAATGTAATAGAGCGAAAGTGTCTAGCTGAAATATTAACTGCAATTGGGACCACTTCATATCCTTTATTTAACCATTCGCGCAGTTGCTGACACACTTGATTTACTACCCATTCATCGAGCTTAATAATAAATCCTGTTCTTTCTGCCAACGGAATAAATTGATTTGGAGAAACAAATCCTAATTCCTTATTCTCCCACCTTATTAAAGCTTCCATACTAGCTATTTTTTTCGTTTCAATATTAATTTGTGGCTGATAATATAAGAAAAACTCATTTTTTTCTATAGCACGATGTAACTGGTTTTCTATTATAAACCTTTGTTCACGCTCACAGTCTAATCCACTACAATAAAAATGATAATGTCCTTTTCCTTTTTCTTTTGCTTTTTCTAAAGCAGCATCGACCCTCTGAAATAGTATTTTTTCATCTTCTCCATCTGCTGGAGCCATTACAATTCCAATTGACGCACTTAAATATACATCTTCTTCCTCGATTACAAAATATTCACTAATATTTTTCAGTATGCCTTTTGCAATTTCCTCTACACATTCTTTCGTTATATTTTCTATTAACATAACAAATTGATCATCGTGTTCTCTAAATAAGTGCATACCTTCTATTTTTAGATTGCTTAAACATTCTGTAACTTTTTGTAATACTTTATCTCCCTCTTTATGACCAAATGTATCATTAATACGATGAAACTCATCTAAATCTATAAATACAAGCGCAAAATTTATACTCTCTTTTAAAAAAGTATTTAACTTATTTGTACATGAAATTCTATTCATTAATCCCGTTAACTGGTCATAGTAGGCTAAATATTCTGTTCGCATTTCGTTTAATACTTGCCTTGTAACATCTCTCGTAACAATATAAACTCCAACAATTTCACCGTTCACAATAATCGGGATAGTTCTCAAAGAAATATATAGCTCGTACCCTTCTTTATGAACATATTTCTTTGAAACAATTTGTTTTGCTCTTCCCTGCAGAGCTCCTTTAAATAGAATTTGAAAGTCTTTTTCATATTCTTTATTAATGAATTCAAAAATAAATTTATTATTTAACTCTTCATACCGGTATCCAAATATTTCATACGTTGCCGGGTTTGCATATGTAACTCTCCCTATAGAATCTATAGATATAATTGAGTCATTATTATATTCTAGTAACGACTTAAATAACATTTGTTTTTCCTCTATCTCTGTCTTCTCCTCAATTTGAGCTGTAATATCTCTTGTAATACAAATAACAAATTGACATATTCCTTCTTCATCGCAGACAGGATTAAGTGAAGATTCATAATGTATCTCACCTTTTTGTAATTTGACTACATCACAAAATGTGTGTGCTTTCGCTTCTCTCACTACTTTTTCATATTGCCTTTGCAATATCCCCGCTATATCTTTTGGTAATACTTCTGCAAAAGTTTTTCCATAGCACTCTTCGCTTAACCTAGCATAATCCATTCCTATTCTATTCACATACATATATTTAAACGTTTCATCATCAATAACTTTCAAAATAAATACTAAATCTTGAATAGCATGTAATAATCCTTGTCTAATTAAATCCATATCTATCATACTTAAAAAGGTATTTTGATTACTATATTCTTCCTTCATATTTATCTCAACCCGTCTTATCTATTTTTAATCATATATCCCATTCTATATGATTATGTCCTCTCTTTTAAATGTATGATTACATATTATTTTTATTTTATAAAAAAAAGTCGCCATATGGCGACTTTTAATAAACGATTTCTAAATCTAATCCAGGGTAATTTTGTTGACGGAACGCTTCATAAATTAAAATTGCTGCTGTATTAGATAAATTTAATGAACGTACTTTATCTGTCATTGGAATACGTAAACAATGATCAAAGTTTTCTTCGATTACATTAGCTGGTAAGCCGTTTGTTTCTCTTCCAAATACAAAATAGTAATCCTTCTCGCGCTTGCTATAGTCAAACGCTGTATGAGCTTTTTCGCCATACTTCGTTAAATAGAAGAATTCACCATCTTTATTTTTTTCATAAAATTCTTCAATTGAATCATAATACGTAATTTTCACGTGCTGCCAATAATCTAATCCGGCACGCTTTAACATTTTATCATCCGTTGAAAATCCAAGCGGTCTAATCAAATGTAATTCTGTTCCAGTTGCTGCACAAGTACGAGCAATATTCCCTGTATTTGCTGGAATTTCTGGCTGATATAAAACAACATGTACTCCCACGCGATATTCACCTCTGTTTTTTGTCTACTACGTATTATACCACTTGAGCGAAAAATCTCTACCCATTAATAATATGAAAGAATTTATATTTCATTTGTGGTGTATATTTACTAGAGTCTTCATAGTTCCAATAACGTCGACGGCTATTCGCTGAATGTGCATTTACAAGCGGCATACCATCTGCATCTTTTGCTACTACAATCGTCGTATGATTCCATCTTCCGTCATCCTCGAAATCATAAGCAATAACATCTCCAAGAATAAGTTCTTCTGGCCTCTCTACCGCCTCTGCTCGAAGTCCTGTTGTAGCACCTGACAAATACCAATAAAAAGAATGTGCAACAGCCCAGCTCCAACTCCACTGATTCTCCCTTTGCCACCATCCTTTACGAATATTAGGATATCCGTTCATAGGTACTTCTCCAGTATGAAGACATTGAGAAATAAAATTCGTACAATTATCAGGGAAATTACGATACATAGGATTTCGGTCATCCCACCAACGCTCTGCATATTTCACTGCCTCTAAACGATTATACTGATAAGAACCGTACTTCTCTTTCGTAATTTCCCTTTCTAATGTCTCACCCATTCTAATTTCTTCTGACACTTCAATATCATAATCGCCTATAATCCGACTATTATTTAAACAAACTCTTCGTTTTAATTGTTCCTCTTCAATATAAAATAATTCTTTATGCTTAATTAAATATTTAAAATGTATTTGATAATCAATTTCTTGATGGTCATTACTATTTAATTGTCTAATGAAAGAAACATCCGCAGTTGCTTTCACTATATGTGCACTACGCCTTTGAAACAATTGTTTCTTTCTCTGTGCCATTTGTAGTAAATCCTCAGCAATACCATCCACGTCTGTTCGTTTCTCTGTGATATATGCTAAAAACTGTTGTACTTGCTTTTCAATATTCATTTTTACAGCCATTTCGTTTCCCTCCCATATTACAATATGAAAAAGGGAAATATTATCTACTCTTTTTTCTGTGCTAACAATTCAAGCCCGCGCTTCATTTCATGAAGTACTTCTTCATCTTTCTCACGTTCCATCGCTTTCTCAATCGCTTCGCCTACTCCATCTCCCCCAATTTTCCCAAGTGCCCATGCTGCCGTTCCGCGCAATACCGGTCTTGGGTCATCTTTCATAACACCAATTAAATCAGGAATTGCCGATGCTTCTTTAAAATGTGCTAATGCTAAAATCGCATTTCTTTGCAGTGGCTTTTTCCCTCTCCATGACCCTGACATAATCCCATATTTCTCTTTAAAATCACGATTACTAATTGTTAAAAGTGGCGTTAATAATGGTTTAACTAGCTCAGGGTCCGGCTCCATCTCAGGATGATTATGAAAATCCATTCCTTTGTTTTTCGGGCAAACAGTCTGACACGTATCACATCCATATATACGATTTCCTATTTTATCGCGATATTCTTCAGGTAGGAATCCTTTCGTCTGTGTTAAAAACGCAATACACTTCTTCGAATCTAACTGTCCCCCCTGTATTAAAGCACCTGTAGGACAAATATCGATACATTTCGTACAGCCCCCGCATTGATCTTCTATCGGCTTATCTGGCGGGAATGGAACATTTGTAATCATTTCCCCTAAGTATACGTACGAACCGAATTCAGGTGTAATAATAGCACAGTTTTTCCCACTCCAGCCAATGCCTGCACGCTCTGATACAGCTCGATCACTTAATTCACCTGTATCAACCATGGACTTCACTTCTATATCCGGAAGTTTTTCAATTAAATATGCTTCTAATTTTTGCAAACGATCTCGTAAAACAAGATGATAATCTTGTCCCCAAGAAGCACGGCAAAAAATTCCACGGCGTTCTCCACGCTTACTTAATGGTGCATTTTTTAATTTTGAAGGATATGCTAAAGCAATCGCAATAATTGATTTAGCACCCGGTAATAAAAGTTGCGGATTCGTTCTCTTCTCTATATCAGGCTCTTCAAATCCAGATTGATAATTTAATTGTTGTTGCTGGATTAAGCGCTGCTTTAATTCCTCAAAAGGAGAAGCACTCGCAAAGCCTATTTTATCTATGCCAATTGTTTTACTATACGCAATTACATCTTGCTTTAATTGTTCAAAACCCACTCTTAATCGCCTCCTCAGATGAATCCATCATCCCTTATGTAACGACTTTATTGGTTAGTAATTCACTTTTGGAATACTATTATTTACTTCTATTTTCGCATGTAATTATATTTTTCAAACATTAAAAAACGCAATGCCTCGTTTATCTCGGAAACGAAACACTGCGTTGATCACAATTTATAGAAAAACATTTAATAAAATTTGGAGCGGGTGAAGAGAATCGAACTCTCGACCAGAGCTTGGAAGGCTCTTGTTTTACCACTAAACTACACCCGCAAATATGAATTACATATAAGATATTAGAATAACTTATGTAAAGTAGTATAGCATGTTAAAAAAATAGAGGCAAGAATTTTATCGAAAAAAGTCGAAAAAGTGATGAGAGACCTCATCACTTTTTCAATTCTTTATCAATGGCCTTCTTCATACTATCGAAATCAGGGTTTGCAAGATTTCCGTTTACATATACTGAAGGAGCACCTTGAACTTTTAATTTTTGAGCACGATCTGAATCTTTACGTACTTTTTCTGTAATTTCTTTACTGTGTAAATCTTTCTTAAATTGCTCTACATCAACTTTTGGAAGTTTCTCTTTCACAATGCTAAGAAGCAAATCTTCTGTAATCCATTCTTCCGTATCTTTCTTTTGATTTTGATAAATCTCATCATAGAAAATCCAGAATGAATCTTTATCTTGTTTATAAATTGCTTCACCAGCTGCTGCACCTAAATCCGAGTCTTTTCCGATAAATGGGAAGTTAATAAAATATAACTGCACTTTGCCTTTATCAATATACTCTTCTTTTAATCGAGGTAATACTGTTACATCCCAAGTACGACAAGCAGGACATTTGAAGTCTCCAAATTCAACTACCTTAACTGGAGCATCATCTTTCCCTAAAGATTGTTGCGTGGAATAAGCAAACATCTCATTCCCTTTATCTTTTTTGTCATTTATGATGCTATACGCAATTGTTCCAATTACAATCAATACTGCGATAGAAAAAACTATACCAAGAGCCATGAGTTTATTTGATTTCATATACATTCCTCTTTAAATTCATATTCTGTATACAGCATTGTACACAATACACATAATATCAACACTTATATACGTCACGCAATGAACACGCTCACATAAATTACAAAAACACAATAATTGTGACGATATTGTGTCACAATTTGTCACAATTTATTCAAAAAAAGAAGCTCCTCTGTAGGAACTTCTCTTAACTTACTGCTTTTTTACGCGCGCTATTTAACATCGACTGCTCTATTTTTATATCATGACGAATTACCAATTTCTCACTAACTGCTTGAACATACTCATCATGGCTTATATAGCCTTCTTTCTCCATTAGTCTCAAAACGACATTTCGTCTCTCTACTGCTTTATCATAATTTTGGGCAGGTGAGTAATAAGCAGGTGCTTTTACTACAGCAGCCATCATTGCACTTTCAGCCAACGTTAATTGGTTCACCTTTTTACCGAAGTAAAGGTTTGCTGCTTTTTCAATTCCCCATGCTCCTTCTCCATAATAAATGTTACTTACATATAATTTTAAAATTTCATCCTTCGTAAATGTACGTTCAATTTTTTTCGTATAAAAAATCTCTTTCCACTTACGAGAAAATGTACGTTCATTCGTTAAAAAAGCATTTTTAGATAGCTGCTGTGTAATCGTGCTTCCTCCTTGTACGACACCACCAGCCTTTATATTCTCAACAGAGGCCCTAATAATTGCTATATAATCTAAACCGTTATGATGATAAAATCTTTTATCTTCTGTCGCAATAAATGCATGTGTTAATGATTCTGGTACCTCTAACTTAGACGGCACATGTAATTTACTAATATCACTTTGCTCAATCATTACATTTCCAATGAATAATAACGTACAACTTAACAATAATAATAATATAATGGCTTTATAAAAAAGTTTAGTCATTGGATTTAATGCAACTTTTTGATGATAGTTCACCCTAGATAATACTCGTTCTTTCATCTTGAACACCTCTTTTCCACACAGCATATAACTCTTACTTTAAGAATACATTGTTGTAAAAAAATATCCCATCGATTTCTCTTACACGTACCTTACATCATTGTAAGGTATAAAGTGAAACTTTAATAAGCCCTCATCAATCAGGCTTACTGCCCAGCAAATAGTCGGATAAAAAAGTATTGTATCACAGTCTTTTTTTATCTACTATTCATCTGAAATATTGAATATAGGTATGTTAAAGTACGAATAACCAATAAGAGAGTAACCCTTAAGACTATTATATTTTCACTTTACACTTTAATTATATCATCTACAAATATATGTACTTTTAACTATCTAGTAATCTAAATGTATATAACATATAAAGTGAAACTTTAATCAGTGGAGGTTTTGTTCATCCCCACTGATTATTAGCCCTCACCAATTGAGCTGCCCGGCAAATAGCGGGATAAATCCATTATACAGAACAAACGTTCTACAAATCAATACTAGCGCTATTATTATTTTGACCTTTTTCTTAAACAGTATACAAAAAAAAGAGTAGTGATTTGAATGTATCTCAAATCAGTCACTCTTTTCTTTACAATCTTCCTATTAAACTATACGGCTGTACTTCCCACGTTTCGTACGGAATATAATGTGTTGCTCTCATCGCATCAAGCGTTCTGGATTTCATATGAGGACGCGTTATATACTCATCTATATTCTCTTCATTTAAAGCAACAAATTTAGCCTCTTGTATTTCTTCAGGTTGAATTTTTATTTCACCGCTCACATATGCCACTTTAAAAACAACAGCTAAAATATGCATAGAAGCATTATAGTAAACACCTGTAACTCCAACCGGCTTCACAGTTAAACCGGTTTCCTCAAACATTTCCCTACAAACTGCTTGATCGAGCGCTTCTCCTTCTTCCACCTGTCCTCCTGGCAACTCCCACGTATCCGATCGCCAATGTACTTTAGCTAATAACACTTCATCTTTTTCATTTGTTAAATAACCTGCTACAGCAACGATATGCTTTGGTGTTTTATGTTCCATATTAAACCTCCTAGAAATAATGATTATTTCATATATCCCTATAAGCATATTCCCTGTCTACAACAAAATACCTTTACTAATTCATCAACTTAATTAACTTCATAAAAAAAGCCTCTATCCGTTAAACGGACAGGGCTTCTATCGTATTATTCTCCTAAGTCTACGTTGTGGTAAACTTGTTGCACATCTTCTAAATCTTCTAATGCATCAACCATTTTCTCAAATTGTACTTGAGCATCTTCGGGAAGTGTAACATCACTTTGTGCAAGCATTGTTAATTCTGCAACTGTAAATTCTTCAACACCAGCACCTTTAAGTGCAGATTGTACTGAATGGAATTGATCAGGTTCAGCATACACGATAACAGAATCTTCTTCTTCTAGAATGTCACGTGCATCAACATCTGCTTCCATTAAAATTTCAAGAACTTCATCTGATGTTTTACCTTCAAGGCCGATAACAGCTGTCGCATCAAACATGTAAGCTACAGAACCGTTTACACCCATGTTACCACTGTTTTTGCTAAATGCAGCTCGTACATCTGCTGCAGTACGGTTTACGTTATTTGTAAGTGTATCTACAATAACCATAGCTCCATTTGGTCCAAATCCTTCATAACGAAGCTCGTCATAATTTTCCTCTGAACCGCCTTTTGCCTTTTCAACTGCACGATCAATAATTGTTCTTGGTACATTGTATGTTTTCGCACGTTCTAATACGACTCTAAGCGCTTGGTTTGATTCTGGATCTGGCTCTCCTTGTTTTGCCGCCACATAAATTTCACGTCCAAATTTCGCGTATATACGGCTTGTATTTGCATCTTTCGATGCTTTTTTGTCTTTAATATTGTTCCATTTACGGCCCATACTTTCCACTCTCTTTCTCGTTTTAAATCTACATAAAAATATTAATATGAAATATAATGTGTGTTCAACACATTTTTAAAAGAAATATAAAAAGTTCATTTTTGATTCATATTACAGACATAATATAAATCACTATCATTTTGTTCTTTCGACAAGTTATATTATACATGAATTCCTAAGTTTATTACGAATTTTAGCATCACATAATATAATTTAACAAAAAAGACTCTAACATTTCTGTTAGAGTCTTTTTATATTGCCGATACCGATTTCCATAATATTCCCATAATTACTTTCTATTGCTGTACAATAAAAATAGGGAAAAATTTGAAGAAAAGGTGGAGGGAGAATTATGACACATTCAAATGAGAAAAAATCACATGCTTTTAAAGGAATAGGAGAGAAGTTAAACCCAACTATCTATCAAGTAAGATTCATGAAATTAGATGAACCAATCCAATTTGAGGCGTTTCCTGAATTGAAGGAATTAGGGGACTGGTTGAGTACTTCAACGCACATGTGGTCGTGCCACTCAACTATGTACAAATACAACAGAGAAAAGTTTGAAAAGAAGTTTTTAGAAATTACGAAATTAACAGCTGATCATGTACTAATATCTACTGGTGGTGTCGGATTTAACTTCATGTCACCGGGGTGGAGAAATTCTCTCTAGAGTGCTCGAAGGGAATATTATAGAATACCGCAATTAAAAGGATAAAATTGAATGTTTGTTTTTATCCTTTTAATGTTTCGCAGTTTACTCACCGTACACTTTTTGTGCTTATTTTGTCATGTAATGAAAAGAAAACAAAAAAAACTCTATACTAATTGTATAGAGTTTTTTTACGACGTTCATGATACCGATGGTCGGGGTCGAACCGACACTCCCGAAGGAACACGATTTTGAGTCGTGCGCGTCTGCCAATTCCGCCACATCGGCACAAAAGAAAAGGCGGCAACCGGATTTGAACCGGTGATAAAGGTTTTGCAGACCTCTGCCTTACCACTTGGCTATGCCGCCATATTAAATTTCATTGGAGCGGAAGACGGGATTCGAACCCGCGACCCCAACCTTGGCAAGGTTGTATTCTACCACTGAACTACTTCCGCAAAAATGGCTGGGCTAGCTGGATTCGAACCAGCGCATGACGGAGTCAAAGTCCGTTGCCTTACCGCTTGGCTATAGCCCATCGAATTCTTACTTAATTATATGTAAGTATCAATTAAATTATTTGTAATTTTAAAAATAAAAATGGGGCGACTGATGGGAATCGAACCCACGAATGCCGGAGCCACAATCCGGTGCGTTAACCACTTCGCCACAACCGCCATGTTGTGTAAATATATTTGGCAGGGGCAGTAGGAATCGAACCCACACTGGAGGTTTTGGAGACCTCAGTTCTACCTTTAAACTATGCCCCTATGTAAATGGTGGAGGGGGGCAGATTCGAACTGCCGAACCCGAAGGAGCGGATTTACAGTCCGCCGCGTTTAGCCACTTCGCTACCCCTCCGACATTTAAACATATATGGTGGAGGATGACGGGATCGAACCGCCGACCCCCTGCTTGTAAGGCAGGTGCTCTCCCAGCTGAGCTAATCCTCCAAAAGTGGTGACCCGTACGGGATTCGAACCCGTGTTACCGCCGTGAAAGGGCGGTGTCTTAACCACTTGACCAACGGGCCAAAAATTTAAAAACTTTTCCAAGCTTCCAACCGGGCTTGAACCGGTGACCTCTTCCTTACCATGGAAGTACTCTACCAGCTGAGCTATGGAAGCATAATGGCTCCGCAGGTAGGAATCGAACCTACGACCGATCGGTTAACAGCCGATAGCTCTACCGCTGAGCTACTGCGGAACAATACAAGCCTGGCAACGTCCTACTCTCACAGGGACAAGGTCCCAACTACCATCGGCGCTAGAGAGCTTAACTTCCGTGTTCGGTATGGGAACGGGTGTGACCTCTCTGCCATCATTCAGGCAGGCATGTTAACCACTACACCACGGGACCATTTGGTTGCGGGGACAGGATTTGAACCTGCGACCTTCGGGTTATGAGCCCGACGAGCTACCGTGCTGCTCCACCCCGCGATAATACTATTTATATAAAATTCATATGGTGGAGGATGACGGGATCGAACCGCCGACCCCCTGCTTGTAAGGCAGGTGCTCTCCCAGCTGAGCTAATCCTCCAAAGTGGTGACCCGTACGGGATTCGAACCCGTGTTACCGCCGTGAAAGGGCGGTGTCTTAACCACTTGACCAACGGGCCAAATATTATAAATCCTATGGCGGAGAGCAAGGGATTCGAACCCTTGATACGCTTGTGACGTATACACGATTTCCAATCGTGCTCCTTCGGCCAACTCGGACAGCTCTCCAATGGCTCCGCAGGTAGGAATCGAACCTACGACCGATCGGTTAACAGCCGATAGCTCTACCGCTGAGCTACTGCGGAATAATATTGCCTGGCAACGTCCTACTCTCACAGGGACAAGGTCCCAACTACCATCGGCGCTAGAGAGCTTAACTTCCGTGTTCGGTATGGGAACGGGTGTGACCTCTCTGCCATCAT
>NZ_LMJQ01000044.1:0-161057 GCF_001429475.1 Bacillus sp. Root131
GTTCTAATTCACTGAGCTCTTTTGGTCCTTTTCCATAAGAATATTGTTTTCCTACAGGTTGTTGAAAACGGTACGTTTGATCGGTACGATACCACTTCATCCACGTCTTAATTTGGGAAACATTTTTAATTCCAAGCTTCTCCATAATTGTCCGATTGGAATATCCATCCTTTTTCATTTCAATCACTTTCCACTTTACTTCTTCTGGGTAATGAACTCTTGTCTTCAAACGAAAAACACCTCCAATGAATTTGCATACTTAGTATGCGAATTCAGGAGGTGTTTTTTTCATGTACCACTATTCGGGTTCACTTCATTTAGCAGGGGATTTTATCATTGTAATTCTTCCTTCTTTTCCTCTAAAGTAGGGAGTTTTTCTTTTTTCGGTTTCCCTAGCTTAATTACGAAGAAGTATAGGGAAAGCAGCGTAATAAGAAAAACAATTAAAAACGGGTACGGAGAGTAAAAAGCACGCGCCGCCTCAGTCTTTCCCGCAACAAATTTCAATGACTCAATATCTAAAAACTCAGCAAACATTTGTACACCGAGCATACTAAACCAAAAAACAAAAAAACTAATAATAATACCAAAAACTTGCTTCAATCTTGTCATTCATCTCATCCTTTCTATATGTGTAATTTTTTAGCGCAATCAATATAGTACAAACAAAACTATGCACAGAAAGGAGCTATCTTACTATTCGCGAATTAACTTAATCCAACCTAAAATTGCAATTTGCAAAATAATACCCCAAATTATAAGCCTTCTTAGCCATCGAGGAAAGAAGGTTAAAAACTTAACATACCATTCCAATAGCTTGTTCATAATTCCCTCCTACATAAAATTATATAGGAAAAAGGATATATAATCCAAATCCAACTAGAATGATGCCACCTACTATCTCGCCATATGTACCGAGCATATCTTTCGCATGTCTACCAATTAATAAACCAATCCACGCTAACAACATGCTAACAAATCCAAAAAGTAATATCGTAATGATTGTTTGTGCCCCATAAATACCAAGACTAAGCCCTACTGAGAAACTATCTATACTAACGCCAAATGCAAATACGAATAAGCTAATTCCAATAGGGACAGTTCTAGTCTCTCCATTTTGTAAAATGGTCGAATATACGATATAAAAACCTAGTCCGATTAATAAAATAGCACCCGCAAAATGTGCAATATCTCCATACTTCTCTGATAAAAAACGACCTAGTACCATCCCTATAAATGGCATAATAATATGAAATATCCCTATCGTCATACCAATATACAGGATTTGTCTTAACTTTAGGGGCATCATCCCCATACCAAGACTCACCGAGAACGCATCCATCCCTAAGGCGAATGCCATAATTATTAAAGGTATTAGCTGTTCAAACGTCATTCATGCCCCTCCTTGGACGTGCTACTTCACAATATGCTTATCCAAGGAGAAATATTCTGTTTGCTAACCTTACCTTATCATTCAATAATAATATGATGTCCTGCCGCTTTTGTTAAACGATTCATAATAGCATTTCCTATTCCTTCATTAGGGAACGACTCACTAAAAATAACATCCACTTCACTTGCATCAAATGTTCTAAGTACATCATATAATTTAGTCGCAACGCTAGCTAAGTCACTTCTAACACCACAAGACAATATAACATCTGCGTTATATACATGCTGATACTCTTCCGTCGTTAATACGCCTACTTTAAATCCTTCTTCCTTTTTCTCATCCACAAGTTGCTGAATAAACTCACGTGAGCCCTCAACAATACTAAGTGGTGCTTTCGGCGCATAATGTGTGTATTTCATTCCAGGTGATTTCGGTTTTTCCTTCTCATCCTTTAAAGCTGGATCTAAAGAAACGGTACCTATCACCGCTTCTAATTGTTCTTTCGTAATCCCACCTGGACGTAATATTGTTGGAACCGTGCTTGTACAATCAATTACAGTTGATTCAACGCCTACTCCAGTTGCACCACCATCAACAATACCTGCAATCTTCCCATTCAAATCTTCATATACGTGAGAAGCTAGTGTTGGACTTGGACGCCCTGAACGATTCGCACTTGGTGCCGCAACAGGTACATTCGCCTCTTCAATAAGAGCAAGTGCAACTGGATGATCAGGCATTCTTACCCCAACCGTATTAAGTCCCGCCGTCACCCTCTCTGAAATCCCTTCTTTTCTCGGCAAAATAATTGTTAATGGTCCTGGCCAAAAATGCGCCATTAACTTCTCTGCAACTGGTGGAATTTCTTTCACAATCCCATCTAACTGAGATTTTGTACCTATGTGGACAATGAGTGGATTATCACTCGGTCTTCCTTTCGCTTCGAAAATTTTCGCGATTGCTTCATCATCCATCGCGTTTGCACCTAACCCATATACTGTTTCCGTAGGGAAAGCAACCGCCTCATTTTCTCTTAATAATTTTGCTGCTTCTTGTAACTGTGGATAATTTTTTTTTCTTTCCACAGCATTATCCACAACCCACATATTTGTATGCATTTTTTTCCACGTCCTTTTCTACCCTTAAATACTTGTCTATTTTTAGTTTACTATGAGAATTATCCAAAAGACAAACAAGGTTTATCCACAAAATGTGGATAAACCTAATTAATCCGTGGATAACTTTGTGAATAGCTGACAATTTAGTATTATTGCATTCTGCTCTTTTATATTTTTACAAAAATGTTCTAACTGTTGAATTCCCTCTGGAACCTCATCCTTTTCTATAGTAAAAAAGTCAAAGAACTGAAAGATCGGTACAGATTGTGGATGGTTTGTTAGTAAGTACAATTGTTGAACACTTTTTTCTTTCATATACTGCAAAAACATTTCAAAAAAATATAAGAAAGTCTGTTTATCCACATGAGGTGTGAATAAACAAGAACGAATAAGTACATCTTCCCCACTTTGTTCATAACCAATTACAGCTCGTATTTCTTCCGCCTCTTCCAAAATCATAAATTGTGCGTACAACTCATTTATTTTATCATCTTTTTTATTAGCTTGTCCGAAAAAAGAATGTAATCTTTCCACATCTGCTTTCGTAGCAAAATACACTTTCTTCATAATAAATCCCTCCTCATTTTTATATATGAGGAGGGATTTATTAATAGTACTATTTAGAGAATAAAGATGTAAAAGCTTCTACAATAAACAATTTAACTTCTGGCTTTTCTTCTTCCTCTTCTACTTTTACATACTCATTTTGCTTTTCTTGTTTTTTCTCCACAGGTTTCTCCACTTTTTCCACAGTTTTTGTTTCTTCTTCACTTACAGGCTGCTCTTCGACTTTTGTTTCATTTTTTACTACTTTCTTTTCAGAAGCTGTTACTTCTTTTACTACTTCCTGTTTTACAGCTTTCGTTTCTTTAACCTTATCCACTTTCTTCTCTTCTGTATCTACTACTTCTTCATCTAGTTGTTTCACCTGTTCCTCTTCAGGAGATTCCGCCTTCACAACGTGCTCTTCTTTTCTTACAGCTGTCCCACTCGAAAAATCTAAGAAACACATTGGTGGAAATAATACACACCACCAGTTCGCCCCTTCACCTTCTCCAATTGTGATCAATACTGCTTCATATTCTCCTGCTGGATAAATAAAATTCCCATATACCTTTGTAGGAAACTTTACATTCTTACTAAATTTCACTTGAAATGATTCTTTACTTCCTTCCCTTTTTAACGTATTTTCCACCGTTTTCTCGATTTCTGGAATATGACTTTGAATTACTTTGCGTGCCTCTTCAAATGAAGTTAAATCCGCTACCCATCCATCAATTTGCGCTTTTACTTCATCACGCACTTTACGCTTTAATGCCTGGTCTTGATCTGAATCGCTATTTGCTAAAATTCGTAATCGAACGGCCTCTTTCGGAATAACTGAAGGCCCTTTTGCATCAGCTTTCATATATCCAAACTGCACAAGTAACTGTGCACCAATTAATAATATAAGAAGATAAGCAATAACTTGTTTTTTCATTTCCTCCACCGTCCCTTCTACAAACAGTGTGGACAGACTTTCATATTTCTAAACTATTAAATTCAAAATCTATATGAATTTTCCCACAAAAAAATAGAGTAAGGTGTGAACCTTACTCCATCTCTGCAAATACCATACGATCTTTTCCGTTAATATCAAAAACAACCTCAACATGAGCATGTGGAAAAGCTTGTTGTAACAATCTTTTTACATCCTCACCCTGTCCTACTCCAATTTCAAACGCTACAATTGCTTTCTCCTGCAACACATTCGGCAATTCTTCCATAAAACGGCGATAAAAATCTAATCCGTCTTCTCCACCAACAAGTGCTCTCTTCGGCTCATGCTCTTTCACAACAGGAGAAAGACCACGCCAATCCTCTTCCGGTATATATGGAGGATTTGAAACAACAACATCTAGCTTTTGACCCGTTTTATCAAATGGTGACAATAAATCACCGTGATAGAACGTTACTTCTGCACCTAAAGCTTTTGCATTTTCTTTTGCAACTTCAATCGACTCTTGTGCAATATCTACTGTATACACGTGAAGATTTTTATTTTCTAAAGCAAGCGTAATAGAAATCGCTCCACTACCTGTGCCTATATCTGCTACATGTAGTTCCTTGTCACCAAAATGGCGCTCAATTCTTTCTAATACTCCTACTATAAGTTCTTCTGTTTCCGGTCTTGGTATTAATACTTCTTCATTCACAAAGAACGACCGGCCATAAAACATTTCATAACCAATCATATATTGAATAGGAATACCTTCTACATGCTTGTGGATAAACTCCGTAAAGCTTGCCTCTTGTTCCTCATTTATTTCTTCACGCATATTCATAAGTAATCCTGTTCTGTTCATCTTTAATACATGACAAAGGACAATTTCTCCCGCATTTTCATCTCGTCCATTTTCCTGTAAAAAAGAAGAAGCCCATTTCAGGGCTTCATAGACACGCATTACTCAGCTGCCTCCATCCTTTGAGCCTGATCTTCCATCACTAAGGCATTGATGAAATCATCTAACTTACCTTGTAAGATTTGATCTAGCTTTTGAATCGTTAAACCGATTCGATGGTCTGTAACACGGTTTTGCGGGAAGTTATACGTACGAATACGCTCTGAACGATCGCCCGTACCAACAGCTTGTTTACGGTTTTGATCATATTCAGCTTGTGCTTCTTGTCTAAACTTATCATAAACACGTGCGCGTAATACTTTCATCGCTTTTTCTTTATTCTTAATTTGTGATTTCTCATCCTGACAAGATACAACTACACCAGTCGGTAAATGTGTTAAACGTACCGCTGACATCGTTGTATTAACACTTTGTCCACCAGGACCACTAGAAGCGAATGTATCAACACGAACATCTTTCTCGTGAATGTCGATTTCTACTTCTTCTGCCTCTGGTAATACAGCTACAGTTGCTGTAGATGTATGAATACGTCCACCAGATTCCGTTTCAGGAACACGTTGTACACGGTGAGCACCATTCTCGAATTTCAGCTTCGCGAAAGCACCTTTACCGTTAATCATAAAGATAATCTCTTTATATCCACCTAACTCTGTATAGCTAGCCTCGATAATTTCTGTTTTCCAACCTTGAACCTCAGCATAACGGCTATACATGCGGTATAAGTCACCAGCAAATAAAGCGGCCTCATCGCCACCAGCAGCCCCACGAACCTCAACGATAACGTTCTTATCATCATTAGGGTCCTTTGGAACTAGTAAAATTTTCAGACGTTCTGATAACGTTTTTTCTTGTGATTCTAACTCAGAAACCTCTTCTTTTACCATGTCACGCATTTCAGCGTCTAACTTCTCTTCTAACATTGCTTTCGCATCTTTTAATTGCTCACGAACATCCTTATACTCACGATACACCTCTACCGTTTCCTGTATATCAGACTGTTCCTTTGAATATTCACGAAGCTTATTTGTATCGCTAATAACCTCTGGGTCACTTAACAATTCATTTAACTTCTCATAACGATTTTCTACAGCTTGCAAACGATCTAACACATCATTCACCTCTACATCCTAGTATCTAATACAAATAGTATATGGTACTTACTCAAAAAAACGCAAATTATATTTAAAAGCGTAAGCGGCTTGCTCAGAATCGCAGGCCATTGGAGCTCTCGACCTTGAAGCGCTTTTTGCTTCAAGCGAGAGAGTGAAATGGCCGGAGATTCTAGCCGCTGAAGCTAGATAATATTTAAAAGCGTAAGCGGCTCACACCACCCACACTCTCCATTCTGAAAAAAACCCGCCTTGCGCAGCGAGTTTTACTTGTCTTTGTTTGTAGGAACTGCATGACAATGACGACATCGTGGTTCATACGATTCTGAAGCCCCAACTAAAATAATCGGATCATCAAATGCCGCTGGTTCTCCATCAATTAATCGTTGTGTACGACTTGCCGGAGATCCACATGCAGAACATACTGCTTGTAGCTTTGTTACATGTTCAGCAATTGCCATCAGCTGAGGAACTTGTCCAAATGGTAGACCACGGAAATCTTGGTCTAAACCAGCTACAATGACACGATAGCCACGATTTGCCAATACTTGCACCACTTCCACAATGTCCCCATCAAAGAATTGTACCTCATCGATTGCAATTACATCCATATCTTCAGTGATATGTTCAAATATATCTTTTGAAGCTGAAACAGGAACTGCTTTTACCTTTAATCCGTTATGTGATACAACGTCTTCTTCACTATAGCGATTATCAATACATGGTTTAAATACAATTGCATGTTGTTTTGCAAATTGCGTACGGCGCACACGGCGGATTAACTCTTCTGATTTACCAGAAAACATACTACCGCAAATCACTTCAATCCAGCCATTTTGATTTATTAAGTACATGAAGCTCTCCTTTCATCTACTTTTTAGTTAAAAGTAGGGTAAAGGTATAATATTTTCACAAAAAAAACAGACAAGCGAATACATACACTTGCCTGTTTTATGTTTTTATTACTTGATACCGTATTTCTTATTGAAGCGATCAACGCGTCCGTCTGCAGTAGCAAACTTCTGACGTCCAGTGTAGAATGGGTGAGAATCAGAACTGATCTCAACTTTTAGTAATGGATAAGTGTTACCATCTTCCCACTCAACAGTTTCGCTAGAGCCTTTAGTAGACCCGCTTAAGAATTTGAAGCCTGTGTTTGTGTCCATGAATACAACTTTCTTGTAATCTGGGTGAATTCCTGCTTTCATTCTTTTCATCTCCTTCCGCCCTGAATCATTTTCGAAACAGAGTTTTTCATCTTCAGCTGCATACACAACTATATTGATGAAACACATATGATGAAATTATAACAAGGCTAACTTCATTTTGCAACTACCTGTTTTTGTCTTTTGAAATTTAAAGTGGCTTGGGCTCGATCAGCTCTGACCAGCTAAGGTTCTCCCACTTATTTCTCTCTTTAATATCACCTAAAAGGCATAAGAAAACTCGCTTACTATAAAATAAGCGAGTCCCAATCTTTTCCCTTTACTTAGTTGTTACATACCTTTTAGAGTCTGCAACAATGTTTTGTAAAAATTCTTCGTTTGTCTTCGTTTGACGAAGCTTACGTAAGAAACTTTCAACAAAGTCTGGTGTATCACGCATTGTTTTACGAATGCCCCATAACTTGTCTAAATGCTCTTTTGGAATTAATAGATCTTCTTTACGTGTACCAGAACGACGAATATCAATCGCTGGGAAGATACGACGTTCAGCTAACGAACGATCTAAGTGAAGTTCCATATTTCCAGTTCCTTTAAATTCCTCGTAAATAACATCGTCCATACGAGATCCTGTATCAACAAGGGCTGTTGCTAAAATCGTTAAGCTACCGCCTTCTTCAATATTACGTGCAGCTCCAAAGAAACGCTTCGGTCTATGGAAAGCCGCTGGGTCGATACCACCCGATAATGTTCTACCACTTGGCGGAATAACGAGGTTGTAAGCTCGCGCTAAACGGGTAATACTATCCATTAAAATGATAACATCTTTTTTGTGCTCTACAAGACGCATTGCACGTTCTAACACAAGTTCAGCTACTTTAATATGATTTTCTGGTACTTCATCAAAAGTAGAACTTACAACGTCACCCTTAACAGAACGTTCAATGTCTGTTACTTCCTCTGGACGCTCATCAATTAAAAGAACAATTAATTCTGCTTCTGGATGATTTGTTGTAACACTGTGTGCAATTTCTTTTAATAGACTTGTTTTACCAGCCTTTGGAGGCGCAACAATTAAACCACGTTGTCCAAATCCAACTGGTGCGATTAAATCCATGATACGTGTCGGTAACTTTTTCGGTTCCGTTTCCAATTTCATTTGGCGATCTGGGTATAATGGTGTTAATGCAGGGAAATGCACACGCTCTTTTGCTGAATCTGGATCATCTCCGTTTACAGCTTCAACTTGTAATAACCCAAAATAGCGTTCATTTTCTTTCGGAGGTCGTACTTTACCAGAAACTTTGTCTCCATTACGTAAATCGAAACGACGAATTTGCGAAGCTGAGATATAAATATCTTCTGAGCTTGGAGAATAGTTGATAGGACGTAGGAATCCAAATCCTTCTGATTGAATAATTTCTAATACGCCTTCCATGAAAAAGAAACCTTCTTTTTCTGCTCGAGCTTTCAAAATAGAAAAGATTAACTCTTTTTTCGTTAACTTGCTATAATACGAAATCTTAAATTCTTTCGCAAGCTCGTATAACTCTTTTAATTTCATGTTTTCTAATGCTGCAATTGACAAATTCATTCAGACACCACACTTTAACGTTATTCTCTTTTTTCATGGGTAAAAGGAAAAATACGGAAGGCAAATAATTAATAATGAAAGGCAATAAGTTCAAGTAGGATAATATTCACTATTGTAACCCTTTTATCTAGTTTTAATCAATACGTTGGAACACAAATACAAGAAGCGAAGACAAGAAAATTTGTCTTCGCTTCTTATTTAGTTTAGTTCCAGCTCCGATAGTTAAAAAGATCGACCATTTTAACCTTTCTGAACGAGCCGCTTACGCTTTTTATTTAATCCAGCTCCGGTGGCTAGAAGGGTCAGTCATTTCACCCGTTCCTGCGAGGCACAAAACGCCTCTTCGTCAGGAGTTCCAATGCCTTCCCCTTCTGAGCAAGCTGCTTACGCTTTTTACTTAAATCCAGTTCCAGCGGCTAGAATCTCCGGTCATTTCACTCTCTCACTCGAAGCAAAGAGCGCTTCAAGGTCGAGAGTTCCAATGTCCTGCGATTCTGAGCGAGCCGCTTCCACCTTTTACTTAATAACCAAGTTCGGTTTTTTATTTAAGCTATGACGACCATCTACGAAGCGAACTGTGCCTGATTTCGCACGCATAACAAGAGATTGCGTTGTTCCTACGCTACCTTTAAATTGAACACCGCGTAATAGTTCTCCATCTGTTACACCTGTTGCTGCAAAGATTGCATCGTCACCTTTTACTAAGTCCTCCATACGAAGGATACGATTAATGTCTTCTATGCCCATTTTTTTACAACGCGCTAATTCAGCTTCGTTTTGTGGCAATAGTTTTCCGTGAATTTCTCCACCTAAACATTTTAAAGCAACTGCTGCTAATACACCTTCAGGTGCTCCACCAGATCCAAATAAAATATCTACACCTGTACGATCAAACGCTGTATTAATCGCTCCAGCTACATCTCCATCATTAATTAATTTAATACGAGCACCAGCTTTACGAATTTCTTCGATAATTTCTTGATGACGTGGGCGATTTAAAACTGTCGCTACAACATCTTCAATATCTTTATTTTTCGCTTTCGCAACTGCACGTAAGTTATCAATAATAGGCGCATCAATGTCGACCGCCCCAACTGCTTCTGGGCCAACCGCGATTTTATCCATGTACATGTCAGGAGCATGTAACAAATTACCATGGTCTGCAATTGCAATAACAGCAAGAGCATTCCAGCCACCAGCTGCTACGATGTTTGTCCCTTCTAAAGGATCAACTGCAACGTCTACACGTGGTCCATATCCTGTACCTAATTTCTCTCCGATATATAGCATTGGTGCTTCATCCATCTCACCTTCACCAATTACAACTGTACCTTTCATCGGAATTGTATCAAATACATCACGCATAGCTGATGTTGCTGCACCGTCTGCTTCATCTTTTTTCCCGCGCCCCATCCAACGCGCTGATGATAATGCTGCAGCCTCTGTTACACGTACTAACTCCATAGATAAACTTCTTTCCACAATAATCCCTCTCCTTTAAGTCTTTATATTTCTGCCGTATTTTGTGAACCGTGTTTTTCTATAAAGTGTACTTCCGCAAGTAGTGATCCTTCGCTTCCCCCTTGCGGAAGTATCACTTATGCGTTCTTCATCTCTTCAATTTCTTGTTTTGTCATTTGTTCTCGCCAAATGTTTGCTCCAAGCCCTTTAAGCTTGTCCACTATATTCTCATAACCTCGATCAATATGCTCAAGTCCTGTTACTTCTGTAATTCCATCTGCCATTAACCCTGCAATAACAAGTGCCGCTCCCGCTCGTAAATCACTCGCCTTCACTTTTGCACCTTGCAGTAACACAGGACCAGTTACAATTGCCGAACGACCTTCTACTTTAATTTGAGCATTCATACGACGTAATTCATCAATGTGTTTGAAACGGGCACCGTAAATTGTATCTGTTACAACTCCCGTCCCGTGCGCTTTTGTTAAAAGCGTCGTAAACGGCTGTTGTAAATCTGTTGGAAAACCTGGATATACAAGCGTTTTGATATCAACTACTTTTAACTTTCTATTACCGTTCACCGTAATTTGATCATCGTTCGTTTCAACTTGAACACCAGCTTCTCTTAGCTTTGCAGTAACTGATTCTAAGTGCTGAGGAATAACGTTATCAACCGTTACTTCTCCTCCTGATGCAGCTCCTAGAATCATATACGTACCAGCTTCGATACGATCTGGGATGATAGTATGGTGACAACCATGTAAAGAGTCCACACCATCTATTCGGATTACATCTGTACCAGCACCTTTAATACGTGCTCCCATGCTTGTTAACAATGTAGCTACATCAATAATCTCGGGCTCTTTCGCTGCATTTTCAATAACAGTTCTACCTTTCGCTCGTACAGCTGCTAGCATAATATTAATCGTAGCTCCCACACTAACAACATCTAAATAAATACGTGCTCCATGTAGTTCATCTGCCCTTAAATAGATGGCACCTTGTTCATTTGTAACATGTGCACCCAGCGCTTCAAACCCTTTAATATGCTGATCAATTGGCCTCGGTCCTAAATGACATCCACCCGGAAGCCCAATAACAGCTTTTTTAAAACGGCCAAGCATCGCACCCATTAAATAATAAGAAGCGCGCAACTTTTTCACTTTTCCATTTGGCAAAGGCATTGCAACCATGTTAGAAGGATCGACTACCATCTCTTCCTCCTGTCCATAAGTTACTTTCCCTCCAATTTCCTCTAGTAAGTCTCCTAACATTTTCACGTCCGAAATATTAGGGACACCACCAATAGTTACTGGAGTATCTGCTAAAATTGTCGCTGGAATTAATGCAACGGCACTGTTCTTTGCACCGCTTACTCGAATTGTTCCATTTAAAGCTCTTCCGCCTTCAATTAGCAATTTTTCCATATTGAGCTCCCTTCTTGTGAATGTATTTACTTTCTATATTTTTATAGAAAGCTCCCCTTAAGAATCTCAATTACTCTTTCCATCCCAAAACTCAATAAAGTGAAACTTTAATTAGTCGGGGGTGTTTATCCCCCACTGGTTATTAGTTGAACCAATCGGGCTTTTACGGGCAGTTGACCCCCACCTAACTTTTTTGCTTCCACTAAATTTTGAGGTGGGGGTCTTACTGCCCTTTAATGCGGGATAAATAGGAAACCATTATCTTCATTTCTCCTGTAGCACGAATAGATAAAGATCAACTATTCATCGAATTCACTTTATCAATTTAGATACGTTATCACATTTATTAATAGGACTATGCACATTATTTTCTATTTAAAAACCAAAAATGATAAAATCTTTCGACTTGTTCACGCTTTCATTATACAACGAAAGGAAACCGTCTAAAAGACTAGACGGTTTCCAAAACGGAATTTTATTCTTACGCTTTACCGTTAGAACCGAACTCACGCATTTTACCAGCAACAGTTGCTTTAATAGCGTCGCGGCCAGGTCCGATAAATTTACGAGGATCGTAAACTTCTTGGTCTTTGTTTAATACTTCACGAACAGCTTTTGTAAACTCGATTTGGTTCTCAGTGTTTACGTTGATTTTTGAAGTACCTAAAGAGATAGCTTTTACGATATCAGCAGTTGGGATACCAGTACCACCGTGTAATACTAAAGGTACGCCAGTGAAGTCACGAACTTGTTCCATTTCAGCGAATCCTAAGTTAGGCTCACCTTTGTAAGGACCGTGTACAGAACCTAAAGCTGGAGCTAGGCAATCGATACCTGTTGCTTCAACAAGGTGCTTACACTCTGCTGGATCAGCGTAAATTACGCCTTCAGCGATTACGTCGTCTTCTTGTCCGCCAACTGTTCCAAGCTCAGCTTCAACAGATACGTTACGAGCGTGTGCGTATTCTACTACTTGTTTAGTAGTTTCAACGTTTTCTTCGAATGGGTGGTGAGAAGCGTCGATCATTACAGATGTGAAACCTGCATCAATTGCTTCTTTACATTTTTCGAAGCTTGAACCATGGTCAAGGTGAATCGCTACAGGAACAGTGATGTTCATTTCTTCGATTAAAGCTTTAACCATAGCTACAACTGTTTTGAAACCAGTCATATGACGAGCTGCACCCTCAGATACACCTAGGATTACAGGAGATTTTTCTTCTTCCGCAGCAGCTAAGATAGCTTGAGTCCACTCTAAGTTGTTCATGTTGAATTGACCAACTGCGTATTTTCCTTCTAGTGCTTTGTTTAGCATTTCTTTCATAGAAACTAAAGGCATGGTGAATCCTCCTAAAAAACGTTTTTTGTATCCGATAAGTTCTTATCGCTGGTAGTATGACCAGAATAAGGTAAAATATGTATATCTACATACCGGACTTTTTTCTACACTCAATAGGATAACAACTTGTACTCAAAAACTCAACCGTATTCACCTGCACAATAGTCCATGTAAACGCTTTTTTCCATATTTTTTATAAAAAATTCATTTTTACGCCTCTACAGCGAGCTCATTTCTCACAGCTTGACGAATTTCATCAATATCAAATGGTTTAGCAAAATGCATTAAAGCACCTAAATCTTTTGCTTCTTGGATCATATCAAGCTCTCCATAAGCAGTCATTAAAATGACTTTAATACTCTCATCAATTTCTTTTACATGCTTTAAAATCTCTATACCATCCATGCCTGGAATTTTCATATCTAATACTACTAAATCCGGATTATCTTTTTTCACGATATCTAAAGCTTGAAATCCATTCGCTGCTTGGAATGTCTGATAACCTTCTTTTTGGAACACTTCATGTAATAACACACGAATCCCATATTGATCATCAACGATTAAAATTTTACCTTCCATAATTCCCAACCTTTCTGTGTAAGTACAAGATTTAAAGCTTCTTATATCTTAACGATTTATTTTCGCTATTCTTTGGCAAATTCCTTCCTATTCTTTCTTATTTTACCGTTTCCTATTTTGTTATGCTACCCTACGATTTCACCTTTCTAAAAAAATAAACTATAATGAAAGCCGGCAAACACGTACGAAGGGAGTAACATTATGTTAAAAATTTTTTCAACTCAATTAAGTGGTTATTTCTCCAGAGTTTCTCAAAAAGAAGAAATGAATATAGAAGATAGCGCTCGTTTACTTGCTCAAGCACTAATTGGCGATGGTTTCATTTATTTATATGGTACAAATGAAATGGATGGTGTTGTTACCGAAGCACTATTCGGTGCTGAACCAATGAAGCAAGCAAAACGCTTATTTGAAAATGGTAAAGAAGCAGAAGTAACCTCTGCGGATCGTGTACTTCTTATTAGCCGTTTTTCAACAGATGAAGCAGTTGTAGAAATTGCAAAAAAACTACAAGAAGAGGGACACTCTATTGTCGGCATTTCTGCTCTTCAAGAAGGTACGAAATCACTGGAACAATATACAGACGTACATATTGATACAAAACTGTTAAAAGGCCTTATTCCAGACGATGAAGGTAATCGCTACGGGTTCCCAAGCTTAATAGTAGCTTTATTTGCTTATCACGGAATCAAATTTACAATCGATGAAATGTTAAACGAATATTAAAAAAAAGCGCCGTCACTTTAAAGTGACGGCGCTTTTTTTATTACTTGCTCTCTTTATTCGTAATAGAAGCTCTTACGAAGTCATGGAACAATGGTTGTGGACGGTTTGGACGAGAAACAAGTTCTGGGTGGAACTGTGCTGCTACGAACCAAGGGTGGTCTTTTAATTCAATGATTTCAACTAGACGACCGTCTGGGCTTGTACCAGAGAATACGAATCCTTCTTTTTCCATATCCGGACGGAACTGGTTGTTGAACTCATAACGATGACGATGACGCTCATATACAACCGGCTCATTATAAGCATTGTAAGCATTTGTTTCTTCAGAAAGCTTACATGGGTATAGACCAAGACGAAGTGTACCACCTAGGTCCTCTACATCTTTTTGTTCTGGTAATAGGTCAATGATTGCGTATGGTGTATCAGGGTTAATTTCAGAAGAGTTAGCACCTTCTAAACCTAATACATTACGTGCGAATTCGATTGATGCAAGTTGCATACCTAAGCAAATTCCTAAGAATGGAACTTTGTTTTCACGAGCATATTGAATCGCAACGATTTTACCTTCTACACCACGATCGCCGAAGCCACCTGGTACAAGGATACCATCTG
Source organism: Bacillus sp. Root131 (assembly GCF_001429475.1). Lineage (NCBI taxonomy): Bacteria > Bacillati > Bacillota > Bacilli > Caryophanales > Bacillaceae > Bacillus > Bacillus sp. Root131. The sequence continues at coordinate 14,924 of NZ_LMJQ01000044.1, forward strand.
TGTCTCCTACTAATTCTTGTACATTTTCTGCTGTTACGTGCTCAGCATTTACCCATTTTACTTCTACATCTGTATCGAATGAGTAACCAGCATGACGAAGTGCTTCTACAACAGAAATATATGCATCTTGAAGTTCTACATATTTACCAACAAGAGCGATTTTTGTTTTCTTAGAAAGGTTACGTACCTTGTTAACTAGCGCAGTCCACTCTGTCATATCTGCAGCTGGATTGTCTAATTTTAAGTGATCACAAACGATTTGGTCCATGTTTTGTTCTTGAAGAGATAATGGAACCGCATATAAAGTATCTGCATCGCGAGCTTCGATAACTGCTTTTGTATCGATGTCACAGAATAATGCAAGCTTGTCTTTCATATCTTGAGAAACAGGAAGTTCTGTACGAACAACGATAATATTTGGTTGAATACCTAAGCTACGAAGTTCTTTAACACTATGTTGTGTTGGTTTTGTTTTCATTTCACCCGCTGCTTTTAAGTACGGGATTAACGTACAGTGAATGTACATTACATTGTCACGACCGATGTCGCTCTTAATTTGACGGATTGCTTCTAAGAATGGTAGAGACTCGATATCACCAACAGTTCCACCGATTTCTGTAATAACAACATCCGCATTTGTTTCACGGCCAGAACGATATACGCGCTCTTTAATTTCGTTAGTAATGTGAGGAATAACTTGAACTGTTCCTCCTAAATATTCACCGCGACGCTCTTTTTGAAGAACTGAAGAGTAAATTTTACCTGTTGTTACGTTGCTGTATTTGTTTAAGTTAATGTCGATAAAACGCTCATAGTGACCAAGGTCTAAGTCAGTTTCTGCGCCATCATCTGTTACGAATACCTCACCGTGTTGGTATGGGCTCATAGTCCCTGGGTCTACGTTAATGTATGGATCAAACTTTTGAATCGTTACATTTAAACCACGATTTTTTAAAAGTCTTCCAAGAGATGCTGCTGTAATACCTTTTCCTAAAGACGATACTACACCGCCTGTTACAAAAATATACTTAGTCATGAAAAAGCTCCCTTCTATTTTGCTGTTATATAATCACCGTTGCAAAGCGCAACGTATGTAGATAACACTGTATCCATCTTATTGTTAGACTCTTTTTATTTTCTAAACAAAAAACAAAAAAGAAAATTGCTCCCCTCATCACATAAAGTAATAAGTAGGGAGCAATTTTCTTTTATATTTACACTTTAAAAGTATTATCGTCCTTTTTTAAAGAGCCCAAAAATGATTCTACATGGACGATAATGAAAAGTCAAGAACTACAGTTCTTCCTCTTCTTCTTCAGTTTCATCATACTCAAGTTCTTCTTCAGCGAAGTCGTCTTCTTCATCTTCTTCTAAATCATCAAGATCGTCGTCATCTCCGTCTTCTTCTTCAAGAACCTTGTCCAAATCTTCTACATCATCTTCTTCGTCTGCATTTCCGTCTGCATCGTCAAAGTCATCTTCATCTTCTTCAATGTAGTCGTCAAAACCGTCTTCTTCAACTTTACGTTTCTTCTTCGGTTTTGGCTGCGGTAAGATTTCTTCATCAATTTGCTCATATGGGTACCAGCTGCGTAGTCCCCAACGATTTTCTCCTAAATTAATGAAACGTCCATCGATGTTTAAGTCTGTATAAAATTGTGCGAGTTTCGCATTAACTTGCTCTTGAGATAGTCCCAGCACTTGAGCGATTTCTTGAACCAACTCGTTGAATGTCGTTGCTTGTCTTTTATCCCCTAAAACGCTATGTACAACTTCAATCATTGAACATTCTTTTAGCTCTTCTGGTGAATATTGCTTAAAATTCACTTATGCGGCACTTCCTTTCATCAAATATAACCTTATATATAACGGTCTGCTTAAAAAAATCCATACTATTCATTATAAACAAAAGTCGCACAAATATGCTACAAAAAAAACGGGAAACTTTTATATGGTAATAAAATTAATAATTTGTCTGTTCCTTATTTCGGAAGCATATGGGCACCTTGCAACACATACCTAATTTGCATTTCTGTGTATTCTTCAAGCGTATACAGTTTTTGCAGCGCCCAGCGTCTAAACCCCCACATTTGTCCTTGTATAAAAATATTATGTGCAAGAAGCTGTATTTCTTTTTTATTTAATATAAACGTTCCATTTTCCGTACACTGTTCTAAAATATCCTCAAACATTCCTACCATTTGAAACTCTTTTTCTAATACATATGGGAGAGATTCTTTCGGTAAAAAACGTACTTCTTGATACATAATTAATACTTCTTCTTGTAATTCGTCCATCACTTTAAAGTAATTCGTTATCGCTATCTTTAAACTTTCTATACTCCCTTTTTCTGTACATACTACTTCCTCTAATCGTTCTTTTACATGTTCATATATACTATCACAAACTAAATACAAAACATCATCTTTTGTACGAATGTACTCATAAAGTGTCCCTATACTAAATCCCGCCGCTTTTGCAATCTCTCTCGTTGTTGTACGCGGAAATCCTTTTTGTTTAAACAGTTGCACCGCACCTTTAATCATTTGTTCACGTCTTAACGCAACTAATTTTTCATCTTTCACCGATGCATGTACATTATGTTTAACCATTACCTTCACCTCTCTCTATTATTTTTTGGAAGGAAAAAGCGTAGGAAAATACCTACGCTTTCGTTCCTACTTCGTTAACATACGAGAAATTACAAGCCTCTGAATCTCTTGTGTTCCTTCATATATTTGTGTAATCTTTGCATCTCGCATATAACGCTCTACTGGATAATCTTTCGTATAACCGTAACCACCAAATACTTGCACCGCTTCAGTCGTCACCTTCATCGCTGTATCCCCCGCAAATACTTTTGACATCGCTGATTCTTTTCCATACGGAAGCCCTTCTGATTCAAGCCAAGCCGCTTGATATGTTAAAAGGCGTGCCGCTTCTACATCTGTTGCCATATCCGCAAGTTTAAAGCCAATCCCTTGCTGCGCCGCAATTGGCTTTCCAAATTGATGGCGCTCCCTTGCATATTCTACAGAAGCATCTAAAGCCCCTTGTGCAATACCAACAGCTTGCGCCGCAATACCGTTACGACCTCCATCTAATGTTTGCATCGCAACTTTAAATCCTTGCCCCTCTTCTCCAAGTAGATTCTCTACAGGAATACGGCAATCTTCAAACATAATTTCAGTCGTTGGTGAAGAGCGAATCCCTAGCTTGCTCTCCTTCTTCCCAACTGAAAATCCCGGTGTATCACTTTCTACAATAAATGCACTCGTACCGCGCTGCTTCGATTCAGGATTAGTTAGCGCAAAAACAACATAAATATCAGCAATACCGCCATTTGTAATGAAAATTTTTGATCCATTTAAAATATAATGGTCGCCATCTCTCTTTGCGATTGTCTTCATTCCACCAGCATCCGATCCAGATCCTGGCTCCGTTAAGCCGTATGCACCAATTTTCTTCCCTTCAGCCATCGGTCGTAAAAACTTTTGCTTTTGTTCTTCTGTCCCAAATTTAAAAATTGGCCATCCCGCAAGTGAAGTATGTGCAGATAGTGTTACACCTGTTGAAGCACAAACTCGAGATAATTCTTCAATAGCAATTACGTATGCTAAGTAATCGCTTCCAATTCCTCCGTATTCTTCAGGCCACGGAATACCAGTTAAACCAAGCTCTGCCATTTGATCAAATAACTCTCGATCAAATCTCTCTTCCTCATCACGCTCAGCTGCTGTTGGTGCTACTTCATTTTTAGCAAAATCTCGAACCATTTTTCTTATCATTTCATGTTCTTCTGATAGTTTAAAATGCATCTCCGTCTCCCCCTCGCCCTTTTATAAAGCACGGCTAATAACAAGTTTCTGTATTTCACTTGTTCCTTCATATATTTGCGTGATTTTCGCATCACGGAAAAATCGTTCTACTGGATAGTCTTTCGTATAACCGTAACCACCAAATACTTGCACCGCCTCAATCGCGACTTCAACCGCTGTCTTAGAAGCAAATAATTTCGCAATAGATGCTTCTTTACCGCATGGTAATCCTTGTGCCCTAAGAGACGCCGCTCTATATACGAGTAACCTTGCTGCTTCGACACTTGTTGCCATATCTGCAAGTTTGAAGCCAATCCCTTGCTGCGCCGCAATTGGTTTCCCAAATTGCTCTCGTTCTTTTGCATAATCAATCGCACATGCAAGCGCCGCTTCAGCAATTCCTAACGCCTGTGCACCGATTCCAATTCGCCCAACATCTAAATTCGCCATTGCCACCTTGAATCCTTGTCCTTCTTCCCCAAGTAAATTCTCAGCTGGCACTTTCATATCTTCAAAAGTAAGTTGTACCGTACGAGAACCGAGAAGCCCCATCTTATGTTCATCTTTTCCGATGATTAAACCAGGTGTATCTTTCTCTACTATAAATGCAGAAATACCACTTTTTCCTGCATCTGGATTTGTAGAAGCGAATACAATGTACGTACTTGCTTCACCACCATTTGTAATAAACACTTTCGATCCATTAATAATATAATGATCGCCTTTTTTTACAGCTCTTGATTTCAAACTCCCTGCATCCGATCCTGCATTTGGCTCTGTTAAAGCAAATGCGCCTAAATATTCCCCGGTTGCAAGTTTAGAAACATATTTTTTCTTCTGTTCTTCTGTTCCGAAATATAAAATCGGATTCATTCCAACTGACGTATGTACAGCTAAAATTACACCAACTGTTGCACTTACCTTTGAGATTTCCTCAATTGCTAGAATGTAAGAAATAAAATCCATTTCTGCCCCGCCGTATTTTGCAGGCGCTGGAATCCCCATTAATCCAAGATTACCCATCTTTTGTAAAACCTCTTTTGGGAACACCCCTTGTTCCATACTAGGAACAAAGGGAGCTATTTCCTTCTGTGCAAAATCCCGAACCATTTTCCTCATCATTTGCTGCTCTTCATTAAAACGAAAGTTCATATACTCCGCCTCCATTTGCTATATATCCTTTTAACAATTTGGTAAGACCACTATTTTGTAACAAAGGGGGAATTTATTCGTAAACGTAGAATCCACGACCTGTTTTACGACCTAACCATCCTGCATTCACATACTTACGTAATAACGGACATGGGCGATATTTACTATCTCCTAATCCTTCATGCAACACTTCCATAATGTATAAACACGTATCTAAACCGATAAAATCAGCGAGCGTCAAAGGCCCCATCGGATGGTTCATACCCAGCTTCATTACTTCATCAATTGCTTCTTTCGTCGCTACACCTTCATATAACGTATAAATTGCTTCGTTAATCATCGGTAACAAAATGCGGTTTGATACAAAACCTGGGAAATCATTTACTTCAACTGGTACTTTCCCAATTTTTTTCGTAATATCTTCAATTGCTTCATATACCGCATCATCTGTAGCCAAACCACGAATAATCTCAACAAGCTTCATAACTGGAACTGGATTCATAAAGTGCATACCGATTACTTTTTCCGGACGCTTCGTTACCGCTGCAATTTCTGTAATTGGCAGAGATGACGTATTCGTCGCTAAAATTGCGTGTTCTGGAGCAATTTCATCTAGATTCGCAAAGATTTTCTTTTTAATATCCATTTTCTCAACAGCTGCTTCAATAATAAGATCCGCTTCTTTCACACAATCTAAATCAAGCGTTACTGTAAGACGATTTAATGTCGCTTCCTTCTCTTCTTCCTTCATGCGTCCTTTTTCTACTTGACGCGCTAAGTTTTTCGTAATGATAGCCAAACCTCTATCTAATTGCTCTTGTTTTAAATCTTGTACCTTCACGTCATATCCTGCCATTGCACATACTTGTGCAATTCCTGATCCCATTTGCCCTGCACCAATTACAACAATGTTTTGTACACCCATTTTTTCTTCCCCCTTAATTGTTAATAAATTTTATACCCTCGAACTTTAATTAGTGAACTTCAATCATCACTGCGTCCCCTTGACCGCCACCGCTACAAATCGAAGCAATTCCAATTCCGCCGCCGCGCTGCTTAAGCGCATGGATTAGTGTAACGATAATGCGCGCTCCGCTTGCTCCAATTGGATGTCCCATCGCTACTGCGCCGCCATTTACATTCAATTTTTCTGGATCAATTCCTGCGATTTCTGTACTTGCAATTGCTACCGCTGCAAATGCTTCATTAATCTCGAATAAATCGATATCTTCAATTGTCTTGCCTGTTTTTTCAAGCAATGCGTTAATTGCATAACCTGGCGTTCTTGGGAAATCTTTAGATTCCACTGCAATTGCTGTATGCGCCAAAATTGTCGCTAATGGCTTTCTTCCTTCTTGCTTCGCTCTGTCTTCGCTCATTAATACAAGTGCGGCACCACCATCGTTCAAGCCTGGCGCATTACCAGCTGTCACCGCCGCTGTCTTATCAAATACAGGTTTTAACTTTGCTAACTTTTCAATCGTTGTATCTTCACGTGGCGCCTCATCCTTTGCAACGACAATAGAATCGCCTTTTCTTTGCGGGATCGTTACTGGAACGATCTCCTCTTCAAAACGTCCTTCTTTATGCGCTGAAACCGCACGCTGATGGCTACGATATGCCCATTCATCTTGCGCTTCGCGAGAAATTCCATCTTCCTTCGCAACTTCTCCGCCATAAACACCCATGTGTGTACCTGAAAATGCGCATGTTAAACCGTCAGCAACGTTTAAATCAATAACTTCGTTGTTGCCCATTCTGTATCCCCATCTTGCTCCGCGTAAAATGTAAGGACTGTTACTCATCGACTCCATACCACCAGCTACAATCAGTGATTGATCGCCAGTACGAATAATCTGATCCGCTAACGTAACCGCACGAAGGCCTGATGCACAAACTTTATTGACTGTTTCCGTCTGCACTTCCCAAGGGATTCCTGCAGCCCTTGCAGCTTGGCGCGATGGAATTTGTCCCTGTCCACCTTGAATAACCGTTCCAAATATAACTTCTTCAACATCACTAGCTGCAACATTTGCTCTTTCAAGCGCTGCTTTAATTGCAATTCCTCCAAGTTCCGTCGCTTTTACATCTTTTAAAGATCCTCCGAATTTTCCAACTGGTGTTCTTGCAGCACTTAAAATAACTGTTTTACTCATGTTTCTTTCCCCCATTTCATTTTTTAACACTGAGCGCTCGCTCGGTATCCCTACGTTGAGAAGAGGTGCAATCATTGCACCTCTTTCTAAAGTTGTATACATTCTTATAAACTACATCGCTTCTTTTTTCTGTCCGATAACAGATCGTTCTAAAATCTCTGTCACATCAAGAGTTTGAACTTTTTCTTCTACCTCTTTCGCTTTCGTGCCATCACTGATCATCGTTAAGCAATATGGACAACCTGTACCGATAATGGATGGCTGTACAGCTAATGCTTGTTCTGTACGAGCAACGTTAATACGAGAGCCTGTTGTTTCTTCCATCCACATTAAGCCACCACCTGCGCCACAACACATTCCAGTCTCACGGTTACGTGCCATTTCTACAAGATTCACTCCAGGAATCGCTTTCAAAATGTCACGTGGCGCTTCGTACACTTCGTTGTATCTTCCTAAATAACAGGAATCATGGTACGTAACTGTTTCTTCAATAGCATGAACAGGCTTTAAACGCCCTTCTTTCACCCACTGGGCTAACAATTCTGTATGATGATAGACTTCTGCTTGCAAGCCAAAGTCCGGATACTCATTTTTAAATGTGTTATAAGCATGAGGATCAATCGTAACGATTTTCTTCACTCCTGCCTTTTCAAATTCTTCGATATTCTTTGTCGCCATCTCTTGGAATACAAATTCATTTCCGAGGCGACGTGGTGTATCTCCAGAATTCTTTTCTTTATTACCGAGAATTGCGAATGAAATGCCTGCTTCGTTCATTAACTTCGCAAATGATATTGCAATCTTCTGACTACGGTTGTCGTATGATCCCATTGAACCAACCCAGAATAAATACTCGAATTCCTCACCAGCTTTTGATTTTTCTTTTACAGTTGGAACTGTTACTTCGTCATCACCTTGGCGCCATGTTTCACGCTCTTTACGGTTCAGACCCCACGGATTTCCTTGACGCTCGATGTTTGTCATCGCGCGTTGTGCTTCCGCGTCCATTTTTCCTTCTGTTAAAACGAGATATCGACGTAAATCAATAATTTTATCAACATGCTCATTCATAACTGGACATTGATCTTCACAGTTACGACACGTTGTACATGCCCAAATCTCTTCTTCTGTAATAACATCTCCGATTAAACTCGGATCGTAAGCGAGCGTTGTAGCCGCTGATTCTTGTTGTCCTTTTCCAGCTGCCATCATCGCTAACTGATTTCCTTGTGTATTATTGAAGGCAACTACTGGAACCCACGGTGCTTTTGATGTTACCGCAGCCCCTTTATCAGTTAAATGATCGCGAAGTTTTAATATTAAGTCCATCGGCGATAACATTTTCCCTGTGCCTGTTGCTGGACACATATTTGTACAACGGCCACACTCTACACAAGCGTATAAGTCAATAAGTTGATTTTGTCTAAAGTCTTCAATTTTACCAACACCAAATGTTTCTTGTGTTTCATCTTCAAAATCAATCTTTTCAAGCTTCCCTGGATTTGAAATACGACCGAAAAATACATTAGCTGGTCCCGCAATTAAATGCGCATGTTTTGATTGTGGAACATACACTAAAAACGTTAACAAAATTAGTAAATGCACCCACCAAGAGAAATAGAACACTGAAATGGCTACGGTTTCATTTATCCCGCTAAAAACGTAAGCGATTGCAGAAGCAATTGGTTCACTCCATGAAAGCTCCTCGCCATGCCATATAAGTCCCATACCGTTACCAAGTAGCACAGAGATCATTAAACCACCGATAAAGATAAGAACAAGACCTGATTTGAAGTTACGTTTTAAACGAACAAGCTTTTCTACATAACGTCTATGAAAAGCCCAAAATACTGCAATTAAAATAACAAGTGTGACAATTTCCTGGAAGAATGTAAATGCAGGGTATAGTGGTCCAAGTGGAAGATGTGATCCTGGTGCGAGTCCTTTCCAAACGAAGTCAATTGCTCCAAATTGGACAAGAATAAATCCGTAAAAGAACATAACGTGAATGATGCCGCTTTTCTTATCTTTCAGCAGCTTTTTCTGACCGAAAACATTGACCTTAAGAAGATCCCAACGCTCTTTAAAACGACGGTCAAATTCAATTTTTTTTCCTAATTGTATGTAGGCTATTCTCGTCCGTATAAGATATACAAACAAATATCCTGCATAAGCAATAACAGCAATGGCAGCCAGCCAATTAATGATCAGTAAGCTATTCATTTTTATGCTACCCCTCTCTTTGTAAGCCCTCTTTCTTTTTAGAATCTTCAAAAATATATAATTTTCTGAATTATATCCCCTACCCCCATTATATAATGAGTGAGCATTCAGTCAACAGTTTTTTGTTATAGAACAACACATTTTTTCATAAAGCTGTTTATTTCGGTGAAACTATTGTCGGACGACAATAATTTAGGAAGTTTGACGACAATATATTGGCAAGTAAAAGAGTTGAACTGTAACTTTAGGAGATAAATTGCATAGGTTTTAAGTAGGTTTTCTTTGCCCATCCTTCGGGAGATGGGAAAAAATACCCCAGTATTAAATTTCACATAACCCAATAGAAACCCTCCAAGATTATTACGACTTTGAAATAAAGTTTAAGCATAGTTGTTTATAAAAATTGTACTGTTTTATACCTTTGGATTTAATATCCTAAAGGATATTTATTGTAATACATTTTATTAGGATATAATTATTTTTAGGTGCCAAAAAAACATCTTATATCTTAGAATACAGAACTATTTCTAGAATACATTGTAATTTATAATTTACATTAAGCAATATATAAGTTACATTCGTTTATGGAGGTATGATATGAAAAATCACGTGAAAATTGGTCGTGTAAAAGCAAATTTGACACAACAACAGCTTGCTGATGTTGTTGGAATTACAAGGCAAACTGTCAGCCTTATTGAAAAAGGTAAATATAACCCATCACTAAAGTTATGTTTACAAATTTGTTATGCCGTAAATGCAAAATTAGATGAGATATTTTGGTTGGATTGGGAGGATTTTAAATGAAGAAAATTACAGATGAAAGACTCATTTTAAGGAACTTAAAAAATATTAAAATCACGTATATTGTTCAGACCATAGGAATCTTATCCATTCTTGGTTATGACTTTTTTCAGGGGGGACTTGATAGAATGCGCGAGAACCCTCTTTGGATGGTATTTATTTTAACATCAATCGTATCTGCCTATTTATCAATGAGTATTAGTGTAGAACAAGAGAGGGCAATAATAAACCCTCAGAAATCATTTATTATTCGGCTGGTAGTATTAACTACTATTGTAGTGTTTATTTCCTACCTTACTTCTATTACACCAAACTATGGATGGAAAGACGGCCTATTATTAGGAAGCATTTTACTTATGTGTGGTTCTATACCAACGTATTATGTATATCGACTAAGATTGAAACAAAGACAGGATTTACAAGATGAATAGAGGGCGGTGCGAAGGTTGTTATCATTTTTCAACGAAGTAAAACTTGTTTGTTCTATTTGTTCTAAAGAAATAGCTGAAGGAGAAGAGTTTATTGTTTGATTAAACCTACCAACTAAATCAAAAATGCCAGTTGGAGTATTAGATAAAGTATTGGTAAAAAATTCAACAATTTTTTTTGTGTAATCGATGTCATCATGAAAATGCAATCTAAATAGGTATTTGTTAAAATTGAAAATTTTGGAAGGTTTGATTTGGTTGCATAATCAAACTTTCTTAATATTTTTAGATATGGTGTGAAAGAATCCATTTTAATTATTTTTTTAATGGACTCTTTATACTTCGCTCCAAATAAAGATGTGCACAATATTCCTAATCAAACTTATTTCAAACGTATTTTTCTGATGTTTTTTTAAATAAAGTCCCAGTTTTTATAAAAAAGATGCGATGCTTTATCTCTCCAATCGTAAAATTCTAAATGAGCTTTGGTCGACTCTTTATGGGCCAGGTGCGCGAGATCCGCAAAAACAAGCTGTCTATTATCAAATCGTACAAATGTTAAATTCAGGATTACCTATAAAGAAGGTTGCTGAAAAGAACAGCGTGACCAGACCAACGGTTTATCGTATTCAAAAAGAACTCGAGGAAGATATTAATTGACAATAAAGTTTAATCAAAACTAAAAATGTTGATTTTTTAATAAAAAAATCCCTGCACTTTTAAAAATATTTGAGAAAAATGCGGGGATTACCTTATATATGGATGTTACGATTTGAAGTATTATCGTTCATTTAAAGAGTGTTAAAATGATAACTCTACATTGTAAGCACTATTTATTCATAACTAATTTTCATCTTCCATTTTTCGAAATAGTAACCATTCGACTAGTGCGTAGAGCGCAATAGGCACAATAATACAAAGAATGACAAAAGTTTGGTTTTTACCACCCTGAACTAATTCTTTCGTTTGTGGTATCCTTAACAATAAACCGAATATTCCTAAAGCGACAACGTAAGTAAGACCCCCAAAGAATTCACGTTTCTTCTTGAATATAACATAAACGATAGACACGATTAAAATAACAAGAATGGCAATCCAATCAAATGGGGTACCAATTTTAAAAATTCCTTGTTTTGGTGTAAAAAGTCGAATGAGGAAAAATACCCCAAACGGAATCATTGCTATTATCCATACTACGAAAAATTTAATTAACCTTGGTAATTGCGTTTTCATATAAATACTCAGGTGTAATAATTTAAAAACACCATAAACGAATGCAATGGAGAATATTCCATTCAACAATATAACCAATCCATTTATTTGTAATGATGGGGCTGTAAAACTACCTACAATATCGTAAAACATACTAATTAAAAAAATTAAACCACTAATTTTAAAAATCGATTTCCATGAAGGTTTATCAAATTGCTGTGTCAGTTGATCGACAACCTCTTTTGGATTTTTACCTAAATACTCTTCTGCCGATTCGCCATGTTTTTGTGCTTCTAAAATATCTTGTAATATTACCATTAAGTGTTGTTCTGTTTCTAATTCTTCATAGAAAAAACCAAATGTACGCATATACAATAAAATATCTTCATAATATATTTTATTTTCTGGGGATAGCTGTTCTCTAAGCTTGTTATTTTGCTCCACTAATTGTTTAGCGGTATTATTTTTCATCCAATTCACTCTCCACTTTTGTCAAAATCCGATTCACTTTTACAATCAATGAACCCCATTGCTCTTCAAAACCCTCTAGTTGTTCTTCTCCTTCATGTGTAATAAAGAAGTATTTCCTATTTGGTCCATCAGGTGAAGTGAGCTCCTTACTTTTAATTAACCCTTGTTTTTCTAACTTTTGCAGTAGAGGATAAATCGTTCCACCTACTATTGTTGTAAACCCATAATCACGCATTATTTGTACAAGTTCATAACCGTATACTTGTTGTTGTTTAATAATAGATAGCACGCAACCTTCAAGTACCCCCTTTAGTAGTTGTGTTTCTTTCATTTACTCACCTCGCTAATTTGTAATACATATTAGTTAGAAATGCGGTATCGTTCATTAACTAGTTTGTAAAACATACTAGTTAAAAACACTGTAGCATATAATGACTAGTTTGTAAAACATACTAGTCATTATATGCTAACTTTTTGGATTAAAGTAACGTTTAGTCAATAGCATGCTATAAATGTTATTTTTGGATAAATGTCTAGAGTTTTTTCTTCAAGTCAGACTTTTTAACAACTTTATCTTATTTTTTTGTTCGGTGAAGTATTTTTCATCCAAAATAAAGCTTTTTTATGTGCAATTTATCATTTGAATACAACGCAAATTATCTCCTAAAGTCAAATTGAACTTATATCAAACTTTTTACATTTCATTAGCTTTTAGGAATCTATAAGAGGCCACTATATCATTTTGGTAAAATTGTATAGTACGGACTTCGCCCCTTATTATTACAATACTTTTTAAATATAAATACATGTTCAGAAAGATAAAAATTAAGTTTAATTAAACATTGATTTGTTTACACACTTTACAAACATGATTATAGCTGGAAAGCATTGATATTACTGATTTTTCTGTACAAATTAATATTAAATCAATGTTATTTTATATTGATATAAGCAAAATTTGAGAAATATGCAATTGTGCATATTTCTCAAATTTTGCTTATTTTTCCCTTTTTTATGTTATTGTTTATTTGCATAATAAAATAAAAAGGGAGTGGCTTTATGTTTAAGAAATGTGTTTCATCAGTATTAGCTTTCGGAATGGCTTTATCATTAGGATTTTCCTCTTTTGCAGGAAATGTAAATGCAGAGCAATCTGACACAGCTAAAGGACCAGCTATGCAATACGAACAAATGTCAAAAGATTTTGAAGAAAAAACTAATGTTGTTAGTGAAAAAGTAGAAAATACTTTCACTAAATTAGTAGAAAAAAATCTAGCTGATGGAAAAATCAAGCTTGAATCTTTAGAGAATAGCAAATTAAATTTAGATGATGTTGTTGTACGCACTCTTGAAAATGGAGACTACTTTGTAAAAGTATCAACTAAAGGGGAAAATGCAACAGAGACATTTAGCGGTTTTTCTGTAATCTTTAATCAAAACAAAGAGTTAGTATCAGTATTTGAAGTTAACTTAAACCAGTTAGATGAAGATACTGCTGCATTAAAAACATGGTCAAATGGTCAAAAAGTTACTGATGTAGTAATGGAAAAACCAGATGTTCAACCACAATGGTCTTATAGTTATTTTGAAAATTGTTTAAGTTCTCAAGGTGTTCCTTGGGCAGCAGTTGCAGCTTTAGGATTTGTTTGTGGTGCAGCTTGTGTAGGTACTGGTGGCGCAGCTTGTGCACCATGTCTATATGCTGGATCAAGTATCAGTGGTGGTACTATTGGATATTGTTTAGGAAAAGCTTTAAGACAATAAAAAGTGAAAAATTAATAGCTTTCTGCTTTAAGCAGAAAGCTATTAATTTTTCTTAGTAATTATTATCCAAGATATAGATAAAATAATTACGGCAGTAGAAGTAATTATTTGAAACAGTTTTGGCGTATCTAATGATATAACGTTTAATACTGACAATACATAAAATACTACGATTAAGACTACCAAAATAAAATATGAAAAGTTTATAGTTTTTTTTCTTATATATTTAGCTCTTTCATCTTGATTACTAAAATCAGCATAAAGATACCAAACAGAAAATGAAAGTATACTAAAAGATAATGTCGTTAAACCATTTAAAGTGAAAAGCGTTTTTCCTGCCATAAACGATACAAAACTTAAACCAAATGTTATTAAAATAAAAAATATGCTTAAACCAAGAAATGAAGTTCTACTATTCATTATTTTCCTCCTCTAACAAGAAAATATCTTCTACCTTCATATTGAAAAGTCTTGCAATTTTGATTGCTAATGGTAGAGATGGAGAATATTTTCCTTTTTCAATAGATATTATTGTTTGTCTAGTTGTATTTAATTTTAGAGCTAATTTTTCTTGCGAATAATTAAATTTTTTTCGTATTTCTTCTAATTTGTTTTGCATTCAAACTTATATCCTCCTTTATATAATGTTTTTGTTACTTATCATTATAATGTAAAGTTAACTTTACTGTCAAGCAACCTTTACAGTAAAGGTAACTTTACATTATAAATTCATCAGAGGTGATTATTTTTGAAAAAGAAAATAGTAGTTTTATTGTTATTATTTATATTGATTGTTTCCATATTTGGATTCTATAAGTGGAAATATGTCTACAGTAAAGGAATGTATGGTGAAACTTTAAAAATAATTAATGCTGAAGATTATTTACCATATAAAGAAAAAACTCCCAAAATAGCTATTATTGATACAGGTGTTGACTTAAATAATAATTTTTTAAAAGATACTAATTTAGATCAATTTTATTTAGATGAAAAATCCAAAGTATCACAGCAGTACCATGGTACTATGGTTGCTGGAATTTTAATATCAAATGGAGATGGTTATACAAATCCAGGTGGATTAATACCTAAAAGCCAAGTATTATCAATTCAATCTGGAACAGATATGGGCATGACTTCAAATGACTTAGCAAAAGCCATTGATTTGTCCGTAAAAAAAGGAGCTAAAGTTATTAATATTAGTTCAGGAACCACTAAACAGAATGAGGTATTAGAAAAATCCGTTAATGAAGCTTTATCTAAAGGTGTTGTTATTATTGCTTCTAATGGTAATGACTCTAAAAACAAGTTATATTATCCAGCTTCTTATAAAGGAGTTATTAGTGTTGGAGCGATTAATAAAGATAGAAAACCTATAAACATCTCAGATATTGGAAAAGTAGACATATTTGCTCCAGGGGAAGAATTATTAACTACTCGAACTGATCAAAAGAATCATAAAGGTTTGTTTGGAGGTAATTCAGCTGCTACTCCAGTGGTTACTAGTATTGTTGCTTATTTATTATCTAATTATCCTGAAATTACAGCTGAAAATGTAGAGGATATTCTGATTAATAATTCAGATGTAGGTAAGCAAAAAGATCAAGATATTAAAATTATAAATGTAAAAAAAATAATAGATAGTTTATCTAAGAAGAATTAATTATTACTATAGAGGTGCTTTGTTTTGATAAATAAAAAAAATATTAATCATCTATTGTTTTTAATTTGGGTCGTTGCATTAATTGCAACTATGGGCAGCCTGTTTTTCTCAGAAATATTAAAATATGAGCCATGTAAATTATGTTGGATTCAAAGAATTTTAATGTATCCTATTGCAGTAACTGGGGCAATAGCTGTTATTAGAAAGGATTATAATTATGTAATTTATGTACTTCCTTTATCTATATTAGGTATATTTATTTCTAGTTATCACTATGGAATTCAAAAAGGGATAATAAATATAGAAAGTGATCATTTTTGCGGGAGAATACCATGTGTTGGACAATATATTAATTGGTTTGACTTTATTACAATTCCATTCCTTGCATTAACCGCATTTGTAATCATTTTCTTATGTGCATTATTTATATATTTTAAGAAATCAGGTGAACAACATTGAAGAAAATTATTATTACATTGTTTGTTATTACTACCGGTTTTATAGGTATGTATTTAATGATTACTTTTAATAACGATGATAATAATCCATATCAAAAAAAAGATATTCATGCTGAAACACGTAAACAATTAAACGATCCATTGTATCAAAATATTATTTTACCTAAACAATTAGATAAAGAGATAGCTAACTCAAAAAATATTACTGTATACTTTTACAGCCCAACTTGTGAACATTGCAAGAAAGTAACACCGATTGTAACCCCAATAACTCATGAAATGGGCGTCGAATTAAAACAATTTAACCTTTTGGAATATGAAGAAGGTTGGGAAAAATATCATATAGTGGGTACTCCTACTATAATTCATTTTAGTAATGGAAAAGAGCAAGACAGAATTATGGGTATGAACAGCAAAAGTGAATTTAAACAATGGTTCGAGAAAGTAAAAGCTAAATAAAGCTAAATGAATAACCGATTCCTTTATGTCCAGGGAATCGGTTATTTTGTGTCTAAACGTACAATTTCCCTCAAATTATATGGTGACCTCATGCCCATTAACTTAAGAACAAAAACAAAAGGATCTATTTTCCACATTTTTCATCTTACATATTTTTATAGCATTAAATAATCTTTTCTTCTTAATTTATACTTAGTCTTCTTCTTTAAATTCATTAATATTAATATTAATTAAACCTTTTTCACCTGAGAAGAAAGTATAATTTGTATACCCACTCACCTTTTCTGGCGGCGTGTTATCAACAATAATGATTTGATATTTATTGCTTAGTTCAATTAAAATTTTATAAATTTCCTCATAAACTTCGGGATCATTTATACGTTCTTCTTCTTTAATTTCCGCTTGTTCTATGGATTCTACTTGAATTGTACCCAGATACTTACTTAAAGTATCCAGCATTAAAAAGCCTGGATGCCCCACTGCATAACCTTCTTTTTTACTTGATAGAATTGCCGCTAAATAAGATAGTTGCATACATTCTAATAGACCACCACTCTCATGTTCGTAAACACTTGCCCCCTCATGGTAAGGAATATAACTCTCAGAATCAACATACGTTTCATTATTTATATCGTATTTTAATCTTTTCATAAATCCCTTATATTCAGTATTTAGGAAATTGAAAATTTGTTTTCTAACATCCCGACTAACTTTTAAAGCTGCAATATCTTTTTCTAATCGTTTCACTTCTTTATTTAAATCATCAATTAGTTTACACTTCTCATCAATTTTACGGTGTATTCTAATACATTCCTTTACTATTTCTTGATTTTTAGTTAATTTATTTATTATGCTATTGATAGAATCTAATTGCGAAAGAAACGGAACATCTGTGGATTTTGCGAATTCTGTAATAGCTCTATTTAAAATCTCCTGTTTCTTTTCTAGCTTTTCTATTTTTATATCTATATCTTCAATATCTTTATTGTCACCACTAATCAAATTATTTACCAAATTAATTTTATTGTTAATCTCTTTCTTAATTTTCAATAATGTCTTTTCTGGAGTAACACTATCTTTAGTTATTTCTTGAATTTGATTTGCAACGGTCGAATTACAAAGTGGACATTCAATATTTTGCTCTGAAATTGCCAATTTATAATTAACCTCTAACGTAGCATTTATTTCTTCCTTTTCAAGATTATACTCTTCTATCAATAATCTTTTTGCTCTTACAGAATTCTGTAATTCGTTCTTTTGTTTTTGCAAATCAAATATTTGATTTGCAATTTCCGTCAAATCCTTTTTCAATCTAATATACATCTTGTTTTCATTATTGCTATTGGCTTTACTATTTTCTATAATTGATTTTTTTTCTAGTTTACGTTGTTCGATTTCATTTTTAAATCTAGTTGCTTTACTAGACAATTCATTAAAATCCTCTGCATCTTTATCTTTTAAATATGATTTCAAACCTGTTATCTCTTTATTTGTATCCTCAATTTCATTCCTTACTTTTACCAACTGTTCCTGCAAATGATCTTTATCCGCTTCAACTAAATTAAACATTAATTCAAAAGCATAAGGGTTTTTATACCTTTTAAATGTAGATTTGTTTTCTAAAAAATCATGAGTCCCCAATTCATGTTGATGAATATAAGAGTATCTAAATATATCTCTAAATGATATTTTCTCTAATTCCTGTTTTGTGCTATGTTTTTTATGTTTAATAAGCTTATATTCATTGATGTTTAGCTTTCTCATTAGAAAGTGTAATACCTCTTTAAGCTCTACTGTCTTAGGTGTATACCCCTCCAAGTCATTAAATCCACAATAATAAATGCTTATTTTTCCCTGTTTTTGTTTTAGTAAGCGATTTAAAGTAACAGTTTCTTTGTTAACTTGTATCTCAAGAAAAATTTGATCACAATACTTATCTAATTGCTTTTGAACATTTAAATCAATTTTTTTGCTCTTCCCTAGACAATAATCAATTAAGCTAAGAACTAATGACTTTCCTGATGTTTTATCTCCACTAATTATGTTTAGTCCGTCTTTAAACCTTAATGTTCGTTTGTATGCTGTTCCTTGAAGAATTAACTTGGTAATTATAATACGATTCATTACGATATCCCCCTCAATACCTTCAGATTATTAGCTGTATAATCTACTTGATTCATTGCATAAATGTAATCTTCTACTAACTTAGAAAAGTATTCTGAATCCATTTCTTCATAAAATTCTAATCCACCTTTAGTTAATTTTGCCGCTAAGTCTCCTGTCTTAAAAGATAGATTGCCTTTTATCTCTATAAAATTCAAATCAGACA
This sequence comes from Bacillus sp. Root131, assembly GCF_001429475.1. Lineage (NCBI taxonomy): Bacteria > Bacillati > Bacillota > Bacilli > Caryophanales > Bacillaceae > Bacillus > Bacillus sp. Root131. Next base: position 33,855 of record NZ_LMJQ01000044.1, read on the forward strand.
GGTTCAGTAGTATTTGATTTATTTTATTCTGAAACCTAAAATACAAGTTGGGGGATATTTTACTTCTATTCTCTTCTCCAGTCTCAAATAATTTAATCAGATCAAAATTAACTAAACTATAATAAAATACAAGTTCTGAGATTTTTCGATATTTCTTCTTGTTTTGTAAAAAACACGCATATAAAAGCCCCATAGTTTTTATCAAATCTAATTTTTCATTATCAAATAAAAGTTCAATAGATAGAGGAACTGACATGTTTTTTCTTTTCAATTTACTCATTTAAACGTCGACCTCCCCACCATACTCCCTTTTCCTCCTCTTCAGCTAAAATGTGTATCAAACCTCTATTTTCATTTTCATCAGATTTATTACCCTTAAATAATTCAGCATATCTCCCAAATTCAATCCCCTCTAAACTTTTATGGACAACTTCTAGAAACTTTTGACTATCTCCATACCTATTATATGTATCAGCATACCTTTCCATATACTTCACGAAAACTTTACCTAACATTGCATCAATAACCTCTATCGATATACCTACCTTTCTTAACTCACGTATATATATTTCTGCAGAAATATAAAAAATGGAACTTAATTTAATCATTAAAGGATCTATATTTTCGAGTTTTAATTTTTTATAGAAGAGATTATTTTCCACATTTTGATCCATATCATTTAATCCTGCACCTATAATAATTGGGCTGGCAGTTTCTCCACTAGATACATTTGAATTTGCGTTCCCCACTTCCACTGTAATAGGTTCGGATATGTATTTTAATATCTTTCTTATTTCCTCTGTATGCGAAGAACTCTCACTTTGATAAGGAATAGTCAGTAAACCATATTTTGTTCGTAACTCTCTTACTTTTTCGCTAGTAGGATTATCTAAAAGAATATAATGAGTCCCGTTAAAATATTTTTTATGATCTTTAATTAACGTACTTACAAATTGATCGTCAAAAGAAAAACCCATAAATAGAAGTTTCTTATTTCCTGTAACTACTTTTAATAAATTCTCATATTTATTCTCCATATATAGATTTGAATAGCTCTCCCTACTAAGAACAATCGTTCCCGAATTCGATGTAAATCCATGGAGATGACATACCCTTTTTTCATCAAATAATCGTTGCGTACTAAATTGAATATCTTTAAGTAAAATAGGACGATTATCACATTTCAAGTAATCATCTAGTAAATTTTCATAGTTTGTTGTTAAATGAAGTTTAAAATTCATTTCTCCAATATCAGAATAATTATGTAAACTATCATCATGCAATTTAGTTTGTTTTTCTTTAATTATTTCTACTACTTCTTCCTGTATGTCTTGATCGATCATTGGTACATATTTCATTAATGCATCAATAGCTCCCCAATAATCATTATTTCTCAATTCTTCTTTAACAACTTCCTTAATAAAAGCTTTCTCCTGCGCAACATATTTTTCGGTAATATTATTTATTAACATTTTCCAATTTGGAACATTGAAAGGTACCGACAATCCAGCTCCAATAAAAGGTACTATCTTATCATCTTGATAATCTTTTCTAAGTTTTTCTAAATTTACATCCATATAGTTCCCTTTCCCCTCTATTTACTTAATTTATATTCATGACACTAAACATATACTTTATATGCATATATAGCGATTTTATGCATATCTTCTTATCTTTTTCTACCTGCTCTATGAGCAATAATCTAAAACACTGTTTCATAAAGAAAGAAGTTAACTAATAAAGATTTCTTTCTGACTATACCTCTTTATTTTCTTATCGCAGCCTTTCTTATTTATTCAAAAAAGCCTTTGACTGTTCATTATAGGTTAACTTATTTTACCATAAGGATTAATTTCATAACAATTGTTATTATTGAAATAACGACCTTTTAATAGAAAGGAGCATTTAAAAATTCTATCCCAAAACCAAAAGAAGATTTTCCGTTATTTGGAAAACCCTCTTTTCTATCACTATGAGATACTATATCCGCAATATTTTGAGTTATATATCAAAAATCAAATCGATAAACATCTATATATTTCTTATCTCATTATTAATAGTTGGACAATGTCCAATTGGATTTATCTCCATTGTAGGTTCATGCTGCACTTTAAAAATAAACTCTGCAAAATCTCTATCCCTATCTGGAAGATAAAACAAATAAAACGGATAGTACCTTTTTTTGTATATGTGAAACTTAGAAGGAGCCTGAAAAAACAATTTATCCCTTGGAGCATACTCCAATGCGATTTCAAACCAACAATGGAATTTTGCTAGTAAAATAAGCGCATATATTTTTGCTAATATCCATTTCGTAACAAAGAAATTCGGAGTAACTTGACTCATAGATTTAGTGTTGTCGTGATATAAAGGATCCTTTACAATCACATTATTTCTTATAAACTCATATATACTATACATATAATTCCAATCTGATTTTGAATATGTTTCAAATTCTTCAAAATAAAATCTTGAATATGAATTATATATCGAACAACACTCCTTGCGACCTTGAATTTCTCCTTGCCAATGCACGTAAGCATATACATATGGACAAAGTGGCTTATTATAGAATGCAGTTCTATGCTGATAATACTTCCAACATTTCTTATGCTTTTTTAATAAACACTTACGAATTTTTCGAGATATTGCTTTATATATTTTTTGCATAGTCCAAAACATTTCTTCCCCATCATAATCAGAAAGATAATTATATTTGGTAGTTTTTGTTTTAAGCTTCATTTCTGTTTTGAGATAACATACACGATCTCTAGTTCTAGTATAAATTAGCTTTTGGGATGTGAGATGATCGGGTTTCTGGGGATAATTAAGAGCAACTGATACTATATCTATATTTGCCCTTTCTTTTTGAGGTACTTCTGTTATGTACATTCGCTTTATTTGTTCAGTGACTGATTTTGATAACGAAAAAATATTATGAATAAACTGATTATTATCTACTGAAATCGGAACTGACCAATTCTTGAAAAACTTTCTTTCACTATTTTCAGCTAAAAAATTATAACTACATAAACATTGAAAAGGTTTTTGTAATTGCAAGTTACGTAAATTATACATAAATTCTAAATGACATTTGGGACAACTTTTATGTAAAGGTGTACCATGAATAAAACATTGATTAATGTAATGAAATTGATGGAATATACTATGGTATCCTTGTTTTAGACAAACTGCACAATACTGCAATTCTTCTTCATATCTACACAATTTCACACCTAAACAATCCATTAACTCTGACAAAACATTTAAATAATTACTTTGCATATCAACCCCTAACCTACAAGATATTTCCTTGAGATCAAAACCTTCTAACGTATATAAACTTCCAAATTTATAACTTATTAATGGCGTTTTTCTACTTTTAAACTCTGAAGAACCTAGCTCCCTGTATAGCTCTTTAAAAGACCATACGTTAGCATACATTAACTTTTGAAAAATACTAAATGGCGATTCATACGGTTGTACCCATCTTTCATCCCAAGTATACTTTATACTTTCTTTTCGATTCACCATATTTAAAATTTTCATATCCCTTTTTTACAAACCTCCGCTTCAATATAACCCGAGTACCAAATAGCTTCTTCAATCATATTTTTAGATATTTGATAAACATTTGCTCCATACCTTCCATATTGCAAAAGTAAATACTCAATAGTACTAGTAATATATTGCATAGGAATTTCAGCTGTTGCAGATAAATTTGCTTTTTCTCGTTCCCTACGGAATGCTTCCATCATCTCTTCCGCATACTGATATAAACGAAATCCTTTTTCATATGCTTCTAAGAAGAAATGTTGTGTATAAGTAATATCACTTCCTAAAGGGTATTCTGATTCATCATCATAACCTCGAAGACATGTTTGTAAATCATCTAGCGTCCTGATTCCCATAAATTTAAAATCATGTACCATAAAACGACCTACTATTTGTTGTTTTTTCACTTGAATAAACGCTGCACGCTGACGTAAGAGTTCTTCTTGCCCTACTAAAATACATGTTAAACTAACTTCACAATTATCTAATTCATTATAGATATCCTTAAGCCATTGATAATGATTATCTTGTAACTCCTGAGCCTCATCCATAATAAAAACAATCTTTTGTTCTAAAGACTTATAAGCTGATTCTAACAAAAAACGATATAAACGCTCCCTTTTTGAATTTAGTGTCCCTGACTTAGAGTCTCCATGCCCTACATTACGCAATAATTCTTCAAAAAATACTCTTTCAGTAGCTTGTTTATGATGATTACACTTTATAACAAATATAGGGAGATCTTTAAAATCTTCTCGCAAAGCATATTGTAAAAATCGAATCGCCCTTGTTTTTCCTAAGCGCGGTCTTCCATATACAATTCCACCTGGAGTACGATTTGTAATCCAACGATGTACAGTATCATATAATCTTTCAATCTCATTCGTCGCTAAAATGTACCTTCCTGTTTGTACTGGATGCAAGTTACCTCGCTTCGCTAATTTTTTACGACCTGCAACATAAAAATCTTCACTCACAAATTTCCCCCTCCCTAATAGCCCAATGTTTTAGTAAATCGGCGTTTCTTATTTTTAGAACCTATTTCAATAAATTCTTTTTGTATTAAGGATGATTCTTCACTCTCGAAAGCAGGGATTGAAGAAGGAACTTCTTTTTCTCTTTCTTTTTTTAGATTTGCTAATTGATTTCGAGCTGTCTTATACCTTGTTCCTTTCTTTTCTAGGTAACGCTGAAATACTTCAATTGGATCTTCAAACTCTGTAAAATGAATTAGCTTTTTATTTCGCAAGCTAATAATCGCCTCTCTTGTTTTTAAGGAATGCTTGCTAATCCCCCATTTTCCTGTTGCATATAGTAAACCTAGTTCGCTACCATCTCGAAAAAATGCACGAATAGAACGCAAGTCATCAATATCTATTAATAATTCTAATTCTGTCCCTACAAGATCCGGTAAGTTTGCTATAATATCATTCCTATATTCCACCGCCTTATATTGAATATATGGTCTTCGATCCTTTCCTCGAATGGTTCTCTTTGCACGTAATACAAAAAAAGAAAGATTTTCTCGTTCTTCCTCTCCCAAAGTTCGAACAAAATATCTTTGAATGCGTTGCTCCATAGCCTCCAATGGAGATAAATAACCTAATCCACTGTGAGGTGTAGCATTGTATTCTGCAATTAGCGCTGTTGTTAATTCTTCTATCTCCCATTCGGATATTCTATATTTAATTGCATATTCTTCTGGTTTATTTCGTTTCGTATCTGTCGGATCACTTCCAGTTGTATTTGGAAGACGATGAAAACCATTCTCTTCTAACAAACCAAAAAAGCGCTCAATTATAGGTCGCCTTTCTGGCATACTTACAGGTCCTTGATTGATAGAACATCCAATAACATGTTTTAACTTCTCCGTTACTAGTTGTGCATCATTTGCTTTAGCGTTATCAATTAAAAATTCATCCCATAATGCCCACTTACACGTTTCAAACTTTTGAGAAGGAAAACCTGCATTCTCAGACAGCTTCAAACCTGGAATAGAAAATTCCGGATCCACCTGTGGTTTTACTGCATTATGCAAACATTTCAAAACATCCCAAGAAGAATATTCTTTATTTAAACAAAGATGATAGCCTAAGACACATCGAGTTGCTTCATCAATTATGTTTAATATCCAAATACGATCTAAAATTTTAGTTACTTCATCACCTTCTGGTGTTAAAAATGTAATTGAAATCAAAATATCAATTTTATGTGCATCAAATTGCACCCTACGATATGGACGAGCAATGAGAGGATGATTTTTTACTCCTACTCCATTATGAGCCATATAACTTCCTAACTCTTTATTTTCTTGGAATGTATATACAATAAGATGTTCTTTTTTTAATTTGACAATATACCTTTCTAAAGAACGTTTTGCAAAATCCTTTGTTGTGAAGGGATACTGATGGGATTGGATTCCGATTTCTTTACATAATTGTAAAAATTTCTTATGCAATACTTTTATCATCATACCTTTTTCTACTATTTCATTTTTTTTCTTAGGCAAGACCATGTCTTCTAAAAAAACTCTTAACTGAGGATGTGTATTTAATAAAACTGTAAAAGAACCAGCTTTTCCTGTATCGATATAATTTGGAGGAGCCGAAGGAAATTGATTTTTGTCTATTCTTTTATATGGAATAAGAGCTGTGTAGCCAAAAATTGACCCATTATTATTAGGATATAGACAACGCTTTACAAAATAACTGATTCGCTTATATGTAATGCCTGTTTGTTGAATAATATCTGTCACAGACCTTTCAGACATAAAATATAAATCCATAGCCTGCTTACGTTTTAAATACATTCCCTGATGTTCTTTACTTAATAATGTAATATCTACTTTAGGCCAATTTTTCAAGTCCAGCATCCATTCTTCAACACTTAATTCCTCTAGTAGCCTTCTTCTAACCATCACTCCATACCTCCGTTTTATATCCAAAATCTAAATTGTCTAGATTTGCCTGTATCCTTCCCTCAAAGATATTTTTACTTAGAATAATGTAAATATCTCGCAATGGAATAGATGGGTAAGAACTGCAGAGGTCACTAACAGAGAAACAGCCATTATTGATTAAGTTTAATATCTTTTCTTCTTGATACGGATTCACTTCAATGAAGTGATTAGTAAGAGATACAAGTAACCTCATATTATCTAAATGTATACGCGGTTCACGAATTTCCTTTTCCGTCATAATTCTATATTCCTTTTTGTTTTCCTCACACCAAGCTCTTTGAATTTCTAATTGTTTCATTGTTCGATTGTATTTTTTGTTTCCCTTACGCATCTCTTGTGAATATTTCACTTCCACAAAGTATTCTTTTCCACTTCGTTCTTGTACCCACATGTCAAAAATCGTATGTGTATTTTTCCCTTCAAATTCATATGCTATTTTCAATGGCTGTTCACAAAAAACAGCAATATCAGAATTGGTTTCAACTAATAACCAATGTTCATACTCTAAATCACTATAGAAGCGAACATCTCGTTTTAATTTGTGACTGTATGCACTCCAAAAATTACTGCCATAATACATGTTTCGTGACATAGTAACCGGCGAATACAAGGGAATTTCACCTCTTTCTACCTTATTCCCTCTATATTTTCGATATTATTTATAAAGTTCCCTGCCACTCTTCTTCTACATGTGGTTCAAATATAAAAAATACCCCAATCTATAGAATGGCTTTATATACTTTTGTTCAAATTATAAATACTGCTCTTCATGGTCGAGTTATTCTTGTGGCTATCATGCCAAAATTCTGTCATATCGTAGATAACTTACCAAAAGGCTGTCTTCAGGTTGCGACACAAATTAGGCAAGTTGTAAAACTAAGTATCCCACCAAAAACAAGATATTTAGTTAATTCTTTACTACCCTAAATTTTGTCGTCAGACAACTATAAAGTGAAACTTTAATCTGTAGGGGTGGTTCATCCCCCACTGATTATTAGTTGAACCAATCGGGCTTTTACGGGCAGTTGATTTCCAAACTAACTTCTACTTATTCATCAGTTTTTGAAGTAGGAAGCTTACTACCCGTTAAAGCGGGATAAAGTGAAACTTTAATCAATAGGGGTGGTTCATCCCCCACTGATTATTAGTTGAACCAATCGGGCTTTTACGGGCAGTTGATTTCCAAACTAATTTCTACTTATTCATCAATTTTTGAAGCAGGAAGCTTACTGCCCGTTAAAGCGGGATAAAGTGAAACTTTAATCAGTGCAACATACTATCCTCTGATGAAATTTATAATAACAACCGTGCTACCCGTATCATTTGTAACACACTGAAGGTGAAAAGAATGCGAAGGAGGGAATTCACTGATGCTCTACTTATCTCTTTTGTTAATATCCGTTGCTCTTTGGATTACAATTGACCTTTCATACGGGAGACTTCTTCATTTAAAGCGGGTAAGCTCTCGCACTTTCCCTTTACGTCAAAGTGATTTTCACCTTTATACATACGGGAAAGATTTGTATGACGCCTTATTTACTGATATAAAACAAGCACAGCACCACATTCATATTTTATTCTTCATTGTAAAAAACGATAAAATCAGTCGTGAATTTTTAAAGTTGCTGATTGATAAGGCTCAGGAAGGAATTGAAGTACGACTTTTACTTGATCGATTTGGCAGCCATTATTTATCAAACGAAGCTATTCGCTCCCTGCGAAAACATGGTGTATCTTTTTCATTTTGTCATAAGATAAAATTTCCTCTACTTTTCTTTTCTGCCAATCAAAGAAATCATAGAAAAATTACAGTGATTGATGGGAAAACTGGCTATATCGGGGGCTTTAATATCGGCGAAGAGTATCTAGGGCATAATGAATATTTAGGATTATGGCGAGACTATCATTTACGTCTTACAGGAGAAGGGGTTCAAGATTTACAAAAGCAATTTTTGCATGACTGGTTTGATGATACGAAACAGAATTTATTGGATGTTTCTCTTTATTTTCCAAAACAAAACCCAGGTACCATAATGCATCAATTTATTCCGACTGATGGTGCTTATTTACAGCATACTTTTTTACATTTAATTAACGGAGCAAAAAAAGAAATCTGTATTGGTACACCATATTTCATTCCTGGAAAAAAAATTATGAATGCCTTATTAAAAGCAAGAGAGAGAGGGGTTCAAATCACAATTCTCGTTCCAGAAAAAGCTGATCACCCTCTCGTTCGAGAAGCAAAATTCCCGTACTGCCGAAAATTAATACAGGCTGGTTGCAATATTTACGCATTTCAACAAGGTTTTTTTCACGCCAAAATTATTATAGTGGATGATGATATTTGTGATATTGGAACAGCAAACTTTGATATGAGAAGTTTATATATTAACCATGAAATAAACTGCCTGTTATATAATAAACATTTCATTCGAACAGTAAAAAATAAATTCCATGAAGATCTAGAGAATGCATCCGTACTTTCCTATAGCGATGTAAACCCACCTTCTCTTATCGATAGAGGAAAAGAATGGATTGGAACAATGCTTGCTTTCTTTTTATAGGAAAGACAATGAATAAAAGAGGTGTATCTCATATGATTATGCGGTTTGGATATGTCTCACATGCAATGGCACTCTGGGACTGTTCTCCTGCCAAAACAATGACGTTTACAAGCTTTAAGAAACTCAGCAAACAAGAGCGAGAAGACAAATTGTACCATGTTATAAGGCAAAATTTAGAGCACACAATACGTATCCTTCATTACAATATAGCGCATGAAATCCCGCTATATCGCCTATCGTCTTCCATCGTCCCACTTGCAACACATCCCGAAGTCGAGTTTGACTATATTGGGGTATTCACACCACTTTGGCGTAAAATAGGGGCTTTAATTAAAGAACACAATTTACGAATAAGTTTTCATCCAAATCAATTTACTTTATTTACAAGTGACAAGCCACATATTACTACTAACGCTATTACGGATATGACTTATCATTATAAAATATTGGATGCTATAGGCATTGCAGATTCTTCTTACATTAATATTCATGTAGGTGGAGCCTATGGAAATAAAGAAAAGGCAATTGAGCGCTTCCATGAAAACATAAAAAAACTTCCTGCACATATAAAAAAACAAATGACCCTTGAAAACGATGATAAAACGTATACAACTTCTGAAACTTTATCAATTTGCCAAAAAGAAAATATCCCATTTGTATTTGATTATCATCATCATATGGCCAATCTTTGCGAGCAACCACTAGAAGAGTTGCTTCCTGCAATTTTTGAAACTTGGTCACATACAAATATCTCTCCTAAAGTTCACATTTCCTCCCCAAGATCGGAAAAAGAATTTAGGGCTCATGCTGAATATATCGATTTAGAGTTTATTAAGCCCTTCTTACACGTTGCAAAAAAAAACAATCATAATTTCGATATTATGATTGAAAGTAAACAAAAAGACTTAGCACTATTCCGATTAATAGATGAACTTTCTGCTATAAGAGGCATTAAAAGAATAAGTGGTGCAATGTTACAGTGGTAAATTGTAACTTTGCACCATTTTTTCAAAAAAGTAATTTTTATAGTAAAAAACATCCTATTTTATATGCTATTATTTAAATTAGCATTCCCCCGAGATTCAACTTTATTGAAACGGAGTCATAATATGATTAATCAAAAAAAGTATGTACAATTTGTCATAATATACATATCTATATTTGCTCTTTGGATACTCTTTATTCCAAATGAGTCGCATATAAAGGAAATTGGGATTCTTTTCTTATTCTGTTTTGCTGCACTTTTTTCTTGCCACTGTTTATATAAAGCTATTAAAAAAATGAAACGCAGTGATAAACTATTTTGGATTTTATTACTATGCACTTGCCTATGTGGATTAGTTATGGAGATAACCCTATTTCTTAGTTCGATTTCCATGCATAATCAATCTATATTTTCATATAAAGCATTACCTTTTTTTATCATACAATATATTTTGCTCTTTGTTGGATTTGCTATAAAGTTTATAAAAAATTACTCTATTAAGGGACTTTCTCAATTCTCATTCGATAGCATCTTTATTATTATTATTATGAACATTTATTTCACCTTAACTTTTATCTTAGATATTTCAAGCTTCCGCATGTTAACAAAGGACACTTGGATTTTAATTGGGTATTTTATTGCACAATCATTAGTAATTTACGCCGTTATTAGCCTATATAGAAGAGAACAATATTCTTCTAGTAGAATCGCATTAATTATCGGTTTCACTATTATACTCGTATACGGTTATATTCATCTGTTTCAATTGAATTTTGGGATGAAAACTTCCGCTGAAATTAATTATTTAATACACACTGCTTCTATTTTATTAATTGGACTTTCTTCCATACTATATATTTTGGATAAACCAATGCAGCATGAAACGAAAGCAAAATATTATCGATTCGATTATATACGTTTTATACTACCTTATTTTAGTATAATTATTACTTTTTCTTTTATTATCATTCAACCTTGGGATGATAAATTCATATTAATCGGCCTCGTGTTATCACTTATTTTGTTATTCTTGCGGCAACTTTACATGTGGAAAGATAATCAAGCACTAATCCATACATATGAACAGTTGACTACACAACTAGAGGGCGAAGTTGAAGAAGGTGCATTTGCATTATCAAAAAGTGAACAACGCTATAAATCTTTATTCGAAGATCATCCCGATGCCGTTTTCTCTTTAAATATGAATGGCATTTTTCAACAATCTAATAAGGCATGCGAAAGCTTATTTACTGCCTATTATTGCGAAGTGGCAAGCTATTCTCTGGTACACTTCATTGATTCAAAAGACCACGAACTACTTAAGAAGGCTTTACAAATTACAAAGGAAGGTAAGCCACAAACGTTAGAAGTTCGTACAAAAGAACAAGAAGGCTATTATTATTATCTCCATATTACACTTATCCCTACTTTTATAAACAAAGAAGTGGTCGGAATGTTTGGGATAGCGCGTGATATTACCACTTTATATGAAAAACAAAAACAAGTAGAACATTTAGCCTTTCACGATGCACTTACTGGATTACCAAATCGCCGAAAGTTCGAAAAAGATTTAAAAGCCATTTTGAATACAGCCCAAACTAACGCAAATGATGTCGCCGTCATGTTCCTTGATTTAGATCGATTTAAAAAAATTAACGATAGACTTGGTCATGACGTCGGAGATTTATTATTAATTGAAGTAGCAAACAGACTACGCGGTTGCTTGCGTTCAAAAGATGTCGTCGCTCGCCAAGGTGGAGATGAGTTTACCATTCTATTACCAGAAATGTACTCAGAAAAAAGTGCAATTTTTATAGCTGAACAGATTTTAACTATTTTAAACAAACCATTCTTCATTCAAGGCGAAGAACTCTCTATTACACCGAGTATCGGAATTGCGATGTATCCTGATTATGGAACTGATGTAAATGAGTTAATGAAAAATGCTGATATGGCTATGTACCGTGCGAAGGCAAATGGAAAAAACAGATTTGTTTTCTTCTCAAAAGAAATGAGTATCGCTCAAAATGAAATTCAATTCTTAGAAGGTGAACTTTCAAAAGCATTACAACAAAATGAATTTTTCCTTGAATACCAACCACAAGTAAGCACAAAAACAAAAGAAATTATCGGTTTTGAAGCATTAATACGTTGGAAGCATCCAAAACTCGGTATCGTATCTCCTGCCCAATTTATTCCTCTAGCAGAGGAAACTGGTTTTATTATTGAACTTGGTAATTGGATTTTACGTACTGCCTGTTTAGAGGCAAAAAGATGGCATAATCAAGGTTTTTCTCACTTAAAAGTTGGTGTGAATTTATCTGTTGTTCAATTTAACCATGCTGATTTAATCCCAACTATTTCAAAGGTGTTAGAAGAAACAGAACTGAAACCAGAAGCACTAGATATTGAAATTACGGAAAGCATCGCAATTAATCAAAATCAATCTGTAGTTGCAAAACTAGAACAGCTTCAAAATCTCGGCATTCAAATTTCAATCGATGACTTTGGAACTGGTTATAGTTCTTTAGCTTATTTAACAAAATATCCAATCAACACATTAAAAATTGCTCGAGAGTTTATTTGTGGAATTACAAATAGTCCTTTAGAAGAAGCAATTGTCTCTTCCATTATTACACTATCAAAAGAACTAAATTTAGAAGTGATTGCAGAAGGTGTAGAAACGGAAGAAGAATGGGAATTTTTACATAGACAAAATTGTGATCACATTCAAGGATTCTTTATTAGCAAACCTGTTTCTAGTAAAGACGTTTGGATGTTACTCCATAAAAAAACAACCGTCTAAATAAGGCGGTTGTTTTTTAAAACTCAAAAGGTAAATCTGCAGCTACTTGTACCTCTTGATCATTATGAGAAATTATTTGACTTTTCTCTAATGTTGTATCACCTAATGAAATACCCCATGCCATTGCTAACGTTAATAAACTACCAATAAGTAATTTCTTCATATTCCATCACCCACATTTTTTACTTTTAATATATCATGAAAATTTATTCACATTGTATGCAATTATGCATATCCACTTTTTAGGTTGTTTATCTGCTGATTTTATTTACGAGCGCTTCTTTATATGCATGCATTTCTAATATATCAAAAAAGAAACTTGCCTTCTTATATGCATCTTCAATCTCTGCCTCTTCATACTCCAACTTCCTTAGGCATTCACCTCTTTGATAATATAGCTGTCCAATTAATGCCATACTATTAATTCGGCATGATATTTCAATCGCTTTATTTACTTGATAAAGTGATTCTTCATATCGACTATCTAAGTATAATGCTTTTGCATGATTATACCTTACCTTCACGTCAAATTCTTCATTATCATGCAATGCCTCTAATTGTTTTAATATTTGTTCAAATAAATCAATACCCTTCTTCAAATAGCCATTTTCAGCATAAATGTTTGCAATTGCGTTTTCAATATAAAGATTCTGATATACATCAATTCCTGTCAATTGTTGATTGAGCAATTTCTTTAATTCTAAAATACAATATTCGTAATCGACTTTTTTCAACACGTAAGCAGCTACATAATATTGCCATTGAAGAAATTGCTGGAATTCAGGATGATATTCTTCCTTTTTCAGTTCATTCCATACTTTATTATAAATTTCTTTATATCTTTTTTGCTTACAAAGCATAATGACTTGATCTTTAAACTGTTTTTTTCTTTCAATATCCGAATAAATGAGTACCTCATAAAAATGAATAATGGGAATTTGTAATTTCGCTGCAATACCTTGCAATATATCCATACTTGGGTATACTGCACCCGATTCAATTCTGCTTACTTCCGATTGATGACATATGTTCTCGGATAACTGTTTTTGTGTTAGTCCTCTTAACACTCTAATTTTCTTAATTTCACTTCCTAATTTCTCTGCTTGCATACTTACTCACCATCCCATTATAACAATCTAATTTTTTAAGTTGTCATACCACTACAATAATGTGCATTCGACAATTTTTGATATGAAATAATGCATAATATATATAAAATTCGGCAAATTTTTCATACAATTCATCTCACATACAATAATAGATTAGGAGTGTTATAGATGAATTATAGAAAACTTGCCAGTGCTTTCGTTACATTCGGTCTTCTTTACCCTTTATCAACAGAAGCTATTCATGCTCAAGAATTAGACAAAAGTGCAGTCAAAGTTGAAATTGCTCAGCCTGGTTTAACAATCGGGAAATTAACACAACCTCAAAATGATACGAAAGAAAATATTGCTAAAAAGTATTTAAAAGGTGAGGTAGATGGGGCTAAAGCTCAACAAGAACAAGTCACTACTGAAAAAAATGTAGATTTCCAACCTACAAATAAAGAAACCAAAGAAAATCAAACCGAAGTTCGCCTTGCACAAACATATAAAAACTATAAAGTATATGGCCAAGATCTCATTGTAAAAGTAGATAAAAATGGAGTGATCACAACTGTTAGTGGTAAAGTTGTTCAAAATTTAAATCAACAACCTAATCTTACTATAACAAATTTTTTGTCGAAAAATGAAGTGAAATCTAAATTACGCGATATAGTTCAAATTCCAAGTGATGCGGTTGAGACAGAATTCTCTAGCGAAACCGTTGTTTATAAGAAAAAAGATGGCTATTATACATTCGCAACTGTTATTACATTTACTTATGAAAACAATGAACAAATTATAAATGGCAATGCTATCGTTGATCTAAAAACTGGTGAAGTACTTTTCCAAGAAAAATTCATTAAAAACAAAGAGAATAAGACTATAAATCAAGTAACATCACCTAGATTATCCACTGCAAGTGAGCAAGGAACTGGGAAAAATGCACTTCAAGAAAACATCTCTTTCAATATTGCCAAAGGAACTGATGGGAAATTTTATTTAGCGGATTTATCACGCGGAAATGGTATTTATATTTATAATGCAAACTACGCCGATTCCCTCGGGGGATATAGTCAAGCTGGTTATCCAGGGACACTAATTTCAAGTAGCACTCCTAATTTTGCAGATAAAGAAGCCGCGGGCGCTATGAAGAACATGAGTGATATTTATGATTACTTTAAGAAAGAACATAATCTAAAAAGTTACGATAATAAAGATTCAAAAGTTGTTGCTAGTGTACACGGTTTTGATTCTACTGAAGTTAGTGATGGTATAAAAGAAGACTATGTAAATGCGTTTTGGCATCCCGCTTGGAACCAAATGGTATTTGGTGATGGTTTAGACGGCAAACTAACATCAGCTCTTGATGTAACAGCTCATGAATTTGGACATGCTGTATTCAGTGGCACGACGAAAAATAAAGTCGTGAGATATCCAAGCGCTGAAACATCTGCACTAAACGAGGGATTAGCGGATTTCTGGGGTACACAAATCGAATATTACGTAAAGAAAGATAAAGGAAACTGGATTATGGGCGATACATTAGGTGGCCTAACAATTCGTGATATCCCAAGGGAAATTGGTGACGGCGGTCATAAATTATATACAAATTTAAAAGATTTCTATAATGATGGTAATAATCAAGAATCACACGTGAATTCTGGTATTATCAGTCACGTATTATATCAATTAGCTGAAGGTAAAACATATAACGGTGTTGCTGTTCAAAAACAAGGCAATGAAAAAGTAAGCAAAGTTGTTATGCGTGCATTGCAAAATTATGCAACTTCCGCTGAAGACTTTGAATCACTTCAATCTCACATCGTACAAGCTGCAAAAGATTTATATGGCACTGCCGTATCAAATGAATTTGCAAAGGCATTTGAAGCACATGGTTACAAGTCGTTACAAAAAGTAAATAAGGTAATAGAAGTACAATAACAAAGAAGAAGAAGTTTACTCCTCTTAGGTAAACTTCTTCTTATATCCAACCCTTTTCTTCCGCAATTGTAATTGCCTCAATTCTATTTTTCGCATCGAGCTTCGTTAATACTTCAGAAATATAATTACGTACTGTACCCGGTGAAAGATAAAGTGCCTTCGCAATTTCGTTTGCCGTCTTTCCTTCTTTCGCAAGCAACAATACTTCCTTTTCGCGATCTGACAACGGATTTTGCTCCTGCCATAGACCGAACATTAACTCTTGGGAGACCTCTCGTTTCCCCTTCATTACATTACGAATTGCTGCTGCTAAATCTTCACTTGGGCTATCTTTTAATAAATAGCCGTGCACGCCAGCTTTCATTGCTCTTTCAAAATATCCTGGCCGTGCAAATGTTGTTAAAATCATAACTTTACATGGTGATTTTTCTTTCTTTAACGCTTCAGCAACATCTAATCCACTTTGAATTGGCATTTCAATATCCATAATACTGATATCCGGTTTTAACGATTCAATTAATTTTAGCGCCTCTTCCCCGTTTGCCGCTTGCCCAATTACTTCGATATCATCTTCTAGATCAAGTAAGGCACCTAATGCACCACGAAGCATCCGTTGATCTTCTGCAATAATAATTCGAATCATGCCCTCACCTCATCTTTTCCTGTTCTAATAACAACTGGAACTTTTACTGTTAACAACGTCCCTGGATTGATTGTACCTAGTTCAACAAATCCATCAATAAGAGCAATTCGTTCTTTCATGCCGCGGATACCATTTCCATCATGATTTTGATCTGTTAAACCAATTCCGTTATCTTCTACTTTCAAAATCAGCTCACCTTGCGATTCTAATACAGAAACTGCACACCGCTTTGCCTTACTATGTTTTACAACATTTGTAACGGCCTCACGTAAACACATCCCGACAATATTTTGTTCAATTGGTGATAACGAGCTCGAGCTTGCTTCTTGCCTCACTTCTAATTCAATATTAGCTGCTTGTAAGATTGCCTTTATTTGCTCTAGCTCTTCTTCTACCGTAATCATACGCATATCAGAAATTAATTCTCTCAGCTGCTTTAAGGCTGTACGAGACGTTTGTGTAATTTCCTTCGCTTCCACACTTGCACGCTCTGGATTTTTCACAATTAACTTCTCTACAAGCTGGCTTTTCAAAGTAATAAGAGATAACGTATGCCCTAATGTGTCATGAAGATCTCTCGCAATCCGCTGCCGTTCTTCACGCTTTACTAAGTCTTTAATTTGCTCGTTTGCTTCATTCAGTTGGTTCTTTAACATCTTTTTCTGATTAAAATTGCGCATACCAAATGGCGTAAGAAGCATTAAAATAAACATCGGAACGATATTTACTAAACTTGTAGTTGTTAGTTGATTCATATTTACAAATAAAAATGCTCCAAGCATTATAACTAACGAACATAACAGCACTCGAAATACTTTCTTATTTGGCGCAAATCCCATCGCACTTGCTGTGAAAAAGCCAAAAAATATCATAAAAGGATTATAAAATAAAGCAAATAAAAAGATGAGTACCATTTGAATACAAGCCCAAAAAACAAACGTTCTCTGAACAAAATAAAGCTGACGGTATGTGACGATAAAAATTATCAACATACCGCTTCCTATTACAAGCTTCCATCCTGATGCCTGCGCTAAGTGATAAATTGGAAATAATAGATAAACAAACCACATATACGGAAAGAACCCCATATGTTTCGGAAAAACCTCAATCCTCTTTTTCTCTATCATTTATACCGCTTCCTGTCTTTTTCTTATATATATTGATACTACAACAAATATAAGGAAATAACCTCCTAATACCGCGATATTTTCCCATCCAATTGATTTTCCAGCTACAATATCCCACGCACCACTTCCGAAATGGTATGTCGGTGTCCACTCACCAATCGTTCTTAATATTTTGGGGAATACTTCAATCGGCATCCATAACCCGCCAACTATAGCTAAACTCATATTTAAAATATTTGCTAAGCCAGCAGCTGCGTCCGCCTTCTTAATGGAACCTATTACTGTTCCTAATGCTAAAAATGGTGTTACCCCTAACAATAACCATAGCCCCGCACCAATCCATTGCCCTACCGTTAACTCAACATGATTAATTAGTATCCCTGCAATAAAGATAACTAATATTGAAAAAGCATTTACTACTGTTTGAGCGATAATTTTTGCTGTTAAATATGCTCCCTCTGGAAGCGGTGTAATTTTTAGAAGATGTGTCCACCCTTGCCCTCTTTCCTGAGAAAGTCTCACACCGAAACTAAAGAGTGCAGTCCCTACAATGCTGAAAGTTGCCATCGAAATTAAATAGTGTGCCTTCCACGCATCTCCGTTTTGTGGTACTTGAACAACATTTGTAAAAATGTAGTAAAACATAACAGGCATTAATAATGAGAAAAAAATAAATAATTTATTGCGGAATGTACGTAAAATTTCTATTTTGCATTGCATCCATAACGCTCTCATGCGATTTCCTCCTTCTGATTTGCGACAAACTGTTCAAATGCTTCATCAAGGCTTCCACGTTCAACTGAAACATCTATTACAGGTAAATTCCTTTGATAAATGGCTTTTAAAGTTGCATCCGTATCCTCCGTTGTTAAAATGAAGCGTCCTTCGTTTGACTTTACTTCTGTTACATTTGGTAATTCCTTTAGTAATTTTGTAGGAATGCTTTCCTTCGAATAAAATGTGATTGTTTTTCTCGAAATCGTTGCTTTCATTTCGTCTGGTGTACCATCTGCGATAATCTTTCCGTTCGCAAATAATAAGATACGATTTGCTAAAGCATCTGCTTCTTCTAAATAATGCGTCGTTAAAATAATCGTTTTCCCTTCACTTGCTAACTTTCGAATCGTTTCCCAAAACGTTCTTCGAGACGTAATATCCATTCCGACTGTCGGCTCATCTAAAAATAACAAATCCGGATTTCCCGCAAGTGCAAGCGCAAAGTTTAACCTTCTTTTTTGCCCACCTGATAATTTCTCACATCTTTGCTTTCGCTCTGATTCTAAATTTGATAACTGCAGTAACGTTTCTTTCGCTACAGGATTCTTATAATAACTGCGGAATAGCTCTATTGCCTCTTCCACTGTAATGCTATCAATCACACTTACTTCTTGTAACATTGCCCCAAGATTATTACGAACGCCTCTCTGCTTTGGACTCTTTCCAAATATAGAAACCGTACCTTCTGTAGGATCTTTTAATCCAAGCATCATCGAAATTATCGTCGTCTTCCCCGCACCATTTGGTCCAAGTAATGCTACTATTTCTCCTTTATCCACGTGAAATGAAACGTTATTTACTGCTTTTTTATGTTTAAATGTTTTAGAAACACCATTTACTTCAATAATCTTTTCCATCTCTCCACCCCCACTGTTTCTTATATTTACATTGTATTACCTGGAAAACTTAGGAAACAGTATGATACGTCATGACATCGATATGACAATTGTCATATATTCCTTGTGAGAGGAATCAGCCCGCATACCGCAAGCAAGTAGCAGGACGAAAATAAACATGATACAATCGGATAAGATATATATTCGAGGAAGGACAGTGGTTTTCATGATTATTCGTAATGAACAAGATTTAGAAGGCTTACGAAAAATCGGCCGCATCGTTGCGCTTGCACGTGAAGAAATGAAAAAACAAGCGAAGCCAGGTATGACAACGAAAGAGCTTGATTTGATCGGTAAAAAAGTATTAGATGAGCATGGTGCTATTTCTGCACCTGAAAAAGAATATGATTTTCCAGGTGTAACTTGCATTAGTGTAAATGAAGAAGTTGCTCATGGTATTCCAGGAGATCGTGTATTAAAAGAAGGCGATTTAGTAAACGTCGATGTATCTGCTGCACTTGATGGCTATTATGCTGATACAGGTATTTCATTTGTACTTGGAGAAGACGAGGCAAAAGAAAAGCTTTGCCAAGCAGCGGTTGATGCATTTTGGGCAGCAATGAAAAAGGTTAAAGCTGGCTCAAAACAAAATCAAATTGGTCGTGCTGTTTCAAACTTCGCACATAAAAGTGGATACAATGTTATTCAAAACTTAACTGGTCACGGCATTGGTCTTAGCTTACATGAAGCACCAAATCACATTTTAAGCTACTATGATCCAATGGATAATACGCTTCTAAAAGACGGTCTTGTTATCGCTGTAGAACCGTTCATATCTATGAAAGCTGATCATATTATTGAGCGTGGTGACGACGGTTGGACATTCATTACACCTGATAAAAGTCTTGTTGCACAATGTGAACATACCGTTGTCGTAACACGCGGCGAACCAATAATCTTAACAGAAATCTAATATAAAAAAACGGCTGTTTTGTAGATTTATTCCACATAAAACAGCCGTTTTTTAATTTTGGGAAAATATGTGAACTATTGTTGAACTCTTTATCATTTAAGTATATAATCTTTAGCGGAGGTTACTTAAGCTTATCTTTACTAAAAAGATATTGTAGCTAAGGAGGAAAACACCTTCTTTTTTATTGTTTAAACAGTCTCAAAAATGACCGTAGTAACGGGTTAGTCGAATATTCTGTAATCCTTATATTCCTCTAACAATGTAAGAAACTATCGTCTTTCAACTTCGGTCCACTAATCGTACAACTCTCTTTAGACAAAATAGATGACTATTTTCAAAGTACATATTGTCTTCATTCTGACCAAAAACAACCCTATCTAGATTTTTATTTCCACATAACTTTAAGGCAAAAATAAGCCTTCACAAGGGGATACACTACCTTGGTTAGTATGTATCGTAAAACTTACCTTTATAACCATTCTTTTTTACTAGATATACATGAAAACTATCTCACATATAAAGGTCTGATATCATTCTTTATATCAGTATTTTTTTCGACATTTTTTGTCGAATTGTGTATATTTCCAAATAACTGTGTAAATATACATTTTGTTTTACGTTAAATAATATTACTTTGAACATAACCCAGTTTGTCTGAGAACGCGTATAGAAACGGAGGGATAGCAAAAACAAATAGCTTATAACAAATACTTTTAATATTCCATTTGTTCATGTGGAATAAGTCCCCAATGGACAAATGAATGTTCAGAGGAGGAAAAATGAAAAAACTTTTCAATGTATGTTTAATTGTATTCGTACTATTTTCGCAGCTTGCTAGTTTTCCATACAATCAAGTAAAAGCGGAAACCTTAACAGGAGATTCCTTATTTGACACTGTTGAAATGAAAGATGCAACGAATCATATTATTGACGAAGCAAAAAATCCTAACAACTTAATAAAGATAGGATCAACCATTCAAGTAGAATACGCTTGGTCAATAAAGGATCAACAAGTTGCACAAGAAAAAGATTCAACAGTTCTTCAAATACCTAACGCATTAAAAGTAAAAAATGACCAACAAGGAAACTTGATGGCAGATCAACAAATTATTGGTCAATATTTTGTTACGGCAAACGATAACAAAATGAAAATAGTCTTTAACGATTCAGTAAAAGATTCAAAAGGTGTTAAGGGAAAAATTAAATTTGACACTGTATTCAATCCAGATTTAAAACCTGGCATAAAAGCCGTCCCACTCACTTTCCCTCTAGGTACAGTAGCTAAGACTATCTCAGTTCCTGTTCAAGTAGATAACCCTACTTCACCTACTATTAATAGTGATGATGCTAAGCAGACTACCAAAGAGCAAAAGAACGGTGACGCACAGCAACCTACTGAACAGCCAAAAGATGGTGAAACACAGCAGAAACCTGCGGAACAACCAAAAGACGGGAATCCTCAGCAGCCTGCGAAACATTCAAAAGATGGTGAGACACAGCAGAAACCTGCGGAACAACCAAAAGACGGGAACACTCAGCAACCTGCGGAACAGCCGAAAAACGGGAATCCTCAGCAGCCTACGGAACAGCCAAAAGATGGCGGGACACAGCAACCTACTGAGAACCCTGGTGATAACACAACAGGGCAACCTGTTGAAAATCCAGACCCATCACCTAAGCAAATTAAAGAAAATATTTTAACAAGCGTAAAATTAACAGATAAAGACGGAAAACCATTTAATGATACAGATAATCGTCCAAATCCTGATTCTGCTGCCAATATCGATTTTACATGGGAAGTTTTAGAATCATTAAAAGTAAAAAAGGGAGATTACTATATTTTCCAACTACCGGAATATTTTATCGTCCACAACACCATTACACAGCCTTTAGTTGATGGAACTAGACATGAAATTGGGACGTTCGTTGTTGACTTAAACGGAAAAGTAACTATGACTTTTAACGAGTACGTTGAAGACAATCCTAATATAGATGGTCATTTAAAAGTTGGTACGGAATTCAATAAAACAAAAATTAAAGGGACTACGGAACAAAAAATTCCTTTCCCAATTAAAGAACAAGACGTTATTATCGAGCTTGATTTCAAACCTAATGTAAAGAAATCTATGAATAAAAAAGGTATACCTGATAGACCGATTAATACGAATCAAATCAATTGGACAGTCGAAATGAACAAAACAAAAGACATTCTTACAAACGCTGTCTTCCAAGACAATATTCCAAATGGAGCCAATCTCAATGAAGATTCTATTAAGGTTTATGAGTTAGAAGTAGATATTAACGGGAAAACGACTCGTGGAGCCAAAGTTAGTAAAGAAGAATATACACTCACTTCATCCTCCGATAAATTAAATATCGCTTTTAAAAATGAAACGAAAAAAGCATATCAAATTGAATATGCGACAAAAATTACTGACGAAAGTGTTACTAGTTTCAAAAATGAAGCAAAAGTATCCAGCAAGAATCAAGGAGATGTATCCGCAAATGCAACTGTAACTGTTTCACGCGGTACACATCTAGAGAAAACTAGTAAATATAATCCAAAAACACAAACAATTGAATGGACAATTACTTTCAACGGTGACCAGAGAGAGATTAAACAATCTGATGCGCTTTTAAAAGACATCTTGGACAAATCTCATAAAGTTGATGCAAGTTCTATCGTGGTTAAAAATGCTTCTTATGATAATAACGGAAAACTTGTTACAGGTGACAACGCTACAAACTTTACTGTAAAAGAAACCGATGAGGGATTTGATTTACAATTTAATGAAGATATTAATAGTGCCTATGTGATTACTTATACATCGAAAGCCAAGAATGATGTTATACAAGATGGCGAAATCGAAAATACAATTATTGCAGATGGAAAATGGAGTAAAACAAACAAAGTTACATTACAACAACAAAACATCATAAAGAAACATAATAAAAATGCAAACGATACAGATTACAATAAGAAAACAACGAAATGGACAATTATTGTAAATGATAACAATTACGTGTTAAATGATGCTGTTATCACTGATACGTTTGACTATAGTGGACTTACATTACAAAAAGATAGTTTCAAAATTACTGATGGATCAACTGAACTGAAATTAGACTCTGATTACACACTTGATGTAACAGCTGACGGATTCAAAGTAACACTAGCTGGTATTTATAAGTCTAATATGGATAAAACTTTAACCATCACGTACACAACAGACTTTAATTACGAGACTCTATCTAAAAAGGATGATAATAAATCATTCAAAAATACAGCTGAGTTATCATGGAAAGATATAAATGGGAACGATAAAAATAGTAAATCTCATGATAGATTCAATCCTGACGGCTATACAAAAGGAAACGGATTTAAATACGGTTCTTACAATGCCCAAACGAAAGAAATCAAATGGGACATAGGGTTTAACTATAATAACAGGACTATTAAAGACCCTTCTATCGTTGACGTACTAGAAAACAATCAAAAACTTATACCAGACTCCATTGAGATTCATCATATGGAATTAACTGGTGGTGCAGACGGTTATAAATTAGGGGCACTTGTTTCCCCTGACGAATATACGGTAGAAAATGCAACGAAAGATAATAAAAATACATTAACGATTCATTTTAAAAATGAAATTAAAACAGCGTACCATATCAGCTTTAAAACTTCACTTGCAGGTGAAGAAATTAATAAGCGCTATGATAATTACGCCAAATTAAAAGATGGATCGGAAACTATCGCCAATATTCATGGTGCATTCGAGATCAAAAATGGTGGTAGCGGCGTTACGAAAAAAGCAAAACAAAATGACAAGTACATTGATTGGAGCGTTTCTATTAATGCAAGTCAATCAACGATTGAAAATGCTGTCGTAACAGACGATCCGACAGACAATCAAATTCTCGATGAAAAGTCATTCCACCTATATGGGACAACAGTAGCCGTGGATGGCACTTTAACGAAAGATACAACAAACGAATTAAAAGAAGGAAAAGACTATAAACTCAAAATAACAACAGACAACAATACGGGGAAACAACAATTTACAATTGAATTTCTTCATACTATTGATCGAGCTTATATTTTAGAATACCGTTCACTCATTAATGCAGACAATAATGAAAAGGTAAGCAATAAAGCGAAGATTACTGGTAATAGTTTGAAATTAACAGAAACTGAAAAAATTGAAGAAATAGTAGTTAAAGTATCTTCTGGATCTGGAGGCGGTTCTGCTACTAAGGGACGCGGAAACCTTCAAATTAAAAAAGTAGATAATGCAGATCCAAATAAAATTTTATCTGGCGTAGTATTTACTTTATTCGATCGCACAGGTACAACTGCTATTCGAACAATTACAACAGACGACAATGGTATCGCTCATTTTAACAACTTAAAACGCGATGAATATCTGCTTAGAGAAATGAAAACTCTTGATGGCTATGTCATTAGTAAAGAATTAAAAGCAGGTAAACTTGTTAAGCTTGGTGCAGAAGAAACTACAACATATACTCTTAAAAACGAGAAATTTGTTGGAAAAGTAGTACTTACAAAGACCGATGCTCATAACAAAGAAAAGCTTAAAAATGCAGTTTTCTCTCTGCTTGATCAAAACCATAATGTCATTCCTGAACATAAAGAATTAATAACAAATGATAAAGGACAAATTACTGTAGATAATTTAAAACCAGGAACTTACTACTTAAAAGAAATAAAGGCTCCTGAGCATTATCAATTAGATGATCGACTTATTGAATTTAAAATCGAGGAAGATCAAACAACAGTAATTAATAAAGAGGCCCAAAACAGCTTAATTAGAGGCTCAGCTATCCTAAAAAAAGTTGATAAAGAGGGTAATACTTTAGAAGGTGCAGTATTTAGTGTACGGGACCGAAATAACAAAAAAATCCCTGGTTATACCAAATTAACGACAAATGGTAACGGACAAATCGAAGCGAAAAATTTACTTCCTGGAGAGTACCAATTTGTTGAAGAAAAAGCACCTGAACATTATGAAATAGATAAAAAACCGCTTAAATTTACAGTTGAAAAGAGCCAACAGAAAGCACTTACTGTTAAAGCGACAAATCACCTCATTAAAGGTGGTGTCACTTTAACGAAAGTCGATGATGTCGATGGCACTGCCCTTGAAGGTGCTGTATTTAAAATTGTCGATGCGAATGACGAGAAACAAGTAATTCGTGAAAATATAAAAACAGGTTCAGATGGAAAAGTTACCGTTAAAGATCTAGAGCCTGGTGCTTATAAATTTATCGAAACAGAAGCTCCTAAGGATTATACGTTAAGTACAAACCCTATCGAGTTTACAATTGATAAAAGCCAACAAACTCTTGCTACTGTTACGGCAAATAACAGCTTAAAAACGGGCGAGGTTGAATTATTAAAAGTTGATGAGTTTGGTGAGAAAAAACCACTAGAAGGTGCTGTATTCAAACTTGTCGATACAAATAATAATGACGTTTCCCCTCACACTAACTTAACTACTGATAAACACGGTAAAGTTAAAGTTAGTAACCTACGTCCTGGTACGTATAAATTTATTGAAATAGCTGCTCCTGAACATTACGTTTTACGAGCAGAACCTATTGAATTTACAATCGATAGAAGTCAGAAAGAAACTCTACTTGTGAAAGCTGAAAATGCTTTAAAACCAGGAGATGTTGAATTAACAAAAGTTGATGATATCGATGGTACAGCTCTTGAAGGTGCTGTATTTAAAATTGTTGATGCAAATGATGAAAAGAAAGTTATTCGCGAAAATGTAAAAACTGGTGCGGATGGTAAAGCTATCGCTACTGGCTTACGCCTTGGCGATTATAAATTTATCGAAGTAACAGCACCGAAGTATTACGACAAAAATACAAAACCAATTAAATTTACGATTACAGAAAGTCAAACAACTCAGGCTACTGTTACCGCTAAAAACAGCTTAACAAAAGGCGGTATTGAGTTAACAAAAGTGAATGCTGCAGATGAAAAGGAAACACTTGAAGGTGCAGTATTTAAAATCGTTAATAGAGATACTAATGAAGATGTTCGTACGGACCTTGTTACGAATAGTAAAGGAATGCTAGTTGTAGATGACTTACGTCCTGGTAACTATAAGCTAATCGAGACGAAGGCTCCTACTTATTACGATGTAAATGAAGAACCAATTGAATTTATAATTGAAAAGAGTCAACAAAAACTCATCCCTATTACTTTCAAAAATAGTTTGACGAAAGGAAAGGTCAAATTAATTAAAGAAGATGACGTGGAGAGCGCGAAAGCTCTTGCTGGCGCTGTATTCACATTACAAGACGCAACTGGCAAAGAAATTATGAAAGATTTAATAACAGATGCACACGGAGTATTAGTCATCCCTGATTTAGCACCAGGCGATTATCAATTTATTGAAGTGAAAGCTCCTGAACATTATAAATTAGATCAAACACCTATTAAGTTCACAATTAAAAAAGGTAGTAAGGAAGATCTTCCTATCCCTGTTACTGTAAAAAACAGTTTACTTACAGGTGGCGTCACTTTAACAAAAGTTGATGATGTTGATGGCACTACTCTTGAAGGTGCAGAATTTATAATCGTTGACGCTCATGATACTAAAAAGGTAATTCGCAAAGGTTTAACGACTGATAAAAACGGTAAAATTACTGCTTCTGATTTACGTCCTGGAGACTATCAATTTGTTGAAGTAAAAGCTCCAAAAGACTATACCTTAAGCAAAGAGCCTATTCCGTTCACTATCGAAAAAAGTCAAAAAGAGAATATTACTGTTACTGCTACTAACAGTTTAAAGAAAGGTGCAGTAACATTAACAAAAATCGATGACATCGATCGTACGATGCTCGAAGGTGCAATCTTTAAGATTGTTGATATGAACGGTAAGGAAGTTCATACGAATCTTGTTACAGATAAAAACGGAAAAATTTCTGTTTCTGATTTACGCCCTGGAGACTATCAGTTCATTGAAACAAAAGCTCCTGAGCACTATGTATTAGAAGAAACACAAATTCCGTTTACAATTGAAAGAAGTCAAACGAAAGAGATCAATGTTACAGGTAAAAATGCTTTGAAAAAAGGTAGCGTTGAACTAACAAAGATTGACGATATTGATATAAATACAAAACTTGCTAACGCCGTATTTAATTTATTAGATGCAGACGGAGAGCTAGTTGAAGAAGGCTTAAAAACAAATGATGAAGGTAAAATTGTTGTTGAAAATCTACGTCCTGGTACGTATCAATTCGTTGAAACAATTGCTCCTGAACATTACGTTTTAGATAAAAAACCTATCGTATTTACAATTAAAAAGAGCCAAACTGAAGCTCTTCATGTCACTGCTACAAATGCTTTAACAAAGGGTGCTGTTAAACTTTCTAAAGTAGATGATGTTGATGCCACTGTTCTTAAAGATGCAGTATTTAAAATTGTTAATATGAACGGTGATGTAGTTCATAAAGACCTTGTTACAAATGAACAAGGACTAATCGAAATTAACGACCTACGTCCTGGTGATTACCAATTCATCGAAACGAAAGCTCCTAAGGATTATGTTTTAAATGAAACACCAATCAAATTCACTATTGAAAAAGGACAGAAGAAATCTATTTCTTTAACTGCTACAAATAGCTTAAAACAAGGTAGTATCGAATTACTTAAAGTTGATGATTTAAACGATCAAACAAAACTTGCCGATGCGGTATTTAATTTACTAGATCAAAATGGCAAGGTACTTAAAACAGATTTAAAAACAAACAGTGAAGGTAAAATCGTTGTCGAAAACTTACGTCCTGGTACGTATCAATTCGTTGAAACAACGGCTCCTGAACACTATGATTTAGACAAAAAACCAATTATATTTACAATTGAAAAAAGCCAAAAAGATATCGCTACCGTTACTATGAAAAATAGTTTAACAAAAGGCGGCGTGGAACTTTCTAAAGTAGATGACGTTGATGGCACTACTCTTGAAGGCGCAGTATTTAAAATTGCAGATATGAATGGTACTGTAATTCGCAAAGATCTTGTTACGAATCAACAAGGTAAAATTAGCGTTTCTGACCTACGTCCTGGTGATTATCAATTCATCGAGACAACGGCTCCGAAACACTACAATTTAAACAAAGAGCCAATTCCATTCACAATCACACAGAGCCAAGCTGAGCCTGTCTCTGTTACAGCTACAAATAGCTTAACGAAAGGCACTGTGGAGCTTTCTAAAGTGGATGATGTTGATGGTACCGCTCTTAAAGATGCGATATTTAAAATTACTGATATGAATGGTAATGACATTCGCACTGAGCTTACAACAGATGTACATGGAAAAATTTCTGTTTCTGATTTACGTCCTGGGGACTATCAGTTTGTTGAAACGAAAGCTCCTGAACACTATAAATTAGATAGTACACCTATTAAGTTTACAATTAAGAAAAGCCAAAAAGAAAAGCTCCAAGTTACTACTACAAATAGCTTAACTGAGGGTGCTGTAGAATTAATAAAAGTGGATGATATAAATCCAGATACAAAACTTTCTGATGCAGTGTTTAACATCATCGATGCGAAAGGTAAAATTGTTCGCACTGATTTAACTACTGATAAAGATGGTAAGATTACTGCTACGAACTTACGCCCAGGAGACTATCAATTCATTGAAATGAAAGCTCCTAAGCATTACGATTTAAATAAAACACCTATTAGCTTCACTATCGAAAAAAGTCAACTAACTCACGCTTCTGTTACTGCTAAGAATGGCCTAACAAAAGGTGGCGTGGAATTAACGAAAGTTGACTCTATAGATAAGAAAGAAATGCTAGAAGGTGCGGTATTTAAAATTACTGATCTGAACGGTAACGACATTCGTACGAATTTAGTTACCAATAAAGATGGAAAAATCATCGCTAAAGACTTACAACCAGGAGACTATCAATTTATTGAAACAAAAGCTCCTAAACATTACGACTTAAATGAAGAACCAATTAAGTTCACAATCGAAAGAAGTCAAACAAAGCATGTCTTCGTTACAGCTATTAATAGCTTAACGAAAGGTAGTGTTGAGTTAATTAAAGTTGATGATGCCAAGCAAAACACAACACTTGAAGGTGCAGTATTTAAAATTGTTAATAAGGATGGACACGATGTTCGTACCGATTTAACTACTGATAAAAACGGCCGTTTAGTTGTGGATGAATTACCGCCAGGAGACTATGAGTTTATCGAAACAAAAGCTCCTGAACACTATGACTTAAACAAAACACCTATTAAGTTCACAGTTAAAAAAGGCCAAGAAAAAATCGCCTCTGTTACTGCTACGAATAGCTTAACTAAAGGCGCAGTTGAATTAACTAAAGTTGATGACATCGATGGTACTACTCTTGAAGGAGCAATCTTTAAAATTGTAGATATGGACGGCAAGGATGTTCGTTCTGATTTAACTACTGATAAAGATGGGAAGATTTCTGTTTCTGATTTACGTCCGGGAGATTATCAGTTCATTGAAACGAAAGCTCCTAAGCATTATGACTTAAATCAAAATCCTATCAAGTTTACTATTGAAAAGAGTCAAACTGCTAAAGCTTCTGTTACTGCTACTAACAGCTTAACTAAAGGCGCAGTTGAATTAACTAAAGTTGATGACATCGATGGTACTACTCTTGCAGAGGCTATCTTTAAAATTGTAGATATGAACGGTAAGGATGTTCATTCTGATTTAACTACTGATAAAGATGGTAAGATTTCTGTTTCTGATTTACGTCCAGGAGATTATCAGTTCATTGAAACGAAAGCTCCAACTGGCTATGATTTAAACATTAAACCAATTCCTTTCACAATTACGAAAGGACAATCTCAGATTACCTCTGTTACAGCTTTAAATAGTTTAACAACAGGTTCAATTGAGTTAACTAAAGTTGATATTGATCACCATGGAACACTTGAAGGTGCCATTTTCAATATTTTAGACCAAGATGGAAAAATCATCCGAGAAGGTTTAAAAACAGACCAACACGGAAAAGTAATCGTAAATGATTTGAAACCTGGTAATTATCAATTAGTAGAAACACAGGCTCCTAAAGGCTATCAATTAGATGCATCACCAATAAACTTTACAATTGATAAAGCCCAAGCTACACCACTACAAATTACAGTTTCAAATAAAAAGATTGAATCTTCGTCAGGTGGAGATGACAAGCCAGTTACTCCTCCAAATAAAGAAGAAAACAAAGGCAATGAAACATCTGAGAAACACAAAAACGGAACTTCCGAAGAAACATCAAATGAAACAGATAACAAACAGCAAGATGATCGAAATACGGATAAGCACCTTCCAAATACAGGTCATAAAGAAGATCCTACACAAACAGTAGGTATCGTTCTTCTACTAGCTGGATTATTAAGTATTTTAGCTAAAAAACGCAAAAAAAATTATTAATAATTTTTTCACACCCAATCAATCTCTCAATTGATTGGGTGTTTTTTTATACAAAAAGGACGATACATAAAGTATCGTCCTTTTAACGGGGTGAGGCTGCCCAAAAGTACGGAAAACCTTTGAACAGCCTCGTATTTTCATATGGATGCCTTACATATATCACTGATAATAATTATGAAATGCGGAAACATAATTACCATCAACTGATTCAAACATGAGGAATGAAACCCTACAGTGGTTCCATTCCTCTACATAATCTAAAGTTTGGGTACACTAGATTCATGCAATGTAGGGGCTTTCAGAGTAGAAAGCGAACCTTCGTTTAAAATGATAGCATACATATCTCCCACAAAAATATGCAAATATGCATATATTGTTTTTATTTCTCAATGTCAGAATATTGAAAAATAAAAGACACAAAGGTAAAATAAAGTCATTATCCGTCTTCTTTTGTCAGTCAGAGAGAATAGAAGAATAGGAGAGGAAAAAATGAGCAAATCATTGAAACAAAAAATAGTAAGCTCTTTGCTTGCTATATCACTTGCTGTTAGCTTAGCTCCAATTGGGCAAGCAAAAGCGGATTCCACTTCAGAAGTTCCACAAACTCCATCTATTACAAAACAAATTGATCCAAACCGCGCCATTGAACATGTTCGTTTCTTATCTGAAACAATTGGGCCTCGACCCGGTGGAACAAAATCCGAAGAATGGGCTTCTCGTTACATTGGTATGCAGCTTAAATCAATGGGTTATGACGTAGAATATCAGCCATTTCAGGTGCCCGATCAATACGTTGGATTCATTGAATCACCACTATCAACAAAACGTAATTGGCAAGCTGGTGCTGCTCCTAATGCACTAATATCTACAGAAGCTATTACAGCTCCCCTTAT
Source organism: Bacillus sp. Root131 (assembly GCF_001429475.1). Classification (NCBI taxonomy): domain Bacteria; kingdom Bacillati; phylum Bacillota; class Bacilli; order Caryophanales; family Bacillaceae; genus Bacillus; species Bacillus sp. Root131. The sequence goes on from NZ_LMJQ01000044.1 coordinate 65,462, forward strand.
CTTTGTTCAAGGTGGGACAAAATTAGAAGATATTCCAAATGAAGTAAAAGGTAAAATTGTTTTATTTGAAAGAGGAACGACAGTTACAGATTATAATAAACAAGTTGAAAATGCTGTTAGCAAAGGTGCAAAAGGTGTTCTTTTATACAGTTTAATTGGCGGACGCGGAAATTATGGACAAACCTTCAATCCCCGCCTAACGAAAAAGCAATCTATCCCTGTCTTTGGTCTTGCTTATGCGCAAGGAAATGCATTTAAAGAAGAAATCACTAAAAAAGAGACAACAATTCTTTCCCTAAAAGCGAGACATGAATCTAAATTAACATCTCTAAATGTTATCGCAAAAAAGAAACCAAAAAAGAGTACAGGTAATGAAAAAGCAGTCGTTGTAAGCTCGCACTATGATAGTGTTGTTGGAGCACCTGGCGCAAATGATAATGCTTCTGGAACTGGATTAGTATTAGAACTAGCTCGTGCTTTTCAAAATGTAGAAACTGATAAAGAAATTCGCTTTATTACCTTTGGTTCTGAAGAAACTGGATTACTTGGTTCGGATTATTACGTTAATAGTCTATCCCAAAAAGAACGTGACCGTATTTTAGGCGTCTTTAATGCTGATATGGTTGCAACAAATTATGATAAAGCAAAGAATTTATACGCTATGACACCTGATGGCTCTACAAACTTTGTAACAGATGCTGCCTTGCAAGCAGGTAAACAATTAAATAATGACCTCGTTCTTCAAGGGAAATTTGGCTCCAGTGATCACGTACCGTTTGCTGAAGCTGGTATTCCTGCTGCTCTATTTATTTGGATGGGTGTCGATAGTTGGAATCCATTAATCTATCATATCGAGAAGGTATACCATACACCCCAAGATAACGTATTAGAAAACATTTCACCTGAACGAATGAAAATGGCATTAGACGTTATCGGAACAGGAGTTTATAACTCGCTTCAAAAACCTATTACTCAAACTGAGCAGAAAGCTGCTTAATCAATAAAAGACCACTGATTTTTATCAGTGGTCTTTTATTGAGAAAAAATATATATGCATAAAAGCATATTTTATCCTACTCATTATCGTATACAATATTAACTGTAACAACACCGATTACAACTAATAAGGAGGCTTTTTCTATTATGAAAAAAATGATTTTAGTAGGTGCGTTAACTTTAGCAGGAATTACCGGAGCTACCGCGTTTATTCCTGAAACAAAAGTCGCTGCTGCCGCTCAAGAACAAAGCTTTACAAAATTTTATTCTTTGCAAACTGGAGGTAGTTCTGAACAAGAACCTATTTTCCTTCAAAAAGGACAAGAACTAACAATTCATCCTAACAGCAAAACTCCTAGTTACAGTGTTTATGACTCAAATCATAACCTTATTGGGCGTTATTCTGATGGTTACGGCCGAATTTTCACTGCAAAAACAGATGGAAATATGTATGTTCAATTTCATGCACCTTACGTTTACTATAGTCCTGTTAGTTTTTCTGTTACTTATACAATCCAATAAAATAAGGGGCCTTTCTCAGGGGCCCTTTATTTTGCTTCCCAATTCACTTTTACAAAACCATCTTTCACCATTAAACCACTTATATTGAATACATACTTTTCATTTGCTTTTAATGTAGCTTTAAAAGTACCTTTTTTCGATTCACAAATCTCCTTTAATTCCTTTATCCCTTCTCCTTGTCTTTCATACAAGCTAAAGCATAAGTTACCACGCTTTGCATCTGTTTCATAAGAAAATGTTACTTCTGTATCTTTTGCATACTCCAGTTCAATATCTTTCCCAGCAATATCCCATGATGAGAATTTTGCCTCGTAACTTGTCTCCCCTTTCTTCTCATTTTCTAAATATATATCACCAGCTCTCCACATATCATCTAACGTTTGAACGAAAGCAAAGCCGCTAAGTAATACAAACATCGCACTTGCAAATATAACAACTAATGTTACCTTTTGCTTTTTCATACCCTTCATCGTATATTCTCCTTCTACTTTCCGGCTATTTCTGCGTGTCATATATAACAAAACTCCAATAAAAAATGGCAATATAATCGCTATAACACTCCACCACTTACTTATTCCACGCGTTTTCGCATCTGTATACACCCATGATGCTACACATACTAAAAGTGCTATAAAAGCCAAAAACATTGTAATCCCAGCTATCTCAAATACTACAAATGGATTAGCGAACCCTATCATGTAATTTATACTCCTTCTTTAAAAATGCCTGTATGACAACATATATAGGAATGTATATGTGCATCATAATAACTATCGTTATAATGACAGATATTTTATGATCCAAATGACTAACAAACTGCTCTAGGGTGACTGTTAATACAATCATCCAAATAGCATGAATGAAAACAACCCATCTCTTTTCTAATTTTCGAGCATTTCGCACGCTCTGTTTCGTATGGTTTATTAGCTCTTCGTTAGGAACCATCTCTCCCGCTAAGCTACTTTTTATCTTCTGATCAAACTTATCTTCCGTCATAAACGAACCCCTCCAAATGTTCTCGAATTTGCTTCTTCGCATAATTAAGGCGGTATTTCACTGTACCAATCGGTATATTTAATATTTCACTCATTTCTTTATAAGAATATTGTTCATAATAGTAGAGTACGAGCACAGTTTTATACTTTTCATTCAATAACTGTATAACTTCCCGTATCATTTCCGCTTCCACTTTTTGAATACATTCTTCTGATATATTTACTTCATCTGCGAAATCTATTTCTCCACCATCTTCTTTATGAAACAAATCCAATATTCGATCTTTCCACCTTTTTTTCTTACGATAAAAATCATAAAACGTACGAACACAAATTGTAGCAATCCATTTTTTATAATTATCCACATAGGAAAGTTGATGCCTTGATGAAAAAACCTTTATCCACGTCTCTTGAAAAATATCTTCCGCATCTTCTTTCGTTTTCGCTAACTTATAGCATAAGGAATATATTTGCTGCTTATATATATCAATTAATTCTTCTACCTTTTCTTCCATCATAAGCCTCCTGTCATTTATATAAGACGACGCAAATTATCCTTTTGTTTGATAAAATTTTATTTTTTTATTATCTCCATACAAAAAGGCAATCACAACATCATGTGATTGCCTTTTATTTAAAAACGAAAGTCCGCTTCCGCTTTTCTTTATTGTCTAGCTCCAGCGGCTAGAATACTCGGTGGCTTCGCGCCTTCCTCCGAGGCAAAGTACGCCTCTCTGTCAGGAGCTCCATCCTCCTCCTATTCTGAACGAGCCGCTTCCGCTTTTCTTTATGTCCAGCTCTGCCTCCTAGCCCCTTCTGTCTAAGAACCTTCCCCACGAGAAGATAAAATGCATCTTCTGTGGGAAAGAACCTTAGCCTTCGGGACTAAACAGTCGGCTCCGCTTTTCTTCATTACATTTTTTCTGGTGCAGATACTCCTACGATTGCTAATGCATTTTGAAGCGTAGTGCGTACTGCTTTCATTAACTCGTAACGAGCTTTACTTAATTCTAAGTTATCTTGGTTTAATACTTTTTCTGCATTGTAGAAGCTGTGTAATGCTGCTGCTAATTCAAATGCATAGCTTGTAATGCGGTGTGGCAGACGTTTTTGTGCTGCATCCGCAACTACAGCTGGGAATTCACCAAGCTTTTTCAGTAACTCTACTTCTTTCTCAGAAGTAACAAGTTTGTAATTCACGTCTCCATCTGCAGCTAATCCTAACTCTTCACCTTGACGAAGGATACTGCATACACGAGCATGAGCATATTGTGCATAGTATACTGGGTTTTCATTAGATTTTGATACAGCTAAGTCCATATCGAAGTCCAAATGAGAATCACCACTACGCATTGCGAAGAAGTATCGCATTGCGTCCACGCCTACTTCTTCCATAAGCTCACGAAGTGTAACTGCTTTACCTGTACGCTTACTCATTTTCATTTTTTCACCATTTTGGTATAGTTGTACCATTTGGATGATTTCTACTTCAAGTGTTTCTTTATCGTAACCTAGCGCTTGAATAGCAGCTTTCATACGAGGAATGTAACCGTGGTGGTCAGCACCCCAAATGTTGATTAGCTTATCGAAACCACGCTCTAATTTATCGCGATGGTAAGCAATATCTGGCGTTAAGTATGTGTAAGAACCGTCATTTTTAATTAATACACGGTTTTTGTCATCACCGTAAGTCATTGAACGGAACCAAGTTGCTCCGCCTTCTTCAAAGATTTCGTCACGCTCTTTTAATACAGTAAGTGCAGCATCGATTTTTCCGTTTTTGTATAATGATGTTTCTGAGAACCATACATCAAATTTAACACGGAAGCTCTCTAAGTCTTTTTGAAGTTTTGCTAACTCATATTTCAAACCGTATGAACGGTAGAATTCATAGCTTTCTTCAGCATCAGCTTTTGCGTAACGATCGCCAAACTCTTCAGCTAAACGTTTACCGATTCCAATGATATCCGCACCATGGTAACCGTCTTCTGGCATTTCTTTATCTAAACCTAAAGCTTGCATGTAACGAGCTTCAACAGAAAGAGCTAAATTATGAATTTGGTTACCGGCATCATTAATGTAGTACTCACGAGATACATCGTATCCTGCTTTTGCTAATACGTTACATAAAGTGTCACCCACTGCCGCACCACGTGCATGTCCTAAGTGAAGGTCACCTGTTGGATTCGCAGATACGAACTCAACTTGTACTTTTTCACCTTTACCAGTGTTCGTTTCACCGTAAGCTTCACCAGCGTTTACGATTGTTGGAATTAAATCTGTTAAGTAGCTATTATCCATATAGAAGTTAATAAAACCAGGACCAGCGATTTCGATTTTTTCAATAGAAGCTTTTGCTTTATCGAAGTTTGCAACTAGTTCTTCTGCAATCATACGAGGTGCTTTTTTCGCAACGCGTGCAAGTTGCATTGCCATGTTTGTAGAGAAGTCACCATTTGTTTTATCTTTTGGAGATTCTAATACAACGTTTGGAATCTGTTCTTCTGTCGCTAATTCTGCCTTTAATACAGCAGCTTGAATTTCTTCTTTAATCAATCCTTTTACCTGTTCTAAGGAATTCATTATTTTGCCTCCTTCAAATTAATTGTAATTGTATATCTGCCAGCTTCTTGTTCACTTAGAAGCAATGCGTACGTTAAGAAGAGTTGTCCTTTTTTCTTTTCATCCGACCATTTAAAAAGAACGTTATCAGTTTTCGTTTGCAGTGCAAACGTACCAAGTTCACTCGTATACGTACCCGTTGTCCATTCACCTTTCACATGCGTCTGACGCATAGAAATAGCACCTGAACGCATAATGAGAACTTGTTCATCTTGAATTTTAATAATTGTTTTCACTTCGCCTTGTTCGTTCGGCTCCTGGAATGTTACATATGTACCTTGACCTTTTACATAGTATTGACCATTTGCTTCAAAAGCAACGGTTTCCTTCCTCGCCCCTTCACGGATTTCTGTTACGAAATGAACGTGTACCGGCAAGCCTGCAAGTTGTTTCTTCACGTCTTGCACACCTTTCAAATGTTATAGATATTAAATACTACTTATAATAAATCACTTTTCCTATCATATCAAAAAAAGACGCTGTCTGTCTGCTGAAAAATCAGGAAAACTCCATTTCAAAAAATAATTCACTTCTACTTTATTTCATGTGATAAAATATTTTTTAAATCTAAATATTCTTTTAATTATAGAGGTGAATTCAGTGATACCAACAAAGTTAAAAAAGGGTGATGAAATACGCGTAATTTCACCATCCTGTAGTTTAAGTATTGTTTCAAATGAAAATAGAAAACTTGCTATAAAAAGATTAACTGACATGGGCTTTCAAGTTACATTCTCAAAATATGCCGATGAGATAGATCAATTTGCTTCCTCTTCTATTTCTTCCCGCATTCAAGACCTCCATGAAGCATTTGGAGACCCTAATGTAAAAGCTATTTTGACGACACTTGGCGGATACAACTCCAATGGTTTATTGAAACATCTCGATTATGATCTAATTCGTAAAAACCCGAAATTTTTCTGTGGTTATTCTGATATTACTGCCTTAAATAATGCAATTTACACAAAAACAGGGCTTGTTACATATTCGGGTCCCCACTTCTCTTCATTTGGAATGGAGAAAGGGCTCGAGTATACAAACGATTACTTTTTACAATGCTTAACCACTAATGAGCCTATTGAAATCATTCCGGCGGAAACGTGGAGCGATGATTCTTGGTATATGGATCAGGAAAATCGAGAATTTATAAAAAATGAAGGGTATGTTCCAATTCAAGAGGGGGAAGCGACAGGAGAAATTATCGGTGGCAATATGAGCACACTTAATTTACTACAAGGCACACCATATATGCCAAACTTAAAGGGCAAAATTTTATTCCTTGAAGAAGACAGTTTAACAGGAAAATCGACACTTAAAACTTTGGATCGCTATCTACATTCCCTTATGCAGCAACCTAATTTTGAACATATAACAGGTATTGTAATAGGAAGAATGCAAAAAGAAGCAGAATGTACGATAGCGGACATTCAAGAAATGATTGCTTCAAAACCTGAACTTGCACATATTCCTATTATTGCAAACGCAAGTTTCGGGCATACAACCCCGATTTTCACTTTCCCAATTGGTGGACGTGCAAAAATTATTTCTAACAAAGAAAAGACATCTATCACTATTTTAGCGTACTAAAAAAGGAGCGAATGAGTCGCTCCTTTTATGGTTTTTCTATTTTTTGCAACGCTTTTTGCGGGATTGACTCTTTCGTTATTTCAGCCCATCCTTTTCCTTGCATACCTTTTGCATAAATTTTTATAAAAGCACCTGCATGCAATTCACGATTTACCATTCTTTTAATAATTTGTTGATTTCCGTCCTCTGTATACCCTTTAAATGTATACAAATACTCACCGTCTTTTTTCTCACCTTTATCTACAACCGCATAATAATCTTGTATTTCTTTATTTGAAAAGAAGTTGTCTACAAAAGCATGTACACCTTCTGTTTTTGTATTCAAATAATACGCTGTTCCCCCTAAAATAATGGCGAATACAGCTAAAACTTTAATGACCAATTTCATACATGCGCCTCCTGTTTTACACTTCTTTCTCACTAATGTTATGTCTATACCTGTATTATACGGAAAAGGGTATACTATACTCTATCGAAAAGTCTTACACAATCCTTACATTATTGTAAGGGATTTTTTCTTACAGCAAGTTCCCAAGAAAAAATTTTTCCGTTTCATACACTTTTATATTATTATTGAATGATACGAATTTTTATTACAAAAATCAAAGGAGACAGTTTTCAAATGGCTATCTTGCAAGGTTTAGCACTATTACTTGTTGTACTTTGTCTATTTACACTTTTCAGTTACCGTGCGCCTTACGGAATGAAGGCGATGGGTGCTTTAGCTAATGCAGCAATCGCAAGTTTTCTTATTGAAGCATTTCACCGTTATATAGGTGGAGAAATGTTTCACAATGACTTTTTACAATCAGTAGGAGAAGCTTCTGGTAGTATGAGCGGTGTTGCAGCAGCGATTTTAGTCGCATTAGCAATCGGTGTTTCCCCCGTATACGCTGTTTTAATTGGTATCGCTACTAGTGGATTCGGTATTTTACCAGGATTTTTCGCTGGATACGTTTGTGCCTTCGTCGTGAAATTTCTCGAAAAGAAATTACCAGCTGGTGTGGAATTTTTAGCAATCCTATTCATCGCTGCACCAATCTCACGTGGAATGGCAATGCTTATGGATCCGCTCGTTAACGCAACACTTGGTAAAATCGGTTCTATGATTTCAGTTGCAACTACAGAGAGTCCTATCATTATGGGTATTATGCTTGGTGGATTAATAACAGTTATTTCTACCTCTCCACTGAGTTCTATGGCACTAACTGCAATGCTTGGATTAACAGGTTTACCAATGGCAATTGGTAGTCTTGCCGTAGCAGCTTCAGCCCCGATGAACTTTATTTTCTTTAAACGATTAAAAATTTGTTCAAAGAAAGATACAATTGCTGTAGCAATCGAGCCTTTAACACAAGCCGATGTTGTCTCAGCAAATCCAATTCCAATTTATATGACAAATTTCGTTGGCGGTGCACTTGCCGGTATTATTACATCGCTATTCCAGCTTGTTAATAATGCACCAGGAACAGCATCACCAATTCCAGGTCTTCTCGTCCTATTCGGATTTAATGACGTTATAAAAGTAACGATTGCTGCTGTACTATGTGGAATCGTTACCACTATTATCGGATACATCGGATCTATTGTGTTCCGCAAATATCCGATCCGCTCTGCTGATGAAATTCGCGGCGTTAATTCGGAAGAGAAAGTTGCATAAGAAAAAGAGTTATTCTCACCTTTTGAGAATAACTCTTTTTTTCATGTCTTGCCATGGTAAATAAGATTATATCGACGATTTTTTTATATATCGACTTACCGACACATTCTGAGCGAGCCGCTTCCGCTTTTATTTCTATCCAGTTACGCCTCCTAGACCCTTGCGTCTAAGAACCTTCCCTGCTAAAAGGTAAAAAGCACCTTTTGCAGGGAAGAACCTTATTCACCGGGTCTAAACAGTCGGCTTCACTTTTACTTCACCCAACCGAGCAGCATTTCCCGCACGAATTTGCTTGCTGCGACTGGTGTTTGATCACTATGGTCGTAGACCGGAGCTACTTCTACTAAGTCTGCTCCAACTACATTTATATTTGAATTTGCAATTGCTACGATGGAATCTAATAATTCTTTAGATGTAATACCGCCAGCTTCTAACGTTCCTGTTCCTGGAGCGTGAGCTGGGTCTAATACATCAATGTCGATTGTGACATAGACTGGGCGTCCAGCAAGTTTCGGTAATACTTCTTTTAACGGTTCTAATACGTCAAATTTATATAAGTTCATACCTACTTCTTTCGCCCATTCAAATTCTTCCTTCATTCCAGAACGAATTCCGAAAGAATATACGTTTTCCGGACCAATTAAATCACACACTTTACGAATTGGTGTAGAGTGGGATAAAGGCTCCCCTTCATACGATTCACGTAAATCAGTATGAGCATCCATGTGGATGATTGCTAAATCCGGATATTTTTTTGCCATTGCCTTAAAAATTGGCCAAGACACTAGGTGCTCACCGCCGAGACCTAGTGGAAACTTATCGGCATCTAAAAGTTTTGATACATACTCTTCAATCATGTCTAAACTGCGTTGTGCGTTTCCGAATGGTAATGGGATATCACCCGCATCAAAATATTTTACCTCTTCTAATTCACGATCTAAATATGGGCTATATTCTTCAAGACCGATTGATACTTCACGAATACGTGCAGGACCAAAGCGAGAACCTGGACGGTAACTTACTGTCCAATCCATAGGCATCCCGTAAATAACTACCTTTGACTCTTCAAAACTTGGATGACTTTTAATAAATACTTTACCTGAATAAGCTTCATCAAAACGCATATTCTTTTCCTCCTTATGTGGAACTTAAGGTATCCCAACCTTTCATTATTTCTCAAATTTGGAGCGAACTGCTCCTCTTTCTCGATTTACCGGTGTCTTCTTTTTTAACAATAAGAAGACGATTTTCTTTACAGGAGTGTAAGTAGCTAGCATGTTCAAGTCTTCTGGACAAACACCTTAAATGAGCTACCTACACTTTATTTGTTCAAACTCGATTTCTTACTTAATTAAATCGCCAACAAATTTCGGTAATGCGAATGCTGCATTGTGTAATTCTTTTGTGTAGTATTTCGTTTCGATTTCGTGGAAACGCTCTTCACTTACTTCTAATGGATCATGTTTTTTAGATCCAATTGTGAACGTCCAAAGACCACTTGGGTAAGTTGGGATGTTCGCTGTGTATAAACGAGTAATTGGGAAAATCTCTTTTACGTCTTTAAACACAGTTGTAATTAGTTCTGGTGTGAACCAAGGGTTGTCCGTTTGTGCAACGAAAATACCATCTTCTTTTAACGCTTTAGAGATTCCAGCGTAGAAACCTTTCGTAAATAAGTTTACTGCTGGGCCTACTGGCTCAGTAGAATCTACCATAATTACGTCGTATTCATTTTCGCTTTCTGCGATGTGTAGGAAACCGTCTCCTACTTTTACTTCTACACGCTCATTATCTAATGCGCCTGCAATTGATGGTAAGTATTGTTTAGAGTACTCAATTACTTTTCCATCGATTTCAACAAGAGTTGCTTTCTTTACACTTGGGTGTTTTAACACTTCGCGAATAACACCGCCATCGCCGCCGCCAACAACTAATACGTTTTCAGGGTTTGGATGTGTAAATAAAGGTACGTGCGCTACCATTTCGTGATAAACGAACTCGTCCTTTTCTGTTGTCATAACCATGCCGTCTAAAATAAGCATGTTTCCGAACTCTTCCGTTTCAACCATATCAAGTTTCTGGAATTCTGTTTGCTCCGTATGTAATGTGCGGTTAATACGCGCCGTAATCCCAAAATGTTTTGTTTGTTTTTCAGTGAACCATAGTTCCATCGTACAATCACGCCTTTCAATGCAAATTTATAATAGGGACATCATTAATGTCCCCTAACAAAAATAAAACAAAACATCCAAAATGTATAGTTAAAAGTACAAAAATACCGAAAATATATTTTAGTCAGAGGGTTCTAACATATGTGTATAAAGAAAACCCTTTCTTAAGAAAGGGTTTTCGTCTCTAGTTCTACTGGTTTACGAATTGGAATTAAGATCATAATACAACCAACTAACACAACAATTCCCCCAACTAAAAATGGGCTTTGTGGTGAAACTGTGTGCCCGATAACTCCTGATAAAATTGGAGCAATCGCACCACCTAACCAACGAACAAAGTTATAAACACCTGACGTAACAGATCTTTCATAAGGTGAAATATCCATTACATAACTTGTATATAATGCATTGTTTAAGCCAGATGCCAATCCTGATAAAACGATAAGAGTAATTTGTAACCACATAATTTTCACAAAGAATAGTGCAATTAAGAAAATCGCAAATACGAGTAAACTCCCCTTCAATAATGTTTTTGGTTCATATTTCCCTTCTAGTTTATGTGCTAAAATTGCAGAACCGTAAGCTAACGCCAGTCCCCATCCGCAAAATACAAAGCCTAATTGAATAGCTGATAAATGCATAATAAGTGGTGAATATGCTAACACAACAAAAAATCCGTAGTAGTATAGCATCCCTGAAATAGCACCTTGCATAAATGGTTTATACTTCACCAAGTTAAGTAATTCCCCTACGCCAGCAGCCTTACGCTTCACCTTTCGCTCTGGTTCTTTTACAAAAAAGAATACTAAAATAAATGCTAAGAAAATTAAAATACTCGTCGCGAAAAACGGATAACGCCAAGAATGTCCACCTAGTATTCCACCCAATAACGGCCCCCCAGCCATACCTAAGCCGATAGCTGCTTCGTATAATCCTACTGCTTCATGAACTTCTTTACTTAATGCTATTAACAGTGTCATTGCTGTCGCAAAAAACATCGCATTTCCTAATCCCCATCCAGCACGGAAAAGAGATAATTGAGCAATCGTTTGCGATATACCGCATATAAACGCAAATACAGTCACAATCGCAAGACCGATTGTCATCATTCGTTTATCACCAAATCTCGATGCAAATATACCAGCTGGTAACATCATGATTGCCATCGTTAAAATATAAGCGGTAAATAACATTTCAACTTGCCAATGCGTTGCACCAATTTTCTCAGCAATAATCGGCAAGATTGGGTCAACTACCCCTATACCCGAAAAGGCAAGAAAGGTAGCTACCACTGTAATCAATCTCCCTAGTTTTTGTTTGCTCTCCATTTTGATTACTCTCCTTTTGTGCTCTCTAAAAATGTTACTGCACGATGTAAACTATCTTCGAGTTCTGCCTTTACACGTTGCATTTGCTCCATTTTTTCGTCTAACGTTTGCACTTGTTTTTCAAGCATATCTTTAATTTCTTGAATCACTTCACGATCACGAGGGTTCTCGCTATTTCTTCTTTGCTCCATTCTTTCTTTTAGTGATAAGAAATGTTGCATTTCTTGAAGTGTGATTCCTAGCACTTCTTTCGCTTCTACAATTCTTTTAATTCTGGCAATATCCTCATCCGTATACAGACGAATATTCCCCTCACTACGTTCTGGGGGATGAATTAAACCAATTTCCTCATAATAACGAAGTGTACGTTTTGTTAAACCGACTTGCTTTGTTACTTCATCAATTTTATACATGTTTATTCCTCCCTTCACTCAATTATTACATTTTACGTTAACGTTAACTTTTCTGCAACTGTTAGACTTTTGTAAATGTTTGTCATATTCAATTGTATTTTCCCTAAAGCAGTTTCATAATGAAAGAAAAGAGATAATAAGGAGATTTTCATATGAGTAAACCACTTATTTTTGCTCACCGCGGAGTAAAAGGAACACATCCCGAAAATACGATGATTGCCTTCCAAGAAGCTGAACGCATTGGCGCTCACGGAATTGAACTCGATGTCCACCTATCAAAAGATGGTGAACTTGTCGTAATTCACGATGAAACCGTCGATCGTACAACAAATGGCGTTGGACTTGTTTCTGAAAAAACGGTAGAGGAATTACAATCATTGGACGCTGGTAGCAATAAAGCCCCTTCTTTCCAAGAAGCAAAAATTCCAACGTTGCGCGAGGTTTTCATTTGGCTTTCCACAACGAACTTACAACTAAATATCGAATTAAAAACAGATGTTATTCATTACCCAAATATTGAGGAAAAAGTTGTTGCACTTGTGCGTGAATATCATCTTTCAAATCAAATTGTATTTTCATCATTTAACCATGACTCTGTTTCATTATTAGCAGAAATTGCTCCTGAAATTCCAAGAGCAATTTTATATGATACACCGATTGCTGATCCAATTGCCGAAGCAAAACATAGAGAAGCAAGTGGATTACATCCAAACTTCCAGCTATTAACGAAAGAATTTGTGCAGTTAGCACAAGAGCAAGGATATGTTTTCCGTCCATATACAATTAACGAATACAAAGATTTACAAACTATGATTGATTATGGTGTAGATGTCATCATTACCGATTGGCCAGCACGTGCCTTTGAGCTCCTTTCTTAATGGAAGGGGCTTTTTTATTTTCGAAATTTCATTGTTTAAAATAAACGAAAACCCTCAATACTAATACAATAACGCTTGTATTAATGAGGGGCTGAAAAAAGATGGATCAAACTATGAATCCAAAACTTAAAAAATATAAACGTCTTTTCTTCACCGCAATGTTTTCTTGCGTCCTTTTCTTCGTTTTTTCTTTTTTTGTTATTATTATAGTTGCAAAAATTATGGGACCTCCTCCTGTTGCGGTCCCGCAAACAAGCGTCTTTTACGCAAACGATGATACCGTTATTGGACAAAGTAACGAAATTCAAAAACGTTACAATGTCTCTCTTAATGAAATTTCACCTTATGTAAAAGAAGCGACCCTTTCTATTGAAGATCAAAGATTTTATAAACATCACGGCTTCGATTTAAAACGGATTGCAGGTGCAATTGTTGCTGATTTAAAAGCAATGGCAAAGGTACAAGGAGCTAGTACAATTACACAACAATACGCGCGTAATCTGTATTTAGATCATGATAAAACGTGGAAACGGAAATTATTAGAGGCAATGTACACTGTCCGCCTTGAAGTAAACTATAATAAAAATCATATTTTAGAAGGATATTTAAATACAATTTATTACGGACATGGCGCTTATGGCATCGAAGCTGCGTCCCGTCTATATTTCGATAAAACAGCAAAAGAGTTAACATTAGCAGAAGCTAGTATGCTCGCAGGTATCCCAAAAGGACCAAGTGTCTATTCTCCCTTTTTGAAAGAGGATCGTGCTAAAGGACGACAAGCCCTCATATTAGATGAAATGGTAGAACAAGGATATATTACGAAGCAACAAGCAGCCTTAGCGAAGAAAGAGCCACTAACTTTTGCCTCATTAGATACGAAAAAAGTAGCAGAGGTCGCACCATATTTCCAAGATGCTGTACAAGCTTCACTTCTTCGTGATGTTGGATTAGACGAACAAGCTTTACAACGAGGTGGCTTGCGAATTTATACAACGCTAGACCCTAAACTACAAGCTGTAGCAGAACAAGCTGTAAAATATCATATACCTGACACAACAAACATACAAACTGCTCTCGTCTCTATGAATCCAACGACAGGTGAAGTGGCTGCTCTTGTTGGCGGAACTGATTATACTACGAGTCAATTTAACAGGGCTACACAAGCCATCCGTCAGCCTGGTTCTACATTTAAGCCATTTCTATATTATGCGGCATTAGAACGAGGATTCACACCTGCTACGCGCTTAAAAAGCGAATATACTGTATTCACCTTAGGTGACGGTGTTTCAAAGTATAAACCGAAGAACTATAAAGATTATTATGCCGATGATTTCGTAACGATGGCACAAGCTCTCGCAGTCTCTGATAACATATATGCTGTGAAAACGAATTTATTTTTAGGAGATGACGCGCTTGCAAAAACAGCGAAACAATTTGGAATTACAAGTGCATTAAAAGATGTGCCTTCTCTAGCTCTCGGTACATCACCAGTAAAACCAATTGAAATGGTCAACGCTTATAGCATGTTCGCAAACGGTGGAAAAGAAGTAAAACCTACTTTCATTCGCCGCATTATGGATCATGAAGGAAATATATTATACGATGCTCATTTAGAGAGTAAACAAGTTCTCGACAAGAGCAAAGCGTTTGTAATGGAAGAAATGATGACTGGTATGTTTAATAAGAAACTAAGCAGTTATGCTGCTGTAACTGGCCAATCGATGTTATCAAAATTATCAAGAACATATGCCGGAAAATCTGGTTCTACTGAAACGGATAGTTGGATGATCGGATTTACTCCGCAAATCGTAACTGGTGTATGGGTCGGATACGATCAACCTAAATCTATTTCAAACGTAGCAGAACAAGGATATGCGAAGAAAATATGGACTGATACGATGGAGAAAGGCTTAGATGGACAGCCAAAAAAAGAATTTAAACAACCAGGTGACGTCGTAGCGGTTAATATCAACCCAGAGAACGGTAAAATTGCTACAAAAAATTGTCCTATTTCTGTGAAAATGTACTTCGCTAAAGGTACCGAACCGACTGAATATTGTATGGATCACGTCGATGATAAAGAAGAATTTGAAAAAACGACTGAAGAAAAGAAAAAAACAAGTTGGTGGAAAAAATATCTTCCTTGGTAAAAAAAATAGCTGACGGGCATCCGTCAGCTATTTTTTATTCACTTAATAATGCACGGCGCAATTCTTCACCAGATTCGTTCCAAATCGCTTCATTATGTTCTTTCAAGAACGTACCAAGTACTTTTTTAGATGATTCATCCATATGGTCAACCATAATGTGACGCTTCATTGATTTATCCATTTTGTTTACGTGTTCTGGAAGTGATTTATATCCGCGGCGAATCTCACGGTCAACTGTCATTTCACAAGCTGTTACACCTGCGTAATACGCACCTGTCGCAGTTCTTTCAATCGTTACCCAAACAAGCCAAAATGGTTTTCCGTTTGGAACTTCATCTTTATTTGTTAAAAACTTAATACCTTTTTCTACTGTACTACGCGCATGCATCGCACCGATATCAACGAATGCAGTCTTCTCTAGTACATCAACAAATACAGGTGAAATGTTTTCTAAGCTTAATGCCCCAACACCAAATCCACCATGTCCATCTGTTGAATCATTTTTCACGATATTAAAACCGATTTTTTTCTTTTTCTCTGTCATATGTAAAATCCTCCTCACTTAAAAATTATAAAAGGCCAAAAATAGGCGCAATGATGCTATCTAAAAATACAAATACATGCGGAATAACTACCTGAAAAATAGGTTGAATTGTGTAATTACTAAGCGGTGTAATAACGAGAATTAATAACGCAATTGCCCCGTATTTTTCATACTGTGTCATTTTCGCGCGAATATTTGCTGGTGCTAAATCTTCCACTACGCGATACCCATCAAGTGGTGGGATCGGTAATAAGTTAAATACAAGTAAAACGATATTCAGCATAATAAAAATCTGGAAAAATTGAGCTAACGTATCTGCTACTGCAGATGGAATTGAGTATAATACACCAAATTTTAATAAGCTATACCAAATAATTAAACCAATTGCACTTAAAATTAAGTTACTAATCGGCCCTGCAATTGAAACTAATATGCCTGCAAGACGCGGTCTTTTAAAGTTATATGGGTTAACAGGAACCGGTCTTGCCCAACCGAATCCAAGAATTAATACTGCAATCAAACCGATAGGGTCTAAATGAGCCATCGGTGATAACGTTAAACGCCCTTGTCTCTTTGCTGTATCGTCCCCAAATTTATATGCAACATATGCATGTGCAAATTCATGAACGGATAATGCAATAATAATCGCCATTGCTACCAACGGAATTTCGTGCAATGGATATCTAAATAACTGATCCATACTTCATCTCCTCTTCCATATGTCAAAAAAAGAAATTATTTGTTTTTTCGATTGTTCTTCCCCATAATCCGCTATAATAAGAGTGTAACTTACATAAAAGGAGCGATTGTACATGCCATACGTAACAGTGAAAATGCTAGAAGGACGCACAGAAGAACAAAAGAAAGCTCTTGCTGAGAAAGTAACAGCAGCAGTAAGCGAAACAACTGGTGCTCCTGAAGAAAACATCGTTGTTTTCATCGAAGAAATGTCTAAAAACCATTATGCAGTTGGCGGAAAACGCTTAAGCGACAAATAATTTCAAGTTTTTTCATAAGAAGTAGCCATTAGCTGCTTCTTATTTCTTTCCTTCTAACAACTCAATAATTCTCTCTTTATATTTTCCTTTTCTTCCATCTTCATAGATTAAATCATGTGGATAGAATAACTTTTGATCCGTTCTTTTCTTACCTGTAATCGCCTCAACAATATCCGATTCACGTGAAAGCTCTCTAAGCTCTCCGTTTGGCATAAGAAGCAGGATTGGCAGACGCTCTTCTTCTTCTCCTGCACGATAAAAGTCATACGGTAAGTCCGATGTTGAATCAACTACTAAATAATACTCCGGATCAAGTCCAATCTTTTTAAATAAACTACTTAACTCCATCCAATTATCTAAACCGTGTTTATCTGTAAACTCTACATATTTAAATAGATTTCGATTCATAAAACGGCGACATAAATCGCTTAAAATTGGATCTTCTTCTTCCTGCCATACTTGGAAGTAGTAATACATAACGTTCTCGTCTAACTTTAAATAATCCTCTACTGTTACTTCTTCTTCAAATAAAGAATAGAAATGAACAGGATGATTTTTAAATGTGTAATACTTCTCGTGCAGTGATTTCGCACGGTGTAAAATCTTCGTTAAAATAACTTCTGCACTTCGCGTTACCGGATGGAAATATACTTGCCAATACATTTGATAACGACTCATAATGTAATGCTCAACAGCATGCATACCACTATTTTTAATGACTACTTGATTCCCATACGGACGCATTACACGCAGTATACGTTCCATATCGAAGTTTCCGTACTTTACGCCTGTAAAATAAGCATCTCTTAATAAATAATCCATACGATCCGCATCAATTTGACTCGAAATCATACTAATCGCTAATTTATTAGTAGACGTTTTTGCAATTACATCTGCTACCTTTTGTGGAAACTCCTTATCAACACGACTTAATACATCATTAATCTCCGTATTGCCAACGATAATCTTTTGCGTAAATTTCTCATGATCTAATGAAAATACTTTTTCAAACGAGTGAGAAAATGGGCCGTGGCCGACATCATGAAGTAATGCCGCACATAAACATAACAATCTATCTTCAGCATTCCAATTTGGTCTGCCATCAAACACATCATCAATCATACGACGAATAATTTCGTATACACCTAACGAATGAGTAAAGCGACTATGCTCTGCACCGTGAAATGTAAAAAATGTCGTTCCAAGCTGCTTAATACGGCGCAAGCGTTGAAATTCTTTCGTTCCGATTAAATCCCAAATAACACGATCACGCACGTGCACATATTTATGTACTGGGTCTTTAAACACTTTTGTTTCGCTGAGTTTGTCGTTTAAATATACCACTTTCCGACATCCCCCTTTCTTTACTACATTCTTACTTTATATTATAAACGAAATGAGAAACAGAAAGAAATGAAAGACTGTATTAATTCCCTTTATAAAAAGAAAAAATCACCTTTACCGAAGTAAAAGTGATTTCCTTTATACATTATTTACCTAAAACGAATTCAGCAACTTCGTCTAAGATCATATCTTTCCCTAGTGGGAAGTAACCTTTGTTTAAGTCTTCATTTTTAATTGTAAATACGTGGTTGTTTTTAACAGCGTTCATGTTTTTCCAAATTGATTCTTCTTGGAATTCTTTTAAGCGCTGAGAACCGTCACCAGTTGTAAATACGAATAAGTAATCTGGGTTGTAATCGATTAAAGCTTCTTTTTGTACTTGTACTAACGGTTTATCAGTTGGTGTACCTTTAACTGCTGGTAGTTTTAAATCATTAAAGATTACGCTACCGTAACCGTAGTCACCGTATACGCGGAAAGCATTTGGATATGCAGCCATTTTCATAAATGTTGCTTCACCAGTTTTAGCGACGATTTTGTCATGTAATTTGCTTGCTTTTTCATCATACTTTTTGAACCATTCTTTTGTTTCTTTTTCTTTACCGAAGATTTGACCTACTTCTTGGAATTTTGGACGCCATTGATCTAATGGAGTGTTTAACATAACTGTTGGTGCAATTTTAGATAATTGATCATAAATCTTTTCTTGACGATTATTTACAAGAATTAAATCTGGTTTTGCAGCAGCTACTGCTTCGATGTTAATTTTATCGCCCCAAGCAGAACCAACTGGTTTAACGTCTTTTAGTTTCTTTTCAATATGTGCATCAATTTTTTCTTGAGATGTATTAGCAGTAATAACCGGTTTCATACCGAAAATTAATAATTCTTCTGTTGAACCACTAAGGTCAGCAATTTTCTTTGGATTTGCAGGAATTTTAATTTCCCCTTTTGCATGTTTTACAGTGCGCTCTTCAGTCTTTGCATCTGCTTTCTTTTCTTCTTCTTTGTTAGAACAAGCTGCAAATAGTACAGAAGTCACAACTAGTACCATTGCTAATAGTGCCATTTTAAAATTCTTCATGTTCCCACTCCTTCTAGCTGTATTTATCTTATAAGTTACAATGAACTATAAGAAACAAATATAACAATTAATTTATATATATTTATTAATTGTTGTTAATAACCCATTCTAACGGGCGTTCAACTTCCCATTCTTATATAAGAAGCTCAACGTCCATTAGAAGTCCCCCCTCTTCACGAGGGGGTTCTACTTATGCTTTTTTACGCAATTGATTACTAATCATCGCTAAATCATATGTTAAACAAATTGGCTTACAGTTTACTGGACAAGGAACGATTTGAGCTTCAATCTCAAATACACTGCGAAGTGTTTCACTTGTCATAACTTCATCTGGCGTTCCTTGTTTCATTAACTTACCTGCTTTTAATGCAATCATATGATCTGAGAAACGAGAAGCGTGGTTTAAGTCATGGATAACCATAACAATCGTTCTACCTTCTTCTTCATTTAATTTTTTCAATAAGTTTAATACTTCTAATTGATGAGCCATATCTAAGTACGTTGTTGGTTCATCCAATACAAGTAATTCTGTTCCTTGTGCAAGGGCCATCGCAATCCATACACGTTGACGTTGCCCGCCTGATAACGCCTCTGCTGAACGATTTGCGAATTCTGTCATTCCCGTCACTTCAAGTGCCCAATGAATGTAACGATAATCCTCTTCTTTCAACGTTCCAAATCCTTTTTGATGAGGAAAACGTCCATATGAAACAAGTTCAAACACAGTAAGGCCAGTTGGCACTTCTGCAGTCTGTGGTAAAATCGCCATTTTCTTTGCGATTTCTTTTGTTGGTTGTTTCTCGATTGCTTTTCCGTCAAGATAAACAGTACCTTTTTTCGCCTTCAAAATACGAGAAGCCGTTTTTAATAATGTGGACTTCCCACAACCATTTGGTCCAATAATTGTTGTAATTTTCCCTTCCGGAATTTCAACTGTTAATCCATCAATAATTAACCCTTCATTATAGCCAACAGATACCGCATCAACTGCTAAAGTTGCCATACAAAAAGCCTCCCTTTATTTTGTCCTCATAAGTAAGTATATGAAATATGGTGCACCAATTACAGAAATAACAAGACCGACCGGTATTTCTGAAGTTGTTAACACGCTTCTTGAAATTACGTCTGCGAATAAGAGTAAAAACGTCCCTATTAGTGCAGCAGTAGGCAGCATAATTTGATGTTTACCACCAACAAGGCGCCTCGCTAAATGCGGAGCCATTAAACCGATAAAACCAATTCCTCCGGCAACAGCGACAGATGCACCAGCTAAGCAAACTGCAATAAATAATAATTTACGTCTTTCCTTTTCTACATTTAAACCAAGACCAACTGCTGTAGAATCGCCTAGGTTCATTACATTTAATATGTGCGCCTTACTAATAGCAAGTGGCAAGAAAATAACCATCCATGGAAGTACACTTAGCACGAACTTCCAATCTGTGCCCCATAGACTTCCTGCTAACCAAATCGTAGCAAAACGAAAATCGTTAGATGTCATCTTCATAGAAAAAATTAAACTAACAGCACCAAACCCGGCTGCAACAGCGATACCAACTAGTATTAATCTCGTTGATGAAACGCCGTCTTTCCATGATAGTAAATAAATAATAACCGCCGCTAATATTGCACCAACCAACGCGAAGAATGGAAGGATAAATACAGATAAAAATGTACCAGTCCCAACTTTTCCAAAGAAAAAGTAGACGAATATAACAACTGTTAATCCCGCTCCAGCGTTAATACCGATAATACCTGGATCAGCAAGTGGATTTCGTGATAATCCTTGCAAAATCGCACCTGACATCGCTAAAGCAGATCCGACTAGTATAGCAATCACCATACGCGGCATGCGGAATTCAAATAAAATAACAGACTGATCTTCAGCCCCTATTCCAACCAATGACTTTAATACGTCCATTGGCGGTATTTTAAAAGTTCCTGTATTTAAACTAATAAGAAATATAGAAACGATTAGTCCTACTAAAATCGTTAATATAGAAATGTTCTTTTTTGTTAAGACACTCGTCCTCACATCTTTCCTCTCCCTTCATTACGTGCTAAGTAGAGGAAGAATGGAACCCCAATTAGCGCTGTAATTGCTCCAATTGGCGTTTCAAATGGCGGGTTAATAACGCGAGATAACATATCTGCACATTCAATTAACAGCCCGCCTAAGACCGCAGAACATGGAATAACCCATCTATAGTCCGAGCCTACAAGGAAACGAGTCATATGCGGGATTACAAGACCAACAAATCCAACTGATCCTGCCATGGAAACTGCGGAACCCGTTAAAACAAGAACAAGTACTGTTCCGATAAATTTAATTAATGTCGTATTTTGACCAAGTCCAATCGCAATTTCTTCACCGAAGCTCAAAATTGTAATATATCTCGACATCATAATTGCGATAAAAAGACAAACAAGGCCAATTGGCACTAACATATTAATACTTTGCCATTTCACTCCAGCAACTCCGCCTGCATTCCACATGCTCACCTCTTGAGCAAGATTAAAATACAATGCAATTCCAGATGAAATTGCCCCTAATAAAGCACTAATAGCTGCACCTGCTAAAGCTAATTTCACAGGTGTTAATCCACCTGGTGAAGAAGACCCAATTCCATATACAATGCTTGCACCAAACGCAGCTCCAATAAAAGATGCAATAACAAACATCAAATAAGGTGAATTAGGAAAAAATGCATACATAATTGCAATTCCAAATACTGCACCATCTGTAATCCCCATTAACGATGGTGAAGCAAGTGGATTTCGCGTCATGCCTTGCATAATTGCTCCTGATACCGCTAAAAAGGCACCTGCAACTACGCCCCCTATTGCTCTAGGCATGCGAAGCTCTTGAATTACGTTATGATGTGTAATAGATCCATCAAACTGAAATACAGCTTGCCATACAGTCTTTAAACTAATATCTGCAGCCCCAAAAGAAATAGAAACTGCCATGCTTAAAGCTAACAAAACTGTACCCGCTACTAAAATAATAGAAGCAATGAGCGGTCTGCTCTTAATCTCTTTAACATTCTCTTCTTGCTGTTCTATACTGCTTGCGCTCGCTTCCATCCCTCAACCATCCTAACCAACAACATATATTTATTAAAATGAAATTTATTCTCAAATAGTAATAAAAAAATTAGGTGAATTGTTATTTTCCTGATAATGATTCTCAGAATCAGACACTTCTATTCTACCTATCGCTTTAAAAGACTGTCAACCATTATTTTGAAATACAAATTTATATAAATTAGAACTTTAATACAAAAGTTATATCCATCCTTTAGAAAACGTTCGTCCACACAAGAGCACTTTCGCAGAATAAATCGTTCCTCTTATGGGCATAAAAAAGAAGAGTAATCTTTTCACTCTTCTTTTTCTTACTTATTTAACTTTGCTTCAATTTTTACGATTAACTCATCTTCTGTTGGAGCCGCAACTGGACGGTTATTTACAAATGCGAATGATTTTTTACGACCAGGACCACAGTAAGACTGACATCCAACTTCAATCGTTGCACATGAATCTACTTTTTTTAACTTCGGAACTAACGTTTTAACGTTCGTTGCCTGACAGTCATCGCACACGCGAAATTCGTTTCCCATTATATAACACTTCCTCTATTTTAAACTTTTCTCAAGTACATTTAAAAATAAACACTAAATGGTATTTTACCGTTCTTTGAAGCTCGTTGCAAGTTTCCCTACAGGGCCTATTCTCTACATAATGCTACATATTTATATGCTCTCCTACAGAAGCGCTCACCATTCATGGGAAAATTTTTACCTTTCATCGAAATCTACCATATTTTTAAAAGCTTTGTATAAAAGTTTATTTTTTTGCCCATTATAAAAATAGGAAGTTCATAAAAAGAAAGGGAGTTGAATCTATGAAAGTAAGACAAGATGCTTGGACAGATGAGGATGATTTATTACTTGCTGAAACGGTACTTCGTCATGTTCGAGAAGGAAGTACGCAATTAAATGCATTTGAGGAAGTAGGGGATCAGTTAAATCGTACATCCGCTGCTTGTGGTTTCCGCTGGAATGCTGTCGTTCGCTATAGCTATGAACAAGCTCTTCAACTAGCAAAAAAACATCGTAAAGATAAAATGCGCGCTGCAAGCGGTGAGCAAGCGAAAAAACGTTTACTTTATACACCACCAGCTTCAGATTCGATAACTGATTATGAAGAATTCGTACAAGAGGAATCAATTGTACAATATAAAGAAGCTATTCCATATCAAGAATCTACCGTTCCTGTTGCAAAAAGCTCTATGACAATGCAAGATGTTATTTATTTCTTACAAACAGTTGGATCCTCAAATATAAAAGTAACAGCTCTTGAAAACGAGAATACGAGATTGAAACAAGAAATTAAAGCACAAATCCTTCGAAATGAAGAACTAGAAAAGAAACTAGAAAAATTAGAAAAGCAATCTCATACTGTACAAGAAGATTACGAAACACTTATGAACATTATGAACCGAGCTCGTAAGTTGGCAATCATGGATGACGAAGAACGTTCTCAAACATCTTTCCGAATGGATCGAAACGGTAATTTAGAAAAAATTGCAGAATAAAAAGGATGCATATAATGCATCCTTTTTATTCTTTCACATCTAAACTTCCCCTTTATATATGAGAAAACTCTATTCTTCATTTTTTTGCTATAATAGAGATTGTCATTTTAAAGATAAGGGGTTAGTTATATGAGCAATTCCCGTTCCATTTTATCTCAGCCAGAGTGGCGTATTGTAGATCAATCTAGTTTGGGACCAACATTCCATGCATTGCAGTCATTCGCAATGGATGACACACTGTGCACAAGCATTGGAAATGGTCAATCAGCTGCAACAATGCGTTCTTGGGTTCATCACAATACAATTGTTCTTGGCATTCAAGATTCACGCCTACCACACTTAGAAGAAGGCATTTCCTTGTTAAAAAAGAACAACTTCAATGTTATTGTTCGTAATTCTGGCGGGCTTGCAGTCGTGCTTGATGAAGGTGTTTTAAACGTATCACTTTTATTCCAAGAAACAGAAAAAGGTATCGATATTGATCTTGGATACGATACGATGTGGCATTTAATTAAGGAGATGTTAAAGGATTACGACGTTACTATCGAGGCAAAAGAAATTGTAGGTTCTTACTGTCCTGGTAGCTATGACTTAAGTATTCGCGATCAAAAATTCGCTGGCATTTCACAGCGCCGTATTCGCGGGGGTGTCGCTGTCCAAATTTATCTTTGTGCTACAGGAAGTGGCTCTGAGCGTGCCGCACTCGTTCGTGATTTCTATAACCTAGCCATTCAAGGAGAAGAAACACGCTTTACGTATCCTGAAATTGTACCGAGTACAATGGCTTCACTTTCAGAATTACTTGGCGAAACCATTACAGTACAAGATTTAATGATGCGCCTTTTAAAAACATTGCAGCAATTCGCTCCGAAGTTAACACCATCTCAATTAACAATAGATGAAATCCCTTTATATGAGACGAATTTACAACGGATTATTGATCGTAACAATAAAGCACTTGGCTTAGAAAAATAAAGACCGTCGCTATTATAGCGACGGTCTTTATTTCAATTCATTATAGAATTAAAGTGCTTGAGCTGCTGTAATTAAAGCTAACTTGTACACTTCTTCTTCGTTACATCCACGAGATAGGTCATTTACAGGCATGTTTAAACCTTGTAAGATTGGTCCTACTGCTTCGAAGTTACCTAAACGTTGAGCGATTTTGTAACCGATATTACCAGCTTCTAAGCTTGGGAATACGAATACGTTAGCATCACCTTTAATTGTAGAACCTGGAGCTTTTTTCTCAGCTACAGATGGTACGAATGCAGCATCGAATTGGAATTCTCCATCTAAAGTTAATTCAGGAGCCATTTCTTTTGCAATGCGAGTTGCTTCTACAACTTTTTCTGTTTCTGGAGATTTCGCAGAACCTTTTGTAGAGAAGCTTAACATAGCAACGCGTGGGTCAATACCGAATAATTCAGCAGTTTTTGCACTCTCGATACCAATTTCAGCTAAATCTTGGCTGTTTGGTGCAATGTTAATTGCGCAATCAGCGAATACATATTTCTCTTCTTCACGTACCATGATGAATACGCCAGAAGTTTTTGTAACGCCTGGTTTTGTTTTAATGATTTGAAGTGCTGGACGAACTGTATCAGCTGTAGAGTGAGCTGCACCACTTACTAAACCGTGTGCTTTGCCCATGTATACAAGCATTGTACCGAAGTAGTTTTCGTCTTTAAGGATTTTGCGAGCGTCTTCTTCAGTTGCTTTACCTTTACGGCGTTCAACGAAAGATGCTACCATTGCATCCATTTCTTCATATGTAGCTGGGTCATAAATATCAACGCCTGCTAATGTTAAATTCATGCTAGCAGCTTTTGCGCTAATTTCTTCCTTATTACCAACTAAGATTGGTTTTACTAACTCTTCTTTTGCTAAACGCTCTGCAGCGCCTAAAATTCTTTCATCAGTTCCTTCAGGAAGTACGATAGAAATGCCTTTTCCTTGAACTTTTTCTTTTACTGTTGTAAATAAGTTGCTCACGAATAAACCCTCCTACATATGTTAAAAAACTCTATCTTTAAGAATACTGCTTTTCTTCTATATTTTAAACTTATAGCTCCCAAAAAATAGATAAAATGAAAATGATTATATTTTCATAAAATTCAGCCTAAAAATAAATCCCCTTTAATCCTTATCTCCTCCTATTTTCAAGTAAATTTAAATGTGACAATTTTATGCGCCAAAGCTTTATATAGATGATTTTAAAACTATATATGCTATAGTTAACGTGTAAAACTATCATTAACTGAGGTGAATAGAATGAGTGAAGCAACAACAACGTTAGATGGCTGGTATTGTTTACATGATTTACGTTCTATTGATTGGGCTGCATGGAAAACATTATCTAGCGACGAACGCGGACAAGCTGTGTCTGAATTTTTAAATGTCGTTGAAAAATGGAACGAAGTATCTACTGCGAAAAAAGGTAGTCATGCAATGTATACAGTTGTTGGCCAAAAAGCTGATATTATGCTTATGATTTTACGTCCAACAATGGAAGAGTTAAATGAAATTGAGACAGAATTGAATAAAACAACATTAGCTGAATATATGGTTCCTGCATACTCTTACGTATCTGTTGTTGAACTAAGCAACTACCTTCCAGCTGATGAAGATCCATATCAAAACCCACAAATCTTAGCTCGCTTATATCCAGAACTACCAAAAGCAAATCACATTTGCTTCTACCCAATGGACAAGCGTCGCCAAG
The DNA here is from genome assembly GCF_001429475.1 of Bacillus sp. Root131. Taxonomy (NCBI): domain Bacteria; kingdom Bacillati; phylum Bacillota; class Bacilli; order Caryophanales; family Bacillaceae; genus Bacillus; species Bacillus sp. Root131. Next base: position 92,082 of record NZ_LMJQ01000044.1, read on the forward strand.
GTGATGACAACTGGTACATGCTTCCTATGGAAGAACGTAAGAAAATGATGTACAGTCATAGTAAAATTGGTCGCCAGTACGCAGGTAAGGTACGCCAAGTTATTTCAGGGTCAGTTGGATTCGACGATTTTGAGTGGGGCGTAACATTATTCGCTGACGATGTTCTTCAATTTAAAAAACTTATATATGAAATGCGCTTCGATGAAGTAAGTGCTCGTTATGGTGAATTCGGAACATTTTTCGTTGGAAACATTTTACCAGACGAAAAGGTAGAGAAATTTTTACACATATAAATCGTGAAAAAGGAACGAAATTCGTTCCTTTTTTTATTACCCTCCATATTTCTCCTCAAAAAACTGCTTTTCTCCGCAAATTTGAACAAAAATCGACAAATCTCTTTCAAATACCTTACAAAATTGTAACCTTTCTATATCCAAATTTATGCTAAAATGATACGAGCTATATGCTAAATAACGATGCGAAGGTGATAATCTATATGAAAAAAATCTTGTCTATTTTACTATTGCTTGTATTGTCAATTCCTTCCTTAGTAGTAACAACATCCCATGCGGAAGAAAAAATACATATTGAGGCTGCTGCTGCACTTTTATTTGATGCAGATACAGGAAAAATACTTCACGAGCAAAATCCAGATGAATTGCTAGCTATTGCTAGTATGTCAAAATTAATTGTTGTTTACGCTGTTTTAGAAGCAATTAAAGAAGGAAAAATCACTTGGGATACGAAAGTAAATATTTCTGATTACGCTTATGAAGTCTCTCGTAATAATGAATTCTCTAATGTACCGTTCGAAAAAGGACGTCAATATACTGTAAGAGAATTATATCATTCTATTGTTATATTCTCTGCAAATGGATCTAGTATTGCTTTAGCAGAACTTCTTGCAGGAAGTGAGAAAAACTTCTTAAATCTTGCAAATGAACATGCAAAAAAGGTAGGGTTAAAGAAATATAAATTTGTAAACTCTACCGGGTTAAATAATGCTGATTTAAAAGGAAAACATCCTGAAGGAACAGATCCGACCGGAGAAAACTCCATGTCAGCTCGCGATATGGGTATTCTTGCAAAAACGATTATTACAAAGTATCCAGAAATGCTAGAGGATACAAAACAAAGATTTAGAAACTTCCCAGACAATCATCCAAAACCAATTCGTATGGAAAACTGGAACTGGATGTTACCAGGCGCTGCCTTCTCTTATGATGGAACGGACGGTTTAAAAACTGGTAGTTCTGATACCGCTGGATATGGGTTCACTATTACAGCGAAACGTGGTGATGTTCGTCTTATCTCGGTTATTATTAAAACAAAATCAATGGATGAACGCTTCACAGAATCTCGTGAATTAATCGAACATGGATTTAATAACTTTGAAAAACAAAAATTAAAAGTTAATAAAAACAATACAATCTCTGTAGTAAAAGGGAAAGAAGACCAAGTAACTGTTGCACCCGAAAAAGAAATAACAGTAATTGCGAAAAAAGGTAGCAAAGAGCCTTATAAAATTGGGACTGAATTAGATAAATCCCTTGCTGAAGATGGACATTTAGTTGCTCCTGTTAAGAAAGATACCAAAGTAGGCTCAATTACTTTAGAATCAACTGATAAATATGGTTTCTTAGACGGTAGTAAAAGTATGAAAGCTACTGCAAAAACGACAGAAGAAGTTGAAAAAGCAAATTGGTTTGTATTATCAATGCGCTCTATTGGAGATTTCTTCTCAAACTTATGGTCTAAAGTATTTTAATAATGATGAAAAGCTAGCTCACGCTAGCTTTTTTTATTTTCTTCTCTCCATGTAAAACTTCGTTTGGTTGTCATATCTGAGTCCTTTTCCTCATACGTATGAACTAGTAATTGTTACACACTTCATCTAGAGATAAAGTGAAACTTTAATCAGTGGGGGTTTTGTTCATCCCCACTGATTATTAGTTGAACTAATCGGGCTTTTACGGGCAGTTTGATCTCCCACCCACCTTCTTTGCTCCAGCCCAATTTTAAGGTGGGAGTCTTACTGCCCGTTAATGCGGGATAAACCTCTTTCCACAAGGTATTCCAAAAAGAGAGGTGACACATAATGGGCGTTATTGCTTATAACGAAGAAGATGTAAAGTTATTAGCTAGACTGATGCGTGCTGAAGCCGAAGGAGAAGGACAACAGGGGATGTTGATGGTCGGGAACGTTGGGGTAAATCGTGTCCGTGGAAATTGTTTAGATTTTAAAAAAATACGTAATTTACGTCAAATGGTGTATCAAAATCCTGGTGGTTTTGAGGCAACACAAAAAGGGTATTTTTATCAACGTGCAAGGGAACAAGATATTGCTTTAGCAAGGCGAACGATTCAGGGACAACGCTTTTGGCCTGCAAATTTTGCCTTATGGTTTTTTAGACCTGAAGGCCCTTGTCCGTCAACTTGGTATAATCAACAAAACTCTGGTCGCTTCAAAAAGCACTGCTTCTTCCAGCCATCTGGCGAAGATTGTCCTAGCGTTTATTAAGGATTGATAATAAGGAGGGATTTTTGAATGGCACAGCAACAAAACCCGTATTACGGAACTGGATTTTATCAACCATCTGGAACTTATGTACAACCGCAGCAAATGACTCCACAACAACAGCAAGCAATGCAACAACAAGCGGCGCAAGCTCAATATGCCGTTTCTCAAGGCATGTTACCATTAGAACAATCCTATATTGAAAATATCCTTCGTTTAAACAAGGGTAAGCAAGCTACGGTTGTAATGACTTATGAACGTGGTAGCTCACTCGGTACCCAATCGTATACAGGTATTATCGAAGCAGCTGGTCGCGATCATATTGTAATTAGTGAGCCACAATCAGGGAAACGTTTTTTACTATTAATGATTTACTTAGATTATGTGGAATTCCCCGAAGAAATTACGTACTTACCTAGTCAACAAGCAACTTATGCTCCAAGACCATAAAAAAAGCTGGCATATGCCAGCTTTTGTTTTTTTATAAGCCTTTTACAACTGCAGTTCCGACTAAAATCCATGCTACAATAAACGCTACGCCACCAAGAGGCGTAATTGGGCCAAAGAACTTAATACCTGTCGTACTTAATGCATACAAACTGCCTGAAAACATAATAATCCCAGCTACCATAAGCCAACCAGCAGTAGTTAAAAGTGATGATTGAACCTTATCCATCAATAAAGAAACTACGAATAGTCCACCTGCATGAAACATTTGATATGTAACACCTGTTTTCCAAACTTCTAACATTTTCGCAGAAATTTTATTTTCTAAACCGTGTGCTCCAAAGGCTCCTAACGCAACAGATAGCCCCGCTGCAATACAACCTAGTAAAAAGAAAATTTTCATCTTAATTCCCCTTTTTTACTTTTATCATAAGCAATTTTTTCATATAAGCCAAACGATTTAATCCTTAAAAATCAAATAAAGAATTACCATTTGCACCTTCTTCTTTAATATACACAGGTTCTCCAGAAACTGGCATAACTGGTTGAACTGTCTTTATAGGCTGCGATCCAATTACTTGCGATTGAATTTGCGGCTCCCTATACGTAGAAGATTCAACCTGTTCATCTAATAGTAAATCGCATAAAGCACGCACAACTAATAAATGATCTTTTGATTTTTGTCCTTCACTACTTTTTGCCTTTGCAATTTCATTCGCCATTTTATTTAAAATCTTATCGCTCGATATTTGCATTCCTTATCACCTCGTACTTTGTAGTTCTTTCTCAAATTGCTTCAGCTTCTCTACTAAACCAAATACTATTATCATATCATGTTCTTGCAGTTTTTCCTGCCCCGTTGGATTATGTATAATATCCCCATTTCTCAAAATCGCTAATATCGTTACATCAAACTGATTCCTCACATCACTCTCTAGTAACGATTTACCAACTAATATTGAATCTTTTCCAACTAAAATTTCTTCAATGACAAATGACTGTTCTATCCCATACAGCACTGTATCAATATAATGAACTGTTAATGGATTCGCAATACCTTTTGCAATATGAATTCCTGCCATACTGGATGGATTAATAACTTTATTTGCACCCGCACGCCTTAATTTCTCTTCAGTTTCTGGCTTTTCAGATCTCGCCACAATTTTAATTGCATCGTTTAATCCTCTTGCTGTTAATGTAATAAATACATTTTCAGCATCATTTGCTACGATAGCAACTAAACCAGCCGCTTTTGAAATTCCAGCATGATGTAAAACTTGATCCTCCGTCGCATCTCCATGTATATACAAAAGCTTTCCCTTCTCTAATACACTTTCATCTTTATCGACAACAACAAATGGAATTTTCTTTTCTTGCAATTCATGTACAACTTGAAGCCCCACTCTACCGCAACCACATACTATAATATGATTTTTCAACTGCGCTATTTGTTTATCCATCTTCTCCCTCCGCACTGCATGAAATAAATTCCCTTCAATAATCATAGCTGCCACTACCCCAATTGCATACGTAACAATACCTACGCCAACAGGAATAATAAGGAGCGCAAATACTTTCCCCGCTTGCGTTACAGGAACAGCATCTCCGTATCCAACAGTCAATACAGTAATCATCGTCATCCAAAATGCTTGAAACAAACTAATCTCTTCAATTGTCATAAATCCTATCGTTCCTAGAATTACAACAAAAGTCATACATATAACTGCGATCCATAATTGCTTACGTGCATTCATACCGTATTTCAACTCTTTTCTCTATCTACAATCTTTGCCAGTGGAAATAAAATACGTATATACTAGATACGGAATCTATGAAAGAGGTTGATATAATGAAGACATTTCTTTCCGCCTTACAATGGGCACTATTTATTTTAGCTGGAAGCCTTATTGTACCAATTAGTGTCGCAACTAGTTATGGTCTTGATGGCGCTGAAGCTATCGCATTCGTACAAAGAACATTATTTGTTCTAGGCTTTGCTGGTCTCTTGCAAGCTATATTTGGGCATAAACTTCCTATTCAAGAAGGTCCTGCTGGACTTTGGTGGGGAATTTTCTCCCTTTACGCAAGTTTAGGCGTCGTATTATTTGGATCAAACAATGAGACACTTAAAGTTCTTCAATATGCTTTCCTATTAAGCGGTATTATTTGTATTATTCTTAGCGCTTTTGGACTTATTGATAAACTCGTTCGCTATTTTACACCGACAGTCATTGGAACATATTTATTTCTTCTTGTTGCGCAGCTTAGTGGCTCCTTCTTAAAGGGAATGTTTGGCCTTGATGGAAAACATACAGAAGTACAACCTAACGTATTTATTCTTTCACTCATTGTTATTTTACTATCCTTTTTCATCATGAAGCTACCTATTATTGGACAATATTCTGTTCTTTTCAGTATCGTATGCGGCTGGATATTATTCGCATGCTTCGGGTTATCAAATCCAGTAACGCCTGTGACAGATATAATCCGTTTTCCGTCTCTATTTGTTTTCGGAATGCCTCGTATTGAATGGAACATGGCAATTACGGTCGTTTTCGTTACACTATTACTTCTAACAAATATGTTAGCAAGTATTCGTGTTGTGCAAAGGATTGTCTCTAAGTATGAAAAGAATGCAGCACCAGATCGTTTTAAACAAGCTGGCATTATAACAGGAATCAACCAATTGCTAGGCGGCCTATTTTCAGCTATTGGGCCTGTCGCTATTTCTGGATCAGCAGGTTTTATTGCAACGACTAATATTTATAAACGTCTCCCGTTTATATTAGGGTCAAGCTTTATTATTGTCGTTAGTATATTTCCAAAGATCACTTCATTCTTTGCAGCAATCCCTGTTGCAGTTGGTTATGCCGCTATTTATCCTGTATTCGCAAGCATGATTGGCCTTGCCTTTCGAGAATACGAAACTGTCCAGGATAAAGAACGATTATTTAAAGTAGCCGGTCTTTCAATCTTCACAGGAGTCGGAGTTATGTTTGTTCCAGCAGGAGCATATTCCACACTTCCACCATTTCTAGCATCGTTTTTAAGTAACGGTCTCGTTCTTGGATCTGTAATGGCCATTTTGCTAGAAATACTATTTTCTCGTTCCACAGCAAAACAAATATCGTAAATTGGAAAACTTCCATTATTGCACTCTACCTTTAGAGTTGTTACGATAAAATCAAACTTGAATCATTGGGGTTTTATCCATCCCCAATGATTATTAACCGATATTATGAGCAACACACTCATAATGATTTATCTACTTCTTTTCAAAGAGGTTTGATGTCTTACTATTATTCCTCAACATCTTCATGAACATGTATTTTGATTTCAATTAAAGAAAGGAATTTTCTATATGACTTATAAAATGATTGTTTTAGATTTAGATGATACTTTATTACGTGATGACCATACTATTTCACCTCGTACGAAAGAAGCGTTAATGACTGCACAAGAGCAAGGGGTAAAGGTTGTACTTGCTTCTGGACGTCCAACGTTTGGTATGCGCAATGTAGCCAAAGAACTTCGCTTAGAAGAATACGGCAGTTTCATTCTATCTTTTAATGGCGCAAAAATTATTAACTGTAAAACAAACGAAGAAATCTTTAGTAGTACACTATCTCCTGAAATCGTTCACAACCTATTTGAAATTAGTAAAACTGAAGATGTATGGATTCATACTTATATGGGCGATGATATCGTAACGGAAGAAAATAATCCTTATACTGAAATTGAGGGCGATATTACTGGTATGCCAATTGTTGTAGTAGATGACTTTAAAGCCGCAGTTAAAGAGCCTGTAGTAAAAGTATTAATGAATAAAGAAGCTGAACGCCTTGTTGAAGTTGAAAAGAAACTACAAAAACAACTAGAAGGCCAATTAAGCGTGATGCGTTCGAAACCATTCTTCTTAGAATTTACTGAAGCCGGTGTTACAAAAGGAACGAGCTTAAACAAACTGATTCAAAAGCTTGGCATTAAGCGTGAAGAAGTTATCGCAATGGGCGATAGCTATAACGACCAAGCAATGATTGAATTTGCTGGTCTTGGCGTTGCAATGGGCAATGCACCTGATGATATTAAAGAAATTGCAAATTACGTAACAGATACAAATATGAACGATGGTGTTGCAAAAGTTGTAGAGAAATTTGTTTTAAAAACGGATGTACTTGTTTAATATTTTCATTCACAAAACCTATTTGAAGTCAAATACTTCAAATAGGTTTTTATTTAAATTCTCATGCTTTTGTGACTATATTTTGAACTTTGCACTATTCTCGTAGTGTAAACTTTCTTTTTGTATATAATGAAACAAAATAGACTATTTTATTTTGAAAAAGAATACAAATTTACTATATACAAGCATACGTTAAAGGAGGCTACTTTATGTTATCTACACCAATCGGACGATTAAGAGCAATTGGACTAGTTGAGGGTATTTCTTTCCTATTACTATTATTTGTAGCAATGCCATTGAAATATTTCGCAGGATTTGCAACAGCTGTTAAAATTACAGGCATGGCTCATGGTGTTCTATTTATTCTATTCATCTTTGCAGTAATTCAAGTAACAATCGTACACCGTAAATCTATTTTATGGGCACTTGGAGCATTCGTTTCATCAGTTATCCCATTTGGTACTTTTGTACTAGATGCAAAATTAAAGAACGAGCAATAATAATAAAAAGGTAGTTAACGACTGTTAACTACCTTTTCTATTTATAAATTTGGAATTTCCCAATCAATTTCTCTTTCGCCCATATTAGCTAAAATCGTATTTACTTTAGAGTATGGCTTACTACCAAAGAAACCACGTCTTGCTGATAATGGACTTGGATGTACAGACTCGATAATATGATGATTCGGATTCGTAATTAACTTCTTCTTCGCCTGCGCATGGCGCCCCCACAATATGAAAATAACTGGCTTTTCACGTTCATTCAACAGTTGAATCACACGATCTGTGAAGTGCTCCCATCCTTTTCCCTTATGAGAATTTGCTTCACTTTGACGAACTGTTAATACGGTATTTAGTAGTAATACTCCTTGCTCCGCCCATTTTACTAAATAACCGTTATTCGGAATTTCATAACCATATTCATCTCGAAGCTCTTTATACATGTTTAACAATGATGGTGGTGTTTTAACACCAGGTTGTACAGAAAAGCTTAAACCATGCGCTTGATTCGGTCCATGATACGGATCTTGTCCTAAAATAACAACCTTTGTATTTTCATAACTTGTATACTGAAGAGCGTTAAAAATATCTTCCACCTTCGGATAAACAACATGCGTGCTGTATTCTTCTGTCAAAAAACTGGATAGAGTAAGATAATACTCTTTCTCAAATTCTGGTGCCAGTAATGGTCCCCAATCATTTCTTAAAACATTTTCCATGCTTTCACTTCCTGTCCAATTAATTCAACATATCCTGTTTTGTAAATACTAAGAACGAAATAATAAGAGAAACAACTGCCCAAACAGTTAAATTCATCAAAGAAAATCCCATTGATAAGCCTTGTAATGCAGGTAATTTTCCTGATAAATAATCCGTTAATGATAAATTCACGCTAAAAATATATTTCGCGCCTTCCCAAGATGTTGCGAATGAGCTTAAGATACCGCCTGCAATTAATGCAGCTAGCATAACGCCCATACCAGCTGGTGTATTACGAATTAAAACAGAGACCATAAATGATATAGTTCCGACAACGATAGCAACAAACCAGGCTAGTCCATACGCCATTAAGATGTATTGCCACTGCGGAATAAGGTGCACAAAGTTCGTATTTAACGTTTCCTTATCAATGACGAATCCTGTTAAAACAGGTAAATTCCATCCCGAGTATCCAAATACAAGCCCTGATAATATGTAAGCAAACAAACCTACAAGGAGCAGTATGAGCGAAATGAAAAATAACATCGTCACGTATTTACTAAGGAGTATTTTCCAGCGCCGAATCGGCCGCGTAAGTAACATCTTCATCGTCCCATCACTTCGTTCTCCAGAAACGATATCAATGGCGACAATCATTACGAGAAGCGGAATAAACAATGTAATTCCTTGTTCAATAAATGCTCTGACAAAAGTCGGTGCACCTGGCGCCATCGGATTAATATCATGATCTAAATAATATTGTTGTTGTTCAACTCTTACCTTTAACCAATCACGCCATTCTTCTGGCAATCTAGAATTATTCAACCGGTTCTGAGAATCAACAATTTGCTGTTGCAATGAAACCTTCCAATCAGTTGTACCGAGTCTTTTTTGTGTCGTTTCTATTTCGCGATACTGCGCATACACAAAAAGCGGGATTAAGATTGCTAAAATAAGCATAACAACAAAAATACGTTTCTTACGGTAAATCTTTTCTGATTCATTTAAAACTAGATTCGCAAATTCACGCATGCTGCTCACCCCTTGTGAGTTCAATAAATAAATCTTCTAGCGTAAATACAAGCTCCTTAACACTATGTACATCTATTTCATTTTCTACCAAGTGTTTATTCCAACTACTTATAGATGCAATATCCATGCGGCATAATAATCGCTCGCCTTCTACACTCACTTCTCTTACTTCTTCGGCTGCTTCTAACATATCTTTCGCCTTAGAAATTGGTGTAACAATCCATTCTACACGATCACTTGCTGTTTTAATTAATTCTTCAACCTTGGCAACTGTTATCATCTTTCCTTTATGAATAATAGCAACGCGATCGCATATCATTTGCACTTCACTTAGCAAGTGACTTGAAATAAACACGCTCATATTTTCTTCTTTTACAAGCTTATGTATAAATTCCCTAAGTTCTCTAATCCCTGCTGGATCTAAACCATTCGTTGGCTCATCTAATATGAGCAATTTTGGATTCCCAAGGAGCGCCTGCGCAATTCCAAGGCGTTGTTTCATACCAAGTGAGTACGTTTTTACCTTGTCATGAATTCTTTCATCTAAATGAACCATTTCAGCAATTTCAATAATACGTTCATCTGATATATCACCTAACATACGAGCAAATTGCTTTAAATTTTCCCATCCTGTTAAATATGTATACAACTCTGGGTTTTCAACGATACTCCCAATTTGACGCATCGCCTCTCTGAAATTGTCCTTAATCGAATAACCACCGATAGAAATCGTACCTTCTGTCGCCGTAATCAATCCGACTAACATTCGAATGGTAGTCGTCTTTCCAGCACCATTTGGTCCTAAGAACCCGAACACTTCTCCTTTCTTTACATCAAAGGAAATGTCCTCTACAAGAGTCTTCTTTCCAATTACCTTCTTCAAGTCTCGTACGGAAAGTATCGTCGTCATTTTACCCCTCCTTGTTCTAGTTTTAATTTACTTACAACATTTTGAACTAAACGTTCTGCCATATACGTATAACCTACTTCGTTCGGATGAAAATGATCAGAGTATAATAAATCTTTTCCGCGGTTTTGGAATAAATCAAATGTCGGTGTAATATACACATTTTTATCGTTTAGCGCTAACTTCTCTAAAGATGCATTCCAGTCCACAACAATGTTTGAAGACCCTTTTAAATCTTCTACATCTTCAAAAGGATTGTATAAACCAAGCCAAAAAATCGGACTATCTGTATTTAATTTACGAATTTCTTCTATAATTTTCTTTGCTTCATTTTGAAACGTTTCTGTGTCAGGACGATACGTATCTAAATCTATCTTCCCAAGCGATTCCCAGCCTGGGAACAAATCATTCCCACCAATCGTTAACACGATTACATCTGCTTGCTTAATTGAATATTGAGCGCCATTACTTTCAATTTGTTTTAATAAATCGGGCATTTTTGCACCACTAACTGCTAAATTTGTTAATGCAATTTTTTGCTTATAATCTTTTTGTAAATCCTCTTTCATTCGCCCAACATAGCCAATTCCTTCTTTATCACCAACGCCACGCGTTAATGAATCACCTAAACTAACGATTTGTAACGTTCCCGTTTTCTTTTTCTCTTTTGCCACTACATCGGTCTTTTTAATTAAATTTGAAGCTTTCGGATTTAATACATCATTTACACCTGAAACAAAGCCATATGCAAATAAACAGAAAGATGCAATTGTAATGAGTAGAATTACTTTTACTACTTTTGATCTCATATCAAAACCCCTTTTAGCCCTCATAGATTGTCCATAATTATACCAAACGAAATTTTGAAAAGCGATTTTCACACCTTCTCAATTATGTCGTTTCTCTATCTACTAACTCTGGTAATAACTCTATATGCTTCACATCTAATTTCTCTTCATTAATCTTTTCATATAATAATTCAAACGCTTTCAATCCAACGTTTTTACTAGAATGCGAAATCGTCGTTATACCCAATATATCTGCCACCTCTTGATCATCACACCCAATAATCGTAATATCCTCTGGAATACGAATTCCTTGTTTTTTTGCTTCTGTAACCATCCCCGCTGCAATATGGTTACAAGATACAAGGAACGCCGTCGGTTTTACTGACATATGAGCCCATTCTCTAATTACATTGCGTCCATCTTCCACTGTAAAACACCCCTCAAATTTCCAGGTCTCTAACGGTGTTACGATACTCTGTTGAAGCGAATCTTCATACGCCCTCTTTCGTCTTTGGCTATTAACGCTATTACTTCTTCCAATACAATATCCAATACTTGTATGACCGGCATCTATTAAGCTTTTCATCCCACGTGAAAATACTTTGTAGTAATCAATATGGACACTTGAAATGCATTTTGAATCTATTTCTTCACACATAACAATCGGGCCGAATTTCGTATATTCTTCAAGCTTCTCCTTACTATTTGCCCGAGAACAAATAATAACCCCATCAAGCTTTTTCATTTTTAACATATTTAAAATTTCTAGTTCTCTTTCTTCGCTATAATTTGTCTGGCAAAGCATCATATTATAATTATTCTTTGCCGTTTCTTTTGATATCCCCTCAATAATAGCGCTATAATATTGATCATTTACGTGTGGCAATAAAACGCCAATTACATTCGTTTTTCCTTTCACTAAATGAATTGCATTCACGTTTTGCGTGTAATTTAATTCTTCTATAATCGCTAAAATTTCTTTTCGTTTCTGTTCATTTACGTACGGATGATTATTTAGTACACGTGAAACAGTTGAAACAGATACTCCAGCAAGTTCAGCAATCTTTCTTATATTTGTCATCTCACTTTCCCCTTCTCACAAAAATTCTCTCTTGACCTGGTAAGCTTTCCACAATATATCCTTTCCTAGCAAATACATTTAGAAAGGATATACAACTATGCTTCGATTCAAATTAGAATATATATTTTTCATTGGCGGTTTACTCATTCTTGCCATCGGTATTAATATGATGACGACAATTACTTCCTTTGGACTTAGCCCTTATGATTCCTTCTTTATTGCACTATATCAAAATTTTGGGATAAGTATTGGTTTTTGGATTTTCATGATTAACTTTGCCTTTACACTTATCGTACTCTTTTGGAATAAAAAACAAATTACAATCGGTACAATTGTAACGATGATTCTTATTTCTCTTTTTGTTGATTGGATTGGTTCCATTATAACTATTATGGACGCTATCCGCTCTCTTCCAAAATATATAACACTTATTTGCGGAAATCTATTCGTTGGAGCTGGAATTGGTCTTTACGTCTCTACAAACCTTTGCGCAGCGCCTCAAGAAGCTTTCGTTTTAACCGTTGCTGAGAAGAAAAAATGGACGTTTAGAAGAACAGAGATTTCATTAGCCTTTTTATTTTTAACTTTAAGCTTTTTATTAGATGGACCTATCTATTTTGGAACCATCATCTTATCCTTTACAACAGGCTGGATTATCCAAGCATTTATTCAAGTTGGTACACAGATTTTAAATAGAAAAGAACCTATTAAGCAAGCTGCTTAATAGGCTCTTTCTGTTTTATGGTAAGAGATACTACTTAGCATCCCCTTCAATTCGATAGTTCGCTTTCAAACAATCTATTTCTTCATACCCTTGCAACGTATGTAGAATATAATCATAATCAGCAAGAGACGCACGATGCGTTACAATTACAATTTCAGCCTTTCCTTTCTCTTCAAGCGGCATTTGAATAATTTTCTCAAAGCTAACTCCGCGCTCAGAGAACAATGAAGTAATTTTTGCAAATACACCAATTTCGTCTTTTACATGCAGTCTTAAAAACTTTTTCACGACTATTTCGTCTGGCTCTTTTAATACTTTTTGATACTGTGGGACTACAGCACTATTTCCTGTTACCCCTAATCTAATATTTTGCATTACAGCAACTAAATCCGAAACAACAGCTGTCGCTGTCGGTAAACTTCCTGCCCCTGGTCCATAAAACATCGTTTCCCCAACTGCTTCACCGTACACATACACAGCGTTATATTCATTTTGTACTGCCGCAAGAGGGTGTGTATTTGGAAGTAAAGTTGGTTCAACCGTAACCTCCAATTTTTCACCATCTCGTTTTGCAAGACCGATTAATTTAATTGTATAACCTAAGCTCTTACTGTATTCAATATCTTCCTCTGTAATAGAGGTAATTCCTTTTACGTTCACATCTCCAAGCTCTACATTTGTAGAGAAACCGAGAGTAGCTAAAATCGTCATTTTTCTTGCTGCATCTAAACCTTCTACATCTGATGTTGGATCTGCTTCTGCAAATCCAAGTTGTTGGGCTTCTTTTAACACGTCGTTATATGCTCTCCCTTCGTCTGACATTTTCGTCAAAATAAAATTTGTCGTTCCATTTACAATTCCCATGACTTTCGTAATAAGATCTGAAGAGAGTCCTTCTACAATACTGCGTAGAATTGGAATTCCCCCTGCCACACTCGCTTCATAGAAGAGATCAGTTTTATTATCTTTTGCTGTCGCTAATAATTCAGCTCCATGTAATGCCATTAAGTCTTTATTTGCAGTTACAACATGCTTTCCGCTTTTTAAAGCTTGTAAAATATATAATTTTGCATCATCAATGCCACCCATTACTTCGATGACAACATCAATATTTGGATTATCTAAAATTTCATTTGCATCTTGTGTTAATAGAGTAGAAGGTACCTCTACTTCTCTCTCTTTCTCAATGTTTTGCACTAATACTTTCGTTACCTTCACTGGACAACCTACTTGGTGTATGAGTCTTTCTTGATGATCCGTAATAATACGAACTACACCACTCCCAACTGTCCCAAGACCTAATAAACCAACTTGAATTTCTTTCATAGTACTGTCCACCCCTCAAAAATTGTGTTTAGATGAAATTATATGAATAAAAAATCTGAAAAACAATGTATTTCGAACATTCGGAAAAATAAAGGTTAATCTTTACAAGGAAAACGTTGCCACGTGTTACACAATCTTTCTTTACAATATATAAGGGGTTTCTTGATACACGTAATAATTCAACCAATTAGAAAACAATAAATTCCCATGACTCCTCCACCTAACAAGGGGCTTTTCATCTGGATTATTATGTTTAAAATAGTTTTTTGGCACATCAATATTTAATCCCTTGTCACGATCTCGTTCGTATTCTTGCTTTAACGTATCACAACTATATTCACTATGCCCAAGGGCAAAAACTTGCCTTCCTTCTTGCCCAATGACAAGGTGAACACCCGCTTCCTCAGAATTTGCTAATAATGTTAAGTCTGTCACCTCTCTAATATCACTCTCTCGTACTTCTGTATGACGAGAATGGGGAGCAAAAAACAATTCATCAAACCCTTGTAACAATTTCACATGTTGCTCGCAAACTTCATGTTCAAATACACCGAACATTTTTTCCTTAAGAGGATACTTTGGAACACCATAATGATAATACAAGCCAGCCTGTGCCCCCCAGCAAATATGGAGCGTAGATGTTACATTCGTTTTTGAATACTCCATAATACGTTTAAGCTCTTCCCAATAATCTACCTCTTCAAAAGAAAGAGTTTCAACTGGTGCTCCTGTTATAATGAGCCCGTCAAATTTTTCATTTTCAATATCACGAAATGTTTTATAAAAGCTCATTAAATGGTCCTGCGCTACATTGCGAGAGAAATGTGATTCCATATGAAGCAAATGAACATCTAATTGCAACGGTGTGTTGCCAATTAAACGAAGTAATTGCGCTTCTGTTTCTTGCTTTGTAGGCATTAAATTTAAGATAGCAATTTTCAATGCCCGAATATCTTGTGTTTCTGCTCGCTCCTTCGTCATTACAAATATATTTTCCTTCTGCAACACTTTGCGAGCTGGTAAATCTTTATCAATTATGATCGGCATGTTCTTTGCCTCCGACTAGCGCCGCTTCTAAATCTGCAATAATATCAGAAACATCTTCTATGCCAACAGATAAACGAATTAAATCTGATGTAACGCCAGCTAGACGCTGATCTTCAGCACTTAATTGTCTATGCGTTGTGCTAGCAGGATGTATAACGCAAGTTCGTGCATCCGCTACATGCGTTACAAGAGTTGCTAGTTTTACATTTGCGATAAATTCTTTCGCCGCTTCTAATCCGCCCTTAATGCCGAATGTTAAAACACCACTAGCACCTTTTTTCAAATACGTTTGTGCTAACGAGTAATTTTCATTGCTATCTAATCCAGGATAATTCACCCATTCAATACGTTCATGGTTAGCAAGCCACTTAGCAACTACGAGAGCATTTTCACTATGACGCTCCATTCTTAAATGCAGCGTTTCTAAGCCGATATTGCTAATATACGCATTGAATGGGCTCATACAGTTTCCGTAGTCCCTTAATAATTGAACACGCGCCTTCACAATATAAGCTGCTGCACCAAAATTTTGAACGTAACTTACGCCGTGATAACTTGGATCCGGTTCAACAAGTTCAGGATATTTCCCATTTGTCCAATCGAAGTTCCCTCCGTCAATGACAATGCCGCCTAAAGAGCTTGCATGACCATCAATATATTTCGTCGTAGAATGAACGATAATATTTGCTCCGTGCTCAAATGCTTGGCATAAATAAGGAGTTGCTAATGTATTATCCACGATAAAAGGCACTTCTAACTCTTTCGCTGCATCTGAAAATTCTTTAAAATTCAAAACGTTCATCGCTGGATTTCCTAATGATTCTGCATAAATGAGCTTCGTCTTATCGTTAGCAAGTGCCGCAATTTCATCTGCCGTTAAATTGGGATTAAAGAACGTAACATCAATGCCAAGCTTACGTAAACTCACCCCAAATAAATTAAACGTTCCCCCGTAAACAGTTGAAGAGCAAAGTAAATGGTCTCCACTACTACAAATATTTAAAACTGCGAGCATAATAGCCGCTTGCCCAGAAGCCGTTGCAACAGCTCCTACCCCGCCTTCTAAATCTGATAACTTCTGCTCAAATGCAGCTAGAGTAGGGTTTCCAATACGCGTATAAATATATCCTTCTGCCTCTAAGTTAAATAGGGCTGCTAAATCATCCGAAGTATCGTATTTATACGTTGTACTTTGATAAAGTGGTAAAACACGTGGTTCACCATTCTTTGGCGTATAGCCACCTTGCACACAAATCGTTCCTTTTCCCCATGATTCTCCCATCTCTCATTCTCCTTTCTTTTATACAAAATAAAAAACTGCCCCTTTCCTGAAAACAAGAAAGGAGCAGTTTGAAAACACGCTCTAAAGGCTCTTTCTTATCTCTCAGGATTACTACCTGCAGGATTTGGCACAATTCCGTTATACGGCTGTTGCCAAGGTTTCATCGGGCCTGTCCCTCCACCTTTTCTTGATAAGACTATGCAATTACCGTTGATTTTATAGCAATAATTTCCTAATGTCAAACAGTTTTTTCTGAATGTTCTAAAATAAACATTAACAATTTCATATAAAGCAACAAAAGAAATATATTCCATACTAACTCGAAAAAGACCTTTAGAAAAAATGATTCATGTAAAATAAACCCCAATCATCTATTTTCATTAAACAAACTGTTTTAATAGAGCGTATAATTCTTCAAAATTATGCACTTCATATGTCGGTATAATCCCACTATCATTTAATTTCCTTTCTGGATTAAACCAACAAGTATCAATTCCCGCTACATATCCACCTTTAATATCGGCACTTAATGAATCCCCAATAATCAGCCCTTCTTCAGGTGCAAAGTTAGGAATCCGTTCAAAAACATAATCAAAATACTCTTTCATCGGCTTTTGAAAACCTGTATCTTCCGAAACAAAAACATCTTTAAATAATGAATGTAACCCTGCATTACGCAAACGTTTATCTTGCGTCTTAGAAACACCATTTGTCACTATATACAACTCATACTCCCCTTGAATTTGATTTATAAATTCAAACGCACCTTGCATGAGTTGATTTCCTTCTTCTAAGTAGCTACGATAATTATTTTCGAATAATATACCGTCTACTTCTTCTCCATACTCTTTAAACAACATAGAGAATCGTTTATTTACAACTTCATTACGTGATAGTTCACCTTTTTCAAAAGCATTCCAAAGACCTTTATTTATTTTTTTATAACGAGCCTCTATCTCCTCTGTTAAAGGGATTCCCTTCTCTTCAAAAAGCACCTGTAAAGCTACTTTTTCAGCCTTTTGGAAATCTAATAATGTATCATCTACATCAAATAGTAATGTTTTATATTTTTTCATAAATTCATCACACTCTCTTTTCTACAAAAACAAATTTACATAAATCGTATCATTCCTTCTTGTAAAGATAATAGGAGATATCTCATACTATAAATAGGGGTGAAAATATGAAAATCAGCAAAAATGAAGAAGAAATTTATCAATACATGCGAATCCATCAATTCCATACCCTATTTTCATTTCATGTCTTGCCATATGTAGAGCTGCATTCTTTTCAAACGAAAGAGATGATATGTAGCGAAGGAAACGCCCTCCCTTATCTCTATTACTTAATTTCTGGGAAAGCAAAAATATATATGAATCATAAAAACGGGAAAGTTTCATTAATTAATTTTATTCAAGCACCATCTTTTATCGGGGAATTAGGATTAATAGGAGTAGAAAATATCACCAAGTCCGTTGAAGTACTAGAAGATTGTGTTTGTTTAGCACTTCCTCTTAAAGATTGTCAGCAACTTGTATTACAAGATGCAACGTTTTTACAGCACTTATGCAAATTTATTGGAGAAAAGACAATTACTCGCACTGAAAATTACGCAAAAAACTATAGTTATCCTTTCGAAAATCGATTAGCTGCTTTTATTTTATTAACAGAACAAAATAATTGTTATATAGAAAAGCATACTGAGGCTGCAGAATACTTAAATGTCAGCTATCGTCATCTTTTATATGTATTAAACCAGTTTTGCCAACAAAATTATTTAAAAAAAGAAGGCCGAACATATTATATACAAGATCGAAATACATTAGAAAAGCTTGCTGACGAGCTGAAAATATAAAGAAACAGCATTAACATAAACGTTAATGCTGTTTCTTTGAGTGACGATTATAATTTAAATTAAAATTTACTTGCTACTTTAGCTGCTTCTTCAAGACCTGCAGCAATGATTTCTTCTGCTTTATCTGGGAATTGGTTATGTCCTTCAATAACTACTGTTTCCATGTTTGTTGCACCGAAGAAGCCCATCATGCTTGCTACATATTTAACAGCCATTTCTACCTCAGCTGCTGGACCTTCTGAATATACGCCGCCGCGCGCGTTTAATAATGCAATCTTCTTATCTCCAATTAAACCAACTGGACCTTCTGGTGTATATTTGAACGTTTTACCAGCACGGTTTAAATAATCAATATATGTGTGTAACACTGCTGGAATCGTTAAGTTCCATAATGGGAAGCCGAAAACAATTTTATCAGCTTCTAGAAATTGATTTAAATACTTATCAGCAACTGCTACTGCTTTTGCCTCTTCTTCTGTTAAATCAAATCCTTTACCTGCCTTAAATGTACCATTGATCATGTCTACACCTACATATGGTAATTCTTCTTTATATAAATCAAGTTCTACTACTGTATCATTTGGGTGTGCTTCTTTATAGTTCGCTAAAAATGCCTCATATAATTTTACACTAACTGCTTGTTCCGCTGGACGGTTGTTTGCTTTAACAAATAAAACTGTTGCCATTATTTCTTCCTCCTAGTACTCACTCTTATGTTGTTATATGCTTTCAAAAAAGGTATCCCTTGTAATTGTTGTTTTGTTGCTTACAAACATATTTTATCTTTATATCAATACATTTTCGTCCTCACATAGACGTATTTTTCCATAAAAAAAGTCCACCTTCTAAAGGCGAACTAGGTCTTACGACTTTTGTCTTATACAATTCCATTTTTCACTGCATATAACGCCGCTTGCGTGCGATCAGATAAATTCAACTTACTCAAAATACTACTTACATGAGCTTTTACCGTTTTTTCTGTAATAACTAAAACAGAAGCGATCTCTTTATTACTCATCCCTTTCGCTAATAGCTGCAGCACTTCATTTTCTCTCGCCGTTAGCACATCCACTTGAATAGAAGGTTCTTCTTCCTTTTCTTCCACAGGTAGTGTTTGAGAGAGAAGAGTATTTGCTATATCCGGATGTAATTGAATATTACCTTTATATGCGCTTCGAATAGCTTCAACAAGCTGATCCGGTTCTACATCTTTTAAAATATACCCACTTGCCCCCGCCCTTAACGCTGGTAAAACATGCGCCTGATCAGAAAAGCTAGTTAATACAATTACTTTCACATTCGGATATTCTTTTTTGATGCACGCCGTCGCCTCGACACCATCCATTTCGGGCATATATAAATCCATTAATACAACATCTGGATTCGTCTCCCCTACTTTCACTAACGCTTCTTTCCCATTATTTGCTTCTCCAACTAACGTTAAATCTTCCTGTGTACTTAAGAAAAATGCTAATCCTTTTAAAACGACTGTATGATCATCGACTAACAATACTTTTATTTTCACAAACTTCCCTCATTTTCACATCATAATGGTACATTTACTTTTACGCTCGTTCGCTTCTTACTACTTACAATTTTAATTGTTCCACCAACTAATTCTACTCTTTCACGCATCGTAGTCATGCCGAGTGATTTCTTCTCTTTTATATCCTTTTCTACAAAGCCGTTTCCTTGATCGACTATTTCTAATGATACATTCTTCTCTGTCACTTTGAAATAAATCGTTGATTCTCTGACATTCGCATGTTTACTTACGTTATTCAAAGCTTCTTGTCCAATTCTCCATAACGCTTCCTCTACTACACGCGGTAAATCACGAACACCTGTAACTTGTTCCCGAATTTTCAGTCCCAAGTTTTCACCGTACTGCTTTAAAGCTGGTAATAAACCTTTTTCTAATCCTGCCGGACGAAGCTGCCAAATTAATGTTCTCATTTCCTTTAAAGCTCCTTGCGCTAGTTCCCGCATCTCATGCAAAGATTGGTCAACCTTTTCATTTTGACCTTTTAAAACGGCCTCAGCCCCTTTTGTCATAAAGGTTAATGAAAATAATTTTTGCGAAACAGAATCATGTAAATCCCTTGCTAATCGGTTTCTTTCTTCCAGTCGTACGAGTTCACGGCGCTGTTCGTTTAACCTTAGATTCTCTATTATTAATGAAACGTGATTCGATAATGCTTGAATTATATCTATTGTATTAACATCAAATTCTCCATTATTTAAACTAACACATAAAACACCAAATATATGATTTTGAATATGTATTGGCGTAGCAATAACAACTCCATTTACACGTTTTAATAGAGCTAGCTCACCTTGTTCTAACGCCTTCTTTGCCGCTTCTTTTACATCCTCTTGTAACTCTTCCTGCCCATAAGAAGCTCGCAAAGATAACTCTATTTCTTCCCTAATAAAAAACGCCACTTGATTCCACTGAAATACTTCACCTACGTGATTTACCACCTTTTCAGATAATACATTAAACTTATGAATCGTTTTTAAAGCTTGAATAAACCGCTCCAATTTCACATAGTAATGTGCTCTTCGCTTTTCATTTTCATATAATTTTGTTCGCTTTAAAGCCGTCCCGATTTGGAAAGCAACTGATTGGAGCAATACTAATTCTTCTTCCGAAAAATGTGTTTTACCTGGGCTAGCTACATTTAAAACACCAAATTTCTCTCCTCCAGCCTTTAAAGGAACCGTAGCATGATGAAGAATTCCTTCTGTATCTCCCCAATTATATTCAATTGCATTATTAATTCTTTTACATTCAATAATATTAACGGCTCTCTCTAATTTCCCATCTACGAAGCCGCGTAAACACCAACACTCACCTTCACACATCGGGCGTTTATTTTCATATTTAAGTGCCTCTGGTAACTGGTAATCGATCACCTTCGTATACTTCCCATTTTCATCCGCAAGAAAAATCCAGCCTGTCGTTAAACCTGTTACACTGAGCAATTTTTCTAGTACTGCTTGCAATACATGATATGTATCATTTGATGTATTTAATGTTTCTGCAATTTCCTTTAATATAACTAATTCATTTGTACGATTATCTCGAAACATACTCAGTCTCCTGCATACAAGATTTTAAATAGCTCTTAAAATAAATCATCTACTTTTCACTTTGTACTTATTCGTAACATTGATATAATGGTGAAAACATAGTTTTCATTATATCACTTGAGGGGGCTTTCATAATGACATTAAATAAAGCACTTACTATCGCTGGTTCTGACACAAGTGGCGGTGCTGGTATACAAGCAGATTTAAAAACATTCCAAGAACTTGGCGTATACGGAATGACATCTCTTACAACAATCGTAACGATGGATCCACATAACGGTTGGGCACATAACGTATTTCCAATCCCAGCTTCTACATTAAAACCACAATTAGAAACAACAATTGAAGGTGTTGGCGTAGACGCTTTAAAAACAGGTATGCTTGGATCAGTAGAAATTATTGAAATGGTTGCAGAAACAATCGAAAAGCACAATTTCAAAAATGTAGTAGTTGACCCTGTTATGGTATGTAAAGGTGCAGATGAAGCATTACATCCTGAAACGAACGATTGCTTACGTGACGTTCTTGTGCCAAAGGCATTAGTTGTAACACCAAACTTATTTGAAGCTTACCAATTAAGCGGTGTGAAAATTAATTCTCTTGAGGACATGAAAGAAGCAGCGAAGAAAATCCACGCTTTAGGTGCCAAATACGTACTAATTAAAGGTGGAAGCAAACTTGGTACGGAAACTGCAATCGACGTCCTATATGATGGAGAAACATTCGATCTTCTAGAATCAGAAAAAATCGATACAACCAATACACACGGTGCAGGTTGTACATATTCTGCTGCAATTACAGCAGAACTTGCAAAAGGAAAACCTGTGAAAGAAGCAGTAAAAACTGCTAAAGAATTCATCACAGCTGCTATTCGTTACTCATTCAAAATTAACGAATACGTAGGTCCAACTCACCATGGTGCATATCGTAAATTCGTTGTATCAAAAGAACTTGTCTAATATATAAATAAAAACACTCACAAGGTTCATACATTGCCTCTGTGAGTGTTTTTTATAAGCTTTATGTCTTCTGGTCATCTTATCTTTAAGATGCAGAGCTGACCTTATTTCTACCATTTCGTTTCGAGTAGTATAACGCATCATCCGCCGCTTGAATAAATTGCTCTGATGACCCTTCATACTCTGAAACCCCTACCGAAACCGTAATTTTTATTTTTGTTCCATCTAACAATTGAAATGGGTGACTTTCAACAGCTATACGAATTTGCTCGCCCATACGAATTCCGTAAGCTAATCCCTTATTCGGTATCAAAAGCGCAAACTCCTCTCCACCCTTTCGAAAAGCCAAATCTGGAAATTGTGAAGTTTCTCGTAAAATACATCCTACTTGTTTTAACACTTCGTCCCCTGCAGGATGCCCGTACGTATCATTTACATACTTAAAGTGGTCAATATCTATAAGTAGTAAACAAAGCGAATCATTTTTCATGTTCTTATTACTAATATGACGATTCATCTCTAAATCAAACTGTCTTACGTTTCCTAGACCTGTCAATGCGTCTACCGTTGCGTATTGCTTCATCGTTTGGAATAACTCATTGGATTGTAAAACGTAATTTGCACTTATGAATGTTATGTAGCCTGTAATAATACTAGAAATTAAATATAATCCTACTATGTTAATATCTTTAATTAACCATATATATAGTGAGGGGATTAGAATAGATAAAATATATGTATGTAACCATGCCCACTTTTCTCCTAGAGAGATATTTAGACGCGAAATAAAGATACTACCTACTCCTATCGCAATAATTGTATAAAAAGCTACTTGAGAAGCTAATGAATAATCCATAAATAATAACCTAGTTACTAAAATCATACTAACAGCTATAGTACTCGCTATCGGGCCTCCAATTATAACAGCTAAAATAACAGCTAAGTAGCGCAAATCCAATAGGATGGTACCAACATGAACACCGAAATACATTAGTAATATACCTAATATTCCAGTAAGAATACCTACTACACATTTCTGCCAAAGAGAAAACTCTTCTTTTAACGGCCTATCTCTTAAAAGCTGACCTCCAACAAAAATAAAGGAAAGAATAATTGTTGTATTTACAAATAAGTCCCTTAACATAAAATAATCTCCCTACTTTTCCATCTATCCCCTTCCCCACTTTATTGTATACGAAATCCCTATAATTCCCAAAGTTTTTTGTTTATTTTTTGCTGTTCCACGTGAAACAGCAAAAAAATAAAAAGGGCGAAAACTCGCCCTTCTTCATTAACAACAGCGTGATATTTTTCCACCCTTTGCATTAAATCTTGCTTCTTGTGCCTCAGCAAAAAATTGCTTTTGACATACAACCTCTTCTTCAGGATGATGCTTTTTCATATGCTCCACATATACTTCATAACTTGGTACCCCAACGAGCAAACTAATAAAGCGTTTTCTTTCCCCCCATACTTTCCGTAGTCGTTTAAGCATAATAGTTCCTCGACTCACTTTCATCTCTAGAAATATATGCTGCCTCTTTTAGCAGCATCGGCTTATTTCTTAATACTTGAATCCAAATTCGAATTGCAGAAATTAATACAGCGATTACAACTATCATAAAAATCCCGCAAAGCGCTGCATCAATATAATCATTGAAAATAATTTGCTTCATTTGAGCAACATTTTTAGCTGGTGCTAACACTTTCCCCTCATCTAATGCTCCCTGGAACACCTTTGCATGAGATAGAAATCCTATTTTAGGGTTTTCATGAAATAGCTTTTGATAACCCGCCGTCATCGTTACAATAAGCAATCCAACAGTTGGAATAAGTGTCACCCAAACATATGCCTTTTTCCCCATTTTGAACAAAATTGTCGTTCCAAGTAATAATGCAATACCTGCTAACATTTGATTTGCAATACCGAAAAGTGGCCATAATGTATTAATTCCACCAAGTGGATCTACTACCCCTTGGTACAAAAAATAACCCCATCCTAATACACATAACGTTGTAGCTATTACATTTGCTAATGTAGAATCTGTTTTCGCAAACGGCTTATATACATGCCCTAAAATATCTTGAATCATAAATCGTCCTACACGCGTTCCTGCGTCAATCGTTGTTAAAATAAATAGGGCTTCAAAGAGAATAGCAAAATGATACCAGAATGCCATCATCGCCGTTCCACCTATTACTTGTGAGAAAATATATGCCATACCTATCGCTAACGTTGGTGCGCCACCTGTACGTGATAAAATTGTTTGCTCTCCAACATTTACAGCAAGTTCTTTTAGTTCATTTGGTGTAATAGCAAATCCCCATGAAGAAATAACTTGAGCTGCCTGCGATACATCCGTACCAATAAGTGCTGCCGGACTATTAATCGCAAAATAAGTTCCTGGTGTTAATACACAAGCTGCAATCATTGCCATCGCAGCTACAAACGACTCCATTAACATTGCTCCGTAACCAATTGGCTGTGCATGTCCCTCTTGTTCAATCATTTTTGGCGTCGTACCTGATGAAACAAGAGCATGGAATCCAGAGACTGCACCACAGGCAATCGTAATAAATAAGAACGGGAATAAATTACCGGAGAAAACAGGACCTGTTCCATCAATAAATTGCGAAACTGCTGGCATTTGTAAATCAGGTGCTACAATTAAAATACCTATCGCCAATCCAACAATTGTTCCAACTTTTAAAAATGTACTTAAATAATCACGTGGTGCTAATAACATCCAAACTGGTAATGCAGATGCAATAAATCCATATACAATAAGCATAATAGCAATTGTTTCGCCACTAAATGTGAACATACTTGCAAGTGTTGGATTTTCTGCTACATACTGTCCTCCAATAAGAGATAAAATAAGTAGGATAATACCAATTACTGACCCTTCTCCAACACGACCAGGCCTAATATAGCGCATGTAAACTCCCATTAAAATAGCGATGGGAATCGTTGCTGCTATCGTAAACATTCCCCAAGGACTTCCAATCAGTGCCTTTACTACGACTAACGCTAATACTGCTAATAAAATAATCATAATTCCTAAAATACCTATCATTGCAATTAGTCCTGTAACAGGCCCAATCTCATCCTTAATCATTTCTCCTAACGATTTACCATTACGTCTCATCGAAGCAAATAAAATGACAAAATCTTGGACAGCCCCCGCAACAACTACCCCAACAATAATCCAAATGGTCCCTGGTAAATATCCCATTTGTGCTGCTAAAATCGGTCCTACTAAAGGTCCCGCCCCAGCAATCGCTGCAAAGTGATGTCCAAACAATACCCACTTATTTGTTGGAACATAGTCTTTCCCATCGTTTAATGTATGGGCTGGTGTTTGACGATTATCATCTAAATTAAAAACCTTTCTCGCTATAAATCTACTATAAAAGCGATAAGCAACTGCATATACACATACAGCAGCTACTAAGAGCCATACAGCATTAATGGTTTCACCTTGTGATAAAGCTATTACCCCAAAAGCCCCTGCTCCTACTGCTGTAATAACGCCCCAAAGTAAGATCGATTTCAATGTCTTCACATACAATTCCCCCAATACTATTTCTTAGTGGAGATTGTACTAAATTTTCTGAATATTTAACTTGAATCCTCCCTATCATGAAGGATTTTCAGTTTATCATGTTAAAATACTCTCATTACCTACTATAATTCAATTTTATTTCGAAGGCGTTTTACATAATTACGACTGACTGGAATCGGTTGCTCATCATACCTATCTAAATACAAATTATACGTGCCATTATAATAAGGTTTCAGTTCTTTTACATATGACATATTAATTAAATAGCTTTTATGCACACGTAAAAAATCATATGCATTTAGCTTATTTTCTAATTCCTGAAGTGTATATGTTGAAATATACTGATTATTCGTTGTGTAAATTGAAACAGTTTTATTTTCTTTATTTTTACTTACATATACGATATCTTCTGGAAGAATATATCGTATACCCTCTTGACTTTCTATCGGTAGTTTCCGCAAATAACTCTTTGCTTTCTCACCTTGTTCTTTACCTATTTTATATAAAAGAAATTGTAAATCTTCTTCACGAAATGGTCGTAATAAATAATAAAATGCTTGGAAACGAAAAGCTGTAATAGATTCCTCTATGTTTTCACCTACAAAAATAAATTTTGTATAGCAATTTATTTCTCGTAATAAACTTGCATATTCAAAACCAGTACCATCTAGTAATTTGGAACTTAAAAAAACAAAGTCTGGTATATGTTTTTTCATCATAAATAAAGATTCTGTTCCTGTCTTTGCTTCAAAACATTCTACATTTCTCATATTTTCAGTGAAATTTTCAGCTAACTCTCTTCTCTCTTCTGCCTCTTCCATGATCAGTAAAATTTTCATTTCTTCAACCACCTAATTCTTTGTCCATATGTCCTGCTGTATACATTCGCTTTTATAAGAAATAATCCCTTTTTCTTACTATACCATTATTTATCTAAAAAAACAGAAAAAAGGAAACCACTTCGGTTTCCTCTCCCCCTTTATCCTACATTAACTGCCTAGAAAGAGCGGAGTAGTGTAGGGTAATAAACGGTCAGGGCTACGTTTAAAATTTCACTTTATACTAATTCTCGTTGCTTCGTTTCCTGTCCAAGTATTACTACAGCGAATACACCAATTAAAATTGATCCGCAGAAAATCGTAAATATTAGTGATAGTGAAGCTTCTGAGGCAACTAAATACCCCACTAATAGTGGCCCAAGAATACCACCAATACGCCCAAATGCTGCTGCCATTCCTGCACCAGTACCACGAATAACCGTCGGATACTGTTCAGGTGTATAGGCGTATAATGCTCCCCAAGCACCTAAGTTAAAGAAGGATAGTAACATACCTGCCACGATTAATACTGTTAATGAATCCGCAACCCCAAACAAATAGGCACTGCAAGCTGTCCCGATTAAATACGTAACCAACACAAATTTACGACCGAGACGTTCAATAAACCAAGCAGCGGTGAAATATCCTGGAAGTTGAGCTAATGTCATAATAAGTACGTATTGGAAACTTTTTATTAAACTAAATCCTTTTAGCACCATTACACTCGGTAACCAAAGGAACATTCCATAATAAGAAAAGACAACACAAAACCATAGAATCCATAGCATAATTGTTGCTTTACGATATTCCCCAGACCAAACTGATTTTATATTTTCAATAACAGATGGTCTTTTTTCAACTTTTTGGAACCTTGGGGAATCCGGTAAATTCCATCTTAAATATAAAGCATATAGTGCTGGAACTGCACTCAATACCATCGCAATTTCC
This sequence comes from Bacillus sp. Root131, assembly GCF_001429475.1. Taxonomy (NCBI): domain Bacteria; kingdom Bacillati; phylum Bacillota; class Bacilli; order Caryophanales; family Bacillaceae; genus Bacillus; species Bacillus sp. Root131. The sequence continues at coordinate 119,858 of NZ_LMJQ01000044.1, forward strand.
CAACCATATTTAGGAATAACAAAATACGAGATAAGGGCTGCAATTAGCCATCCACCTGCCCAAAAACTTTCTAATAACACAACAATTTTCCCACGCTCATGCGCTTCAACACTCTCTGATACTAGTGTAGAGGCAACCGGAAGCTCTCCGCCAAGCCCCATACCAATTAAAAAGCGTAAAACGAGAAACATCGCGAGTGTCGTTGTTAATGCAGTTAAACCACTACCGATAGAAAATAATAATAATGTAATAATAAAGACTGATTTTCGGCCTATTCTATCTGATAGTATCCCAAAAATAAGCGCTCCTACTGCCATACCGATTGAGTTAATACTGCCTATCCAGCCCATTTCCTGGCTCGTTAATCCCCAATCCTTTTGCAAGGCTACCATTACAAATGAAAGCATTCCAACATCCATTGCATCAAATAGCCATCCAAGTCCAGCTATACCAAGTAGTTTGCGCTTCGAAATTTCTTTTACCTTGCCCACTAGAAGTCCTCCTCACACAGGTGTCTTTACACATCATTTTACATGTGTGAATTGTATAAGTAAAATACTTTTGTGTAAAAAATTCTCCTTCATCATTCCCAAAAAGTAAAACGTCTATCCCGATTGGTGAGGGCTAATAATCAGTAGGGATGACTCACTGATTAAAGTTTCACTTCATTAAAAATGAATAAATAAAAAAAAGTAGCGATATTTCGCTACTTTTTCGAACGCATTACTTCTTTTAAAAATTCCGCTAATACTAACTGACGACGCCAGCGTGTTGGATTACTGCATAATCTATAAAACCACTCTAAATGAATCGCTTGAATCCATTTTGGTGCACGTTTTACCTCTCCAGCCCATACGTCTAAACTTCCACCCACTCCAACAGCCATTTTCGTTTCTAAACGATGCTTATTGTTTTGGATAAAGTTCTCTTGTCTCGGGAAACCGAGTGCAACAAGTAATAAATCTGGTTTTGCTTCTTGAATGCGAGAAATAATATTCTCTTCGTCTTCTTGTTTGAAATAACCATCTTGTGTACCGGCGATGGATACAGCTGAATATGTCTTTGTTAAATGATCTGCTGCAGCTTGTACAACATGCGGCTTTGCACCTAATAAGAAAACAGATACTGGTTTACTATCTTCTGATAACTTCGCAAGTAAATTACACATTAAATCAAAACCTGCTACACGTTCTTTTAAAGGTGTACCAAGCATGCCGCTTGCCTTTACAACCCCAATACCATCAGGTGTAATTAAATCTGTATTCAATAATGTTTGATAGAACTTTTCATCCTTTTTTGCGCACATAACAATTTCAGGGTTTGCTGTTACTACCTGAAACGTATGAGTTCGCTCCGCTTCTAGTTGTTCTTTTAAATATTTGACCGTTTCATCCATTGTCATTGTAGAAAAAGGAACGCCTAGAATATCAACTGTTTGTACTGCCATAGTTAACTATCCTCTCTATCATTACAAGTTTTTCGCTATTAATTGCTTATATGTTTCCTTTGTATCTTCATATAGTTTTTGAAGTGAGAAATTCATAGTAGCATGCTCAAAAATATGTTTACCCATTGCTGCTAATTCTCCAGTTTTCCACTTATCATACGCTTCTTCTAAAGCTAATGCTAATGCCTTTCCATCATCTGTTGGCACAATCCATCCGTAAGTTTCATCTACGATTAATGGTTCAATTTCTCCAGCCCTAGTCACAATTGATGGTACGCGTTGATTTGCCGCTTCTAATAAAACTAGTGGGAACCCTTCACTATGAGAAGTTAATAAATTTACATGTGACGACGCAAATAATTGTTTTACATCTTGACGATGTCCTAAAAACTCTACTTTATCGTTAATCCCTTTTTCAGTAGCTAATGACTTTAGATTTTCTTCTAATGGGCCATCGCCAACTAATAATACTTTAATTTTCTCCAATTTTGTTTGTTGTAACGCATCGAATAAAACTTCATGTCCTTTGACAGGATGTAATCGCGCTACTTGGATTGCCGTAAATACATCTTCAGCAATATTGAACATTTCTTTTTTATTATAGCCTTCTGCTTTTTCCTTATCGTATTCAATTCCATTATAAATAACATGCATCTTTTCATTTGAAATCCCTAATGCTGCCAGGCTTTTTTTCAATCTATTTGTTACAACGAAAAATAAGTCTATATTTTTTAAAGCTTTCAAATTTAATTTCGTAAAAATCCAACCTTTGAAGCCCTGTTTAGTAAAGTCTTGAAATGGATCACTATGAATAGTCGTTACCCATTTTGCCTTTATTCTCTTTTTCATTAAAGAAACATAGAAATTAGCCCTAGGACCATGCGTATGAACTACATCAAATTTTTCTTTATTAATAAATTCACTTATATTCTTTAAAATGGATAAATCATAGCGCGATTTTTGTGAAAACACATGGACTTTTATCCCTAATTCCCTTGCTTCCTTCGCAACAATTCCATCTTCAAATACTGCTAATTCTACTTCACCAGTTGGAAACTGATCGAGAAGTGAAATAATATGTGTTTTCCCTCCCCCATCTTCTGCTCCTGCATTCATATGCAATATTCTCATGTTTTTTCCTCCTTTAAATCCTCGCTACGTTTCCAGCTATTTTTATTTTACTGTACTAAAAAATAAAAGCTAACAAAAGTTAGCTTTTATTTTTATCATTCAATTTCTAGGTCTACTATTAGATAAGCTAGCACCACTACAAAGTAAATCCCAACTCCTGGTGCTGTTAAAATATGTCCTGCAATATAAGCAATACCTAACGCTAACAATAAGCTTGCTGAAATCATTCCATATTTTATATTAAATATGTCCTTAAATCTCGTAGCAAATGCTAGTAGAATTCTTAGCCCGTAATAAATAAATGGAATCATTAGTAATACAAAGCCAATAATCCCGAAATCATAAAACCAATCATGGAAGTCCATTTCAATTAATTTTGGATCTGGCTGCTTTTGTTCATTGTATTTAAAGTTACCTGCATAACCCATTCCTAATAACTTTTGTGACATTGGCGCTTCTTTAAAGAACTGCTTATGTCTTTCTTCATATACTTGACGTCCACTGAAAATAAGGTTTTCTTGATTTTCTTTCTTTTGCTCTTTCTCAAGCTCTTTCTTAACTTCCTCTTCTATCTTCGCCTTTTCTTCTGGTTTTTCAGCCTTATGGTGCTTTTCTTCTTTTTCTTTAAGTTCTTGCTCTTTTTTCAGCTTCTCTTTAATTTCTTTTTCTTTTTGACCTTGCTGTGCCACATTTTGCTCTGATAAATAATTATTGTGAATACCCATATTTTGTGCTAATGGCGTTTGTTTAAACGTTCCAACTACACCGGCCAATAGGATAATAGCAATTACTGCATTAAGCGCAAGGGATTTTTTGTTCGGATTTTTTCTATCAAATAATAATTGAAGTAAAATAATCCCGATTGCTGCCGCTAACGTAGCACCAATTGAGCCCATTCCTACTTTCGTACCAACCTGAATTAGCGAATAAATCATTAAAATTGATGGAATCCAATATAAAATGTGTTTCCAGCTCTTTGTTTTTTGAATAGAATATAGTACCACAATAGGGAAAATAATAGCTAAGATTGAACCTAGTTCATTCCCTGCATAGAACCAACCTCGAGAACCAACCTTCATCCATTCATAACTACCAAAGTCAGTAGATGTTGAAATAGAAATAACCATAATTGCATTAATGATTAATGTAGAATATACAATACTATTTCGAACCTTATCACTAATATTAACTGTCTTTTTCAATGATTTTAAAGCTAAAATGTATGACCCCAGCATAATATATATATATAATGCTTTCGCAACGAATTTAACTTCTTCACTAAGTACAATAGGATCCTTAACTAGTTTATTATTAATAAATCCTACCCCTAAAACTCCGGCTAATAATATAAGATAAATTAAAAACTTTCTATTTTCCTTCTCTTTTGCCTGAATTAAAATGTAAATACCACCAACAGCCATAATAAGGAATCTTACTAAAATTCCAACGGTAGCATTTGACTTTAATAAAGTGATGCTAAGAGACGTTAATAAATCTAAAACAGGCTGTAAAATAATAAAAAAGAGCAAAAAATGCTCAAATCTAACCCTAGCTTGATTTGCTAACATTCCAAGACCTCCATACAAAATCTTAACATTATCTTTTAATCATAATTTATTATCGTTAAAACACACCTAGCAATTATAACATAACTCATATTTAAATTGAGAACTATTTTTATACCGAAACTAGCCAATCCATCGTAACTAGTAACTAGAAAATATTATCCTTTAGCTATCCTTCCCTATCTCTATAAAAACTATCTAACACTCTTTCACTTATTATCAGCATTATAGCAAACATTTATTAATCATTTTATTGATATATATAATTTAACGGTTAAAAAATGACATTCACTCGGCTACCCTACAACTAAAAATTAACCTTGCTTCGTTTTCCCCTAAACATTTTCAAACGCTTTCTTTATGTATTTTATCCGTTTTTCTACATGTAACGAAAAGTAATTGTTATTTCCAATACTTTAGTGTATATTTTTTCTCTGGAACATCTTTAAGAGGAAGGGATTAAGGCCATGTTATTAATCGATATATTTACGTTTCTTGGCATTATCGCCGCTGCCATTTCTGGTACATTAGTTGGTTTAAAAAAAGATTTAGATTTATTTGGTGTCCTTTGTTTAGCTGTAGCTACTGCGCTCGGCGGCGGTATTATTCGTGATATCATGATTGGTAACCTGCCCCCTGTCGCATTTGTAAAACCCATTTACTTTTTCGTAAGTGTATTATCAGCATTATTTACTTGTATGTTTTTTGAGCGCATCAATAAACTTCAAATCGTTATTATGCTTTCTGATGCTGTTGGCTTAGGCGTTTTTACAGCTATTGGTGCAAATGCGGCAATGTCACATCATGTTGACGCCTCATTTTTAGTTGTTTCAATGGGAGTCATTACAGGTATTGGAGGCGGTATTTTGCGTGACATTTGTGCTCAAGATATCCCTTACGTATTCCGAAAAGAGATTTACGCAATCGCTTCTATCTTAGGAGCAATTAGCTTCCTAATCACACACGCTATGGGCGCGCACGTATTAGCTTTCTATGTTTGTTTATTAGTAACATTCGTTATTCGTGTCGTCACTGTAATATATAATGTGCATTTCCCTGTTTTCTTTAAAACACATGCTAAAATTAATAAAGGCCATTAAGAGAATTCTATCTAGAATTCTCTTAATTTATATACTATTCTACGAACTAATATAGAGTAATTATATATAAGCATATATAATTACTCTATATTAGTTTTAAAATTGAAAACGTTTTATACACAGGGGGAAGAATGATGCTTGGGGTTTTCAAAAAAAATATTAATAAAACAAACGCTAGTATAATCGAATTAAGTAAGGACCAACAAATAACTTTTAATGTACCTACTAATTCTGAACTGAAAATTCAAATGGATATGCTACACATTTCAAAAGAAGATTTACAAGTTGTAAAAGTACTACAGCCTTTTATTTATGCAGAAATTGATTGGATTACTGAAAAATTCTATGCCAACATTACAAAACAACCTAATTTAATTACTATTATTGAACGTTACAGCTCTATTCCAAAACTAAAGCAAACTTTAAAAACACATATTAAAGAATTATTCAGCGGCAATATGCATGAAGATTTTATTGAACAGCGTGTTAGGATTGCCAAACGACATGTACAAATTGGCTTACATCGAAAATGGTATACTGCTGCTTATCAAGAATTATTCCGCTCTATTATGAAGATTTTGCAAACAAAAATAACAACAATCGATGATTTTTCCTATTCTATAAATGTCATAAATAAATTATTCACTCTTGAACAAGAACTTGTTCTTGCAGCTTATGAATCTGAATATGAAAGAATGCAAAAAGAGCATGAGAAAGAAAAAGAACTAACTGCTATGACAATTACGCATATCGCAACAGAACTAGCTGCTGTATCTGAAAAGACAAGCTCTTCTATTCAAAAACTAACCGCTAAGTCTGAAACTATTGTAGAGATTGCTAAAACAGGTACATCATTAGCTACAACATCTGAAGAAAAAGCGAATAAAGGGAAAGAACAATTAAACCAGCAAAACAAACGAATGGGATCTATTCAAATGAATATGGAAACGATTATTACAGATACTCATGAACTTCTCGATATTTCTAACAAAATTAACGAAATCATAGATATCGTTAAATCGATCGCGGAGCAAACAAATTTACTCGCACTAAATGCTGCTATCGAGTCTGCACGTGCTGGAGAATTTGGGAAGGGGTTTTCTGTTGTTGCTGGTGAAATCCGAAAATTATCAGAGCAAACGAAAGAATCGATATTTAACGTTACAAAGCTCGTCGAAAAAACAAATGAACAAATTACCCGTGTCTCGTCTTCCGTGAAACAAATTAGCTCTCTCGTATCGGAAGGAACGGATAGTATGTCGGCAACAGATCGATACTTCCAAGAAATTGTAAAAGATATGTCTAACTCAAAAGAACAGAATAAGAAAATTGAACATGAGCTACAAACTATTTCACAAGTCATGAAAGGAATTCAAGATGATTCCTCACAAATGGCTCTAACAGCCGATAATTTGCAACTAGAACTAAATCGATAAGACAAAATTCAGGTCAGGCATACTTTTCATCTGCACTGACTACTAAATTTCATCTTTCATCAAAAAAAGAATCCAGAATGGATTCTTTTTACTTTCTGAAAAATATTTTTTGACAATACACATAACTCATATAAACACCAAAGCTCTGCAAAATAAACAATGCCGGCATAATTACATTGTAATATGCCATATCTACTTGGAAGAGCTTTAACAATACGTAGCCACTAATTAAAAATAAGAACAACATATATCCCTCATTTTGTTGTTTCTTAATTAGGAAGTGTAATAGAGCTATATTCATAAACAATGTTACGGCTATATATATCAGTTTTTCACATTTGAAAAGAATAGAATTTATCCCCTCCTCTGAAAACTGATTTATCATCGGTTCTAAAAGTTTAAATCTTTCTCCCTCAATCTCTTTTAACTTTTGATCAATATGCTCTGTTACACTTTGATTTTTCGATATTTTTTCCTCATGTTGCGTTTTTCCAATTAAGACAGATTGAACATACGTCTCATTCGCAATCGTATATTGTGACAGTCCCATTGTCTTAATTCCATAATTCACACTAAAATGAGCAATATAAAATAGAATAAGTATCCCTATCATCTTTAGTAACACTTTTTGTTTCGTTGCTGATTGAAACACTTCAATTAATAATATATATACCGTGATAAAAATAGGAAGAAATAATCCCATTGGGAAAATCATATTACTAAATGCAAATAAAATCGCTGAAAACACCCACATATAAGGATGATCTAATCCTTTATATAAAAGTATGTAACAAGCAAAATAAAATAAAAATATTGCAAGTGACTCAGGAGTTAATACGGAACTCATGAATATATTTGGAATATACAGAGCATAAAATATAGAAGCAATACGCCCGCATTCTTCTCCAAAAACCATTGCCGCAATACGATAAATAAAAAATGCGGTTCCTGCGCAAAATAACACATTAAATAGTTGTAAAGCGAATAATGTATCACCAAATATACGAATAATTACTGACTCATATATAATAAAAGGCAAATGAGTTACAGTCCCTATATTATTACCAATTGCAATCTGCTTTGCAGACTCATACATCACTTTCATATCACCAATTATTGGAGCATCTACAAATAACAGCATACTAAGTCTCACAACTATAGATATACTTATAAGAAAAATAAGAAATTGTTTATCTGTAAAACGATATTGTAGGATTGATGCCACTAACAAAATGAGTATGACGAAAATTGCCAGTATGATTGTTACACTTGTTGTACTTCCTCCAAAAAATTGCTTACTTGTCTCAAATGCTGCCCAACAACTATAAACAAAAAATGCGAGCATCGCACCGATCGTAATTTTATTGAAGAAAGATGAAAAATTTGTTTGTATATGATTCATATGTCCATTGCACCTCTATTTCCATTCATAACAAAACGATTCTATCATGAATGGGTACACGGCTGATAGGGAATTTCTATGACAAATACATAGTCATTACTTTTTACTTGCAATGTAAGCGAATCCTCTTTTACACTACATTTTAGATAAAATAAATTTTCTTTCAGTTATATGAATACAAATACAGAAGTTTAAATCATTCTCTTTTGGAATACACTTTACTTCATTAAATATCTAATATGAGTACTCCGCTTACACATATTATTCTGATTGAAAACAGACTATAGGGGCTGAATATATGGAAAAGAAATTCATGCGAGAATCTAAAGCAATTAAGACAACACGTGTTTTTCCTAACGATTTAAATAATCACCAAACACTTTTTGGAGGGAAATTATTAGCAGAAATTGATAGTATTGCTTCAATTGCGGCTGCAAGACATAGTCGTAAACATTGCGTAACAGCATCTATTGATTCAGTTGATTTTTTAACTCCAATTCACCAAGCTGATTCTGTTTGTTATGAAGCATTTGTATGTTATACAGGGAAATCTTCAATGGAAGTTTTCGTAAAAGTAATCGCAGAAAATTTACTAGCAGGCGAGCGTAGAATTGCTGCTACTTGCTTCATTACATTTGTGGCAATAAAAGATGGAAAACCTTCGTCCGTACCACAAGTACTCCCTGAAACTCAGGAAGAACATTGGTTACACACAACCGGTTTAGAACGTGCGGAAAACCGAAAAAAGGGACGTTTAAAAAGTAAAGAGATGGCTGAAGTTTTAACTTTAAGTAAGCCATGGAATATATAATACGCTACTCTCACTTCATACATGCACAGGTTTATTTCATCCTTGCATGTATTTTTTATTATAAAAAAATTCCAGCTCTTATCTTTTATTTACTGTTTGTCTCCTAAAATAACCCACCAGTTTTTCCTTTATTTTGCTATACTATTAATGGTATATTAGATAAGGTTCGTTTAAAAATAACTATAATATAATTAAGTATATAAGGGATGGTGCGATAATGTCTATTGAGGTACCAATTTCAATACCAAAAACGTTAATTATTATTCCTGCGTATAACGAGGAAGAAGCAATTGCAGATACATTAACAAGACTATTAAAACTAAAACAGCATTTTACAGAATTAAGCATTTGCGTTATTAATGATGGATCACATGATAAAACAGCTCAAATCGTAAATGATTTTCCTGTTCACCTTGTGAACTTACCATATAACCTAGGTATTGGCTCAGCTGTACAAACTGGTTATAAATACGCTTATGAGAATGGATATGATATTGCAATTCAGTTCGATGCTGATGGGCAACATAATCCTGATGACTTGTACAAAATTATAAAACCTATTGCTGAAGACCAATGCGATATGGTGCTAGGTTCACGTTTTACAGAGAAAACAGCTTATAAAGGTAGTATTTCCAGAAGAGTTGGTATTTTTTATTTTACTGCTCTACTGAAAGTACTAACAAAACAAACCTTTATGGATCCAACTTCTGGGTATCGTGCTATCAATCGAGAAGTAATTAAGATTTTTGCACATAATTATCCAAAAGATTATCCAGAACCAGAAGTCCTTATTCATTTAAAAAAGAAAAAATTACGCATTCATGAAATATCCGTAAATATGCAAGAGCGCCAAGGGGGACAATCTTCTATTACACCTCTTAAATCTGCATATTACATGATTAAAGTAAGCCTTGCTATATTGATGCAAAAAATTGTGAAAGGTTGATAATAAATGCCTATAATTACCTTTTCATTTATCTTCATTCTATTATTATTTTTATTAATTATTAATTCTATTCGTCGTGGAGCTTTAGAAACTAAATATGCCATTTTATGGATTTTTGTTTGTGTTTCAATGGCAATTTTAAGTTCTACTGAAAAAATTATAAATTGGATTGGACAACTATTACACGTAGAATATCCTCCATCTGTTTTATTTTTATTTGGACTATTATTCTGTTTCATCTTAATTTTTGACTTAACAAGAAAAATTTCTAAATTACATCATCAACTTGTAACATTAACGCAAGATTATGCGTTATTAAAGCAAAAATTAAAAGTAACGCAAACTGAAACCGATAACGAATAGTTTTCTATTTAAATATGAATATATACAAAAAAACATCTTAATTTTTTAAAAAAATTAAGATGTTTTTTATTGCAAATTATTTTTTTCTAATTAATAATTTATTAATTTTCATAATCGTTGCCACGGTCCCTACTCCAATTATAATAAATAAGAATGGTATTAACGGTAATGCATATCGTTCATATGCAACATAAAAACATGTTAAAGCTGTTTGCAGTAAAAGGATTGACCATAAAAATGTAGTCTCTCTCCACCTTTTTAAAAGGAAAATAAATGAAAGTACTGTACATATTAAAAACGTCGTCTTAATAAAATTATATATTTCATTCATATCCTTTGCAGAAACATTGAATACTTCAATATTATGCTCTATAGAATAATACGGTTTTTTCCAAAGAATTTCTGGTTTCAAGACTAAATAACTCTCTATCATAGAGCCCTTATTCGTTTTCCACCATTCTTTCATTTTATCAATGGCTATTTTTTCTTCTAACTCCATAAATTCATGCGCTTCAAGATTAGGGTACTTTGCATGTAATTCTATTTCAAGTTCCCCCATATCCTTACCTTCTGGGTAACCTTCCCCTTGATACGTTCCAAGTAATAACGGATTCCCTGCCCCTGCAGTTAGTGGGATAAATTTATCAAATTGAATGTAATTGCGGGCCCACCATGGTCCAAGTACGATAAGTCCTATTCCTATGCTTATAATCGCCTGCTTCATCATAATCCGGAATGGATAGCGTTTCATTAAAAGATACCCAAATAATAAGATTGGATATAAGGCAATTTGTACGCGGAGGTACAGTGCTAAAAAATAGAAAATTAATACAATCAGAAGATGTTTCGTTTTATGAGTATCAGCTAATTTTAAACTCCAATATACTAATCCTAATGAAAGGAATAGAAACGGCCCTTCTGTTAAAGTTAAATTTTCCATAACAATCTCTGGAGGATACACAGCTAATAAGAAAGCACCTATTAATCCTGCAGCAGGATTCAATAAATAAGTACCAATCTTATAAGTTAGCAAAATACTAAGTACCCCTAATAGAATAATGATTAATTTGGCTATAAAAAGACCTTCACTGCCATTTCCAAAAAAGTAAAATACAGCAGCTAATAAGGCTGGAAAACCCGGCATAATATGAATCGTTGGTTTATCTGGTTCATGGTATGTTAACATCCCTGTTTCCAATAAAATATTTGCCGTTTTTTGATAACCTATATCATCGCTAGCTATAGATAGATCTGCACCATGTGTTTGTAAAGTTGCAAAACGAAGTGCAAACCCGACAATCATAATAATCCCTAAAAGGACTATATTAGATTTGCGAGTAAATCGCCCTAACATCTCATCTTCTCCCTTCAGATACATAACCTTCAAAAATTTTTTCTATATTTTTACAACACAATACGTTCTATAATAAATACTTTTTATACAAAGTACAACAATAGAAAGTTGATTTACAAAGTTTATATGCGTTAAACTTATACAGATGTTCTTGTAATCTTCTCCCTTTCAAAGGGCTTGTATATATGGTGCAAGACATAAAAAACTTGAGGAGATAAAAATTCTATGATGGAACAAAAGCAACTTGTTTCTGTTGTCATACCTCTGTATAACACGGAAAAATATATTGAAGAAACGATGCAGTCAATACTAGATCAAACATATAAAAACATTGAAATTGTAATTGTAGATGATGGAAGTAAAGATCAATCACCTTCTATCGTGAAAAACCTTGCCGAAAAATATCCGGGTCAAGTAAAGTACGTTCACCAAAAAAACCAAGGTGTTTCAGTAGCTCGTAATACAGGGATTGAAAATGCTAGCGGAGAATACGTCGCTTTCCTTGATAGTGACGACTTATGGCATCCAACTAAAATTGAGAAACAAATCGAGAGTATGCATAAAAACAACATGGACGCGTGCTATTGTGGTTATATGAATTTCTACGAAGAAACAGGCGAAAAGGTTGAGCATACAACAAACTTTATTAAAGGTGATATGGCAAAAGCATTCTTAACACACCAAGTTGTTGCTCAAACAAGTACTTGGATTTTCAAACGCTCTATCGCAATGAATCATAATATCCGTTTTACACCAGGATGTAGCTGGGGAGAAGACTTGGAGTTTTTATTTAAACTAATGAGTGTGACAAATGTATGCTATGTCGATGAATATTTAACATATTATAGAATCTTATCAGAAGGAAATCTTTCTTCTAAATATAAAGATTACGAATTAAAAACAACTAAAGAACTGGAAGTATTCAATCGTATGAAAGACTGGGTACATAATAAATCTCAAGACTTCATTACGAAAGACCCTCAGTCACTTATTGAGATTCTTGAGACTTATTTATTCCCTTATACGGTTATCAATAATGCTTGTATATACATTAAAGAAAACTCTCAATTAAATAATGCCCAAGTTCAATTAATCAAAAAAGATATAAAGAAATATTGCCGTAAAATCTATTCAAAAAACGGAAAGCGTAGTAAAAAACTATATGCAATGCTTTGGTTTGTACGAATTAAATTTCTGTTTTCTTAAACTGAAAGTATAGTACTCACCTCTCTTTCCGTAAACAAATCAAATTTACAAATAGGACAGACAAAAAAGGTCCTAAAGAATAGAAAGGTTTTTTCCCATGAAAACAAATAAGATTCTTAAAAATGCCTCCTACCTATTTGTAGGAAATATTACTGTTCGATTTGTACTGGCTATTGCAACCATTTTCTTTGCAAGATATGTTTCTCCAAGTGATTACGGTATGTTTACAACTGCGTTAGCAGTTTCAGCTGTTATTTGTTACTTTACAGATGCAGGCTTGACACATACGTTTATGCGTGAAGGAACGAGAAGCGATGCTAATATTAGCGTGCTAATAAGTAGTTATTTACGTATTCGTTTAATATTAGCTATCGTAATTTCTGTACTTTTCGCTATTTTTGCCCAGTTCTTCTATCCCGATGCTTACTTACGTGCGATGGTATATTGGGTTGTTCTACCAACAATGTTCGGAGCAACCTTACAAGGTGTTGGGATGGCTTACTTCCAAGTAACAGAACGCATGCAATTTACAGCTATTATTTCTGTACTACAAGGTGTAACAGCTGCTGCTGCCCTATTACTAGGGATGTCTTTCCAATGGTCACTTATGATGGTTGCTGCCATGTACGGGGTATCTAGTCTTGTAACAGGTGTTATCGCCTTTATAATGACAATACGCTATACAAAAGTCCATAAGGGTTGGGATAAAGGTATTTTAGATCAACTACTTATTTTCACAATCAATGGAATCATCATTATGCTCTTACCACAATTGGGGCCTATTATCTTAGAAAAGGTTTCAACATATAATCAAGTTGGATTCTTTGGTGCTGCATCTAAAATACCAGCTGTACTATATCAAATACCGGGAGTAATTGCAGCTGCCTTTTATCCAAGGCTTTTTGCTTTTGGTAATGAGAAAAACATCGAAGAACATAGAAAATTATCAAGTTTTGAATTAAAACTTATGTCTTTTTTAGGAATGGGAATTTCTATCCCCTTTATTGCTGATCCAAGTTTCTGGATTGTTAGTTTATTAGGAGAAAAGTACGCTCCCGCTGGTGACGCTCTTGCTATTTTAGCGTTTATGGTTATTTTACAATCAATTAACTATCCACTAGCCGACAATTTAACAACAATTGGCCAGCAATGGAAACGCGCAACAACAATGACTATTGGATTAGTTGTTGCCATCATAGGTTATATTGTACTAGGTAGTAAATATGGAATGATGGGGGCAGCTGCCGCAGCTATCCTTACCGAAATTACACTATTAATCGGATTTACCCTCTTTATTCGTAAAGGCATGCAATTATTAGTTAAAGGAATTATATTTAATTCCTTAGCCTTTATTATTAGTTACGGTATATACCGAATCGCATTAATCAACTTACCACCATTAGTTGCTTTAACGCTTACTGGTATACTATACGGTATAATCGGGGTTTTAATTGACCCTCAAATACGTGGATTCGTTTTAGGGTTTATAAAACAAAAGCTCATTCGCAAACATGCTTAAAAACAAAAAGTTTTTCCTATTTAAAAATGGAAAAGCTTTTTGTTTTTTTATATACCACTATTTTTCTTCAGTAAAAAAATTCTATATATTCCAGGTCAAATTGACTTACTTTCTGAAAATGCCTTATACTAAATTACATGTAAACTATGAATTTCAATGCCTGTAAAAATATATATGCTTCAACAAAAATATATATTTTCTCATGTTAAAACTAAAGAACACACCTTTAAAAATTGGTGTGTTTTTATATGCTACCTAAAAACTAGTTGCTACATGATAACAACTTTTAAAGGAGGATTATCAATTTTTATGAGCATAAAGCCGAATAATAAGTTCTTTTCCAAGAAAACGATAATAATTATGCCAATATTATTATTGTGTGCTTTTGCTTTTCATTATTTCTTTTTAACATCTAATCAAGCCTTTTCTGGTACAGGGGATGCATTACGCCAATTTGGCTTCTTTACGTTTCTTCTGCAACATGCCTTTAAAGATGGCAACCTTTTCTGGTCTTTTGATTATGGGTTAGGTGGAGATTTATTTGGAGAGTTTAGTTATTATTACAGCACATCACCGTTTTTCTGGATTACACTGTTACTACCTAAACTAAGTCTTGAGCAAGTGTATGACGTGAAATTATACATGAGTATTTTAAAAAACTTTTTAGCTATGTTATTCATGTATGGCTCTTTACGTTACCATAATAAAACAGCATTCTCATCTTTTGTTGCTGCTATTATATATGGTGGCTGTATTACTTTCATCCGCCACTCTTTACTATGGGATTTCATGGCTGATGCCATTGTATTTTTACCATTAGTAATATGGGGACTTGATAAATATATTATTGAAAAGAAGCGCGGACTTTTCCTAATCGCTGCTACTTTAATGTTAGCATCAAACTTTTATTTTGCTTTTATCACAAGTATTTTCATATTCATTTATGCATTATTCCAATACTTTGCGACACAAAAAAATAAAACGATTGTCTCTTTTCTAACTTATTATATTAGAATCGGCTTATTGTACGGACTATCACTCGGTTTAGCCGCCGTTTGCTTCCTCCCATCAGTTAATGCCGTATTTAGCGCCGATCGACTATCAAAAAAGTTTGAGATACCACTATTATTTGAAGATAAATTTTATAAAGATTTAATGGAAAATATTTTCTTCATGTATAGTGCTGAAAATCATCAACTAGCTTTACCAGCTTTAATTTTATTCTTAATCGTATTTGGAATGTTTATACGTGATAAACTCGTTAAAAATAAAGTATTCTTTACGTTATTCATGTTCATTCTGTTTATGCTTCCATATACATATTCTGTATTTAATGGTTTTTCAGCAATGCAATCTAGATGGTTTTATTTATTTGTATTTGTCATTGCCCAAACAATTGCATACATTCTAGATTGGATGATTATTCATAAGAAAGACTACAAATTACCTTATTTAATAAGTTTATTAGTGTCTATTGGATTATTCATTTATGCATTTTATAGAAAAGCAAATATAAATGTAACTGATAAACCTTTACAAGACGTTGATAACATTTTACTCGGAACTGTCGTTCTTTCTGTTATTACAGTATGTTTATGGCGTTATATTTCTAAACCTTTCATACAATTTTTAGTTGTATTGAACATACTCGTTAGCACAATTTCTATGAATTATATGTATGCGAATAATATACTTAGTACCGTTTACGGACAGAGCCAGATTTCAACTGAAAAGTTACACGAACCAGGCTATGATAATAAAGAAGAAATTGCTGCAATTCGCTACATACAAGAAAATGATAAAGACTTTTATCGTATTCTTAATCCATATAGCGAATATAACACACCAATGCTACAAGGATATCATGGCGTAAGTACATATCAAAGCTTGGTTAATTATTATGTCCATGACTTTATGAAAAATAAATATGGCGTATTCCAAATGTACGATACACCCTCAATGTTTTATCAAGCTGATAGTCGACTGCTACTTGAAAATATGCTAGGTATAAAATATCGCGTATTAAGTGCTGATACAGATCCAAAGAATGTACCTTATGGATATAAACTATTACAGCAAGTAGGACCATATAATATTTACAAAAATAACTATACCTTACCGTTAGGGTATGTATATGATTCGGCTATAAGTGAAGAAGAGTTTTCTAAATTAAACTTCGCTCAGCGTGATCAATTATTATTACATGCTGTTGTCGTTAATAATACAAAAGAATTTTCATTAAACCATTTTAATAAACAAGACCTTAAGTCAAAGGCAGTATCTATTAAAATGGAAAAAGCAAAATTCGAAAATATGGTAAAAGAAGGAAACAAACTAATTGTTCATGGCTTTGGAAATATGATCTTACCTATCAATTATCCTAATACGCCTGGTGACCTACTGATAGAATTAAAATTGAAAAATACAGGTACATTCAATGCAACTGTTAATGGAAAAACAATCGGAAAAGGTGACGATGCTGGTGCATACTCGTATCCGTTAGAAAGATTTGTTTACAATTTAGGCACTGAGCGTCCAGAAAACCTAACTATCTCTATTGATATGGCAGGTGAGTATGAATTAGGTGACTTACAAGCAAATATCGTAAACTATGAAAGTGTACAAAAAGAAACAAAAAAATTAACTGAAAATAGACTTGAAAATATTTATTATAAGAACAATTATTTAAAAGGGGATATCAACTCAAATAAAGACGGGCTCCTATATTTATCTGTTCCATATAGTAAAGGTTGGACTATAAAAGTTGATGGAAAAGAAAAGGAATTTACGAAAGCGAATTCTGCCTTTATCGGTGTTCCCATTACAAAAGGCTCACATGTAATCGAAATGACTTACGTTACACCTTACTTCAAATTAGGTATGATTATATCAATTATCTCACTAATTATTTGTGTAGCTTTACTAATTTTCACAAATCCAAAAGCACGACGAAAATTTTCTTTTAAAAAGCAATAATGAGCAATCAATGAATCATGAAGCTATCCAATTGGATAGCTTCATATAAAAACGCATAACATTGTTTTAACCCACTACAAACAAGGAGTGTCAAAAATGACTCTTTCAATCGTTGTACCATGCTACAATGAAGAAAAGGTGCTTCGAGCCTTTTATTCAGAGACTTCTCTTGAAATTCATAAATTAACTACCGATTATGAATTTGTTTTTGTTAATGATGGTAGTAAAGATGATACATTAAATATTTTACGTGATTTAGCTAGTTCAGATTCATCGGTACACTATATATCGTTTAGTCGAAACTTCGGAAAAGAAGCTGCAATGTTAGCTGGCTTAAAATACGCTACAGGCAATGCCATTGTTATTATGGATGCTGACTTACAACACCCTCCTACGTTAATAAAAGAACTGTTAGAAGGATATAACGATGGCTACGACCAAGTCATTGCAAAAAGGACAAGAACTGGTGATTCACCCGTTCGCTCTTTCGTCTCTCGTCTTTACTATAAGGTGATGAATAAATTTGTAGATATTGAATTAGTAGATGGTATTGGTGACTTTAGACTTTTAAGTCGAAGAGCAGTGGATTCATTAGTATCCTTAAGTGAGTACAACCGATTTTCAAAGGGCTTATTCTCTTGGATTGGTTATAACGAATTAATTATTGAATATGAAAATGTATTACGTTCTGATGGAGAAAGTAAATGGACCTTCTCGAAATTATTAAATTACGGAATTGATGGTGTAATTTCATTCAATAATAAACCGTTACGCCTATCTATATATCTTGGATTACTAACAACCATTTTTGGACTTTTATATGTAATCACTACGTTCGTTCAAATTATCCTTGGTGGTGTGGAAGTTCCTGGTTACTTTACTCTCATTTCCGCTATACTATTTATTGGCGGTATTCAACTCATATTCCTAGGTGTTATTGGTGAATATATCGGTCGTATTTATTATGAAACAAAACGTAGACCGCATTTTATTGTAGCTGAAAAGAAAGTTAGTGAAGTTAAACAAAAGGCATAACAAAAAAGTTACTTCTGTAGGTAGAAGTAACTTTTTTATATACTAACATTTACAAACCCTTTTTTTGCATAGATATAATCATTTCTTTTAGCCCATTATAATACGAAGTTTTTGGTATATCCCCGATATACCTCTCATATTTCTCCCCGCTTAATACAACTGGTTTTTCCGTCAAATATAGCATTTCCATAAATTCTTTCATCTGCTTATCAAACAGACCAATAAACTGGATCATTCCTCTTTTTACAGTTATTACTCGTTTCGTATACCCCGTTAATTCCCGTATGTGTTGAATCATTTCCTCACCTGTAATAACACCATAACCTGGTATGTTCCAATTTTGTCCATAGGCCTCATCATGTAAAGCTAATTCAACCATTGCTTTTGCACCATCTGGTGTAAAAATATATTCACGGGCAATCTTTTTATCTCCAACAAAGCTAGACATTTTATTTGCAAGTATTCCCTTTAATGTATGATGAACAAGTGTGCTTTCTGCATTTGGACCATAAAAGTCTGGGAAATGAGCAATAAACATTCGTACATTAGCTTGTTTTGCCATCTCTTCAAGTTGTAAACGAATCTTCCCTTTCTTTGTGTGTGGTCTTTTTTTAGCCTCTTCTTTTACAAGCCCTTCCCCTTGCCTTCCATACGCATAAATATTATCAACTATCCCTAGTTTGATACCGTAATGTTTCGATACCTCTAATATGTTTATTAATAATTTCTCTTGCTGTTTCTCCCAATCTGAATACGGAATATTTACAACATGAAATATAATATCAACATCTTTAGCAGCATTCATTATATCCTCTTTTACAAATACATCGCCGGCTACAACTTCTACATGTTTGTTCCCAGAAAATAATGCACCTAATCTCTCCTTATTTCTTGCAAAAGCAACCACATGAATCCCTCGGCCACATAATTCGTTTACAATTGCATAACCCATTGAACCAGAAGCACCTAATACTAAAGCCTTTTTCATTATAAATCCCCTCCTAAATTAATTAACCACTGTTTAATTAATATTAAAAAGAAAATCACTTACATAAGAAGCGATTTTGAAATAAACTCTACATGTACCTTAGCCAAACCTTGTAGTTCTTCAAACGTTTGGCCACTTCTGCAATAATGTGCTACAAATCCATGTAATGATAAAAAAACAGACCATATTATCATCGCATTTAATTCCCCATCACATAAAAAAGAAATAACCTTCGCAAATTTTTCATAACTAACATTAGGACTATTTGCCAAACACTCTTTTAATTCGGCATCTTTAATTAAAAACATAATTTCATAATGACTCTGATTTCTTAGACCAAATTCAATAAAACCGAATAAAACCGCTCTTAGTTGCTCCTCTCTCGATAACTTTTGATTACAAATTTTATCTAACTTTTTGTTTAATAATTGAAAATCCTGTTCCACCATTGCGTAAAATAGCTCTGCTTTGTTTTTAAAATGATAATAAATCGAACCATGGCTATATCCAAGTTCTGTTGCAATTTTGCGCATTGAAGTATGTTGATATCCTTGTGCTATAAATAGCTCCCTAGCTACATTCATAATCATTTCTCTTGTTAGTTCTTGTTTAACTGCTTTCCTTGGCGACATATTTCATACCTCACACATATAATTAACCACTGTTCAATTATATTATATATTTTCAGAAAATTAATGCAACCCTTTTTTTGAAAAAATCTACATTTTGAAATGATGGCATTATATGAAAGAATTTAGTATCATGATTCAAGGTACTATTTCAAGTTGGACGGAGGATACTATGAGCTTATTAACAGTTGAAAAATTAGGACATACATTTGGCGATCGTACATTATTTAAAGATGTATCTATGCGATTATTAGCAGGTGAGCACGTTGGATTAGTTGGTGCAAACGGTGTTGGTAAATCAACATTTATGAATATCATTACTGGTCAGCTTATTCATGACGAAGGTCGTGTAGAATGGACACCAGGCACACATTACGGTTACTTAGATCAGCATACGGTTTTAACGCCTGGACGTACAATTCGTGACGTACTAGCGGATGCATTTTTACCGTTATTCGAAAAGGAAACAGCTTTAAATGAAGTTACAGAAAAAATGGGAACTGCTACACCAGAAGAACTAGAAGAACTTCTTGAGCAAATGGCAGAAATACAAGATGCACTTGAAGCAGGTGGTTTCTATTTACTAGATATGAAAATTGAAGAGGCTGCACGTGGTCTTGGAATTGATGCTATTGGTTTAGATCGTGATGTTTCAGCACTAAGTGGTGGACAACGTACAAAAGTATTGCTTGCAAAGCTATTACTTGAACAACCAGAAGTGTTATTGCTTGATGAACCTACTAACTATTTAGACGTTGAACATATTCATTGGTTAACAACTTATTTAAAAGAATACCCACATGCATTCTTATTGATTTCTCATGATACGGAATTTATGAACAAATGTGTTGATGTTATTTTCCATCTAGAATTCACAAAAATGACACGCTATACAGCGACATATGAAAAATTCCTAGAACTAGCAGAAATCAATAAAAATCAACATATAAACGCTTATGAAAAGCAGCGCGAGTTTATCAAAAAGCAAGAAGACTTCATTGCAAAGAACAAGGCTCGTTATTCAACGACAGGTCGTGCAAAGAGTCGTCAAAAACAACTTGATCGCATGGAACTTATTGATCGTCCGGAAACAGCAATCAAACCTGAATTCTCATTTAAAGAAAGTCGTGCAAGTAGTCGCTTCGTCTTTGAAGGTGAAAATGTAGAAATCGGATATACACATCCGCTACTACCAAAGTTATCAATGACAATTGAGCGTGGTGAAAAAATTGCTATTGTTGGATGTAATGGTGTTGGTAAATCAACGCTACTAAAAACAATCTTAGGTAAAATTAAACCTTTAAACGGTAAAACAAGTCTTGGTGACTTCTTAGAGCCTGCATACTTTGAGCAAGAAGTTAAAGCTGATAATATAACACCAATTGATGATGTATGGAATACATTCCCTGGCCTAGACCAGCATCAAATTCGTGCGATGTTAGCGAAATGCGGATTAAAAAATGAACATATTTCTCGTCCATTAAGTCAATTAAGTGGTGGAGAACAAGCAAAAGTTCGTTTATGTAAGCTAATGGGTGAAGAAAGTAACTGGCTACTATTTGATGAGCCGACAAACCATCTTGATGTTACAGCAAAAGAAGAACTTAAGAAGGCTATGAAAGCATATAAAGGAACAATTCTCCTTGTATGTCACGAACCGGAATTCTATGAAGATTGGATCACAAAGGTTTGGGATGTAGAAAAATGGTCTCAAAATAGTAAGTAATCTTTAATAAAAAACTCCTTGTGTAGACAAGGAGTTTTTTATTAAGAATTTTTTATATTGTAGTATCCTATAAGGCGTAAGCGAAATTCTTTTAATTCCGGATAAACCTCTAAATTTGCTAACATACCTCTAATTACCGGAATTCTTGGATTAAGCAATCGCATTTCCGCCTCTAAAACATCTAATGTTACTAGCAGCTCATCGTCCTCTAATTGATCAGCTAGAGTACGCTTAAATCCAATAATTTCTTTTAAAAAATGCTCTTTAACCTGTTCCTTAATGAGCTCTGATTTACAAAGAAATTCTCCAAGCTTTTCTTCGTGTAAAATAGGTTCTTCCGAAGATTCTACCAAGCCATCTACTAAATTATCTACTCTTTTTAAAATAAAAGCAGAGACGTAAGATAAATCAATTTCTGTTGCTTGTAAAATAATTAATTCTAAATACCCACGGCATATGCCTTCCACCATAATTACTAAATCCAATAAATATGGCATAATCTTTTCATCATAAATGGACAATAAACTATTTCGATAAAATGCATGAGACTCTAACTTCATCCGCATCATAAATTCTTCCACTTCTTTATTAAACGGAATCGCATTTTCTCTCGCATGCATAATAATAAACTCTTTATGCTTTTGTATATCATTAAACTGACAATGTAATTGTTTTGCAAATTTTTCACGTGGTAACAAAGACTCTTGCTCAATATCCAGCATTTTCTTTTGAATTTTGTCATAATAATATCGAAGTGTCGCTAATAAAAGCTCATCTTTTGATTTAAAATATAAGTAAAAAGCTCCCTTAGATATACCACTAGCTGTCACAATTTCCTGCACTGATGTCGCATTTACACCCTTAGTAGCAAATAACTTCATAGCCGATTCTATAATTAAACGCTCTTTTTCTTTCATATCTTCTCTCCTAAATTTAATCTCGCATCTTATTATGGATTTATTATACCATCTCTTTTTATTGACGATTGACCAACTGGTCAGTTATATTATGTATTAGACTGACCAGTTGGTCAATATAATACAAAGGGAGCGCAAACATGAACAAAATCATCAATTTCTCGTTAAAAAATAAGTTCGCAGTTTGGCTACTAACCATTATTGTTACTATTGCGGGAATTTACTCTGGCCTCAATATGAAGCTGGAAACAATTCCTGATATTACAACACCGATTGTGACAGTAACTACGGTCTATCCTGGTGCTACACCAGAAGAAGTAGCCGATAAAGTTTCAAAGCCGATGGAAGAACAACTACAAAATTTAAGTGGTGTTAACGTTGTTAGCTCATCATCTTTTCAAAACGCATCTTCTATTCAAGTAGAATACGATTTTGATAAAAATATGGAAAAAGCAGAAACAGAAATTAAAGAAGCTCTCACAAATGTAAAGCTCCCTGACGGTGTTAAAGACCCTAAGGTTTCACGAGTAAACTTCAATGCTTTTCCTGTTATTTCGTTAAGCGTAGCAAGCAAGAATGAATCTTTAGCTACCTTAACTGAAAATGTAGAGAAAAATATTGTACCGGGCTTAAAAGGACTTGATGGTGTTGCATCTGTTCAAATTGCAGGCCAACAAGTAGATGAAGTACAGCTCGTCTTCAAGAAAGATAAAATGAAAGAACTAGGACTAAGTGAAGATACTGTAAAAAATGTAATTAAAGGATCGGATGTATCTTTACCACTTGGCCTATATACGTTTAAAGACACGGAAAAATCAGTTGTTGTAGATGGCAATATTACAACGATTAAAGCATTAAAAGAACTCAAAATCCCAGCTATACCTTCATCACCTAACGGTCAAGGTAGTCAAAATGCTGGCGCTGGTGCACAAACGCCGCAAATGAATCCAGCTGCTATGAACGGAATTCCAACAGTTACATTAGACGAAATTGCTGAAATTAAAGAAGTTGGGAAAGCAGAATCCATTTCTCGAACAAATGGAAAAGAAGCAATTGGAATTCAAATTGTGAAGGCCTCTGATGCAAATACAGTTGATGTTGTAAATGCAGTAAAAGATAAAGTAAAAGATCTTGAGAAAAAATATAAAGATTTAGAGATCATTTCAACATTCGACCAAGGTGCACCTATTGAAAAGTCAGTTGAAACAATGCTAAGCAAAGCAATTTTCGGTGCTATCTTTGCGATTGTTATTATTATGCTGTTCCTACGAAATATTCGAACAACGTTAATCTCTGTCGTTTCAATACCACTTTCGTTATTAATTGCTGTTTTAGTCATAAAGCAAATGGATATTACGCTTAACATTATGACGCTTGGAGCAATGACAGTTGCTATAGGCCGTGTTGTTGATGACTCAATTGTTGTTATTGAAAATATTTACCGACGTATGTCGTTATCAGAAGAGAAATTGCGCGGAAGAGATTTAATTCGTGAAGCTACGAAAGAAATGTTTATTCCGATTATGTCTTCTACCATTGTGACAATCGCTGTATTCTTACCGCTAGGACTTGTAAAAGGTATGATTGGTGAAATGTTCTTACCATTCGCCTTAACTATTGTCTTCGCTTTATTAGCATCGTTACTAGTGGCTGTTACAATCGTACCAATGCTTGCCCATTCCTTATTTAAGAAAGAAAGCACGAGGGAAAAAGAGGTACATCATGAAGAGAAACCAAGCAAATTAGCAAATGGGTATAAACGTATACTTGAATGGGCTTTAAATCACAAAATTATTACATCTAGTATTGCTGTCCTTCTATTAGTTGGTAGTCTCGCACTTGTACCGGTTATCGGTGTAAGTTTCTTACCTTCTGAAGAAGAAAAAATGATTATCGCAACATACAAACCTGAACCAGGTCAAACATTAGAAGACGTTGAAAAAATTGCAACGAAAGCTGAGAAGCACTTCCAAGATAATAAAGACGTGAAAACAATTCAGTTCTCATTAGGTGGAGAGAATCCAATGAGCCCTGGTCAAACAAATCAAGCTATGTTCTTCGTTCAATATGATAACGACACGAAAAACTTCGAAAAAGAAAAAGAAGAAGTCGTGAAAGATTTACAAAAAATGTCTGGAAAAGGTGAATGGAAAAACCAAGACTTCGGAGCAAGTGGCGGTAGTAACGAAATTAAACTATACGTTTACGGAGATAGCTCAGAAGACATTAAGCCTGTCGTAAAAGATATTCAAAATATCATGAAGAAAAATAAAGACTTAAAAGATATAGATTCTAGTATTGCAAAAACATATGCAGAGTACACTTTAGTCGCAGATCAAGAAAAGCTGAGTAAAATGGGCTTAACGGCTGCTCAAATTGGAATGGGACTTTCTAATCAACATGATCGCCCTGTTCTGACAACAATTAAAAAAGACGGTAAAGATATCAATGTATATGTAGAAGCTGAAAAACAAAATTATGAAACAATCGATGACTTAACAAATCGCAAAATTACAACACCACTTGGTAATGAAGTAGCTGTAAAAGATGTTATGACTGTAAAAGAAGGTGAAACATCGAATACAGTAACACACCGAGATGGCCGTGTTTATGCAGAGGTTAGTGCAAAATTAACATCTGATGACGTTTCAAAAGCATCTGCTGCAGTCCAAAAAGAAGTAGATAAAATGGATCTTCCTTCTGGTGTAGATGTTTCTATGGGCGGTGTTACTAAAGATATTCAAGAATCATTCAAGCAACTTGGCCTAGCGATGTTAGCTGCGATTGCCATTGTATACTTCGTTCTTGTCGTTACATTTGGCGGTGCCCTTGCACCATTCGCAATTTTATTCTCGCTACCATTCACAATTATTGGGGCCCTTGTTGCCTTATTAATCTCTGGTGAAACATTAAGTGTATCTGCAATGATTGGGGCGCTTATGTTAATCGGTATCGTTGTAACAAACGCAATCGTGCTTATCGACCGCGTTATTCATAAAGAAAATGAAGGTTTATCAACACGTGAAGCTTTATTAGAAGCTGGTGCAACACGCTTGCGTCCAATTTTAATGACTGCAATTGCAACAATCGGAGCTCTTATCCCGCTTGCATTAGGATTTGAAGGTAGCGGCTTAATTTCTAAAGGACTTGGTGTAACAGTAATTGGTGGATTAACAAGTTCAACGTTATTAACACTTCTTATTGTTCCAATTGTTTATGAAGTATTAAGCAAATTTAAAAAGAAAAAAACAAAATAGCAAAAAAATAACCTCGCTAACTGCGAGGTTATTTTTTATTTCCAAACAAGATTAAGAAATCGCCATAACCTTCTTTCTCTAATTCCTCTTTTGGAATAAATCTAAGAGCTGCGGAATTAATGCAGTAACGAAGCCCATTCGGTCCTGGACCGTCTGGAAATACATGCCCAAGATGCGAATCTCCCTCTTTACTTCTCACTTCTGTACGTGTCATATTATGACTCACATCCATCTTTTCTTTCACACTTGCTGACATAACTGGTTTTGTAAAACTAGGCCATCCACATCCACTATCAAATTTATCTAGAGAAGTAAACAACGGCTCACCTGAAACGATATCTACATAAAGACCTTCCTCTTTATGGTTCCAATACTCATTTCGAAATGGTGGTTCTGTACCATTTTCCTGTGTTACATAAAACTGCATCTCATTGAGTTTTTCTTTTAAATGAGCATTATCCTTTGGCCAATGTTCCTTAATAAAAGCATCTCGTCCTGAGCCTTTACGATATAACTCATAGCGGAATGTGTTTTTCTTATGATATCCTTGGTGATATTCTTCAGCTGGATAAAATGTAGCTGCTGGTAGTATTTTTGTCGCAATTGGTTTCGAAAAGCGCCCACTCTGCTCAAGCTCTTCTTTTGAAGCTTCTGCTTTTTTATGTTGTTCTTCATTATGATAAAAAATCACCGTTTCATAAGACTGTCCGCGGTCATGGAATTGTCCCCCAATATCGGTCGGATCAATTTGTCTCCAATATATATTTAACAATTCCTCATACGGCATTTTATTTGCATCAAATGTAATTTGTACCGCTTCATAATGTCCTGTTGTTTCCGAGCACACTTCTTTATACGTTGGGTCCTCTTTATGACCGCCTGTATAACCTGAAATAACCTGTATAATTCCCTCCATCTCTTCAAATGGAGAAACCATACACCAAAAACACCCTCCAGCAAATGTAGCCAATTCTACCTTTTCATTTACAGCCATTACTTCACCCCTATTCTATATTCTCCTTACAGTATGGCATAAGAAACATAATGTTATAAAAGAAAAAGCATCGAACATCGATGCTTTTTCTCTACTTCACTTTATTTTGTTCCAACATCCTTCTCCATTTCATCACTTGTCACATCTAAGACATCTAATAAGAAAATGAAAATTGGAATACCGATAATCAGTCCCCATACACCTAAGAAGTGCTCTGAGAAAATTAATACCATAAAAGTATAGAAAATCGGTAAATTTGTTTTTTGCGACATAAACTTCGGATTTAATACGTAACTTTCAAGCGCATGAATAACTGTTACGATAACTAAAATATAAACAACGTACATAATACCGCCAATATTGTAAGCAATCATACAAAGTGGGAATAACGAAATGATAACCCCCGCTACTGGAATTAAGCCAAGCAAGAAAATCATTAACGCTAAACCTAATAATTGTGGGAATCCTAATATCCATAATGCGATAACTGAAAGAACACAGTTAACAACAGCAATTAAAAATTGCGCTTCGATTACCTTTCCAAATGAACGTGCAAATTTCTTTCCGAAGTACTCAATTTCAGTATAGAAAATTGCAAGCCTGCTTTCTTTAAACTTTACAGTAAAACCAACAATACGAGATTTTTCTAGTAAGAAAAACAAACTCAAAATTAAAGAAAGTAAAACTTGAAGGCCAAATTTACCAACATTCGTAATCGATTTATACAAAATGTCTACGCCTTGTCCTACATATTTAGAAAGCTCCATATGATTGACAGCATTAACTGCATACTTAATTAGTTCACTATCTGGTGGGTTTCTTAAAAATACATTGAATTGGTAAATCAATTGTGAAATTTGTATCGTTAATACTGGTAAATATTTAAATAGCGTAATAGCAATTCCACCAATTAACATTACATATAGAAATGCTATAATAATTTTTCGATTAATAGGCATGAAATGATCTAATTTGCGGGAAATAAACTTTTGGAATCGATCCATTAAATACGTGAGAATAAACGTAATTAATATTAAATTCAACATACTTTGCAGCCCGTATAACACGAGAGCAAGTATTACTAATACGAGTAACCTCTGAAATCCTTTGCTTTGAAACAGGTTTTTTATTTGCATAATCGACGAATACTCTCTCCTGTCCTATAAACTAAAACGTTAATAAGTAGATTTCTCTCTTTTCTACTTTTAAATTATTCATTCATATTAAGATTTTTATAAACTCATTATATGCCTATCTTAACAGGTATATAGTAGATTACTTCTTATTTTACAATACAATGACCTAATTCAAAACGTATTCTACATAGTATTAATGAAGATTTAAGGAAACTTACATTTTTTTAAATAGGTCTTACCACTACTGTAACATAAAAAGCAAGCTATCAGTAGAAATCTGTCCTACAAATAGCTTGCTTTTCTTATTTTTTAAGTAAGTTTTACTATCCAATGAATGGCATAAACATTGGGATGACAACTACTGTTACAACCCCAACTACCGTTACAGCAATACTTGCCATCGCTGCCTCTACCTCACCCATTTCAATTCCTACTGCAACTCCTAATGCATGGCCCGCTGTTCCAAGTGCTAAACCTTTTGCAATCGGATGCTTAACTCTAAATGTTTTTAAGAATAATGCCCCTAATGCGTATACGATAACTGCGTTGAAAATAACTGCAAACGATGTAATTGCTGGAATACCACCAATACTTTCTGAGATTGGTAACGCAATTGCTGTTGTTGCTGCTTGTGGTAGCATTGAATTCATTACTGCTGTATCTAAACCGATTGCTTTTGCAACAATGAACACGACAATTACTGAGCAAATAGATCCCACCACGATAGCCGATAAAATTTGCCACCAATATTTTTTCAACTTATCCACTTGCTTGTATAGTGGGATAGCGAATGCAATTGTTGCTGGTTCTAAGAAGAAACTAATCATTTTTCCGCCAGTATTATATTCTTCAAAAGTAAAGTTACCTACCTTTAGAAAGACAATCCCTAATACCATCGCTACAAATAATGGTGTAAATAAGAAGAATCCTTTTGAATGCTTGAATAATAACGTTCCGATCCCGTATGCGATTAATGAAACGACGATTCCGAAATATGGAGTCATTGTGCTTGCCATATTCATTACCTCCTAACAATATATAAATGCAATGGTTACGCAACCTTTCCGTGCTTGCGTCCTTTATTTACTACTTTCAATTCTTTTGTATCTTCTGTTTCTTTTTCATCTTTTCCTAAAATAAATTGTGCAAATAATCCTGTTACAGCTAGTAAAATAACTGTTGCTACAACAATTACAGTTAAAATTTGTACAAAATATTGTCCCATTACACCAAGAGAATTAATAACTGAAATACCTGATGGGACGAAAAGGAATCCGATAATACCTGTTAAAGCTGTTCCAAGTGATTCAACTTGCTCCAATTTAATAACTTTTAAACATAATAGACTAAATAAAATAACTAACCCGATTACCGATGAAGGCATCGGAATTGGTAAATGTGTTGCAATAATATTAGAAATTAACATAATAGCTGAGAATATGAATGCTTGTGATAAGAAACTGTATACTTTTTTCGTACTCATTTTGGCCACCTCTTTCGATTTGGTACCTTTATTGTATAAGATGTAAGTAACGAGGTAAGCGTTTACATAACAGAACGTCAAATATACAGAATCAGTTACAAATATAAAAGGATGAAATACAAAAGCTGCTTCTTAAATACGAAGCAGCTTCTTGAGTTCTTTGGCATATGTACGGCTAACAGGTACTTTCGATCCTTCTTTCATGATTAAATTATAAGTAGAATTGAACCATGGCTGAATTTCAGTAATATGATTAATATTTGCAATAAAGCTACGATGGACGCGCATGAAGTTTGCTTGTGGTAACTTCTTCTCTAAAATTACAAGTGTATCATGTGTTACATATGTTTCCCTCATTGTTTTTACTGTTACTTTCCCATCTACAAGCCCTACATATATAATATCTTCAATATTCACAAGTACGATTGATTCTTCAATTGGTAATGCTAATTTATGCATCTCTGCTGTTACATCTGTCCCCTTTATTTCGTGCTTCGTTTCTATTTGCGCTTGTTTTTGTTTTTTATACTTCTTTAATGTTTGCACAATACGCTCTTCATCAAATGGTTTTAAAATGTAGTCTAACGCATCTACTTCAAATGCTTGCAACGCATATTGATCATAGGCAGTAGCAAATACAATTGCAGGTGGATTTTTCATCTTCTTTAATATATTCGCGATTTCAAATCCGTTATCATCGGATAATTGAATATCTAAAAATACAATATCTGGTCTACATTGCATTAGTTCTTCTAATGCGTCTTCCACACAATCAGCCTCACCAACTATCTCAACTTCTTTCGTTCTCTCTAATAAATACTTTAGTTCATCACGTGCTAACATTTCATCGTCAACTACTAATACTTTTAACACCTGGCTCTTCCTCCCCTACTTTTTTTGGAATAATAAAGGTAATCTCCGTCCCTTTATTTAATTCACTTTCGATATGAAGCATCGTTTCTTTCCCAAATAACCCAATAAGACGTTCATTAATATTATATAAAGCTGTTCCAGTCCCTTTCTTTGAAGAAACTACCATCTTTCCTAATTGTTCTAAACGTTCTTCCTCAATTCCCTGTCCATTATCTTTTACTTCAAAGTGAACCATACCCTCTTTTTCAAAAACATGCACTTCCACTTCACACACTGGTTGCTTCTTCGGAAAAGCATGTCGCAATGCATTTTCAACCAATAGTTGAAGAACAAATGGTGGTACTAAAGTTGTCTTTAGCTCATCCTCAATATACATCTTTACCTCATACTTATTTGGGAACCTTGCTTGTTCTAGTGATAAGTATGCCTGTACATGGTTTAATTCTTGTTCCAGTGGAATCAATAACTGACGTGCTCCTTGCAAATTACAACGGAAATACACGCTAAGCTGTAATAATAACTTCCTTGCTTTTTCTACATCTGTTCGGCATAAAGCTGATACTGTATTAATCGCATTAAATAAAAAGTGCGGGTTAATTTGCGCTTGTAATGCTTTTATCTCCGCATCTTGAAGTAATTTACTTTGCAACTCAGCTTCTCCTAACTCTAACTGCGTGGAGAATATTTTTGCTAACCCTTCTGCTAATTCTTCTTCAACGCGACTTAACTGGTTAGAATTTTTGAAATACAGTTTTAATGTCCCTATCGTATTTCCATGTGAAGTTAGTGGAATAACAATAGCGGCTTGTAAGGGACAGCCTTCATGTTGGCAATTAATAACCTCACGTGATTTCGCCTTCATTATTTGCCCTGTATGTAAAACTTCTTTTGATAAACCAGTTATTAAACTATGTGAAGGAATATGGTGATCTGATGCTAATCCAACGTGCGCTAATATTTTCTCTGTATCTGTTAAAGATACCGCATCTGTTCCTGTAAAGCGGTGAATAATTTGTGCCACATGCTTACACGATTCTTCTGTTAAGCCTTGACGAAAATACGGTAACGTTTTATCAGCAATACGCAATACTTTATGAGTCTGAAGTGCTTTTGCATTCTCCTCCTGACGCAAAATAGCTTGTATCATAGAAAGTAAAATAAAACTTCCAAAACTATTTACAAGAATCATCGGTATCGCTATTGTTTTCACAACGCTAATTCCATCCTCTATAATTAATAAAATCATAAGCATTTCTAAAGATACGATAAAAATACTTAAAACTGCTGAAAACTTAGGAGTAATTGTACGGTTATATTTTTTGAAAATATATCCGATATAACCAGTTATAATCCCCGCTAAAATAGAAGAGATTGCGCAACTTAGCGCTGTCGTACCACCAAGCATATAACGATGAATACCAGCAATAAACCCTACTCCAATCCCTACGATAGGGCCACCAAGTAAGCCGCTAATACCAACACCCATAATACGCGTATTCGCAATTGTACTTGACGAAGAAACACCTTGTAACCAATTTTCATTCATAATTGTATTTCCCGCTATTTCAATCCCAGTGTAATTGCTTACAATTGTAAATACCGAAAAAATACAAATAAGCTTAAGCTTATCTACATAGCCATCCTGTTTATGAAGGAGGCGCCTGAAAGTTTTAATATGAGAGAGTAAAAATCCTAAAATAACTATAAGTCCGACTCGTTCAATCATCATGAGTACTAAATTTAGCATCTTTGATTCATTCCTTTTTATTTAGTTAGTTTTATTATGGGAAAATAATGAAGCCGACGTCAAGAAGAACGAAATGTTTTTTGAAATATTTCACACATAATAACTTCCTCTTTATTTGACAATCCAATAGAAGAGTGCTAAAAATAAAGTAATATAATACAGTCCTTTAACCCAACCCCGTGAGGTTGAGAAGGAAGTCGGAATACAATATACGTATGTTCTTTTTTGGGGATACGTATGCTTTTTTGGCCTTCTCATCATATCAGGTGAGAAGGCCTTTTGTTATTCTTCCATAGCGACTGTAGAAAATAAGGAGGAGTAATAATGAACGTCACTACTGATGTACAACAAACAACAGAGGAAACGAAAGCGAAAAGGTATAAAACATTATTTGGTTCTGCGCTAGGATATGCAGCAGAAGGTTTAGATATGTTGCTATTATCTTTCGTACTTGTCTATATTTTAAAAGAGTTTCACTTAAGTCCTGTTGAAGGTGGAAACTTAACATTAGCTACCACAATAGGGATGTTAATTGGTTCTTATTTATTTGGATTTATTGCTGATTTATTTGGCCGTATTCGTACAATGGCCTTCACAATCTTACTGTTTTCACTAGCAACCGCACTCATTTATTTCGCAACAGACTACTGGCAATTATTAATTCTTCGCTTTTTAGTTGGAGTGGGAGTTGGTGGTGAATTCGGAATCGGAATGGCCATTGTAACAGAAACATGGTCTAAAGAAATGCGCGCTAAAGCGACATCTGTTGTTGCACTTGGATGGCAATTTGGTGTACTGATTGCTTCACTCCTTCCAGCATTTATTGTCCCACACTTTGGATGGAGAGCCGTTTTCTTATTTGGATTAATTCCAGCTTTACTAGCTGTCTATGTCCGTAAAAGTTTAAGTGAACCGAAAATATGGGAGCAAAAACAACGCTACAAAAAGGAACTATTGCAAAAAGAAGCTACAGGTAAATTAACAACTACTGAAGCAGAACAACTAAAACATATAAAAAAATTCCCACTTCGAAAATTATTTGCCAATAAAAAAGTAACAATCACAACAATCGGTCTTATTATTATGTCGTTTATCCAGAACTTCGGATATTACGGCATCTTCACATGGATGCCAACTATTTTAGCAAATAAATATAACTATACATTAGCAAAAGCGAGTGGCTGGATGTTCATTTCTACCATCGGTATGCTAATTGGAATTGCAATCTTTGGTATTCTGGCTGATAAAATTGGTCGTCGTAAAACTTTTGCAATTTATTATATTGGTGGTACAGTATACTGTCTCATTTACTTCTTCTTATTCACAGATTCAACATTATTATTATGGGGAAGTGCATTGCTTGGATTCTTTGCAAATGGAATGATGGGAGGGTTTGGGGCAATTTTAGCTGAAAACTACCCTGCTGAAGCTCGCTCTACCGCAGAAAACTTTATTTTCGGTACAGGACGTGGGTTAGCTGGATTTGGGCCTGTTATTATCGGCTTACTCGCTACAGGCGGCAACCTGCTTGGAGCATTGTCCTTGATTTTTATCATCTACCCAATCGGGTTAATTACAATGCTAATATGTGTACCAGAAACAAAGGGAAAAGTATTAGATTAAACGTAAAAGAGGAAGCATCTTATTTAAGATGCTTCCTCTTTTACGTTTTTATTTATTTTGATTTACTAGCCTTCTGAAATAAGAATGCAGTTTTATCTTCTTCTTTTACAATACCTTGTTTTAATGCTAATTCTCCCGCAACTTTAGGCGCTAACCATAGCATTGGGAATAATAAAATTGATACCGGAACTGCCGTCACTACGATAAACGATTGTAGCGCATTAATACTTCCTTCACCCATATATAAAAGAATTGCTGCAACTGCTCCCATAATAAGCGACCAAAAAATTCGCAAACTAATTCTAGGATCTCCGTCTCCAGTCACTGCCATTGAAATGGAATACGCCATTGAATCTCCTGTTGTCACTACAAATAAAATTGTTAATAAAAGAAATGCTGGTCCAATAATATTAGAAAGTGGCAATTGCCCTGTAATTGCAATCATAGCTGCCGGCATACCAGATTCACTTAATGCGTCCGAGATAGAACCAGGATTCATTAACTCATAAAACACACCTGATCCACCTAATATAGTAAACCAAAACGTTGTAATAATAGGTGCGATAATTCCAATTGCAACGATGATTTCTCGAATCGTTCTCCCTCTTGAAATTCGACTCACTAAAATTGCCATCATTGGTCCGTATCCAATAAACCATCCCCAGAAAAAGATTGTCCAAGATCCTAACCAACTTGTATCACCACGGTATGTGCTCATCGGTATAAACTCACTTACATAAAATCCAAACGAAGAAACAAACGAATCAATAATAAATCCACCTGGCCCAAATAGTAATATGAATGCCATTAACAAAATTGCTAATCTAACATTTAAATTACTTATAATTTGAATCCCTTTATCAATACCTGTTACTGCCGATATGGTAGACACGGCCACTACACAAACAATAATTGCCAATTGAGTAGTAAACACATCAGAAATTCCAAATAATTCTTGTAACCCATAACTTGCTTGTAAACCTAAAAATCCAATGGGGCCAATTGTACCTGCAGCTACTGCAATAATTGCAGCTGCATCAATTATCGTTCCAAGCAGGCTCTTTCTTAATTTTTCCCCAAAAATAGGATATAAAAGCGTTCGAGGTTTTAGCGGCATACCTTTATGATAATGTCCATACATCATAACTACCGCACTAATTGTACCTAAAATCGTCCATGCTAAAAATCCCCAATGCATATAACTTTGTGCTAAAGCAGGCATGACTGCTTCTTTCGTTCCAGCAGATATACCATCATGTATTGGTGGCACCGTCATCAAATGGTACATTGGCTCTGCTGCTGCCCAAAAAACGCCACCTCCGGCAAGTAATGTAGACATAATAATAGCAAGCCATTTTGCCGTACTAATCTCAGGTTTTTCTAATCCCCCAAGTTTAACTCTCCCATATTTGGAGAACGCCATACACATCGCAACAATAAATG
Organism: Bacillus sp. Root131; assembly: GCF_001429475.1. Taxonomy (NCBI): domain Bacteria; kingdom Bacillati; phylum Bacillota; class Bacilli; order Caryophanales; family Bacillaceae; genus Bacillus; species Bacillus sp. Root131. Next base: position 154,965 of record NZ_LMJQ01000044.1, read on the forward strand.
TACCTAATAATAAAACTTGCCAGAAGGTACCAAAATATTTAATTGAAAAAGCGAAACTGTTATTAATCGCACTCTCTACATAATCCTTGTTCAAAAAAACTGCAATTACAAATAATAAAAGTGAACCACCGCTAATAATAAATACAGGCCAATCAGTTTTTCGACTCTTCATCCTCATTTACACTTCCTCCTTCCTCAGCAATCTAAAAAAACAACTTTATTATGTTTTATTGTTTAAACCCAAAACAAAATAATTATATATGCATAACATTTTATCGACTTCCCACATACTTATGTTGTCCCTAAAAATATGCCAAATCCCTTATTAAAAAGAAAAAATCTCTTTCTCTTACATAAAAAAGCAAAACAAAAGACCTTATATTTCTATAAGGTCTTCGAAACAGAAATTTGATTATAACATAAGGAACTCCTTGGTTCAAAAATCCTCTTCCAAAAATAACCGAGAGTAAAGGCTTCCATTTGCTACATAACAGTAATTAAAAAAATTATATTTTGCAGAAAAAAACTGCACTAAATATTATTTATGAAAGAAATTTGGCTTCAAAATTTCATTCGGATACGGTTTGTGATAAATATGAGTGGTAGCTGGAGATAATGGTGGAATAAGCCACACCCAATTACCTGTTACAACACGACCACAAGCAGCTTCTTGCTTCTCAAATTGCTGAAATTGTTGTGCAGCAGTATGATGATCAACAATACTAACTCCTTGTTTTTTAAAAGAGTGTAGTACGGCAATATTCAACTCAATTAGCGCCTTATCCTTCCATAACGTACCGTTTCTCGATGTATCTAAATCCATCATCTCCGCAACAGCCGGAAGTAAATTATAACGATCATGATCCGCTAAGTTGCGCGCCCCGATTTCTGTTCCCATATACCATCCATTGAACGGAGCAGCTGTATAAGAAATACCGCCAATTTCTAAGCACATATCCGAGATCATTGGAACCCCATACCATTTTGCTCCAAGTGATGAAATAGGGTATTCTGGGTGTTCAATTGGCACTTCTTTTACTTCTTTCCTCGGAATTTCTTTATATGTAGGCGCCTTCCCGTTTATAGAAAACACAAGTGGCAATACATCGAAATTCGTACCTTCTCCTTGCCAGCCAAGCTCCTGACAAAAGTCCGTAAATGTAGCGGAATGAGAGTCACCGATCACTCCCATTTCTGTTTTATATCCTGCATATCGAATCAATTGGTGATTATAAATTCGTATATTATTTTCCTCACCTTGATATTGCTTAAAAATCGTAATGGTTGGTTTAACTTTCCCGTCGTTCGTTGCATATTTAATATGATGAATTAATGCATTATATACACCCTCTTCATCATTTACTTCGCGCGCATCTAATATGTGCATCTTACTCCAAAATAGTCTTCCAATACATCTATTACTGTTACGCCATGCCATTCGTGAACCATGAACAAGTTCTTCAAATGTATGCTCATATGTCCCTGTCTTCTCTACCTCAATTTGAATTTCTTTTATACGTTCTTCTATCAATTGTTCTTTATGAAGCTCTTTATAACAAATCGTAATAAAATTACTTGCTTCCTCTATTAATTGTTTCGTTTCACTCATAAACAATCTCCTTCTATTTCAACAAAACCCTGATACTTTACAGTATAAGCAAAAAGGATAGGAGTCACAAATGAAAGCGAGAGTGTTACTTTTATTGTAATATTTTTCAGAAAATTAACGAACTTACTATTGACTTCCATAGAAAATGAGTGTATTTTTGACTCAGGTAAAGTATTTTTACCTAGACCAACTTTTGAATAGAAAGGAGGGAATGTTATGTCTTCATTTCAATTGCCAAAGCTTTCATATGACTATGATGAACTAGAGCCACATATCGATAGCAATACACTTTCCATTCATCATGGAAAGCACCATGCGACATACGTAAACAATTTAAATGCTACTTTAGAAAATTATACTGAATTACATAATAAATCTTTAGAAGAATTGCTATGTAATTTAGATGCTTTACCGAAGGAAATTGTTACAGCTGTACGAAATAACGGTGGTGGTCACTATTGTCATAGTCTTTTTTGGGAAGTGATGAGCCCACGAGGTGGCGGTGAGCCTAATGGAGACGTTGCAAAAGTAATTGATTATTATTTCAATACCTTTGACAACTTAAAAGATCAACTTTCCAAAGCAGCTATTAGTCGTTTTGGAAGTGGCTATGGATGGCTTGTTCTTGACGGTGAGGAACTCTCTGTTATGAGTACACCAAATCAAGATACGCCTTTGCAAGAAGGAAAAATCCCCTTACTCGTAATTGATGTATGGGAACATGCTTATTATTTAAAGTATCAAAATCGGCGCCCCGAGTTTGTTACCAACTGGTGGCATACAGTAAACTGGGACCAAGTAAACGAGAAGTATTTACAAGCAATTCAATCGCAAAAACATTAGTCGTACGTATAAGGTAAATTTGGTAATGTAAAATCAGTATTGTCGAAATCCTCCAGAATCCCCCGGATTGCCACCGGGGGATTTATGATTACTTCATTGTATTTATATAATGTTTTAAAACATTTTTTATTTCTATTTTCAGCTCTCGGAACAAAAATCCAAATTCACGAGCCTTTCCATTATGTAACGTACAGTTAGTTACCTCATTATAAGGAGCTATATTTTCCCCAGCTTCCTGGATAAGTGCTTTTATTCCCGTCTTCTCTTCTATGAAATGAATAATTTCTTCCGTAGAAACTACCCCATTACTACAGGCGTTAATTGGTCCTTTCACATTTTCCATTCCGCACCAAGCTAGAAACTCTCCTGCCTCTTTTTCATGTATAAATGACAAATTTCCATCTACATGATCCACAACGATAGGGTTTTGGTTCACAACACATTCAACGTAAAATTGTAACCTTTTCGTATAATCATTTTCTCCAATAACAACTGGAAAACGCACTGCAACGACTGGGAATGTTGCATATTGAAATAAAACCGCTTCGGCTAATCGCTTTCCTTCACTATAATTAAAATCATTCCTATCTCCATATGTAATTGCATATTCGTATGGATTAAAGTCCTCTTCTAACAAGCTTAATGCAGGTTCATAGACAGCCATTGAAGATGTCATAATATACTTCTTCGTTTTTCCTTTCAAAACTTCACATACCATTTTCGCTGCATTTGAACTATAGCATAAATTATCGTATACAATATCATAACTTTTTCCTTCTAGACGCTCTTCTAGTAGTTTTCCATCTTCTCTATCGACAATTATTCTTTTTACTGCGTTACCAAAAGAATCTTCAGTAACTCCCCTCGTGGCAATTGTTACATCGTGTCCAGCTTGCAAAAGGTACTCTACTAAATGTTTACCAAAAAATCTTGTTCCTCCTAGCACCAACACTTTCTTCAATTTCATCATCCCCATTTTTGCAATTTATAAAATACTACTTCTTTTATTATAAAAGGCTACTATAAAAAAAAGCATGAAATCAGTTTAACGATTCCATGCTTTTATGCAGATAATATATTAACGGACTCTATATTTAAAAATACAATAACAAAAGTACAAAATAGAAATTACTGATACATAAACCCATAGTTCATATACAAATCCCTCTCCCCACACTCCCATAAAATAAAATAGTGAAGGTAAAGTCAATGTTACCCATGATTGTACGAAGGCGATTCTTCCGAGATATTGATTAATATTCTTTTTTTGTGTATTTAGCACAAAGAATAAGTACCAAAGTAATGCCCACATAAACCATGTTAACGCATTAACAACATCATGAAATTGAACAAATGAAACAACCATATAGAATAAGGCTATAATTGCTACCCAAATACAAAACCATCCTAGACCACTACTATCCATTCCCTTTATAAAAGTAACACCTACATATAAATAGGTTAATCCAAATAAGAAAGTAGCCGCATATGAATACACTGTCCAATTGCTTTGGTCAGAAATCATGATCAAATAAAACGGAATAATAATTTGTAGTGCACCCACAAATAAATTAAAAACACCCGCACTTTTCATCTCTGCTTTCCCTAATATAACAAGACTATTTAAAAATAAAGCTGCCCCTGAAAGTAATAATCCTACATAACCCATATATACTCGTGTGAAAATCTTTACCTTTCACACTTTTAACCTCCCCACACTATAAAGTGATACTTATATTATTTTTCTTCCCATTTAAAACTACATACATAATTTTTCATCTGTATAAGTCAGACCTCCTACCTTAAAAAAGGAGCGAACTTAAAACGCTTTCAATAACAAATAATCCTATCAAAACATGAACTAGGATTCCTTGATTATAAACGGACTCTAGCGATGATACAAGTGTTGGAATACATTTCAATAATACGCTTTCAATTTCCATAAAAAATGAATAAAATAATACATTCCTCTATCTCATTCTACTACCTTCTAGCATAAGATATTGTAAAATCCTATCATTTTAAGAAAGGTTTGATATTTATGCCTCTTCATTATCCAAATCATTCTGTTTTTCACTCTACAGGTGTATTAACAAGAGAACCTGCAACTATTTCAGCGGTCATAAACATTGTAAATTTAGATGCATATTACGCTCACTATGTAAATATAGAAGTGTGGGATTGGTCTAATTATTCTAATCCTGTAAAGTTACCTGTATTAATTGGTGAAAATGCAGAAGTAGAATTCCCATATGTTTTACAAGGCAATCATCTCGCAGTCTTTTATGCTAATTTAGATGAGACTATTGATTTGTATGAAATACGTATTTCTTATCCCGCTCACTCCAATATTATTGCAAATTGTTTCGGACGAAGTCTCCCACCATATACAAGTCAAGAGGGAAACACAGTATATCACAAACAACTTGTTCGAATTCATTAATTCCTCCTATTATGTAATAGGTGGTGGTCCGTAATACATTCTTTCTTATGAGAAAATTGTATTACGGACCTAAAACGCGATAGTAACCCTTAACAGTTTTTGATTGTTTCAAATCCTCAATTTTGTATAAGGAATAGGCTTGAATCAAAACCTTTAATTTCTTTTAATAAATTTACATATGCTCGCTGAAATTGCTCTTGTGTTGCTGGCTGATCATAAAATAAAACTTTAATCAGTTGGGGTTTTACAGGCAGTTGATCCCTCATCTATATCCTTTCCGATAATTTTCCTTATTTATAACAATACCTTTGTAGCACTTTTCAATCTTTATTCACTTACTACTAGGCTATATTAAATACACTTTCGTTCTAAGACGAGAAATAGAGCGCATACTTAATAATCAATACCTTTACTAATATTGAAAGTATCGATTCCTACACGTGTTGCCAGTCAAATATTCCTATAAAACAGGGAACGTTCTTTTCTAGGTTAGGTAATAAACTTAATAAAAAATGAATATAAAAAATGACCTCTTGCTTTTAAGCAAAGGTCATTTTTTTATTCATCATTAAACTTCTAAATAGCCATTTTTATTATTTGATTGCCATTTCCAAGAATCTGCACACATCTCTTCTAATCCGCGTGTTGCCTCCCAGCCTAATTCACGCTTTGCTTTCGATGCATCAGCAAAACATACTGCCACATCACCTGGGCGACGCTCTGTGATTTTATAAGGAACTTTCTTGCCCGAAACTTTTTCAAATGCTTCAACCATCTCTAGTACACTATAGCCCATGCCTGTGCCCAGGTTATAAGCATCTACTCCTGTTGTACTCATTACTTTCTCAAGCGCCTTTACGTGACCATTTGCTAAGTCCACAACATGGATGTAATCACGGACTCCTGTTCCATCTTTCGTTGGATAGTCATTTCCGAATACACTTAATTCTTTTAACTTACCTACTGCTACTTGCGTTACATATGGCATTAAGTTATTTGGGATTCCATTTGGATCTTCTCCGATACGCCCACTTTCGTGTGCACCAAATGGATTGAAATAGCGAAGTAATGCGATACYCCATTCTGCATCTGCAAATGCYACATCACGCATAATTTGCTCAATCATTAATTTCGTTTGACCATATGGATTTGTTGCACTTAATGGAAACTCCTCCGTAATCGGTGACGTTTCCGGGAT
>NZ_LMJQ01000044.1:161096-170439 GCF_001429475.1 Bacillus sp. Root131
ATTATCCACTACTATAACTTCGTAACCGCTATTTAGTAATTCTACACATGTATGACTACCAATATATCCTGCTCCACCTGTTACAAGTATTGCCATAATTATAGTCCTCCATATTTCATTCATTATAAACTTCTCAAAGTATATCACATATTTCTTATCCTATGTTTAACATGCGAACACAGAAACTTACATTTTATCCCATAATAATTTTATAACATATACGATTCTAATCAGGTAATAAAAAAACGCCACATAATAAAAATTATGTGGCGTTTTTTTATTAAATTACGTAACAATATACACTTAGAAAATGCGCAAGACTACCTAATAATACAAAAACATGAAAAATTTCATGATGTCCCATATATTTAAACTCTAGCCATTTTGGCTTTGTGCCATAAATAAATCCACCAATTGTATAAAAAATGCCCCCAAGTACTAAGAAAACAATACCTCCTGTACTTAAATTCTCAGCTAACGGTGCAAAGAACAAAACAATTAACCAACCCATCGTAATATAAATTGCTGTCGATAACCATCTTGGACAATTAAACCAAAACATTTTAAACACAATACCACAAATCGCAGTTGCATAGACTAAACAAAATAATAGCAAACCACTTGCTGAATTTAATGTAATTAAGCAAAAGGGTGCATATGTACCTGCAATTAATATAAAAATCATAGAATGATCTAGCTTCCTAAAGAAGTAAATAACACGTTCATTGGCCACAACACTATGATACACAGCTGACGCCGCATAAAGGACCATCATTCCAATACCAAACAAAATAACAGCTGTAATTGCAGCAAATGATGGCATCTTAATAGAAACTTTCACAAGCATAGCTAATAAGGCAATAAATGATAAGATCGCTCCACCTAAGTGAGTAAATGCGTTAACTGGTTCCCTTACATAAGTATTCATAATAACACCCCTCATATAATTACATGTAGTTTTGATAACTACATGTAATTATATACACATTTCTTTTTAAGGTCAACATTTACAATTCATTTGTTTCGTAATACCATATTTAAAGATATATTAAACATTAAGTTCCACTAAGTTATAAAAGTGAGGGATTCTACGTGGAAAATATAAATGAATTACTTGAGACATTACATTTAGAAAAAAATATTAAACTTGAGGATATTCCAAATGTTGACTTATATGTAGACCAAGTTGTCCAACTATTTGAGAATACTTATGCAGATACAACGAGAACTGATGATGAAAAAGTATTAACAAAAACGATGATTAATAATTACGCAAAAGGGAAACTATTCATCCCTATCAAAAATAAAAAGTATTCAAAAGAGCATATGATTTTAATTAGCCTGATTTACCAATTAAAGGGAGCTCTCTCCATTAACGACATAAAAAGTTCATTAGAAAATATAAATGACTCCTTATTAAACGATGATTCATTTGAATTAAATGCGTTATATAAAAATTATCTTGCTCTTACTGCAAGCAATGTCGAAAACTTTAAACAAGACGTAAATAAACGTGTTACAGAAGTAAATAAGATTTCTTCCTTAGAAGGTACAAAGCTAGAGAAATTTCTACTATTAACATCCTTCGTGACTATGAGTAATATGTATAGACGTTTAGCAGAGCAACTAGTTGATGATTTGAAAAAATCATAAATAAAAAACTATCCACCTATTAAAGTGGATAGTTTTTTATTTACTTAATTGCCTCATGAACTTTTAATTGTTTCCCTTTAATCGTTGTAGTCTTCATGACTTTCAAGACAAGTGGTCCTTTTCCATTTAATATTTCAACGTAAGAAACGTTATCTTGTATCGTAATAATGCCTATATCTTCTGCTGTAACACCTTTAATTTTAGCAATTGTACCGACGAAATCTACCGCTCTAATTTTCTTTTTCTTCCCGCCATTAAAGTACAGCTTCATAATGCCTTTGTTTATGTCCGCATTTTTATCTTTCTTAATAATTGGTTTAGCATGTATCTTTTCTTCAAATGCAGCTTTCTCTTTCATAACTTCTTCTTTTGAAGGTCCAATTGCCTTTGGAATTTCAAAACCAATATAATCCTCAATCTCTTCTAAAAATCTATTTTCATATGGTGTTATAAATGTAATAGCTTTTCCACTATTTCCAGCTCGTCCCGTTCTTCCAGTACGATGTACATAGCTTTCTTTTTCAAGTGGAATATCATAATTAATAACATGTGTAATATTATCAATATCAATTCCTCTCGCAGCTACGTCTGTTGCTACTAAATAACGGAATTTTCCTTTTCTAAAATCATCCATGACTTCAAAACGATCTTCTTGTACCATACCACCATGTATTTTGTCACAAGGATAATTAGCTCGTTTTAGCTGTCTATATACATGATCTACATTTTCTTGTGTACGGCAGAAAATAATACAACTATCAGGATTCTCAATCATTGTTACATCTTTAAGTAGTGAAAACTTCTCGTCTTCTATCGCCTCAAAAAGAGTATGTTCAATTTTATCCGTTGTAATCCCAGCTGCTTTAATTTCAATATGAGTTGGTGAATTCATATATGTACGAGACAATTTTTCAACATCTTCTGGAAGTGTTGCTGAAAATAACATTGTCATTCTTTTTGTAGGTAATTCATCAATAATTGCCTCTACTTGATCGATAAAGCCCATATTTAGCATCTCATCTGCTTCATCAATAACTAAATACTTCAAACACTCTAAAGAAAGGGTACCCTTCTCAATATGATCCAATACACGACCAGGAGTCCCAACTACAATGTGTGTCTTTTGCTTTAATTCTAATTTTTGACGTGCAAATGGAGATTTCCCATAAACTGCCGCAGCCTTAATCCTTTTGAATCGACCTATATTTGTAATATCTTCTTTTACCTGCACCGCAAGCTCTCTCGTTGGTGTTAAAACTAATGCTTGTGGTTTATTCTCTTCCCACTCCACCATTTCACAAAGTGGAATACCAAATGAAGCTGTTTTTCCACTTCCAGTCTGAGACTTCACAACAAGATCCTTCTTTTGTAATGCGACTGGAATAACCTCACCTTGTACTTCTGTTGGATGATCATATCCTAACCCAGTAAGTGCCCTTACAATTTCCTTACTTAATTTATAATCAGAAAAACTTTTTTTACTCATATATTAACCTCATTTTATTATGTATTATTTTCTTTTTTATCTTTTGTATACGTTACTATTACCCTACTTATTATACTTGAAACCTTACATAAAAAGGTGGTTCATACCAGATTCCTCTTTTTATATAGAAATAAACCTTATCATTTCATATATTGTTCAACTAATTGATAACATCTTTTTCTCGTATTGTTAGCATTGACTCTTTCATGGTATCCTCCATCCCACTCCAAAAAAATAAAAAGAATACATACAACCTTATATAATTATCTCAATTTTTCAATCTTTACCATAAACGAACAATATAAATAAAAATACATTTTAAATTCGTTTTTAACGTTATTTTTCAGATGTAACATCTAGTTTTTCAAAAAATGTTAAGAAATCCTTTGACTTCTTAATAAAAATAATGTAAATTATCCTATGGACGAACATTTTTGATTAATAAAAATAAAATATTCGTATTTTAGGGGTGTAAATGATGGAAAACGTATTCGACTATGAAGATATTCAATTAATTCCTGCAAAATGTATTGTAAATAGCCGCTCTGAATGTGATACAACTGTCACTTTAGGAAAACATAAATTTAAATTACCTGTCGTGCCTGCAAATATGCAAACGATTATTGATGAAAGAATCGCAACTTATTTAGCTGAAAACAATTACTTCTATATCATGCATCGTTTCCAACCAGAGAAACGAATCTCATTCATTAGAGATATGCAATCACGTGGATTAATCGCTTCTATCAGCGTTGGTGTAAAAGAGGACGAATATGAATTCGTACAACAATTAGCTGCTGAGCAAATTACACCTGAATATATCACGATTGATATCGCACACGGTCATTCTAATGCTGTGATCAACATGATTCAACATATAAAAAAACATTTACCAGAGAGCTTCGTTATCGCTGGAAACGTTGGAACTCCAGAAGCGGTAAGAGAATTAGAAAATGCTGGTGCTGATGCAACAAAAGTTGGTATTGGACCTGGTAAAGTTTGTATTACTAAAATTAAAACAGGCTTCGGAACTGGTGGTTGGCAGCTAGCTGCACTTCGCTGGTGTGCAAAAGCTGCAAGTAAGCCAATTATCGCTGATGGTGGTATTCGTACACACGGCGACGTAGCTAAATCTATTCGATTTGGGGCAACTATGGTCATGATCGGTTCTCTATTCGCTGGTCACGAAGAGTCTCCAGGGGAAACAATCGAAAGAGATGGCAAACTTTATAAAGAATACTTCGGTTCTGCTTCTGAATTCCAAAAGGGTGAGAAGAAAAACGTTGAAGGTAAGAAAATGTTCGTTGAGCATAAAGGTTCTTTAGAAGATACGTTAATCGAAATGGAACAAGATCTTCAATCTTCTATCTCTTACGCTGGCGGAACAAAATTAGATGCTATTCGTACTGTAGATTATGTTGTCGTGAAAAACTCGATTTTCAACGGCGATAAAGTATATTAATTCTTAAATTTAAAAAGAAGGACAAGCATAAAAGTGCTTGTCCTTCTTTTTAATATATAAAAACATAAAATATTTTTATTTTACTGAATTTTCTAGTATCATGTTTTTAAATAGTCTTAATGAGGAGGAGATAGACTTGAAAAATGTAATGGAAAATCGCCTTAATCGCGCAGAGGTGCCTGCTGAACTAACATGGGATTTATCCGATTTGTATAATTCTGATGCCGAATGGCATACCGCATTAAACGTATTAGAAAATGATATACAGAAACTTGATACATTTAAAGGACGTTTACATACCAACTCCACAACTTTATTAAATTGCCTACTTTTAGAAGAAGAGCTTTTAATGAAGTTAACAAAACTGTATTCATATGCAAATTTAAAAGAATCTAATGATCGTACAAATCCAGTTATTCAAGCGAACTCTTCCAAAATTTCTGCTTTATGGACGAAAGTACATACTGCACTATCCTTTATCCATAATGAAATTCTCTCACTTGAAGAAGGAACAATTGAAAAATATTTAACTGACGAAACAAAACTTGAACCTTTCCGTAAGTCGTTACTAGAGATACTCAAAAAAAGGCAGCACACTCTCTCTCCTGAAACAGAAGAAGCACTTGCTGCACTTGGCGAAGTTCATAGTTCTCCATACAAAATTTACGGCATGACTAAATTGGCCGATATGGATTTCACTTCTATACAAGACGAACAAGGAAACGAACTCCCTGTTTCATTCTCATTATTTGAAAGCAAATATGAATTTTCTCCAAGCACATATATACGTCGAAAAGCATATTCATCATTTGTTTCCACACTAAAACAATATAAAAATACAATTGCCACAACATATGCTACTGAAGTTAAAAAACAAGTAACACTTTCTCGTTTACGTAAATATGAATCCGTTACCCATATGCTATTAGAACCACAAAGAGTTCCACTTGAAATGTATAACAACCAACTTGATATTATTTATAAAGAATTAGCACCTCATATGCGCCGTTTTGCAGATTTAAAAAAGAAAGTATTAGGACTCGATCAAATGCTTTTCTGCGACTTACATGCACCTTTAGATCCCGAATTTAATCCAGCTATTACTTATGAAGAAGCAGGCACGCTCATTCAAGATTCTTTAAAAGTATTAGGCGATGAATATAGTTCAATAATCCAAAAAGGATTCAAAGAAAGATGGGTAGATCTTGCAGATAACGTAGGCAAATCAACCGGGGCATTTTGCTCAAGTCCATACGGCTCTCATCCCTATATTTTAATTACATGGCAAAATACGATGCGTGGATGCTTCACATTAGCACATGAATTTGGACATGCTGGTCATTTCTATTTAGCAAATAAAAACCAACGTATCATGAACGTACGCCCATCTATGTACTTTGTTGAAGCACCATCAACTATGAATGAATTACTATTAGCTCAGCATTTACTAGCGACTACTGACGATAAGAGAATGCGCAGATGGGTCATTCTACAACTACTTGGCACATATTATCACAACTTTGTTACTCATTTACTTGAGGGTGAATATCAACGTAGGGTATATGCTCTAGCAGAAGAAGGACAGGCCCTTACAGCTACAACTTTAACTGAAATTAAAACAAATGTCCTTTCGACATTCTGGGGAGATTCTGTAGAAATCGATGAAGGTGCGGGCTTAACTTGGATGCGTCAGCCTCATTATTATATGGGTCTATATTCTTACACATATTCCGCAGGCCTCACTACAGCTACTGCAATAGCTCAAATGATTAAAGAGGAAGGACAACCTGCTATTGATCGCTGGTTAGATGTGCTTCGCGCTGGTGGTACAATGAAACCACTTGAACTAATGAAACATGCCGGAGTAGATATGTCAAAATCAGATGCAATCCGTAAAGCTGTTTCTTACGTTGGTTCATTAATTGATGAATTAGAGCATTCTTATCAAGAATAAAAAATAAGCCCTCGCTTTATGAGGGCTTATTTCATATTTACTTCCCAAACCTTTTACGATATCCACATTTCCTACAAAGCTCTTCAACCGCAACTCTTTTTGAAAATCCATCGACAATGTTTGTTGCTCTTTCACCTTCTATAATGTTAGAAAATGAATCATTATTAATATTTCCAAGGTTAATAATCCCTTCACCATCTAAACAACAAGGAATAACCGTCCCATTCGCTAAAATCCCTGCCTGATTACGAAGTCCATGACAGAATCCTTTCCCATCATCCTCTTCTTCATGTAATGCTGGCCACTGGAATTCATAGTCTTGATTAATAAAGACACGTTCTGCAATTTTTATACCTTTTCCTGGTGTAAGCTTCTCTTCAATCTGATAAGATAGATCAAATTCATTTTCAATTATGGATAATAACTCTCTATTTTTCTGGATTTCAGCATTTGTTTTATTATCCTGAGTTAAATTCCATAACCTTAACGATACAATTAAATCTGATTGACTTGTCGCTTCCCTAATGAAGGAAAGTATACTCCTTACATAGCCCTCTTTATCTTGCGAACCTGGGTGTCCATCAAAACTATGCAGTGAAAAATTCATTTGTCTTAACGCGGGCTTATTTAACAGCCTATGCCTTCTCTTATTAATTAACGTTCCGTTCGTTGTAATATTAACTTTAAACCCTTTTTCATGACTTAAGTCTAATAGCTGATCTATTTTCGGATGGAGCAACGGCTCACCCTTCACGTGCAAATAAATGTAGTCTGTGTGAGGTTTAATTTGGTCTAATCTTTTAGCAAAATCCTCTACAGAAATGAATTGCTTCTGCCTTTCCGTCGGCGGACAAAAGCTACACGCAAGATTACACACACTCGTAATCTCCAAGTAAAACTTCTTAAACTTCTTCACCTTTAATTCCTCACTTCTCTAACTACTTATACTTTTTCCTCTTCATATTACAGCATATTTTTATAGAAATAGAAACATACTTATTTTAGGAAATGTACATACCATCTAATAATGTTTAAAAGACCATCGGTAATTTTTGTCCAATGGTCTTTCCCACTATTAATTATCTTTAACCTCTTTTACATACTCCCATGTTTCACCTTGATCTTTTGATTGATAAAGTATACTACTATTACCATTGTAGTCTCCATCTGCTCCTTGCCCTACTAGCATGTTAAAAACTCCATCCTTCTCATAAGGCATATTAGGAAAATCAAACGGATTTATTGCCTGTCCACTTTCTAGTTTCACTTCATAATTTGTATAGCTCAACTTTTTAAAAGTTATACCCCCATCATCTGTACGGTATAACCTCCCTTCATTTCCAGAGGGTCTGGCTGCCCTTAAAAATCCGAGCTTTTCATTAAAAAAGATGATTCCTGATGCACTACCTACCGCTTCATTGAACGGGTCTTCATTTATAACTCCCCATGTTTCCCCTCCATCAATTGTCTTGCTTAGTGAATAAAAGGTGCTCCCTAATGCTTTATCTGTGACATCTAGTTTATAACCAACTTCTTTTGAAAAGTAAAATTGCTCATTATTATTAGTTAAATTCTTCTTTTTCTTTTTAGAACTACTTTCCTTACTCCAATTTGGGTCACCTAGTAAATTATATCTAGCAGGTACTACCTCTTTCTCTTTTCCAGGGATAAATATAGATACCGTATATCCAATTATTTCGGACTTTGCTTCTTCAAGCTTCTCTAATTTCCCATCTTTATTAATATTAATAATTCCTTCTCTGTTGTAACCCCAGTTCCTTTTCCCATAATAGACCAGCCCATACTTATCTTCATTCCACTTACTTACAGTTTGTTTAACTGGAATGGCTTGAACTGTTTTAATTAAAGGTTTTACTAATTTATCTTCATTATAATCAGCGTTAACATACCCATTTAATCCTACAAAAATATCTTTTGATTTATTTTTATTATAAGATATTAAGTAGCTTTCCTCTTTTCCAGCAGCATTTTTCCCATAAAGAAAAGTATCAAATGATGTAATTGTTCCATCTGATTTAAATTCCAAAGTAAAATCATCCGGCATATATAACTTCTTTGGCAAAGTATATTTCTTATTTATATCTTCAAAAATGCCCTCTACACCATACTTATATATATTATCACGCTCAAGTTTAACTGATCTTTCGTTTTTTACGCTTTCTATAAACCATGCTAGTTTACCGCCATAATTCGTTGCACTTTTATAAATTTTTATCCCATAAAAAGACGTTATAAGGATAAGTATTAGAACAGAAATGTATTTCCATCCCTTTACATTTAATAATTTGGATGATTCGCGTTCCCTATTTTTCACAATTTTAATTGTAGTAAATATAATGATAAGTATTAGAAATGCTATAGATAATAACCAAATATAAATATTATTATTCATTCTCCCATACATACATAATAAAGCTAACTCATAACAAAAAATCCAGTATACGATTATTACTAATGGATTTTTTAGTAATGATGCCAATATTTTTTTCATATCTTCCTTAAATATGTTAATCCCCCCTAAGTACATCTAATACTTCTTTTTTCCTATATTGAGTATACTTGATTTCACCAGGCACTTGCATACCCCCATATTTACTGTACATCTTCATTACATATCGGTTAAATCTAAAATAATAAAATGCGTATAAAAAAGCACTCTATCTTGTAAAGTGAAGTGAACCCCGAAAACGGGACACCAATCAAAACACCTAAACCACTTGTTCCCTAAATTCTTTAGGGGATAGGTGGTTTAATTTTTCTTGAATTC
>NZ_LMJQ01000045.1:0-159668 GCF_001429475.1 Bacillus sp. Root131
AGTAATCTTTAATAGTTACATTCCAACCTTCAGAAAATGTTTTTACTAAAGTACTCATAATTTTTAAAGAGTGCCCACCTAGATCAAAAAATTATCATTTATCCCAATGACAGAGGAGTCAATCCCTAATACCTCTGACCAAATTTCTACCATTTTTTGCTCTACTCTATTCCGAGGTGCTATATATCCATCGTTCGTTTGTATAATAGAGGCCCATGCAGGTAAAGCATCTTTATCTACCTTCCCATTAACAGTTAATGGCAATGATTCTATCTTGATAAAATGAGCCGGGACCATATAATTTGGAAGATGTACCCCTACATGTTTTCTCCACTCTTGTGTATCTCCTTCGCCCACAATATAGGCTACTAAGATGTTATCTCCAAATGAATCTTCTTGCGCTACCACAGTAACTTCTTTAATGTCTGGATGATTTCCTAATATTGTTTCAATTTCACCTAACTCAATTCGAAATCCTCTAATCTTAACTTGTTTATCAGCTCTTCCTATATATTCTATATTTCCATCAGGTAAATATTTAACTAAATCACCAGTCCGATATAATCTATCATTAGAGCTATTCTTGAATGGGTGTGGGATAAATGAGGCCTTTGTTAATTCAGGTTGATTCAAATATCCTCGTGCTAATGCGATACCTCCTATATAAAGTTCACCTACTGTCCCAATAGGGACAAGTTTTTTAGCTTCATTTAATACATATACCTCTACATTGGGAATNCGTGCTAATGCGATACCTCCTATATAAAGTTCACCTACTGTCCCAATAGGGACAAGTTTTTTAGCTTCATTTAATACATATACCTCTACATTGGGAATGGACCGACCAATAGGAGGTGCTCCATCTCCTTTGTATATTCCCGCAACGGTATAAACTGTAGTTTCTGTTGGACCATACGCATTAATAAAAAGGTGATTTTGCATCCATCGTTTTGCCACTTGTTCACTACAGGCTGATCCCGCAGAAATAACAACCTGTAAATCTTTAAATACAGATTCATCTAACAAATTAAGTACCGTAGGGGGTAAAAGTGCATGTGTAATTTTATTTTTTTGCAAGAACTGAGTAAGTGGTTCAACTGGCATAATATCGTGTTGACTACATACATATAAAGTTCCACCTGAAACTAGGTTAGTAAATATCTCAAATACTGAAGCATCAAATGATAATGAGGCAAATTGAATATTTCTACTGTCTGAATTCATTTTTGTTAAATTAATACTAGAAATAATAAAGTTACATAAGCTTTTTTGTTCAATTAATACCCCTTTGGGTTTTCCTGTAGATCCAGATGTATAGATTACATATGCCAAATTATCTGGTTTAACTTCAATTGTAGGATTTATATTTTTTTCTCTCGAAATATTCATTTCATGTTCTTTTATATTAATACAGTCTATTTCTTTAGGTATCCACTGTGTTGGATGGTTTTGGGTTAGCAATACTTGTATGTTGGCATCTTTCAAGATATATTCAAGCCTCTTTGTTGGATATGCGGGATCTAGTGGGACATATGCGCCACCAGCTTTTATTATNAGCAATACTTGTATGTTGGCATCTTTCAAGATATATTCAAGCCTCTTTGTTGGATATGCGGGATCTAGTGGGACATATGCGCCACCAGCTTTTATTATTCCTAATATACTTACAATCATCTCTAAAGAACGTTCTATATAAACCCCTACCATACTTTCAGGGCCTATGTTTCGTTTTTGTAGATAAAAAGCTAATTGATTTACTTTTTCATTTAATTCCTTATAAGTTAACTGTTGATCTTTATATACCAACGCAACAGAATCTGGATTCTGAATTACTTGCTGTTCAAATAANTGATTTACTTTTTCATTTAATTCCTTATAAGTTAACTGTTGATCTTTATATACCAACGCAACAGAATCTGGATTCTGAATTACTTGCTGTTCAAATAATTTTTGAACAGTGTGTTCTGGTCTGTTTGATAATTTAAGATTAGTATTCATTATATCACTCCTTGAATATTATATTTAACAGTACTCATAGCGGCCCCAACAACAAAGCGCGAATTTCGTACGCTCAGGAATTATAAAGATTATAGCCTTAGCGTACAGAATCTATGAAATGTTGGTGCTACCCCATAAGGAAAACGTAAACAATCTCATTAGGCATATTAACTTTTAGGGGCAATGCCTTAATAAGTCAATTATATAACAAGTATTAACATTTGAAGATTTAAATTTTAAAAATTTAGTCAATTAAGAAAACAGAATGATTCATTGTATTTGCATCCCTAAAAAAATCCCATCTGTTCATTTTGTACAAAAAACTTTAAATCAACATTGATATTATAATGAATTAGTTAAATTATAAATATAAGTAAATAGCGAAGAATATTGCATTCTTACTGAAAGATATATATATTTATCTAAAAATAATATATGCATTAAATATATACATATAGTTATACGCATCTATTAATAAATCCATCATCATCTTTTCTTTTTAAAGTGTTCCAAATATAAATTAATGTATAATTTATATATAACAAAGAAAAAAGTACCTACTCTTATAGGTACTTTTTTCTATTTTGATTAATTGTGCATCTAGTTACAATTGCGACTTCATTTATATTTGAACAAAGGTTAACTAAAATGAGTGGGTCTATAAAAGATTACTATTTAAATAATATAAAAATAGATTGTTCAAATTAAGAATTCTAAAGATCCTAGATTATGCCTAAACAGATAAGTAGCTAACATCTCTACACTCGATACCACAGAAAGACTGCCAGTAATGGTGGTCTTTTTAAATTGGTGAGATTGTACTAGGTTGAGCAAAAAAATGGAACCGAAAAAGTTATTTCTAATGAGGATAGCCTTCTTATGATGAAGTTTAATTCAGTGGATCTGCAAGCAAACATAAAAGAAGGAAAAAATTACAATTTTACTTTACGTGGATATAGAGTACCTATACTTTCATGGTTTCCAAATTTAGATGGTGCCGAACCACAAAATTAGCACTATTCTTTAATAAAAAATCCTACTCATTTTTTACTGAGTAGGATTTTTTATTAAAGAGCTATTTCGTATTAATTTGTGCCATCATTTAATATGCTATTTTTAAATGATTTCCAAATTTGATAACTAATTATCTAAATTTCTAAATTCTATACAGCACTATCAATTAAACAATTATTAAATATATCTTCTATCTAAAACATCGTATTATCATTAGCTGCTTCACTTGGAATCTCTTGAATTACATCCCAGTGTTCGACAATCTTTCCATCCTTGATACGAAATATATCCACTATAGCAACTCCCTTATCTTGAGAATTAGTACGAGAATGTACATGAAGAGCAACCGTATCCCCTTCAGCTACTACACGTTTAATCTCTGCAGAGGAATTAGGATTTTTAACAAAATCCTCCTTAAAGAAATCCATGAAGGCTTTTCGTCCATCAGCAACAAAAGGATTATGTTGCTTATACTCTTCACCTACATATTTAGGGATAATATCGATATTATGTTTGTTAAAAACTTCATTATAGAAATCAACTACCATCTTTTTATTCTTTTCATTTTCTTTTACTTCTTTTGATACAGAAGCAACATTTTCGCTCTTAATTGAGTTCCCTTTGTTATTACCGGTGGAAGCTTGATATACCAAAGTCGAAACTACTCCTAAAATAAATACAGAAATAATTGTTATGATTAAACTTTTCTCTAATTTCATATATACCTACCTCTTCTACTTAAATAAGTTTTCTTCTATAAAAAGTTTGAAGAAGGAGAAACCTTCCCAAAAATGTAATGTCAGGGGTAATGTTAGGAATTTCATTTATCCTCCCCCTATACAAGGCATATTAGAAACGATTAACTCTAACTTAATACCTCATTAACAGTTGCACTGTCCACAATTTGTATAAACTTCTTAACCTTATCGTTCTCATCAAACTTATAAAGATGACAAAAATCTGCTACAAATGACTTCCCTGTAGCTTTATATGTTCCACTATATTTTCCATACACAATAACAGTATTGTTATTAAAAGCATAAATTTCATCTTTTGCACTATAGTTATCCCATTCCGTACCAAGACGTTCATGTACGTTCTTCACTACTTCATCTGGACCAATATAAGTACCCGCGTATGGAAACCCAGCAGCTTCTGTCCAAGATACATTTTCACTTAAATACGTTTTGAACGCATCCAATTTCCCTTCGCCAGTTAACACATACGTTTCATGTAATAGCTTTTGATATTTATTCATATCATTAACCCCAAGGCATTTCTTTTGTTACAACTTTTGCACTTAATTCTAATACACCTTTATTTGCATAGCCTGGATATGCTGCATCAAGTCTTGCTACAAAATCTTTTGAAGTTTTACTTTCCTCAGAAGCTTGAATCGCAGTTCTTAGATAATCCATTGTCGCAGTAAGTGCTTGATTATTTAAGGATTTTTCAATTGATCCATGGCTAGGTACAATGATGTCAGCATGTAATGCTTGTAACACTTTCAAGTTTTCAATCCAAGCCTCCATTGCCGCTTTTGAGCTAGTATCAGCTAAGAATACATGGATTTCGTTAAATACATCAATACCACCAATTAATACTTTCAGCTCTTTATTAAATAAGCTAGTTCTGTAATGATCTAAGCCTACTAGTTCAAATGTTAACCCCTGAAAATCAATTGTTTTTTCTTTAAACACTTGAGGTAATACCACGTTATTCGGTGCATTTTCTCCAAGGGCGTCTTTCCAAACTTTTAATTTCCCTAAGACAGAATGAACGATATGTTCAACAGTAGACTCTGTTGCATACGCTATAGCTTCTGGGTAAACGGCTTTAATGCTCTCTAATCCAAAGTAGTAGTCTGGATCCCCATGAATAATAAAGATTTTATCTAGAGATAAGTTGTTTTTTTTCAGATACTCAACAATTTCTTTCGAATCAGATTGAGTAAATTTTGAGTTTATTAAAAATGCATGTCCTGCTTTCTCAACTAATGTTGCCGTGACCATAAAGCTTTTTTCGTCCGAACTAAACACCGTTAATTTCACATCTTTTTGATTTGTATCGATTGTTTTAAACATAGTATGTTATTCTCCTTTTATTAAAGTTATTAACTAATCATCATATTTTTATCTTGTTCCGATAAAGTGAAACTTTAATCAGTGGGGGTTTTGTTCATCCCCCACTGATTATTAGTTGAACCAATCGGACTTTTACGGACAGTTGATCCCCCACCTAACTTCTTTGCTTCCACTGAATTTTGAGGTGGGGGTCTTACTGCCCGTTAAAGCGGGATAAAATCTCCCACTCCCATTTATCTGAAAGTGTAATAGTACTGGCGAATATTCCGGAGATGAATGTCAGGTGGCCTAAGATAACATGTTTGCTACTATATCCTAAATTTTCTTAATATAAATTTTTAAAACGCGCTTCAATTTTACCTGGCGTCATTACGCCACCACCAATAGGAATAATTTGATTATCCTTTTGTAAAAGTAATGAAGGATAGCTATTAACACCAAGCTGTCGAACTTTATTGAAATCATTTTGGACATCTAATATTGTTTCTTGAGCGTTTAAACGTTCTAATACTTGTTCAGGGTCCAAACCATGCTCGATTGCAATTTTGCGATATGTTTCAGGATCACTCAGACTTTGGCCCTCATAATAAAACGCTTTTTGCATAGCCGAAGTGAATTCTAATAAACGGTCTGGCGCTAATGAGCGTAAAGCTGAAAAACCAATTGCAGCATCTTTCGAATTCATTTTAAAAGTCCCTTCCTCCACCAATTTTTGATAGGAAGGACCAAATTCAGCACCTGTAAGTTGATTAATTCTTTTATTTCCCTCTTCTATATATGAGAAGTTTTTCATTGGTAAATTATCTAAAAATAACCCTCCACATAAAACTGTTAATGGCACTTCAGTGTGGTTTTTGTAAAATC
This sequence comes from Bacillus sp. Root131, assembly GCF_001429475.1. NCBI lineage: Bacteria > Bacillati > Bacillota > Bacilli > Caryophanales > Bacillaceae > Bacillus > Bacillus sp. Root131. The sequence goes on from NZ_LMJQ01000045.1 coordinate 5,961, forward strand.
CTTTAATACTTTCTGAAAAACCATAGCACCATCCACAATATGCATCCCATACGTAAATAAGGTTATCTTGTTTCGTCTCCATTTAAATCTCCTACCTTTTTTTTATTATCCAGCTCAACTAAATTTTTGGTTTATATAAGTACATCTTTTTATACCTTGTTCTTTTTTAGATACCTTACTATATTTCCCCAAAACTAATATTTCCAAAGAAAGATCCACCAAGGTTTTTAACAAAAGATAACGTTGCACCTTATTGCCCCGTAACAGAAAATACTAAAGCTTGGAATATGCATTGATTTGAATGTGTTAGTAACTTTCTACACCGGGTGGCAACGTATGGACCACCATCCTTAATTAAATATATAAATCATATTTTTAGCAGATATTAGTTGCAACTAAATTGATTACATCTTTATGTAACTATTTTAGTTACAACTAATATAGAAGTCAATTCTTTTTTTCGAAAACATTAAATTTCTACATTAAGTTACAACCAATCCCACTCTTTACAAAAATATATCAACGTTTATTCAATTATATCAATCGTAACTCCGAATATATCAACGTTTCGACACAACATATCGATTTACCGACAAATTTCGAGCGCGCTATCTCCTAAACTAACAACCAATCCCACATCACGTTCACCTACAAAGAAAAAAAGCACCAGGTCCCCCTAGTGCTCTCCCTCTAAAACAAATGACAAGCCACCTCATGCCCCTTCGCAATCTCTACCATCTTCGGTACTTCCTGTGCGCATTTTTCAGTGGCGAATTTGCAGCGTGTTCTGAATTTGCAGCCGGATGGTGAGTTGAGTGGGCTTGGTACTTCTCCCTCTAGAATGATCCGATTTCCCCCTGTTTTTGTTGGATCTGGTTCTGGCATGGATGAGAGTAGTGCTTGTGTGTATGGATGTGCCGGTTTTGTGTATAGGTCTTCGCTGTCGGCAATTTCTACTATATTTCCTAAGTACATGACTCCGATTCGGTCTGATATGTGTCTTACCATGGATAGGTCATGTGCGATGAATAAGTATGTGACGCCTGTTTCTTCTTGGATGTCTTGCAGCATGTTTACGACTTGTGCTTGGACTGAGACATCTAGTGCTGAGATTGGTTCGTCGCATAGAATGAAATCTGGTTTTACAGATAGTGCGCGCGCGATGCTGATGCGCTGGCGCTGACCTCCGCTAAATTCGTGCGGGTAGCGGTATAAGTGTTCTTCTTTTAAACCTACCTTTTTTAGTAGGTCTAAAATGATTTCTTTTTGTTCTTCTTTTTCATAAGATCCATGAATGTTCATTGGTTCGCTAATAATTTGGAATACGTTCATCGACGGGTTTAATGATGCGTATGGATCTTGGAAAATGATTTGCATTCGTTTTCTATATTCTTTTAGTTCACTTTCCTTTAAACTTGCGATGTCTGTGCCGTCGAATAAAACGTTACCTGAAGTGACATCGTGTAAACGAATAATACTTCTTCCTGTCGTTGATTTTCCGCAGCCAGATTCGCCTACTAATCCGAATGTTTCACCCTTTTTAATTGTGAAGCTTAAGTCGTCGACTGCTTTTAATTGCTCTGTTTTTCTGCCGAATAGTCCCTTTTTAATAGGAAAATACTTTTTTAAGTTCCGAACTTCAATTAAGTTTTCTTCATGCATGTGATTCACCCACTGTCTTATCGTTTAACCAGCACATGGAACGTCTTTCGTTTCCCACTTCAAAATATGGCGGACGTTCTTTTTCACAAATGTCCATCGCATGCGGGCAACGCTCTGCGAATGGGCAACCTTGTGGCGGGTTTAATAAGTTTGGCGTTACACCTTGAATTGGCGCGAGTCTTTCTTTTACGCCGTTCGATATTTTCGGCAGAGAATTTAATAGCCCTTTCGTATATGGATGATTCGGCGATTGGAAAATATCAAGTACAGGTCCTTCTTCCATAATCAGCCCGCCATACATAACGATAACGCGTGTACAGTTTTGCGCTACTATTCCTAAATCATGCGTAATAAGAAGTAACGCCATGTTCGTTTCATTTTTTAAGTTTTTCATTAAATCTAGTATTTGTGCTTGTATCGTTACATCAAGTGCTGTCGTCGGTTCATCCGCAATGAGAAGGTCTGGGTTACAAGACATCGCCATTGCGATCATAACTCGCTGCTTCATACCGCCGCTTAGTTCATGCGGATATTGTTTCACCCTTTCTTCTGGTGAAGAAAGACCGACTTGTTTTAACAAGTTAACTGCGATTTGCTCAGCTTCTTTCTTTTTCACTTTTTGATGCCTTATAATTACTTCCGTCATTTGTTTCCCAATTTTTACGACTGGATTTAGCGCTGACATTGGGTCTTGAGAGATAAGTGAAATTTGATTTCCTCTAATAGAGCGCAATTCTTTTTCAGATTTAGAAAGTATGTTTTCATTATGAAAAAGGATTTCCCCTTCTTTCACTTTTCCTGGTGACGTAACGAGAGACATAACAGACTTCGCCATTACACTCTTTCCGCTTCCAGATTCCCCAACGATACCGACTACTTCTCCTTTATTTAAGCGAAATGTAACGCCGCGAACCGCTTCAACTTCGCCACTTTCTATGAAAAAAGAAGTCTTCAAATTTTTCACTTCTAGTAGTTTTTCAGACACGCTTCTCACTCCTTTCACTTAACACTTTAGTTTTCATGTCCGGCTCCTTTTGGTGCGAAAGCTTTCTTCAATGCTTCACCAATTACGTTAAAACTCAGTACCTTTAAAAGGATAAGGAATCCTGGGAAGAGCGTTAAATACCAAGCTTCACCTATATATCCTTGCGCATTGTTTAGCATGCTGCCCCAAGAAGAATCTGGTTCTCTAATACCTAAACCTAAGAAACTAAGTGATGATTCCATTAAAATCGATGTCGCAATCGTTAATGTCGCGGCGATAATAATGGTTGATAAAATGTTAGGAATGATATGTCTTACAATAATCATAAATGATTTTTGTCCTGATACTTTTGCGTATAAAACGTACTCACGCTCTTTTACAGATAACGTTTCTGCCCTTACAATACGGGCGGTGTCCATCCATGTTAGTAATCCGATAATAAGAACTAACGTCGTAATTCCTGGTTTTAAATACGCATTTAATAGTAGCATTAAAAAGAATGATGGAATTGACATAAGTACTTCAACAACTCGCATTAAAAAGTTGTCTAACTTTCCTCCAAAATATCCGCTAATTGTTCCGACTGCGGTCCCGATTGTAATAGAAACAACCATCGCAAGGAAACCGACCGCAAGTGAAACTCGTCCGCCATATAACGCTCTCGTTAAGTAATCCCTTCCGTAATCATCCGTTCCGAAAGGATGACTCATACTTGGTTCTTGTAAGCGATCTGGAATTGACATTTTACTAGGATCGTACGGCGATACGAATGCGAAAATTGATGCGACCGTTAAAACCGCAAGTATAATAACTCCCATTGCAACAAACTTATTTTTCGTAAAGCTATGTTTTATCGTTTGAAATCTCCTATTATTCATTCCAAATCACCCCCTCATTCGAATGCGCGGATCTACTACGCCATATAAAATATCAGCAATTAAGTTACCGAGAATTAACATGAATGATGATAGTAATGTAATTGCCATGATAATCGGATAATCAAATCTAAAAATAGCATTTACCCCAAGTGAACCAAGTCCTGGCCATGAGAATACTGTTTCCGTAATAAATGCTCCGCATACTAAACTTGGAATCGATAATCCGAAAATTGTAATGATTGGTATTAATACATTTCGAAGTACGTGATTAAATAACACTGTTTTCTTCGAAGCGCCGTATGCATATTGAATTTGTACATATTCTTCTTCTAATTGCTGAATCGTACTTGAACGAATATATCTCATATAAACAGATACGTTTTGGAACGCAAGCACCATGCAAGGTAAAATGCCGTGTTGCACAATATCCCAGACAGAGTCTTTACCAACGGTGCGCATACCCATACTCGGAAGTAGGTTCAATTTTAAAGAGAATAAGTAGACTAATAGTAGTGCAAACCAGAAAACCGGCATAGAAATACCAACATATGAAATAAAGTTTACAATGCGGTCAAAGAATGAATTCTTTTTCACACCTGTAAACAGTCCAAGTGGTATTGCAATTACGAATGAGACGAGTAAAGATGATCCCATTAATCCAATTGTTGCAGGTAATCTTTCTGTGATAAGTTCCAAAACAGGACGATGATTTTGAAGTGAGTAACCAAAGTTTCCTGTTAAAATGTTTTTTAACCATAAAAAATACTGCACGTAAATTGGTTGATCTAGTCCTAAACTTTCGCGAATACGCTCCACATCAATTGGACTCATATTTGGCGTTACAAAGTTTCGAACCGGATCCCCCGGTGCTAGTTTTATTAATAGAAAAGAAATAATAGAAATAACAAATAAAAGCGGAATTGCATTTAAAAGCCTCTTCGCAATTACTTTATACACAAACTTCCCCCCTCAAGCTAAAGAAGCTGATTTCCACCAGCTTCTTTATTGTTTCTTATTTCACTTCATAAATCTTAGATAGATCTTCAAACATTGTGACAGGAATTGCTTTCGCTTCTTTTAATCCATCAAACTTTTTATCTACTGCAATAACTGCTTTCGGATACGCGATTGGTAGATAAGGTACGTCTTCTCTAGCTGTCTCTTGAATTTTATGGTATAGCTCTGCGCGTTTTGTTTTATCTGTCTCAACTGCAGCTTCTTCCCATAACTTATCGAAATCAGCGTTTTTATATCGTGCATAATTGTATTCAGCATTGCTTAAGAATAAGCTCTTATATGAATCTGGCTCAGGTCCCATTATGTAACCACCAAATGTAATGTCATATTCTTTATTCTCTTTATCTAAGCCTTTTTCACTTGCCGCACTAGCATCTAATGCATTTAGTTCAACTTCTAAGCCAACTTCTTTTAATTTTTGTTGTGTATAAAGCGCTAAGCTTTCCATAATTTTATTATTCGTTACATACATCACACGTACTTTTTCCTTATCTTTCACGCCAGCTTTTGCTAATAAATCTTTCGCTTCTTTTTTATCATACTTATAGTCTTTAATATCTTTCGCATAATACATAGCGTCTGGCGTTAAGATTGAATTTGCTGGTTCTGCAAATTCACCCGAAACGAATGCTGAGTTAATCATTTCTTTCTTATCTAACGCATGTGCAATTGCTTGGCGCACTTCTTTTTTCTTCATAAGATCAGTATTCATGTTATAAGATAAGTAGAATAATCTACCTTCAGGGAATGTCACCATTGAGAAGTTCCCAGTGCTATCTAGTTTCTTAAAGTCTTGCGGCTCAATCATCTTCATGTTGATTTGACCATTTTGCAGTGAAACATTTGCTGTATTACGGTCTTTTACAACGCGGTATACGATAGAGTCTAATTTAGCTTTCCCACCTACATAATCATCAAATCGATCTAATGCAACGTACTCATCTGATTTATACTCTTTAAATTTAAACGGCCCTGATCCTACAGGCTGTAAGTTTTTCTTACTCTTCGCTAAATCTGCTTCCCCTTCAAATACATGTTTCGGAATTGGGAAGAAATCATTCATCACACCTTCAAAAGATGCACTTACTTGTGGTAAAACGAATTGAGTTGTTAACTCATCTACCTTTTTCACCTCAAGCGGCTTTCCTTTAAAAATAAAGTTTTCACGACTTGAGCTATTTTGCTTCTCATCCAAAATAGATTGGAATGTAAATGCTATATCGTCTGATGTAATTTTCTTACCATCATGCCATTTCAAATTATCTTTTAATTTCAGTGTCCACGTTAATTGATCTTCTGAAGGCGTAAAGCTCTCAGCAAGAACAAACTTTTTCTTACCGTCTTCCATATGATATAGCGGCGCATATAAAGCCTGCTGCACAGTTAATGACACACGATCATTCGCATAAAGCGGATTCATCGTATCTGGATTATCGCTAACACCAATCGTTAACGCCCCTCCGTCTTTCGGAGTCCCTGATTTACTAGTGCCCGCTTGCTTCGAAGAATCTTTTTCCCCAGAACAAGCCGCTAATGCAATAAGTAGTATTAGAACAAATGGTAATGCAAATAACTTCTGTTTCATCTTTCGGCCCCCTCGAACTGTTTATACCCATAAGAAAACTCGGAATTAATCCCGAGTTTTCTTATAAGTTTTAAATTACCACTACCTGTATGTAAAGTCAAACTTTTTTGTAAATGTGGAAAGTTTGCAATCTACTAATACATTCTTGCCATAAAATATATTTATAAGGATGATAAAATAAAAAGACCACCAAAAGGCAGTCTCAAAACTCAATCTTACTCCCTACTCCTTGCTCCACCGCTCTCTCATACAAATACTTCGCAACGATAATATCCACTACTGCCAAACCAACTGATTTGAAAATAGTAATCTCTTCATCGCTTTCGCGGCCTGCTTTTTCCTCGCTTATAATTTGACCAAGTTCAGCGTGAATGGCGTTCGCTTTGAATAGACCTTCTTTTATCGGAACTTGGAGATCGCCTGTTTCGTCTAGTGCTGCTTCTTTTGATTCGACTACTACTTTGTTTGCGCTTGTGATGGCGTGAGATGGTAGTTCTTGCATGCTCGGTCTGAATGAGCCGACGGCGTTTACGTGGACGCCTTTTTGTAGTGTTTCTGAGAAGACTGGTGTGGATGCGTTCGTAGTTGTGACGATGATGTCTGCTTCGCTTATTGCTTCATTTGGATCTCTATAAACGTATGCTGGTTTACCTAATTTCTCTTGTATATATTGCGCAAATGCATACGCTTTTTCTTCTGTTCGATTGTATAAAATGACCTTTTCGATATCTCTAACTGCAAATATTGCTTCGGCAATCCCCTTTGCTTGTTCACCCGTGCCGATAATGCATAAAGTTTTTGCGTTATGACGAGCTAAATATTTTGTCGCTACTCCTGATAAGGCACCTGTTCGAATCATCGTTAAGTACGATCCTTCTAAAAGTGCGAGTGGTTCTCCCGTTTGAAAGTCTGATAGCATCACAATCCCATTGATCGTTTTCTTTCCTATCTGTTTATTTTGCGGGACTACCGTTACTATTTTTACTCCAAGTGCCTCAAGCCTTTCCGCTACTGAAGGCATAATTAATGCCGTATTTTTCTCGTTCGCAAATGGTAATGACCCCCTTATTGGTGTAATCGTTCTTTCTGCGGAAAATTCTTTTAAAGCAAGTGCCGCGTATTCAATAACTTCATTCATATTTACTAAGTTTCTTTGTTCGTTCGCGCTTATAACTAGCATATCTTTCCACCTCCTCCTTCTACCCTAACAAAAATCCCCGTTTCAAATCATCTCTCGGATCTACAACGAACTGATGAAACCCTGTAATAAATGCATGCCCCGTTACTTTCGGAACGACAGCTTCATATGTACCTACCGCTGTTACGGATAATACTTCTCCCTGGAATTTCCCATCAGTAATGCATTCATGGACGAAGATTTCTCCTTTTTGTAAGGCATCTTTTTCAAAAAGAGTTGCGATTCTCGCTGAAGTTCCTGTACCGCAAGGAGAACGGTCTACTTGCCCATCAGCAAAAATCGTTACATTTCGTAGCGTAGCACCTTTGTCTTTCGGTTCATCTGAAAAGATAACGCCGTATATTCCTTTCAATCCTTCTTCAAGTGGATGTTTCACTTCTATTTTGCTCTCTATATAATGTTTAATTTTACCGCCCCACGTTTGAATAGCGGGCAAGTCTTTAAAATCAACTTTCAAACCAAATTCTTTACAGTCTACAACAGCGTAAAATGCTCCTCCAAACGCGATATCTACTTGAAATTCATAGTTATCTATTTTAATAGGAACGTCTTTTTTGTATACAAATGAAGGAACATTTTCAAATGATACAGATTCTACTTCACTCCCGTTATATTTTGCATACGCAATAACTTCTCCGGCTGGGCTATCAATAATGAAATTTTGTTTTTCACCCTTTACTTCAAACATGCCTGTTTCAATTCCAACTGTAATGACAGCAATAATGCCATGACCACACATCGTACTCCATCCTTCATTGTGCATAAATAAAACACCAAAATCAGCGTGGGCACTTGCTGGTGGTGTAATGATACAACCGTACATTCCGTGATGTCCTCTCGGTTCATACATCAGAATTTCACGAAGGTAATCCAAATGTTCCATACAGTATGCGCGTCTTTCCAGCTGCGTTTCCCCTTTTATTTCTGGCACTCCGCCCGTAATAATTCGAAGCGGCTCCCCAGCTACGTGTGCATCAATCGTTGTATATATTTTACTAACCTTCATTTCTATCTCTCCCCTATACGTTGATACTATTTCCAACGCAAGTATCATGCCAAATCGTATAGCATTACTTTTTTCAAATCCCCTCAGTAATGTGTATTCTTTTTTCAACAAATTCATATACAACTGTCTACTTTTTTATACACGGCTTGGACGTTACGTTATAAAACACCTCGATAACTTTGCGATTCCTCTCGTACACACATGCAAAATTCCTTTTACCATTATTATTTTCAATGTAAAGTTACTTCTCCCCCCAACATATACTGTTCAAAAGCAAAAGGAAGTGATCTCATGTATTACGGAACAAAAGGCTGGTACGTAGCTGAACTAAAAAAATTAGGTGTGCGCTATCATGAAGGACGAAAACTAGAAAGTTACCGCGGACACATATTACGCAATTTATTAATCGCACAACAAGAAAAATTAAAAGAACAGTAATAGACTCCTATCACAATATCAACTTATCTCCACCTGCAAACTGCCAATCAATCACACATCAAACTACACTAAAAAGGTCACCCAAACGGGTGACCTTCCTTTCTTATTCACAAACAAGAATTTGTCTAGTAAATGATCCTTTTCTTGTAATACAGCGATCTGTAATTTCAAATCCTGCTTCATGGATCATGTCATCCATTGTTTCCATCGTGACAACGACTACCTTTTTAGCAATGCGGCGCGCACTTGAAAGAATGGAGAGCTGGTCTTCTGGTGTGGCATGCGTAAATAAGTCGTATGGCATATCGATAATGGCAACGTCATAGTTCTCAGTAATTTCCTCAATTGGACCTTTTGTTACTGTTCCTTCAAATCCAAAATGTGCGATGTTTTTTCTCGTTCCAAGAACTACAAGTGGATTTATATCTCTACCAACGATATTAATCCCCATAGAAAGTGCTTCTACTACTACTGTTCCAATACCGCAGCACGGGTCAATTGCTCGTACTCCCTCTGGATTTGGTACAGCGATATTTGCAACTGATCTCGCAACACGTGTGCTAAGTGATGTCGAATAGCTATGCGGTTTTTTTATGTGATGATACCAAACTGGTTCGCTTTCTACATAGTGCCCGAAGTACCAGCGTCCTCCAAGAGGAACAATCCCGAATACACGCTCTGGATTACGAACATCCGCTTCTCCTTCGATATGCATGCCAAGGTCTCGTTCAATAAGACGTCTTTCTCCATATTCAATTTTATTCTCCCCAACGAGGTCATTGATTTTAACGAAAATAACTTTAAATGTCGCTCCCGCCAAATCAATTTGTTCCACTTGTTTTAAAATGCTTTCTAAGTCGTCCCCTTCATACATAACCTCAACGCGCTCTTTCATAAACGCACTTCTACTCGGGTCAATTTTTACATCACTTTTTAAAATATTAACGTGCGACTCCATTCCAAAGAACGAGCGCATTTCCAAGTAACATAAAGCACGCTCCTCCTCACGAAATGCATACGTATATATACAGGCAGGTGTTTTACTATGATTATTCAATCTATTATCATCCTCTATCGTTTAAAATTGTTATGATTACAATTACTCAATACTTTTCTTTTGTATATAAAATTAAATGATATCATATGCCGGAAATAAAGAGAAACGTTAATAAATAAAAGAGACTGCCAATGGCAATCTCTTATTATTTATTAACGGAAAGAAGACACGTTGTTACCCATTTCTTCATAGTAATCTAAAATACCTTGATAAATAGCTTCCGCTGCATTTTGTCTTTGCGCTGGTGTAGCTATTTTATCTGCATCACTTTTATTATCTACAAATGCTAATTCTGCTAATACAGCTGGCATTGTATTTTCTCTAATTACGTATAAATCGCCTTTTTTCACACCACGATCTTTTGTTCCCAGTGCATCTACAAGACGCTCTTGAATTTTTTCTGCTAGTAAACGACTTTCTGATACGTTAGGATTTGTTCCTCTTGCTGTCGCTGATTCATAGTAGAACGTTTCTGTACCTTGTCCATTTTTCTCTTCCGTGCCATTACCATGAATGCTTACAAAAATATCCCCATTATTTTTTTGAGCAAATTCTACACGTTTCTTTAAAGAATCAGAAGCACTTGTTCCTGGACGTGTATCATCTGTACGAGTGAATAACACAGTAAATGGTGTCTTTTTCTCAAATATCTTCTGTAATCGCAATGATACATCTAATACAGTTTCACTTTCTTTCTCATAATAACCTGGATTACCTGAATCAACTCCGCCATGACCTGGGTCAATGATAATCGCTTTTCCTTCTAAGAAGTTACCCTGCTTCACTGGATTTAATTGATTTTTATTAACCCATTGGAAACCAGCGCCCATGCGGATACGAATCCAGCTGCCGTTCTCTTCAATAACAGTTACTTGTTGTGCGCTATGTGTTCCCATTACTTTTGAAGAAGAAGAAGCTTCTGCATAAGTAGTGAATCCTTCATTAATAACTTCTGTTTTCTCTACTAAAGGTGTCCATTTATCACCTTTACTTGTTGCAATTTTGATCCATCCATCTCGTTCTTCTTTAATTTCAACCATTTGTGGATTATGCTGATTTGCACTAATCCCAGAACTTAATGATGGTGCGTGATATGTAATGAATTTTCTATCTATGTACATTTTCTTTGTTTCTACTGGACGATCACTATTCTTGCTAAATTTATCTGTTTGCGCAGTAAGCTGAGCTGCTTGTTCACGCGTAATAGAATCATTCGGTTTCCAGCCATTCTCTGTACCTAAAGAAAGTTTTAATTCTACTAAAATATTAACTTCTTCTTTACCCCAATGATTCTCTAAATCAGCGAATTTTGTAGGAACTGGTCCTGTTACTTTGCTCTTCAGATTATATGCTCTTACAAGCATAGCTGCCATTTCAGCACGAGTTACTTTTCCTTCAGGATCAAATACTCCTGGTTCTCGCCCTTTAATAATATTCTCTTTTTCCATGGCTGCAATAAATGAAGCTGCCCAACTATTTTTTGCATCATTATAAGACGGCTTTGCATTTGGATCTACTTTAGCACCAATTGCTGTTGCGATAATCTTTGCTGCCTGGGCACGTGTTAAATTTCCGTATGGCATAAAGTTACCATCTGGCATACCGTTAATTACATTTCTCTCTACTAAATAATAAATTGCGTCTTTCGACCACGCACTATCTGAAACATCAGGAAATTTCTTCGTTTCTGCTAAACTACTAATTGGATGTGCTAGTAAATTTGCTGCTAATAAACCTGCGGCTATTGCTTTGTACTTCATGAAAAATAAATCTCCTCTCAAAACTTCATATTCATACAATTTTTTTAATCAAGCTAACTAAAACATATTAACTATTAATTAATTCCTTTCATAGTGTATAACATTATATATCTATAGTAAATACGTTTTCCCGCCGTATAATAAAAATCGCATATATATAACTTATAATGAATGTATATAAAATAAAACTTTAATCAGCCCACAAATAGCGGGCTAAAAAAGCGATTAGAACATGTCTCCTAATCGCTTCGCCAAATAAAAAGCTGATTAAAAATAATATTTTTAATCAGCTCTCTATTATCTATGAAATTATTCTTCAATTAAATTAGACATTACATATGCATACACTAATGATTCTGTATGCGCAATAGAACTTTCATGTGTACGTTCAAATGCGTGAGAAGAATCAATACCCGCTCCAATTAACGCATGTTTCACGTCAAATCCCGCACGAATCGCAGCTGATGCATCAGATGCGTAGTACGGATAAATATCTACTTTATATTCAATATGATTCGTTTTCGCAAGCTCTACTAAATGTTTACGTAAAGCGTAATGGTACGGGCCGCTAGAGTCTTTTGCACAAATAGATACTGTATATTCATCAGATGTTTGTCCATCACCTAACGCTCCCATATCAACTGCTAAGTATTCAACAGTTTCTTCTGGAATATTAGAATTACCACCGTATCCAATCTCTTCATTATTAGAAATTAAGAAATGCGTCGTATATGGTAATGTTACGTTTTCATCTTGTAATCTTTTAATTAATTTTAATAAAATCGCAACACTTACTTTGTCATCTAAATGACGTGATTTTATGTATCCACTCTCTGTAATTTGAACGCGCGGATCAAATGAAACGAAGTCTCCTACTTCAATTCCTAATTCGCGTACTTCATCAGCTGAAAATACGCGCTCATCAATACGAACTTCAATATTTTTCTCATCGCGTTTTGCTTCACCTGCATCTTTATATACATGTACAGATGTTTGATGCATTAAAATCGTTCCTGTATACGTCTTGCCACTTGATGTTTCAATTTCGCAATATTCTCCTTCTACAGAGTTCCAGCGAAATCCACCAATCATAGAAAGACTCAGGCGACCATCAGGCTTAATTTCTTTCACCATCGCACCTAACGTATCAACGTGTGCCGTTAATAAGCGGTGCTGCGCATCATTCTTCCCTTTTACCGTTAAAATAAGAGCGCCTTTATTGTTACGTTTCGTTTCTACATTCCACTCACTGACATAGTTTTCAATAAAATCAATAATTTTTGCTGTATTTCCAGACGGACTCGGAATAGAGACAAGCTCCTTAATAAGTTCCATCGTTTCTCTCGCATGATGTGCCATTGTCGTTTCCTCCTCATTTTCTCTACTATTCAGTATACAAAATTCACCAGAAAACCTCTACTTATATAGCTTAATTTTCTAAATTGTAGTAAAATTCTTTTTAGTATACAAAAGGAGTCCTGAAATATGAATATATCAAAAAAATATATACACATTGCACTCATTTGGTTTTTAGCATCATTATTTTGTTTACAAGTTTCTTATGCCGTTCATACTACTACTTCTATTACAATCGGCTGGATATTAACAGCTATTTTCTTCATTATTAGCTTCATTGCAACAAAAAAGCATAGCGTTACTCATTAACGCTATGCTTTTCCTATTAAACTATTCTTCCGAGACATCTAATAAATAAATCCCTCTTTCAAATCCACCGCGCTCTACTTCTTTTTTCTTACGAAGGCGTTCCACATCTTCAATTGATGCACCTTCCGCACGTGCTAATGAAATGATTACTTCTAGTGCATCCGCAAGAGAATCTAGCGCATGTTCACGTTCTTTCATAGAAGCAAATTCTCGAATTTCTTCCGTTCCAATTTTCGCTAAAGCTTGTATGTATGCTTGACCTGTTAATTTTTGTGCGGTATACGTTTTTCCAGACATTAAAATCTTCTCTGGAACACGATCTCTTACTAACTTGTTATATGCTGACATCATTCATCCTCCTATATTTAATAACACCCGAGCTCTGCTTTATAGAAAAACCATTTTTTCTTCACGCATGCACTTAACATATCAATTCCTGATTCATGTGCTCTTACATGCGGAAAGAAATAGTGCTCTGAGTTTTCTTCCTTACCATATAGAGTTTGGTACTCATCTGGAATCGCTTCTTTTTTCACATCTTTTTCTTTCGTCACCCCACCAGAAAACGCAACACTTGGATGTCCCTCAAAAAATAACGCAGTCCGAACTGCCAAAGATGGTGTACTATGCAAAGCAGAATATGTAAGCAAAATAATAGTGATAACACCGATCATTCTCTTCATGTATTACTCCTTAAAAAAAAGTGCTAACACAATTATACTAAAATGTGTTAGCACTTTCTCCCCTTTATCCCGAATTAACGAGCTACTCATGAGGAATGGACAAACTTTATTCCCCTTTAAATGCTGGTAAACGTTTCTCTAAAAACGCAGCAATTCCTTCTTTATGATCCGCTGTTTGTCTCATTGCATATTGACCACGCTTTTCTAATTGCAATGTTTGCTCTAAATTAGAGCGATTTACTTCACATAAAATTTGCTTCGTTTGAATCATTGCTTTAATCGGTTTTTGTGACCATTCATTAATTTTTTGCTTCACAGCCGTTTGGAAATCTTCGCCGATTACTTCATCAATTAAGCCGATATCAAGCGCTTCTGTCGCTGATAATTTCTTACCTTCCCAAATAATTTGCTTCGTCATATTTTCACCGACGCGCTTTTGAAGGAAGAAATGACCGCCTCCATCTGGAATTAAAGCGATTCCAATAAAGTTCATTGCAATAACAGATGATATATCCGCCATTACATAATCAGCTGTTAACGCAATACTTAATCCAAGACCTGCAGTTGGTCCATGAATTGCACTAATAACAAGCTTCGGCATCGTATATAATGTCACGACAACTTCAGAAATGGTATTCATAATACCATCGAACTTACTTTCATCATTACTTGAAAGCATCGATTTAATATCCCCACCCGCAGAAAAACCACGGCCGTTCCCGCATAACACAACGATATGCACAGAACTTTCCGCTACTTCTTTCAACTTTTGTAATAACTCTTTTAATGTCGGCTCATCTAACGCATTTAACACCTCTGGACGATTGACCATAACCGTTGCAACGTGGCCTTCATATTTCACAACGACAGATTCTGTTTTACTTGTTATTTCCATTATATATACCCCTCTTTTCTCCATAAAGATTATACTTATATAATTATAGAAAACCACTGAAAAACCCTTCTTTTTTCTTAATTTTCTGTCTAATAATCTCGCAATTTGTACATATATCGTATAAAACATACAATTCCGTTGAAAAATATAGAAATTAAAGTCGGTTTATCCATGCTTTTCATCTATTTACCATTACAATGAAATGGTGTATTCTTAAGTTTGATAAAAAACAAATATTGAAATTCATTCGCCTTACTATGTAAAAAAGGCTTTATACCCATCTTTTGGGTGTTGTAATAAAGGAATGAAGAACTGGAGGAACATATGGTTACTAAGTTGAAACAAACGGATAACTACTTCCCACATTTCCTATTGCTATTCATTGTGTTTCAACCAATTTTAGATTTATTAACATCTTTTTCAATCTATATATTACACATGAACGCAACAGTTGGAGTTGTAGTCCGTTTCGCCTTTATGCTTCTTGCATTAGGATACCTACTTCTTCATCACAAACAACAAGATGCGAAAAAGTACATCCTCTATTTATGTTTACTCGGAATCGCACTCGCAATCGGTCTTGTAAATAATATGATGGTTAAATCTCCAGTTTCATTTGGAGAAGAAGTTAAATTCATCTTAAAGAGCATATATCCAATTGTGCTACTGTTTGGATATATTATCGCCTTTAAAGAGCTAAAAAATAAAGAGTATGTATTTCATAAAATCATTACATATTTCTTATATGCAACTTTAATTTTAAGCATTACAATGATTGTCGCAATGCAAACTGGAACAGATTTCCCAAGCTATCCTCACTCAAAAATCGGTTCAAGAGGTTGGTTCTTCGCTGGAAATGATTTAAGTTCTCTTTTCGCCATTATGTTCCCAATCATTGTCTTATATTCGATACATAAAACAACTTCTTTCTCGAAAATATATTACTGGATTCCAACAATACTTGCGATGTATGCAAGTATTATGGTCGGAACGAAAGTCGGATATGGCGCAATTGTTATTACATTAGGCGTAGCACTTTTCTTCTCATTCATTGAATACATGATAAATCGTAAAAAAGAAGGAAAGGGATTTACACATATTGTAAATACCATTATTGCCGCAGTTATACTAGGAGGTTTAATTGCTCTTACACCGCATACTCCTATCGCAAAAAATATGGGCATTCACATGCAAATATACGAATACAAAAAATCAGTACAAGAAGAGAAAGATCGAAAAGAAGGAAAAGTAATTAAAGAAGATCCAGAAGATGCAAAAAAACATGCAAAAGGTGAACTTACAGATTCTGAAGTGAAAAGTTTAATTTATAGTGATCGCGACAAATTCTTAAAAACATACAAACAATACTATAAAGACGCACCGCTTTCACAAAAACTATTCGGAATGGGTTACGCTGGTAACTACACAGATAAAATTAAATTAATTGAAATGGACTTCCATGACCTATTTTTCGCCTTTGGCATTGTCGGTTTCCTTATTTACTTACTACCACTTCTATACTTTGGTATTAAATTATTCATCAGCATGATCACAAACTTTAAGAAAATCATGAAAGTAAAGTATATGCTATTAGCGAGCACACTCGTTCTATCACTTGGCATTGGTTTTATGTCTGGCCACGTATTAACAGCGCCAGCCGTTAGTATTTTCTTCGTTGTTATACTAGCTTACATCATTGTTGATTTTGAAATTGAATAGAAAGAAGGTGCTACGAAATGTCAGTAGCACCTTCTTTTTTATTTAATTAATGTTTTACGTACTCTAAGCTTTCTTTTGCGATATAGGCTTCAGTTACAGTAGGATTATCTGAAATAACTTTAATCCACGCTTTTCCATTTATTATTTCTTCACCAGTAACTGTGACAACTACATTTGTATTTAAACGATACAGTCGCTCATTTGATATACTAGGATTCTTTTTCACTTCTACGTTATTCATCACACGTGCAAGTTTATACTTGTTGTATTCTTTTTTACCTAAATAAGAATCAAAACGGTTCATATGCCCCGCTACTTTTTTACCCCAGTTCGCATCAGATGCATATTTCGCATTTAAACCAGCAGCTTTATCACCTGTATATGTTGCTGTATAACGCCAATGTCCTGGATTTAAATATCCTTCATTCATGTATAATTTTGCTGCATGTTCAATACAATCTTCTTTTGAATTAAATGCTTCCCCGTTACCATATGGACTATCGTCTGTTGCTTTTAAACCAAATAAATTATTTTTATCTTTTGCAAGAGCGCTTGTTCCATAATAACTTTCATGGATTGCTAATGAATATAAGAATAATGCATTTACATTATACTTGCTTTCTACTTCTTTAAATTTCTTTCCTAAACCAATTAATGGAGAGTCTGGCTTAATCGATTTCACATAACTATCTAGTTGTTCAGCTGTATAATTTGTTTTCGAACGTAATGATAAATAATTGAAATATTGATAGAAAGTTTCATCTCCAAATGTTTTTCCATCTACACTATACATTTGCTGTCCTTGCTTCATGAAAGAAGGTGCCACACCATATCTAAATTCTGTATATCCAGGTGAACTTGTATTATATGTATAATATTTATGGTATAAATATCCATCTGATTTCACATAATAAGACGACTGTTTCATTTCATTTGTAGGAATTAAAGTGATTTCATTCTTCTTCACATAACCTGTCAAACCAGAAAGTTGAACTTTCACACGATCTTCGCCAACTTCTAACACTTTCAATTCTGTTCCATACTGAATATACGTATATACTGTTGACAAATTCTCATCATAAATATTAATGATGTTTTGCCCAGTTATTCTTTTCGCACTTGCAAAACCATCTTTAATCCATAAGAATTCGTTCTCGTATTTTACCGCATTCATACCTTTATTTTGAGCAGCCGTAACTGCCTCTTTATACGTATTATAGCGCTCTACTTCTTGCTCTGTTCCGTTTTCTCTTACATTTGTCACAACATATTTCTTAGTTTCTACAGGATTGCTATTTCCGTTTTTTTCAATCGTCTGAAGCATACGATCCAACATAGCTGAAGCCATCCCTCTTGTAGCTGATAAATGTGGTCTAAATGTATTATCTTCTGGATACCCTTTAATAATTTGAGTAGCCACCATAACTTGTACATGCTCTTTATAGTTAATACTATCTTTATCAGTAAAGGTAAGCGGACTTACAGCTACTTTAATATTTTTATAGTCTAATGCTCGCTTTACCATTATCGACATTTCTTCACGTGTAATCACATCATTTGGTGAGAACGTCTCGTTCGTACGACCATTAATAATTTTCGCTCCATATGCTCTACTTACACCATCATATAAACCGTAAGTCTTCGGCACATCCTCGAAATTCGAATCAGCTTTCGGTAAATTTAAAGACCTTGCTATGAATGTAGCAAACTCTGCTCTTGTTACTAATTTATCAGGCGCATATACATTCTCACCATACCCCATTAAAACTCCTTTAGTAATAAGTGAGCGCATATGCGTCTCAAACATATGTCCTGTAATATCATCATTTGCCGCATAACTTGAAATAGGAGTTAAAAGTAATGATCCCGTTAATGCCACTGCTGTTATACCTTTTGAAAAAGTCTTCAAGGTTATCCTCCTCGTAATCTACGAATTTATTATCACAAATTTGATTATATAATAATCGCAATCATTTTAGCATAATAAATAGGAATTAAAATAAAACGTTTTTATAATTATAATTTTCATTAAATTCAAAACAAAAGACACTTTACTTTTTTAATAAAGTGTCTTTTTCCATATGATCAATGAGTTTCTTTGTTGCCTGTTTGCCTTGCAACCGAAGCTCATCTATTATTAATTGTAACTCTTGCTCCACAGTTCCTTGTTGCATTAATTGCTTTTTCGCAATTTCATATAAATACTCCGCACTCCATTCGCCATCCACACTTCCTATAACTGGCTGATTCACTTGACTTAAAAACGAATCAATTTTCGGATCGTACGAAATCCCGACCATTGGAGTTTTGGCTACAGCAGAAAAAACAAGTGCATGAAGACGCATACCAATTAGTAATGAACATTGTGATAAAATGAATATTTTCTCGTCGATATCCATTTTATATGGAAGCATATACGTCTCTTCTCCCATTAAGTCTACTACTTCACGCGAAGCTTTTTGATCAAATGGCTCATGCATTGGAACAAATAGAATTTGGTATCCTTCTTGCTTTAATTTTTTTAATGCCGTAGCTAATTTTTTTACATAATCTTCTTTTGAATTCCAATAACGCACACTAACCGCGATTACTTTTCCATGTATCGAATGCTTTTGCAACCAATCCGATTGTTTTGTCCGTTTCCATGTTAAAACAGGGTCTGGAACAATTTCAATATCGTTTTTTATGCCAAGTTCTTTTAAATATAAAAACGAATCTTCATCTCGAACTGATACATAGGAAGCTTTTGACAAGTTCCATTTTACTAATAGACGATTATATCCTTTTGTAATTGGACCTATTCCTTGTGAATAAATATAATACGGCTTTTTTAATAATCGAGCGAGTCCCATAATACCCGTATAATATAGAATACTCTTCGTACTTGTCTGATCTTGAAGAAGGCTCCCGCCACCGCTAATAACTCCATCACTGTTTTTGATTGCATGATAAACAGCTTTTATATTCCAGCGATCTACCGATTCTACACCATACCTTTCCTTTGTATATTTAGAATCATTTGATAGTACTACTAGTTCTATATCCGGGTTCTCTTTACTTAACGATTCAATAATTGATTGTAGAATCGCCTCGTCTCCAACATTATAAAAACCATAATATCCTGATAAGACTAAACGCACCCTAAATCTCCTCCAAAACTAGGTAACCGTTTATTTCATCTAACATAAACTGGTACCCATTCCTTACCTAAACACTTAATACCCTACATAGTTTCCTCTTTATCAGCTCATATGAATTTTAATAAAAAATTAAATTTCTATATTTATCTTTTCAAAAATGGTATTTTTTTTATTGATATCCATTTTAATTTCAAAGCACATACACCATACAAAATGGTTGTAATACTTAATGCTATACCACTGAATAATAACGTCATAATTCTTGAAGATGTAACATCTATCACATTACATAGTTCATACAATCCTAGTCCGAAAATACATGCTATTGCTAGCACACCGAAAAAGTTTTTGAAATGAATAGAATAGGCAATATAGCTTCGAATATACAAATGATTTACAATACAAATCAATACGTAAGTAATTAATGTACTATACGCCGCTCCATCTATGCCAAACTTCTGCACTAACATAATGTTTAACACGACTTTCACACAACTCGCGCCAATAACAATCCATGCAGCTTGTGCAGAACGATTAATCCCCTGTAAAACACCTATTGATAATACCATAACCGCAGTAAAATACGAACTGCCAATCATAACTGTTAACATACTACTGCCTTTTACGTCTGTGAACAATCCGACATTTAACGGTACTGTTAATGCCATCAACCATACTGTTAATGGTGCTGTCAAAACATGCGCTAGTCGATTTGTATTTTGAATTGTTATTTTCGCCAAATTTATATCTCTTTTGGCCAATGCGGAAGTTAAGAGTGGTATTAACGGAAATACAATTGCACTTGCAAAAATAACAATTATTTGCGTGAATGCAAAACCGCGACTGTATATTCCAAATTGTTCTTGAATTTCTGTTGATGATCCTTGTAATACATGCGGTATTGTAAGCGAGTCTACTAAATTTAAAAGCGGCATTGATAAAGCTCCGATAGCGATTGGGATCGATACCCGCAATATCTTTTTGCCGTTTTCTCTTAAATCTCGGAGCGAATAGGAATTGCTTTTATTGTAGTATGGACTTCTATTATATTTTATACGCAAATAT
Source organism: Bacillus sp. Root131 (assembly GCF_001429475.1). Classification (NCBI taxonomy): domain Bacteria; kingdom Bacillati; phylum Bacillota; class Bacilli; order Caryophanales; family Bacillaceae; genus Bacillus; species Bacillus sp. Root131. The sequence goes on from NZ_LMJQ01000045.1 coordinate 26,714, forward strand.
ATAAGCGAACTAATGACTCCAAGAAAAGAGCCAACCATCGCACCACTAGTAATAACAGTATTACTCTTATCCCACGATACTAGTATGTAAGCAATTATTAACATAAAAAACACACGGACAAATTGCTCAATGACTTGTGATACTCCTGTTGGTTTCATATCACCGAAACCTTGGAAATACCCTCTATACACCGCCATGTATGGCGCAATGAGTAATGCTAATGAAGTAATAAGCAACGGCATTCTAGTTTCTTGTCCACCGAGCATATTTGCAATTTCAATAGAAAATAATACAATGACTAAACAGCCGAAAACGCCAAATGCTATCCCTATAATTGACGCTGATTTAAATAATTTCGCAATTTCCTTTTGCTTATTTTTTTCGTTCAACTCTGCAATTAGTTTCGAAATTGCAAGTGGAACTCCGGCTACCGATAATGTAAGAGCAATCATATATACAGGAAAAACAAGGCGGAAAATACCTAGCACTTCATCTCCTGCAATATTTTGTAATGGAATTTGAAAAAAACTACCAAGCAATTTCGACAAAAAAGTTGTAATGGTTAAAATTGCTGCTCCTTTTACAAATGTTTTATTCATATTTTTTCTCTTTTCTTTTATACATATACTCTCAAACATATTGTTTTAAACGATAGGGATTCACTTTATCCCATTGGTTATCATAACAAATTTATTATAGGTTGAATACTTGGTTTTTTTTTCAAAATAGAAAACAGAACCAATTCAAACCTATCTCTTCACAATCTTTTTCTAATTCCTTCCATTATATATGTACACATTATAACCGTTTCTGTTACGCAAAAAGAGCTCTTCCTCTCTATCACTGCGATACATATTACTAAAAACATTATAAGAATATCCCACAACTCTACATTATAATTTATGTAAAGTTGTGAGATATTCTAATTGCCATCTAAACACTTAAGATTTTCAATTGCTCTTTCTGTTCATCGCTTGCCATTACTACAATTGTTTTTTCAATACTTGGATGTACTTGCTCAAGCTTTACACTTGCCCCTACTTTATTTGATTGCTCAACAAAATTTAATAATGCCATAGCTCCTGATACATCCATATAACGCACATCTTTCATACGTAATACAACTGGTGACTTCACATCTTGTAAAGTAGAGAAAATACGATCTACTGATAGGAAAGAGAGCGGTCCTTGAATTGTATACGTTTCTTCTCTTTCTTTTACGATAGAAGTTTTACGTTCTTTACATTTCACCATATATATGATGAACGAAAGAATAATACCGAATGCAACGGCAATCATTAAATCGAACTTCACCGTTACAATCATCGTTACGAGCATAACAACGACATCACCTTTAGGAGCGACATGCATCTTTTTCATGCTTTCCCAATCGAACATTCCAATACCAGTTAAAATTAAAATACCTGATAATACAGCAAGTGGAATATATTGTACGACCGAACCAAGACCCATAATAAAAATAAATAAGATAACACTATGCATACATGCCGAAAGTGCCGTTTTACCACCACTTCTTATATTCACGATAGATCTTACAGTCGCACCTGCACCTGCTAATCCGCCAAACAATCCGCTCATCATATTACCGATACCTTGTCCAACAAGCTCTTTATTACTTTTATGACGCGTACCTGTCACATTATCCATTACGACCGATGTTAACAACGAGTCAATCGATCCTAATAAAGCAATACTAAGCGCTGGTAAAATAAGTGCTGCTATTCCTGTTCCACTTAAAGATGGAATATGAAGCGTAGGCATCGCTTCTGGAATGGTTCCAATCTTTTCAATTACTTTATTTAGTGAAAGATTTCCGATAATCGGTAACTTTACTGCAAGTCCTTCGAGTAGAGAAGAAAATAAAGGAAGCAAAGCTGTCACACCGACTAGTGCTACTAAACTAGACGGAATCACCTTAATCCATTTGCCAGAAACAATCATTACAATAATCGTTAACACAACAAGTAGAAAACTATTTTGTACATGCTTTATTTCACCTAAAATAATGATTAATGCAATACCATTCATAAATCCTGAAACGACAGGATACGGAATATATCGAACGTAAGAACCGAGCTTACATACACCGAATAAAATTTGAAATAATCCTGCCATCATAAAGGCAATAAAACTTGCCTCTAACCCGTGCGTCGCAATAACTCCAGTTGCGATAACGGTAATTGGTCCAGTTGGCCCCGTTACTTGCCCAGGTGTTCCGCCAAATAACGCTGCGAATAAACCTGCAAAAATCGCACCATATAATCCAACAAGCGCTCCCTCAGACGTTCCTGTCGCGGCAATACCAAATGCAATCGCAAGTGGTAACGCAACAATCGCAACAGTAAATCCTGCTAAACATTCCTTTGCTATTTTTTGAAACATAAAAAAACCACCTTTGTATAAAGTCCATGTTCCATTGTACACCTAAAAAGATACATTCGTTAGCTCACTTTTTACATTCTCGTGACGTAAACGGATTTAATGAAAAGTTTCCCCCTTATCTTTGGAAACAATTGCAACTATGCTATAATGAACAAATTAAATCTTTTACTATATACTTGGAGGCACTATGCTAACTTTTGAAGAAAAATTATCGATTATTGAATCTTTCCCAGAACTAGAAAGAAAGAACGTATCATTAAAACGTGTAAACTTCCACTTTGAAGAAAGTCGTTTAGATAAAAAGAACGTTGTATTTCATTTACACCCAAATGGAAATGGATTTGTGTATGCAAGCGGTATTAAAGGTTACAAAACGGATGATAAAGGTATGGTTAACATCCGCGAGTTTTCAGCAGAAGAGTTACGTTCAGTAATTGAGAAATCAATTGACCTTCTATCACAAGAAGAAGTAGTAGCACCTGTAGAACCTGCGAAAGAAGAAGAATGGCAGAACGAAGATGGTCATATTCTTACTCTTATTTCAGAGGATGACATGTGGAACGTGTACGCTGGTGTAAACTTAGACGGTACATTCAACTCTTATCCAGAAGCTGCGGAATACCTTGATGAAGAAGGTTTTTCACGCAAATAAAAATAGAAAGTGGGTATCCCCCACTTTCTATTTTTTTGTCCCTTTCAATGACTCCCTCAGCACAAACTTCTGCAACTTCCCGCTCGCATTACGCGGAAGTTCATCTACAAATAAATAATGACGCGGACGCTTATAATCTGCTAATTCGTCACTTTCTTTGCAATACGTTTCTAAATCAGCTTCTGTTATTGTTTCATCTTTCTTCACAATAACTGCCACCACACGCTCTCCCCATAATTCATCTGGCTCACCAAGTACCGCCACATCTAATATACCGTGATGACTATGAAGGAAATCTTCAATTTCACGAGGGTAAATATTTACACCACCGCTAATTACCATATCATCAACGCGATCTGCAACGAATAAATAACCATCTTTATCGAAGTATCCTAAATCACCAGAATGATACCATCCTTTATACATCGATTTTTTATTTGCCTCTTCGCGATTATGATAGCCAGCCATCATAGTTGGGCCACGTAAAATAATTTCTCCCACCTCATAAGGAGGTAATACATCATCTGGTTCTGCCGGTGCCTCCTCGTTCGGTTTCACAATACGAACTTCGTGGCTAAAGCATGGCGTGCCTGCTGAACCAGCTTTCGTAATTTGATCCTCCTCTACGAGAAACGCAACAACTGGTCCCATTTCTGTCATTCCGTATATTTGAACAAGGTCAATATAAAGACGTTCTTTACATTCCTTCACTAACGCCGGCGCCATTGCCGCTCCGCCATATATACCAATTTTCATTGAAGTTAAATCATACTGAGTTAAATCTTTTTGCAACAACATATTCCACATCGTCGGTGCTGCAAAGAACGTCGTAATCTTTTCTTCTTGAATCGTATGTAATACTGTTTCTGTATCAAAATGATGCAAAATAACATTCTTCCCGCCAACTTGAATGCGTGGTATGATTCCGGCATTTAATTCACCACAGTGATATAAAGGCGCAACAACAAGCCCCACACTATCTCTATTATATTTTAGGAAATACGTACAAATCATACTATGCTCAGCCATTTCACGATGACGATGTAACACACCTTTCGGATGACCTGTCGTACCGCTCGTATAAAGCATAGAACAAAAGTCCATTTCATCAATTTCGATATTTACTTTCTCAGGAGATGCTGCATTCACTTTTTCATGGTAGGAACTTGCATAGGAAGGTTTATCGTTTTCTATAGACCAAAAAGATGTATTTGGAAAATCTCGTTCAATGATAGCAACAGTTGACTCAACTGCTTTTTCAAAGACAATGACTTTCGAGGATGCGTCCTGAAGAATATAAGATACTTCTTTCGCCTTTAAGCGAAAGTTAATCGGATTAAAAATTGCACCAATTTTCGCACAAGCTAAGTAAACGTTTACAAATTCATGACAGTTATATAAGTAAACAGATACTGTATCTCCCTTTCTTACTCCGTCTTCTAATAAAGCGTGTGCCGTTTTATTTATTTGTTCATCCCACTGTTTATATGTCCAGCGAATATTTTTTTCAGGTTCCACTAACGCCTCTTTATTCGGATACTTACCAACAGATAAATCAAAAATTCTCCCTATCGTCATGTACATGCCAACAATTTCCCCCTTTTCTCTTTCATAAATCTATCATTTCGTCCATAAGTAGACATTGTCCTTCAATGTTTTGACTAATTTTTCTGATTATTATCGACATAGTTTTACAACACGTGCAAACCTTTGATACATGAAATTATATTGGCGATTTTTCAAATATATCGACCGCAATTCAATTTATAGCAGCGATTTTTCGAATATATCGCCTTACTGACAAAAGCTGACAATATAAAAAAGAGAGTGTTCCGATTTGGAACACTCTCCCTCTTATACAAATAGCTCTTCTAAAATTTTCAGTTTATCTTCTGTATATTTTACAAAGCCATCGTTATATGATTTTGGATCTTTCGGATTTGCGAAGTGCGTAATTGCCCCCGTCTTCGGATGAACAAATTTACTTGATGCACCGCAACCAAGTCCGATAATTGATTGTACTTCTTCCATAATGACAATGTTGTAAATACTCTCTTGCGCCGGCATTGCATAACCAACGTTCTCTAAGTTACCTAAAATATTCTTTTGACGATATAGGTAATATGGTACGTAATTATGCTTTTGCGTCCACTCTTCTGCTTCGTGCATCATCGCTGTAATCTCTTCGCGACCTGCTACTTTATATTTACGTTTGTTTTGCGTCATTTCAGAAGCACGTTTAAATGATAACGTATGAACTGTTAATGATTCTGGCATTAACTTTTCTGTTTCATCTAACGTATGCTTGAAGATATCTAACCCTTCACCAGGAAGACCAATAATTAAGTCCATATTAATATTGTTCATTCCCATTTCACGAGCTAAATGGTATTTCTCAATTGTTTCTTCTACAGTATGGTGACGTCCAATTGCTTTTAGTGTCTCTTGATGGTATGACTGCGGATTAATACTAATACGGTCAATGTTCCATTTATTTAACACTTCTAGCTTTGCTGGCGTGATCGTATCTGGACGACCTGCCTCAACTGTAACTTCACGTACATTTTTCACGTCTGGGAACGCTTCGTACATTTCTTCATACAGCATATCCATCTCTTCTGCTGTAATACTTGTAGGTGTACCGCCGCCATAATAAATCGTCGTAACTTTCACACCTTTTTCTTTTAAAAACTTACCAATTTCACGAACTTCATAATGTAAACCACCTAAGAACGAATCAACAGACCCTTGGCGTCCATTAATCGCATAAGCCGGGAATGTACAGTATGCACATTTCGTTGGGCAGAACGGAATACCGATATAAATACTTACTTCTTCTTTCAAACGGTATAAATCCGGAACAACTGCTAATTGGCAATCAACAATGCGCTGAAGAAGTTCAATCTTCTCTTCATGAATTAAATAACTTTCACGAAGTTCTTGATGCGCTTCTTCCTTTGACATACCATTTTGAAGCATTTTATGAAGAAGTTTCGTCGGACGTACTCCCGTTAAAATACCCCAGCTTTGTTCAAGTCCAGTTAACTGCTGAAGAACAGAAAGATATACATAAGAAACAACGTGCTTCACTTGCTTCATACGCTCTTTTTCATCTGTGAAAGCAGATAAATCTTTCGAGAATGTTTCTTCATACACATTTCCTGTGCTAACATCCGTTAATCGAGCGGATGCTTTCACATTATCCTCAATGTGTATATCAACGATCAGATTCGCTTCCTCTTGTTCAAATCCAATCGTACTATCTTCAAAAAATAAGCCGCCAATATTTTGTAGCGGACGTAAAAAACGATCATCTTGTAACGTTTTAATTGAAATTAACACATTATCACCTTTTCATTTGCAAACTCTCTTTAGTTTACTTGAAGGGCGTTTACAGGTCAATACAGAAGGTTTTACCTGTTTCTCTTACATTTTTTCAAATAATTCTTTTTATGAATATCGCTCATGTATATAGACATCATGATTTTCTCTTGTTAAAATTTATTAGTACAAAAAATCGTTACATAGCGAAAATACAATATATAAAGGAGGAATGTTAACACTAGATTCCATAATCTAATGTGTTAAAAAAAATATGAAAAAGAAATTTTATAGTGTATTAACTCTCTCTCTTGCATTACAAACTGTTCTTGCACCTACTTATTCATTTGCAGAGAGTGCTGAAAAATCCGCCGAAGTATATACGGAGGATCAAGTTTTTAAAAGTATTAAAGAGCATGTTAATGAGCATAGTACTCATGAAGAAGATATCGAGGTTACTGGTCAATTCCTACTATACACTTCAAAAAAACATTCATTATATACCGCGAATGATTTAAAAAACAAATCGAATATCGAGATTACAGAACAAGTCGTAACGGCGACAAAGAAAAAAGGAAATGCTTACTACATAACGACGTCAACTGGCGCTGGATGGATAGATAACAATGATAATAGCTTAGAAGTTCAAGAGATTCATAAACTATCTAACCAAAAATTAATCGTAAAAGAAGAAGCTTCCATACATGCACTTCCGTTCCAATCGTTTAACGAAGAAGGGAAACTACAGCCACAAGTCATTACTCCTACTGAACAAGCTGGAAATTGGTTTAAAGTCCAAATAAATGAAACAGCAAAATGGATTTATGCACCTTCTGCTACATTTGAAGGTACAAAAGCTTCATTACTAAAAAACGTTCGTTCTGCTAAAAATAGTTTATTAAGAGCTCCAGATGCTCTACAAACAAACAATATTTATGGCGTTACATTTAAAGAAATGATTGTCCCTAAAGGAAATGACGATATTCGCCCTGGCTACCCGATGGTACCTAAATATATTACGATTCACGAAACGGCTAATACAGCGAAAGGTGCTAATGCTCTAAATCATGCAAAATTCTTAGATAATCAAGCACGCGGAACAGCTGATCGCGCCGCATCTTGGCATTTCACAGTAGATGATAAAGAAATTTATCAACATCTTCCAGTAAATGAAGTTGGATGGCATGCTGGAAATAAAACTGGAAACTATGAATCTATCGGAATTGAAATTGCCGTTAATCAAGATGGAAACTATGAAAAAGCGGTAGAAAATGCCCGTAAATTGGCAGCTTATTTAATGAACGACTTAAATATTTCTCTAGATAAGGTCCAAAAACATCAATTTTGGTCAGGGAAAAACTGCCCTGCGTTTATGATTCAACGCGGACAATGGAATGCTTTCTTAAAAGGAACTGAAACATACTATAAGGAAAACCAAAAAGATCCAGTAACTGATGACATTACAGGTGGATGGTATGAACAAGACATTCGTCAATTAGCAGCTAGAGGCATTATGCAAGGAGAAGGGAACGGCAAGTACTTCCCAGAACGTCTTGTAACGCGTGCTGAATTCGCTACACTAATTACTCGTGCTTTACAATTACCAAGTGGAAATGCTAAGTTCACAGACTTAGAACAAGTACACCCATCTTTAAGAGACGGTATTAATCGTGCAGCAAGCGCAGGCATAATCCGCGGACGTGGTGATAATACATTTGATCCAAATACCACAATTACACGTGAAGAAGCTGTTATTATGATTGATCGTTCTCTAAAACACGCTGGTATTTTTGCAAAACAAGTTGAACTACCATTTGTAGACCAAAACTTAATTTACGCTAAACAAGAAGTACAAAGAGTGTATGGATTTGGAATTGTAAAAGGTAATGAATTTAATCAATTCGTACCAAAAGGACCATCACAACGCGCTCACGCAGCTGCATTTATAAACAGAATGCTTAGCGTAATTGAAGCTTAAAATATTTATCTGTATTAATTTAAAAGGCATCAGAGATTGTATAATCTCTGATGCCTTTTATACATCTTTTAACTATTTTTAGCCATGAATCTTAAACGTATTCCTAGTAACAGAAGCATAAAACCGATGAATGGAACGTAATTCGTATTGTGTCCTGTAGCTGGAAGTTGTTGATTATTAGAAGAACCTTGTCCTTTTTCTGGTAAATTAGGTTTTTCTACTCCCTCACCTGGTTTTTCTGTTCCTTCACCCGGCTTCTCTGTTCCTTCACCCGGCTTTTCTGTTCCTTCACCTGGCTTCTCTGTTCCTTCACCTGGCTTCTCTGTTCCTTCACCTGGCTTCTCTGTTCCTTCACCCGGCTTTTCTGTTCCTTCACCTGGTTTTTCTGTTCCTTCACCTGGTTTTTCCGGACCTTTTTCTGTATCTTTTTTATTTGTAATTTGAAGCTTTACAACTTCAATTTTTTCATTAGAAATCGTAAATTTCATTTCCTTATCGGATAAAGTATATCCTTCTGGCGCTTGGATTTCTTTTAAAGTGTAATCTCCTGGTTCTAACTTCTTAGAAGTCGCTTTACCGCTCTTGTTTGTTGTTAATGTGTCGATTTTTGTTCCGTCTTTCCAAATTTCAAACACTGCGCCTGCTAAAGTTTTATTTGTATTATTGGCATCTACCTTTGTAATTTCTAATTGACCTGTAATTTCTTCTTTCACTTTTTCATTCATAACTTCTTGTTTTACTACTTCATTTGCTACAACGTTTACTTCTACTGTTACTTCTAACGCCTTATAACCTTCTGGTGCTTTCGTTTCTTCTAACGTATACTTTCCTGGCACTAAGCTTTTGAATTTCACAACGCCGTCTTTATTCGTTGTTTTCGCTTCTCCAACTACTTGACCAGCTTCGTTCTTTAATTTAAATTCTGCACCTGCTAGAACTTTTCCACTCTCCGAATCCTTTTTGATTACTTGTAAGCTTCCTAGTTCTTTTACGTTTTCTACTTGTACTTCTACTACTTTGTTTGCTTCCACAACGACTTCAATTTCTTCTTTTAACAACTTATATCCTTGTGGTGCTTTCGTTTCTTTTAATGTGTACTTTCCTGGCTCTAATTTCTGTGAAACTACTTTACCAGTTTTATCTGTTCGTAACGTATCTACTTTTTTACCATCTTTATACACTTCGAATTCTGCATCTGATAATACTTTCGTTTTATCTTCCGCATCTACTTTTACAATTTCGAATTGACCAAGGCTCTTACTGTTCGTTACTTTTACATCAACAACTTTTTCACCGTCAACTGTTACATGAATTATTTGTTTTGTTAACTCATAACCTTCTGGTGCTTTTGTTTCTTCTAACGTATATTCACCTGGCACAAGTCCGTCTACTTTAACCGTTCCAGACTTATCTGTTGTAATTCCTTCTTTTACAACATTTCCTTTCGCATCTTTCAATGTAAATTTTGCGCCTGCTAAGCGTTTCGTTTGATCTTTATCATCCATTTTAATAATTTGTAGAGAACCTAAGATTTTTTCGTTTTCTGCCTCTACTTTTACTACTTCTTTCTCGTTTTGAATTGTTACTTTCCATTCTTTATTTGAAAGCTTGTAGCCCGCTGGTGCTTTCGTTTCTTTCACTGTGTATTCACCTAGCGGTAATTTCGGTGACATCACTTTTCCACTCTCATCTGTTTTTAGTTCTGCTACCTTTTTACCATCTTTATACACTTCGAATTCTGCATCTGATAATACTTTCGTTTTATCTTTCGCATCTACTTTCACGATTTCAAATTGACCCGTTACTTTTTCGGAGATCTTTTTATTCACCACATCTACAGTCACTACTTTATTAGCCTCTACATCAACAGAAACTGAACTAGATGATAATTCATATCCTTTCGGTGCTTCTACTTCTTTTAATGTATAGCTTCCAACTGGAAGTTGTTTCGATAAGGCTTCACCTTTATCATCTGTAACAATTGTTTCCACAACTTTCCCATCTTTATCGATAACATCAAATTTTGCACCTGGTAGAAGTTGACCAGATTCACTATCTTTTTTCAATAATTTAAATTGGCCATTCTCTACTTTTCTCGTATTCTTCATAACAAGTTCAATTACGTTTGTATTATCAATTGTTACTTTGACTGGTGTATCAACTTTTATATATCCTTCTGGTGCATTTATTTCTTTTACAAAATAGTCACCAAGTGGTAAATCTTTAACTTCCGCAATACCCTTTTCGTTTGTTGTAACAGTAGCCACAACGTTATTATCTTTGTCTATAACATCAAATTTTGCGTCTTTTAAAACAATGTTTTCATCGTTTTCATCAACTTTTTTAATTTGTAAATGTCCTTTTTCAACTGCTGGTTTATTCCACTTTGGCCAGTTAAATTTAAAGTTATGAACCTCAAAACCATCTCTTTGGTGTAATCCTCCAACATAGGCTTGTCCATTAATAGAACCACCTTTTGTTTCTACAACTGCATTAGGTGCAAACACACTACCTACTACACCATAACCTTTAGTTGTTATCTTTGTAGCATTAGGAAATACCCAAATTACCTTACTAGCTAACTCAGTAAAAGATGAATTAGGATCGTATGCTTGAGATGTATTAATTAAATCCGTCGCCATCCCAGTATTTCTTGTATCATACAAAATTGCACCGCCACCAAAACTCACTTCTTCTGCATCTGAATAAATAACAATAAAGTCTTTATTCTCTACATTCGGAAGAAAAACGTCTTTTACATCAAATGCTTTCTTTCCCGTCTGGCCTGAAGAGACATAAATATTAGGGTTGTTTACATCTTCACCGATTCCAAAGCTCATATTAGGTTTTGGCTTATCAGTGTATAGTTTACTTGCATCCCCAATTACACCATCAACGTCTTTTCTAAATTCTTTAAACTTAGCATCAATCTCCGCTTGCTCTTTATAAGAGATACGGTCATATGACGTTTTCATTGCGCCATCTGGGTCACCGTCTTTTGTCATCGCCACTGTTCCATCTTGAATAATTACCTGTCCTGCTCCCGCTTTCGTAAATTGACCGCCTAGTAATAATGATGGATATCCTTCATCTACCCAAGTTGCTCCAGCTAAGTTATTTGCTCCAGTTGCAGCCGCTACGACTGTATAACTTGATGCGTTCATATTTTTCTGAACAGCCATCGCACCTTCAATATCCGCACTCGTTGCACTATGATCTCCAAAAATGATGGCGTTGTAATAAGATACATCACCTAAACCTTTTAACTCTGTTGTAGCTGCCTCCGCTTTAAATGGTAAATGGATTAAAAAATTCATACATATTAGTAATACAACTATTAAACTACTACTTAACTTTTTAATTTTTTGATTAAATGATTTCCTCAAGAAATTCATTCCCCCTTTTAAACTTCCTAAAATCACAAAAAGAAGCACATTTCATATGTACCAGGTCTTACTCACATTAACTTAAAATAATCCATTTAAATAAAACAAAGGAACGCTACAACTACTTAATAAAATTACTACAATTCATTTTTGAAATAATACGTGAACTAAACTATCATGCGGAAATGTTTTTACGTACGGGAGCTCAATAAAATTAATCTGAAGAATATTTCATGTGGTGTAACTGTTTTGGCAACATCATCCACTTTACATTAGTTTTCTAAAGGATTCAAGTGAATTGTATGAATCCCATACACAATTCACAATTTAAAACGTTTTCATTCATTTTAATAAGCTCAACAAAAAAAAACGTAGCCAAAAAGCTACGTTTTTCTTTCATCGTTTCGGTGTATTTTTATGATTCTTCAAAAACGGAAGCGGGAATTGCTTACGGAAATGCTCTTTAATCATGTATTCTACACCGTTCTCACTATTTGAACGTGTAATCCAATCTGCTGCTTGCTTTAACTCTACAGGTGCGTTCCCCATCGCTACACCAAGTCCCACGTTTTCAATAACCTCTAAATCTTCCATACTATCTCCAATCGCAACCATTTCATTTAGCGAAATATTTAAATGCTCTCCAAGCAATTGTAATCCGCGTAACTTTGATACATTTTGCGGTAAGATTTCTATTCGTTTTGAATCACATTCAACATACTCTACATCTTGGAATGCTTTTCTTAATGTATTTAGCCCGCGTTCTTTTTCACCTTTACTTTGGAAAAGAACATCAATTTTTGGCGCCGCTACCGGATGGTCACGAAGCGCGTCACCTAACGAATCTACAAATTGAACTGGATAAAATAACGGATCTGCGCTTGATAATACAGTGCGCGCAATTAAGTTTGGTGTATTTCTCTCACGATTTCCTATCGAAAACCGTTCATGAGAAATACGTACGTTACAATCAAAGTGCTCTAACACTTGCACAATGTTAAAAGTCTTCTCTTCAGATAATCTTCTTTGAACGTACGGCTTATCTAACGTTGCTGAAACGAAAGCACCACCATGTGTCACTAATATAGAATCTAATTTTAACGCCTTTGCTACTTTATGAGCGGATTGAAAATTACGGCTCGTAAATAACGTAACGTATACATCTTTTCTTTTCACAAATTCAATTGTTTCTCTTAATCCTTTTGCAATTTTTCCATTGTTGTATAGTAGTGTCCCATCTATATTAAGAGCTAGTAAGCGATAAATCATGTCGCACTCCCCCTCTTCGCTGTTGTACTCTATCCATAATTTATGAAATAAATGTAACAAATAGAACGAGTTAGAATTACTACTGAAAATTTGGTTTACTATATACATATACACTTAGTAAAGGAGATAGTACAATGCAGGCACCTCCTTCTTTTTATGAAGGCGATACGTTAGAAGTCGCAAAAAAATTACTCGGGCAAAAACTTGTTCATATTGTAGACGGAATAAAGCGAAGCGGAATCATTGTAGAAGTAGAAGCATATAAAGGCCCAGATGATAAGGCCGCACATAGTTACGGCGGCAGACGGACAGATCGCACAGAAGTTATGTTTGGCGCACCAGGGCATGCTTACGTATATTTGATTTACGGTATGTATCATTGTTTTAACGTTATTACAGCACCAGTGGGCACCCCGCAAGGTGTTCTCATTCGAGCCCTTGAGCCAGTAGACGGTATTGAAGAAATAAAACTAGCGCGCTACAACAAAACAGACATTACAAAAGCGCAATATAAAAACTTAACAAGCGGTCCTGGCAAACTATGCCGTGCACTCGGAATTACTTTAAAAGAACGAGGCTTATCATTACAAAGTGACACATTGCATATTGAACTGGTCCCAAAAGATGAACATATATCATCACAATATAAAATAGCAGCAGGACCTCGTATTAATATCGACTATGCAGAAGAAGCTGTACATTATCCGTGGCGTTTTTATTATGACGGGCATCCGTTTGTTTCAAAGAAATAAACATATGTAAAGGGAGAGACTATGAGAGGCAAACCTGAACTAAAAATAGAATCAGAAAAAGTATATAAAACGAAGAAAAATCCAAATGGAATGTTTATAGCAAGAATACTACAAATTCCGAAACAAGAAGATAAACTAGACTTTGTCCTTATTTTACAAAATAAAAAAACGAAAAATATTATTTATAACAAAGTTTTAGTAACAACAGATAACGACTATTATTCTTTCCGACTCGCTCGTGGGAATATTAAATGGTCATCCTTATATACTGTTACAGTATGGGATGGGCTTGGACATCAATTAGTAGAAGTATCAGCCTTAACTGGTAAAGAGAACTATTCTATTTCTGATGAGCATTATTCCGCATATCGGGAGTAACTCAAAATAAAAGAGAAGCCGAATTGGCTTCCCTTTTTACTCTGCACCTTCCGCAGTTGCAATATTATCCTCTAAGTTTTCTCTTGATAATTCAGCCGCCATAAAATCTGCTGTTTCTGGAAGTGCTAAATGCATATGAGCTTTTTGACAAATTTGGATCGTACAGTTTTCTATAACATAGTCGAAAACATGTCCACCCCCGCTTCTTTCATCATCAATATAATGTAAGTGGAATCCAGCTACACCAATACCTTGCGCATAATCTGGTGTCCAAAATCCAGCAAGCGTACCTTCTGTATTTTCAAATGAAAAGATTGGTTGTGATTTCGTCACTTCAACGAGCGGTGTATACGGTTTTTCTTGTCTTGGAACAGTTCTCGTTCTTACTTCACGGAACGTACCGTCCATTCGAATACCGTAAAATAAGTTTTTACTTGGCATTAATTCATGTAATAACGCTTCAACTTCTTCACGATTCATCGGATGCTCTACCGTATAACTCATTTCTTTTTCAAAAAACGTTACAGTAGCAAATGGTGTTGTTTCTTCTGGTTCTACTTTTTCTGCTGAACCGTCTGAACGTAAATGATAAAATTCATTATCAAATGCAATCATTTCACCATCTAATTGATCAAATGTGCCGATGCCAAAATCACCATGTTTTTTCAAATCTTCAAAGCTAATCACACCATCATATATACCATCTAATAGCGCAAGCATTGTAGATGTTTGATATACTTCATTACTCGTTTTCGTTTTTTTTGCATCAATATCAATTAATTGCGCAACAGTCATCTCAAATCTGCCTCCATTAGTTTAATTGGTTTGGTAATAATTTTTCGCTTAATTTAATATTGTCACGATAGTCAATTGGAATATCAATAATGACAGGACCATCTGCTGCTAATGCTTCTTTTAATACCTCTTCTAATTCATCAGGCGTGTTAACACGAAGACCTAACGCTCCGAAACTTTCCGCATATTTCACAAGATCAACATCACCAAACTCTGTAGCTGATGTTCTACCGTATTTCATCATTTGTTGGAATGCAACCATATCATATGTGCCGTCTCTCCAAACAAGATGGACGATTGGAGAATTTAAACGTACCGCCGTTTCTAACTCCATCGCTGAGAATAAGAAACCACCGTCACCTGATACGGAAACTACTTTTTTACCTGGTTCTACTAAAGTAGCTGCGATTGCCCAAGGAAGTGCAACACCTAACGTTTGCATACCGTTACTAAATAATAATCTACGTGGTTCATAAGAACGGAAACATCTCGCCATCCAAATAGAATGGGAACCGATGTCACATGTAACAGTTGTATCGTCACTAATTAAAGAACGAAGTGTACGAATCACTTGAAGTGGATGCGTAACACCCTCCGAAGCACGGTTCGGAACTTCTGCTTGTTCTGATAATTTCGCGCGTAATCGTTCTAATACCGCTTCTGATTTCGTACTTAATACAAGTTTCGGTAATTTCTCCGCGATGCTATTTACCGTTAAGGCAATATCTCCAATTAATTCACGCTCTGGTTGGTAATCATGGTCGATATCTGCTTGATGGTCGTCAAGATGAATAATCGTTCTGTCGCCAAGTTTATTCCAGAATTTTGGATCATACTCGATTGGATCATAACCGATAGAAATCACAAGGTCTGCTTCTTCTAGTAAAATATCACCTGGTTGGTTACGGAATAAGCCAACGCGGCCGAAGAAATGATCTTCTAACTCACGTGAAATCGCACCAGCTGCTTGATATGTTTCAACAACAGGAAGTTCTGTATCCGCAATTAATTTACGAACAGCTTTCGTCACTTCATTTGTGCTCGCTCTCATACCAAGTAGAATAACTGGTAATTTCGCTGATTTTATTTTTTCTACTACATATGTAATATCATGTGTGGGAGCGATTCCAAGCTGTGGCTTAGAAAGCGCACCGATAGACTCTACAGTTGTTTCCGCAGTCATAACGTCTTGCGGAAGGCTTACTAAAGTAGCTCCCGGATTTGTGGAAGTCGCACTTCGAAATGCATTACTAAGTGCTTCTGGCACATTATCAGGATGCTCTACTTCTACGCTATATTTTGTGATTGGTTCGAATAGTGCAGCATTATCCATAGATTGATGCGTACGTTTTAATCGATCCGTACGCGGTACTGCACCAGCTAAAGCAACAACGGGATCACTCTCCGCATTCGCAGTAACAAGACCTGTCGCTAAATTTGATGTCCCTGGTCCTGAAGTTACAAGACATACGCCCGGTTTCCCTGTTAATCTACCAATAGCAGCTGCCATAAATGCTGCATTTTGTTCATGACGACAAACGATTAACTCTGGTCCTCTTTCTTGCAATACATCAAATACAGAGTCAATCTTTGCTCCTGGAATACCGAAAACATGTGTAACACCTTGTTTAATTAAACAATCAACAACAAGATCTGCTCCTTTTGTTTTTGTCTTCACGTCGTTTGCTTTTACACCTGTACTCAAACTAATCATCCCTTTATTTCATAATGTGTGTAATAAAGATTTTAATTTCACCTAGTTAATTAAGCTGGTGAAGTATCTTTATCATTATATTACAAATGCATTATTTTTCCAACAATATGAATTTGAAATTATTTTGACAAGTTTTAAAGAATGCGCTTACAACCTTTTGTTTATCTTAAAATAACATTTTTATATCTCTTCTAAAAATACGCAAAAATATTTTCACCCATTTATAATATTAACAATCTTATAGTACCTTGCAAAGAACAATAGTAAGTGATATATTTGTAAATAATGGAATAACCATTATTTGGAATGTTATTCGCAATTAGTATATCTCCTTTCAAGAAGTAGATATAGATTGTGTATGCTGTTTAGAAAAAAGATAGGATTTTCAGCCATAATTCATCATTTTATAAAGGAAAGTGATCGTTATGAACAAAAGTGAATTTTTAGAGCAACTTAGTTCTTCCCTACGGAATATGCCTAATTTAGAAAAGGAGGATATTATCTCGGAGTACGAAACTCATTTTATTAGTGGTAAACAAGATGGAATATCTGAAGAGGAAATTTCTAAAAAGCTAGGAAACCCTAAAACTATCGCTAAAGAACTTAATATTTCATATGTAATAAGTAAAGCTGACAAGAAACGCAGCCTAAAAAATATTATGACAGCACTGTTTTCTGTTATGAGCTTAAGTGTTTTAAACTTTATATTTATCATTATCGCCTTTTTCGTATTACTCTTTCTATTACCGCTTCTTCTAGCACTTATAATTGCTACACCATTATTAATTATTTCACCTATCTTATTAATAGGATTAGGATTCTTTAAAGGGTTTCATCAAATCAGTTATTCCGATGTTTATAATGTATTTATAGCTTTTTGCATCGGCTTACTAATATCCGTCATATCTTATCAATTAATAAAACATATATACTCACTTTTAGTTAAGTATTTAAAATGGAATTTAGCTATTTTACAAAGATACTAATGAATATAAAAGGAGATTAATATGAAAAAGTATATTTTATATCCACTCATGTTACTTACAATGTTATTTCTATCAGCTTGTTCAAACAGTGTACAACCTAAGGAAGAAAACGATGTCCAATCTATTAAAGATGTTGCTATTAAAGTTCCAGAAAATATATTTAGTTCCTCAAAGAAAAATGAAAATATTAGTGAAGACGAAATGAAACAAAATATAAAAAGTTATTTAAATTATAGCGGAGAGTTAGACGAAAATATCGTTCCACTTTCATCCACTACATCCGATGAAAATATCACTGAATCTGACCGAGAAAAATTACAAAAACTAATAGAATTAGCGAAACAAAATGATACAAACTTCCATAATTTTATTAGTAACAATACAATCCCTGATGATTACAAAAAGCCTTCAAAAGAAATATATGAATTTATTTCATCATCTACAGCACTTTCAGTAGAACTAGATCAAGAATTAGACAAACTCGCTCAAGATCGTAACTTATTCAAAACTGATTTCTCTTTTACAAAGCGCTTTGAGAAAGCTAATGGTAGGAAGCAAAAAGAAATTGAAAAGTTTTTGAAGGAAAAGAACATTAAAACTTCAATTAACAGCAATAAAAAAAATTAGATGTATTACATACCCCTTTCAAAATAACCAATAAGAAATGGCTATTTTGAAAGGGAGTTTTTGTGGTATAACTATTAAATTCCCTAAACAAAAAAGACGCTCCTAAACTAGGAGCGTCTTCCACTATTACGCTTGTTGTTGCGCGCTATATAATTCTTCAAGTGGCTTCATGATAATTTTGTTAACGTCACCGATTACAACGTTTAGGCGTTGCTCAGTTTCCATTAATTTTGTAATTTTAGCATCTTGTTGAATGCGAGCTACAACTTCTTGTGCTTGTTGGTTGTCTTCTTCAGTGATTTCTTGGCCTTGCATCATTTTTTGTTGTAGGCTAAGTTGCATTGTACGGAACTCATCAAATAAGTTCTTTGAAGCCGCATCGGCTTGAACTGCTGCGTAGCTCTCTTTTAAAGTTTTGAAGTCTTCGTTTTCAGCGATTGCTTTTTGTAATTCATATGCAACATCATGAATGTTCTTTGTCATTTTATTTTTCCTCCTTAGAAGGCTAGCGCTTTTCATACGCACTGCCTTTTCAGTGCATTTACATACGCACCTCTTCTTACCATATCAAACTATGCAAGAGATGTGAAGAAATTTCACTTTTATTTCTATGTACTCACCTTATTATCTAAGAAACAATAGTAACAATCCTTGTACGAGTCCGATTATTCCACCTAATAATGCTCCTAAATACGTAATCATTTTCAATTCATTTTTCGTAATAGACAGAACTAAGTCTTCTAATCTTTCTGTTGAGAATGTAGACACTTCTTGCTGGACAATTTCCGCAAGATGTAGATTGTTTAGTATACTCTCTACGTTTTCTGTTCCCCACTTCAAGCCTTTCGTTACTGTGCTTGGAACCACTTTTTCAATAATTGTTTCTCGAACTGGCTCACATACTTGCTGAACAGATTGATTTAAAAACTTACTCACTGTTTCCTCTACTTTAACTGCTGACAACACGGAGCTTACAATCATTTCTTTCTCTACAAACGATTCTAATTCTTTTACATCTCTTCCTTTTAACTTTTCCCACTCTTTTTGCAGTACGTCAGTTAAAAGCTGCTTTGTACCATCTTGCCCTAAAAACTTAATAACTTCTGGCTGCACACGATCCACTACACTTACATTTCCTAAAAACATTCCGACTAAGTTAAGTAGCGTTCCGCGAGAAGCAAAGAAATCATCAATCATTTTTGAAAGACGGCCTTTCCCTTCTTCACTTTCAAAAAAGCTAATTCCTCGCTCTAAAATAAACGCCGAGACATTCGGAATCGCATTCTCTACTTTTTCATTTACAGAATGAGGTAAAGCCTGTTCCCATGTATATGTATAATACTCAGCTAAAAATGCCTGTATTTTTTCTGTAATCACATGTTCAATTTTTTGAGTCACTTCTTCTTCTACATGCGCTACATTCCATTTTTCTAACATATGTCGCAGTGATTGTTCATTCTTAATTACTTTATCCACTTCCACTTGCGCCCAGTGGATTAAACCTTTTTGAAACTCTTCATTTGTTAGCTTTTTTCCGATTCCTTCCGGTGTTAACAAATGTTCTACGACCATTTTCCCTAATTGAACAGCAAGTTCATCACGACGTTTCGGAATTAATCCTGGTGTAAATGGAACTTGAAACTTTCCGATATAAATAGGGCGATGAGGACGAAATAACATTTTTATCGCTAAATGATTCGTGTATCCCCCAATAATTGCTCCGAGTCCTGTCGTCGTTAACATATTTAACCATATATTCATTACAATCAACCTTTCACTTCTCCAAAACTATAGCATATCATCATACGGACAAAAGTATAATGGTATAAAAACGTATTTGCAATATATAGCTTCGCCTATTATGCAAATAGTAGTAAAGGAGTGATTTCGTTGGTTCTCGGTCTTTTAGCTTCTAAACTTCATTATGAGCAAACATATTACACCGAAATCGCTAAACGCGCTCGGCTTTATCATAATGTCGTTGCCCAGTTTACGCCATTTTGTATTGATCCTAAAACAGACCTTGTTTCTGGTCTTATTTACGATACAGATACAGGAAAATGGAAAGAGCAAACATTCCCTATTCCTTCTTATATATATGATCGTTATTCTTTTCACGAGGAAACAGACTTTGAAAAAGCAAAATCAATTATTCACTCTTTGCACAATCGTCCTACCACTACCTTTTTAAATAACACACTTATTGACTTAAGCGAACTACATGATTTATTTCTCACGAATAAAAAATTATCTCCTTATATACCAAAATTTGAAATAGCAACGATACAAAACATTTTCAAACTGTTGTTAAAAACTAAAGATATTATTATACGCCCCACTAATATACATTCTAAGGATAACTTATATCGAATTGCTTACAAAAATAAAACGTTTCATATCGATACAGTAAATGAAAAATACCATACTTCTATTACAATCAAACGGACAGACGAATTTATATCTTGGTGTAAATCTAACATACGTTCATCCCGTTACATAGCGCACACTATGCTACAACCACCAAATCAATTAACATATCCACTCCACATTCGAACCATTTTGCAAAAAAACAAAGAACAAACTTGGAATGTTATCGGTCAATTTATACAAAAAAGCTCATTTCCTAATCAACTTTTACCCTCAACAACGGACGATGATTCATTACATTCATTTTCAAAAATTAAATACGTACTATCTAGTACGGGTGTGCAACTATTGCAAGATGCTTTACACGACATTGTAAATGAAGTATTCCAAACACTAGATCAGTCTTATTCTTCGTTATTTGAACTAGAACTTTCCACAATTATGGATCAAAAAGGCGCAATTTGGCTTATGTATGTCAACACGATTCCCCCTTACGAACAATACATTCGTCATAGTGATTCATTAGCTGAAAAGATATTTCACGGACCACTTAAATTCAGTCGCTTTACACCATAATGAAAGGAGGTAAACCTATTTTGAAAGAACATATATATACATTAAACATTTCAGATGAACATCCAAATAGTATTACTTTACCTTACGTTTTTTCTATTACGCCACCTATTACATCCCTCTCCTTCGGTATACGTCACATTGCAAGTGAAGAGGTGAAAATTCATTATTCCTTTACTCGCGAAATTATTATCGGAAAACATATTGCTGAAAAACTTTTACTACCTCAATCAACCACTATTCATGCATTCACACAAAACCAAACAATTATTTTCGGACCATTAATCGGCATTTTCACAACTGGCTTTAACGATGATTCTTCTATCCCTTTAGGAAATCGTTCAATTGCCCTCAGTGAGTTGTTAACACCACCATTCTCATTACGACCGTTCGTATTCGTCTTTGGCGTTCAACATATAAACTGGGAAGAAGAAACGATTGAAGGATATTTCTTTCAAGAGAAACAATGGATAAAGAAAAAGGTTCCTTTACCAAATGTCATTTACGATCGATTACCAAATCGACAAGCAGAAAATTACAAACCAATCGTCAGAGCAAAAAGAAAGTTAGAACAAGACTACTCCATTCCATGGTTTAATCCAGGTTTTTTCAATAAATGGGAAGTTCATCAACTTCTTATGAAAGACGAATCAATTAGACCCTTATTACCAAACACAGAAGCATTTCAGCATTTTGAACAAGTAGAACGGTTTCTTGGCACGTATAAATCAGTGTACATGAAACCAATACACGGGAGCTTTGGTAGAAATATTCATCAAATATTTTATTCTCAAACAGAGAATTGCTACTACTGTCGTTATCGCGAAAATGAAGAAAATAAACTGAGAAAGTATCAATCATTAGAAACTCTTCTAAACCACGTATTAAAGGGACATGATTTAAAAAAGTTTATCGTACAGCAAGGTATTTCGTTACTTCGCTTCGATGGGCAACCTGTTGATTTCCGCATTCATACAAATAAAAATCATTTCGGTAATTGGATAGTTAGTGCAATCGTCGCCAAAATCGCCGGCAAAGGCAGTTTAACAACGCACGTAAATAGCGGCGGTGATACAAAATTGCTACAAGAGCTTTTTCCAGATTCAACGAAACAAGTTCAAATTGAAAACAAATTAAAACATACTGCCTTACAAATAAGTTACGCGCTCGATGAACAAGTAACCGGAAATATTGGAGAAATCGGTTTTGATATCGGTTTAGACACAAAGGAAAATCCGTGGCTCTTTGAAGCCAACTCTAAACCTGGGCGAACTGTATTCCAAGATGAAAAATTAAAAGAGCAAAGTGAAATGACGCGCCAGTTATTTTACGAATATGCCGTCTACTTAACTGAACATTCTTTACGTGATACAAAAGAAAAAATGTCTCAAATAAAATCAGGGGCTTCATCAAATACCGAACATATCCCTTCCCCTATGATTCACTCACAAATACAAAAACAAAAACTTCCACCTAGATAATAAGGTGGAAGTTTTCTATTTACACAAGTTTTACTACAACCTCTGTTTCCACGTTACATACTCCGCAATAAAAAATATGATTGCAATATTCATTTGAATTATTATGCGTTAAACCATCTACTGCATTTAATAATTCTTGATCCATATAGGCACTATAATCGTCTATGTAATCTACAGACTTCCCATAATCTTGGAGTATACTTTGGCAATTTTGACAAGAATATGTTTGTGATTCTAATGCGTTGCAAAGCGGGCAAATCCCCATCATGATTCCTCCATACGTTATCGTTTAAAGCCTCTCTTTTTTAGATTGAAGAGAGCACCTACCCATGCATAGGAGCGGTCACTCCATCCCTACTTAAAAATAGAACTATGAAGTTGCTACCGATTTCATTTCAATAAATCATAAATAAGAAGCTAATGATTAGCCTACAAGTAGCAGGCTACAATGAGAAAATTATATTTAATATCCTCCTTAGTTTGGCCTGTTTTCTTAAAAATACAACGATTACTCTTATTTCATAATTTACGAAATCAATACGTTTTTTTGACAAAATTTACAAATTATTATTTTGTATATCTTTCTAGGTAACATCCATACTATGAGTACAAACTTAATTACCGATGGATTAGCGCCAACCGGGGCGATAATCTGGTTCAACTCCAGCTAGTCCAACCAAAAAAACTTTTATAACTCTAAGGAGGATATATTCCTATGGCAAACCAAAATTCTTCAAATCAATTAGTAGTACCAGGTGCAACAGCTGCAATCGATCAAATGAAGTACGAAATCGCTCAAGAATTTGGTGTACAATTAGGAGCAGATTCTACGGCTCGTGCTAACGGTTCAGTTGGTGGAGAAATTACAAAACGTCTAGTTGCAATGGCTGAGCAAAGCCTTGGCGGATTCCACAAATAAATATATATGGCAAAAAGGTCTCAAGGCATATGCCTTGAGACCTTCCTTAATTTATTGCAACATTTGTAAAAACTTCTTCGTACGTTCTTCTTTTGGATTTGTAAATACATCTTCTGGTGTACCTTGTTCAACAACGACACCGCCATCCATGAAAATAACACGGTTCGCAATTTGATGTGCAAAACGCATTTCGTGCGTTACAATGACCATCGTCATACCTTCTTTAGCAAGTTCTTTCATTACTTTCAGAACTTCTTGAACAAGTTCAGGATCAAGTGCTGACGTCGGCTCATCAAATAGTAACACTTCCGGCTCCATCGCAAGCGCGCGCGCAATTCCAACACGCTGTTGTTGTCCGCCTGATAATTGAAATGGATATAAATCCACTTTATCTGCTAAACCAACTTTTTCAAGGAAGTAGTTTGCTTTTTTCTTCGCTTCTTCTTTCCCTACTTTTTTCACTGTAATGAGTCCTTCCATTACGTTTTGAAGTGCTGTCAAATGAGGGAATAAGTTATGGTGCTGGAATACCATACCTGTTTGCGTACGAAGATTTACAATATCTTTCTTCGATACTTTTTGAGCAAAATTAAGCTCTTTATTGCCGATGCGAATGCTACCGGCGTTTGGTGTTTCTAGTACGTTAAGACAACGTAAGAATGTCGTTTTACCAGATCCAGACGGTCCAATAATAACAACAACCTCGCCTTTCTCAACTGTTAAATCTATATGCTTTAGTACGGTATTATCTCCGAAACTTTTTTGTAAGTGCTGAATTGAAATCATAAAAACAAAAACTCCTTTTGTAAAAGGATTATTTTAATGTGTAGCGTTCTGAACGCTTCTCTAACATCTGTTGTACGATTGATAATAAGAAACAAATAACCCAATAAATAAGACCTGCTTCAAAATAAACAATTAAAAACTCGTAGTTCATCGCCGCAATCTCCTGCGCTTTTCGGAACATTTCTGTTACTAAAATTAATGATGCTAATGAAGTATCCTTCACTAAGCTAATAAATGTATTCGAAAGCGGTGGAATTGATACGCGCGTTGCTTGTGGTAAAATAACACGTTTTAATGCTTGTGGATATGTCATCCCAATTGTGTAAGCTGCTTCCCACTGCCCTTTCGGAATGGAAAGGATAGAAGCACGAATAATTTCAGATGCATATGCACCGACATTTAATGAAAATCCAACAACTGCTGCTGTATATGGCTCAACTTCAATATTAAGAGTTGGAAGACCATAGAAAATAATAAATAACTGTACAAGAAGTGGCGTTCCGCGAATGATAGATACATAGATACGAGCAATCCATTGTAAAATACGGCTACCAGAAATACGTGCGAGCGCTGTTAACGTTGCCAGTATAATCCCGATAATAAATGTAATAAGCGTTAATGGAATTGTCGTAAAAACAGCTTCCTTCAGCATAGGCATGAAGGAAGACTGCATAATATCTATCCAAGTAGACAATCGATCTGAAACCAATGCACTACTTAGATACATTTTCACCGAACCATTTTTTCGTTATTTTGTCATACGTACCGTCTTTTTTCATATCTTCTAACGCTTTATCTACTTCTTGTACAAGCTTAGTGCTACCTTTACGGAATAAGAATCCACTTTCTGAAGCTTCTTTTTCAGTATCTACAATTTTAATTTTCGCATCTTTTTTCGTTTCTAAGTAGTTTAGTACTGATAACTTATCATTGATTGTGAAGTCAACGCGTCCTGAAGCTAATAATTCTGCTGCTTGGCTAAATCCTTCTACACCAATAATTTCCGCACCATTTTTCTTAGCGATATCTGCATAGTTACTCGTTAAAGATTGTGCTCCTTTTAGTCCTTTTACATCAGCAAATGTAGCAGGCTTATCTTTATCTTTTGCAATAACTAATGCCGCTGAAGATGAAACGTATGGCTTAGAGAAATCGTATTTCTTTTGACGATCTTCACGAATACCAACTTCGTTTGCAACCATATCGAAACGTTTTGCATCTAGGCCAGCCAGTAAGCTATCCCATTGTGTTTCTTTAAATACAGGTTTTACACCTAAACGTTTTGCAACTTCTTCTGCTAATTCAACATCAAATCCAGTTAATTTATTGCTTGAATCGTGGAACGTAAATGGTGGGTATGTACCTTCTGTACCAATTACAAGTTCACCGCTTTGTTTAATCTTTTGTAACGCGTCTTGACTAGCTGTATCTTTTTTCTCTTCTTTACCGCAGCCGGCTACAATCCCGATCGCTAATGTAGTTACTGCAAGCACTGAAAATAATTTCTTCATGATTGTAATCCTCCAAGTATTCTGATAGGAATTTAAAAACTATATTGATTGTATGCAATCTTGAACAATTTTTCAATGAAAATGTTCTTATTTAGTTTATCCTTTTTCTTCATAATCAAACAAAGGGGAAAAATAACGCCACATACAAAAAATAAGTAACATTTTTTAATATAGCATTTATAAAGAAAAAGGTAAAACAATACTTCTTATTTAACTGTCGTAATTCGCTAAAGAGTCGACATGTTCATCAATAAAAAAGAACTTGTGAAAATCACAAGTTCTCCTCCATACCTATTAAGCACTCTGATTGCCTTCCATTTGCGTTTTATACATATCATAATAACGCCCACGCTTTTTCATGAGTTCATCATGAGACCCTTTTTCCAAAATCGTCCCTCTATCGAGCACAATAATTTGATCTGCGCTTTTAATTGTTGAAAGGCGGTGAGCGATAATAAACGTCGTTCTTCCTTTTTTCACAACTTCTAGTGCTTGTTGAATCATCGCCTCTGTTTCTGTATCAATACTAGACGTTGCTTCATCTAGTATTAAGATAGCTGGATCAAAAGCAAGCGCCCTAGCAAACGAAATAAGCTGACGTTCTCCAGTGGAAAGCGTACTTCCCTTTTCTGTAATTTCTTCATTTATATTGTTTGCAAATCTTTCAGCACCAACATCACGTAGCGCCTTTACAATGCGCTCTTTTGAAATTTTTTCGTTTTCTAAGCTTACGTTGTAAGCGACCGTCCCGCTAAATAAAAACGGGTCTTGCAATACGATTCCCATATGCTCACGAGTTGCTTGTTTCGGCATTTCTCTTACATCATGACCATCAATCGTAAGCTTTCCTTTTTCAAACTCATAAAATTGAAAGAGTACATTCATGATAGAACTTTTTCCTGATCCAGTATGACCGACAAGTGCCACTGTCTCGCCTTGTTTCGCTTCAAAAGAAATATTTTTTAACACTTCATCTTTTCCATTATAAGAAAATGATACATTATCAAATTTTACATTTCCTTTTAAACGAGGCATACGTTCTTCTTCTACCGCTTCTCCTTTTTCCTCTAACAATTCAAAGACACGTTCTGATGCAACGCGCGCTTGCTCTAAGTTTGCAAGCTGGTTCACCATATTCGTAATTGGCGAGAATAATCGTGTTAAATAATCGACGAACGCATACAGTACCCCAAGTGAAATAATACCTGTAGCACTTAATGACGCACCGCCGAAATACCAAATCACTCCTGTGAAAGCGATATTTCTTAATACAGCTACTAAGTTATGCGAAGTTGCTGCATTTAAATTTAAAATTTTATTTTGATACTTAAAATAATCGCCGTTTAATTCTTCAAATTCTTTTTTCGTTTCACGCTCTTGACGGAACGCTTGAATAATTGGCATCCCTTGAATGGATTCATTCACTGTTCCGTTAATATCGGATAAACGTGAACGCATTTTATGATTATATACAGACGCATATTTTCTATAAAGAATCGCCCAAACAATTAAAATTGGGATAATTAATAAACATAATGAAGCGAGCTTCACATCTAATAAAAATAGCGCAGCGAATATCCCAATAATATAAATAATACTAGAAACGAATGTTGCAAGTACAGTTACATATAAATCACGAATGGCCTCTGTATCATTCGTCACACGCGAAACAATTTTCCCCGCCGGTAAATGATCGAAATAACGAATCGGCAACGTTTGAATATGAGAAAACACATCTTCCCTCATAATTTGAATAATTTTGTTCGCTGCCTTCTGCAAGAAGAACTGCTTTCCGTATGCAAATAATGATACGACTACTAATAAAGCGAAATAGCCACCACCAAGTAATAATAGACGGTTTATTTCTGGTTTATAAAATGCAAACACTTCTTCTTTCGTTAATGCCTTCGCTTTATACACTTGCACCGCCTTACCATTTTGAACGGTAATCATATCACCTTTTACAGTACGTGACCCTTCAATATTCACTTTATTCGGTACAAAATAATATTGAAAACCGACTTGCATCACACGTACTTCTTTACCTTTTGTCTCGCCTTGTTCAAAGCGATCACTTCGCTTATAAAAAGCGCCATTATATGAAACAGCTTCTTCACTCTTTTCTGTTTCATACCAAGGTTTCTCTATCCCGACGATATGATCATCAATCATCGTTTTAGCGACGAAAGGACCAGCAAGCTCTGCAATGACGAAAATAAATAACATTAGCATCGCTGCAAAAATCGTCCCCTTCACTTTCATCGCATATTGAAACAATCGTTTTGAAACGCTCATATTTTCACCCCACTATCCGCACTTTCACTTTCACCTTGTTGTCTTTCAAACTGCTCAGCATACCAGCCTCCGCTCTGGATAAGCTGAGCATGTGTACCTTCTTCCATTACTTGCCCCTCATCCATAACGAGAATCCAATCCGCATGTTGCACTGCAGATAAACGGTGCGTCGTAATAATCGTCGTCTTTCCGCTTCTTTCTGTTCTTATATTTTCAATGATCGCTGCTTCCGTACGAGCATCTACAGCTGATAAAGAATCGTCCAAAATTAAAATTTCTGGATTTTGAATAACAGCTCGCGCAATCGAGATCCTTTGTTTTTGCCCTCCTGATAAAGAAACACCTTTCTCTCCAACGAGCGTTTCTAATCCTTCTGGTAAAAACTCTAAGTCTTTTTTAAACGCAGCAATTTCAATTGCTTTCTCAAGTTCTTCTTCCGTCGCTTCCCTATTTCCGAATAAAATATTTTCTCTCGCTGTTTTTGAGAACAAAATATGTTCCTGAGGTACATACCCAATCCATCCGAGTACATTTTCATTTGTTATTTTATCTAATGTCACATCAGAGACCGCAATATCTCCATCTCCAAGCGGATATTGACGAAGAAGCTGACGTACAAGCGTCGTTTTCCCGCTTCCTGTTTTTCCGACAACCCCTAGCGTTTCTCCTTGCTTTAATGTGAAAGAAACCTTCTTTAAATTTTCTTCAGTTGATGAAGGGTATGAGAAAGACACATCATCAAACTGAATATAATCCGGATCTTGCACAAGCTTTGGATGTTTTGGATTCTTTACATCTGGCTCATACGCTAACGTTTCATTCACACGGTCAAGCGAAGCATTTCCTCTTTGCATAACATTGATTAATTCACCAATTGCAAACATCGGCCAAATCATCATCCCTAAATACACGTTAAAAGAAACGAGTTCACCAAGCGTCACCTTTGACTGGAACACAAGGTATGCACCGTACACTAAGCCGATTAAATAACTAAGACCGACAAGCATTTTCACAGTTGGTTGGAATAATGCATCAATTCTTGCTACCTTCATATTTTTTTCGTAGACGTCATCTCCTAAATGATGAAATCTTTCCTCGTCTGCATTCTCTTGTACGTATGCACGAATAACACGCACACCAGCAATCGATTCAAGTACTTTATCATTCATATCTCCGAACGCATCTTGCGCGACTGTAAATCTCTCATGCAATTTCTTTCCATATATGTTCATCGCATACGCCATAATCGGAAGCGGTATAAGCGCCGCAAATGTAAGCTCCCAACTAATTGTAAATCCCATCATAAAGACAATCGTAAGCATATATAAACTCGAATCCACGAGCGTTAATATACCGAAACCAGCTGTCATAGCAATTGCTTTTAAATCATTTGTCGCTCTCGCCATTAAATCACCCGTACGATTTTTATGATAAAACGTCGGTGTCATTTTAAGTAAGTGCCCCATAAATTTAGAGCGCATCGTTTTCTCCAGTACGAATGCTCCCCCAAACAGCTGGTGTTGCCAAACGAAAGTAAGACCATATCCAATTACCGTAACCCCTATTAAAATGAGAATAAATTGCATAATCTCCGCATTCGTTAACGTTCCTGTTTTTATATTATCTATCGTAACCCCTAACACTTTCGGGGGAATGACTTCAACTATATTTACAATTAAAAGAGCTCCAATAGCGATACTATATCTCTTCCAATGCTCTTTAAAAAACCATTTTAGCTTTAGTAATACTGATAACAATGTAACCTCTCCCTTCTCGTTCTCGTTTAACTCTCACTTCTTTATCCACTATCCAGACCCATCACATTTACATTTCGTAACCCATACAATCTCATCACATTTTTCCACCTTCCAAAATTTTCATCGTAACCATACAAGGAAAAATAAACAAAAAAAAGCATACCGCCGCTTGACGATATGCACAAAAATGCATAAAAAGCGTACGTTACGATATACGCAACGTACGCTTCTTATAAGACAGAGAATGCCTTATATATCCGCACGGGTTGCGTAATGATATGAATGTTTTCTGCCATTTAACAGAGCTAAGCCCATTACATTTACGATTACAATCATTACGCACACCCCTTTCATTTATTTTCCATTTATAATCTTACAACTTTATTGAGTATTCTGTCAATTATTTTTTTTACAAACTGAATAAAAATATACGCTACATCATTTTGAAATAAGAGAATATTCCGTAAGAAAGGGCATACAAAATAAAAAAAGAATAAGAAATCGTTTTCACAAACATTTCGTTTGAAAAATGTTATCAAACCCCCTACAATCACCTTATACTCACTCTTACAAGTTGCTATTTTAGGAGGACTAATCATGACAACTAGCAATACGTACAAATTTTATTTAAACGGAGAATGGAGAGAAAGCTCTTCAGGAGAAACAATCGAAATTCCATCTCCATACTTACACGAAGTAATTGGACAAGTACAAGCAATTACTCGCGGAGAAGTAGATGAAGCAATTGCATCTGCAAAAGAAGCTCAAAAATCATGGGCTGAAGCTTCCCTACAAGATCGCGCAAAATACTTATATAAATGGGCTGATGAGCTCGTAAATATGCAGGATGAAATTGCCGATATCATTATGAAAGAAGTCGGTAAAGGCTATAAAGATGCGAAGAAAGAAGTTGTTCGTACAGCTGACTTCATTCGTTACACGATCGAAGAAGCTTTACATATGCACGGAGAAAGCATGATGGGCGATAGCTTCCCTGGCGGAACGAAATCTAAACTTGCGATTATCCAACGCGCACCACTTGGTATTGTATTAGCAATCGCACCATTTAACTACCCAGTAAACTTATCTGCTGCAAAACTTGCACCAGCATTAATTATGGGTAACGCTGTTATTTTCAAACCAGCAACTCAAGGTGCAATTAGTGGTATTAAAATGGTGGAAGCACTTCACAAAGCTGGCCTTCCAAAAGGTCTTGTAAACGTAGCTACAGGACGCGGTTCTGTAATTGGTGACTACTTAGTAGAACACGAAGGCATCAATATGGTATCGTTCACAGGTGGTACAAACACAGGTAAACATTTAGCGAAAAAAGCTTCAATGATTCCACTTGTATTAGAACTTGGTGGTAAAGATCCTGGTATCGTTCGTGAAGATGCTGACTTACAAGATGCTGCAAACCATATCGTAAGCGGTGCATTCTCTTACTCTGGTCAACGTTGTACAGCTATTAAACGTGTACTTGTACACGAAAACGTAGCGGACGAGCTTGTTGACTTATTAAAAGCACAAGTAGCTGAACTATCAGTTGGATCTCCAGAACAAGACAGCACAATCGTTCCATTAATCGACGACAAGTCTGCTGACTTCGTTCAAGGTTTAGTTGACGACGCTGTAGAAAAAGGTGCAACAATCGTTATCGGTAACAAACGTGAGCGTAACTTAATTTACCCAACATTAATCGACCACGTAACAGAAGAAATGAAAGTTGCTTGGGAAGAGCCATTCGGCCCAATCCTTCCAATCATCCGTGTTTCTTCAGATGAGCAAGCAATTGAGATTGCTAACAAATCAGAGTTCGGTCTGCAAGCAAGTGTCTTCACAAAAGACATTAACAAAGCATTTGCAATTGCTAACAAAATCGAAACTGGTTCTGTTCAAATTAACGGACGCACAGAGCGCGGCCCTGACCACTTCCCATTCATTGGTGTAAAAGGTTCAGGTATGGGCGCACAAGGTATTCGTAAGAGCCTTGAGTCTATGACACGTGAAAAAGTAACAGTATTAAACTTAGTTTAATTTTATATGTAGAAGCTGATCTAGTTTAGATCGGCTTCTTTTTATATCAAATAATTATTCATTCCTAATCACAAACTCTTCTCTATAATCTGATTATTACTATATCCATTGACGTATAAAAATTCATTTGTTACTCTTAAAGACGTTAATTTAATATTTAAATCCTCATTCGTATCTCGGTGAGGTAGAGGTTGCAATCATTAAGAGTATCATTTCAGGAGATGTAGTGGCATTGATGAAGGAATGAGAAAGGAATGGTTGCCGAAGTAAGTCGTGTCCACCATGCACGCTTGCTGGGTCTGCATTTAATAAGTGCAGAACTGTCACAAACGTTTCGTTTGTGGAGAGCTATCGAGAGGTATGTCGTGGGTTTCTTATAAGATAGAAAGCATGTAGCGGCAGATTACGTGCTTTTTTTGTTTTGTTTGGGACTTCTCTTCCTGACTCAGGAAGACATACATATCTCCTCGCTTGACTTGGTTATACTAACTTTGGAGGTATTTTTCTATGCAACAAAAAAAATGGGGCTTTTGGGTACTAACAGCTTTCGTTGTCGGTAACATGGTTGGCGCTGGTATTTTCATGGTGCCAAGTACGTTGGCACAAACAGCAAGCCCACTCGGTGTCACTTTAGCTTGGTTAACTACAGGGTTTGGTGTTTTAATGCTAGCTCTTGTTTTCGGTAATTTAGCAATTCGTCGTCCTGATTTAACGACAGGGCCACAAAGTCATGCATATGCTTTATTCTCAACACCAAAAAAGAAAAAAATGGCTGGTTTCAGTATGGTATGGGGATATTGGGTTGCAAACTGGGCAAGTAACGTTGCCATCATTACATCATTTGCGGGATATTTATCACTCTTCTTCCCAATTATGAAAGATACGCGACTACTATTTTCAATCGGCTCGTTTAACGTAGAAGTCGGAAAACTAATTACATTTACGATTTGTTCCATCTTACTTTGGGGAACTCATATTATATTAACGAACGGTGTAAGCGGAGCTGGAAAACTAAACTTCTTAGCAACAACAACGAAAGTAACTGGATTCCTTTTATTCATCGTCGTTACGTTATTTGCATTCGAAGCTTCTAAGTTTGGACAATGGTACACACCGATGATTGATAAATCAGGTGCATCACACGGTCTTCTTTCACAAGTAAATTTAGCTGCTCTTACAACGCTTTGGGCGTTTATCGGAATTGAATCAGCCGTTCTTTTATCAAACCGTGCTGTTTCTCCAAAAACGGTAAAACGTGCAACAGTTGCGGGATTACTTATTACAGTTGCGATTTACTTAGGAATTACAATTTTAACAATGGGTGTACTTCACGTTGATAAATTACAAACTTCTGAACGTCCATTAGCAGATGCACTAAACGCTGCAATGGGTCATGGCGGCGGGAAACTGATGGCATTACTTGCTCTTACTTCCCTGTTCGGTTCTATCTTAGGCTGGATTTTATTAAGCTCAGAAGTACCTTATCAAGCAGCAAAAGAAGGTTTCTTCCCTTCCTTCTTCACGAAAACAAATAAAAAAGGAAGTCCAATTTACTCATTACGATTAACAAACATTATGTCGCAAGTATTCCTATTCTCAACATTATCAGGAACTATTGCGGAAGCTTATACATTCGTTATTACCGTATCAACACTGGCCTACCTCATTCCATATCTCGTTTCACCAATCTTCCAGTTAAAACTAGTCGCAACTGGTGAAACATATAAAAATGAAATGCGGGCAAGAATTACAGATGGTATAGTCGCAGTGATCGCACTTTGCTACGCACTATGGGTTATTAAAACCGGCGCATCCGATATAAAAACGTTCCTTCTCGGAATTGGTTTATTCGTAATTGGATTTGCTTTCTATCCATTAATGAATCGTGATCAGAAAAAAAATAACGAAAAGAAAAACGGGCAAGTTGCATAACGCAATTTGCTCGTTTTTTCTTTTGTAAAACATATATAATAGAACAAAGAGGTGAAAAACATGTCAATCGAATCGCTATGGAGCAGTCGCTTCCAACAACATATTCAAAATATCATTACATACTTTGCACGTATGATTAACGGTTTACTATATAGCTTTATCTTTATTTCATGCGTTGGCGCATACTACTATGCTCAGTTTCTAAAAGCATCTCCTTCTAAAGGAATATCTTTAATAATTATAACGATTGTACTTACGTTCATTATAACGAGATGCCCTATCCGTACATTTATTCAAAAACCTGATGCTGTCTATTTGCTTGCATTAGAAGAGAAATTAACATCCTATTTCAAAAAATCTCTTCTATACAATTACATCATTCAACTTTTTCCATTATTATTTACGTTCCTTATTCTCGTACCACTTGCTATGCAATCATTGCAATTAACTGTACCTTTTTTATGTACAATCTTTATCGCGTTAATGATTACGAAAGCTTGGAACATGTACATACATTGGATGTGGCGTGATAGTCACGAAAAAAATATATGGCTGATCATTCGTATTACTTGTAACGCCCTAATCATTTACATGCTGTTTTATTCCGCAAATGTTCTCATATTGGGCGGACTACTCTTACTACTTGCTTTCCTAATTCTATATACGAAAAAACAGCCTACAAAGCGAATACCGTGGGATTACATAATCGAGCAAGAAGAAAAAATGAACGTTCGTTTTTATCAATTTGCTAGCATCTTCACCGATGTTCCGCAACTAAATAAGCAAGTAAATAAAAGAAAATGGCTTACAACTTGGATTGAACCTTTATTACATAAAAAACGAGCAACTTTCTTCTACTTACATACACTAGCATTTTTACGTGGAAATGATTATTTCGGTATATATATTCGCTTAGGATTGATCGGTGCTTTCGCCTTATATTTTATACCAAACATATACGTAAAAGGTGCTATCGCTTATATCGTTCTATATATGATCTCTATGCAGCTTCGTTCACTATGGAAATATTTTTCGGGAAATATTATTGCAGCATTATATCCAATCCATACTGAAGAAAGAATGAAACAATTTCTTAGCTTAATCTTTATATTGCTAAGTATTCAACTCATTGTATTTTCGAGTGTTATACTCATTGCTACAGGTCAATTTTTACATAGCCTTATCATTATGATTATCGGGTTACTCTGGATCAAATTTATTATTGTACCAAAAACGAAGCAACGCGTTTCTTCGTTTTAACAAAAAGAAATATCTTAAAAGCCAAGGAGAAAATAAATTATCCTTGGCTTTTTTATTTTGCTTCCTCAAACAAGAATCACTGAAACAACCGATATTTTATGATTTTTACATACAAAAACGATAATACATGTTTACATACTAATAAAAAGGGTATCTATTAATTAACAGAGTAAAGGAGGGGCCTATATTGTGAATAAAAAAACGGAACAATTGAAGCATCACGTTACTGACAATCAATGCAAACATGCTTTAACAACAAATCAAGGGGTAAAAATAGCTGAAGATGAATTTTCTTTAAAGATGGGCTTAAGAGGCCCAACCTTAATGGAGGATTTCCACTTTCGCGAGAAAATGACTCATTTTGATCACGAACGAATTCCCGAAAGGATTGTTCATGCACGCGGGGTTGGCGCTCATGGTTATTTTCAGCTTTATGAATCTTTAGAAACATATACGAAAGCAGATTTTCTTACTAATCCTTCAAAGAAAACACCTGTATTTGTACGGTTCTCAACCGTTCAAGGTTCTAAAGGATCCAACGACACAGTAAGAGATGTACGCGGATTCGCCACAAAATTTTATACAGATGAAGGAAACTATGATTTAGTGGGTAATAATATGCCAGTATTCTTTATCCAAGATGCTATTAAATTTCCTGATTTTGTCCATGCAGTTAAACCAGAACCACATAATGATATTCCTCAAGGAGCTAGCGCTCATGATACCTTTTGGGACTTTGTTGCGCATAATCCTGAGTCCACTCATATGGTCATGTGGCAAATGAGCGACCGAGCTATTCCGCGTAGTTTACGAATGATGGAAGGTTTTGGAGTTCACACATTTCGACTCATTAACGCAGAAGGAAAAGCCCATTTCGTAAAGTTTCACTGGAAACCTACCCTCGGGGTTCATTCATTAGTATGGGATGAAGCTCAAAAGATTGCTGGGAAAAATCCTGATTTTCATCGTCAAGATTTATACGAAGCAATTGAAAAAGGGGATTATCCTGAATGGGAACTTGGATTACAGTTAATTCCAGAAGAAGATGAACATAAATTTGATTTTGATATTTTAGATCCAACGAAATTATGGCCAGAAGAAAAAGTTCCCGTAAAATTAGTTGGTAAAATGACATTGAACAAAAATGTTGATAACTTCTTTGCTGAAACAGAGCAGGTAGCTTTTCACCCTGGTCATGTCGTACCAGGTATTGATTTTTCAAATGACCCTCTTCTGCAAGGAAGATTATTCTCCTATACAGATACACAATTATCTCGTTTAGGGGGCCCTAATTTCCATCAAATCCCTATCAATCAGCCCGTATGTCCTTTTCATAATAATCAACGTGATGGTATGCATCAAATGCAGATTCATCGCGGTCAAACAAGCTATCATCCTAATGGATTAAATAACAATCAACCTGCAACCGTCCAAGCCGAACAAGGAGGATATGAACATTATCAAGAAAAGATTGATGGGCATAAAATTAGAGGTCGCAGTAAAAGCTTTCTTAACTTTTATTCTCAGGCTAAACTTTTCTAC
Source organism: Bacillus sp. Root131 (assembly GCF_001429475.1). Taxonomy (NCBI): domain Bacteria; kingdom Bacillati; phylum Bacillota; class Bacilli; order Caryophanales; family Bacillaceae; genus Bacillus; species Bacillus sp. Root131. Next base: position 63,435 of record NZ_LMJQ01000045.1, read on the forward strand.
AATAGTATGAGCCCTATTGAAAAGCAGCACATAAAAGAAGCTTTTTGCTTTGAAGTTGGGAAGTGTAAATCAGACATGGTGAAGGCAAATGTAATTGCTCTCTTAAACCACGTCGATCGTCAATTAGCACAAGAAGTCGCTAACATTATTGGAGCTCCTTTACCTAAGGAAAATCACGAAGTAAATTCAGATGCAAAATCACCTGCACTAAGTATGTCCAATACTATTTTTAAATCTGATTCCAAAAATGTTGCAATTCTATTAAATGGTGACCCAAGCGTCTCACTTCTGTCCGAATGGATTCAAGCTTTTGTACAACACCGAATTAACTATAGCATCATAGATAATAAAATTTATCAGTTCAATGATTCCATTAAAGTAACTGATACTTATACAACAACAGACTCCTCCCTTTTTGATGCAGTATTAGTGTTTAGTAGTGAGTCTGTCATTCACCCCCCTGTTTTAGAATTTGCAGAAACTACTTTTAAACATTTTAAACCGATAGCTCATGTTCTTAGTAATCCTCATGCTTTGGACCATAGTAAGATTAAACTGGATGGAGCAGGAGTTTACAACTTAACAAACACTTCAATTGAGTCATTTATAGAAGGCATTGCCCAAGGACGATTCTGGAACCGATAATATAATGTAAGGAGCGGATTAGAATGAGTAAAAAAATTGCTATTTTAATAACGGATTATTTCGAGGACACAGAATACACAGAGCCAGTAGAAGCTTTTAAACAGAAGGGATATGAATTAACAACTATTGAAATGGAAAAAGGTAAAACGGTACACGGTAAACAAGAAAAAAGCGAAGTCGTAATTGATAAAAATATTGATGGTGTTTCTCCAGAAAACTTTGATGCACTCTTCATACCCGGTGGATTTTCTCCAGATATACTTCGTGCAGATGAGCGTTTCGTTCGCTTTAGTAAAGCATTTATGGATGCAAAAAAACCTGTTTTCGCTATTTGTCACGGACCTCAGCTACTCATCACTGCACAAACACTTGAAGGACGTGATGTCACTGGATATAAATCTATTGAAGTCGATTTAAAAAACGCCGGCGGAAACTTTCATGACACAGAGGTTGTCGTATGCCAAAACCAGCTAGTCACAAGTAGACAACCAGAAGATATACCGGCGTTTATTAAAGAATCATTGCGTATATTAGGATAACTACTTTGGTTAACTAACCTCCTTTTATTTACATGAAAATAATGAATCAGTGGGGTTTTATTCATCCCCCCACTGATTCATTAGCCCTCACCAACTGGTCGTTTACAGGAAATCCGACCACCACAAATAGCAAGATAAATAAAAAGAGGGGAATCCAAAAGTTCAGTTTTAATAATCTTTTGGATTCCCCTCTTTTCTCGCCCAAAAATTCCTTATCACTTTTCATAGGCAGTTCTCATATAGTGAAAATGACTATATAATTCCTATCCATAAGTTAAATAATGATTTCGCACATATATAAATACAAAAGATGGGAGCCCTATTTATGAATAACAATCCACCTTCAACGCCCCAAGACAACTCCGAAAACAATAGCCGTGATATCACACTGCAAACATTAAGGGTCATCGGACTCGTCGTCCTTATTAGTGGTTATATCCTCGTTGCGCTCTCTGAAGTAGGTGAGCTGAAAGTCTTATTAACAAACCCAAATAGCAATCCTGATTTAGCTGAAGTTGATCCGTTTTAAAAAGAATAACATATCACCCTTCCTAAAAAAACGTAACAACTGATTCATTCGGCTGGGCAAATTTTGCGAAGTTATGGATAGAGTCATCCCCGCATTAAATACGGGGATGACTCTAATTATTGAATGACTTCTTCTAAATGATTCTTCAAGTTCCCTAAATACTTCTCTATATCCGGATTCTTCACCACATCATAACAAGCAAAACTCTTTAACGGACTCATACCGAGAAACTTCTGCACGCGGTGTAAATGACTAAGCGCTGATTCTAAACTTTCTCCTTCAAAGAACTTCGTCTTATCTCCAAATGCTTTTTCAGGTGCATTCCAAGTTGTAGAGAACATATACTCTTTCTCTTTTAATAAACCACCTGTTCCATATTCATCAGCACCTTTAAAGAACAAACCGTATTCATATACTTCATCCATATACGTTTTAAATAAGCCCGGTACACTAAACCAGTAAATCGGCGTTTGATAAATCACAACATCAGCCCATAAAAACTTATCTTGTTCTTCTTTAATATTGTAACCATCTTGAATCGTTGTTGTTTTCACATGATGATTCTCGCCTAATACAGTAACCATATAATCTACTAACGTTTTATTTAATCGTCCTTCCTTTGTACCGTATTTTTCATGTCCATTTATAATAAATATATTTTTCATCGCTTTCCTCTCCCCTATATGATCTACTCTTCAGCTATTAAGCCGAGTTGCTGCTGTAGTGTAAGATTATCTTCTAAATGCCAATCTTCCGTTATCTTTCCGTCTTTCACATGTAAAATATCAATTGCAAAAAAATTAATTTTCTTACCATTATGTGTTCCTGTAAAAGAAAGACGGGCTGTTACTTTATCACCAACAACTAATAAGTCTTCAATCTCGCAATGTATATCAGGCACAACTTTACGAAAATTTTGCGCTGCAAACTTTAATCCTTCAATGCCTTGTGGTCGCCCTTTCGGCAATGTATTATCGAAGAAATCTTTAGTAACAGTCTGCGGAATAAGTTCCTCCTTACCTGTATCCCAAAATGCATAAAAACGCTGCGCCGCATGAACCATTTCTGTCGCTTCTTTTTTACTTAGTGAGGGATCAATTGTCATTGCTTTTGGCTTTGGCATTTCTTTTAATAATTGAACTTCAGTTTTTTGTTCCACACCACATGCTACAAGCACAATACAAATAACAAACAAACTAAGAAATCCAAATAACTTTTTTATCCCCATGGAAATCACCACCTCCTTATATAAATCCTTTTTGCTTCGTATTACTATTGTATATACACTAACTTCCTTTATGGAAGTAGTGATATTTTTTTCATATAGTTACCAAAAGTATAGTTTTGTGATACTATAAAGCAAATTCATCCAAAAAAATTTTATGGAGGCTAGTTCCATGAACAATATAGATCCAGTTGAATTAACGAAAGGTTTACCTGGCATACCTTGTCCTATCGCTAAAACGCTTGATGTAATTAGTACAAAATGGACATTTTTAATCATTCGTGATCTTCTTATCGAAGGAACATTACGCTTTAGTGATTTACAAAAATCAATGGATGGGATTAGTCCAAAAACATTATCGCTTCGACTAAAAGAATTAGAATCCCAAGGCATTATAACGAGAAAAGTATATCCAGAAGTTCCGCCTCGTGTAGAGTACACATTAACGGATAAAGGAAAGCAATTAGAGGGGATTTTTATTGAATTAAAACGGTTTGGGTTAAGTTTATAAAATGAAACTTTAATCAGGATAAAACAAAAACCCCTTACCGTCGTAAGGGGTTTTATTACTTCGCAAAACTTTCAGCCAACTGTTTCTCTCTCCACATAAATGTAATGCCGAGACCAACTATTAAAACAACGCCTGAAAATGCATATGGATAATGAATATTCATATCAAATAATATTCCGCCCATCGCCGGTCCTGCGATATTTCCTAAACTCGTATAAGTCGAGTTCATACCAGCAACGAATCCTTGCTCTTTTCCAGCTGCTTTTGATAAAAACGTCGTTAAAGCTGGACGAAGTAAATCAAATGCTAAGAAAATGAAGCAAGTAACGAGAAGTACAATCCAATAATTAAAGACTACAGTCGAGACGAATGCTAATACTGCCCCTACAATTAAACATATTTGGATTAATACTTTCTCACCGAACATGTCTACCAATTTGCCAAACATAAATACCTGTACAACTACCCCAAAGATTGAACTAATTGTAATAATCGCTGCAATATCTTTCGGCGAGAAACCAAATTTATGATCAGAGAACAAGCTAAACACTGTTTCATACGCTGATAATCCGAATGCGAGTACAAATACAATAATAAATGCAATTGCATACATTGGATGTAATGATTTTTTTAAATCACCAATAAAACTTGATTCCTTCGTATTAGAAGAAATCTCTGCAAGTTCTTCTTTCGTTAACGGTTCTTTTAAAATAAAAATCGAAATCACACATGCTATAAAAGCAATCACTGCTGCAACGAAAAACGGCACACGTATACCGTATTCTGCAATAAATCCGCCGATTCCAGGCCCTATAATGAATCCAGTACTAATAGCCGCAGATAAGTATCCCATCGCCTTTGGACGTTCCTGAATAGATGTAATATCCGCAACATATGCCGTAACACCAGGCATAATAAACGCAGCACTAATTCCGCCTAATACCCTTGCTACATAAAGCATCCATACATCTTTTCCTAATCCAAAAAGAAGTTCTGAAACACCAAAAATAAATAATCCAATGATGATCATTTTCTTCCTACCGTAAAGGTCAACCCATCGGCCTGTAATAGGTGAAGTAATGAGCTGGGCCATTGCAAATACTGCAACGAGATATCCCATCGTCTTCCCTGTTAAATGCATGTCATTCATAAAGGACGGCATAACCGGAATGATTAATCCAATCCCTAAAAAAGCGATAAATATATTACTCAAAAGAATGACCAATACCATCTTTTGTTCTTTTATCGGTTTCTTCACTTTTAACACCTCTTCCCGTAAGCTCCTCTCAAAAAATAATGCCCAAGAAGCTTTTTCTTTATCCTGCTATTTGTGGGCTAATCATGAGTAGAGATGCCTCCACTCATTAGAATTTCACTCTATCCTTCCACACATACATAAATATTAGGTGAATGACTATCATTCATTTCCCCTCAAAAATAAACCTACCTTTTCAGACAGGTTCATCTCACTATTTCTTTATATGTAGTGCATGTGTTAAAAAATCTAGTACTTCTGCCTTTTGTAGCTCGACCTGCTCATCATCTTTATGATCATATAAATAAACTTGTTCCGCTGCTGATTCAACAAGAGCAATAAATAACTTCGCTGTTCGCTCTGCGTGAACCGAATCACGAATTTCACCGGCTTCTTTCGCCCCACTTAAAAATTCACTTAGCCACATATAAAGAGGCTCATACACAGCTTCCCATTCTTTTATATGTTCCGTAGATGCAAGACCTGCATACATTAAAGCTTGTATTTCACGATATTCCTCTATAAAGTGAAACACCGCATCGATTACTTGTGCCACTTTATTTGAAAAAGGTACATCTTTTTGTACTTTTTCTTTCACTGCAAGTATCATCTTTTCAACCATCACTTCTGCTATTGCAGGCATAACAGATAGCTTAGAAGGAAAATATAAATAGAAAGTTCCTTGCGCAATGCCAGCTAATTTCACGATATCAGAAATCTTCGTTTTTTCGACGCCCTTTTCCTGAAACACTTCAATAGCTGCATAGACAATTTTCTCTTTTTTATTCATCATCTAAACCCTTTCACACGCGTATTGAATGACTGTCACTCATTTTATAAAATAACTAGCTGTACTGTCAATTATCGTGCACTTTTTATAATAAAAATCTCCTAACGACTTGTTAGGAGATACAGTATATCTTTACGAAAGTGCCTTTAATCCTGTCACTCCACATACAATAAGAAACACACTAATAATACGCGCTTTACTTTTCGACTCCCCAAACAAGAACATGTTTAACAAAACTGCACCTGCTGTTCCGATACCAATCCAAACCGCATACGCGACACTTACTTGTAAAAATAAGAAGGAAGTATATAAAAATGCGAAGGATGTAGCAAACCCACCTATATAAATCGCACCATTGGCTAAAGTTTTATCTTTACTATACATTTTAAGACCGATCACACCGACTATTTCACTAATTGCAGCACAAAATACGAAAAACCAACCCATTTTTAAGCAACTCCTTCCACAGTTTCTTCTTTATTGTCAGCTAACTTTAAACCGATAACGCCGGCTACTACCATAAGAATGAAGAATAGTTTGCCTGCGCTGAAACTTCCACCGAAAAGAAATACATCCATTAAGAAAGTACCTACCGTACCAGCTCCAGCGAAAATAGCATATACAGTTCCTGTTGCAAGATGTTCACACGCTTTAGAAAGGAAGTGAAAATCAACAGCGATAACTCCTAAAATAATAATCCAATGCCACCAAGTATTAGCCGTATTAAAACCAAACACCCAAAAAATTTCAAAGATACATGTTAATATGACATATAACCAAGCTCTATTTTTCATACCTCTCACCTCTTATGACTGACTATCAGTCATTTTTGTTTTAAAAAAATATACTCTTTCATCAATACTATATAAAAACAACTATCATCCTCATTTACCATTGTATTTGTTCCATTTCTAAGCTAAATGCATCCTGTCACATAAAAATGACTGAATGTCATTCATATGTATTGTACATGAACATTTTAAAAATTGTCAATGCCGAAAGTTTATTTAAAATTTCTATCATCAGATTTGTATATTTCCTAATAATCTGTCAATAATGCTAGTAACATAATATTTTCTCCACTCCCCCTTGGAGAGATCCCTTGAATGGAGCAGTTAGCTTTTGCTAGCTGCTCTTTTTTATTTATCCGCACACTATGATGAAATACTCATAGATCAAATCCATTTTTCATCACATAACAACATCTATTTATTTTCCAATGAGCCTTTGTATGCACTAATTTTATTCTCGAGCATCTTCTCTGTAACTTCTAAGTTTTCTCTTTGAATCTGAATAGATTTCCTATGATCTTCTAGAAGCTGTAAACGAGCTTCTGTTGTATGCTCCCCTTCTGTATATAGTCTAGCGTATTCTCTTATTTTCGCTATTGGCATTTGCGTTTGTTTTAATTTCATTACAAACTGCAACCACTTTATATGTGACTCTTCGTAAAGTCGATTTCCATTTGTATCACGATTTGCAATTAATATACTTTCCTTTTCATAATAGCGTAGTGTATGTGTGCTCACTCCTAATAATTTTGCTACCTCGCTAATTGTGTACATACTCAAACTCCCTTCACATGCTTACCCTCATATATCTTATGACCGAATCAAATTTATAAAAAACATTTGACTTAGAGTATACTCTAACAAATACAATCTAACCATAAATGAATTTGAATTTAGGGGGATTTTATATGAAATACACGGTTATTACTGGCGCAAGTTCCGGAATTGGTTATGAAGCAGCTTTAGCATTTGCATCTCGCGGAAAAAATTTAGTACTTGTAGCTCGAAGACAAGAAGAATTAAACGGATTAAAATTGAAAATTAACGAAATGCATCCTGAGTTGGATGTTGTCATTCGAAAAACTGATTTATCTGTGACTGAAGATGTTTATAAACTTTATGAAAGCCTACAAGCTTTTCAAATTGAAACGTGGATTAACAACGCAGGTTTTGGTAATTTCGCCTCAATTGCTGAACAAAATTTAAATAAAATAGAGACGATGTTGCATGTCAATATAGAAGCACTAACAATACTCTCTTCTCTTTTCGTTCGAGATTATTCAATGGTTGATGGAACACAGCTTATTAACGTTTCATCTGGCGGCGGATACACGATTGTTGCTGATGCTGTTACGTATTGCGCTACGAAATTTTATGTAAGTGCCTTTACAGAAGGGCTGTCTCACGAACTGAAAGAACAAGGCGCAAAACTGCAAGCAAAAGTTTTAGCTCCTGCTGCAACTGAAACAGAATTTGCGAAACGTTCATTTGATATTGATGAATTCCAATACGATAATGTTGTACCAAAATTCCACACTGCAAAACAAATGGCACAATTTATGCTCGATCTTTATGATAATGATAAAGTTGTAGGGCTTGTCGATGGTTCTACTTATAACTATGAGCTTAAAAATCCCATTTTTAATTTTGCAGTACGAAAAACGAATTCAAGTTCTTAATTCCCCTAAAATATAGATGCCCACTATTACATAAATAATAGTGGGACTTTTCTCTCTCTGAAACTTTCACCCAACATACCGAACCATCGCCACTTCATCACAATAATCAACCTTTGGACAATGTCTACAATCAATCCATACTTTCTCTGGTAACGCCTCTCTATTCACAAAATCAAACCCGCACTTTTGAAAAAATTCCGTTTCATATGTTAAAGAAATGACTCTATTCACTTTTATTTTCGCTGCTTCATTTATTACATGGTTCACTAACATACGCCCTATCCCTTTTCCTGCATATGTATGCGAAACTACTAACGATCGTATTTCTGCAAGATCTTCCCCCAATACATGCAATCCAGCAACTCCAACAATTTTCTCGTCCTCTTTCATAACATATAAACATTGCAAATATTGATAAAGAGACAAAAGAGATCGCGGTAAAACAACTCCCTCTTTTGCATAAACCTCAATAAGACTATAAATTTCTTTCACATCACTCGTCACCGCATTACAGATTTTCATATTACATCCCCTTGCCCTCGATATTAATATTTATAACTTCAAATGAATTTTAATTCATAATTTTATATAATAATACATCTCTCTTTTCTCCTCGTCAATCAATTTATACAAACAAAAAACCAAGCAATCTAATCGATGCTCGGTTCCTCATTTCGTATCGGCAATACTGTCGAATATTTAATTTCACGAAGTGCTAAACTTGTCTGTATCCTTGTAATACCAAGCTTATTCAGCTTTCTAATAAACTGCTCTAGTTCTTTACGATCACGATTTGCAACCTTTAATAAATAATCGTACTCTCCTGTTAAACAGTGACATTCTAACACTTCCGGCATCGATTCTAATTCTTTCTCCAACACTTCCAACTTGTCAAATTGATGAATATTCGTACTCATAAAAATAAAACATAATAAATCAAACCCAAGCTTTTCTTGATTTAAAATCGCGACTTGCTTATCGATGAAACCTTCCCCATCCAATCTTTTTATTCTTGCATGCATCGCAGCCGGTGATAAATTAACGCGACGTGCCAGCTCTGCATTACTTACTTGTGACTCCTTCTGCAATATATCTAAAATTTGTACATCCAAATCATCCAACACTTTAATAACAGACGACTCCATTACAATTCCCCCTTTTTTCTTACCGATGATTATTCGAAAAAACACCTTATACCTTACACGAAACTGAATATCATTCCGTAAATATCACTCATCACTAAAGATTTTATCGAGTTTTCACCATTATACAAAAGAATATATTACACAATAAAGAAAAATGCTAAAATTATTTACAATAAGTATTGATTACAAAAAAGGGGATTTTATCATGCCTTATTTTTACGTCTTTTTACTATTACTAACGAGCTTATTATGGGGAGGAAATTTTGTCGTTGGAAAATCACTCGTCGATCATGCATCGCCGATGACACTGACAAATTTAAGATGGATGATTGCGATTGTTTGTTTATTACCAATGGTATGGTTTAAAGAAAAGAAAATCCTTCCACCACGTACCGCAATACTTCCGTTAATATTGATGGGAATTTCAGGGGTCGCTCTTTTTAACATCTTTCAATTTTTAGCATTAGAAAAAACATCCGCTACGAATGTAGGTCTTATCTCTACATTGAATGCAATTTCAATCGCATTATTTTCAGTATTATTTCTAAAAGAAAAAGTAAATACACTTCAAATCCTATCCATGATTCTTTCATTCTTCGGGGTTATCCTCGTCCTATTAAAAGGTGATTTCTCGCTTTTATTTTCACTACATTTTAATAGCGGCGATTTATGGATGATTGCAGCAGTTTGTATTTGGGGAATCTATTCTGTTTGTAGTAAATGGGCAACAAAAACAACTACACCACTTATGGCAACGTTGTACTCTGGTATTTTCGGCGTTATTTTATTACTACCGTTTAACATAGGTAGCTTCACTGTTTCAAATATAAATACTTCTTTCATCACATCACTTTTATATACTGGGCTTATTTCGACAGTTCTTTGTATGGTATTTTGGAATATTGGCGTACAAAAATTAGGCGCAACTACATCAGGTATTTTTCTAAACTTCAATCCAATTTTCACAGCCATTTTAGCATTCATATTCCTCGGAGAAGAATTAACGTGGATACAAATTTTAGGAACAATTGTCGTTGTAACAGGATGTTATTTATTTTCTCATTTCAAAACTGTCGCTGTTCAGCCTGTTAGACCTTTAATGCGAAAACATCCTTAATGAAAAAACATCGTCATCTGGGTTGGCGATGTTTTTATTTACTCTTCATTTCTTTTATATACTGCTTTTCCTCTTCTGGCGATAAACGTTCCGTCGCCTTGCCAGTATCTCCACCTTCGAGGTTCCATAAAAAGTTATGCTCCTCAACAGTTTGAGAAAAATCTCCTTTTTCCCATCTGTTTATAATAGAAAATAACTTCATTTTATATTGAAAACCTGTACTATTTTCAATATCTCTTTTTACATTAGAAATTTCCTTTTTTGTCATCTCTACAAATCCCCATTTTTCAGAGGATTTTACCTTTTGATGCACCATTTTATGCATAGTAGAAATAATTTCACCTTCACTAATTTGCGGGGCTTCTTCTGCAGCTTTTTTCTCTTTTTCGTTTGCCGCTCGCTCGGTTTGAATATTTGTATTTTCTTTTTCCACATATGCAAGCAATTTCTTTCCGCCAACTATAGAAGAGATGATTACCATAATGGTAATACATATACCTACAATCCATTTAAAAAGCATTAGCTCTTCATCGCTCCCCTAACAATATGACTATCTACATACTGCTTAAACTTCACGATTTTTCCATTCTCAAGCTGCCATACATGAACAAATTCTGCTTCAAATGATTTTCCTGTTTCTTTATAAACTCCAGAATACATACCTTCAGCAACAATTACATCTTTTCCGTTTACTTCATGATATGTATTTACACTTGCTTTATAATCATCCCATTCTGATCCTAAACGGCTAAATACATTTTTCATTATAGCTTCCACGCCTTTATATGTTCCGCCGTACGGGAAACCTTCTGCCTCTGTCCATTCCACTTTTTCAGAGAGGGCTTCTGCTAAATGCTTTGCATTCGAAGAAGCTGATCCTTCATACGTGCTTTGAATAATTTCTAAATTTGATTTAGGCATATTACTTCCTCCCGTTTATTTATTTTTACACAAGACGTAACCAACGTAGTTACGCCTTGTGTAAAAAAATATTTAAATTGTTTCATTCGTAATTCATTAGTTGTAATCATTATAGTTACAATAATTCTTCAAGTCAACAATTTATAAATAAAATTTACTTCGTTTTCATTACTTTCTCTTTTAAGAAACGATCTACATATCCTTCTGCTTTTACTACGAATAAATACGCACCCATTGATAATAATGCAAGATCTAATTCATATCCTGGATTCTTTCCATCTCCTAATAAACCTGCTGCTCCATTTACCTTTACGATAGCTCCAGCTAAAATAAGAGCGAATAACAATCCTACATATCGTACACCTAAACCGATAATTAATAATATACCACCAACTAATTCTACAGTTGCTACGCCGTATGCAAGGCCACCTGGTAAACCGATGCTTGTAAACCATCCTGCTACATTATCGATACCTGATTGAAACTTTGCTAAACCGTGTGCAAAGAACGTAACTCCTAACACGATACGAATAATTAAATTCCCAATATATTGATTCATTTTGAACTCTCCTTTTTGTTTTGTTATGGTGAACTTTTATTTACAAGTCAAAACAATACGGTATTTTATTTCATTCGTCAAATACTTTTTTAAAGAAAACAAAAAACATTATCCGTTTTACGGATAATGTTTTCCTACAAAATAGCGCTAATTCAAGCTTTTATTCTATCGCATAGAAAAAGTTGAAACATTTTTCCAGCGCCAATATAAGGCAGTAAAGACACGTCCTCTTCCACAACCATTCCCACAACATTCACTTTCTCATCTACAGGTAAATCATGTGTAGCAACTTGCATCTCCCCTGCATATCTACCGTACAATTCATTATCAATTGTAATGCTGCCTTTCTTTCTTACAATTGTATGCATCGGCTGTAAAACCACTCTATTTCCTTCCCTTGATTCTACAGATCGAATAACATCACGAGCCGGATCTAGTCTATTTGTATGCACTTGCTCCACCACTTTTAATACTTCTTTATCAGTTATAAATGATTTGTAACGCAATGGAATAATCCCTCTACTTGCACTAGCTACTTCTTGCATACTTTCCAAACTCGCGCTTATATCTCCAATCAACACTTTATCAACACCACAATCTTGAACAAGTTCTACGTACGCTTCAAGCGGGCGCATATTGCGATGTTTTTCTAACGTTGGTAACCCTTCATATAACGGGCCACGTTTTTCCGTATCTCCTGGAATAAATGCCATCGTCTTTATTCCGCACTTCTGTAAATATTGATTTTGTTTTTGTAAGAAGGACTTTGCTAGTCCCGTCTCTGGACGTGGGTAAAAATTATGCCACGCTTCTACATTCTCTACTCTTATATGTTCTGCAAGTAACTCTTTCCAAAATGACTTTGTAATCGTACTCGCATTTAAAGCTACTTTCATCTTGTGAGATACGCGGGCGATTTCTTTTGGCGTGATGCCATAGTCCATTCTTAAACCGGTAATGCCCCAGTTCAATAACTCTTCCACATTTTCATATGTTAGCCCTAAATGGTGTAACGATTTTGGAGAAACATCAACCATTAACTCCATTTCATTTTCAAGAGCCTGCTTCCCAAGTATCTGAATTAACTCTTTATACGTACCAGGATCATCCTCTGGTATATGAAGTGATGTAAAAATAGACAAAAATCCATTTTCCTTCGCCACTTTTAGCCACTCTTCTTGTTTCTCTACTCGTTCTTTTGAAAGATAAATGGAAACTCCGATCATATAAATCTCCCTTTCTATTAATAGAAAAAGAGAAAGGAATCCCTTTCTCTATATGTTTTCTGCCATTTCTTCTTTAAATCCGAGGAAGTACGTAAAGATAAATCCGAAAGCATATGCAATTACTAAACCTAAGAAATAGAGTAAATATTTATTGTCAGCAATTAACGGAATTAAAGATAGCCCTGATACGCCAATCCCAAGAGAAGCTGTTTGCATAACTGCTTGGAATGCACCACCGACAGCTGCTCCTAAACAAGCAGTAATAAACGGTTTCCCAAGTGGTAATGTAACCCCGTATAATAACGGCTCACCAATTCCTAAAAAGCCAACTGGCAATCCACCTTTAATTACGTTACGAAGTCGTTTGTTTTTTGTTTTCACATAAATCGCAATTGCTGCGCCCACTTGGCCAGCACCAGCCATTGCGAGCACTGGTAATAAAGGTGTTACGTGTGTTTGATTAATAAATTCCATATGAATTGGTGTTAAACCGTGATGCAATCCGACCATAACGAGAGGTAAAAATGTTCCCGCAAGTACTGCGCCAGCAAATGCTCCGCCAATATTTAAAATAGCATTAATTCCGCTCGTAATACCATCTGATAAGAAACCTGCTAATGGCTGAATGGCTAACATCGTTACGATACTTACAACTAATACAGTAATGAGTGGTGTCACGATAATATCAACTGCATTTGGCACTGCTTTTCGAACTTGTCTTTCCACTACAACCATAAGCCATGCTGCAAAAATAACTGCAAACAATCCGCCCCGTCCGGGCACTAATGCTTCACCAAACAATTTTACGTTTGCCATCGCCGGGTTGAAAATTAAAATACCAGCAATTGCCCCAAGAACCGGTGTCCCGCCAAATTCTTTCGCTGTATTCCAGCCGACTAAAATTCCTAAGAATGTAAAGATACCGCCGCCAATGAGTAGTAACATTTGTAACCACGTTGCATTTGGATCAGCACCAGCATTTTTCGCAAAGTTAGCAACCCCGTTTATAATTCCTGACGCAACAAGCCCCGGAATTAATGGGATGAAAATACTTCCTATTTTTCGTAAAAAGTTTTTCACCGGTGTATTATTTTTCTTCTTAATCTCTGATTTCATCTCTTGCCCAATATCTTCAAGGTGATGATCTGCTACCTCACCAATTCGTAGTCCTGTCAAACCTTCCATTTCAGCTGCTACTTTATTTACTGTTCCTGGACCAACGACAACTTGAAGCGTCTCATCTTCTATAACACCCATAACGCCTTCAACTTTTTTCAAAAGGTCCATATTTACTTTACTTTCATCATGAAGCGTTAAACGTAGTCTCGTCATACAATGAGCAATACTACGAATATTTTTTATTCCCCCAAGTTGCTCCGAAATTTCCTTGGCCATTCTCTCTTCTTTCTTCATAATAGAATCCCCCTTCCTATTACTTTATAGTGCTTTCTTCACAAACCCTTTTGCGTATTTTAGTTTCTCCAGTGCTTCCCCATACTCACACTGCAACAACACCATAACAATGGCAGCTTTTACGTTACGTTCTGCCTTTTCATAATACTCTGCCGCTACTTCATAACTAGCGCCTGTTGCTTCCACAATAATTCGTTTTGACCGTTCTACTAACTTTTCATTTGTGGATTGAACATCTACCATTAAGTTTTTATATACTTTTCCTACACCAATCATCGAAGCTGTTGAAATCATATTCAGCACTAATTTTTGTGCTGTACCAGCTTTTAAACGCGTTGATCCTGTTAATATTTCTGCACCTGTCTCTACTTCTACATTTAACTTTGCATATTTACTTATTTCAGCATTTTTATTACAAGAAATACTCGCTGTACTCGCTCCTACGCTCTGTGCGTATTTCAAGCCGCCAATTACGTAAGGAGTTCTGCCACTTGCAGCAATTCCAATCACTGTATCTTTCTCATTTAATCCAATACTTTTTAAATCTTCTTCTGCTAACTCTTCGCGATCTTCGGCACCTTCCACCGCTTTAGTAAACGCTTTCAACCCACCTGCTATATATCCTTGCACCATTTTATCATCCGTGCCAAATGTCGGCGGACATTCCACTGCATCTAGAATACCTAAACGACCACTCGTACCAGCACCAATGTAAATTAAACGTCCCTCTTCTTCAAAAGATTTAATAACAGTCTGTACAACCTTTTCAATTTGTTCTATCTCTTTTTCAACTGCTAACGCAACAGTTCGATCTTCTTCATTCATACTTTGCAACACTTCTTTTATACTCATTTCATCCAGATTCATTGTTTTCTCATTACGATGTTCTGTCGATAAATTTTCTAACATATTGTCACCCTCTTTGAAATTATATTTCACACTTTTATTATAACTTTAAGAAACTAAAAATCAATATCCCTTTCTTATTTTACGAAATAAAATTTCACAACATGACATATTTGTGTCAAAGATAATAAAAAAGATGAGTCTCCTCATCTTTTCTTCTACTTTAACTTCCGTAACCGCAACGCTTCTTCTCGCGTCTCCATAAATTGATCCAATACTTTATTACCAATTCGGTTGAAAGTAATCACATATAAAGCATCAATCATATTCAGTTGCGTCATTCTCGACGCAATACTTGCAATACGATGATCTTGTTCTACATCTGGCATACAAAGACGAATGTCCGCTTCTTTATATAAGGGGGATGATTGATCTAGCTTCGTAATTCCAATAACAGTTGCACCTTGTCTCTTTGCATACTGCGCCATTTCAAGCACATCTCTCGTTCGACCAGATGTTGAAATCGCAACAAATATATCGCCTTCTTTTAAATTCGTCACAAGCGGCAACATCATATGAAAATCAGATAGCATCATCGCTGTAAATCCAAGCCGTGTAAATTTATACGCCCCATCCATTGCTGGCGTAGCTGATCCACCTACGCCGTAAAATATAATTTTGCCCGCATTGACAATACGATCTGCAGCTTTCTCAAGTTCCTTCTTATCTATCGCAGTAACGCTCGCCTCAATTGCAGCTTTATTCACATAAGTGACTTTATTAAACAAATCGTACGGTCCATCTTCCGTATTCATCACTGAAAAATCGTTAATATTATAATCAGCAATCGTTAATTCACGAACGAGTGCTATCTTAAATGCTTTAAAACTTCCGATCCCAATCGACTTACAAAAACGAACGACACTCGCCTCACTTGCGCCTGCATTCGTTGACACTTCTTTCGTCGTTAAGTTCGGAACAATCTCTGCATTCTCCATTATGTACATGGCAACCTTCTTTTCAGCTGGTGAAAATTGATCCATATTACTTTCAATTTTAAATAGTAATGTTGAAGCTTTCACTATTTAACCTCCACTTCTTACGGTTGCGTTCACTTATTTTCTCTTGCTTCAAGAAGGTAAAAACCATCATCGCCAGGAGGATGAAACACATTTACAATGCGATTCCCTTTTTGATAAACAGTTCTTTCTCCTTCTGTCCACTTCTCTTTCCAACCGTTCATCCAAATCGCAACATCAGGTAAAAAGGCAGTATATTTCAGCTTCTGACCGTACTCACCATCTGCTTCTTCCGAAAAAATAGAAACCGGAAAATCTTTCACTTTTGATTCTTTCCATGCAGTAAATGGTATACATACTGCAATAAGTACGATTACACCGATAACCTTCTCCTTCGTAATCTTCACACTTCCCTCTCCTTGTCATATCACATACATAGATTTTACCATAATTACAAACCCTTCATGCTATATGACCATTGCTTTTTGGAATAAAAAAAGAGCTTACCTACATCAGATAAGCCCTTCCTCTCTATACAAAATATTTCTTCAAAAGTGGCGGTGTAATAATCGTCGTCAATATAACAACAATAACAATCGCTGTGAAATTTTCTTTCGCTAATAAATTCGCCGTAAGTCCATTTGCTGCGATGATAAGTGCTACTTCACCACGTGATACCATCCCCGCGCCAATACTAATAGAAGATTGGAGATTAAAACCTGTCAATCTCGCTCCTAAACCTGATCCAATTAACTTTGTGAAAATCGCAATGAGGGTCATAATAATAATGAACCAAAGCTGGCTTCCAATGCCTTGAAATGTAATTTCCATTCCGATACTTACGAAGAATACTGGAACAAATATTGCATAAGCAATCGGTTCAATTTTATGTTCCACTTCATGCTTATACTCTGTTTGAGAAATAGCAATTCCTGCTGCAAATGCTCCAATAATGCCTGCAATTCCCATCATTTCACTGTAATAAGAAAAAGAGAAGCAAATAATAAGAGCCGCGCTAATTAACGCTTCTGTTACACGAAGCGGGACAAGCATTTTCATAATCCAAGGAACGACTTTCCAAGCAATAAAAACAATACTTACAAAGAAAATAATTTTCTTTGCAATGACAAGTGTTATATTTACATCTTGTGTTCCTAAAAAACTCATTACAAATGCCAATAAAATAACGACAATGACATCATCAAATACGGCAGCACCTAAAATTGTTGTACTTTCTCTCGTATTCATTTTTCCTAAATCACGTAGCGTCTGCACCGTAATACTAACCGATGTTGCGCAAAGTAATAATCCTAAAAAAATGGCATGGGACTGCATTAATCCAAACAGCAATCCTGTTACATAACCACCGATGAAAGGAAAAATAATTCCACCAGCCGCTACTGCAAATGACGATTTCAAATTCCGATTTAACTCTTCTAAATCTGTTTCAAGTCCCGCCATAAACATAAGTAACAAAACACCAATCTCACTCAGTTCATCAATTAGTTCAGAACTATTAATAATACCGAGTACAGCTGGACCGATAATAATACCGACAATTAACTTACCAAGTACAGAAGGCTGACCAAGTCTCACGCTAATGTCACCAGCTAATTTCGTACAAAGTAAAATGACGACAAGTTCAAAATAAAATAACATAGCATCTGCTCCTACTTTAACTTTAATCAGTGGGTCGTTAACCCCCGTTCATTTCTGCAAGTAGTTTCCCCTATTGATCCGAATTTTATTTTTCATATTTTTATTTGACAAAATATTCTGAATTATATTAAGATTAATCCAGCAATTTTAAAAAACTACATACCATAACTGTACCTCCATTTCCTTACATACTCTTTTTTAATGGGCTCATACTATAGTCGCAGTTATGGAAATGAAAAAACGGGGGAGAGTCCAAAGTGAAGTCATTATTACGAAAAAAAGCGCTTAGTACTGAATCACCAAAGCAGCTAGATAGAACATTAACTGCACTCGATTTAACGTTTTTAGGGATCGGCGCCGTAATTGGGACAGGGATCTTTGTATTAACAGGTATTGTTGCAGCAAAACATTCTGGTCCTGGTATTATGCTATCATTCCTTATTGCTGCATTTACTTGTGCTTGTGTAGCCTTTTGTTATGCTGAATTTGCTTCTTCTATTCCTGTCTCAGGAAGTGTGTATACTTACGCATACATGACAGTCGGAGAAGTCGTCGCCTTCATCGTCGGATGGTGTTTAATGCTCGAATATTTACTTGCCGTTGCAGCAGTAGCTGTCGGTTGGTCTGGTTATTTGCAATCATTACTACAAGGGTTCAATATACACCTACCCGCCATAATCGCCTCGGCCCCCGGCGTAGGAAAAGGTGGTCTCATCGATTTACCAGCTGTCTGCATTTTACTTCTTATTACTGGTCTTTTAAGTTTTGGTATACGTGAAAGTGCACGCATTAATAATATTATGGTTCTTATTAAACTAGCTGTTATCATTGCCTTTATCGTAGCAGGCGCAAAATATGTAAAACCTGAAAACTGGACACCGTTCATTCCATTCGGATACGACGGTATTATTACCGGAGCTGCCACTGTATTCTTCGCCTTTTTAGGTTTTGATGCAATCGCAACCGCTGCAGAAGAAACGAAAAAACCGCAGCGTGACTTACCAATTGGTATTATCGGTTCTCTTCTTATTTGTACTGTTTTATATATGATCGTATCTTTCGTTTTAACAGGTATGGTTCCTTATACGCAATTAGACGTTTCTGATCCAGTTGCATTTGCATTGCATTTCGTTGGTGAGGATGCAATTGCAGGACTACTCGCTGTTGGAGCGATGACTGGAATGACAACCGTTCTCTTAGTCGTTATGTATGGACAAGTTCGAGTTTCGTATGCGATGAGCCGTGACGGTCTACTTCCAAAAGCGTTAGCACGTGTAAATAAAAGAGTAAAAATCCCTTTATTAAATACGTGGATTACTGGCGTTATTGCCGCTTTATTAGCAGGACTTTTAGATTTACATTTGCTAGCAAATTTAGTAAACATCGGTACGTTAACAGCCTTTACATTCGTTTGCTGCGCGGTACTTATTTTACGAAAAACACATCCTGATTTAAAACGTGGATTCCGTACACCTTTCGTACCTGTATTACCAGTTGTCGCGATTCTTTGCTGTTTATATTTGATGGCTAATTTATCTAAAACGACATGGATTAGCTTTATAGCTTGGCTTATAGTCGGTTTATGCTTCTATTTCTTCTACTCTAGAAAGCATAGCCATTTAGCTACCGAAAAAACGAATGATGAACAGAAAAAAGCATAACAAAATAGCTCGCCGTTTTAGCGGCGAGCTATCTTTCTGTACAATTATATTTTTTCGTTAACGATTGTAAAATGAAAAATATGCCGATGCAAGCTGTAAACCACGCCCAATTTCCTATTGGTGTAGAATATTTAAAAACGCCAATACCTACAAGCACTATGAAAATGATTACTTGATATATGAGCTTCCACTTTTGCATATATTCCCTCCTTTACTTCGTTCCCTTCTTTTTATTCTTCCAGGCATTCAAACTATCAAAGAAAAAGTTAATAAATAACGTTCCTAGTCCTGCTAATAAGAAAGTCATTAAAAATAAAACCCAAATACTTTTCTCTTTTAAGAAATAATATCCTACAAGGAGCACAACCGCGATCCATACATATTCAAGAATTCTTTTTAGCTTTTTCTGTTCCAAATTATTCGCTCCTTCTTTCTATGCTACTTTTAGTATAACAAAAAAGAAGCCTATCATGATAAGCTTCTTTTCTTCTCTCTTATTTGTTCATACTTTTTTCAACGAGTGAAATCGCATATTCTAATGTACGATTCATCGTTTCTACCTGTGCATCTTTTACCTTCGCATCTTTTAATACAGCTTCTGCAACTGTAATTTTTTGTTGCAATGATTTCACTGAACCATCTGTTACATTTACAGCTTGCGCTTTCTTCACTACTGCTTTTGCAGATTCAATATTGATCTGTAATTTTTCTTTCGGTGTTTTTGGTTGTTCTTCTGCCACTTTTGATTGTACGAATGTTACATTAGCTGTTTTTAATTCGTTATATGTTTGAATAATTTGTTCCCCAGTACTTCCTACATTTTCAAATGCTTGCTTAGCAGTGTTATAGCTTTTTTCTAGTTCTTGAAATGCTTCCTTTGAATATTGACCTGGCTTACCACCAAACTCATACGTACCATCTAACACTTCCTTTACTTTTCCTAGCTCCTCATATAATGCGTTGACTTGCTCTAACTTCGTACGGTTAGAAAATTCATTGTACGCTGCTAATACTTCTGAAGAACTTAACGCTTTACTATATAATTTTGCAAGCGCGATTTGACCGTTTAATGGAATGCCGCCATTTCCATTGCTATCAGGATCCGCTCCAAATGCAAATGGTACGTTCGGGCTATAAACTTTTCCTTGAGCTAACTGACTATTTACTTTTTTACCATCTACGTAAATTGCCACTTCGCTTCCGTTATATGTTCCTGTTAAATGATACGTTTTGTTCGCTTCCAATTGAACGCCAACACGTTTGTAGCTACCGCCAATGTGAGCCCATAATTCAACATATCCACTTCCTATAGACTCAAAACCAATTCCGCCGCTCTCTGTATTTTGCAAAATACCTTGTCCGCGAATTTCATTCATTGAAAACACAGTTTCTAACGTAAACGTATTTGCTATTTTCTCTTTTTGTGCTGCTGAAAATGGAATATATCCAAATGTATTAGCTTTTCCATTTAACTTCATAACATTCTTTTTCAATGCTTTATCATATTCAATAGTCACATTACCCTTCAATTCACCTTTTGTACCAAATGGTGAATTGTCTTTAAATGTACCATCTGAGAAATTCACATCAAAAATATCAGCCTTTGGTACTTTCACATTCGGATCAATGTTATCTTTTTTCGTAGTAATTTCTGCCGTTAACGGTTGCACACTTTCATTACCAAATGAATCAATCGCGACTACTTCAAACGTATATGTTCTCCCGCCATCTAATCCTGCAAGTGTAAATGTCAGTTCTTTCGGCACTGGGTCACGATAAAACTCTGAAAATGCTAGTAATTTATTTTTTATTTCTCCAGTTTGCTTATCTCTAGCTTGTACGCGATAAGAATGAACAAGAAGGTTGTCCAATGCTTGCATGAATGTTACTGTTGCTGCATTTTCTGTTACATTCGATACTGATAACTTTGCATCTTTTGCAAAAGATGGCTTTTCTTTATCACGATCTTCTACATGTGTAAAAGTTTCTTTCTTTGATGGCAACTGAATTTTCCATGGCTCGCCTGTCCAAGAATTCGTATGGAAATCGCGTCGATTAATCGTTACTTCTTTATCGTCTACTTCTACTAATAAACCTTGGCTTAATGCACGCGATTCTGAAGGAATATTCCCTTGCACTTTGCCACCCTCTACCTCCATATAGCTTACAGAAGAGGTACCAACAGATGTAAAGTCCTTTTGATGAATCGATCTTGGATCATCTAATGGATAATGCGAATGACCTGAAAACGTAATGACTTGTGGATATTCTTTTAATACTGCATTAATTTTTGCACTATCCTTCGTTCCCCATTCTTGGCTACCGTACACTGTATCTTTAATATGTTGATGTAAAAATACAAAAATCGGTTTTTCTGGATCATCTTTTTGCGCCTTTGCCATTTCTTCTTTTAACCAATTAATTTGTTTGTCCGAATAATACCCATGTGTCGTTTCATTTTCTGGAGACATTACGATAAAATGATACCCTTTTACCACTTTATGATAATAAATTGATTCCATTCCTGTTTTTTCTAAGAAACGCTTCTGTGCTCCCTCTACTGATAAACCGTTCCAATAATCATGATTACCTAGAGAATTCATTCGTACCGCATCTTTATTTGCATTGTCATTATACACTTGCATGAAACGATCATATTGCTGCACAGACCCTGAATCAGTAAAATCTCCTACAATTACGAACGCATCTTGCTTTGGTGCAAGCGTATTGAACTGTTCAATCGCTCTTTTCCAGCGAAACATATCATCTGTTCCACTATTTTTAATATGAACATCACTTACAACGGGGAAAACTATTTTCTTCTCACTTGGTGCCTTTTCTTGCTTTTTCTCTTCCGCTTTGACTGATGTACTCCACGGAAATGATACAAATGCTAATACAAAAACCATCAATAATCCAATAAGACCTTTTACTTTTCGTAAAGCAATTCTTTCCACGTGAATCCTCCTCATAATAATTGATTCATTACAAGGGCTATTTTATCTAATACATGTTAATGTCGTTTAAATAAAAAATGAAGTTTATTAGATTTTTGTAAATATACAGTTAATTAGAAATTAAGTCCAACATTCCTCGTACTATTGTATACAACCACCTTTTGTCTAAAAGAGTCTGATCATTCTTTTCCTATGACTATTCACATATAATCTTTTCTATAACACTAATGATAAGTTAAGGTTTAAGCCTATTAGACAATCTTAATTTTTAATATTTCCTTCTTTTTTTAACACATCGGCCATGCTTTTACATTTAATAGTAGTAAAAGACCACTTAAAAGGAGGGGTTGTATTGAAGAATAAAAAAAATATCGGCTGTTTCGCTCCTTTATCTATTATTTGTCCAGCCCCTTGTCCACCGCCCCCTCCTCCAAATCCAAATTGCGAGCGAGTAACAAATGAATTTGCAGGGAATTTCCTTATAACTAATAACACCATTCCTTCTACCAAAGATGCATCACAATCAATGATACTGTGGCAAAGTGATGGGATACTACTTATATCAGGTACTGTTTCGGTTTACAATAGTACTAGCAGCACAGAATCAATTACAATTCAAATCGTTGGAGCCACAACCAATATTTTCACTGTGTTTCCTGGTAATACAATATCGTACACAGGAAAAAACTTACAGTCAGTCAGTATTATCAATATAACAAGTAATCCTTCACTATATTTAGAAGGCAAGTACTGTTGCGAATTTACATGTTGCTTATAGAATACCAATTTCATTACTTTCTCAAAAAAAGCATACCGTTCACGGTATGCTTTTTATGAGATTGGATAACGTACTGTAATACAAAACTCACCTTGATTAACAGTCGTTCCTGTCGTAGTAATTCGGACAGTAGTAAAATATCGGACAGTGAAAGTACCACTACTTTGTGGTTGTACAGTAATTGTATCAACTACTGTTGCCCCTACTAAAAAATCAACTGTAATCGGGTTGGCTCCCACATCGTATTTCACGTAACCTGAACCATATACTTCTTGCGTGATATTATTTGTATATACAATTTGAGTACCAGCACCTGTAATAGACCAGTCTGTACATACTTGGTCTTGCACAAGTGTTTTATTAGAACAACAAGACAAACTGGAACTTCTCATTCCCATTTTGAACCTCTCCTATTCTGCTATGAAAGTGGATAACGTGTTGTAATACAAAATTCTCCCTGATACGTTCCAGCAGGTGTTGCAGGTAACACAACTTGTATACTATCAAAGCGGCGATACGTAAAAGCAATACTCGTTCCTGGGTTTAATGTTTGTGTATCAATTGTACCCCCAGCAGAATCAAGTACCTCTACAGTAATTGGGCCTGGTCCAACATCATATTTAACAAAACCAGTACCAACTACGTTTTGGTTAATATTATTTGTATAGAGAACATTATCAATTGCTGTTGCAACTACAGTAGCAGACCACGGACTACACACTTTATCTTGCACATAATTTTTATCTGGACAACAAGTTAATGCTGACCCTGAGCACTCACAAGACATAGTTGTTTCCCCTCTCTCTTTTATATTCCCTATATGTGTATGTCCCTCAGAGTCTTTTGCCTGTACTATTCATCTATTTTCAAAAAATATTCAAATGACTAGATAGATTCCGTTTTATTTCTTTTCTTCATATATTTATAGACAAAGATACTAGCAACGATAAGAATAACGCCTCCTAATATCGGTAGCATATATTGCCCAACAACGTCCGCTGCTTTTTCCCAATGAGGACCTAATTTCATTCCAAAATAAACATATAAAGTCGTTAATGGGAACATTGCTACAAATGTATATATACTAAATTTCCATATGTTCATTTTCGCCATACCACACGGAACAGAAATAAGCGTTCGAACTCCTGGCACAAAGCGTCCAACAAATGCTACAACCGGTCCATATTTCTCAAAGAAATCATCTGCTTTTTGAATTTGTTCTTCTTTAATGAAGAAGTATTTCCCGTATTTTATTAATAGAGGACGACCGCCGTAATAACCGAGTGCATATAACGTTAAAGGTCCTGTCGTTCCGCCAAGGGTTCCGGCTAGTACAGCAAGCCAAAAATTCATATCTCCCTCGTACACCCAATAACCAACCATGGGCAAAACTACTTCTGCTGGAATAAATTCAAACGTTAATGCTAACACAACTCCAAAATAAGAAAACTGCTTTAAAAACTCGATTATATCTAAAATAATTTGCTCCATATTTTTAACTCCTATCCTACGTTTACGTTATGCTTTTCTTGTAATTGAACTGGCGCCATTTTTACAATTCGGTTCAAAATAAATAACACAATTCCAATATCATCTAAAATACCGATAAACGGTAAGAAGTCTGGAATTAAATCGAGCGGCATCGCAACATAACCAACTAAAAACGCAATAGATAAAATTTTCTTCTTTATTGAAACCTCTTTTGAAGTGAAAAAGTCAAATAGAAATGGAACAAATCGGCGAACATGAAATACAACTCTTAATCTACTAATAAGTTTTTTCATTTTTATATCTCCTCTCTTTGTATACAAAAAGGACCCTACCAAACATGGTAAGGGTCCTAAAAAAGACAATAAGGGGCCTTTACCATTGCTGGTAAAGGTCTCACTAACAACGGAACGTTGCCAATAAAGCCGAGGGTTTCTCCCTGTAATGACGACTTTACTGTAATAAGTTACTCCCCTTTATAGACAATTTTATACACTCACATTAAAATATTTCGAAGGGCTTGTCAATATATTTTATATCTCAGGCTCTCCCGCTTACTCTTCACTAAAAAAGCAAATAAACGTATAGGAAATTTCTTACTATCTCATAATATACATAATCATTTGTAAGGAAAGGAGAGACTTCATTTGCATACCGTATGGAAAGGTGCACTCTCACTTGGATTATTAAATATAGGAATTAAACTATATAGTGCTGTAGAAGAAAACGATATAAAATTTTTAAGTCTCCATAAAGAATGCTTAACACCTATTAAATATAAAAAATTTGCTCCCGATTGCACGGATGAAGAAATCGATGATACAGATATTGTAAAAGCCTATGAATACGCACCTCATAAATACATTATTATAGATGAAAAAGAATTGGCTGAATTACAAAAAGCTCACGAACCACGCTCCATTCGTATTATATCTTTTGTCCAAAATAACGAAATCGATTCTGTTCTTTATGACCGTTCTTATTTTATAGGCCCTACCCCAGGACATGAAAAATCATATTTATTATTAAAAGAGGCTCTTGAACGTACAAATAAACTTGGGCTTATTCATATTTCTATTAGAAAAAAACAACATTTAGCTATTATCCGTAACTTTGAAGATGGGCTTATGTTACAAACTATTCACTATCCTAATGAAATTCGCGATATAACAAATACACCTAACTTACCAAGTAATGAAAATTATCCTATTCAAAAACAAGAACTCACAGCAGCAATTAATTTAATCCACCACCTTACAAATCCTTTTGAACAAGAAATGTATACAGATGAGTATAAAGAAGCACTTACCGAACTAATCGAAAACAAAATTGAACAACAGGAAAAAACCGAAACAATCTCTCCAACTCCAAACATCATCAATATTATGGAGACATTACAGGCAAGTATTGAACAAGCGAAAATAAAAAGAGAAAATAAAACAGAAAAAGAGGCCAAATAAAATTGGCCTCTTTTTTCTTTAAAGCGGATTACATTTTGGTATCTCAAGTCCAGATGATTGCGCTAATTTTAATAAGTAATAACATTCTTCTCTTGCCATATGATCCGCCATTCTAGCAGATAATGTACTTAATATTTCATTCGATAACTCTAGCTCTTCAACTTCATGGAGAAAATGTGAAAATAATTTTAACTCAAGTGAAACATCTTTTGTAAACTTCTTTAATGCAGGAAAATGATGAAGCTCTGTCCGTAAATACCCTGTCATCTCAACTGCCTTTAAGTAAAATTTTTCAAAGTGCTTCGTGAATTCTTCACTTTTCTCTTTTAATCTTTTTTCAACAAGATCTAGTCCACCAGAAATAGATCCTGCATGACCAGCCGCATCTGTTAACCAAACGAGGTGATAATGTAATTCATGAAAAACAGGCGGAACTTCTCCTTTCTTTAAAAATTCTAACACTGTTATATACTCTTCTACTTCGTTTACCATATGATTGATGAAAGTTGGCGTAAAATGAATAGTGATTTTTCCCTCGAGTTGTTTCTGTATAATACTTAATTTAAACATTCTTATTTCCTTTGCGGCTCGTTCTGCCTCTTTTGAAAATGTAATGAGATTCACATTATGTACTTTATTTAAAAGATTCGTAAATGTTTCAAGAAAATAAGCGGCCTTCTTTATATCCTCTTTTTCCTTCGGAGCTAATGCATCAAGTAAAAATTGCGAATGATCAGTAAGCACCTTTAGCCAAAATTGATGCTCAAACAACGCACTTTCTTCATAATTTCTCTCCACTAAATCCCCTCCTTTTATTCGGCCTTCTCTATCACTTGAAGTTTGTATCCATCTGGGTCTTGTACTACAATACTCTTCTCACTTTTGTTTTCCATATATAAAATTTCATAAAACGCTAGCTTCTTTTTTAACTTCTCTATGTTAGAAATCGAAAATGTTAAACCATCGCATGAATTCGTAACACTCTTCTCTCTTCCTCCTAACATGCGATTCATAACAAAACTAATTCTCGTTGAATCGGCATCATACCAAACACCTGTAATATCTAATTGTGGTCTTTCTGAACTAGGTGTTATTCCTAAAATTCCTTCGTAAAAATACAGAGTTTCCTTTAAGTTCTTTACTTCTAACACAATTAAATTTTTTACATTCTCCACATTCATTCCCCCTGCACTTATTACTTTTTTATATGTGTCATAAAGGCCTATTATGTCTGAATATAATACGTAGTAATGAACATTTAAGGAGGTTTATTCGTGAATAAATATATGAGATCATTCGTGCCCTATCATAGTCCTCTCGATCCTTGTCCTCCTATCGGAAAAAAATATTATTCTACTCCTCCTAATTTATTTTTAGGCTTTCAACCGCCAAACTTACCGCAATTCACGCCAAAAGAAGCACTACAAAAAGGGACTTTATGGCCTGTTTTTTATGACTATTATGAAAATCCTTATAAAAAAGGGCGGTGACTACTGACGTGACTCAATCGCTACCAGAAGAATACTATCAGCTTTTACTGGAGCTTCAAGAACTGGACTTTGTACTAGTTGAACTCACTCTTTATTTAGATACACATCCAGATGACACCGCTGCGATTAATCAATTTAATGATTTTTCCTATAAACGGAGAGTATTAAAACAAAAGATGGAAGAAAAATACGGACCACTCCAACAGTTTGGAAACAGCTATTCTAATGCCCCTTGGGAATGGAGCAAAGGTCCTTGGCCATGGCAAATATAAAGGAGAGAAACTATGTGGATTTATGAAAAGAAATTACAATACCCAGTTAAAGTGGGAACTTGCAATCCAGCACTTGCAAAATTATTAATTGAGCAATACGGCGGTGCAGATGGCGAGTTAGCTGCTGCACTACGTTACTTAAATCAACGTTATACAATTCCTGATAAAGTCATTGGCCTTCTTACTGATATTGGCACAGAAGAATTTGCTCACCTTGAAATGATTGCTACGATGGTTTATAAGCTGACGAAAGATGCGACTCCTGAACAGATGAAGGCAGCTGGTCTTGACCCTCATTACGTCGACCATGACAGCGCTCTTCATTACCATAACGCTGCTGGTGTTCCATTTACTGCAACCTATATACAGGCTAAAGGTGATCCAATTGCCGATCTATACGAGGATATTGCAGCTGAAGAAAAAGCACGCGCAACATATCAATGGCTCATTAACTTATCAGATGATCCAGATATAAATGACAGCCTACGCTTTTTACGTGAACGAGAAATTGTCCATTCACAACGTTTCCGAGAAGCAGTTGAAATTTTAAAAGAAGAACGTGATAAAAAAATATTTTTTTAAAACATGTATCCTAGCGGTATGTGTTTTTTTATGTTAAAAGTTAAATCCTTCCTATTAAACATATAAATAGTATATTTATTCGATTTAATGCATTATTTTTTAATATTTTCAAAATTCCCTATTGCTTTCTAATCATCAGACCTTTAAAATAATAACAGTTACTCGACAAATTATTTGAATTTTCGACAAAAAATACTCATTAGGAGGATTTTCTTTATATGCGTACAACTTTAAAACCAGCGCAAATACTTTCGATTAGTTTATTACTATTCGCAGTTTTCTTCGGTGCTGGTAATATGATTTTCCCGCCCCTTCTTGGTCTTTCTTCCGGAGAAAATATGTGGGTTTCCATTACAGGGTTTATTATTACAGACGTCGGTTTATCTTTACTTGCTATCGTTGCTGTTGCCCTTGCTGGTGGTAGTTTTAACACTTTAGCGAGCCGTGTTCATCCAAAATTCGCAGCAGTATTCGCTATCATTATTTATCTTTCAATCGGCCCACTATTTGTTATTCCACGAACTGGATCTGTATCTTATGAAATCGGGATTGCACCACTTTTCCCAGATCAATGGTATTCTATGTTAGTTTTTAGTGCGATTTTCTTCACAGTCGTTTACTTCTTATCATTAAATCCATCCAAGCTAGTAGATCATATCGGTAAAATATTAACGCCAATTTTACTTGTAATTATTGCAATTATGGCAACAAAAGCGATTCTTTCACCAGGGACGTTTGCAGAACCTATCGGTGACTATAAAGACATCCCGTTTTTCAAAGGATTTCTTGAAGGATTTTTAACGTTAGATGCAATTGGGGCTCTCGTACTATCAACAATTGTTGTAAATGCAATTCGTCAAAATGGTATACAAGAGAAGAAATCTATCGCAAAATATACAATCATTTGCGGAAGTATCGCTGCTCTATTCTTAACAATTGTTTACTTCTTACTCGGTTATATTGGAGCTTCAAACGGAAACTTAGGACAATTCGAAAACGGTGGGCAGCTATTAGCTACTGTTATGTATCAATTCTTTGGGACAAGCGGTAATATTTTATTAAGTATCGCCATTATCTTCGCTTGTTTAACAACGGCAATTGGTGTTGTGAGTGCATTTGCAAATTACTTCACAACAGTGCTAACAAATGTTTCATACAAAAAGCTTGTACTATACGTTTGTATCTTTAGTTTCGTTATTTCAAACTTAGGATTAAGCTTATTAATTAAAATCACATTACCTGTATTAATTATTTTGTACCCAATTACGATCATTTTAGTTTTCGTATCATTTATCGATAAATATACGAAACATAAACCTTCTGTCTACATTGGAGCGATGATCGCAGCGTTTATTATTAGCTGTATTCATGCACTTGATAATGTGGAAATGATACCAGATTTTATCGCTAATATCGTACACACCATTCCTTTTTATAACTTAGGAATTGGCTGGATCATTCCAGCAATAATCGGTGGTATAATTGGATACTTTATTCCGCAAACAGAAGCTGCAGGTGAAGTTTCTACAAAATAAAAAAAAGAAGCAAGCATGAAATCCATGCTTGCTTCTTTTTCTCTTCACATCGTATGTTTAAAAGTAAATAAATCTTCTTTTGACTGCACAACAGATTGTTCCGCTTCTACTACGTCCTTCTTTATCTCTCCTCCTAATCTTACTTTCAACATCGCCTCTTCTATACTTTTTACAATCATATTTCCTGAAAAAATAGTAAGTCCAAAAAATGTAATCGGAACGAGAGGGATCCACGGATTCACTGTTAATGATCTAAAATAGACTCCAATTAAGCCTGACCATTCATGTGTGTATGATTCTATTTCTTCTATCGGTCCTAAAAACTGAACTGTTCCGCCAAAGAATATTTCTAGTAACCCTAAGTGCAGTAAAATAGTAAGAGTTTGCGTAAACTGCTGAAAAAATACAAGTATAAACGTCATATAGAGATGCGGGAAAATATGCTTTATAACAATATGCCTTCTCGATCCACCTAATATGCACGCAGCTTCAATAAATTCTTCGGTTCTCAACTTACGGACTTCCTTCGCAACATACAGTGCAATAACTGGCATCACAAGCATTACAAGTAATAAAACTTGAAACGAAGCCCTTTCAAAAAAGGTTGTTGTTTCCTCTCCACTCCCAAATGCATTTGCAAAGTGAAGAAAAAAGTACGCAATCATAACTGTTGGAATAACTGTAAAACTATCAAAGAAAGCCTCAATTTTTGAAAAACCTCTTTTTACATATGTTCCAAGCACAACACCAAAAAACACACCTATCACCATTCTAAGTGCCGCAATTAAAATAGATATACCAATCGTCCACTTCGCACCTTCAATGACTAAATGTAACAGGTCGTATCCTTTCCGGTCTGTCCCGAGTAAAAATTGTAATGAAGGTGAAAACGGTGGCACTTGTGGATTTTCATCTGCATCATATTGCAATGTAACTTGCCTAATGTGTCCATCATTCCATAACGTATTTCCGATGCTCAAAAGAACTAATATGAGAAGAAACCCAATACTTATCCAAAATCTTTTATCGCGTTTTATATACATCCACATATTATAATCTCTCCTTCATCGCAGTTGGAATGAAATAATGAAACAGCTTGAATAAAATAAATATCGGGATATATATAAGCAGCATACTAACGATGAAAACCTCAACTCTAATACCCTCATACGATTTCAAAAACATAAAAATACCACCCGTATTAAAAATCCATTCTATAATATATAAATTAGATAACATAAAAAAGATATTCGTTTTCGCAAAGAATAATGTACTAAGCAACACATTTCGTAAAATATGACGATTTAAAATATGAAAACGCCCCAGCCCTTTCGCCTTAGCAAATAGTACATAATCTTTTTCTAGTTCATTTTCAAAACGAATCACTACCATTTTTACAAACATAATCGTAGTCGGGATGCTCAAACACAATATTGGCAACCCTCTAATCGACTCGCCTCCAATTGACGCAATTTGAAAAGGTAAAAAACCTGTTTGTTTAAAAAACCATACAACTAAGATTTGTGATACTAAAATAAGAAGAATATCTGGAATGGATTCTAGGAAGATAAGAAATGATTTAATTCGATGTTGTATACGCGGTGAACTACTCATAATTACATAAACAATGCAAAATGCTACAAATAATGAAATGAAAAAAGCAGCCAAAAAAATAATAATCGTTTCTTTATAATGGACGAACAACTGTGGAAATAAAAATTCACCTCTCACATATTGCAAATTGGAAATATCCATTAAGTTCACAAACACTTCTTTTAAAGTCTGTATGTACTTTGATACATCCACCTTAAATCCATAAAATAATTTCGGCAAAGCCCCTAAAATAATAATCCCCAAAATCGAAATAAGAAATTGAATCGTCACTTCCATTCCATTTAGAAAAACTTTTTTGACCACGTTTTCCCTTCTCTCTATATATAATTTACCCTCTAATTTTATTCTTAATTTTCAGAATTGTAAATATTTTAAAGATAAAAAATCACTAGGCTATGATCCTAGTGATTCTTTATGCGCATGCCTCTCTCTTTTCGCAAACGGCATATACAAAGTGTAACATCCAATAAGCGCAGCTATTTCTAATGAAATAATATAGTAAGGATGCGGCCCTAACATATCGAGTAATGAAGCAGTTTCTGGCTTATGAGCTAAAAACATATAATTACCGCCTGTTTTGTAATTTACAAACGAAACAATCGGAATCAATATGTTTAAAAATATCATCGTACGTTTAATAGATTGTAATGTAGGACGATACCCTTCTACCCAAGTCATAAAGAGCGGTGCCCAAATGAGCAATACATGTGCGATGAAATATTCAATGAAACGAAAATGTGGAAAAGTATACTGCAAGTTCGGCGTTAAAATGGCTTGTGATGCACCAATAATTCCTGTAAAAAATACAATCTCATATATGCGATAACTTTTCGTTACAATCATAATCGACGCTAATAATAAACTAATCGTACATAACTCAAACGGTAATGAAGTAGCTAGCTCAAAAATCCCCGCTTTCCACTCCCACATATAGAGCCCAATTTCACTACCTATAAATAAAAATGCAATCGCATATCGAACCGTTATATTCCACTCACTTTGACGCAATAAATCTTGGTATTGATACAGAAAAAATATCCCCACCAACATAATAAATAATATAAGGACGTGTTGTCTTGAGTATGGAATAAACGATTTTAATGGATGCGCACTAAAATAAGCTTCCATCTTCCTTCCTCCTCTCCTTCATACAATATTATTGTAAGAAAGAAACAACGAGTCAATTCATTTGCTTATACTAGGACAACCTCTACCTTACATTTACATATTCATACCTTACAAAACTGTAAGGTTATTGTAAGCTAAAACGATTTGTCAGATTCTTCACCTCTTCTATACTTAATGTAGATACTAAAACGAACGAAAAGGTGATAAATAGATGAAAAAGAAAAATAAAGTGTTAATTACTAGTGTAGTAGCAATTGGAATTGCAGCTGGATCATACTTTGCATTTGCTGGTGGTGGCGGTTCAGAAGTAGCAATGGCATATAGCGGATATAAAGTAACTGAAAAACAAATCCAAAACGCGCAAAAATTTGGTGGCGAAGTTATTCCAAACGGAATTGAAACTATTTCATTCGATCCAACAAAAGGAACATATGAATTAGCTGTAAAAAAAGGCGATGAAGTGAAAAAAGGTCAGCTTCTGTTTAAATACAATGACCCTACTGCTAAACAAGGTGTAACAGAAGCAGAAATGCAAAAGAAAATCGCACAAAAAGAAGTAACGTTGTTTCAAAAACAAATTGATGCAGCGAAACAAAAATTACAAAAAGATAAAAATGCAGGCCTTCCTTCTGAAGCATTAAAAGCATCAGAAGTTGAAGTTGGGCAATTAGAATCACAACTTGAAATGAAAAAGTTTGAAGTTGAAAAAGCTGATGAAATGATTAAAGCAGCAAAAGAAAAAGTAAACACACTTTCTGTAACAAGTCCTGCTGATGGCGTAATTGATGATATCGTGAAAACTGCTGACGAAAAAACAGGTATGAGCGGAATTACTCTTCGTCACGCTGGTCAATTCAAGGTAAAAGGTCAACTTTCTGAATATGAGCTTGCTAGTATGAAAGTTGGGCAAGAAGTAACTGTTTCCTCAAAAACTGTCGCTGGTAAGACTTGGACAGGAAAAGTAACAGAAATCGGTTCTACACCATTAAAGAGCATGGATGAAAATAAAACTGTTTCTAACTATCAATTCACTGTCACATTAGATAATAGTGACGAACTACAAAACGGCTTCCACGTATACGTAACAAGTAAATCTGGCGAAGCAACTGGTACAATTGTTCCGAAAAGCAGTATCGTGAAAAAAGGTGACAAAAATGTTGTCTTCGTTGTAAAAGACGGTAAAGCGAAAGAACAAGCAGTTACTGTTGAATTCGAGACTGATAGCGAATCAAAAGTTTCTGGAGTGAAAAAAGGAGAGGAAGTTATCTCTAAACCTGAAAAAGACTTAAAAGATGGTATGGAGGTTGTCGCCCAGTGATTAACTTAAAAGGCATCACGAAATCCTTCCAAAATGGTGCAGAATCCGTTCAAATATTACACGGAATTGACGTAACACTGAATCAAGGAGAATTCACTTCTATTATGGGACCTTCTGGTTCTGGTAAATCAACATTAATGAACATTATTGGTTGCTTAGATAAACCGACGACGGGTACGTACGAACTAGCTGGACAAAACATTTCAAACATGTCTGAAACAGAACTTGCACATGTTCGTAATAAAGAAATCGGATTCGTATTCCAAAACTTCATGTTATTACCGAGACTTACAGCACTTCAAAATGTAGAGCTACCTCTTATTTACGCTGGAGTTGATAAAAAAGAAAGACGCGAACGCTCATTAGCCGCTTTAACAAAAGTCGGTTTAGCTGATCGCGCTACTCACTTACCAAACGAATTATCCGGTGGTCAAAAGCAACGTGTCGCCGTTGCCCGCGCAATCGTAAATAACCCAAAATTCATTTTAGCCGATGAACCGACGGGAGCACTTGATACGAAAACAAGTACACAAATTATGGACCTCTTTTACGAATTAAATAAACAAGGCTCAACAATCATTATGATTACCCATGACCGTGAAATCGGGGAAGCTGCAGCACGTCAAATTGTAATTCGTGACGGAAATGTCGTCCAAGATTGGAGAGGTTAATTTTGAATACGAGTGAAAATATACGCATGGCCCTTTCCTCTATCTTTGCTCATAAAATGCGTTCCATCTTAACGATGCTAGGTATTATTATCGGTATTAGTGCCATTATTACTATCATTTCAATGGGTGATGGTACAAACGCAAAGTTTAAAAAAGAATTAGGCCAAGGAAAAGATAACGAAGTAACGATTTACTACAACAATCCTGATTACGGAACAGATAGTGCCAAAATCACACCTGATATGCTAAACCGTCTGCAAACTGTACCAGGCGTTAAAGATGTATATCCAGACGTAAGTATGAAAGTAAAAGCATCTGCTGGTTCAAAAGATGTAAATCTTGATTTAAAAGGTGGAACAGGCGCCTTTATGAAAGATTCGAAAATAAAATTAGTTCACGGTCGTGAATTAAATGACAGTGAACTAAACCAAGCAATCCCTGCTGTTATATTAAATGAAGAAGCTTTCAACAAATTATTTAGTGGTTGGGAATCAAACCAATACACAGATATAAAAGGAAAGCCTTATAAAATAGTCGGTGTATACGAAACGAAAAACGACTTTGGAATGCCTATGCCTGAAGGTTATACATCACTTGAAAATGCACCTGTAATTTCAGGAGTAAATGAGTATGACTCCGTAAGATTAACAATGACCTCTCCGACAGAACGTAAAAGTGTAGAAAAACAAGCCGTTTCTGTCTTAAACGAACTGAAAGCTCCTAAATTTGAGCACAAATTCGAAGCACAAGACTTAGGTGAATTTACGAAACAACTAGACGAATCAATCGGTATGATGAAAATGGTATTCGGTGGTATTGCTGCTATCTCCTTACTTGTTGGTGGTATCGGTGTAATGAACATCATGCTCGTATCTGTAACAGAACGTACACGTGAGATTGGTATTCGTAAAGCTCTTGGTGCAACACGTGGTAAAGTATTAACACAATTCTTAATCGAATCTTGTATTTTAACAGGACTTGGTGGTTT
Source organism: Bacillus sp. Root131 (assembly GCF_001429475.1). Taxonomy (NCBI): domain Bacteria; kingdom Bacillati; phylum Bacillota; class Bacilli; order Caryophanales; family Bacillaceae; genus Bacillus; species Bacillus sp. Root131. Next base: position 99,246 of record NZ_LMJQ01000045.1, read on the forward strand.
CATCGGATTCATGCTCGGTATTTTCTTCGCTTGGATCGTCTCAATCTTTGCTGGATGGCCACTCGTTGTCTCAAAAGAACTTGGACTTCTTGCAGTAGGTATTTCAATGCTGATCGGTATTGCATTCGGACTACTACCAGCTAACAAAGCTGCAAAACTTGATCCAATTGAATGTTTACGATATGAATAAACAAAAACGTAGGAGTTTACACTCCTGCGTTTTTTATTTACCTATTAAATCGAGTTTCTTCTATTATATATGTTTCACGTTACAACTATCATTCTATTACTCTTCATTATTTATAGGTACTAAGGCTATTATCTAATCCTATTATTGCAAAAATACTATGTAACAGACGAAAATCAAGGCGTAATTTTTTCCATACATCGACTGATTTTGTAACAATTATATCGATATTTTATTAAATTTCACCTCGTTTATATGTTTTCACACCTAAAAACATTATCATTTCATAACTAATTTTTCATTCAAACAGTAAAATACATCATTCTTGTAACACTACAGACATTCAAGAGAAACATTACTGTAATATTATTAATGTTAAAGTAATTGAAATGCTACTCATTTTGTGTTTTATATGCCCTGATACGCCAAAAAACAACAAGGAAGCGCTATCAGGATATTTATGGAATTGTTACAGAATATTAATGCTCCGTTACGAAAGCTTTGTAATTATATGTTTTTCGCAAATAAGAAAATAATGGTTGCTATAATGAGGTCAACGAAAACAAATGCAATGGAGGCTATTATGAAAAAATTTATGGGTATAGCAACAGCAGCGGTTTTTGGTCTTGGGATTTTCACAACATCTGCTAAAGCAGAAACAATCGTAACGACTGACGTACTAAACGTACGAGAAAACCCAACTACTGAATCAAAAGTTGTAGGAAAATTATTAGATGGATATAAAGTAAATGTTTTACATACAGAAAATGGTTGGTCAAAAGTTCAATTGAATAGCGGTAAAGAAGCTTTCATAAGTGCTGACTATACAAAAGACACTTACTACGTAACAGCAAACGTATTAAACGTACGTGCTGGTGCAAACACAGATTCAGAGATTCTTGGTAAGTTGAAAAAAGATGATATAATCGAAACAACACACCAAGTACAAAATGATTGGATTCAATTTGAATATAACGGAAAAACAGCTTATGTTCATGTTCCTTACTTAACAGGTAAAGCTCCAATTAAAGTTCAGCCAGTAGTTAAAGTTGAAAAAACAACTACAGTTCAAGATACAGCTAAAGTTCGTGAAGCAGTTAAAGCTCAAGAAGTAGCTGAAACTCAAGCAAAAGCTAAGGCCGCGGAAGCAACTAAAGCTCGCGAAGCAGCTGAAGCTCAAGCAGAAGTTAAGGCTCAAGAAGCGGCTAAAGCTCGTGAAGCAGCTAAGGCTCAAGAAGCAGCTAAAGCTCAGGCAGATGCTGAAGCTCAAGCAGAAGCTAAAGCTCGTGAAGCAGCTAAAGCTCAAGCAGATGCTGAAGCTCGTGAAGCGGCTAAGGCTCAAGAAGCAGCTAAAGCTCGTGAAGCGGCTAAAGCTCAAGAAGCAGCTGAAGCTCGTGAAGCAGCTAAGGCTCAAGAAGCAGCTGAAGCTCGTGAAGCGGCTAAGGCTCAAGAAGCAGCTAAAGCTCGTGAAGCAGCTAAAGCTCAAAAACCAGCTACACAACAACCTGCTGCACAACAACCTGCTGCAAAAGAAACTGAAACAAGTACACCATCATCTTCTCGTGAGTTACGTGTTGTAGCAACAGCTTACACAGCAGATCCACTTGAAAATGGTTATAAAGCAGGCGACCAAGTAAAATCAGCTATGGGTCATAACTTAACAGCTAATCCAAACATGAAACTAATTGCAGTTGATCCAAGTGTCATTCCATTAGGTTCAAAAGTATGGGTTGAAGGTTACGGAGTAGCAATCGCTGGTGATACTGGTGGGGCTATTAAAGGTAATAAAATCGACGTTTTAATGCCAGATAAAGGCACATCAAGTAGCTGGGGACGTAAAACAGTTACAGTTAAAGTATTAAACTAGTTATAAAAAAGAGTCAGTCTCATCGTTGAGGCTGGCTCTTTTTTATGATTCTTACATGCTTTCTTTCTCTTGAAAGTAAGTAATATTATCTCGAAGCCACTCCCTCTCCGACATAAACAAGTTTCCACGTTTTTTGTACACTTTATCAAATATCTTTAAAACTTCTTCATGATTAGCAAACTTATGTAAGAAACGAAGAGCAATGATAATCTCTGCTTCATCCGTAGGCTCTACTTCATTTTTACGTCTTCTAGCAACAATTTTATTCACACGTTCGCAAATTGCTCTCATTGCCATTTCGTCGCCATACGTATAAATAGCTCGAACAGCTTCATATTTCACCATCACATTTCTATCATGTAAAGCTTCAATATAAACTATTTGTAAGTCCGATCCCCCTATTTTTGCTAAAACCTCAATAACGGTTGAACGAACATAGACACTATTACTATATAAAAGCTTTGTTAACGGCAGAATCGATTGCTTCGTTCCAATCTCAAGCAATGTATAACAAATATGTGTAATCTCATCTTTATTTTCTTCAGTATCCAGCAACTTTAGCAACGCACTTTCCGCTTCTAACGATTTATATAACTTTAAGGAAGCAACTGCCCAATAACGAACACTATCGTTTTTATGATAAATATACGGAATGATTTTATTTGTACTACTTACTTCTGGCAATGTATAAATATTACTAAGCAGTTCACTTAACAAAGTCGGGATTTGTTCACATTCCAAACGATCTATAAGATAATCAGCAATATAGATTTCCTTCGTATTGATGGCGAGTTTCGTCATTAAATAATAAATATCTTTCTTCATAGATACCTTTTTTGCTTTGATTACCTTCTGCTGTAAATAAGGAAAAGTTAATAAGTCATTTAACGCTTTTGCTTCATCATACGCACGATGCCAAATCTCTGTTTCTTCATCAGCCATCCGCCTTAATAAATCATCTATATACTCTTCCATCTCCTTCTCTCCCGTCCAAATGAAATCTATCTCTTTGCATTCTATATACGATAGACTACTATATCAATAGAAAAAAGAGGATGCCACAGCATCCTCTCCTTCTCTTCTCTATTCCACACAAGTAAACTGCGTCCAAGCTCCTACATAATTTAGTAAGAATAACTCCTCTTCCGCAATTGTACCGACGATATTTTTCCGTTCATCTATCGGCATTTCTTTTAAAATGATTTGCAGTTCACCTTTATACTTTCCGAATGAGTTATTACCAATTACAACTTGCCCTCTTTCCTGTAGCACACTTTCGCGCACTGGGAAGTCATAGTCTTTATATTTTTTACGCACTTCTGTAGAACGTATCATATACTCTGTTATGTCGCCGCGTCTTACATGTAATTCTTGCAGCGTAGCTCTCTTCTCTACTTCAGTCGCTTCGTCTACAAAGTGCACTTTTAGCTGTAACATGTAGCGATTTAAATTTCCTAGTTTTTCTAACTCCTCTTCACTTGCATAAGCATTTCCGATAATGACATCATCAATTAGCCCTGTTGCCCATAAATGCTTCGCTTGTACTTCAATTGGTAAATTACGATGCTCTTCTAACGTACATAATCCGTCGTTAATATCCCATGGACCGATGTTTGCGGCATGTGATGTAATAAAGGCTGCACTGCGAATACCATGCTTTTTAAAGCGTTCACTACAGCGAATGAAATAATCGTACGGAAGACCAGTGAATTTTTGCGGATAAAAATTATGGCAACCAATTAAAGCTGATTTATTCGCTTGATGCGAAAGAATATTTTCTAAGTACGCAATATCGTTACTTACATTTAACTCGATTTTTAAACCGTACGGATTATTCGTCATTTTCGCTTCCGTCAATCCGTCAAAGCCTACATCTAATCGAATACCATCTGCACCTAACTCTGCGAAAAATGATAGATCACTATAACTAATACCAAGCTGATCAAACACAGCTGGAGCTACATCTAAAATAACTTCCATATTGTTATCTTTCGCATGATTAATAATCTCTTTAAATTCAGCTATAATTTCTTCTTTCGGACGATTCACAGATAACAAACAAGTAAATATTCTTGAAAAACCGTGTCGTGCCGCTGACGAAATATAAGCCATATCTTTTTCTTTCGTTGAATGTTCTGGATAAAGTGAAATCCCTAATTTACGCTCCATGCTTTTGCATCTCCTTCACACGTTGTATTAATGCCATGCTCGTAAATCTATATTTTGCAGATAAACATGTTGCACATAAAATTGTCGGTACAATAATTACGTACGGTGAGTGTAGACCTAACATTACATATGCACCCATTGAACAACCGATAAATAAAACTGATACTAGTAGTAACACTAATAAGGATTTACTTTGTACCCATTTCGAATAATGGGCAATACACTGTCCGATCACAAATGTAATTAAGATGATAATTGCTCCGAGCATTCTGTTTTCTCCTCTCCTGCTAATTGTTGTTTCTCATACATTTTGAAGAATGGATAGTAAATAACGAATGAGATTACAAAGTTAACAAGTACAAGTACACCAGCCATAATTGTCCAGTCCGTACTAATCACCGCTGCAATTGGTGCTAACATCGTAAATGGCAATTTCGCCATCATGAGTGGAATCATACCTGAAACAACTGCGAAATATGATACTGTCGTTGTCACTAACGGTGTAATAACGAACGGAATAATTAAGATTGGGTTCATTACAATTGGTGCCCCGAAAATAATTGGCTCGTTAATATTGAATAAACCTGGTACGAATGATAATCTACCTAACTCTTTTAGGAACTTAGATTTAGAGAACATAAACATAATTACTAAAGCTAACGTTGAGCCAGATCCGCCAATCCATACGAACCATTGAATGAACTGCTCTGTAAATAAGTTTGGTAACTGATGTGCATTTCCTGTAGCCGTGAACACTTCCATATTTTCAAGAATTGCGGAATCCCACATCGGACGAATGATTGGTCCTAAAATTGCCGGTCCATGTATACCAAATGACCAGAAGAACACGATTAAGAATACTGTTAATAAACCACCGAATAAGTTATTTCCTACTAGTACTGATTTTAATGGTGCGATTAAGTATGTAATTGTTGTATTTACATCGAATTTCAAACCGTAGCGAATGCCCCAGAATAAAAGAATAACTACTAATGTTGGAATTAATGCTGCAAACGAATTTGAAACTGCTGGTGGTACACTGTCTGGTAATTTTATTGAGATATTATGCTTAATCATAAAATGATAAATTTCCACTGCAATTAATGCTGTCACAATTGCGCCGAATAAAGACGTTGCACTTAGTGTTCCTACTGAAATATATCGACCTGCATCAATAACACCTGGTACAGCTTTCGTAATTTGAATTGGTTCAACTGATGCTAGTAAAAAGGCGAGTACAGATAGTAGCCCTGCACTTAATTGATTGAGCTGATAAAAGTTCGCGAGCGAAGCCCCTACTCCAAACGCTGCGTATAAGGCCATTAGTCCTACTGTAAATCGGAATGGAATATCTAAAATATGGCGAAACGGTGCAATCCATTCCATATATGCATCAATTGGTAAATTTAAAAAGATAACGAAAAATGACCCGACGATCGTTAACGGTAATGTAGAAATAACCCCATTTCGAATTGCCAATAAATGTCGTTGTCCTGCAATCTTTTGCGTTGTTGGCATAATCTTTTGTTCCATAAAACTCATAAACACATTCATCAATAGCCCTCCTCTTTCTCTCTACTATAAAAGAATGAAATAAACTTTATAACATTATAATGTTTATATTTAAAAAGATATAATTATGCTAAAACTAATTGTTCTGCTTGCCTAAGCACTTTCAAACCATCACACATGCCATAATCTCGTTGGTCTATAATTGCAACTGGTATGTTGTATGAGTTTGCAAGAAACTCTACAGCTGGAAATAAATATTTCACTTGTGGACCGATTAAAACGACATCGGCTTCTTTTATTTCAAGTTTCACAAGTTCTGAATCAACCGCCTTAATTTTATAATTCTTCCCCTGTTTCTTTGCCTCTTCTTGCATTTTTCTTACGACCATACTCGTTGACATGCCTGCTGCACAACATAATAAAATATACATCTTATACTGTCACTTTCTCTTCTACTCGTTTATGAAGAGTAATAAATTCTTCAGCTAGTTCTTTCACTGTAATTGCATTCATTAAATGGTCTTGTGCGTGCACTAACAGTAAACTGATTTCTGTATGATTTCCTCTTGCCTCTTCTTGAATTAAATCCGTTTGAATACGATGTGCTGCTGAAATTTCCTCACTAGCAAGTTTCATCTTTTCACCCGCATTCTCAAAATCTCCTTGTCTTGCAAAAGCGATTGCTTCAAGCGCTGCACTTCTCGCATTGCCACCATGTAAAATTAATGCAAATGGAGTTTGCATATCAGCCATTTTAAATTCCCCCAAGCTATATGTTTTCTATATTTTTATCTTATTATGAAAACGCATACAATTAAACATAAAAAACTTCCGTTATGTAACGGAAGTTTTTATATACTTTTTCAAAATGATAATAAAATCTCTTGAAAATCTTCAATTACCTCGGTCTGAGTAAGTTTCTCTATCGTAGTTTGACTAGACATAATATCATATAAAAAATCATAAAGCCTTTGCAAATCTTCATTATTATTGCGCTTTACACTAAATAAAATAATTACTTGTACTTTTTTATCTCCCCAATCAACAGCCTTTTCAAGTGTGCAAAACATCAAAAAAGTTTCCTCACTTAATAACTGCATCGGATGCGGGATTGCAACTGAATTCCCAACCGCTGTCGGAGACGTATTTTCTCTTTCCATAACAGAAGCATAAAAGTTTTCTTGTACATAATGTTTCTCAGCAGCTTTCTCACATAAAAACTGAATAACATCCTCTTTCGTAGAAGCACTATGATTTAAAAAAATTAAATCTTCCTTAATATAAGGCTGCACACTATTATTCACATGCGTAAACAACCGCTGACCAATCAATTTAATCTCTTTATCATCAAATATTGAATTCACTTTTATAACTGGAACAGGCAAGCCACTCGGTATATGAATCGTACTAATAATACAATCTATTTTTTCTTTATAAAGATCTTCTACTTTCAATTGATAATAGCCTGTAATACCTACAATCTCTAATTTATCTCGGAACTGTGATAAAATTTTATATTTTAATAGTTGTGCACTTCCTTGACCAGTCGCACAAACTAATAAGCATCTTTTCTTTTGATTTTGCTCCTGCAAACGGCTCATCGCTCCGCCGAAGTGAATTGCAATATAGCCAATTTCACTTTCAGGGATCGATTCACCCGTATATTCACCAATGATATCTCCAACAAGAACCGCAATTTCAAAAGCATACGGATAATTCTTTTTCACTTCTGCCAAAAGAGGATTTCTCGTATTTAACTTATACTTCAAACGATTTAATAACGTTTTTAAATGAATACCAAATCCAAATAATAATTCTTCATCATAATAAAAAATAAGATTCCGTTCTTCCGCTACTTTAAAAAGAATATGTTGCATAAATGCATATATATCTTTTCCTAATAGCTCTTCTACATTTTCATAGCGATCTCTCGTTGTAACAGCAGTACTTAATAAATGCATCGTCACATATAATACTTCTTCTTCTGGAAATGAAAATTTCAACTCTTTCTCTAAATCTCCTAAAATCTGCTTCGCAATTGTATATTCTTTCTTTATTATAAGTTCTGATTGCTCCGTATGCAGTTCTTTCATATAATGTTGACTTTGACAACGCTTTAATGCGATTGCAATATGAATGACTAAATTATCAATTTCTATATCAGATAAATATATTGTTCCACCTTCAATATACTTTAATATAATTGAACGGATGTGTGATATATAAGGTAGCGATAAATATGTCTCCGTCTGCTCAAATTGCTCATGAAACGGAGTATGGTCATAACGCGGTAAACCATATTGTGATAAACAAGAACGAATATTAAATTCCTCTCCAACAATACGTATACCATAATACGGTCTCTTCTCAATTTGTAATTTATAGCGACCACATATATCTGTAACATCTTTCATAATTAAATTAACCGTTGATTTGCTCACATAAATCTCTTCCGCTAATTCTGAAAGCTTCACATATCCCTCTGCCGTTAAAACACGCTGCAGAATGTACGCTATTCTTTCTTCATAAGAAGTTGGAATCTTTTCCGTCTGTTTTTGAAATAGACTCACACAAAAGTCTTCAAATTTCTTCGTTTGTATAATTTCTAATTCGTACCCAGTCCCTCTTTGCGATTCGATTTTCGCTCCGTTTTCTTCCAATATATCATTTAATAATTTTATATCCTTTTGAATCGTCTTCGTTGATACATGTAAACGGCCCGCTAAAAAAGCTCGATTTAACATCGATTTCTCTTCTAAAAACTCCTCTAAAATAGAAATTAATCGCTGCTGCACCTTTGTCATAGCTCTTCCTCTCGCTCTTTATATATAAAGGGGGAAAAGCTGCTGAAATCAGTAGTTTTTCCCCTTTATATTCTCTCTATTTCTTTAATATGAATCCGAATTTATCCCATGCTTGTAAATAATCTAATAAGAAAATTTCTTCTTCTATAATTCGACCAACTACATTTGTTTTTCCTGTATTCACCATATCTTTTAATGCAATTTGTAATTCGCCCTTATACTGGCCATATTGTTCATTATCAATTAATAAATCTCCACGCTTAATTTCACGCGTATTATGAGGTTTAAACTCTTCTTTTTTATATTTCACACGACTTTGTGTAGAACGAATCATATATTCAGATACATCTCCGCGATAAAAATGTGGTTCGTCTAATACGATAATTCTTTCTAGTTCTGTCGTTGTATCATATAGTTCTATATCAAATGTTTGTTTCTCTTTATTTAATGCACCTAGTGCTTGTAATTCTTCTTCTGACGCATATGCGTTTGCAATAATAACATCATCAATTAATTCCGTCGCAAATAAATGCTTCGCCTGTGTTGTCATCGATAATTCACGATGCTGCTCTAATGTACATAACCCTTCTGTTACTGGCCAAGGTCCGTATGTTGCATCAAATGATGAAATAAAAGCAGCCGTTCTCATACCGTAATCTTTAAATTGTTTCGAGCATTTAATGAAATGATCGTATGATAACCCTGAATAACGATGCGGATAAAAATTATGACAACCAATTAAATTTTCACGATTTGGTCTATGACTCATAATGTTATCTACATACTTCGTACCATTACTCATATTAATCTCAATTTTCAAACCATACGGATTATAAGTCATAATTGATTCTTCTAATCCTGAGAAACCAACATCTAAACGAATACCGTACGCACCTAATTCATGGAAGAATGATAAATCATTATACGAAATACCTAATTGTTCAAAAACAGATGGACTAATATCAACTAATACTTGGAACCCTAATGCATTCGCATGTGAGATCGTTTCTTTAAATTCTTCAATAATTTTCTCTTTTTCTCCATCCACAGATAATAAACATGTGAACACACGTGTAAATCCATATTTACTTGCTAATGTTAAATACTCCTTATCTTTCTCTACTGTTGAATGTTCTGGATAAATAGAAATACCTAATCGTCTCATATGTACACGCCTCTTTCTTCATCATATTGTAAACCTTTTCAAATATATGTAGTGAAAAAGTATATCTCCCCTTCTTGTTCACTACTCTTTTGAATCCGCTTTCTTTAAAGAAAAAACAATTTCTATCATTCTTAACACCTACAAGTCTATACATCTATACTTTACATCTTTTTTTCATAGTTGTGTAGCTTTTACACAAATTTGTCATTTTTTCGCCTTAAAAATTGTTATCCGTTTTCAAGACACCTTCCTTGACTGTTGCATTGGCCAATACATATACTCGAAAGAAAAGAGATAAAGTGAAACTTTAATCAGTGAGGGGGGTGTTCATCCCCCACTGATTATTAGTTGAACCAATCGGGCATTTACGGGCAGTTGATCTCCCACCTAACTTCTTTGCTCCAGTCCGATTTTGAGGTGGGAGTTTTACTGCCCGTGAATAGCGGGAAAATTTTATATCGGGGATGAATATATGGGAGAAGCAATACTCGTAAAACGAGAACCGTTATGGACAAAAGAGTTTGTTGCTTTAATTTTTGCAAACTTATGTATGTTTTTAGGGTTTCAAATGTTAATTCCAACCTTACCTGTTTATGTGAAAGAAATTGGTGGCACAAGTTCCAATATCGGATTTGTTGTCGGTATGTTTACCGTTGCGGCACTTTTTGTTAGACCGCTAACTGGGAACGCCTTGCAAAAATTTAATAAAAAAATCATTTTAATGATCGGTACTGCTATCTGTTTACTCGCTATGGGCAGTTACCTTTTCGCCTCAACTATCTTTCTCTTGCTTGCTGTTCGTATTTTACACGGAGCTGGTTTCGGTATTACAACGACTACATATGGAACTGTCGTTTCTGATTTAATTCCCTCAGCTCGCCGCGGAGAAGGCATGGGATATTTTGGCCTTTCTGGAACAATTGCAATGGCCCTCGGTCCACTTATAGGACTATGGCTCATGCAAACATATAACTTCACAATTCTTTTTTTATGTGCACTATCGTGCACAATTGTTTCATTAATATTAACGAAACTACTTCAAATCCAAAAAACGAAACAGCCGCCACAACAATCATCTAGTACTTTTCTCGATGGATTTATTGAGCGTAAAGCTTTACTTCCTTCATTATTAATATTATGTATTACATTAATGTACGGAGGAATCGGAAGTTTTATCACACTATTTGCTACAGAAGTCGGCATAGCTGATATTAGCCTCTTCTTTTTATGTAATGCACTAGCAATTGCTGTAACTCGTCCATTCTCTGGAAGGCTATATGATGCGAAAGGCCATACATTCGTCATCATTCCGGGAGTTATTATAACGTTTACAGGCATTATTTTATTGTCGTATACGACGACAATTCCGAGCTTAATTATTGCTGCAGCATGTTACGGAAGTGGTTTTGGAGCGATCCAACCTGCACTACAAGCATGGATGATTGACCGCGTAGCACCGCATCGACGCGGCGTAGCAACAGCTACATTCTTCTCCGCATTTGACCTTGGAATCGGCGCTGGAGCGATTATATTTGGATTTATTGCTCATTTTACAAACTATGCAACTGTATATCGTTACTCCTCTCTATTACTTATTGCTTTTCTCTTCATTTACATTACAAGCATAAGAAAACAAAAGTATGGCGATAAAAACACGGAAAAAGCTGCTGGATAATTCAGTGGCTTTTTTATCGTGTTAAAAAAATTGTTTTCTCTCGTTTTGCTGTTATAAAACTACATGCATTTTCCTACATATTTTTTTAACTTTCATCAAAAAATATACGATGAACTCGCAGACGCTTTCCTTGATATTCAACTGAACAATACTATTCTAAAAAGTATGATTTCTTTACAAAATTAAGATTTATACAAGATGAAAACCAATAAAATACAGCTGTTTCTTTAAGGTATTGTAAACTTTTCTACCCTTTGTAAATTTAGTGTAAATTTTACTAGCAAACCGTTTACAGTGACTCAAGGTTCAGTTAATAATTACATCGTACATGAAATTTAAGGAGTGGAATGCGTGGAATATAATGTTCAAGATATGATCTTCCAGTTCATTGGTGGATTAGGTATTTTCTTATTCGGGATTAAATACATGGGCGATGGACTGCAACAAGCAGCTGGAGATCGTCTTCGTGATATTCTAGATCGTTTTACAACAAACCCACTCATGGGTGTACTAGCAGGTATGTTAGTTACGGTATTAATCCAATCAAGCTCAGGAACAACCGCTTTAACAGTCGGACTTGTAAGCGCAGGATTTATGACATTAAGACAAGCAATCGGTGTTATTATGGGTGCAAACATCGGTACGACAGTTACTGCATTTATTATCGGAATTAAAATCGGAGAATACGCTCTCCCAATTATGGCAGTTGGAGCTATCTTATTATTCTTCTTTAAAAATAAAAAAGTACATTCTTTAGGTCAAGTTATATTCGGCTTTGGTATGTTATTCTTCGGTTTGGAATTAATGAGCGCAGGTATGAAACCTCTTCGCTCTTTAGAATCATTCCAAGAATTAACGGTTAGTATGAGTGATAACCCAATTTTAGGAGTTGTTGTCGGTACAGTCTTCACTTTAATTGTACAAAGCTCAAGCGCAACAATCGGTATTTTGCAAGAATTATTCGGTCAAGGTGCAATCGATTTACAAGCTGCCCTTCCTGTATTATTCGGTGATAACATCGGTACAACAATTACAGCTGTATTAGCAGCAATCGGTACTTCTATTGCCGCAAGACGTGCAGCATTAGTTCACGTTATCTTTAATATCGTCGGTACAATTATATTTACGATTTTATTAGTACCATTTACAAGCTTAATTCAATATTTCCAAACATCATTAAACTTAAATCCAGAAATGACAATTGCATTTGCACACGGAACATTTAACGTAACAAATGCAGTTATTCAATTCCCATTCATCGCTGTATTAGCATGGATTGTAACAAAACTTATTCGCGGCGAAGACTCTGCTATTGATTTCAAACCGCAACATTTAAACCCAATCTTTATTGAGCAATCTCCAGCTATCGCTTTAACAGAAGCTCAAAAAGAAATTATCCGTATGGCTGAGTTTTCATTACATGGATTAAAAGAAGCAAATCAATTTTTAAATACACAAGACAAAAAACACGCTGACATGGCTACTCAATTAGAAGGAGCTATTAACAATTTAGATAAAAAAATTACCGAGTATTTAGTTCTACTATCTGAAAAGCCGCTTTCACCTACGGATTCTGAAAAACATTCCGTTTTAGCAGGTGTTGTTGGAGATATTGAACGTGTTGGTGATCATGTAGAAAACCTTGTAGAACTTGTAGATTTCCAAATTTCAAATCGTGTTTCACTATCAGACGAAGCATTAGGTGAATTAAACGAAATGCTGGAATTAACGATTTCAACACTGCAAGACTCAGTTGAAGCTTTAACAAACTTCGATACCGAACTAGCTCAAACTGTTATTGCAAAAGAACGCAAAATCGACCAAATGGAACGTGTTCTTCGTAAACGTCACGTATTACGTCTAAACGAGCGTAGCTGTTCAGGTGATGCAAGTATCATCTTCGTCGATATGGTAAGTAACTTAGAACGCATTGGCGATCACGCTGTAAATATCGCTGACGGTGTTTTAGGTGAACAAGGAAAAATCAATTTAAAACAATCATTATAATGAAGAAAAGAGACGCTACATTAAGCGTCTCTTTTTTCACTTTATTTTAACAACTGTTCTTCCTTTTAACTTTCCTTGCAATATAAGTGCAAACTTCTCATCTAATTCTTCTAATGTACATTCTTCTGTATAAGACGCTAACTTTGAACTTTCCCATTCATCCGCTAACAATGTCCACACATCTCTTCTCACATCCACCGGGCATTGCACGGAATCTATCCCTAAAAGGCTTATGCCTCGTAAAATAAACGGATATACCGTTGTATGTAATTCCTGTCCTGCCACATTACCGCATGTCGTTACACAACCACCATACTTTACTGTTTTTAAAGCTGTTTCTAACATATGTCCACCTACAGTATCGATAACTCCGGCGTATATCCCTTTTAACATTGGTCTTCCTGATTCATCATTCAATTCCGCGCGATGAATCACTTTTTTCGCTCCTAGACGTAGTAGCATCTGTTCCTCTTCCATTTTCCCTGTCGCTCCTACTACATTAAACCCTAACTTACTTAAAATACTAACAGCTACACTCCCTACGCCGCCTGTAGCACCAGTTACTAGAACGTCTCCCATACCAGGATTAATTCCTGCTCCAATAAGCTTATATACCGACAAAGCAGCAGTAAAACCTGCTGTCCCATACATCATACTTTCCTTTAATGACATTCCTTCTGGTAAAGGCACGACCCAAGATGATGGGACGCGAATATATTCTCCGAAACCACCAGAGGTATTCATACCTAAGTCATATCCCGTTACAATAACTTGATCTCCTACATTAAAGGAGTTATCTTCACTTCTCATAACTTCTCCTGCGGCATCAATTCCTGGCGTATGAGGATACGTTCTCGTAACACCTTTATTACCAGTAGCTGAAAGGGCATCTTTGTAATTTAATGAAGAATAATGAACTTGTATGAATACGTCTCCCTCAGGTAAACTACTTACTTCTCTCTCAACAACTTTTCTTACAAACTGATGATTTTCCGTTTCGTTCACAACGATTGCTCGGAATGATGTATGATTCATTATGCTCTCTCCTTTATCCGTCAAATTCTTCTTTATTATATAGAAGAAATAAGTAAGCTTACTCATTTCTTCTTGGCTATATTTCAACAAATCTTACTTCCCTATCACTTTCTCATAATATATATTTTCATTTCTACCAAAAGCCCTTATACTTATTCTACATCTAAAAAAGAATATATAGAAAATCTGACTTTTTATAAATAAATTGAATTTTTACGAAATGTAAATGATTTGTAATGTTTTTTTTCGCTAAATTTCATTATAATAAGTGGATATGAGTGTCGTATTTCAATCCAAATGAAGGAGTACAGGAAATGGAGCAAAACCCATCTTTGCAAGAAAATACACGCAGTAAACCGAACAAAAATAAGAAAAAAATAAAAATTATTATAAGCGCTATACTATTCGTTTTATTAATAGGTGGCGGTTATACTTGGTTTTTAGTAAATAAAGCATCTTCTGCTGTTCGAAATGCCGCACACGATTTAGCACGCGGTGATAAATCAGATTTACGAGATAAAGCTGTTAAACCTATTACAAATAACGTCTCTGTTTTAATAATGGGTGTTGATGAAAGCGATGTCCGAGGAAAAGAATATGGTGAAGCTATAAGAACAGACGCGCTTTTACTTGCAACATTTAATAAAGATAGCAAAACTGTTAAACTATTAAGTATCCCACGTGACACATATACTTATATTCCAATAGAAAAGAAAAAAGATAAAATTACACATGCTCATGCATTCGGTTCTGCTAAAAACGGAAAAAATGGTGGACCACAAGCAAGCATTGATGCAGTTGAAAAATTAATGAATGTTCCTGTCGATTATTTTGTCAAATTTAACTTTAAATCATTTATAAAAATCGTCGATGACTTGGGCGGTGTTGAAGTTGATGTACCAGTTGAATTTACTGAGCAAGATAGCAATGATAATGCTGAGGCAATTCACCTAGAAAAAGGTGTTCAAAAGTTAAATGGCGAAGAAGCTCTTGCTCTTGCTAGAACAAGACACATCGATAGTGATGCAATGCGTGGACAACGTCAACAACTCGTTATCGAAGCTATTTTAAAGAAACTAACAAATGCTGGTTCTGTAACAAAAGTTGGCAACATCATTGATGATATTAACGGACAATTCGTTACAAACTTAACATTTGATGATATGCTTTCATTCTATAAGTACGGATCGGATTCGGAAATTGAGAAATTACAAATCCAAGGTGATGATTGCTATATGGCAAAAGGTGACGATACATGTAGCAAATCTGCTGGTGGTGGTCGAACTTACTACTACAATCCAGATAAAAAAGAATTAGCTAATGTTACAAATGAACTTCGTACTCATCTTGGGCTACCTGCATATACAAAGTCTGACTCAGACTCTGATTCGAAAAAGACAAAAGAATCTAAGTCTGAAAATTCAAGTGAACGCGAATCAAGTAACAATGAAGTGAAAAATAAGAACAAAAATAGCAGTGAAGATACAGAAACATCGTCTAACGACAATGAATAGTAAAGAAGCAGTACTCTATGGAGGTAGAGTACTGCTTCTTTTTATTTCGTCAGAATCAAAAATCAGAACTTTCTAACTATCTTTTTTAATATTTTTAAATTATAATAAATAGTAGCAATCTATTCCAATTATCAGGGGGCTCATACATATGAAAGCTGCAGTAAAACATAACATCTCAGATTTTAAAGACTACTTAAAATCCAACGATATATACATGGAAGAAAATATAGATGAAAATGATGGCTCTGTTCATTTTTCAGTAGGATTAGAGACAGAAGCTGGCGCAAAAATTCAACTTATCGCTGCTTTCCAAAACGAACATCCTACGGTGGATATATACTGCTTCAATGTTGCTCACGTGCCTGATGCAACATCAACAAATGATATTTTACATGTCATTAATGAATTAAACACATCTTATCGCTTTGCAAAATTCACATTAAACAAGCAAAATGCAATTGATATTTCAGCATCTCTTGCATTCTCAGAACCAAACTTTAATCCAGCACTTGTCTTTGAACATACGAGAATGCTATATAAATTAGCAAATGACGAATATAAAAACTTAATGAAAGTTATTTGGGCATAAATAAAAGGATGGGCTACAAGCAGCCCATCCTTTTATTTCGATATCATATCAATCCACATTTTAACAGCAGTGCCTACAATCAAAATCGATAACATATATTGCAGTGCTTTTTGATTGGTCCCCTTCCCGACTCGCACTCCAAGCGGCGCAGCAAAGATACTTGCAACCGCAATAATAAGAGCTGGAATTACAACTACTTGACCAGTTATCACTTTTCCAGTCGTAATCCCTACTGAGGAAATAAACGTAATAGCGATAGATGTTGCTATTGTTGTACGTATCGGCAATTTTAAAATAACTAACATAATCGGTACTAATAAGAAAGAACCGCCAGCACCTATAATGCCTGATGCTCCTCCTACAATAAACGCTAACAAGCTTGCTAACCATTTATTATATGTCACTTCACCACTATTATTTCGTTTCGGTACGAACATCATAATAGCAGCAATTGTTGCTAACGCTGCATAAACAACATTGACCGTATGTTCCTCTAATACGTTAGCACCAAAGCTCCCTATGAAACTTCCTATTAAAATACTAGCTCCCATATACACAACTAACGTTTTATCCATATCATTACTTTTCCGATAAGCCCATGCGCCTGCAAAAGTTGCAAAGAATACTTGTACCGCTGTAATACCACTCACTTCATGTGACGTATAACCAGTAAATCCTAACAATACTGGAATGTATAAGATCATCGGATAATTAATAATCGCACCGCCAATTCCAACCATTCCTGATATAAACGATCCTATAAACCCAATTATAAAAAGTAATAATACTAAACTCACCTTACATCCCCCTCCTTCTAAAAAGAAGGTGATTTAAATGAATAAGTTTACATTCCCATCCGAAGCATCTGCTAAATATGCCCCTACGCCTGCAAACTCTACCCCTTCCATAATCTCTTCCTCTTTTAACCCTAATAAATCTACTGTCATTTGACAAGCTACAAGTTTAATTCCTTGTTCTTTCGCCAAATCAATTAAATCTGGCAAAGGCATTGCGTTATGTTTTTTCATAATGCCTTTAATCATCTTTGGCCCCATGCCAGCAAAATTCATTTTGGATAATCCCATCTTATCGGCACCGCGTGGCATCATTTTTCCAAATACTTTTTCTATAAATGTTTTCTTTACATTCACATGTTCATCTTTCCTTAAAGCATTTAATCCCCAGAAAGTATGAAAAATAGTTACCTCTTGGTCATACGCCGCTGCACCATTTGCAATAATATAAGCAGCCATTGCTTTATCGTAATCTCCGCTAAATAACACGATTGTCGTTTTCTTCTGTTGTTCCATATTGTTCCTCCTTCAAATTACCTGTAGGGGTATTTAATTATTTATAAAAAGGCTCAAACCTTTTATCTCTATGCTATATGACTTTACCTTCCCAAGCTAACATACCACCTACCATATTGATTGCTCGAAAACCGTAACCTTCTAAAAATTGAACGGCTCTTGCACTTCTCGCGCCAGAGCGACAAACGATAATATATTCTTTCTTTTTATTCAACTCATGCATACGAAACTCTAATATCCTTAGCGGAATATTACATGCTTCTGGAATTTTTCCTTCAGCTACTTCTTCTACTTCACGGACATCCACAATATTTACTGCTTCTTTACGTAATAATTTTTCTTCTAATTCTTTTGCTGTCATTTCTTTCATTTTAAAGTCCTCCTCACAAACCATTCATACCACCTGAAACATTGATAAGGTGCTGGAATCCTAATTTCTTTAATACCTTTGCCGCTTGCTTACTTCTCATCCCGCTCTGACAAATAACGATTACTTCCGCATTTTTATCTAATTGATTTGCTTTACTAGCTAACTCATTTAACGGGATATTTCGAAATCCCTTCATATGATTCCCTCTATATTCACCTACTGTACGACCATCGATAAATTGCTTCCCCTTTTTCCCCACTATACTCTTTAATTCTTTTCCACTTATATTTCGAACACCTTTTACCGGTAAAAAACGTGAAATAACAAATCCTGCAGCAAGTACAATGAAAAGCGTACTTAATATTGTGTTCATATAACTCCCCCTCTATATTTATAAAATTATTTCTTTACTACGCCTTCTTAATCCAAAACTTTAGTACATCGCCTTCTTCTTCATGCTTTACAATGTCATGACCACTTTTATTTGCCCACGCTGGAATATCCTTAACTGACCCTTTATCCGTTACATGTATTTCTAACACTTCTCCAGTGTCTAAAGCATCCATTGCTCTCTTTGTTCTTACAATCGGCATTGGACATGCTAAACCTTTCGCATCTAATACTTGTTTTATATTCATGATCAATTCCTCCAATTTGTTATTTTTATAATGACTCATGCACTGCACAACGATTTGGGCCAATCTCCATTTCTCGCTCTTCTTCCACACTCGGATGAATTTTCCCCATATTCGTTTGACGAATTTCTTCATATGCATTTGGTTGTGGCGGTAAGTTCTCTGTCACAGCTTTACGAAACTCTATTTCATCAGCAATATTTAACCCTACATTCTCTTTAAATAAATCTTGTAAGCTCGCACTCACAACGCCTCTTTCATCCATTTCACTTATTTTTGAATAATGGGCTGGTAAAACAATTAAATCTTGAGACAGTTCCTTATAAAGTGTATATAACGTATTTCTTAAATCACTCACCCAATCTTCAGCCTTACCAGCAAGATCAGGACGCCCGATTGAATCTACAAATAAAATATCGCCTGATAATAAATAAGAATCATCAACAATGAATGACGTACTTCCAATCGTATGCCCTGGTGAGTATAATGCGTCAATTACAATTTTAGTACCCCCCACCGTAATAACAGATCCTTCAACAAGCGGTTCGTATGAGAAAACAACTTCCTCGGCATCTTTTGGCGGTAACCAATACGTACCACCTACCTTTTCAGCTAACTTACGTCCACCAGAAATATGGTCTGCATGTAAATGTGTATCCATTACATTCGTAATCGTAACGCCATGCTCTTTCGCAAACTCTTCATATGCCTCGGCTGTCCTTACCGCATCAATAACTGCTGCTTCACCGTTAGAAACAACCATATAAGATAAACAGCCTTTTCCAAGACGATTAAATTGATATATACTCCCTCCGCCCTGTACATCCCCTACTTTTAACGGCTTCACATATTCACTCCAAGCTTTCATTCCACCAGCTAAATAATAAATATTTTGTAATCCCGCTTCTGTTAATTGCTCTGCCACAAATATAGAAGACCCTTCTTTTGCACATACTACTAAAACATCTTTATCTTTAGGTAATTCACTTACAATATGATCTACACCATCTAACAAGTCAAAGTAAGGTTTATTAATAGAAGAAACTTGTTTCCCTTCAATTTTCCAATCTTCATAATCCGTCTCATTACGAACATCTAAAATGAATAACTCTCCGAATAAAACTTTCTCTGCAACATCTTTTGCTTGTAACATCTTAATGTCCATTTAATTACCCCCATAGGTATATTTTTGTTTAAAAAATTTTATTTCTCCACATTTCCTTGCCACCCTAACATACCAGGAATGACATTTTTCACATTTGAAAAACCTTTCTCTTTCAACATTTGGCAAGCTACATCACTGCGGTTACCAGTTCGACAAATAACATAAATTTGCTTCGTCTGATCTAACACTGCGCTGTCTAATTCACCTAATGGCACCGAAATGGCAGATGGAATATGGCCAAAAGTAAATTCCGCTGCTTCGCGAACATCTAATACAATGCTCTCTTCCCCATGAGACAATATAGACTGTAATTCTGCATTCGTAATTGTATGTGGATATTTCACAGCTTCATTCACTTCATGCTCGTTTGCTTTCCTAACATAATGCACCAATACATCACCCTCGTGTTTCGTCCCGATATATTGATGTCCTACTTTACTCGCCCAACTTTTTATATCTACCGTAGATCCTTTATCTGTTGCCTTAACTTCAATCACCTGCCCTGGTGTTAACCCTTCTATCGCCTTCTTCGTTTTCACAATAGGCATCGGACAAGCCAAACCTTTACAATCTAAACTCATATCCACTTTTATACTCATAATCGATTCCTCCACAATTTACATACATATACCTGTAGGGGTATATTAAAATGTTTTTGAAAATCTGTCAACACTTACGTTTGACAGATTATCGGCTTTTTACAAGTAATTGAACAGCTTCTTTAATTAACTCTTCATTTGAACCATTGCCACTTTCAAACTGTTCACGTAAACAATGCTCTAAATTCGTTCCAACAACAAGTCCAATTGTACGATCAAGTGCAGAACGAGATGCCGTTAACTGTGTAATAACTTCTCGGCAATCTTTTCCTTCTTCCATCATACGAAGCACACCACGAACTTGACCTTCAATACGTTTCAATCTATTTTTCATATCTTGATTGTATTCCACTATAGACCACCTCCGTAATTGTAACTATATTATACATTACTTTATAACTTTGTATAATATCATATACCCTTCAGGGTATATTGTAAAGTTTTTAATCTTTAGACTGAAATTTATACTTACTTCACAATTTTTCTAAATTATATAAAAATAGGCCGAATCAACCATATGATTGGTTTCGGCCTATTTTTATTAATTTACGTTAATCATTATTAATTTAGCTACATTTCTATCATTAATCACAATCTCTTTTTTCTCATTATTCGGCAATAAAATTATATACTTTCCTTTTCTAGGAATCTTCCAAATCAATTTTCCTTCTTGATTAGTTTTCCCTATCGAAATCACGATTTCTTTACTAGGCTGAGGTAATTCATCTTTTATAAGCATAATTTCAAAGTCTTTTATCTGTTGTTTCTCTTTATTTTGAACATAGAAAGTTATAGGATTAACAACTTTACTAACATTCTCTTCGTTATTTACTATATAACTAGACATCATGATTATGACCAATATACAATACAAAATCCAAATAGAATTACTATATTTATTCAGGCCATTTTTTAATATTATTAAACACATCGTCTGTTATCCGATTTCCCAAATTCATATTTTTATTTCCTCTTGTATGAATGGCTATTATTTTGATACCGGTATCGAAATACTGATATACAGGTGATCCACTTTGCCCCTCATAAGTATCAATCTTGTATGTTAACATTCTAGGAGAAACTCCCTCAATTGGACCATAGTCTCTCCACATTGTGTAACGTTCATTTCCTATTTTATCAGCGGGATATCCAGGAATCGCCGCAAGTAAACCTTTTGGTGATTCTACATAGGTAGTTCTATATCCCAACCAGCCAATATAATCTCCTGGAGACCCATTTAATTTAATCGTTCCATAATCATAATCTGAATTTTCATTATCAGTCCATCCACTTACTGAATAGAGTTTTGTCCAACTATAAGGTAAATACGGTGCTTGGTTTCCATTTCTACCAGGGGTCACAATAACATTTGTCGCCCATCCACCAATTTCTTTATTGTAAATACAATGTCCAGCTGTAAGCACTGTATCTTTACTAACTAGTGCTCCTGTACACCCATAAACTTCTCCACTATTTTACTGAGTCGCAACATGGACTATAGCGCTATACGGATATGAATTTGTATCATTAACCCGTATTCGATCATCGCTTCCTATAACAGAATAGGTAAGAATATTAGGTGAATAATTTAACGTACTATTTTCCAAATATGCTCCCCAATCTTCCCCACCATGTTTTCGCCCTTCAAATGAGGGCGAAACAAGATCTTCTCCCCTTCGATCATTACTATACAATGATTGTTCTTGAAACAGTTCACGTTCTCCCTCATTTGAGACCGATGTCCACGGTACATCTTCTGCATACACCTTCTGATGCACCAAAAATACTATGCAAAAAAATATAAAAAGAACACCAAAACGATAAAGAGCCAACCTGCATCTTATAGAAATAAAGCTATCCAACATAACTTACCTCCTATACAAGTGATAGCAAACAATTGAGGATCCCTTTATAAATTCTAGTTTTTCTTTTTTTAGAAGTCAATGTAATTAACAATGATAATCATTGTTAATTACATTGACTTAATAAACTCAAACAATTATTTATATTCTTTACTCTGCTTTCAAAAATCTGTCTTATTAAAGCTTCACTTTATTACATAAGCCCGTAACCTTCTTCACAATCAGCTCCGCAGTATTTTTCTCCGGTGGCATCAATAAATTCGTAACAGGCCCATATACAACAGGATTTAATTCTACTTCATATCCACCATATGTAAACTCTTCCCTTGTCGGTAAATAACCAATATATCCATTCGTATATCCACCAAGAAAGGCTATTTCATTTTGAAGACTCTCTTTCACTTCTAACGCGGTTTCTGAAAAAGGTTCCATCGGTATACCAAAGAACATTCCATCATTAACTTGAAACAGTTGAACTTCTAAATCAATACGTAACTGCCGAATACCTTGCTTATATTTCTCTAAAACGATAGTAAGCCACTCGTCCGTGTTCACACCCCACTGCTTCTCCGCCAATTGAGCCATGCTTCGTATCTCATTCATTTCAGGAATATCTTTCAACTTCATTTGCATCATACTCGAAACTGTTCTTAAATTTACAATTGGGCTATATGTAACTATTGGCAATATTGTTAATACATGTCCACTAAGTGTGTAAGCCATTTGCTTTACTGCTTCCCTTGAACCGCGATACTTCGCATTTACATTACCAGCAGCTCCTTGCACAATAATAACAGGGCAATTTACGATTTTCTCAAGAATCTCCCTCGTCATTCCAGGATAATCCGCTGATAATACATCGCTATCACCTTTTAAAACATTCGGATGCGCAGTACAAAATACAATAATCCCAGATAGCTCCTTCGTTTCAGCATTTCTTATTGCTAACATGCCAATTCGCTTATCTACAACACCCTCTATATTTGTTCCCATCTTTGCTCTTCCATCAGATGTTCTCTCTCTTCGGTTTATCCCAATATCACCTGTCGTAACACTCCAGCCAACTTCACATAGCCCCAAGTTATTATTTGCAGTAACAGCACCGTGCACTACATTATTTACTAAACTCGTTTTATACGACTTTACTAAAGCTTGCTCACCAACAGTTTCCGGACCAGAATGTGTATGTGTATAAACAACTGTTATTCGCTCAAATGGCACATGAAGCCTGCTAGCTACGCGCTCACGAATAATATTCGTATCTTCTACTAACATCCCAATATTATCAATGCTTATAAACACAGTTTTCATTTCATCTTTTTCAAATACAAAAACTGTCCCATAAATATGCTCTTCAATATTATTTATTCCTGTCTCTCTATGGTATCCAACAAAATCAATACCGACAGGCGGCGTAATATCTACCTTGCATACCCCTATTTTGCTCATTTGAATCGCTCCATTTCTCTATATAACTCCCTTTCTTCAAGAATAGCATATTTAACTTTGCCCCAAATAAAAAAGAACGGACATAGCATTCTATGTCCATTCTTTTCATCACACATACTTCCGATGCACCATCTTCCCATCATAAGAAAACACAACGCCCTTACTTTCCACAATCGACTCCATATGCACCGTTCTTCCCCATAACTGATGAATGTATGGCAGTACTTTTTCTAAGTATTTTAAATCGAGCTCAATTCCTTCGTAACTATGTTTAATGTACAACTCTCCGTTCTTTAAGTAGTCACCATCTTCTACTACTAAGTACGGGAAGCCACCATTTGTACGCATATTTACGAGCTGATCACGTACATGTTCCCACTCTTTATCTATTACTTTATATTCTTTTCCTTGGCGTTGGAATAAGTACATATCTTCTCTCATTACGAGATCTTTGTTTAAGTAGTTCCTTAAGAATGATACATCCCATTCGATTTCGCGTACTTCAAAGATTTTGTCACGGCCAGATCCTGGTTTTACACCGCGTCGTTTCATTTCTTCTGTCGGGTTATTGTAGCGCTCCTCTATATCTTCAAACATTTTAATACCTAGGTAGTATGGGTTAATACTTGTTTTTGATGGTTGAACTACACCTGCATTAAGCTTTGCGAATTCAATCGCTTCAGAAGATGTTAAGTCCATTTCACGGAGTATGCGTTGATGCCAGTATGATGCCCAGCCTTCATTCATAATTTTTGTTTCAAGCTGCGGCCAGAAATATAGCATTTCCTCACGCATCATCGTTAATATATCTCGCTGCCAATCTTCTAGCTCACGGCTATATTCTTCAATGAAGAGGAGTAAATCTTTCTCTGGTTGCGGCGGAATTTTCTTCTTTTTATGCATATTAGGTCGTTCTCTCTTTTTGTTTCGATCATCTAAATTCCATAAGTCATCGTACTGTGATATCTTTTTCTTTTCTACATCCTCTTCTAAATCTTCAATACTCCACGCAAGTTTTGGACGCATAATCGATGGGTCAATATGCTCTTGAATGGCAAGTACGGCATCTAAAAATGTTTCTACCTCTGCTTTTCCGTACTTATGCTCATACGCTTTCACACGGTCCGCTGTTGCCGCCATACTTTCTACCATATCTCGCTTCGTATTTGAAAAACGAATATTATTTTTGAAGAAGTCACAGTGTGCTAAAACGTGCGCTACAATTAATTTGTTTTGAATTAACGAGTTCGTATCTAATAAAAAGGCGTAACATGGATCAGAGTTAATAACGAGTTCGTATATTTTACTAAGACCTAAATCGTATTGTAATTTCATTCTGAAAAACTGTTTTCCAAAACTCCAATGTGAAAACCGCGTTGGCATCCCATATGCACCAAATGTATAAATAATTTCCGCTGGACATATTTCATAACGCATCGGATAAAAATCAAGCCCAAATCCCGTCGCAATTTCCGTAATTTCCGCAATCGCATATTGCAGTGCTTTATCGTCACTTGCTCTCATTATTTTCCCTCCTTACACTTTCCCTTAAGAAAGTGTATGATGAAAAACAAGCTTTCATGAGGATTGATTGCATAATAAAAAGACACCCCCGCAAAAACGAGAATGTCTCATCTATTAACCTTCAATAATCTCCATCTTCTCCGTAATCGGAGTACGAGCTTTTCCTTCTGGCGCTTTATCGAAATAGCCGATATGAAGAATTCCAACGATACGTTGTCCTCTTGTTAAACCGATTCCTTCTATAAATAATGGATTGTAGTTCAATCCGCCTGATTTCCAAACGCAACCTAATCCGCGTTCCCAAGCAAGAAGCTGGAAGTTTTGCATAAATGCACATGTTGCAGCGTAATCTTCGTCACGCTGAATTTGACGCGGATCTTCATTTATATATACAACGATTTGTGCAGGCGTGCTTAAGAAACGATCTGATAAAATTTTACCGCGCTTTGCTCTTTCTTCTTCTGTGAAAGAGTTTAATACTGCATCTACTAATTTTTTGCGGCCTTCTCCAATGTATAATTTACAATTCCATGGTTCACGATATTTATGATTCGGTGCCCACGTTGCGTCGTTTAATAGTTCAATTAATAACTCTTTATCTACCGCTTTGTCTGTAAATGTACGAACAGAGCGCCTTTCTTTAATCACATTAGCGATGGAAGTATATGTAGTCATATTTATCTCTCCCTTATTTTTATCTATATGTATAAGTTTATTGTTGGCATTGATATTGATTTTCAATTTCGATTATACCTTAGTTTTTTACTATTAATCAATGTTTTATGTTGGAAAACTTCTAAAAACGTCATTTCATACTGTGAATAAAAAAACTTAACTTGTTCACAAGTATTTCACATTTTATGGAAATGATATGTGTACAGTTTTCTACATTATCCATCTAGGAGGAGTTTACATGTACAAAAAAATCGCAGTAAGTATGACTATGGCAGCATTATTATGCGGGATATCCACCTTCCCTACGTCCGCTGCCACGCCAAAAGAAGTAACAATGCATCATCATAAACCAATTTCAGAAGAAGAAATGCAATCGCTAGAAAAACTTGGCTATAACAAACATGAAATTTGGAGAGCTGCTCACATTGCAAGAATCAGTAAACAAGAAATAAAAGATGTTTTATCTTACTATAAGCAAAATAAATCTTGGGAGAAAACAGCCGAGCATTTCGGTGTAGATCCAAGTAAGCTGAAAAAGCATCATATGAATAAAGAAACAAAGCAAGCACTGCTACAACAGTTAGCAACTATGCAAAAATCCACACCGGATCAGCTAAAGCAAAAAATGAAAGAATATAACATCAAATTGCGTCATCTTACTGTGTTAACAATCATCTCTCAAAAAAGCAATACCCCTCTTGATGATGTATTAAAAATGAAAAAAGATGGAATGGACATTAAACAAATTGCCGAAAAATTAAATGTAAAAAGAGAAGATATACGAGCGGAAATGATGAAATTAGTGAAGTCTATTAAAGAACAAAAAACAAATTAAAATGCTAAAAAGGAAGAGCCATTCACCACTCTTCCTTTTCTTTATGAACTTTCAATTTTTAAGTATAAATTCCCGTCTTTCCCAAAAACTAACACAAGTAAATGATGTAAGTTAGGGGTGAGAAAATGTTCGGTTTATCATCTAAGAAATCAAAAAAGACTAATACAAAAACACTTTGTTCTATCCCAGAATTTATACAAACCATGAAAGAATCAAGCGATTTTGTTTCTTATAACGTACTTGAAGATGAAACGTTATGCTTGTTTTATTATAAATCTGTCGTGGAAGCACTTATTATTAAACAATTTATTTTAACTCCTCTAAAAAAAGAATCGGAACAAATTCAAAATATCTCTGATTTATGTAATATCGTCTCTATTGAAGATATTATTACCTCCCCTTCTATTGATGATATTCGTGAGAAATTATTAGGTGGATATATTTTAATACGCTTAAAAAACAATTCGAATCCCGATCAATATGCTTTAATTCGTGCTGAAAGTACTGTTTTAGGAACACGATTATATAACGATACAGAAAATGAGTATAGCGTAATCGGGCCTAAAATCGGTTTTGTTGAAAACCTTGATACAAATATACACTTATTACGCCGAAATATTGTAACGGAGCAACTCATTTTTAAAGAAGTTACCGTCGGATCTATATCAAAAACGAAAGTAGCAGTTGCTTATATAGAAGGAGTTACAAATGAACAATTTATCAACACCGCAATACAACGGCTAGAAGACATTGACTTTGATGTCCCATTTGATTCAACTATGATTGAGCAATTTATTAGTGATAATAGCAATTCACCTTTTCCTGTTCTATTACCTACAGAACGATTAGATCGAGCTGTATTTGCGTTAATTAACGGGGAAGTTTTGATTTTAACAGATGGCTCTCCATATGCTTTATCAGGACCAACAACGTTACTGGATTTTTTCATTTCACCAGAAGATTATTATTTACCGTGGATGATTGGATCGTTCTTTCGTATTATTCGTTTTTTTGGGGCTATATTTTCTCTTTTTTCCTCCGCTATTTATACAGCGGCTTTAACATATCATTATCAAATGATTCCTGCCGATTTACTAGGTCCTATTATTTTCTCGAGAGCTAACGTACCTTTCCCTCCTATTCTAGAAGCACTCTTTTTAGAAATTACAATCGAATTGCTTCGTGAAGCAGGAGCACGTTTACCAACGAAAGTCGGACAAACGATTGGGATTGTTGGGGGGATTGTAATTGGCCAAGCATCCGTGGAGGCGGCTTTGACAAGTACAATTTTATTAATTGCAGTCGCTTTATCCGCTCTTGCATCTTTCACAACACCAACCGTAAAGATGTCTTCTACTATCCGGTTATTACGCTTTCCACTTATTCTTTTAGCCGGTGCATTCGGAGGATTAGGCCTTATTGTCGGATTTGTATTCATTTTAGCTCATTTAATTAAATTAAAATCACTTGGATCACCTTATTTATTACCTTTATATCCATTTCGTGGTTTAGGTACAGCAGAAGGTTTTCTTCGATTACCATTTAGTCAAACGGCTCAAAGACCTTCTTTTCTTAGACCAAAATCAAAATGGCGCTATAATCCAAACAAAGCGAAGCAAAAACGTGATGGTGAGAATGAATGAAAAAAATTTTATTGCACCTTATCATTATCTTCTTCATTTTACAAACTGGCTGTACACAAACCTATATAGTGGATACACAGCGTATTATTCATATTGCTGGATTTGACATCACAAAAAACAAAAGATTCCAAGGAACTATCTTATTCCCTGAATACACACATGGTGTAAAGTCTAAGCCAGAGACGCAATCAACATCTGCTCGTTCCCTTGAAACAATCGCTTCACGATTAAATGCGAAATCTCCTCACAATGTCGTTGTAGGTCAAATGCGTGTCGTCCTATTTGGAAAAACGCTAGGAGAACGCGGAATGGGAGAAATTATTACTAACTTACAACGTGACCCAAATATCGGGCGTGATGTACAACTAGCAATTGTAGATGGATCGGCTGAAGAGCTTTTAAATTACGGAAAAAAAAATGGGTCTTTATATATTGCCGATTTACTCGAGCAAAATATACGAAATGAGAACATTCCACAAACCACATTAAACATTTTTTTATATAATTATTACTCTTCTGTATGTGATGCCTATGTTCCTTATATTAAAATGGACGATAATCATTCTATCGCTGTCAAAGGACTTGCCTTTTTAAAAGGCGATAAAGTAGTCATGTATACAGATAAAAGACATTCTGTTTTAGCAAAATTACTTATTAATCCTACGAAAAATGGACGTTACGAAGCAGCAATAAAAAAAGATAAGCATAAAGGTATGGTTGTTATACAAAACTTAGCTGGAGAAAACAAGTATGATATAGATCAAACTGGCGACATACCAAAAGTAAAAATCCATTTAAAATTAAATGGATTAATTAAAAACTCCCCCAATTGGATTGATTTAAGAAAAAAAACAAATATCAACTATATAAGAAAACAAATTGAACGAAATGTTGAAAAAGACTGCGAAGATTTAATAAAACAATTTCAAGAAAAGGAAATTGATCCTTTAGGAATACGAGATGAAATTAGAAGCCATACGAGAAAATGGAATATAAAACAAATTCGAAATATGTATAAAAATGTAGCAGTAGATATAAATTTAGATCTTAATATTGTACAATCTGGAATCGGTGAATAGTGAGGTGAAATGAGCAATGAATACATCAAAAACTGTCTCTCCATATTTTGCATTTATTTTATTGCATTCTCTCCAGATTGGTATAGGAATTCTCGGATATCAACGTGTAATTTTAAAAAACGCTGGTTATGATGCCTGGATTTCTCTTATTATTGCGGGAATTGCAACTCATATTGTACTGGTTTGTATGTTAAAAATGCTTGAAAAAGACGGAGATTTAATTAGCATTCATACAACAACCTTTGGAAAATGGATTGGCTCTATATTTTCTGTAATTTTCACTCTTTATTGCTTATTATTTTGCCTTACTGTTCTTCGTACATATATGGAAGTGATACAAGTTTGGATTTTCCCTACCATTAAGTTATGGAAACTTACCCTTATGTTTTTATTAGTCACTTACTACATTATAAAAGGCGGCTTCCGCTCTGTGACAGGGATATGCTTTTGGGGTATTGTGCTTCCTATTTTCGTGATATTTTTTTTAATTTATCCAATGAAGTATGCACATTTCCGTAATATTTTACCTATTTTTACGCATTCACCTTTTGACATGCTTATATCTGCAAAGCACTCCGCATTGGAATTTCTGGGGTTTGAAACAATTCTTATCTTTTATCCCTTTATTGAAAAAGGAAAATCTTTAAAACGATGGGCCCATGCTGGAATTGCTTTTAGCACCTTAATTTATGTAGTTTTAGCTATCGTATCCTTTATGTATTATAGTGAGGGTCAATTAAACCGTACTATTTGGCCTACTTTAACAATGTTAAAAATAATTAAAGTTCCTTTTATTCAGCGTTTTGAATATATTATTATTTTCGTTTGGTTTTTAATTATTTTACCAAACCTTTGCTTAACCATTTGGTCATCATGTCAAACGATGAAGCGTTCCTTTCATATTTCATTTAAATTTACATTACCGTTTTTTATTTTCATCATATTTTCAGCTTCTCTGCTTTTCACAAACCGTGAAAGTATCAATACATTAAATACCGTACTATCTCAAGCGGGTTTATATATTGTATACGCTTATATCCCAATTTTATTTCTATTTCATTCGCTAAGATGGCGTTTCAAAAATCAGTCGAAAAAATCTTCACCCGACACTCCATAATCTCTGATACAATTTGATTAATACATTTGTAAAGGGGACAAGCGAATGAAAAAGTATGTATTTTCTTTACTTGCAGTACTAAGCTTAATTCTTGCTGGATGCGGAAGTACTGGTACAAATGACCAAAAATCTTCTGAATCAAAAAAAGAAGAACATGACCATGCATCCCACACTCAACAAGCTGACATTCAAGAGAAAACAAAAGGAGTCGACACACTTCCGACCTTCCTAGATAAGCTTGATCCACAAATGAAAGATATTTACACCGTCGCTGGGCAAAATGCAGAGCTATTAGATTGGATTCCATGCTATTGTGGTTGCGGTGAAAGTGTAGGACATAAAAATAATAAAAACTGCTTTATTCGTGAAATTAAAAAGAATGGTGAAGTTGTTTGGGATTCCCACGCAACGACTTGCGTCAATTGCCTAGAAATCGCAGTTGAATCTGCTTCCATGAAACAAAAAGGAAAATCAACGCTTGAAATTCGTAACTATATCGATAATAAATACAAAGAAGGCTATGGCAAACCAACACCTACGCCAATGCCAAAAGCTTAAAAAACGAGGGAATTCCTCGTTTTTTCTTTTCATTCTCTTTTTTTCTTAACAAATTCTTTCAAGTGTATTTCTCCTTACTTATCACACACTATATATAACTCTCGGTAAGGAGGGTACACAGTGCAAACATATAACGACTATGATAAAGCTCTCTATTACACGTATTGCTGTAATTGGGATAAATTACTCGTTCTCATGGTTCAAACGAACGATCAATTATTTTCTAAGCGTATTGAGCATTTTTTACACGCTTATCAATACAGCAAAGAACTACCAGAAGTTGATAAACAACTGCAGCTCCTATTTCAATATATTGACCATGCATCCCAAAAGTCGCATGTAGAAGAAGTAGAGCAAATTCAAATGTAAAATATAGCGCTATTCTCTTTAGGAGAATGGCGCTTTTTTAAAATATTAATACCAATAAAAGTTTCCTCTTATAAAACTTTTATTGATAAACATATTTTTTCTTTCTTTTCTATACCACTTCATACTATAATTTAGTATGTAACTATTATAAGAGAGGTATAAAATATGGGACGAGAAAAAAAGCAAGAATATGCTTTACTTACCGCATGGGGAGCTTCTTTTATCGCTACACTAGGAAGTCTGTACTTTTCCGAAATCATGAAATTTGAGCCTTGTGTCCTTTGTTGGTATCAACGCATTTTTATGTATCCATTCGTTTTATGGCTTGGTATTGCTGTAGCAAAGAAAGACTATCGCATCGCAAGTTATTCTTTACCAATCGCAACTATTGGCGCTTGTATTTCTTTATATCACTATGCAATTCAAAAAGTCGCAGCATTTTCAGCAGCTGGGGCAGCTTGTGGACGTGTACCATGTACGGGAGAATACATAAACTGGTTCGGCTTTGTGACAATCCCGTTTTTAGCACTTATCGGCTTTATTACAATCGCTGTTTGTAGCTTTATTGTCATCAAAAACAAATAAGGAGATGAAAGAATGAAAAAAATGCTTATATTTGGTGGTATTATTATCGCCTTGTTCGTGGCAATTTTTGCAGTAACACAAATGGAAGAAAAAAATGCTACTAGCCAAAAAATTGATAATCCTACTGAAAGTAAGACAAACGGTTCTGACTACTACACAAATAAAATCTCTCTTTCAGATCTTCAAAAGAACTTAAAAGAGAAAAAAGAAGAAACAGTATACTTTTATCAAACATCTTGCGTTCATTGCCAAAAATTATCTCCTGTCGTAGTGCCGATGGCTAAAGACTTGAACGTTGATATGAAAGTTATGGATATTGAAAAATTAGATGCTCCTTGGGATGAATATAAAATTCAAGGTACACCAACAATCATTCATTTTAAAGATGGCAAAGAAGTAAGCCGTATTAGCGGTGAACAGCCAAAAGACAAATTAAAAGAATGGCTTGAGCAAACGAAAAAGTAACGAGAAAAGGAAACTCCTTCTACACATGAAATGGGCGTAAAATCCCACACTAATGTATAAGGAGGGGGTTTTATGCCAGAAGTAAGATGTTCTGTTTCCAACTGTTCTTTTTGGGGACAAGGTAACTTTTGTCAAGCAAGTGCGATCGTCGTTCAGCCTGATGCAGATGAAACTGGTCAAACTGAAAATGATTCATATACAGCTGCTGTTTTAACAAACGAGACGCTAGAAAGTTCTGTAGCAACGAGTGTAGAGACTTGTTGTCATACATTTAAGCCTAAATATTAAACATAAAAAGCATACGATTCATCGTATGCTTTTTTACATCCCTCTCCAAAAATCATGCATAATAAAAAAATATAAAATAACGAGAACGGCCGTCCCGCATAGGGTAATGCGCCGATATATACTCTTCTCTCCTTCCCTCGCTTTCACAAACGCCCAAATAAATCCGAAGAATAATATTAAATCAACATATGGAACATAAAAAGAAAAGACGAGAAACGCATATAAATACACGATAAATAAACAGGTCGTTACTAAGAAAACTTTAAACGCAAATTCACTTTTCATAATATAACCGCCCCCTATCTGTACTGTATTATATTCAGCAAAATACAATAGTTGCAGTTAAACTCCAAGTATAAATAAGCTACCGTCTGTAATACGGTAGCCATTACGGAACATTGTATTTCCGTTTATATATATTACTTAAGATCGAAGAAGGAATTTGCTCGTAACGAATTTTCTCTCCTGTTTCATCTATAATATACGAATTGTTTCCTATATAATATATTCCATCTTTTCGCTTTGAGTACACTGGATATCTTTCGTTCGGCAATACCGTTTTCACTTTCGTTAACTGTCCATTTGGTTCTTGCCAATATATATCTGCGCGGTCTACTAACGTAAGTACTCCAATTTGTTCTTCTTCTATTTTTCGTCCATTCCAGCTCACAACGCGATAACCAAGCTTATTCGCTTCATATTCGGGGCTCGTATGAAAACGAGAAATGATTACTTTTGTTTGTAATTGTACTCGGTCATATAACCATTGTATATCCCTGTCATGCATGCGAATACAGCCATTTGATTCCCTACTTCCAATCGTCCATTCCCGATTTGTCCCGTGAATCGCATATTCATTCTTATCTAGCCCAAGCCATCTCGTACCAAGAGGGTTATTCGGTGCACCCCCAGCTATTTTTTTTCGATGGTATTCTTTATTTTTAAATTTAGTTATAATACAAAAATTACCTTCAGGCGTAGGTGTACGATCTCTTCCAGTCGTTACTGGAAATGTTTTTGTGTAATTTCCATTCTCAAAAAAAGACAACTGGTTTGTGGTAAGATTCACTAATATTAAATGATCTGTATCAGCAAAAGCACTAACCGGTAGGAAGAAAAATAATAGTAAAACGAAACATACCCTTTTCACCTATATCCCCCCTAGCGCTCACCATAATAATTGTAATTAGCTTTACTTTGCTCTTATAAATGAAAACTATCCATTTACAATAACGCCCCCATTTACATGTATCATTTGTCCCGTAACATAAGAAGAATCACCAGACGCTAAATATACATATGCCGGCGCTAACTCATATGGTTGACCAGGCCTTTGCATCGGGACATTGCTCCCAAACTGAGAGACTTTCTTCTCATCAAAGCTCGATGGAATAAGCGGTGTCCAAATCGGTCCCGGCGCAACACCATTTACACGAATTCCTTTTTGTACTAATGATTGAGAAAGTGATCTTGTAAAAGCAACAATAGCTCCTTTTGTTGCGGAATAATCAATTAACGTTTCATTTCCTTCATATGCAACGATAGATGCCGTATTTATAATGACATCTCCTTGTTTTAAATGAGAAAGTACTGCTTTCGTAACGTGAAAATAAGAAAAAATATTAATACGAAAAGTCTTTTCTAGCTGTTCTGCTGTAATATACTCTAGTCCTTGCTGCGGATATTGCTGCGCGACATTATTTACTAAAACCTGTAAACTACCTAGCTGCTGGACGGTCTCTTGAACAACATCTTTACAATGCTGTTCATCACTTAAATCACCCGGCAACAATACACACTTTACTCCTTCTTTTTCAACACGTTGTTTCGTCTCATTTGCATCTTCTTCCTCATCTAAATAAGCAATCGCAATATTTGCTCCCTCTTTCGCAAAAGCGATGGAAACAGCTCGTCCAATCCCACTATCTCCCCCTGTAATTAATACATTCTTTCCTTTTAACTTTTCGCTACCTTTATAATTTGAATCTTCAAACTGCGGAAGTGGATTCATTAATGATTCAATACCAGGCTGTTTATTTTGATGTTGCGCTGGCATTGTTACAAAGTTTTTTTGCTGTGGCATAGCTTCTTTCAACTCCTTTTCCTTATAATGTGCATAATAAAAACTGAAATTCACACATCAAGTTACGATTAATATTCGAATTTAAGACACAAAATATGAATTGTTGTAAACTTTTTATACAAAACTATTGCAAAATAGTTAAAAAACGAATATTATATATAACTGTTGTGAAAATTATTCGTAAACAGAAAGGATGTTTATATGTTTAACCTTTCAAAACATAAAACTTCTATTAAAACTGAAATTATGGCAGGTATTATTACCTTCTTAACAATGGCATATATCATTGTCGTAAACCCTGTCATCCTTGGGGATGCAGGTGTTCCATTTGAACAAGCATTTACAGCAACAATTATCGCTGCTGTTGTCGGAACATTATTTATGGCGATCTTTACAAACTTACCAATCGCAATTGCACCAGGTATGGGATTAAATGCTTACTTCTCTTACTCTGTTGTAAAAGCGCATGAAGGCATGACTTTCGCAATTGCATTCTCTGCTGTATTCGTAGCAGGTATGATTTTAATTTTGCTATCATTTACATCTTTCCGTACAAAATTAATGGAAGCAATTCCTGAAAACTTAAAACATGCAATTACTGCTGGTATCGGGCTATTTATCGCCTTTATCGGTTTACGTTTAACAGGTATCGTTACAAAAAATGATGCAAACTTAGTTGGACTTGGTGATCTTCACTCTGCTCCAGTTCTACTAGCATTAGCTGGACTTGGAATTACTATTATCCTTATGTCTTTAAATGTAAATGGCGCACTATTTATCGGTATGCTATTAACTGGTATTATCGCTTTCTTCACAGGACAATTAACATTCTCAAACGGTGTTACATCAATGCCTGGATTACCAGAAGGAATTATCGTTTCAAATCCAATTACTGCTGTATCTGACGTAATTAACTACGGATTATACGGCGTTGTATTCTCATTCTTCCTTGTTACATTATTTGATACAACAGGTACATTACTTGGCGTTGCACAACAAGGTGGATTTATGAAAGACGGAAAGCTTCCAAAAGCAGGACGAGCTCTTCTATCTGACTCATTCTCAGCAACAATCGGTTCTATGTTCGGAACAACACCATCAACAGCTTACATTGAATCATCTGCTGGTGTTGCAGCTGGTGGTCGTACTGGTTTAACAACTGTTACAGTAGCTGTTTTATTCGCACTAGCAGCATTCTTCGGACCATTAGTAAGTGCCGTTTCTGGTGTATCAGCTATTACTGCACCATCATTAATTATCGTTGGTAGTCTTATGATGGGATCAGTTCGCCACATCGATTGGGACGCATTTGATGAAGCATTCCCAGCATTCTTAGTAATCTTAAGCATGCCACTTACATCAAGTATCGCAACAGGTATCGCTCTTGGATTTATTTCATACCCACTTATGAAAGTGGCAAAAGGTAAATTCCGTGCTGTTCACCCACTTGTATATGTATTTGGAATTTTGTTTGCTTATCAATTAATATTCTTACCACATTAAAAAAGTAGAGCATCGAAATCCGATGCTCTACTTTTCTTTTATAACAATCATTCAAACTATAACGGTCCCTCCAAAATATGAAGGAGCTTATAACCTTTTAATATTTCTCTTCTACCTGTAATTCTTTACTATACTTTTGAATGAAAACTGATGAAATAACCATTACTATGCCCACACTAAAACTAATAAGTTGATCTAATAACATTTCATCATGAATAAACCAGCGAAGTAAAAATACGCTACCAAAAATAAACATCATAATAAATCCAGTATGTCTAAGTCCTTTATATACATTTTCCATATGTATCACCTCTTCACATACTTTTATCCATATTATACCATAATCTAAAAACGTGTATAACCAACATTCGGTATTGAAACCAATAATAAAAAGACTGCAGAGAACTCCATCTCCACAGCCTAATTATTATTTTTGCAAAAACGCCTGCAAATCTGCAAACTGTCTCTTTGCATCTTCATAGCCTTGCTCATATAGATTTTGTAGTTTTGCTGTATCTTTTTCCATACGATCTACTTGAAGCGGCACTTCTGGACGAATAACAAATAAATTCCCAGCTTGTTCTTCTTTTTCAATGTAGTGAAGTGTTTCATTATACACTTCATAACGATTCAGCATCGTGTTAACAAGGTTCGGATATTTTTTATACGCTTTCGCTGCAATCCATCCAAACTTTGATTTTTTCTTCCCGTAACCGTGATTTCTCGTTAAAATAACGACTGATTTTTTAAATCCATCTTCTTGCGCTTTACGAACTGGAATCGGATCAGAAATTCCTCCATCTAATAACTGCTTACCACGGTAATTTACTACAGGTGCAATGAAAGGTAATGAACTAGATGCTTGTAATAAATTTAGTGCATCATCATTTGTCCCCTCTTTTTCAAAATAAACAGACTGTCCTGTTTCACAATCTGTTGTGCCTACAAGGAAACGCTCTGGACTATTAAAGTATGTTTCAAAATCAAACGGTACATGCTTTTCTGGAATCTCATGAAAAATGA
Source organism: Bacillus sp. Root131 (assembly GCF_001429475.1). NCBI lineage: Bacteria > Bacillati > Bacillota > Bacilli > Caryophanales > Bacillaceae > Bacillus > Bacillus sp. Root131. Next base: position 136,907 of record NZ_LMJQ01000045.1, read on the forward strand.
ACTCCATATCAAATAATTGGCGTTTTCTCCATAAGTTTTTATACGATAAATATTGCGGGTGTGATGCATAATCAATATTTACTGTTTTATTTCTATTTCTTTGTCTGGAAAGATACGACGCTGCATGACAAGCACCAGCTGATACACCGATTACATATGGAAAATATAAATCTTGTTCCATAAAATATTCTAATATCCCGCCCGTATATACACCACGCATACCGCCGCCTTCTAATACTAACCCCGTATTTTCAAGCATGTTACTCTCTCCTCTATATATATTGACTCTTTAATTATTCACCATGTTAAGTATCTTTTTCTATTATATATGAGTTCTTTCAGAAATTATATTCAAAAGACTTGAGAAAAAGGAGTTTTTTCTTCCAATTATATTTCCAAATGATCTGAGACATCCTTTATAAACCTTTGAATAAAGTCTTGCTCTGCTTTCGTATAACCATCTAAAAGTAACAGCCACTTTTCTTCAGCTTGCTTATGCAATTTTTCATGAGCTATATATATTTCATTCCCACTTTCCGTTAAGCGGAAGAAGATTTCTTTTTGATTATCTAACATTTGCATCTTCTCAACGAATTGCTTTTGAAACAACTTTGTACAAATTTTAGAGATCGCTCCCTTCGTCATGCCCATTTCTATCGTGATTGCCGTTACATTCATCAAACCATTTTTTCCGATACATTCGATTACATGTAACTCAGATAAAGACATACTACTTACACCTGTCTCATAAAAAAACTTCTCGTTTTGTCGTTTTAAATGTTCTTCTTTTTTATGCAAAAGTGTACGAATGTCCGACAGTATTTCCATTTGCTTCGTTGTATGCTTCAATCCATTCGCCTCCTAAGTTTCCAAAGAAACAATTTAACTATATACCATTTTAAAATTATTTTTTCATCTTTACAAGTGAGAAAATCATGTTAAAATAATTTTAGTTTCCAAGGAAACTAAAATACAAGGAGGTTAACAAGATGAAAAAATCTAAACTAACTTTCATTTTATATGTTGTCTGTATTAGTGCCTTACTCGGTTCCTTCGCTCAAAATATTTACACACCTATCTTACCGATGATTCAAAATTCTTTTCACACTTCTCTTTATCTTGTAAATGTAACAGTTTCACTTTTCACATTCGTTCTTGCAATTATGCAGCTCGTATATGGACCTTTAATTGATACAAAAGGGAGAAAATCTGTCCTTATCCCTAGTTTAGTCATTAGTACAATTGGTTCAATCGGATGTGCTTTTTCGGCAAACATTTATTTATTTCTCTTTTTTAGAGCTGTTCAAGCTATAGGAATAGCGGCTATACCTGTAGTTTCAGCAACGATTATCGGCGATTTATTTGAAGGAAAAGAACGCGGAGAAGCGATGAGCCTGTATCAAATGTTACTTGCTCTCGCACCTGCAATGGCTCCACTCATAGGTGGTTATCTTGGCAGTATACATGGTCACTTATCTGTATTTCTCTTTTTATCTACACTTGGCATTATCTTATTAATTATAAACATTTCACTACTTCCAGAAACAAAGCCAAATGTAATTAAGCGGTCTAAAGAACAAAAGAATTACTCTCTTATCTTAAAAAATAAAACTGGATTTTCTATTACTCTTATTGGCTTCATTCAATTTTGTATTTACTTTTGCTTTCTCGTTTTTTTACCGAGCATTTTAGCAAATTCATTTCATTTAGCTGCAAATGCAATTGGTCTTATGTTTGTACCAATGTCTCTTTCTATCATGCTAGGAAGTTATTGCTACAAGCTTTTGCAAAAACGCCTCACAACAAAGCAAGCTTTATTCATCACTAGTTTCTTCAATATTATATGTGTCACTTTATTCTCTTTCACATATAGCATCAATATCCCATTCACCATTATCGTTACATCTTTATACGGTTTTAGTATGGGACTTTCTATGCCAACTCACACTACTTTATTAACGGAAGAATTCGTACAAGAACGCGCAACAGCCATCGGTATGTATAACTTCATACGCTATCTCGGTATGGGCACAGGGCCACTTGTAGGTGGATTTCTTGTATTTAATCAAAATTACTTTTGGATTTTCTTCCTAGGTGCAATTACATTTCTATTTATCATTTTATGCGCACTGAAAATGCTACGTTTTCAGGCTGTACAAAAAGCAAAATAGAGACCTATAGATGGTCTCTATTCTAAACTCTTTGATCTGCAACGATATGAATATCAATATACTTCGTTTCTCTCATAATTTCATTTACAATTGAACCTTTTCGAATTTCTTCCCACCTTGTTCTTGCTGATTGTCCGAGTAAAATTTGCGTTACTTGTAGTCTTTTCGCAACTTCAATAATAACATCCGCTGGCTTTCTTCCTTTTGCCTCTTCTAAAACAAAACTCGCATCAAATTGATTCGTTAACGACTTCCACTCTTCAATCGTCTGCTTTTTCCCAGCTGAAATAGAATCTATATTTTCCCTCTCAACGTTTAATACGTACAATTCAGCATTTAACCGATCAGCCATGCGCCATCCCCGTCGTATTAATTTCTCCGCTGTCGAACTGTATTGTACACAAACAAGAATTTTTTCTTTTACACCAATCGGTTCTATTACTGTTTGGCTAATTTTCTCGTCCATATCATCTGCCACTTCCCGAAGTGATAATTCTCTTAGTGCCCCTAAATTATTAAGCGTAAAGAAATTTTGTAAGCTTTGCTCTATTTTTTCTTCCTTATATATCTTTCCATCTATTAACCTCTTCCTTAATACTTCCGGCGTTGCATCAACGAGCTGAATTTCATTTGCTTTTTGTAAAATAAAATCTGGAATACGTTCTCGCACTTTAACATTCGTAATTTGAGCAACAATGTCATGAACACTTTCTAAATGTTGAATATTAAAAGCTGATAAGACGGATATACCGGCATCTAGCAATTCCTGTACATCCATATAACGTTTCTTATTTTTAGATCCAGGAATATTGCTATGCGCAAGTTCATCCACAACAACGACTTGCGGTGCACGTTTTATAATTCCTTCCACATCGAGTTCATAAAATACTTTCCCTTTATACTCTATTTCTTTTAAAGGAACTTTTTCTAAATCAGCAATTGCTTCTTCCGTCTCTTTTCTACCGTGCGTTTCAATTAAACCAATTAAAATATCCGTACCATCCTTTTTCATTTCTCTTGCATCAAAGAGCATTTTATAACTTTTTCCTACTCCTGGAGCCGCTCCTACATATAACTTTAACTTCCCGCGGTTTTGCTGACGAATATATTCTAAATACTCTTCTGGTGTTCGCCTTTGAAAAGTTGGTTTATAGTCATCCGCATACAAAACACTCACAACCTTTCTTTCGAAACAACGCTACCTCAATCCGTTAGATTGAGGTAGCGTTGTTTCTATTTCAGTAGTTTCTGCAATTCTAAATTTAACTTTAAAACGTTTACGCGGTTCTCTCCAAATAAGCCAAGTGCAGCACCTTCTGTTTGATCTTTAATCAACTGATTTAGCGTTTCTTTCGGAATATTCGTTAATTTAGAGATACGATCCACCTGCACAGAAGCTGCCTGCGGACTAATATCAGGATCTAGCCCTGAACCTGAATTCGTCACTAGATCAATCGGCACTTCTGTTACCGGAACAGCCCGATTTTGTTTCTTCCACTCTTCAATACTTTTCTCTACTCGTTTCTCTAAATCTGGATTAGATGGTGCATAGTTATTTGAACCAGATGCTTCAGCCTTATATTCAATACTAGAAACACGCCCTTGAAAATAACGTGGATCCGTGAAGTTTTGACCAATTAATTTAGAACCAATCACTTCATTTTTATCATTATATATTAGACTTCCATCCGCATTATCCTTCATTACTGCTTGTGCAATACCAGTAACAATAAGCGGATATACAAGCCCGCACAACACTAAAAATGTAAAAGTAATACGGATAATTGGTGATAGTATACTTTGTTTCTTCGCCATCTTTTTCCCCTCTTCCTTATATGAACAAGCCGACAATTATATCAATTGCTTTAATTCCAATGAATGGTACAATCACTCCGCCAAGTCCATAAATAAGTAGGTTTCGGCCAAGTAGTGCATTCGAACTCATTGGTTTATATGCGATACCTTTCATCGCCAATGGAATGAGTAATGGAATAATAACTGCATTAAATAGTAATGCTGATAAAATCGCTGACAGTGGTGATGTTAGTTTCATAATGTTTAATGCCTCCATTTGCGGAATCGCAAGTGTAAACATCGCTGGAATGATTGCAAAATATTTTGCAATATCGTTCGCAATACTAAACGTCGTTAACGCACCACGCGTCATTAACAATTGCTTACCAATCCCTACAACCTCAATAATTTTTGTCGGGTTCGAATCTAAATCAATCATATTCGCTGCTTCTTTCGCAGCTGTCGTACCACTATTCATCGCTAATCCAACGTCAGCCTGCGCTAATGCCGGCGCATCATTTGTACCATCACCTGTCATCGCTACAAGTTTCCCTTTATCTTGCTCTGCTTTAATAACCGCAATTTTATCTTCTGGCTTACACTCAGCAACAAACTCATCTACCCCTGCTTCTTTTGCAATCGTTGCTGCTGTTAACGGGTTATCACCTGTACACATAACCGTTTTAATCCCCATTTGGCGCAATTGTTCAAAACGCTCACGCATACCTGGCTTTACTGTATCCTTTAAATAAATTAAACCGTAAATACGATTATCCACTGCAACTACAAGTGGTGTCCCGCCCTCTTTGGAAATGGAATCTGCTTTTTGATTTACATCTTTCGGAATCGTTCCACCTTGTGACCTAACCCATTCAATTACGCTACCTACAGCACCTTTTCTCACTTTCGTTCCGTCCTGTAAATCCACACCACTCATTCTCGTTTCTGCTTTGAACGGAACAAAATCACCTTGCTCTGCAATTTCTCGATTATATGATATAGCTTTCGTTTTTACATATTCTATAACTGATCGACCTTCTGGTGTTTCATCTAAAACTGAACTAATCGCGGCCCATTTCCCTACTTGCTCAATCGTCTCATTTCCTACAGGAAGCAATGTATGTGCCATTCGGTTCCCGAAAGTAATCGTACCTGTTTTATCTAAAATGATTGTATTAATATCACCCGCAGCTTCTACTGCTTTACCCGACATCGCTAACACATTGAACTTTGTCACGCGGTCCATCCCGGCAATACCAATTGCTGATAATAAACCACCAATTGTCGTTGGAATTAAACAAACTAACAACGCTACAAGTACAGCTGTATCAATTTGAAATCCTAAATAGTTTGTAAAAATCGGCAACGTCACAACAACGATTAAGAAAATAAGCGTTAAACTCGTTAATACTGTATTTAAAGCAATCTCATTCGGCGTTTTTTGACGAGCAGCTCCTTCTACTAACGAAATCATTTTATCAATAAATGATTCACCAGGATTACTCGTAATGACAATTGTAATCTCATCACTTACGACCATCGTCCCGCCTGTTACGGAACAAAAATCGCCGCCCGCTTCTTTTATTACAGGAGCTGATTCCCCTGTAATTGCAGATTCATCTACAGATGCTAACCCTTTGATTACTTCGCCATCATTCGGAATCATTTCTCCTTGTTTTACGATAACAACGTCACCTTTTCTCAGATCAGTTGCTGAAACTTGGACAATGTCTCCATTTTCTTTTACAACATTTGCAAACACATCTTTCTTCGACTGCTTTAAAGAATCGGCTTGCGCTTTACCACGACCTTCTGCTAATGCTTCTGCAAAATTCGCAAATAAAACTGTAAATAATAGAATGAGAGAAACTGTTATATTAAACCAACCTGGTATACTACTAGAACTACTTGGAAGAAAAGATAAAATGAACGTAATGATAAATCCAATTTCCACAACGAACATAATCGGATTCTTTATCATGACTTTCGGATTCAATTTCGCAATGGATTGCTTCATCGCATGTGTTACGATATCACGATCCATCGTTTTCGCTTGTCTAACTTCATCTTCTACAGCATGTATTTGTGACTCATTTAATTGTTTTTCTTTTACTACTACCGGTCTCATCATTTACCCTCCATTACTTCAATGTAAGAAATTCTGCAATTGGTCCGAGTACTAACATCGGGAAGAATGTTAATGCACCAACAATTACAATTGTTCCGATAAAGATACCACCAAATAAACTATTATCTGTACGGAACGTTCCGACTGTTTCTGGCACTACCGTTTTTTCTTTCAACGAAGCTGCCACAGCTAGCATCGTAATTAAACTGAAGTAACGTCCTAAAAACATAACTAAACCAGTCGTAATATTCCAAAACGGTGTATTATCTCCTAATCCTTCAAATCCAGATCCGTTATTCGCAGCTGACGATGTATATTCATATACAACTTGCGTTAAACCGTGGAAACCGGAATGAGAAATAGCATCCGTCCCTAAATTTGTTGAAAGAGCTAATGCCGAAAAGCCTAAAATGAGCAATGGATGAAATAGTATCGTGACCGCAATTAATTTCATTTCCTTACCTTCAATCTTTTTACCTAAAAACTCTGGTGTCCGTCCAACCATTAACCCAGATATAAACACTGCAATAATTGCATACATAATAATATTTACAAAACCTGCTCCAACGCCGCCATATACTGTGTTTAACATCATATTTACAAGTGGAACTAAACCGCCAATTGGTGTTAACGTATCATGCATCGTATTAACGGCGCCTGTTTCAGCAGCTGTCGTTACCGTTGCGTATAGTGAAGAAAATACTGTTCCAAATCGTACTTCTTTCCCTTCTGTACTTCCTTGTACATGTTCGATACCCATTCCATTTAATGCCGGATTCCCGTTTAGTTCAGATGTCGTAATTGTTATAAATCCTAGTAGAAACACCATGAATAGTGATACGAAGAGAATACGACCTTGTTTTTTATTTCCTACCATTCGTCCGTACGTAAATGGAAGTGCTGTTGGCAATAACATCATAAGCATCATTTGCAAAATATTACTCATTTGTCCTGGGTTTTCAAAAGGATGCGTAGAGTTTGCTCCGAAAAATCCACCGCCGTTATTTCCAAGTTCCTTAATGGAAACGAATGATGCAACAGGCCCACGTAATATACTTTGTTTTGCCCCATCAATCGTTTGTGCTGTAACCGCTCCATCTAACGTTTGCGGTACACCAAGTGCGACAAAGACTAGCGCCGCAATAAATGCGATAGGAAGAAACACTCTCGTTAGTGCTCTCGTAAAATCAACGAAAAAGTTACCAAGTTCTTTTCCAGCGAGCCCTCTTATAAATGCCATAACGAGTGCTAATGTCGTTGCCGGTGCTGCAAACATTAAAAATGTAATTCCGATTAATTGTGATAAATAAGATAAACCATTTTCACCGCTATAATGCTGTAAGTTTGTATCAGCCATAAAACTAATTGCTGTATTAAAAGCGAGCGTAGGCTCCATTCCTTCAATATGTGCTGGATTTAGCGGCAACACACCTTGTAATCTGAAAATGAAATATACGACAACAATCATAAATCCATTGAGTAAAACTAATGATAATGCGTACTGTTTCCACGTTTGATTGTATTCTTTTACACCCGTAATTTTAAAAATAAGTTTTTCAAAAGGGCCGAATACTTTATCTAGCATTTTGCTACCTTGAAAAGCTTTTTCTAAATAAATCCCCATTGGCTTTGCTACTAAAATAAACAAGAGCATTGTAATAATGACTGCAACCCAAATCATAATGAATGATTCCCCCTAATTAAAACTTCTCTGGATTTAATAATGCATACACTAAATACACTGTAATTGCTGCGACTATAACCGATAAGACAATCATCATGATTGCTTTCCTTCTTTCACAACTTTATCTGACCAACTTGCAAGACTTGCCATCGATGCAACTAATAAAATAAAAATCCCGACCATTACAACATCTAACATAACTATCCCTCTCTTCATTTTGTTAAAATTTACCATTTAAATATTAAAAAAGAACACTGAGCTCTACTCAGTGTTCAAAAAATGAACAACAAAAAGTAAACCTCCTCTCTAAACGCTTACGAGGTTAGCTGTCGGATTCGGGCCTAAAGAGTAGCCCTACTTTCAAAACTGAAAGATTCACCCCAAGTGACGATGCACAAAATTGGTTCCCCCGCTCCATTTCTGGAACTCAGCGATTTTAGGTTTTTTTGGAAATTTTATGAATGATTTATGAGAGTAAATATACTCCTCTATATTTCACTTGTAAAGGGGTAAATTACTGAAAATAAGAAAATATCCATCTATTTAAACGCTTACATTGAGTATTATTAATATTCTTTCATCTATTTACTCGTCTTTTCTTTCATTTTCACAGAAATGATCTTTTCAATACGAAATAAAAAGAGCGAATGACATAAAGTGCATAGCTTGTTGCACTTAGCATTCGCTCTTTTTATTTCACTATTTATTCTCCTCGTAAAAAAGCACGTAAATTTCTCCCGCGAATATAAACCTGTGACAATTCTGCATGTAGCTGCTCATATTCGGTAATATCCACCTCTAAATACAAAGCATCTTTTGATGGTAATATAATATACGGCCCTGGAAAAAGGGGATCGATCTGAACCAATTCTTGAACTCGCTCTACCGATACTGCCCAACGATTTGCTATATCTCCAAGTAATAGTACCTTCATCATTTCTTCCCCCGCTCTATTCAAAAAATAAAAAAGAAATATTATCACAATTTGTAAACACGACAAACTTAGCTCCAATTGTTTCATAGAGCCTCGCTGGATATCGTTTATTCCTTGTAACAACAGTAATAGGTGCTTGAAAAGAAAAGCGAATGTGTTCTGTGAAAAAACTAACGATTGGAAGCTCATCCCCTAGTAAAATCACCTTCTTAATACACTCAAAAATACTAGTAAAGTCCTGCTCCTTACTGCAACTATAAGTCCAATCAAACCCACAATTCCTAACTTCAGCCGCTATCTCTTCATTTGCCGTAAAAATAATTAACTCATGTTGAAATGATACTAGATCTCTTAAACTATCTACCTTACTTTCTTCTCCAACACAAATAAGTGTTAGTTCCATGTACCTCATCCTCCTTAGTATAAAAGAAATCAAACATAGATTGATATTCCCCTATACTAATCAGATCGATGAAGTGATGTATCCATCATGGCACCGTCCTCTCTCAAGACGCTTACGAAGTTAGCTGTCGGATTCGGACTTTGAGAGTAGCCCTACTTTCAAATTTGAAAGATTCACCCCTAGTGCAGACGCACAAATTGGTTCCTCCGCTCCATATAATTGGACTCAGCGTTTACAAAAAAATATATTCTGGCTGATATATTACTCCTGTATTTTGAAAAAGTAAACAGAAAAAAAGCCAGTTATAAAACTGGCTTTTCACTTATCTATACACGCGTTCTATTCACTTTATACGCAAAATGATTCGTCGGTCCATGACCACTACCAATATTCAATGGCTCTTCAATTGCTATACTAATAAATCGTTTTGCTTCTTGAACAGCATCTTCAATTGAGTATCCTTTCGCAAGTCCTGCTGTAACCGCTGAAGCAAATGTGCACCCACTTCCGTGCGTTTGCTTTGAAGGAATTCGCTCGCTTCTAAACTCAATAAATTCTTCTCCATCAAAGAGGAAATCAATTACTTCATTACCTTGATATTCTGCATGTCCGCCCTTCATAAGCACATATTTAGCACCTAATTTGTGCAATACTTTTGCAGCTTCCTTACTATCTTCAACATTATGAATCTCCATCCCAGTTAACACTTCTGCTTCTGGAACATTCGGTGTTATAACGGTTGCTACTGGTAATAAATATTCTTGTAATGCATGAACTGCTTCTTGCTGTAATAATGATGCACCGCCTTTTGCGATCATAACGGGATCTAGCACAATATTATTCCAGCCAAATTTTTTAATTTGTTCTGCAACAATTTGAATTATTTCACTACTAAATAACATTCCTAGTTTCACTGCATCTGGTGTTAAATCCGTACCAATTGAATTCAGCTGTTCTGTAATACCTTCTAAAGGAACAGGATATACCCCTTGAACGCCAAGCGTGTTTTGAGCAGTAATTGCCGTAATAGCCGTCATTCCGTATACACCAAGCTCTTGGAATGTTTTTAAATCTGCCTGAATTCCAGCACCACCGCCGCTATCAGACCCTGCAATTGTTAAAGCTTTATTCACTTTCATCCCACTCATCCTTTTCTATCCAAAATAGCGATGATAAATCGTTTTTGCTTCGCTTATATCTTTCGTTCCATGTACGAGCACACGGCCATCTTTAAAGGCGACTAACCTCTTGTCTTCAACAGAAAATGATAATAAATATGGATTTACATTTAAATCATTCACGCGACCTTCCAGCAACTCTTTATATTGTTCAAAATTTATTTCTTCTTTATGAGGTGGTCTAATTTGAACTGTATTTCGTCCGCATAAAACTGCTGTTTTTGATGTGTTCTCTTTATTTAAATATGGATACAATGCATTCTCTCCACATGAAGGACAATTATGCTGGCGAAGCTTTTGTACATTCATACATAAATACTCATTCTTCCACATATCAAACGATACAAGCCCATCTCGAAGTGATTCGTAATCTTCTACTAACAGTTTAAGAGCTTCTGTTACTTGATGAGAAACGACAAGAGATACAGCAGGTGATATAATACCCGCTGTATCACATGTTGCCCCGCCAAGCGGAATCGACTGTAATAAACATGATAAACATGGTGTTTTACTAGGAAGGATTGTGTAAGAAAGACCGTAACTACCTACACATGCACCGTAAATCCATGGAATAGAATATTTTTGTGCTATATCATTCACAATAAAGCGTGTTTCGAAATTATCAGTCGCATCAATAATTACATCAACGTTTGTAACAAGTTCTTCTAGCTCTTCAGCTGTTACATCTTGAACGAGAGCTTTTATTGTTACATCGCTATTAATCTCTTCTAAACGTTTTTTAGCCGCTATAGCTTTTGGGAGATTATTCTTTACGTCGCTCTCTGCATACAATTGTTGTCTTTGTAAATTACTCCAATCTACATAATCACGGTCAACAATTGTTATCTTGCCCACACCCGCTCTTACAAACATCTCTGCATTTGCACTACCTAATGCACCTGCACCGATAATAAGTACATGCTTTTCTCTTATCTTTTGCTGCCCTTCTGCTCCAATTGGAGAAAATAGTTCTTGGCGAGAATATCGATTATTCAACTACGCTCATTCCTTCTAAAGGACTACTTGCAGTTGCACAGCGCTTACGTGCAATACGACCTGCTTCAAATCCTAAACGGCCTGCTTCAATACTTAATTTCATTGCTTGTGCCATTTTAATAGGATCTTTTGCTCCTGATACAGCTGTATTTAATAACACACCATCTGCTCCTAATTCCATTGCAAATGCCGCATCAGCTGGGCTACCAATACCAGCATCAACGATAACTGGTACTGTCGCTTGTTCAATAATGAAGCCCAAATTTAATGGATTTACAATACCAAGTCCTGATCCGATTGGAGATGCTCCTGGCATAATCGCATGCACGCCAAGCTCTTGTAATTTACGTGCTAATACAACATCATCAGATGTGTACGGAAGTACGATAAATCCTTCTTCCAGTAACTTTTCAGATGCCTTTAACGTTTCTACCGGATCCGGTAATAACGTTCTATCATCACCAATAACTTCTACCTTTATCATGTCACAAAGCCCAGACGCTTTTGCTAATTTTGCAATGCGAACAGCCTCTTCAGCATTTTTTGCCCCTGCTGTATTTGGTAATAACGTATATTTTTTCACATCAAGTTTCTCTAATAAATTAGGTTGCTTTGCATCAAAGATATCCATACGACGTACTGCAAACGTTAAAATTTCAGCTTCAGAAACGTCAATTGCCTTTTGCTGTACGTCAAAATCAGGGAATTTACCTGTTCCTAATAAAAGTCTAGAATGAAATGAAAATGGTCCAATGTTCAACATAATCAACCGCCTCCTACGAAAGTTACAATCTCAATTTGGTCTCCATCAAAAACAGATGTATCTGTATGATCATCTTTTTGTAAAATATCTTTATTACGCTCTACTACAACAATTCTGTTATCTAGCTCTAAATGTGTAAGTAACTCAGCTACTGTTTTTACACTCGCTGGCACTTCAATTTGGTTACCATTAATTTTTAAATTCAAACTTCCATCCCCTTTCTAAACTCTTCTAGAAAGCAATGAATCTAGCAAATGATTCTCTTGCTTTCCTTCTATTAAATCAGCCATATATTGGCCAGAAACAGGACTTAATAAAATACCGTTTCGATAATGGCCCGTGCAAGCATATAAACCTTTTATTTCTTCATGCTCTCCCATATAAGGAGCTTCATGATTCGATTGTGGTCTTAATCCTGCCCACGTGCTTTCCCATTCTGCTTCTTTTAAAGCTGGCAATATTGTATAAGCACGCTCTAATATAGAAGTTATACTTTCTGGCTGCACAGTTTTATTGAACGTATGTGGCTTCATTGTTGCCCCAATTACGTAACGTCCACCGCGCTTTGGAGTAATGTAAAATCTTTCTTGAAAAATAGGTGCTTTTAAAAGTTGTTTTCTACTTCTTACCGCAACCACTTCTCCTTTAACTGGATATGTACCCCAATCGCGGTGAAAATAACTGAGTAACTTCGTGCTCCATGAACCTCCTGCAATAACGACTTTCTCACATGTGACAATACCTTCACTTGTAATAACTCCAGTCACTTTATTATTTTCAATACGGATATCAAATACTTCTGTCTGTTCATATATATCAGCACCGGAAATCGCTGCAGAATGTGCGAATGCTTTCGTAAGCTCTGGTGCAATAACATGACCGTCTTTCGGATAATATACTGCTCCTATAATAGATTCGGATAGATATGGCTCTTTTTCCCGCACATGGTCTCCCGTTAGAAAATAAGAATCTTCACCTATTTTCTGCTGCCAATCCATAATGTGAAGAATTCTTTCCTTCTCATCTTCATTTTGAGCAATACGATAAATTCCTTTTTCTTCATATCCAATATCAATACCCGTCTTTTCACGTAAAACTGCTGCAAGTTGTGGAAATATAGCTCGGCTTTCTCTAGCAAGTTCAAATAGCGGATCATACGCATCCCATTCTGCTTGAACACCAAGTAAACCAGCAGCTGCTTTCGAAGCTTCCGATGCAATTTTTTGCTTCTCTACAATCGCTACTTTATGTCCTCTTTCTGCTAGAAAATGTGCAACTGAACTACCAATTACACCACCACCAATAATCGCTACATCATACTTCTCACACATGTTTTTCCGCCCACTTTCTTATTGATTCCTTATAAGACTTCGCTTTGCTATACGGGTTACTACTACTTAAAATTCCAGACATAACAGCAATTCCACTTACTTCACTTGCCAGAATATCCTTTGTATTCTCAGGAGTAATTCCTCCAATTGCTGTAATCGGTATAGATAAACACCTTGCAATGTCTGAAATTTCTTCAAGCCCTCTCGCTGGCACACCTTTTTTACAATCTGTCGGAAATACATGGCCATAAACGAGTGAATCCGCTCCATTTTTAAAAGCTACTATTGCTTCATCTAGCGAATGCACAGAATAACCGACATGCAAATACGAAAACTTTTCTTTCACTGACTTTACATCTGTACTTCGATATCCTAGTTGAACACGAGGAATATTTAATAAAATGGCGATATCAATTCGATCGTTTATGACAATTTTAGAAGCCGGAAAGCCCTCCATTAATAGACTTTCCACACCTTCATATAATTCCTTCGTACTCTTCTCACGCTCACGAATATGCAAATAATCAATCTCACTCTCAATTTGCATCGCTACATTCACTAACTCTTCGAATGGCATATGGCCATTTGAGATTACGTGGAGCTCATTTTTCATATTCATTCGCCTACTTTAAAATATTTTCGAATAGTTCATCGGCTGGGACGGTTTCTTTCGTCATTCCTTTGTCTTTCAGCCATTTATTTTGTTTTTCCCATGATTCTTTTGAATCTGATAAAAATGGCTCATCTTTCGTTTCCATCTTCTCTAATAAAATTTTCATACTTTCTTTTTCAACTTCTGGCACAAGCGGGAAGTTTTCTTTTTCTTGATGATTTAATAAAATATTTAATGCTTCATCTGGATTTTTCTTCATGAAATCATAGCCTTTTTTCGTACCACGTAAGAAGGCTTGCAACGCTTCTTTATCTTTTTTCAACGTTTTATCACCTGTTACAAATACAAGCTCATGATAATTCGGTACACCATAATCTGCTGGATTAAAGTACGCTGGTTCATGACCTTCATGACGCATAACAGGTACTTCATGGTTAATGTATGCCCCTGTTACCGCATCCACTTTTTTCGTAATTAATGCTGGTACTAAATCAAAGCCAACATCGACTACTTTCACTGTATCTGGATTACCACCAGCTTCTTTTACCATCGTTTTTAAATACATCTCACTTAAAGGTGTTCCAGAATATCCAACTGTTTTCCCCTCTAAATCTTTTGGCGATTGAATGCCTGCTGACTTCAGTGATACAACATGATTTAATGGGGAACGTACGACAGCTCCAATTGATTTCACTGGAATTTGTTCGTTTGCTTTTGCCATAACAACATCTGGTTGATAATATAAGCCAACCGTTACTTTTCCTGCAGCTGCTAAAGTTAATGGATCAGTCGGATTAGAAGGGAATTTAATATTCACCTTTACTCCTTCTTCTTTAAAATAGCCTTTTTCAATTGCTGCATAAATAAAGCTATGTACCGCATTTGGGTACCAATCAAGCATGACCGTTATTTCTTTTTCTTTTTTACTCTTATCTGATGCTGAATTACTAGAACATCCAGCAATCATTGCAACTAATAATGTAAACACAAAGATGCGTTTTAATAATTTCATGAATGCTTCCTCCAACTAATGAATTTCTTTTCTAATATCGAAATAAGGATGACGAAGAAAATAGCTAGTAATGATAACAATACAATGGGTGCAAATACACCTGCTCCGTCTAACTGCGTCATCATTCTTTTACTGAAATATCCTAACCCAGCTTGCGCACCGAGCCATTCGCCAATTGCTGCTCCGATAACACTAAGCGGAACTGCGATTTTTAAAGCTGAGAAAAAATAAGGAAGAGCAGACGGCAATTTTAATTTAAGAAAAACATCTTTTTTCGTTGCCCCGTATGTAACTAAAAGCTCTTCCCATTCTTTTTTCGTACTGCGTAGTCCATCATACGTATTGACCGCAATCGGGAAAAACGTAATTAAAACCGTAATAACGACTTTACTCCAAATCGTATATCCAAACCATAAAACGAAGAGCGGAGCAAGCGCTGTAATAGGAATCGTTTGTGAAGCGACTAATAATGGATAAAATGCTCTCTCCATCCAATTACTCGCGTTCATTAACATCGCTAGCCCTACCCCAAGTACGATAGAAATTGCCACACCTATTAAAACGACATATAATGTTGCCGGCAAATGAACCGTAAATAATATATCTTTTAGTTTCCATATCTTCATTACAATCGCAGACGGTGACGGTAAAATGTACATTTCATCTACGATCCTTGCGCCTACTTCCCAAAAGGCAAGTAAAATACTAGAAAGTGTAAGGGCAGGTAATAGCTCCTTCAACCGGTTCATCATACGAGTACCTGCCTTTGTAACATACTAAGAAGCTCATCTTTAAGCGCTAACACTTCAGGTTTATATAAATCTTTTCTTGTTCGATTACAATCAAGCGGTACAACCCTCTCGGTTAAAGTAGTTATCGGTTGCTGCTCTACTACTAAAATTCGATTAGAAAGAAACAACGCTTCTTCCACATCATGAGTGATAAATAAAATTGTTTTTTCCCACTCTTTCCATTGTTCAAACAGCCATTCTTGCAAAGATGCCTTCGTTAAAGCGTCCAACGCGCTAAACGGTTCATCTAACAACAATACCTCCCCACCTGTTAATAAAGTCCGAATAAAAGATACGCGTTGTCTCATACCACCAGATAAATCTTTCGGATATTTTGTCTCATACCCTTGTAAGCCAAATTTATGTAGCAGTTCCTTGGCCTTTATTTGTGCTTCTTTCTTCTGTACACCTTGACACTCTAGCGGCAGAGCAGCATTCTCAATAATCGTTCGCCACGGCAGGAGCATATCTTTTTGGGGCATATACCCTACAGGATGGCTCTTCGTTTCTGTCAGCTCTATCTGCCCAGTACTTACTTCTTCTAAACCTGTAATAAGGCGAAATAGAGTACTTTTCCCGCATCCACTCGGTCCGATAATACTTACAAACTCTTTATCTTGTATAGAAGCATTTAATTCATTGATGATTGGTTTCTCATCATAATGAAAAGAAACATTATGAAACTGTAGTATGTTCTTGCTCCTCAAATCCCCACATCTCCTTACGATAGGACATATCCCAGAATAAATATTCAAATCGACTGGAATATAGGAAAATCTCCTCTAATTGATCTAGCTCTTTTTCAGACTTTCCAACTGCCATTTCATTTAATAAATCGATTAACCAAATACAAAGGTTACCGTATTCTTCAGAACTATATCCTTGAATCCACTCACCAAAGAACTCATGATCTCTTGCTCCAGAAATATCATTTAAACGCTTTCCAATTTCCCAGTAGCTCCACATACATGGAAGAAGTGCTGCTATTAATTCCGCAAGTGTGCCATTTTGAGATACAGACATCATGTAATTTGTATAAGCCAAATTTTTAGCAGATGGCTTTGCAGACTCTATCTCCTCTATAGAAATTCCCAGTCTTTTTGCATATTGTTTATGGATTGTCATTTCTCCATTTAATATGCCATCAATTTGTTCAGCAAATTTCCCCATTACTTGTGGATTTGTTGCTTTTACAACACCAATCGCATATAGCTTTGCATAATCTAACAAATATAAATAATCTTGAATAATGTAATACTGAAACTTATCTTTTTCTAACGTGCCATCCCCCATACCTACTACAAACGGATGATTATGACTCATCTCCCAAACTGGTTGTACAGTTTCTAATAATCTATCGCAAAATTTCATTTCGCTATCCCCTTCCGGTATGTGTATTTAAATAAAAAACCACTTCTAAATAAGAAGTGGTTACAGCAAATAAAATTATAATTTATTCGTTGCTCCACTTCCCTTCGCTAGTATTACCTAGATCAGGTCTGTAAGGGTTAAGGATTATTCCTCTCTCAGCACAACAAGCACCCCTAGTGGTTTCAATATGAAATTTTTAAACAAAAAAGCCCCGTTTCTATACGCAAAGAAACGGGGACTTATTATTAGTGTCCGAATTGCTTCCCTACGCTAGCATAATCTAGATCAGGTAATGAAAAGGATCAAAGGCTTACGGCCTACTCTCAGCTGGCAACACCAGCTCTCCTAGCAAACTATGAAATTATCACTGTCAGTATAACATCGTAATAAGACATCATCAACTGTTTTAATTTTCTCAATTGTCAACAAAATAACAAAACTATATAATACTTATATTCTATCTTAGAAATTATTATCCTAATTAATTGGATAATAAGGAATCATTATCCTCAAAAAATTTATTTTTATATTGATTTCATATTACATTTATGTGAATACACCCACTATATTATATCTTTATACTATAATAAAATTACAACTATACAACTAGAGGAGGTCTCTATTATATGAATATGAAAGCTACTGCTTTAACAGCAACTACTGTAGCGATTGCTTCTTTACTTCCTTCTATGGGTGAAACAAATGTACAAAAAGCAAACGCTGAACAATTATCTAATATTAAAACTGGGTATGTCAAAGTCGATCAAGTAGCATTACATACAGAAGATAGCGTAAAAAGCACATCAATTGATACAATTCGCTTTAATACAAAAGTGAACATCCTTGAAATAACTAATGGTTGGTATAAAGTATCTGTTCATAATAAAGTAGGTTATGTACAAAAAGATGCTATTTTACTAAAAAACAAACTTCGATCTAATGATCAATACATCGTCAATGCTAATGCATTGAACGTTCGCTCCGAACCTAATTTAGAATCTTCCATTTTAGATGTATTACCAAATGGCAAGTTCATTACCGTTCAAGAAGATCAAGGCGAATGGTATAAAATATCACATAATGGCCAAACAGGTTACGTACAAAAAGCATTCATCTCTAATGGTTCACAGCCCTTAGTAAAAGGAATCACCGTTCAAAATAATACAAAATATACTGTTGCAACACCTAATCTGAATGTACGTAGCAACACTAGTACAAGTAGCGCTCTACTCGGTTCATTACAAAAAGGTACACAAGTACAAGTAGTAGAAACTGCAGGAACTTGGTATAAAATTCGTTTTGGCACAGGATACGGATATGTAGCAAAACACTATGTAGTACAAAATCAACCACAAGCCAAAACAGATCAGCCTTCATCTATTCCAGCTGCTTTCAAATTCCCTGCTCAAGGAAGAATTAGCTCAACCTTTGATATACGCTGGGAACAAATGCATTATGGTATAGATATTGCCGCTCCAGGGAACGTCTCTATCCAAGCTGCTGCTGCAGGTAAAGTTGTGAAATCTTATTATTCAGCTAGCTATGGCAATGTTGTTTTCATTGCGCATCAAATCAATGGGAAATTATATACAACTGTTTATGCTCATATGAAGGATCGCACTGTACAAGCTGGTGATCAAGTACAAACTGGACAATTAGTAGGTCATATGGGAAACACCGGTCATTCATACGGGCAACATCTTCATTTTGAATTACATAATGGAGAATGGAATTTTGAAAAAACAAATGCAGTAAATCCACTGCCATATTTAGTTAGGTAAGTTGTATGCCACGCAATATACCTCTTATAATTGAATACGTAGCCTTTTTAGGTTTAATCTGTTGTTTAATCATTTACAATACAAACATTGTATTTTTATCTATTATTATTGCTTTTGTTGCATTAGAAATTATGATGGAATCATTTCAAGTGCAACTAAAACAAAAAATTGCCCATATTTATAACGCTATATTTCTTTTGAGTGCTCTCATAACAAATATAATTAGTAATGGCTTTTATTTATCTACTGTATTTCCAATATTCTTTATGGCTGTTTTATTATTTGTAGCTAGATATATTAATGTCCCTTATAACCAAAAACAAGAACAAGAAGCTTAGAAAGAGGAGACACTGTGTACCAATCTTTCAAAGATACTCCAATAAAATACATATTGAATTTGTATAAGAAAGCCAATACTTTTTTTGGTATACAAGGAAGTTATACTGCACAACTTCTCCTATATGGAATGTTGTTTCTTGTCTTAATCACTTTCTCCTTGTTTTACTAACAAAAAAGGATCTCACATAAACTGGAGATCCTTTTTAATTTATATTAATTTTTCATATCGAAAATATTGTTTATCCACAAGCATATTTTTCATAAATAAAGCTCAGATTATATTTTTTCTCTAAGCTCATTCGTTGTTCGTCATCGCACCAATAGAAAAGAATATCATGAATCGTTGCGTAACGCTTATTTTTAAGAAATAGCCTAAAGAATGATGGTAAACAATCATGTAATTGTATAAATATATAATTGCGTAGTGTTTCTTCTTTATATTCAATGCCCTTACAAATATACAGTAATTCTTCACAATAATATGCATGCTGTGGAACTTGTATCATTTCGAAAAATGGCACATAAGATAGTAGCTTTCCAATAAAATGACCGTATCGATCCATTACTCCTAGCGTCATATGCTCCATCATTTCTTTCATCACATATAAATAATCATCTACATGAGTTGTCTTTAACGGGTCTAAGCGATCGGAAATTTGAGATAATACAGCTCTTTGACATGCTAAAACTGCCTGACTAGGTCCATAATATGATAGGAAATCTGTACACTTACGATATTTACGTAATAAATCATGTGTATATAAATCATATACGAAAGTATTACAATACATTGCTAAACTCATCATATCACTATTTAATTGCTCTTTTGATAATGATTTCGCTCTCTTGCACATATAAAAGAATGTAAACTCCAATACTTCTTTATGAGATAATAAATGTTTACAATCGGTTATACATTTCTCATTAAATTTAACTCTATCCCAAATTTCAATATCCCTATCTGTCAGTTCACCTATACGATATTTAATAATTAAATAGTTTAAAGCAACTGATTGCGTCAAAAGATCCCATGTTTCATATTCCAATGAAGTATGAACAAACTCAGCTAATCCTTGCGCTATCATAAAAGCATTTGCCTCTTCATACCAACCAATCTCTTGGCATAAGCGAAGAATACGCACTAAAGTTGGAATTTCATCTTTATGAAACTGCGGTAAATTCTTTACTTTATTCATGCCATATACGATAAATGCCGCTAAATTTTCTTCTTTATAAAATTCTTTCTCTTTCCATACTAATATAGTTCGTTCTTTCCCCTCACCTTTTGGGTGACAAGGTACAAGCAAAGAAAATAATTCAGCGAAATTATTTGGTTCTATATATGTATCTGTAACCAAATTCCAATTTGGATCGCCCTGTACAGCCTTCATATAATTCCCCTTCCCTTTTCATCTATGTAGGAAATATTAATTTAATATCGAACCATTAAAAATTAATATTGTTATATTCAAAATCTCTCATAATACTTATATCTATCAGTATATCATCTTTTCTCTTATTAAAAATTAAGAATAACAAATTTTAAAAAACTGTCGAAATTATTCACCATATACTTATTATATAATGCCTCAGATACATCACGCTAATATATTAGTTTAATCCATATATACTAGAATAATGCATCTGAACTTTATATATAATTTAGCTCTTTATGAGTGACCATTAAAATCTCGGTTAATTAAAGTTTCAATTTATTCTGTATGCTCTGAGATTTCGCTCAAGGCAAATCCAGCTTGATCATCTGCCGATTCCCTTATAGCTAAATCTCCTAGTGCTAACATGCCAATAAGCTGACCACTATCAACTACTGGTAACCGTCTAATTTGATACTGTGCCATTAGCTCTGTAGCCTTTTCAATAGAATCATTTGGAGAAACTGAGATAATATTTGTTGTCATTACATTTGTAATTTTATTAGATCCAGGATGTTTTTCAGCAATCCCTCGAACAACTAAATCTCGATCAGTAACAAGCCCAACAACTTGCTCATTTTCAACAACAGGAATTAATCCAACCGATTCTTCCTTCATTTTTACAGCTGCCTCATATACATTGTCTAGTGGTGTACAATGTACAATATGGGTACTCATTAAGTCTCTAACTTGTGTCATTATTTATTTCCTCCTTTTTATACATACCATAGCTTTTCCAAAATTCCTTTATTTATTTCTGGAAAGTAACATTATAAAAAGGATTAACAAAATAAAAAAGAGCCAGCATAATGCTGACTCTTTTTTGTATGACCCGTACGGGATTCGAACCCGTGTTACCGCCGTGAAAGGGCGGTGTCTTAACCACTTGACCAACGGGCCATGGCTCCGCAGGTAGGACTCGAACCTACGACCGATCGGTTAACAGCCGATAGCTCTACCACTGAGCTACTGCGGAATAATATATGGTGGGCCTAAATGGACTCGAACCATCGACCTCACGCTTATCAGGCGTGCGCTCTAACCAGCTGAGCTATAGGCCCATATACTTACAGGGGCAGTAGGAATCGAACCCACACTGGAGGTTTTGGAGACCTCAGTTCTACCTTTAAACTATGCCCCTAAATGATGCCGGCTAGAGGACTTGAACCCCCAACCTACTGATTACAAGTCAGTTGCTCTACCAATTGAGCTAAGCCGGCATAAAAAAAATGGTGGCTCGGGACGGAATCGAACCGCCGACACGAGGATTTTCAGTCCTCTGCTCTACCGACTGAGCTACCGAGCCAACATAAATGGCGGTCCCGACCGGGGTCGAACCGGCGATCTCCTGCGTGACAGGCAGGCATGTTAACCACTACACCACGGGACCATTTGGTTGCCGGGACAGGATTTGAACCTGCGACCTTCGGGTTATGAGCCCGACGAGCTACCGTACTGCTCCACCCCGCGACAATATTAAATTTAAAAAATGGAGGAGGTAGAGGGATTCGAACCCCCGCGCGACTCTCGCCGCCTGTCGGTTTTCAAGACCGATCCCTTCAGCCGAACTTGGGTATACCTCCAGCCGAACTTGGGTATACCTCCATGAAGGAAAAATAAATATTTTATTATTATATGTCTAAACCATTTAAAAGAAAATGGAGGAGGTAGAGGGATTCGAACCCCCGCGCGATTCTCACCGCCTGTCGGTTTTCAAGACCGATCCCTTCAGCCGAACTTGGGTATACCTCCGAGACATATATTAAATAAAGTGGAGCCTAGCGGGATCGAACCGCTGACCTCCTGCGTGCAAGGCAGGCGCTCTCCCAGCTGAGCTAAGGCCCCATGTTTTTTGTAATATCGGGAAGACAGGATTTGAACCTGCGACCCCCTGGTCCCAAACCAGGTGCTCTACCAAGCTGAGCCACTTCCCGTTAATAAAAGCGCGCCCGAGAGGAGTCGAACCCCTAACCTCTTGATCCGTAGTCAAACGCTCTATCCAATTGAGCTACGGGCGCATATGGTGCCGAGGGCGGGGGT
>NZ_LMJQ01000045.1:159678-160340 GCF_001429475.1 Bacillus sp. Root131
GTCATATTGAAAATTGGAGCGGAAGACGGGATTCGAACCCGCGACCCCAACCTTGGCAAGGTTGTATTCTACCACTGAACTACTTCCGCAAGACATGTATGAGTTATTTTATTAAAAGTGCGGGTGAAGGGAGTCGAACCCCCACGCCAAAGGCGCTAGATCCTAAGTCTAGTGCGTCTGCCAATTCCGCCACACCCGCATRTTTYATTAAAAATGGTGAGCCATGAAGGATTCGAACCTTCGACCCTCTGATTAAAAGTCAGATGCTCTACCAACTGAGCTAATGGCTCTTAATGGCTGGGCTAGCTGGATTCGAACCAGCGCATGACGGAGTCAAAGTCCGTTGCCTTACCGCTTGGCTATAGCCCAATAATTAAGAATGGTGGAGGGGGGCAGATTCGAACTGCCGAACCCGAAGGAGCGGATTTACAGTCCGCCGCGTTTAGCCACTTCGCTACCCCTCCGACATATATGGTGGAGGATGACGGGATCGAACCGCCGACCCCCTGCTTGTAAGGCAGGTGCTCTCCCAGCTGAGCTAATCCTCCATTTTGCCTGGCAACGTCCTACTCTCACAGGGACAAGGTCCCAACTACCATCGGCGCTAGAGAGCTTAACTTCCGTGTTCGGTATGGGAACGGGTGTGACCTCTCTGCCATCAT